>CAWAAD010000014.1:0-14516 GCA_963779895.1 uncultured Actinomycetes bacterium | reverse complement strand
GTGAGCCTGATCGGTTAGAGGATCGCGCGAGGGTAGGTCTTCGCCGCGATGACGGCCGTGACCGCCAGGAAGGCGACAGCGACCGTGAAGTCGAGCCAGAGCGCCCCGCCGGCCGAGATGCCGAGCAGCAGGTCGCGCATCCCGTGCACCTCGTAGCTGAGCGGGTTGGCGTGGGCGACGACCTGCAGCCACCCCGGCATGATCGCGATCGGGTAGAGCGCGCTCGAGGCGAAGAAGAGCGGCATGACCACGAGCTGCCCGATGCCCATGAAGCGCTCGCGCGTGCGCACGAGGGACGCCAGGATCATCGAGAGCGAGGCGAAGCCCGCCGTCCCGAGCACGAGCAGGACGAGCGCGCCGGCGATGTCGAGTGGGTTCCAGCGGATCGAGATTCCGGTGATCGCGATCACGGCCAGGAGCACGACGGACTGCGTGAGCGCGCGGATCGCGGCTCCGGTCGCCTTCCCGAGCACGATCCCGAGCCGCGGGATCGGGGTCGCGAGCAGGCGCTGGAGCTGGCCGACGTCCCGCTCCCAGATCACGCCCAGGCCGAAGAAGATCGCGATGAAGAGCGCGGCCTGCGCCATCACACCGGGCGCGAGGTAGGCGCGGTAGTCGTGGAAGCCTCCGCTCAGGACGTGGTTCCGGCGCAGCGCGGTGCCGAAGATGAACAGCCACAGGAGCGGCTGGACCGAGCGGGTGAAGATGTCCAGGTGGTCGTGCCGGAGCTTGCGCAGCTCCGCCCAGCCCATCGCGAACGTCCCGTCGCGCAGCCGCCCAGCGCGGACGGCGAGCCCTCGGGCGGCGAGCTCAAGCGAGCCGGCGCGAACGCTTTCGGCTGGCGCGGACATCCCTGAAGCCCCCTCCTTCCTCGAGCCTTCCACCGGTCGCGGCCGTGAAGACGTCCTCGAGCGAGGGCACCGCGTACTCCTCCTTGAGCTCCACCGGCGAGCCGAGGGCGGCGATCTCGCCCAGGTCCAGGATCGCCAGCCGCTCGCACTGGCGCTCCGCCTCCTCCATTTGGTGCGTCGTCACGAAGATCGTCGTCCCGGCCTCCTCGCGCAGCACCTCGAGCCGGTCCCAGACCACGCGGCGCGCGGTCGGGTCGAGCCCGAGCGTCGGCTCGTCCAGGAAGAGCACCTCCGGCTGCTTCAGTAGCGCGGTCGCGATCTCGAGCCGCCTCAGCATCCCGCCGGAGAGCGTGCGGCCGAGCCGGTCCAGGAACGATCCGAGCGCCATGGCCTCGACCGCATGCTCGATGCGCTCGCGCCGCTCGCGCCGCGGCACTCCGGTCACGCGGCCGTAGAACTCGAGGTTCTCGTGGGCCGTGAGCGCGCCGTCGATCGAGATCGCCTGCGGCACGTAGCCGATCGCCTGTCGCACCGCGAGGCCGTCGCGGACGACGTCGTGGCCTGCGACCGCGGCCCGGCCCTCGGTGGGGCGGAGCAGGGTCGTGAGCACGCGGATCGTGGTCGTCTTGCCCGCGCCGTTGGGGCCGAGCAGGCCGAACGCCTCGCCCTGCGGGACCGCGAACGAGATCCCGCGGACCGCCTCCACATCGCCGAAGCGGACGGCGAGGCCTTCCACGAGCACGGCCGGCCAGGTCAACGGCGCGCCAGCTCCGCGCTTCTCGCTCGCAGCGCGTCCGCCGCCTTGGCGGTCAGGCGCACGAGCTCGGCGCGCTCCCGCGGCTCGAGCGCGGCGAGCACGTCGCGGAAGAACTGCTGGCGCTCGGCCGCGATGCCCCCGACGAGCTCTGCGCCGGCGGATGTCAGCTCGACCGTCGTCGCCCTCCGGTCACCCGTGTCGCTCCGTCGCGCGGCTAGCCCGGCGGCCTCGAGCCGGTCGACGAGCCTCGTTGCGGTCGTGTCGTCCACCCCGACCCCGTCGGCGAGCTCGCCCACGCGCATGCTGCCGTGCTCTGCCAGCAGGTCGAGCGCCCGCAGCTTGCTCGGCGTCAGCTTCGAGCCCGGGTGCAGCGCGCCGAGGAGCTTGCGGCTCCTGAGGACAGCGCCGAGCTCGTGCCAGCGCTGTGAGAGCTCGTCTGCGAGCGGTTGGGCGATACCTGCAATATACAGAAGCTGCATTTTGCAGCTGCTAGTATGATACGAACATACGTTCGTACAGTAGCGACGCCACGATCCTGCATGCCGACGCTGACTCGTTCTTCGCGGCAGTAGAGCAGCGAGACGATCCGCGCCTGCGAGGCCGGCCCGTCCTCGTCGGGGGCTGGGTCGTGCTCGCGGCCAGCTATGAGGCCAAGGCGCACGGGATCGCGACACCGATGGGGGTCGGCCGCGCCCGCAGCCTGTGCCCGGAGGCGGTGGTGGTCGAGCCGCGCATGTCCGACTACGCACAGGCCAGCAGGGATCTGTTCCAGGTATTCGAGGACGTCACGCCCCTCGTCGAAGGCCTGTCCATCGACGAGGCGTTCCTCGACGTTCGCGGCATGGAGCGCGCGTTCGGGAGCCCCGCCGAGATCGCCGCGCGGCTGCGGTCCGAGGTGCGCGACCGCGTCGGCCTGCCGATCACGATCGGGATCGCGCGGACGAAGTTCCTGGCCAAGGTCGCAAGCGGCGTGGCCAAGCCCGACGGGCTGCTCCTCGTGCCGCCGCAGGGCGAGCTCGACTTTCTCCACCCGCTGCCGGTGGAGCGGCTCTGGGGCGTGGGGCCGGCGACGGCGAGGAGGCTGCACGACATCGGCGTCCACACCGTCGGCCAGGTCGCCGACTTCGGCGAGGGCACGCTCGTGTCGGTGCTCGGGCGCGCGTCGGGCCGGCACCTGCACGCGCTCGCCCACAACCGCGATCCGCGGCCCGTGCACCCTCGCCGGCGCCGAGGCTCGATCGGGGCGCAGCGCGCGCTCGGCCGCTCGCGGAAATCGCTCGATGACGTCGACGCCGCGCTGATCGGTCTCGTCGACCGGGTCGCACACCGGATGCGGCGCGCGGGCCGCACCGGGCGCACGGTCGTCCTCCGCCTCCGCTTCGCTGACTTCACGCGGGCGACGCGCTCGCACACGCTTGCGTACGAGACCGACGACACGCAGACGATCCTGGCCGTGGCGCGCGGGCTGCTCGCCGCCGCCACGCCGCTGATCGAGCGTCGGGGCATCACGCTCGTCGGCGTGGCGGTCGGCAACCTCGGCGACGGCCGGAACCTGCAACTGCCGCTGCCGTTCGATCGCCGCGGCAGCGGCTCGCTCGATGCGGCCCTCGACGAGGTACGGGCTCGCTTCGGAGCCCAAGCCGTCACGCGAGCGGTGCTGCTCGGGCGCCGCCGCGGAGTCGAGATGCCTCTGCTGCCCGACTAGCTGAACCGGATCACGCTGCGGATGCCGTCCTGCGCCTCCATCAGCTCGAAGCCGCGGTTGACGTCGTCCAGCGCGAGGCTGTGTGAGACGAAGGGCTCGACGTCGATCTCGCCCGCGAGCCAGCGCTCGACGAACTGGGGAACCTGGTCGCGGCCCTTGCAGCCGCCGAACGACGAGCCGGCCACCCGCCGGCCGGTGATCAGGAAGCGCGGCACGATGTCCACGGTCTCGCCCTTCCCGGCGACGCCGCAGACCGTCGCGAGGCCCCAGCCCATCCGGGCGGACTCGACCGCCTGGCGCATGACGGCGACGCTCCCGGTCGCCTCGAAGGTGTAGTCGGCGCCGAAGCCGCGGGTCATGTCCAGGATCTGCTGCACGGTGTCCGTCCCGCCGACGAGCGTGTCGGTCGCGCCCTGACCGCGCGCCAGCTCCAGCCGCTCCTCGGAGAGGTCGACGCAGACGATCCGCTCGGCGCCCTGCAGCCGGCAACCGGCGACCGCGCCGAGACCGACCATGCCCGCGCCGAAGACGACGCACGTCGAGCCAGGCTGCACCTTCGCCGTGTTGATTGTCGCGCCGAGGCCGGTCGAGAGGCCGCAGGCGAAGAGACAGGCGCGGTCGAGCGGCGCCGCCTTGCTCACGTTCGCGAGCGCGATCTCGGGCATGACGGTGTATTCCGCGAAGGTCGAGCAGCCCATGAAGTGCCGGATCGGCTCCCCGTCCCGCGAGAGCCGCGCCGTCCCGTCAGGCAGGAACCCGAGACCCTGCTGATCCCGGATCGCGAGGCAGAGGTTGGTGCGCGGGTCGCGGCAGTGCTCGCACTCGCCGCACTGGGGCGAGAAGAGCGTCACCACGTGGTCGCCCGGAGCCACGGAGGTCACGCCTTCGCCGACCGCCTCCACGACGCCAGCACCCTCGTGCCCGAGCACCGTCGGCGCGTAGCCGGAGGGATCCGACCCCGAGGCCGTGTAGAGGTCGGTGTGGCAGACCCCGCAGGCGACGAGCCGGACGAGCACCTCGCCCCCCTTCGGCTCGGCGAGGTCGAGCTCCTGAACCTCGAGCGGCTCCCCGAACCCCTCGAGTACGGCGGCGTGAATCTTCACGGCCCGATCCTCATCGACGGCCCGCCGGGGCATACAGGCGTCCCCCGGCCCGGAGCCACTCGATCCGGCCGTCGGCGGCGCGCAGGAAGCGCGCGCGATCGCCCTTGAACGGCCCTTCCGGGACGAAGACTTCGTCTTCGGACGCGAACGCGACCGGATCCGGAGGCGGGTTCGGAGGAGCCGGCGTGTCAGGGGTCGGGAAGCCGCCCTTGAGCTCGTAACGGAACTCGAGGCCTGACTCTGTCTGGACGAGCTCCGCATCGGCGAGCTTCGACTCGTACCGGCCGAGGTACTCGCTCAATCGCTCGGCAGGCATGTCCACGGCGGTCAGCTCCGGCTCACGGAAGCCGAGGAAGGCCTCGGTCGCTTCGTCGAAGGCACGCTCGGCGACCGGGCCGCCCCACTGGTGGTTCGTCAGCGCGACGAAGGCGAAGCCCTGCTCCGGCGCGATCGCGAGCAACGAGATCTGGCCCTTCGTGCCGCCGCCGTGGCTGATCAGCCGGACGCCCTCCCGCTCGCGCAGGAACCACGCCAACCCGACCGCGTCGTACTCCCCGCCGATCGGGACCTGGGGCTTCGTCATCTCCGCGACCGATGCGTCGGTCAGCAGGTCGCCGTCGTCGATCCAGAAGCGGGCGTAGCGCAGGAGCTCGCGCACGGTCGAGATCAGGCCGCCGCAGGCGTTGGCAGCCCGTCCGATCGGCCACGGCCGAGCAACGACCGTGGCGCCATCCTCGTCGAGCTCGTGCCCCACGACGAACCGCCGGGTCATGACGTCGTCGGCGAAGAAGAAGGAATCCTCGAGCCCCAGCGGCTCGAGCACGAGCTCTCCGAGCGCCTTTTCGACCGTCTGCCCGGTCGCCACCTCGACGATCCGGCCCGCGACGTAGAAGGCCGAGTTGTTGTAGGCCCACTGCGCGCCGAGGGGGGTCAGCTGCGGCACGGTCGCGAGACGCTCGACCATTCGCGCGAGCGCGTCGTCGCCCGCGCCGAGGTCGTCGAAGTAGTCCCCGAGCCACCCCCCGGTGTGCGTAAGGAGCTGGCGAACCGTGACGCGAGCGGCGGCGTCCTCGTCAGCCACGCGAAAGTCAGGCAGGTAGATCCGGACGGGCTCGTCGAGCGCGAGCTTCCCGTCCTCGACGAGCCGCATGATCGCGGTCGCGGTGAACGTCTTGGTGATCGACCCGATCTGAAAGAGCGTGTCCGGCGTCACCTCGAGCGCGTTCTCGACGCTCGTGATGCCGAGACCGGTCGTCTGCTCCTCGCCGTCGAAGAGGGCTCCGAGCGCGACCCCGGGAACCGAGAGCTCCTCCATCGCCTCGCGGGCCACGTCCACGACCTGTTCGAAGCGGCTCACGCCGCGATCGTATCCAGGGCTACCGCGGCAGCGCGCCCGGCATCGACGGGTCACCCACGAGGCTCCGAGGCCGCGGAAGCAAGGGCGTGCGAAAGCCAGTTGTCGATTGCCGCGCGTGCGTGTTCGAGGAGGCGAGATCGTTGTAGACGACGAGTTGGAGCCGAAGTGCGCGTAGAGCCCGCTCTTGCTCACAGGTCAGTCGGCGAAGTCGAGGAAGCCGGCCGCGAGCATCCGGCGTGCGAGAGCGACGCCGCTCGCGCGGTCGGTCGCGTCGTCGAAATCCGCCAGCGCGCTCCTGAGCGTGGTCGACCCGTCGAGCCTGCGGATCAGCGTCGCGGTCGCGGCGTCCAGCTCGGCCGAGAACGGCAGCCCGCGGTCAAGCCGGAGCGTGAGGCTCTCGGACTGCCAGCGGCCGTCGGCGAATCGGCTCTCCTGGGCGACGACCGCGTCGTCGACGACACGCAACCGCTGGTCGAGCAAGGCATCGTCGTGCAGCTCCGCGAGCCGGTCGTGCATCTCGAAGAGCCGTCTCACGTGCTCTCCGGCCTGACGAAGCGCGGCCTGCGGAAGCGCCTGTGGCACGAGTTCGCCGTCCCGGCCGTCGCCGCGTTTCCGGAGGACGAGGCATGCGTAACCGAGCTGTTCGATCCCGAGCCGGCGGTAGTAGTCGAGCCAGCGGTCGAGTGCGCCCGCGTACGCCTCGGGGCGGTCGAGCAGGTCCCGGTTCCAAAGGGCCGCCGTCTCGATCGGGTCGTCAGTCGAGGTGTGGAGCAGGAACGCGTCGCAGCCGGAGCCCTCCAGCCAGGCGCGCGGCCGCTCCGCCGGGTCGTCAGGGTCGAGCGCCCAGGCGACGAGGATCGAGGCGTAGCCGCCTGGCGCGAGGAGCGCAGGCACGCCGCGGGCGACGTGCTCGGAGACGGAGTCCCCGGCCATGCCGCTGTCACGGAACAGGTACGCGCTCTCCGGCGAGACGACGTAGGGCGGGTTCGCGACGACGAGGTCGAAGCGCTCGCGCTCGACCGGCTCGAAGAAGCTCCCGTGTCGGGTCTCGATGTTGCCGACGCCGTTCAGCGCCGCGTTGAACCCGGCGTAACGAAGCGCTCGCTCGTTGACGTCCGTCGCGACGACGTGTTCGGCGTGGGCGGCGAGCAGGATCGCCTGGATTCCGTTGCCGGTGCACAGGTCGAGCGCGCTCTCGCCCGAGCCGCGGACGGTGAGGTGCGCGAGCGCGACCGACGGGCGGTGCACGCCGGGGACGTGATCGGCATGGCCTTCTGCGACCGCCGCGTGATCCGATGTGATCAGCAGCTCGTCGTGCGGGACGATGCGCGCGGCGCCGTGGACGGCCTCTCCATGGTCGACGAGCAGGCCCGCTGCGCCGAGGCGCTCGCAAAGCTGTGGGTCGAGCAGCGCCTCGAGCCGCGCGCGCGGGACCGGGACGCCGAGCAGGAAGAGTCGAACCAGCACGGCGAGCCCGTCGGAGTCGCCGAGCCGGCGAAGATAGGCCGGCAGCTCCGGTGAGCGCGCGAGCAGCTCGTCACCGGTGGCCAGGCGCTCCTGGATATGAGGCGTCTCATATCCGGTGCGCCGCAGCAGGCGCGCCAGCTCTGCGGCTGCCTCGGCACTCTCGACGCGCGGGGGCTCCGGCCGCCTCGGCGGCGGAACGGCGCGGACCGGCTCCACGCTCCGCGCTTTCGCTAGCGGGCTTTGTTCTGCTTGAGGTCGAAGCCGAAGTGGACCGGGTCCCGAGCGACCCGTCCCGCTGTTGCGGCCTGTAGTCGACCTCGATCTTGGCGAAGGCCAGCGACACCTGGTCGACCGGCACGGCGTCAGCCTGCTCGCTACCGCCGGTCTGGAACGAGCTGACAAGGACGTCGTAGAACTTGAACGTCAGGTACTCCTGCTGGTCCTTGCCCGCCTTGCGGCCGCTGAGGGTTGCCTGCTTGATGTGCTCACCCGTCGCGCACACCCGCATCAGGCCGACGCTCGCCGTGTTCTGCCGCATCGTGAAGTGGAAGTCCTGCATCGCGACCTTGCCGGCTCCGGCGCCCCCGCCCGCGCGACCGCCGCCGGCGTGCGTCTCGCCCCAGCTCCACGACTCGACGTCGATTTCGTCCTTGTGCTTGGCATCGGTGCTCTCGCCCTTGATGCCGTCGAGCTTGAGAAAGAAATCGACTGCTGCCATCACGTCCCCCGACCAGTCGATGGTTGTGGCTCGAACGCGAGCCTGGCTCCGGATTCTGCCAGATCGGCGATCTGCTCGTCAGGCCGTCACTCGCGCCAGAAGGCGAAGGCAAGAGCGACCAGCGTCAGCACGGAGACGGGCACCAGCACGGCATAGACGACTGCGTGCGGATACCTGTGCAAGGCGTCGAGCCAGGTGAAGACGAGCAAAAGCACGGGTAACGACTGCGTCGCAGCGCTTCGGATCTGGCCGTGGCGCGCACGGTTGTCGGCGGTCAGCGCCTCGAGCCGCGCCTCGACCGATGCTTGCCGCTTGTGGAGGCCGCGCGAGCGGCGGCCCTTCTCGTACAGGTTCTTCTCCTCGGCGTAGTGGAACACGTTCGGCACCAGGAAGCGGGAGAGCGCCCGTGAGACGTCGCGGCGTGCGCGCTCCTGCTTCCGCGTCTTCTGGAATCCCGGCAGCCGCTTGAGCCCGCGGACGCCCGGCCCGCGGGCGGCGTCCAGGTCGCTGAGGGCTCGCCACAACCACCACTCGTTGTGAAGCAGCACCGCCTGCGGAACGAGGAGATAGGGGCTCAGGCCCACGGTCAGCTGCACCATCTGTTGCGAGAACGCGCGGTCGGACGCCGAGACAACTACGAGCGACCCCTTGTGGTGCGCGCGCACCAACTCCTCCTCGAGCTCCACCTCTTTGAAGACATCCGCCAGCTCGTCCGCGTCGATCGCCTGGAAGTCCAGGAGCCCCTGCACCAATCCTCCGACCGCGACTGCGTGTGGCGGTGTCTCGGCGGCACCCTGCCTCTCGATGACCTCCTCGATCTCGTCACACAACCCCTCCGCGCAGATCTCGTGCAGTATCTGGATCGTTCCGACGCGCGGCGACTTGTCGTCGACCCTCTCGTCGAACACGACCTCGGCGAGCTCGTTCAGCGCGAGCACCCGCTCGTGCGCGCGGAACTGCACGAATGGTTTGCCGACAGCGTCCGTTCCGTCCTGTGACAGGCCTTCAGCCGGCTGCCAGAGCTTCGTCAGCTTGATCAGGTCGTATTCGTTCAGCGCCGACGTCGAGCTCGCGCCGGGATCGGGGCCGAAGACGAGATGGAGAATCGAGACACCGCTGACGAAGTCTGTCCGCGACGCGCGAACGAGAAATGTCCGTGTACGCCCGCCCTCCCGTCGGACGAGCGCAGCGTTACCCAGAGGCCCTCGGACTCGTAGGTGAGCTCGCCCGGGAACTCCACCGCGACCCGCGCATACTCGTTCGGGACCGCGACCGTCCGCGTGGCGAACGGCGGCCGCTCGGGGTAGGAATAGGCGAGCATGTCCTCCTCGAACGACGCGAGCTCTGGCGACGAGGGCGCGACCGGCGACTCGTCCCTCGCCCGCACCGCGAAGTGGACCGCAACGCCGTACGAGGTCGCCGGCGGCAGGAGGGACTCCTCGACCGGTGTCAGCTCCTCGAGCTCGATCCGCCGGTCGTTCAGACCGACGAGCGAGCGGACGAAATCGAGATCGTCCGAGGGCGGATCCACGCCCAGCGACGCGTAGAGGTCTTCGAGGAACAGCCTGACGACCGCCGACGGCAGAGCGGTCAAGTCTCGCCCAGGCGTGAGCGGGAACGCCAGCAGCATCAACGCACGCCCGCGAGCGCCGCCGGCGGCGAGTTCTGGCTGTACATACGCGATCGGCACGCGCTTCGCTCCGAAGCGCGCGAACACGCGCAGTCGCTCGAGCGGCGCCATCGAGTCGGCGGTCGAACCGATCCGCACGGGGTCGTGAACCTCGGCGAAGAGCGCATGCAGTCGTGCCGACGCGGCGCCCGCGTCAGCATGGAGAGCGTCGGTGCACGCACCGAGCAGCGAACGGCCGACGCCCATACCGCGCGCCTCGGGAACGACCGCCAGATACGACAACAGGCCGGACGAGCTGCGTCGGTAGTACTCGCACGCAGCCAGGCCGACGACCTTCCCGTCCCGCCGGCCCACGAAGAAGTGACAGACGGGACCGCGCTCGTCATCACCCCAGAGCCCGGCCCGCAGCGCATCGAGATCCTCGCGCTCCTCGCTCAGCGGGAACGCTTCGGAGTAGAGCCCCTCGTAGACCTCCGCGAGGAGGGCATCGTCGCGAGCTGCCCGTAGATCGACGATCTCGAGCTTCGGCGCTGCGGCGACGGCGAGCTCGCTCAATGACCGTCCTGCACCGGAGCGACTTCCAGGCCGGCGGCCAGCCGCTCGGAAAGCCCGGGCGGACGGTAGCTTCCGTCCGTGTCGTTACGTGCCTTGACGCTGGACGCCACCGCACCACCGTCCACTTCGGCGCCGTCATCTCCGGCAAGCCGGCGGTCGTAGGCCGGCTGTAGCAGGTAGAAGCGGGTGCGCGAGTTGTGCAGCTCAGCGGCGTAGTCCGGTACGACCTGCCTCCCCGCTCTGCGGGCCTCGGGGTCGGAGTCTGTCGGGTTCACCACCAGGTGGTCCGGCTTGAACGCCAGCCCACAGCCGCGAGCCTTCTCCGCCATCCACAAGAGCGGGATCTCCGAGAGCCCGGGATCGCGGTAGCCACCACCGATGTCGCAGTGGACCCCGGCGAACCACACCTGCTCCAGCGTCTGATTCTGTGCATCGGCCTTCTTCACCCAGATCGTCGGCCTGAACGGCTTGCGCCGCTCGTCAACGGCAATCGCGTGGTAGGCGTTGAGCACGTAGCGGCTCAGCGTGGTGTCGTGAAAGGTCCACAGCCTGCTCAGGAGCGGCGGTCGGAAGCCGTCAATCGGGATGCCCAATGCGCCGACTGTGTCCCAGACGCCCACGAAATCGACGTAGATCTCCGAGTGCGAGTAGGTGTGCCGGAAGAGCTCGGCCGCGATACCGCTTGGCTCGCTGTCTTTGTCGGGGGCCCGATAGAGCGCGTACGCCTCTTTGATTCGATCCCGGTTTCCGGGCCGAAGGATGCCGCTGTTGCGGACAAGCCCGACGGTGCTGCGAGCGGTGAATGCGCCGCGGCTGAAGCCGAAGAAGTACAGCTTGTCTCCGGGCTCGTAGTTGTCGACCAGGAAGCGGTAGCACTCCTGGACGTTGCGCGAGAGGCCGACGCCGAACCCGCCGCCGAGCAGCCGCTCACGTCGGCGCGTGCCCACGCCGGCCTGGTAGTACAGGAGTTGCTGGTTGCCGGCACCGTCCTCGTCTGCGAGCGAAAGCGAGATCTTGGCCACGTTCGTCGGAGCGGCAACGCCCTGATCAATATGGTCTGGGCGATTCCAGGTCCCATCGCAGCAGACGATCAGACGCTTCACGGCTCCGCTCGACCCTAGTTACTCGTCGGCGGCCACGCAACTGCTCCCAGGGCCTCGTTAGCCCGGGCCGGTCGTCGCCTCAGCCGAGTTGGACTTGTCTGATCGATTTCCGGCCGCGTCGATCGCCTGAACGTTGTAGACGTAGCGAGTCGAGAAGTCGAGCCCGGTGTCCTGGAAGCTCGTCTGGGTAGCCGGAACCGTCGTCAGCTCGCTGCCGTCGCGATAGATCACGTAGCCGGTGACCCCGACGTTGTCGGTAGAAGCCGTCCAGGTGAGGTCGATCTCGCTGGAGCTCAGCGCGGTCGCCTTCAGGCCATCCGGCGTCGACGGCGGCTGCGTGTCGGTGGCGGGCAGAGTCTTTGCCTTCGTCAGGGCCGATTGCGGCGAGGCGTTCTGCGCCGCGTCGACCGCTTGGACGCTGTAGACGTGCCCGCTCGACGGTGCGAGGCCGGTGTCGCGGTAGGCCGTGGTCGTCCCGGAAACCGTCGTCAGCTTCAGCCGGTCACGGTAGATCACGTAGCCGGTGACGCCGACGTTGTCCGAGGACTTCACCCAGGACAGATCGATCTCGTTCGGACTCACGGCAACCGCCCGAAGACCCGTCGGCGCGGTTGGCGGCTGGCGGTCGGTCGCGGGGGCGAACGTCGCCGTGATGGTTAGGGGGCGCGTCACCCTGAGCTTGCACCTCGAGGCTCGACCGCACTCGGGACGCGACCAGCTCGTGAGCGCCGAGCCGTTCGTCGGTGTCGCGATGAGGATCACGGCGCGCCCTTCGCGGATGCGGGCCCTGCAGTCGTTCGGGCAAGCGATGCCGGGGCCGCGAACGGAGCCGGTGCCTTTCCCGGCCAGCGTGACCGTGAGCCTGTGTGCCCCGGGCGGCGGCGGTGGAGGAGGCGCGGTTGTCGAACCTTGGTGCCCGTCCCCCCGGTGAAACGCGAGGGCGATCCCCGCGCCGCTTCCAGCAGCGATGGCGAGCGCTCCCGCCAGAACCACGAGACGCTGGATTCGCCCCGGCCGGCGGAGCCACGGGCGCGAGCGGAGCGCCAGGTCGCGGTGGGCGGAGTCGAGGTTGTGGCGCGTGGCGCAGCGGCCCGCCAGGTCGCCGATGGCGCTTTCCAATCGGAACGCCTCGCCCAGGTGCTTCGCGGCCGCGTCCGGCCGCCCCGCGCAGAGGTTGAGCGAACCGAGCTCGTGGTGGGCGAAGGCCTGGCCCGCCGCATGGCCCGCGGCCTTCGCCGACCGAAGCAGCGCCAGCAGCGAGCGGATCAGGTCGAGCCATCGCCGCGAGAGGGCGAGCAGTCCGTTCAGCGAGCGCATCAGCTTCAGCTGCTCCTCGAACCGTCCCTCGCTGTCGAGCCGGGCGAACAAGTCGAGCAGGGAGTCGACCTCACCCGAGACATTGCCCATGTCGAGCAGCTGCCCGTCCGCGGCCGCCCTCACGAGTTTGTCCGCCTGCTCGATGCGGCCGGTGACCGCGTCCGCGCTCTCCTGGAACTCTTCGACTGCGGCGACGACCGCCGGCGGGCTCTGGATCTGCTCGTCGAGCGCGGCCGCGAGTTCGCCCGCATTCTCGCGTTCTTCCTCGGCCTGGAACTGCGCGAAGGAGCCGGAGCGGCCTCCGACGTCGAGCGAATAGGCCCCGATCGGGACCTCTGCCGCAGCACTGGGAGACTCAGAGTGAGGCAAGTGCTTCCTCCCGTGCCAGTTCTTCTTCCGACGCTACGCCGCTCGCTGACGCGAGTCAAGCGCCCGTCAGGGCCGCCGCGAAGCTGGTGCTGCGTCGACGAGGTCGCCTGCGTCGTCCGATGGGCCGGGCAGGGATCGAACCTGCGACCTTGGGATTAAAAGTCCTGCAAATCGGGCGTATCGTGAAATGGAAAAACGCCGTTTCAGCGCTTCTCGGAAGCCGTTTCTGGGCGAGGCGCTGAACCACATCTGACCACGGTTTCCCGTGCTCGAGGATCCACCCCAGCCAAGTTCGCTTCCGACATTGGCATATCTCGTCGGTTGGGAGTGTTCTGACTGGTGTGTTGGTGGTGTGGTTACACGACGGAGCTAGAAGCAGAAGGTGACACGTCAATGCCGACTGCGGAAGCTCGTTCCCGATGACGCGCTCTTTCGCCGCCGAGCGGCCGGCGAGTCGTTCCGATCGCTCGCTCCCGACTACCGCGTCGCTCACACGACCCTGATGGATTACTTCATGCGACCGGAGGCCGCACGAGCGCTTAGACAGGCAGAGAACCAACTGCGCGCCGAGCGGCGAGCCGTTACCGGTCGCCGTGCGGCCGAGCAAGGCCTCGAACGGGAGGTGCGAAGGAAGGCCGCGGAGCAGGCCAAGCGCGAACGAACGCAGGCTCACTACACGAAGGCGGCCTCGCGCGAGTTCGCATCTCCTCGCCGCCCTCCTCGCAACTCCTATGAGGCCTGGCTCGACGAGCATGACGCTCCAGTCGAGCCGCTCACACGAGCTGATCGACACAGCCAGAACGACGACATCGCCGCCAGCGTCGTTGCCGAAGGCGGCGGGATACAAGACGTGATCGAGGCGACCGACTTGCGCACCCTGGAGAACGTCACAAACTTGATCGACCCGGCGATCCTGAACCAAGCGCTGGACAATGACGTGCTCACGCGAACGCAGGCTTCGAACTCGCCACCGTCCTAGCCAATGCCAAGCTTGCGCTCTCGCTCGGCGATGCTTTCCTTGCGGACAGCCTCGCGGATTGCGTGCTCGCGCTCTCTCAACTCGACGTCTGCGGGGCGCTCGAGGTAACTAGTCGTACCCGGCGGCCCGAGTTCGAGGAGTCCTTTTGAGCGCGGCGAGGCGATCGCGTGCGGTCGCGGTGGCATCCTGACCGAGCGCGATCCGCTGCAGCGCCTTCACATAGTCAGCGAACTCCGCCCGCGGGGGCAACTGCCGCTGGTTATTTGCCGTTCGATCGCCGCTGAAACCCTCTCGAGCCAGTGCTCGAGCTGGCGAGAGGTCCTCGAGCGGTGGTTCAGCAGGTAGCGAGGCTGGCGTCCTTGTCTACGAGTCCGCGCTGGTCGAGGTCCCGATCGATCGCCTCCAGAATCGCGATGCAGCGAGCCGCCTCCTGCGCAGCGAGCGGCTCGGCAGGCGAGAACTCGAACGATTGCGTGAGTTCGCTCACGATCACGGCCGCGCGCTCCTGGATCAGGCGGGGAGAGTGAACGCCCTGCTTGACTGCGCTGAGGTTGCCCGGGTGGGCGGCGACAGGCTTTTCGGGTTTCCGCGCTTGTTCATCCAGC
>CAWAAD010000013.1:0-101943 GCA_963779895.1 uncultured Actinomycetes bacterium | reverse complement strand
GGGAATGCCCCCTGAGTCGAGACCTCTGGACGCCCCCGCCCTACAATCCGGCGCATGGAGGTGTTCAACCTCGAGGGCGAGCAGGACTGGGACTCCGAGAACGATCGTGAGGGCTTCCGTCACCGCGCCACCCGGGTCGGCGCCCGGCTCGGTGCGCGTGCGCTCGGGGCGGGCCTCTATGAGCTCCCGCCCGGCGAGAAGACGTGGCCCTATCACTACACGTACGGCATGGAGGAATGGCTGCTCGTCGTATCGGGGACGCCGACGCTGCGCGCGCCGGAGGGCGAGCGCGAGCTCGCGCGCGGCGACGTCGTCGTCTTCCGCGAGGGGCCAGAGGGCGCCCATCAACTGATCAACAGGAGCGCCGAGCCGGCGCGCGTGGTCATCTTCTCGTCCGAGAGCTCGCTGACCGTCGTCCACTATCCCGACAGCGGCAAGGTCGGCTTCCGGGCGCGCAGCGACGGCCAGGGCGCGCTGCTCCCGCGCGAGCGCGAGCTCGACTACTGGGAGGGCGAGGCGTAGGTCGCCGTCGCGTGCCGACCGCGCCGCAGGTTCAGAGCAAACGAAAAGGCGAGCACCGCTTCCAGTTGGGCCCGGGCGACCGACGCTAAGGCCTGGGCCAGCGTCCTCTCACCTGGCGCATTGCCCGGATGCAGCACTTCCCGCCGGGGCCCCGAGGCGTTACTGAAGCAGGCTCGCGACGGCGTTGATCAGAAGCGCGACGATCACCGCGTCGAACAGGAACGAGAGCAGCGCGTGCCGGGTTGCGGTCCGCCGAAGCGGCTTCGAGCCGATGTTCGTGTCCGAGACCTGGAACGTCATCCCGATCGTCAGCGCCAGGTAGACGAAGTCGTGGTAGTCGGGCGGATCGTCCTCGTTGAAGTCCACGCCTCCGACCGGCGCGGCGTAGTAGAGGTCTCCGTAGCGGACGGCGAAGACGAGTTGCACGGTCGCCCAGGAGAGCGCGACGACGGCGAACGCCAGCAGGAGCAGCAATCCCTTGTCCGTGCCCTCGTGGTGGCGTGCCTGGACGAGCGCGAAGCCGACGGCGACGAGGCTCGCCACGCTGGCGTTCAGGAGGACGAGGTCGGCGGCCGGCCGCGAGTAGTCCTCGCTCTGCGCGTGCCCCGCGGTCTCGGCCGCGTCCATCCCGCCCGATTCGAAGCCAGATCCACGCGCTCGTCACCAGGGCGGCGGCGACCCAGGCGACAGAGGCAGCGACGGTCCACCCCGCGCCCGCCAGGAGCGCGACGAGGAGGGTCAGCGCCCCCGCGAGCGTCGCGAGCACGAGTCGGCGGCCGGCAAGACCCCTGCGCTCGACCTTCGGCGGCATTGCCGAAACACCGTCTCACATTTTCGCGCGCCCACTCGTTTCTAGGAATGATGGAAGCAGTGCGCGTCCCCCCATTCGAACGGTTCTACGAGGAGCAGAAAGGCCCCGTGCTCGCACAGCTGCGGGGGCTCCTCGGCGCCGACGCCGACGATGCGTTCCAGGAGACGTTCCTCCGGGCGCTCCGTGCCTACCCCGCGCTGAAGCACGGGCGGCACCTCCGCGCCTGGGCGCTGACGATCGCCCGCAACGTCGCGATCGACGCCCGGCGGGGCGAGCGGATCGCCTCGGCCGACGTGCCCGACCTCGAATCGGTGGACGAGCCTCTCCCCTACGAGGAGCTCCGCCGGCTCACGGCCGAGCTGCCCGAGAAGGAGCGCGCCGCGGTCTTCCTCCGTTACGGCTACGACCTCAGCTACGAGGAGATCGGCAATGCGATCGGGTCCTCGGGCGAGGCCGCGCGGCAGGCGGCGTCCTCGGGCGTCCGCCGGCTGCGCAGAAAGGAGTCCCGATGACCGTCTCTCCCGAGCTCGACGCCCGCTTCCGCGACGCCGCCGCGGCCGAGGGCCTGCTGGACGTCGCCTACGACCTGATCGACACTCCGGTCGGCCGCCTGCTGGTCGCGGTCACCGACCGCGGCCTTTGCGAGATCGAGTACGACCCCGAGCCCGAGCGCGACGAGGAGCTGCTCGCGCGTGCTTTCGGCGCCCGCGTCCTCCGCTCCCCACGCCCGACCGACGAGGCCCGGCGCCAGCTCGACGAGTACTTCGCCGGCAAGCGGCGGGAGTTCGAGCTCCCGGTCGACCTGAGACTCGCCCGCGAGTTCGGGCGCACGGTGCTCGAGGAGCTCGCGCGCGTCCCCTACGGCGAGCTGACGACGTACGGCGCCCTCGCCGCCCGCGCCGGCCGCCCCAGGGCCGCCCGCGCGGTCGGGACGGTGATGAACCGCAACCCGGTGCCGATCGTGCTCCCCTGCCACCGGGTCGTCGGCTCGACCGGCGCGCTCACCGGCTACGGCGGCGGCCTCGACCGCAAGCGCACCCTGCTCGAGCTCGAGGGCGCGCTCAGCTCATAACCGCGAAAAGCACAGTGGCCGAACCCACTCGGCAGGACCGCCGGCGGGATCAGCTCTCGGCCGGGGTGATCAGCTCGCGCGCGCGGTCGAGGTCGGCCGCGTGCACGAGGATCTCGCGCATCCCGTCGGTCGCGATCCCTTCGAACGGCGAGTCTTCCTCGACGGTCAGACGGTGAGCGCACTCGATCCCCTCGCTCCGCAGGAGCCCGCAGAGCGCCTCGGCCTCGGGCTCGCCCGGCAGGGTGGTCAGGCGGACGGCGTCGTCGTCCACTAGCGTCGGCGTCCGACGACGAGGTTGACCTTCGCGTGGAATCTGAGCCGCCTGCCGGCTCTGGGCCTCTGCGCGAGCACTCGTCCCCGCCTGGCTCTCGCCGTCCTCCGGAAAGTGACCTTCCCGACTCGGCAGTGAGCCCGGGCGATCTTCCGCCTGGCCGCCGGCAGCTTCATCCCGATGACGCGCGGGACGACGCACCTGCGCGGCGGCGGAGGTGGCGGCGGAGGTGGTGGCGGGGGATGGAGGTGGAGGAGGAGGCGGAGGCGGAGGCGGAGGCGGAGGCGGAGGCGGAGGCGGAGGCAGGCGGAGGCGGAGGCGGAGGCGGAGGCGGAGGCGGTGGCGGTGGCGGTGGTGGAGGCGGCGGAGGCGGTGGCGGAGGCGGCGGTGGCGGAGGCGGTGGCGGAGGTGGCGGCGGTGGAGGCGGAGGCGGCGGCGGTGGCGGAGGCGGAGGCGGCGGCGGAGGCGGCGGCGGAGGCGGAGGCGGAGGCGGAGGCGGAGGCGGAGGCGGAGGCGGTGGAGGCGGCGGCGGTGGTGGCGGCGGCGGCGGAGGCGGTCCCCCTCCGGTGACCGTGAACTCGCCCCGCATGAAGCTTTGGTGCGGGTCGCACTGGTAGACGACCGTGCCCGGCGTGAAGTTGACCGTCCACGTCTCCTCGCCGACGTCGGGCACCGCCGTCTGGCACAGCGAGTTCGGGACGCACGAGAGCGGACCGAGCAGGTGGAAGTTGTGGAACTCGGAGTTGTCGTGGACCACGACCGTGTACGAGCCCTCCGGCAGCGTCCGGCCGTCGAGGTTCTGCCCGTCGGGATCGAGCAACTCGATGAGGAAATTATCCTCGACCCGCGCCTCCAGGACCGGCAGCGGGAATTGCGAGACGCAGTCTGGCGGCGGCGGGTCCATCTGCCGAATCCGGAAGACGTTGTTGCCGGAGCCCTGGCCCACCGCGTAGAGGTGGCCGCAGGCGTCCTCGCCGAAAGACACGATCGAGGTCACGTTCAGCCCGGTCGGCTGGTCGTCGAGCGAGTCGGGGATCTGGAGCACCTGCGAGTAGATGTCTCCGGTGCAGAGGTCGCCGTAGACGTACCGCCCGGCGAGCGTCGTCAGCTCGGGGTCGCGGACGACGTAGCCGCCCGTGATCGAGCACGCACTGCGACTCGCGTGCGAGTACTCGAAGACCGGCGGGACCGCGTTCGCCGGGGGCGGGTTACAGGCGCCGTCGGTGTTGTAGGTGTGCCGGCCCTCGAAGCAGCTCCAGCCGAAGTTGACGCCGTCACCCCAGGCGAGGTCGACCGGCCGGTAGTCGATCTCCTCCCACAGGTTCTGGCCGACGTCGCCGATCGTTCAGATCGCCGGTCAGCCGGTCGAACGAGAAGCGCCAGGGGTTGCGCAGGCCGTACGACCAGATCTCCGGGTTCGCGCCCTGCTGGCCGACGAAGGGGTTGTTCGCCGGAACGCGGTAGGGGTTCGCGCCGTCCTGCCGTGGGTCGATCCGGATCAGCTTGCCGCGATTATCGAGCAGGTTCTGGCCGGTGCGGAACGGATCGCCGCCGCCGCCGCCGTCGCCGGTCGCCATGTAGAGCATCCCGTCCGGACCGAACTGGAGCTGGCCGCCGTTGTGGTTCGACTGGCTCGGATGCGGGACGACGATCACCTGGCGGCGCGTGCTCGGGTCGGCGACGTTCGGATCGCTCGCGTCGCGCAGCACCTCGTCGACCTCGATGTTGCCCTGGAGGTTGGTGAAGTAGATGTAGAAGCGGCGGCTCGTGTCGTAGTCCGGCGCGAAGGCCATCGAGTACAGGCCACGCTCGCCGCCGAAGGTGATCCAGCTCATCGCGTTCAGGAACGGGGTCGCCTGGAGGACTCCGTTGAGGACGAGCTTGATCTCGCCGCCCTGCTGAACCACGAGCAGGCGTTGCTGGTCCCCGGGAGGCGAGGCGACGAAGGTCGGGCTCGTAAAGGCACCGATCGGCTCGAGGAGCAGGCTCTGCGGGACAGCGCTGCTCGCCGTCGCTCCGCCCTGCGAGCCGAGCGGCGCGAAAGCAGCCAGCCCGAACGCAAGCGCGAGCAGCAGTCCCCTCCCCGACATCCGGCACAGCATATTCGGAGCGAGCCGAGGCGTACAGCGCGCCCGGGTTTGTCAGACTCGCCGGCGGTGCGGAGATGCCAGACGTGAACCGGCTGAAGCTGGACGAGCTCGTCTCGCCCGGCCGTCATCAGCCCGTGTTCGCCGCCGGCGGCATCGTCGCGACGAGCCAGCCGCTGGCTGCCCGCGCGGGCCTGGACGTCCTCCGCGAGGGCGGCAACGCGGTCGATGCCGCGGTGGCGATGGGCGCCGCCGCGACGGTCGTGGAGCCCGCGACGTCTTCGATCGGCGGCGACGCATTCGCGCTGGTGTGGGACGGCGCCCGCCTGCACGGCCTGAACGGTTCGGGTCGCGCTCCGGCGAGATTGACGGCGGAAGCGGTCAGAGCGGGCGGCCACGACGCCGTACCGGAACACGGATGGCTGCCGGTGACGGTCCCGGGAGCGCCTGCCGCCTGGCGCGACCTGCACGGCCGGTTCGGCAGGCTTCCGTTCGCGCGGCTGCTCGAGCCCGCTGCCCGCTACGCCGAGGAGGGCCATCCCGCCTCGCCGATCGCGGTCTGGGGCTGGCGCCGCCACGTGGACGCCGTCCATCCGAGGCTGCGCGGTCCCGAGTTTGCGGAGTTCGCCGGCGTGTTCGCCCCGGCCGGCCGCGCGCCGCAGGTCGGCGAAATCTGGCGCAGCCCCGAGATGGCGCGCAGCCTGCGCCTGATAGCCGAGAGCGGCGGCGACTCCGTCTACACCGGGGAGCTGGCCGAGCGCATCGCCCGCTTCTCGCGCGACACCGGGGGCCTCCTGGCGGCGGAAGACCTCGCCGCCCACGAGAGCACCTGGGCGGACCCGATCAGCACGAGCTACCGCGGCCACGACGTCTGGGAGATGCCGCCGAACGGGCAGGGGCTCGCCGCGCTGCTCGCGCTGAGCATCCTCGAGGGGCTGGACCTCGCGTCGCTCCCGCGAGACTCCGGCGAGAGCCTCCATCTGCAGATCGAGGCGATGAAGCTGGCCTTCGCAGACGTCCAGCGCTTCGTCGGCGACCCCGAGCGCGGCGAGATGCCGGTCACGGAGCTTCTGTCGCAGGGGTACGCGGCCGCCCGGCGGTCTCTGATCCGCGACGAGGCGATGCTCGCAACCGCCGGCGAGCCGTCGCGAGGCGACACGGTCTACCTGTGCACGGCGGACGCCGACGGAATGATGGTGAGCTTCATCCAGTCGACCTTCCACGGCTTCGGCTCGCACGTGGTCGTGCCCGGCACCGGAATCGTGCTCCAGAACCGCGGCACCGGCTTCAGCCTCGAGCCGGGCCACCCTAACTACCTCGAGCCCGGCAAGCGCCCGTTCCACACGATCATCCCGGGCTTCCTCACCAAAGACGGAGCGGCGGTCGGCCCGTTCGGCGTCATGGGCGGCCACATGCAGCCGCAGGGCCACGTTCAGATGATCGTCAACACGCTCGACTACCTCCTGGATCCCCAGACGAGCCTCGACCAGCCCCGCTGGTGCTGGCTGAGCGGCCGCAAGGTGCTGCTCGAGCCCGGGATCGATGCCGCAGTCGCGGCGGAGCTCTCCGGGCGCGGCCACGAGACGGAGACCTGGAGCGACCGGGGCGCCTTCGGCCGAGGCCAGATCATCTGGCGTCTACCGTCGGGCGCCTACGTGGCGGGAAGCGACCCCCGCGGCGACGGTCAGGCGACCGGCTTCTAGAGCGCTCGGGCGGATCGACGGAGGGCCGGTGGTCGAGGTCCAACTCGACGGCACGTGGTCCACGAGAACCGTGCCGCTCCGCGACGTTCAGGCCAGAGGACGCTCGCGCAGCCGAGATTCCTGGGCGTGCGGCGGTAACCTCGCCCCTGTGGTCGAGGCAGTCGTTCCGGTTCTGTACGTTCAGGACGCAACCCGCGCTGTCGCGTGGTACGAGCGGCTCGGATTCCAGAAGGAGTGGGAGCATCAGTTCGAGCCGGGCTTTCCGTGGTTCGTTTCCGTCGCGCGAGGCCACGTCCGCCTCTATCTGTCGGAACACAAAGGGGACGCACGGCCGAACACGCTGATCCACCTCTACGTAGCCGACATCGACCGCGTCTCCGAGGAGTTCGCCGTCCCTGTTGAGGAGGAGGGACTAGCTGGGCGGGAGTGTCACCTTGAAGACCCAGACGGCAACAGGTTGCGAGTAGCAACGCCACGCACCTGACGCTCCCGCCTCAGGGTCTGTGAGACTCGGCGAGGGTGTCTGTCTGGGACGCTCGCCAGCCTGGTTGTCGCCGTGCCGAGTGTGACTCGTCTGGTGACTGGCCGCTTCGCGCGTGCCTTGGGAATGATCTGTCCGCCCGTGCGCGGCGGCGCCGGTCTGGCGCCCGCTGCTGGCTTGATCAGGAGCTTGTCCGCCTTCGAGGCGTGACTCATCACAGTCCTGCCGCCGCGGTTCCCTTGCTCAGACCGGCACCACCGGACCCTACGAACGGAGTCGGAGGATCGGTCGGATGCTTACAGACGAACTGGACTACGTGCTCGGCGTCGACACCCACCGCGATGAGCACGTCATGGCGGTCGTGACGGCGCCGGCAGGCGCTGCTGTTGCGGGACCGCGGCACCCGCAAACGCGCGCGGCTACCGCGAGCTGCTTCGCCTCGCGGAGCGGCACGCGCCTGGCCGCCGCGCCTGGGCGATCGAGGGGACGGGCAGCTACGGCGCCGGTCTCGCCCGCTTCCTCGCGGGTTGTGGCGAGCTGGTGCTCGAGATCAGCCGCACACCACGTACCGAGCGGCGGCTGGCCGGCAAAGACGACACGCTCGACGCGGTCCGGACAGCGCGAGCTGCGCTCGCGAGCGAGACGCTGCCGCTGCCGCGCAGCAGGTCAGCGGCGAGAGGCGTTGCGGTTGCTGCTGGTCGCTCGGCGCAGCGCCGTCGACGTCAGACGCGAAGCTCTGACGCAGCTTCGCGCGGTGATCGTCACCGCACCCGAGCCGCTCCGCGCGCAGCTGCGCGGACTGCCGGAGGGCAAGTTGCTCGACCGCTGCAGCCGCCTTCGCCGCACCTCCGCCACAGCCGACGAGCTCGCGACCCGGCTCGTCCTGCGCAGCCTCGCCCGCCGGATCCAGGCAGCCACCAGCGAAGCCGCGGAGCTCGAGCACGAGATCCTCGCCCAGGTGCGCGTACTCGCCCCGGCGCTGCTCGACGAGCCGGGCATCGGCCCGATCGTCGCCGCCCAGCTGATCGTCGCTTGGTCGCACCGCGGCCGGCTGCGCTCCGAAGCCTGCTTCGCCCGCCTCGCCGGCGTTGCCCCCGTCCCCGCCTCAAGCGGTCAGACGACCCGGCACCGCCTCAGCCGTGGTGGCGACCGCCAACTCAACCGAGCCCTGCACACGATCGTCCTCCACCGCCGCCAGCACGACCCCATTACCCGCGACTACATCGCCAAGCGGATCGCTGAAGGCAAAAGCCGCCGCGACGCCACGCGGCTACTGAAGCGCTACCTCGCCCGCCACCTCTACCGACTCCTCGAAAACCAGGAGCCGCTGATGGCTTGACAAGTCATAGGAGCATCATTCCCAACACTGGCCCACCGGAGGGTGCGCTCGCTATGCGGCGTACGCGAGCGCCGAGGGTGTCTGGCGGCCGACGATCGCGGGGGCCTCGTGGACCAGTTCGTCGTTGTCGAGAGCCTCCACCATGAAACGGGCGAAGTCGACGCGGCGCGTGATGTTGCTCTCGAGAATGGGATCGCCCACGTGCCTGCTCCATACGGGCAGGCCCTGACTCTCGCCCTCCTCAAGGTCGCTGCCGCGTACGACCGTCCACCGCGTGTCGCTGGCGAAGATCCGCCGGGCCGCCTCCACCTGGTCGTCGAGATCGGCGAAGCGAGCGAGACGCGCGAGCGGCCCGAAGACCTTCACGAGTGTCTTGAGCTTCAGCGAGTACACGTCCTGGCCGTCGAGGGTGATGTGCCATCCGCACGAAAAGATGAGGCGCGCGCCTGGAGGCGCATAGTCGAGCACCGCCTGGGTCGTTCCCGTCGAGTACCCGTGGACGCCTCGCGGGGTCATCACGACGAGAACCCCGCCGCATCCCGCGACGGCGCGCTTGATGACCTCACGGTCGTCGGTCGCTCCCGGGATGACAGTGATGCGTCCCTTGAACGCGTCGAGCTTGCCCACGCTCTGCTGGCGGCACACGCCAACCACCTCGTCACCGCGATCCAGCGACTGCTGGACCATGTACTGCCCAAGCTTCCCAGAAGCCCCAACGATGCACACTCTCATCTCTTCCTCCCATCAGTGGACAGGCACCCAAATTGGCCTGCATCGAGCACGACACGAGAAAGAGAACGCTGGCGTCACCGAGGCTAACCAAGGCCGACCCTCAGAGCAGCGGCGTGAGCGAAGCTTACCCGCGTTTGTATCTAGCCTCACAATACTACGCGCCGACATTAAGCCGTAGCGCCCGGCTTCGAAAGCGATGACTCGTCGGGCGACATTCGCGCGCGCTGGCGCAGCCAAGAGCGGCCCTTTCTGCGGCTTTCAGCTCAGCCGGGCTCCGGCAGAAAGTACGCCGTGATCCTGACCGGAGACGCGTCGTCCGGTCGATCGTCGGCGGGTCGGTTTGTGAACGGCTCGAGGAGCCTCTCGAAATCCTCTTGCAACCGGCGGACCTCGTTCGGAGCGAGCTCGATGCGGGCGTTGAAGAGGCCGGCGGCCCGCGCCCACGTCACATCAAGCAGCGGCTCGACTCGGCGCACCCACTCGGCGGGAAGCGATCCGTACCTGACGAGCATCGTGTTGCTCAGTTCGCGCGCAGCACTCTGCGCCTCCGGGTCGTCATGGATCTCGAAGTAGATCCCTCTTGCCTCGGTTCTCCATCTGCCGGTGGCGTCCCGATCGATCAGCCCAGCGTCGGCGAGCTGCCGAAGATGGCTCGACGCCGCATCGGGTGCGAGGCCCAGAAGACCGCAGCCGTCTTCGACGCCGAGCGGGCCGTGCCGCCGAACGAGATCGAAAAGATCGAGACGCACCGGGTCCGCGAGCGCACGTAGTTCCTCCACCCTGGTCAGGACGAGATCGCCGACCGCGTTCAGCCGCGACGGATCAACCGGCACTCCCGCAACGCTAGTACGACGCTGTGATCCGCGCCGAGCGCACGTTTGCTAGCCCGATTCGTTTGCTTCCGGGCTGGGCCTGAACAGTCTCCAATGCCCTTCTGACACGACTTCGACAGCGCCGTCGACAACCTTGATGGCGGTCTGGTCGTCGATCGCGTACGCCGGGCCCGAGATGCCGGCCGCCCACTGTTCCGCCTCGGCCATAGTGTTGCCCGGCATGCCCTCCTCGGCCAGGTGTGGACAGATCGAGAAGTCGACGATGCCCAACGTGCTGTCGTCACCGTCGGCGGTCTCCACTGGACGAAGTCCTCCCCGATCCTGGGGGTCATCACCATGCTCCCGGCGCTCAGTCCCACCCAGACCGTCTCGCTCAGCGACGGAAGCAGGTCCGCCAAGCCGGGACTGCCGCATCCAGTGGCACAGGTAGAGGGCGTCGCCGCCCGCCACCAGCAGGACGTCCGTCTCCCGGACCAGGGGCGCCCAGCGCTCTTCGTCGATGCTGGGCAGCGCGGTGAGCTCCAGCAAGCCGACGGACTTCCAGCCCAGGTCGACCATCGGATTCTCGGAATTTCCGCTGACGAACTGCCAGGCTCTGGCGCCGGGGCCGACCATGGGGTGCCCGTATGCCGCGGTGGGAATGCAGAGGGCGCTCGACTCGGCGATCGGCTTGCCCAGGAGGTCGACCAGCGCGTCGCGGATGCTCGTGTTCTTGATGCCGGCCGAAGTCAGAAGAAGCTTCACGGTGCCTCCCGGAGTCGTTGCTGCAGGCGAGAGCGGCTCCGAGCCTAGACCACGCACCCTCGCAGACCCCGACGTGCGAGAATCGCGTCCGTGCCCGAAGCACAGCTCGAGGACTTCGGATCGGGGCTCACGCCCGTCAGCCAGGGCTGGTTCGTCGTCAACGTGCGCGACGCCGAGTGGTGGTTCGCGGAGACGAGGGGCGCGAGGTGCGCATTCGAGAACGAGTACGGCGACCCGCCGGTCGAGTTCGCCCAGCTCGGGATCAATGTCACCGTCCTGGAGCCGGGACAGACCACCCTCTACCACGCCGAGTCGAACCAGGAGGGGTTCCTCGTCCTTTCCGGGGAGTGCGCGCTGGTCGTCGAGGACGAGGAGCGGCGACTGCGACCCTGGGACTTCTTCCACGCGCCCCCGTGGACCGAGCACGCCTTCGTGGGCGCGGGCGAGGGGCCGTGTGTGATCCTGATGGTCGGCTCCCGCTCGGGCCCGGAAGTCCACTACCCGGTGTCGGAGCTCGCGGCGCGCCACGGCGCGAGCGTGGCCGAGGAGACTTCCGACTGGAGGCAGGCGTACGCGACGGCCGAGCGGTTCCGGCGAGAGCAGCCGCCGAGCTGGGCTCGTCTGCCCTGGGCCTAAAGACGCTGCTCAGGCGGAGCGGCGCAGCTCGACCGTGTCCGCGAGCAGGCGGTAGCCGACGCCCCAGACGTTGAGGATGCACTCCTCGGCGCCGGCCAGCGCGAGCTTGCGGCGCAGGCGCGAAGCGTGCGAGTCGAGGGTGCGCGTCCGTCCGAGGGCGACGAACCCCCACACTTCGCGCAGCAGCTCCTCCTTCGTGAACACGCGCGTCGGGTCGGTCGCCAGCTTCGTCAGCAGCTCGAACTCCTTCGCCGCGAGCGTCACCGGGAAGCCGTGCACGGTCACGCGGCGCGTCGCGCGGTCGATCGCGACCGGGCCGGCGGCGAGGCGCTCGCGTTCGTCCGCCGCGCCCGCCGCAGGACGGCATGGATCCGGGCGACGAGCTCCTCGTAGTGGAACGGCCACGGGACGAAGTCGTCGCAGCCGCGCTCGAAAGCCTGCACGCGGTCGACGGCGTCGGCTCGGGCCTCGCCGAGGACGATCACCGGGATGTCGCGGTCCCAGCAGCGTCCCGGCTCGCCCTCGCGGAGGCGGCGGCAGACGTCCGGCGCCGACGCGTCCGCGAGCCCGCCGACGAGCACGATGTCCGGCCGCGCCCGTTCCAGCAGCTCGAGCGCCAGCTCCTGCGCGTCCACGCCGAGCACCTCGAACCCCTCGCCGGCCAGGTGCCGCTCGAGGAACTCCCGCGTTCCCGGCTCGGCTTCGGCGAGGAGCAGCGCCTGAGACATCGCGCCGAAGGTACCGCTCCGGCGAGCCCTCCGCCAGATGTCCTTTTGCGCGAAAGTGCGACGAGCTCTCTACAGCCGCCCGGAGCGGACGACGCCCCAGAGGAGCCACAGCCCGAGCACGCCGCTCAGGACGAAGCCGATGAAGGAGAGCACGTTCACGCCGAAGACCTGCGGGCCGTGGGTGGCGAAGATCCCGATCAGGCTCGAACCGATCAGCCCGCCCACCACCACCAGCGCGACCACCAGCCGGTTGAAGGCGACGTTGACCTTCTGCATGAAGTCGTCGAGGCCCTTGTGCACGAAGCCGACCTCGATCTGGCCGTCGCGAATCTCCTCGAGGAAGTCGTGCACCTGGTACGGCATGCTCGTTGCGATCCGCGCCAGTTCGGCCCCCTCCGTCCGCGCCCTCGTGAGCATTCGCCGTGGGCTGTAGCGCTCGACCATCAGGCTCCGCGCGTATGGCTTGGCGATCTCGAAGACATTGAAGTCCGGGTAGAGGTCGATGCCGACCGAGCCGAGGGTCGCGATCGCCTTGTCGAGCAGGACGAAGCGCGTCGGGAGGCGGAGGTTGAGCCGGTAGATCAGCTGGAAGGCCTCGCGGATCACCTGCAGCGGGTCGATCTCGGCGAGGCTCGCACCGTAGTAGCGCCCGTACATCTCGCGGAGCTCCGCGACGAACTCCTCCTCGCGCTCCTTCGGATAGCGGACGCCGAGCTCTCCGAGCCGACGTGGGAGCTGCTCGATCCGCTCGTCGGCGGCGTCGATGAAGAGCCGCGTCAGCTTCGACATGTCGTCGTCGGAGAGCTTCCCGACCTGGCCGAAGTCGACGAGGCCGATCACATCCCCGTCATCGAGCACGAAGATGTTCGCCGGGTGCGGGTCGCCGTGGAAGAACCCGTGCCTGAAGATCATCGTCATCCACGTCTCCGCCATCAGGTAGGCGAGCCGGCGGCGCTCCTCCATCGTCCAGGCGTCCTGCGGCAGGTCGGCGAGCTGGATGCCCTCGATCAGCTCGAGCGTGAGCACGCGCGCCCGCGTGTAGCTCCAGTAGACCCGCGGGATGCGCACGTGCGGGTGGCCGACGAAGCGGTGGTGGAAGACCTCGGCGTTTCGGGCCTCGAGGCGGTAGTCGAGCTCCTGGCGGATCGAGCGCGCGAACTCGTCGACGATCTGGCGCGCGTCGATGAAGTCGAGCGCGCGCACGCGCTCCCGGGCGATCCGGGCGGCCTGGTAGAGGAGGTTGAGGTCGGCCTCGACCTGGCGCGGGGCGTTGGGCCGCTGGACCTTGACGGCGACCCGGTGCCCGTTCGGCAGCGTCGCGCGGTGCACCTGCCCGATCGAGGCCGCCGCCACCGGCGTTTCCTCGAACTCCGTGAAGAGCTGCTCGACCGACAGCTCCAGGTCCTCGCGGATCACGCGCTCGACGTCGGCGTACGGGAACGGGCGGACGTCGTCCTGGAGCGCCTGCAGCTCGACCAGGATGTCCGGCGGGACGATGTCGGGACGGGTCGAGAGGAGCTGGCCGAACTTGACGAACGTCGGGCCGAGCTCGTCCAGCATCTCGCGCAGGTGCTGGCCGCGCTCGGACGGGGCGCCTTCGGCCGCCCGATGGCCCGTGAGGCGCGCCGGCAGGAGGTCGGTCAGGCGATGGGTCTCGAAGAAGTACCCGAAACCGTGCCTGACCGCGACCTGCGCGATCTCGGAGATGCGCCCCAGGTTCCGCGTCGCGGGCGTGGCCACGGCGTCAAGTCTAGGCCGGGCTTCGGACCTTCGGATTGATGCCGCTTCGCTTCGCGCCGTCGGGCAGCTCCGGCGGCAGTCCGGCGGCCGAAGCCTCGGCGGCCAGGCGCCAGAGACGCACGATCTCCGCGCCCACGGTCTCCGCGGCCTCCGCGTAGCCGCGGCGGTTTCGCGGCAGGCCGTCGAGCACCATCGGCTCGCCCCAGACGACCGCGCACTTCCGCCGGTTTTTCGGCGACCAGCCGAACGTGTCGACCGCACACGGGATCACGGGAACGTTCTCCTGCAGGGCGATCATCAGGCCGCCGGGCTGCATCCGTCCGGGGTGCCCGAAGCGCTGCCTCGTTCCCTCGAGGTGGACGCCGACGAGGTTGCCCTCGCCCGCGAGCCGGCGCGCATGACGGAGCGCGTCGCGGTCTCCCTCCCCACGCCGGACGCCGAAGACCCCGAGCGCCCGCAGGGCGGGGCCGACCACGGGAACCTCCATCAGCTCGGCCTTGGCGAGGAAGTAGATCGTGCGCGGGCAGAACGCCCCGATCAGCGGGTGGTCGATGCCGGAGAAGTGGTTCGCGGCGACGACGCCGCCGCCCTCGAGGGGCACGCGCTCGATCCCGTAGCCGGCGGCCGGCGCGAGCCAGACGGCGGTGCGGGGAACGATCAGGCGGCCGACTCGCCAGCCCAGCTCTGCGTTGTTCTTCGGCACGTCAGGCGCGAGGCGACTCGACGAGCCGCAGCCGGTGCTCGAGCTGCGCGACCCGAAGCTCGAGCTCCTCGAGCTCGCCGCGCGTGACCAGCCCGAGCTCGCGGAAGACGCCGGAGAGCCCGCTCCCGGTGCGCTCGCCCAGGCGGACGGTCTCATTGCGCCAGCGGCCGGTCAGCTCCTCGACGAGCGAACGCGCTTCTTCCTTTCGCAGCCCTCCGCGCGCCGACAGTTCCTCGGCGAGGGCGTCCGCCCGTTCCGCGGTCAGCGCGACGGCGCCCACGCCGGCGAGCACCAGCTTCTCGACCAGCTCGCGGGTGGCGTTAGCGGCTTCGGCCATGGGGCCTGGCTCGACGACGCTGGCGGCGGCGCTCCCGCTTCGCCTGGGCCGCACCGCTCGGCTGCGGGATCACGTCGCCGAGCGTCGGCGCCGGCTCGGACGCGGCCGCCCGGGTCGCGTCCTCGAGCGCCAGGGTGCCGCCGTCGACTGCGGCCGGTCCGCCTCCGGGTAGCCGTGGGCGGAGACGCGCGGGGAAGCCGCCGTCCTCCGGCCCGCCCTCGGGCTCCCGGCCCTTGCGGCGCGCGTACTCGGGCTCGCGCTCCTTCCAGACCGTGAGCAGCGGCGCCGCGATGAAGATCGAGGAGTAGGCACCGGAGACGATGCCGACCATGAGCGCGAAAGCGAAGTCCTTCAGGGTCGCGCCGCCGAAGAGCAGCAGCGAGACGATCGGCAGCAGCGTGATCAGGGTCGTCGCCAGCGAGCGGCGGATCGTCTCCCAGAGCGAGACGTTGGCGATCGTCGCGAACGGCGCGCGCCGCATCAGCGGGACGTTCTCACGGATCCGGTCGAAGATGATGATCGTGTCGTAGATCGAGTAACCGAGCACCGTCAGGACGGCGGCCACGGTCGAGTTCGTCACCTCCCGGCCGAGGAGCGCGTAGACGCCGACGGTGATCAGGATGTCGTGCAGGAGCGCGACGATGACCGGCGCCGCGAACTTGAAGTCGAACCGGATCGCGATGTAGAGCACGATCAGGAGCAGCGAGAACAGGATCGCCGTGATCGCGGCGCGGGCGATCTGGCGCCCGAAGCTCGACGAGACCGTCTGGATGTTGAACGAGATCTCCCGGCCCTCGGCGAACTTGTTGGTGATGTCCTTCGAGAGCCTGCTCGTCTGCGCGGAGTTGAGCGAGCGCATTCGGAGCTGGAAACTCTGGTAGCGGTCGCTCCCGACGAGCTTCCCGCGGCCCTGGACGATCGCCGGCTGCGTGGTGAACTTGTCGGCCTCAGTGCGAACGGTCGCGAGCGAGACCGGCTTCGGGGTCTTGAACGTGACCTGCGTCCCCCCCTTGAAGTCGATCCCGAGGTTGAGCCCCTTCGTCGCGAGCGACCCGATGCCGATCACGACGATCGCGCCGGAGATTGCGAACCAGAGGTAGCGGCGGCGCATGAAGTCGATCTGCAGCCATTTCGCCGTCTGCTGGCCCTGCGCTCCCATGAAGCTCGGGTTGTCGAACCAGCGGAAGCCCGCGAGCAGGCCGAGCATCGCGCGCGTCGCGGCGACCGCGGTGACGAGCGAGATGATCGTCCCGATCATCAGCATCAGGGCGAAGCCCTTGACGCCGGCGGTCGCGACCGCGAACAGGACGAGCGCGGTGATCACCGTCACGACGTTGGCGTCGATGATCGTGTGGAAGCCCTTCGCGTACCCGGCCGCGATCGCGGCGCGGACGCTCTTCCCGGACCGCACCTCTTCCTTGATCCGTTCGAAGATGACGACGTTCGCGTCGGCGGCGACGCCGATGGTGAGGATCATCCCGGCGAAGCCCGGCAGCGTGAGCGTGACGCCGAAGAGCAGGATCGCCGCGTAGAGGAACGCGGCGTAGATGCCGAGGCCGAGCACGGCGACGACCCCCAGGAAGCGGTAGAGGACGAGCAGGAAGGCCGCGACCAGGAGCAGGCCGATCAGCGCGGCCGTCTTCGCCTCGCGCAGCGAGTCCTTGCCGAGCGTGGCCGAGACGTCGGCGCGCTCGATCTGCTCGAAGTTGACCGGCAGCGCGCCGGTCTGGAGCACGAGCGCGAGGTTCTTCGCCTCGCTGTAGCTATTGATGTTCGAGATCGAGGCGCCGCTTCCGCTCGGGTCGATCCCGTCCGGGTTCTGCTTGTAGTCGATGTACGGCGTCGACTTGAGCTCGCCGTCGAGGACGATCGCGAAGTGCTGGGCGTACCTGATGACCGTGTTGAGGTCGCTCGAGCCGCCCTCACCGGCCGCGTCCGCAAGCTGCTGGCCGCGAGCCGCCTCGGCGCGGGTGATCTCGTGGAACTTCTTGTTGCCCTCGCTCTTGAAGCCGAGCAGGACCTCGTTGCCCTGCCCGGTCGTGCTGATGTCGGGCCTGATCGCGGACAGCTTCAGGTCGTCGCCCTTGGCCTCGGGGATGGGGTTTTCGGCCCGGTCGGGATAGAACTTGAGGAGGTAGTAGTAGGTGCTTGCGCTCTGCTGGCCCTGCTGGACGCCCGGGCAGCCGTTCTCTCTCGGGCAGTTGACCACCGTCGTGTGCTCGGGGACACCCAGCACGGTCCAGCCCTTCGGCACCTTCCCCTTCAGGCGGGACGTGTCGAGCAGCTTCTCCCGCGTGTCCTCGGGCCCGCGCTTGAGCTTCTTCTTCGCGTCGAACAGGTAGAAGGCGGTCGGCGTTCCCTTTTCGGCGTCCTTCTTGACCGTGTTCAGGAGGTGGAAGAGGCTCGTATCCGCGATCACGTTCCCCTGGCCGTCGGTGGAGGGTGTGACGACGTCGTTCTCGAGGTCGTAGAACTGGAGCTGGGCGGTCGTGCCGATCACGCTCGCCGCCTTCGCGGGGTCGTGGACGCCAGCGAGCTCGATCACGATCTGGTCCTTGCCCTGCTTGCGGATCTCGGGCTCGGAGACGCCGAGCTTGTCGATCCGGTTGCGCATGATCGAGACCGAGCGGTCCATGTCCTCGGAGGTGAGCTTGTGGTTCTTCGGCGGGACGGCCTTGAGCACGACCTCGAGGCCACCCTGGAGGTCGAGGCCGAGCGTCACCTTCTTGTGCGCAGGCGAGCCGGGAACGCCGATTACTGCCACGCCGGCGAGCGCCAGCGCGAGCAGGCCTACGAGGATGAGATGGGAACGCCGGTTCGACACGCTCGGTACGACAGATTAGCCGTCGTCGGGCGAGATCGGCTCCTCAGGCAGGGCGTCCGCTTCCGGCTCGGTGACGACGCCCGCCACGGCCCGGCGGTCGAGGCGGGCGACGGTGCCAGGCGCGAGCTCGATCTCGAGCACGTCGTCCTCGATCGAGCGGACGACGGCGTGGAGCCCGCCCGCGGTGATGATCTCGTCACCCTGGCGGAGGCTGTCCTGCATCGCCAGCTGGGCCTCGGTGCGCCGGCGCTGCGGCCGGATCAGGAACAGCCACATCAGGACGAAGAGCGCGACGACCACGATCAGGAAACCGGGACTCACCTTGGCACCTCCGGAGCGGCCCGCAGCCTCGCCAGCGCCGCCGCCTTGTATTCGCTGAGCTCGCCCCGCTCGATGGCCGAACGCGCGCCGGCGACGAGGTCGAGCACGAAGCGGAGATTATGCAGCGTCAGCAGCCGGTGACCGAGCAGCTCCTGCTGGTTCACGAGGTGCCGGATGTAGGCGCGGGAGAAGCGTGTGCAGGCCGGGCACGTGCAGTCTGCGTCCAGCGGGGCCGGGTCGCGCGCGAAGCGGGCGTTGCGGAGGTTCAGGCGTCCGTCCCGGGTGAGCGCGGTGCCGGTGCGCGCGTTGCGGGTCGGCAGGACGCAGTCGAACAGGTCGATCCCGCGCTCGATCACCTCGAGGATGCCCTCGGGGTCGCCGATCCCCATGAAGTAGCGCGGCAGCTCGGGTGGGAGCAGGTCGGCCGCCCACGCCGTCGTCTCGAACATCAGCTCCCGGCCCTCGCCGATTGCGAGACCGCCGAGCGCGTAGCCGTCGAAGCCGAGTGCGGTCACCTCCTCGATCGAGCGCCGGCGGAGCTCCGGGTCGGTTCCGCCCTGGGCGATTCCGAAGACGAGCTGCCCGGCTGCACGGTCCGCTTCGCGCTGGCGCGCGGCCCAGAGCGTGGTCAGGCGGACGGCCTCGGCGAGCTCCTCCGGCGTCGAGTCGGGCGGCGGGCAGACGTCCAGGCACATTGCGATGTCGGAGCCGAGGTCCGCCTGCAAGCCGGCGGCGAGCTCGGGCGTGAAGCGCGCCGGGTCGCCGTCGTAGACGGAGCGGAACGTGACTCCGTTGTCGTCGCGGGCGAGGATCGTGTGGCGGAGAGAGAAGACCTGGAAGCCGCCGGAGTCGGTCAGGATCGGCCCGTCCCAGCCCATGAACCCGTGGAGGCCGCCGAGCGCCGCGATCGTGTCGGCGCCCGGGCGGAAGTGGAGGTGGTACGTGTTCGCGAGGAGGATCTCGGCGCCGAGCGCGCGCAGCTCGTCCGGGGCGACGCTCTTGACGGTCGCCTTGGTGCCGACCGGCATGAACGCCGGCGTCCGGAGCTCGCCGTGCGCGGTCGAGAGCACCCCCGCCCGAGCCGCCCCGTCGCGCGCGAGCAGCGCGAACCCGGTCATCAGACCACGATCCCCCCACCCAGGGTGGGGTAGCTGGGCCACCCTCGCTCCCGCTGCGAGCCTACCCGCCAAAGTCGCACCTGTCTGTGACCCGGTCGTGCCGGGGCCGTGACGATTCCTCCCCAGGCTCGCCGGCTCACGATGCGGCTCGCGCGCGGCACCGCCGCTGCAGGAGCGTCACGGTGAAGTCGTCGATCTCGGCCTCGCCCTGCGGCTCGAAGCCCCGGCTCTCGTAGTACGCGCGCAAGACCGGGTTGTCGCGCGGGCAGTCGAGCCGCAGGTAGTCACGCCCGGCCGCAGCGACCTGTGCTCCGCCCAGTCGAGCAGGCGCGGCCCGAGCCCCCGCCCCGCGTAGGCGCGGCGCACGGCCAGCGCGTGCACGTAGCCCGCGTCCGGAGGCCGCTCCCCCCAGAAGGCCGGGTCGCTCCAGACGAGCGCCAGCGTCGCCGCGATCTCACCCTCGAGCCTGGCGACGTAGAACTCACCACGCCCCAGAAGCCGCTCGACCCGCTCGGCCGGGAACGGATCGGGCCACTGGCGGATCCCGCGCGAGAGCAGCCAGCGTGCGGCCTCGGAAAGAAGCTCGACGATCTCCGCCAGCTCCTCCGGCCCCGCGCGCCTGACCTCCAGCTCGCCCGCTCACAGGACCAACATCGCGTCACCGAAGCTGTAGAAGCGGTAGCGCTCCTCGATCGCGATCCGGTAGAGGCGCCTCGTCTCCTCCACCCCGGCGAACGCCATCACGAGCGCGAGGAGGGTCGAGCGCGGAAGGTGGAAGTTCGTCAGCAGCGCGTCGACCCGGCGGAACTCGAACCCTGGAGTGACGAACAGCTCGGTCCGGCCGGCGAGCGGAGCCCCGCGCGCGAGCGACTCGAGCACGCGGACGCTCGTCGTGCCGACGGCGAGCACGCTGGACGCCGCACGGATCCGCCCCCAGGCGCCGGCCGAGACCTCGTAGCGCTCGCTGTGCAGCTCGTGCTCGGCGAGCTCCTCGACCGCGACCGGCCGGAAGGTGTCCAGGCCGACATGGAGCGTGACCCGCTCGACGTCCAGCCGCGCGAGCAGCTCCGGCGTGAAGTGCAGGCCGGCCGTCGGGGCCGCGGCCGAGCCCTCGTTCTCGGCGTACACCGTCTGGTAGCGCTCGGCGTCGGCGAGCGGCTCCTTGATGTACGGAGGCAGCGGCGCCTCGCCCGCGGGCTCGCCCTCGAGCCGTAGCCGCCAGCGGCCTTCGCCGAGCGCCTCGACCAGCTCGACCGGACCCAGCCGCTGCCCCGGCCGCAGCCGCCGCGAGGGCCGCGCCAGCCCTTCCCAGAGCCCGTTCGCTCCGAGCCGCTCGAGGAGCAGGATCTCCGCCTCTCCCCCACCCGGCCGCCGCAGCCGCAACCGGGCGGGCAACACGCGCGTGTCGTTGACGACCGTGAGCATTCCTGCCGGGAGCTCCTCCGGCAGCTCGCCGAAGCGCCGGTGCCGGACCTCTCCGGTCGCCCGCTCGTAGACGAGGAGTCGAGAGTGGTCCCGCCGCTCCAGAGGGCGCTGCGCGATCAGCTCCGGCGGCAGCGAGTAGTCGAGGTCCGCCGACTTCATCCGACGCGAACGCTACCGTTGGCGCCCATGACCGACGACGCATTCGAACGGGCGCGAGAACGGCTCCGGCAGGCGGCGGAGGGACGGCCCGACGCGGCCGCCGTCGACGCCGTGCTCGAGCGGACGCGCGCCCAGGTGGAAGAGCTCGCCCTGGCCGCGGCCGGGCTCGAGGCGACGATGCCGGCGAGGATCGACAACGCCCTCCAGGACGGCCTGCGCGAGCAGGTCGAGCCGGTCGGGCGCAACCTCGCCGAGCTCCGGGGACTGACGAACCAGATGATCCGCCGGCTGGAGCGAATCGAGGGCGACCTGCTTTCCGAGAGGCACGCGCGGGTGGACGATCTCGCTCTGCTCGTCGATCTCGTCAGCTCGGGCTGGAAGACCGTGGACGAACGGCTCGACAGGCTCGAGCGGAACCTGCAGTCGGGCGAGGGCGCGATCGTCTACCGGATCGAAGAGCGCCGCGCCGAGTCCGGCTAGTAGGAGGGCCCTGACGAAATACGTCTGTGCCGCCGGGGTGCGCTATTCCGCCAGACCCTCCTGCCGGCGCGCCAGCCGCTCCTCCACCGCCAGCCCGACGAGCCCGAGCGCGACCGCGAACCAGAGGGTCGCGAGCCTGATCAACACCGTCGCGGCGGCCGCCCCGGCCCGCGAGGCGTCGCCGAGCACCCGAATCAGGCCCGTCATGCTCGTCTCCGCCACGCCGAGACCGCCCGGAAGGAACGAGAGCGCGCCGGCCAGGCTGCCCAGCGAGAAGACGACCACCGTGTCGGCCAGCGAGAGGTCGAGCCGCAGCCCGCGGACGCAGAGGTAGGCGGCAAGGCACTCGCAGAACCACGAGACGGCCGACACCGCAGTCATGCCCACCAGCAGCCGCGACCCGAGCAGCGTCCTCGCCGCGGCGGGCGCCTCGCCGAGCCCGGCGAACCGCCCCAGGAGCGGGCTCCGCACAACCACGACGACCACGACGACACCGGCGACGCGCGAGGGCGAGCAGGGGCCAACGGTCGGTTCCCGCGCCCCCGGCGACGGCGAGCACGACCACGCCGGTGGCATCGGTGACCCGCTCGGCCAACACGACCGGCGCCGACCGCCGCACCGGCACGGCGAACGAGCGCCGCAGCAGCCCGCACTTCAACACCTCGCCGAGCTTCGCCGGGCTGATCGTCATCGTCAGGCCGGCCACGAAGATCGAGAGGCTCCGCCCCGCCGGGACCTCGATCTCCAGCCGCGCCAGGTAGCGCTGCCAGCGCCAGAAGCGGAGCAGGTAGTTGAGCGCGGTCAGCCCGCAGGCCGCCGGGAAGAGCTCCCAGCGAAAGCTCCCGAGCTCGTCGCCGAGCCGCCCGAAGTCGGCATAGAGCCCGAGCCCGAGGCCGACGACGACCGCGAGCGCTACCGCGAGGACGATCCAGCGACTCAGGTCAGCGCCAGGATGACCGCGGCGGTCCCGACCCAGAGGGAGACGGCGACCAGGATCGGGACGTCCGTCAGCAACACCTGCTCGGGCTCCTCGCCGAGATCGTCGCGGTGGACGAGCAGCAAGTACCGGAAAACCCCGAAGATGACGAACGGGATGGTCGCCATCAGCGCCTTCGAGTCGCGCGCGGTGAACGTGTAGAAGGAGTAGGCGATCACGGTCGAGGCCGCGACCACCGAGACGAGCTGGTCGACGAGCTCCAGCGAGTACCCCTCGAGGACGGGCCGCCCCGGCGTCTCCCGCGCGCCGACGAGCACGAGCTCTCCACGCCGCTTGGCGAGCGCGAGGAAGAGCGCGAGCAGCGCGGTGCAGAGAAGAAGCCACGGCGAGATGCGCACGCGCACCGCCTCTGCGCCGGCGGCGGCGCGCACGACGAAGAGCCCGCCGATCGCCAGCACGTCCACCAGCACGACGTGCTTGAGCCCGAAGCTGTACGCGAGCTGGAGGGCGGCGAAGGCGAGCAGCAGGCCGATCGAGGCCGGACCGAGCCACGCGCCGATCGCGGCGCCCGCTGCGGCCAGGCCGGCGGCGAGGGCCAGCGCGGCTCCGGCCGAGAGCTCCCCCCGCGCGATCGGGCGCTGCCTCTTGACCGGATGGTGCCGGTCGTGCTCACGATCGCGGACGTCGTTGACGAGGTACGCCGCGCTCGAGAGCGCGCAGTAGGCGGCGAACGCAGCTGCCGCCTCGCCCCAGCGCCCGGCATCTCCCAGCTTCGCTGCGAAGACGATCCCGGCAAAGACGAGCAGGTTCTTCGACCACTGCCGCGGGCGCAGCGAGCGCAAAGCCGCGGTCAGCCCCGAGCTTCGGCGCGGCAAAGCGGTTACCTCGGCACGTTGCGGCGCCGCCATCGCGCGGTGATGCTAGACGAGCGCGCCGGCGCTCGATCACGACGGCCGCGTGGCCAAGGCTCCGGCCCTAGGGCTGAGCCGGCGCCGCCGGAAGGACGAGCTCGAAGCGGCTGCCGCGGCCGGCGGTGCTCTGCAGGCTGATCCGGCCCCCGAGCGCCCCCGCCAGCTCGCGCGCAATCGCCAGCCCGAGGCCCGTGCCGCCGCCGTCACGCGTCCAGAACGGGCGGAAGATCCTCTCGCGCTCGGCCGGCGCGATCCCTGGGCCGCTGTCGTCGACAGTGACGCAGACCTGCCCGTCAACCGCCTTCAGCTCGAGCTCGATGCGGCCCCCGTCCGGCGTCCAGCGGAAGGCGTTCGAGAGCAGGTTCGAGATGATCTGCAGCACGCGGTCCCCGTCCGACACGATCACCGGCTTCGCGGCCACCGTCCGCCGGTAGTCGATCCCGCGCCGGCGCGCCTCCTCGCTGAAGGCCGTGTAGACACGGTCGATCAGCCGCACCATCTCCACCTCCTCCCGCAGCACCGTGAAGCGGCGGGAGCCGAGCTTGGCCAGGTCGAGGACGTCACCGACGAGGCGCTCGAGCCGCTCGGCCTCGGCGGCGATCACGGTGAGGGAGGCGGTGCGCATCTCGTCGTCGGTGACGACGCCCTCGCGCAGCGCCTCCACGTGCCCGCGGATCGCCGTCAGCGGAGTCCGGAGCTCGTGCGAGACCGTCATCAGGAAGTTCCGCTCGAGCTCCTCGGCCTCGCCCAGGCGCGCCGCCATCTCGCGGAAGCGTCCCGCGAGGTGGCCGATCTCCCCGCCCCCGGGAACGCGGGGGACGGCGACGTCGTAACGGCCCGCGGCGATCTCGTCGGCCGCGTGCGAGAGGTCGAGCACCGGCGTCGTGATGCGCCGCGAGAGGTACCACGCGAACCCGGCTGCGACGGCGACGCCGGCTGCGAAGGCGAGCAACAACCGCTCGATCAGCGCGAGCCAGCGCTGGTGCAGCTCCGTCTTGGGCTTTGCGACGACGATCGTCCCGAAGATCTGACCGCCGATCTGGAGGGGACGCCCCGCAGCAAGCAGCGTCTGGTCGCTTCCGGACGGCCTGAACTCGAACCGCCGCAGCGACCTGGCCGGCTTCCGCGGGTCCGGCAGAACCGACTTCGGGATCTCCCGGAAGCCGGCCCGCCTGCCGGGAAAGAGTGCGATGCCCCGGTAGAAGATCCGGTCACCGGTCGCCAGCTCGGCGGTCCTGGTCGGCAGGACGTTCAGGCCCGCACGCCGCGAGTACACCTTCGTCAGGCCGACCGCCTCGCGGGTGAGCTCGGCGTACGCCTGGTCGCGGGCTCGGTTCTGTGCGTAGGTGCGGAAGAGCCGGAGCGCGATCGCGGCGGAGACGAGCCCCGCGACGACGACGCCGAGCAGGAAAAGGGCCGGGAGCTGGAAGCGGAGCGACCGCAGCACGGTTGCGCCGCTCTTCTACGTCGTGACGGCCGCGTCCCGCGCGGGAGCGACCTTGTAGCCGACCCCCCAGACGGTGACGATCGGCGAGGCCTCGCCGAGCTTGCGGCGAAGCTGGCGGACGTGCACGTCGACGGTTCTTGTGTCGCCGGCGAAGGTGTAGCCCCAGACGCGCTCGAGGAGCTGGTCGCGCGTGAGCACGAGCCCGCGGTGGTCGAGCAGCTCCCAGAGCAGGTCGAACTCCTTCGGCGCCAGCTGCACTTCCTCCCCCGAGACGCGAACCTCGCGCCGCCCCGCGTCGATGTCGAGGTCGCCGTGCTTGATCTGCCTCGTCTGCACCTCACGCCGCTCGGGGACGCTCCGCCGCAGGATCGACTTGACCCGCGCGACGAGCTCCCGGGGATTGAAGGGCTTCGTCAGGTAGTCGTCGGCGCCGACCTCGAGCCCGATGATCTTGTCCACGTCCTCGTCCCGGGCGGTCAGCATCAGGATCGGAATGTCCGAGGCCCTGCGGATCCGCCTGCAGACCTCCAGCCCGTCGATGTCCGGAAGCATCAGGTCGAGCACGACGAGGTCCGGCTTGTCCGCGGCAACCCGCTCGAGCGCCTCCCGGCCCGTCCCGACGGTCCCGATTCGATAGCCGGCGTTCTTCAGGTAGAGGGCGACAAACGACGCGATGGACGTCTCGTCCTCGACGACGAGTACCGTCTGACCCCGAGTCGCCATGGTCTCAGGATGCCAGAGACACGGCGGTTAGGGACTCGGGGTCCCGAGCGGGTAGCTCGTAGGCTCGTCCGGAATCGAGGAGTACGGACCGTCGTCGAACGACATCACCCCGTTGGGGAAGTTCGGCGCGCCGGTACCGTCGAAGGTGACCACCCCACTTCCGACTGCCGAGAGGAAGGTCCCCACGCCCCTCACGGTCACGACGTACGGCCCGTTGGGAGCGCGGAAGGTGATCTTCCGACCCTTGCAGAGCGTCGTCGAAGCGTTGACCGGACGGAGCGTCTTGCAGTGGCGAAACTTTGGCGAAGACCCGCTGTTGGGAGTCCCGTCCTTGATTCGCACCGAGCCCCTCGCCAGACTGCCGAACACCGTGCCACGCAGCTTGAGCTTGGTGATGGCACGGCCGCGCTTGACCGAGAGGGTGCCGTCTGTGCGGGTCGCCGCCGGCAGCGCGGCCGGCATCGCGAGCATGCCGACGGCCGCGATCTGGAGGAGGATGCGCTTCATGTGCAATCGCCAGTATCGACCCTTTGGGTCAGGCCGCCATAAACGGGTTGTTAGGAATCCGTAAAGCCAGCCACAATCCGTGTCAGTGAAAGCGCTACCAGTCCTCTTGCCGTTCCTGCTCGCACTGGTCCTGGCGGGCTCGGCCCCGGCAAAGGGAGGGCCGCCGCGGCTACTCGGGCTCGGGATCTCGAACGGTGGCCACCCGTTCGCGGGCGATACGCGCGAGCTGGCGACGGTCAGCCCGAACCGCGACGGGCTCCGCGACAGGGCGATCGTCCACTTCCGCCTCGACCGCCCCGGCACGGTCGAGCTCCAGGTCGTGGCGACCGACGAGGTCCGCCGGCCGGCTCATCCCGTCTGGAGGACGCGACGGGCCTTCGGCCCGGGGCCGCACACGATCCGGTGGTCACCGCGGCGGGACATCCCGGCGCGCACGTACCTCCTCCGTTTCCTCGTCCGGGGGACGAAGGGCGGCCTGCGCGTGTACGGCTTCGAGCGCCCGCGGGCACACCGGCTGACGAGCGGCCTCGTCGTCCGCATCCTCGGCGTGGAGGCCGCGTTCCTCAAGCGCAGCTACCCGCAGGGCGGCCCGGCGGCCGTCTCGATCTCGACGGACTCGCCTTCGATCAACATCCAGGTCTTCTCGTACGTCGGCGACGGCACGAGAGATCCGAACACGAACGCGTTCGCGATGACGCCTCCGATCCGTCTCGGCTGGCGCGGCAACCGTAACGCCGCACACGTCGTCGAGGTCGGCCGGGCCGGGACCTGGCCGAGCGGCCTCTACTTCCTGCGGGCGAGGACGGTGGACGGGCGCCTCGGCTACGCGCCCTTCGTCCTCCGGCCGCGCAACCCGGGCGAGCACCGAGTCGCCGTCGTCCTGCCGACCAACACGTGGCAGGCGTACAACCTACGGGACGGCGACGGGGACGGCTGGGGCGATTCCTGGTACGTCGGCGGCGCGACGCGCACGGCCGACCTGCGCCGGCCGTATGTGGAGCCGGGCCTTCCCTACCGCTTCCACGACTGGAACGCCGCCTTCAACTCCTGGCTGAAGCAGACGGGCAAGACCGCCGACTACTTCTCCGACGACGACCTGGAGGCCTTCAAGACCGGGGACGCGCTCCGGAACGCATACGACCTGGTCGTCTTCTCCGGCCACGAGGAGTACGTCACGCAGCACGTCTACGACGTGGTCGAGCGCTACCGCGATCTCGGCGGCAACCTGATGTTCCTCTCGGCGAACAACTTCTTCTGGAAGGTCCGGCGTGAAGGTCAAGTCGTGCGCCGGATCGACCAGTGGCGCAAGCTGGGGCGTCCCGAGGCGGCGCTCATCGGCGTTCAGTTCGTGGCCGGCAACTTCGGCGAGTCCGAGAAGCCGTACGTCGTCCAGGGCGCGCTCACCATGCCGTGGGTGTTCGCCGGAACCGGCCTCGCGAACGGGTCGTCGTTCGGCCGCTCCGGCGTGGAGGTCGACGCGCGCGCACCGAGCTCTCCGCCCGGGGTCGTCGTCCTGGCCAGGATCCGCGAGGCGATCGGCGCCAGGGATGCCGAGATGACGCTCTACCGGAGCCCTTCGGGGGCGCTGGTCTTCGCGGCAGGCGCACTCGACTTCCCTGCGTCGATCGGAACGCCGGCCGTCTCGCGGCTCGTAGACAACGTCTGGTCCCGGCTGAGCTAGAGGCTTGATGTGAATTGCGCCTGTCCCGCGGCTGCCGCCTCAGACGCGGCGCCAGGACGTCTCGTCGCCCTTGACCTGGCCCACCGGCCTGGCCTGCGGACGCCGAGCCACCCTGGCTTGGTCTGAGACGACCCCACGGGGAGCCGAATCCACATCAAACCTCTAGCCGGACTCGTACTCGTAGAAGCCGCGCCCGGTCTTGCGGCCGAGGCGACCGGCCTCGCGCAGCTCGAGGAGCCGCCGGGGCGGCGCCATCCGCTCCTCGCCGAGTGCGTCGTGCAGCGCCTCCGAGGCGTGGACATGGACGTCGACGCCGATCAGGTCGATCAGCGCGCAGGGGCCGATCGGCCAGTTAGCGCCGAAGCGCATCGCCCGGTCGACGTCCTCGGGCGCGACACGCGCTTCGTCGAGGACGCGCACGCAGTCGTTCAGGAGGGGGATCAGGATCCGGTTGACGATGAAGCCCGGCGTGTCGTTGCAGGCCACGGGCTCCTTGCCGATCCGCTTGGCGAAGGCGTAGGCGGCATCGAAGACCTCGTCGCTGGTGTGGACGGTCCGGATCACCTCGACGAGCGGCAGCACGGGCGCCGGGTTGAAGAAGTGCATCCCCACGACGCGCTCGGACCGCCCCGCAGCCTCGGCGATCTGGGTGACGGAGAGCGCCGACGTGTTCGTTGCGAGGATCGCCTCGGGCGCGAGCGTCCTGTCGAGCTCGGTGAAGAGCTCCCGCTTGACGTCGAGATCCTCGAAGGCCGCCTCGATCACGAGCTGGCACGAAGCGAGTTCGCCGATCTCGGTCGTAAGCTCGAGGCGCCCGAGCGCGGCGTCCTTCTCGTTCTGGGTGAGGCGCTCCTTCTCGACTCCGCGTGAGAGGTAGTGGTCGATCCGGCTGCGGGCGCGCTCGCCGAGCTCGTCGCTGACGTCGCGGCCGACGACCTCGAGCCCGGCCTGGAGACAGACCTGGCCGATACCGGCGCCCATGGTGCCGAGGCCGACGACGCCGACGCGGGAGATCTCCACGGCGCGCGATCCTAGAGGTTCACGCCTGCGCGTGAACCCGCACCCCCACCCTCGTGGGTGGGGTTGACTGCCCGCCACCCTCGCGGGTGACGATAGCGAACAACCCGATACGTGTCTGTGGCGGGTCCGTGCCGAAACTGTGACCTCTCTCGGGCCGGTCAGAGCCGTTCGATCACGGCGGCGATCGCCTGGCCGAAACCGATGCACATGGTCGCGAGCCCGTAGCGCGCCTGGCGGCGCTCGAGCTCGTTCAGCAGCGTCGCAGTGATGCGCGCGCCGGTCGCGCCGAGCGGGTGACCGAGCGAGATCCCGCCGCCGTTCGGGTTCACGTCGCCTGCCCGCTCCTCGAGGCCCGCGTCGCGCAGGAACTGCAAGGCCACCGACGCGAACGCCTCGTTCACCTCGATCACCCCGATCTCGTCCCAGCCGACGCCCGCCTTGGCCAGTGCGCGCTCGGCGGCCTGCGGGTTCCCGTGCAGCATCAACCGCGGGTCGACGCCCGCCAGGCCGAACGAGACGAACCGCGCCCTGGGCTCGAGCCCGAGACGGGAGCACGCCGCTTCACTCGCGACCAGCACCGCCGCGGCCCCGTCGCAGATCTGGCTCGAGTTCCCGGCGGTCACCATCCCATCCGGCAGGAACGCCGGGGCGAGCGCCGCCAGCGCCTCCCGCGACGTGTCTGCCCGCGGCGTCTCGTCCACCGCGAACAGCGTCCCGGCGTGCGGGTTCGAGACCTCGACCGGCACGATCTCGCGCTCGAAGCGCCTCTCCTCGATCGCCGCCAGAGCCCGCCGGTGCGACTCGTACGAGTAGGCGTCGAGCTCCTCTCGCGAGAAGCCCCACCGCTCCGCGATCAGCTCCGCCGAGATCCCCTGCGGCACGATCTCCCAGCGCTCGAGCAGCTCGTCCGAGAGGTCGCCTCCGCTCGAGCCCATCGGCACGCGCGACATCGACTCGACGCCGGCCGAGACGACGAGATCGAGCTGGCCCGACCAGACCGCCGCGGCGGCGTTGAAGTTGCACTGCATCGAGGAGCCGCACTGCCGGTCGACGGTCGTCCCCGGCACCGATTCCGGCCAGCCCGCGACCAGCGGCGCCATCCGCCCGATGTTCCACCCTTGTTCTCCCACTTGTGACACGCAACCCATCTGCACGTCCTCGACCTCGGCTGGATCGACTCCGTTCCGCTCGACGAGCGCGTTCAGCACCTGCCCCGCGAGCTCGTCCGCGCGAACGCCCGCGAGGGTCCCGTTGCGCCTCCCGATCGGCGAACGGACGGCATCGACGATCAGCGCGTCCTTCACGAGATCACAGTCTAGGAGTCAGCTTCGGAGCGACTGCGCGTGCGCGCTGTTACCAGCGACCGGAACTCCCGCCAGTGCGGCGACTCCCACCCGTAGACGAGGTTCGAGACGTAGTCCGGGACGTAGAGCAGGTCGCTGTCCCCCTCGCCGACGACCTGATAGGCGATCGAGACGCCGCCGCTGCGCGCGTAGCGGATGTCGAGGCCCACAGGGCCAGTTTCCTAGACTTGCGGCATGGCGACAACCGCTGTCGAGCGCAAGCTCCTGGTCGGCGGTGAGTGGATCGAGACCGGCGACTGGCTCGAGGTTCGCTCGCCCTACTCCGGCGACGTCGTCGCGCGAGTCGCGAAGGCAGGCGCCGCCGAGACGAAGCGGGCGATCGACGCAGCCGAGGAAGCGATGCGCGAGCCGCTGCCGGCACACAAGCGCGCCGAGATCCTCGTCCGCGTGGTCGCCGCGCTCGCCCGGCGCCACGACGAGGTCGCGCGGCAGATCTCCGACGAGGCCGGCAAGCCGATGAAGGCCGCCCGCGTCGAGGCCAAGCGGGCGATGTCCACGTACACGTTCGCCGCCGTCGAGGCGCGCAAGCTCGCCGGCGACGTGGTCCCGATGGACGCGGCTCCAGGCGGGCGAGGGCAAGCTCGCCTTCACGCTGCGCCGGCCGATCGGGATCGTCGGCGCGATCAGCCCGTTCAACTTCCCGCTCAACCTCGTCGCGCACAAGCTCGCCCCCGCGCTCGCGGCGGGCTGCGCGGTCGTGCTCAAGCCCGCGAGCCAGACCCCGCTCTCGGCGCTGCTGCTCGCGGAGCTGGAGCAGGACGCCGGGCTGCCGCCGGGCTGGGTGAACGTCGTCGCCGGCCCGCTCGTCGGAGATCGGCGACGTCCTGGTCGAGGACGAGCGGGTCAAGGCGATCACCTTCACGGGCTCGGGCGCGGTCGGCTGGAAGCTGCAGGAGCGCGCCCCGCAGGAAGAAGGTCAACCTCGAGCTCGGCAACGCGACGCCGGTGATCGTCGCGGCGGACGCCGATCTCGACGACGGCGCCGCCGCGACTGGCCGCAAACGGGTTCTCCTTCGCGGGCCAGAGCTGCATCTCGGTGCAGCGGGTCTACGTCGATCGCGGCCGCCTACGACGGGTTCCTGGAGCGCTTCCTGCCGCGCGTCGCAGAGCTCCGGATCGGCGATCCCGCCGACGAGGAGACCGACGTCGGCCCGCTGATCGACGAGGACGCGAAGGAGCGCGTGCTCGCGTGGATCGACGAGGCCCGGGAGGCGGGCGCGGAGGTGCTCGCAGGCGGCGGCGAGCGAGACGGGCTGCTCGAGCCGACCGTGATCGCAGGCGCCGGGCCGGAGCTGAAGGTCAGCTGCGAGGAGGTCTTCGGGCCGGTCGTGACCGTCAGCGCGGTCGACTCGCTCGACGAGGCGATCGAGCTCGCGAACGGCACGCGCTACGGCCTCCAGGCGGGGATCTTCACGAGCGCGCTCGACACGGCGCTGCGCGCCGCCAGGGAGCTCGAGTTCGGCGGGGTGACCGTCAACGAGGCGCCGACCTTCCGAAGCGACCAGATGCCCTACGGCGGGGTGAAGGACTCCGGCAACACGCGCGAGGGCCCCGCCTACGCCGTCCGCGAGCTGACCGAGGAGCGCCTCGTCGTCCTGCCCGCGTAGTTTCGACGGCACTGCGATGGGAACGAAGAGGACATGATCGGGCTCGCGCTCGCGATCATCATCATCGGGATCATCTTCGGCTTCTTCATCCCGTGGGTGGGGATCGTGGTCGGCCCCCTCGGACTGGCGCTCTTCGTCGCCTTTCTCTTCGGATTCGGCCGCCGGACCAGCCAGCGCGCGCCGTAGAGGGCCCCAGCCTCGGTGCTAGACTCGCGCCTCTTGTGGCGCGTTTTTCCCTGCTAAAACGCATCGTCCGCCGTCGGGGAAAGGCGCCCGGGCAACCCTCCGCCCCGGTCCTTCGCCGCGCGCCCTCGCCGGGAGCGCTCCGGCGCGAACGCCGGGAGATCCTGAAGGCCCGTCAAGAGCGGATCCGCGATCTCGGCGGGCTGACTCTCGAGATGTACCGCCGCTCGACCTTCCGCGACGAACTGCTGATCGAGCAGTGCCGGGAGATCGTCGCGCTCGAGGAGCGCCTCCACGAGCTCGACTCGATGCTCTCCGCTGTCGCGAGCGCCCGGCGTGCGCCGGCCACATGCGAGTGCGGGGCGCCCGTGCCGTGGGGATCGCACTTCTGCGCGAACTGCGGGCGCCCGGTCGGGCCCGAGCCGGTCGTCGCCTGCGAGAGCTGCGGCCATCCCCTTCCGGCCGACGCCCAGTTCTGCGCGAGCTGCGGCACGCCTGCCGGCCCCGCCGAGCAACGGCAGGAGGCTGAGCCGGAGCCCGGACCGGAGCCCGAGCCGCCCCCTGAGCCAGAGCCGGCGGAAGAGCCGGCCGCGGCAGTCGGCGGCGGAGCGGATGCGCCCGAGGCCGGCGGGGATCGCTGGGAGGGCTAGATGCCGGCGCCCCAGCAGGATCTGCGCTGCCCGCGCTGCGGCGCCTCCTTCTCGGCCGGACAGGAGTACTGCCTCGAGTGCGGCTCGCGGCTGCCGGCCCGTCCCGGCCTGATCGCGTCCCTCGGCGCGGGCTGGCGCAGTCGCGTCGGCTGGTACCCGGGCGACTGGATCTGGCCGGCGCTCCTCGCCCTCCTGGTCGCGGCAGTCGCCGGATCCGCGTCGGCGCTCTGGCTCGCCGACCGCTCGGACGCGAGCGGCGAGACGCTCGTCGCCACCTCTCCGGCCGCCTCCAGCGTCCAGGTGACCGAGACCGCCCCCGAGCCGACCACTGCACCGACGACCACCGCGCCAACCGCGACCACGGCGGCGCCGCCTCCGCCTCCTCCCGACCAGCCCTTCACCTGGCCCGCCGGACAGAGCGGCTGGACGCTCGTCCTCGACTCGCTGCCGAGACACAGCAGCCAGGCGTTCGTCGAGGCGCGGGCCGCCCTCCGCAAAGGGATGAAGAAGGTCGGGGTGCTCGACTCCTCGCGCTTCTCGAGCCTGCACCCGGGCTATTTCGTGGTCTTTGCAGGGATCTACGAGAGCGAGACCGAGGCCCAGAGCGCTCTCCTGAACGCGCACGACCACGGCTACGGCCGGGCGTATCCCCGGCAAATCGTCCCGTGATCGTGTTGGCCTGCCTGCAAACCGAGCCGCGGACTTTGTAACACGGCCGCGGTTCGTTATATTCAACTTCGCAGGACCCGGCCAGGACAGGATTAACCGCTGATTAACAAAGCTTTGCGGGAGATTAATAGGAGGCGTAGATACTGACTGTGGACGAGCGAGCTATCCAGATTCAGGCCTGCATGTATCAGTACTCACGCGCCATCTACAGGTCGATCAAGGACTTGATCGACCCCTACGTGGACGGCGAGACTCGTGTCGTGTACCGCCGCGAGGTGCTCGGCGCCTGCGAGCACACGATGGAACGCCTCGCGAAGGACCCCCTCTACTTCGCCAAGCCTGACCGTGCGTTGTTCCAGGACATCCGGCGCTACTTCCCGATCACGTGCCAGGCGCAGGTGGCGTGGGCCGTGCACGAGGGCGTCGCCGCGGCGGTCGCGTTCATCGAGAGCCAGATCGAGGCGGGCGCCTTCGACGGCGGAGTCGCCCGCTGCCGGGCGACCACGCGCAAGGGCAAGCCCTGCCAGCGCACGCCGCTGCCGGACCGCGACTACTGCCCGTCGCACCAGCACCTCGAGCGCAGCAAGGTCGCGGCATAGCTCGGAAGTCGCTGAGCCGATAGGCTCGGCGGACTTGAGTCACGACACCGACAAGCTGATCCGCCAGCTCTCGCTGGTCGCGTTCCTGATGGCGGAGCGGCGGCCCGTGACCGCGCGCGAGATCAAGTCGAACGTCGAGGGCTACCAGGAGATGTCCGACGAGGCGTTCGCCCGTCGCTTCTACTCCGACCGGGCCGAGCTGCAGGCGCTCGGCGTGCCGCTGACCTCGCAGCGTGACGAGTACACCGGCGAGGAGCTCTACAACATGCGCTCGGAGCGCTATTTCCTCCCGCCGCTCGAGCTGACCGACGACGAGCTCGCCGCGCTCCAGACCTGCCTCTACCTGCTCGAGGGCAAGTTCGCGTACGCGGAGCCGCTCCGGCTCGCGCTCCAGAATCTCGCGCTCGGGCGACCCGGCTTCTCGGAGGCGCCGACCCGGACCGCGATGCGGGTCGAGGTGCTCGACCCGGAGTACTCGCCGGAGATGCAGGGCCACCTCGGCAAGCTCGAAGCCGCAATCTCGAAGCAGCGCACGATCAAGTTTCCGTACTGGTCGATCTCCCGCGACGACGAGCGCGAGCGGACGGTCAACCCCTACGCGCTCTTCCAGGACTCCGGCGCCTGGTACGTGGTCGGGCAGGATCTGGAGGCCGAGGACGAACGCACCTTCCGGGTCTCCCGCATCCGCGGAGAGATCCGCTTCGCCACGCGGCGCGAGCGCGATTTCCGGCTCCCGGCCGAATTCGACGTCGACCGCTACCGCGGCCGGCCGCCGTGGCAGATCGGCGACCCCGCAGGGGAGGCGCGGGTCGAGGTCGGCGGCGACACGGCCTGGTGGGTTCAGCGGACCTACGGCGGCAGTGGCCGGGTCGAGGACGGCGTCTTCACCACGGAGTACTCGAGCCTGGGGCTGCTCGCTTCCTGGGTGCTGCGCCAGGATGGGCGTGCCGTCCCGCAGGCGCCGGACGCGCTCCGCCGCGAGGTCGCGAGGGCGCTGCGCCTCGTCCAGGAGCGCCACGAGGAGGAGCCCCGTCGCCTGGCCGACGAGTCGAACGGACACGCCGAGGAGCCGACCGAGCGGCGCTCCCCGCCGGTCGCGCCCGAGCGCTTCGCCGTCCTGCAGGCCCTGCTCGCCTACCTGCTGGACTGCTGCGGCGACGGGCCCGACGCCGAGATCCCGGCCACGGAGCTCGTCGAGCGCTTCCACATCCCGCCCGAGGAGCTCGAGGAGCATCTCTCCCTCCTCAACCTCGTCAACTTCGGCGGCGGCTGCTACGCCGTCTACACCGAGCTCCAGGACGGCACCGTCCGCGTCGACAAGGAGCTCTACGGCGACACCTTCCGCTCCCCGCCGCGCCTGACCCCGCTCGAGGCGCGCGCGATCCGCCTCGCGCTCGAGTTCGTCGGGCCGATGATCGCCGCCGACGCGCGCAGCCCGCTGGAGCGCGTCCGGGCGAAGCTCGAGGAGACCTTCGGCGAGTTCGAGCTCGCCCAGACGCCGGAGCCGCACGTCCAGCGTGCCGAGGAGGACCTGGTGGCGACGCTCAGCCGAGGCGCCAACGAGCGCCGGCTGGTCGAGGTCGACTACCTCAAGGAGGGCGAGGAGGACGTCTCCATGCACCTCGTCGAGCCCTACGCTCTCGAGCGGCGGCTGCCGTTCTGGTACGTCCACACCTGGGACCGCACGCGCGGCGGGGAGCGCTCGTTCCGCCTCGACCGGATGCGAAGCGCCCGTGTCCAGCGCGGCCACTTCGAGCCTCGAGACGGGTTCGATCCACACGAGTTCCGCGACGCGCGGCCCGCACGGATCTGGTACTCGAAGCAGGTCGCGCGCTGGGAGGTAGAGAAGGGTGCGCACCCGCTCGCCGACGGCTCGGCGGCTGCGGAGAAGCCGGTCGGAAGCCTCGAGTGGCTCGTCGGCGACATCCTCTCCTACCGCGGCGAGGCGGTCGTGCTGGAGCCGCCGGAGCTGCGCAAGGCCGTCGCGCGGCGTGCGAGGGAGCTCCAGAAGGAGCTCGGCCTCTCCCGCGTACGCGCGACCGCGAAGTCCTAGCCCTGACGCGGCAGGGCGAGCGTGAACGTGGAGCCCTGCTTGGGCGCCGAGGTGACGTCGAGCGTGCCCCCGTGGGCCTCGACGATCGAACGGGCGATGAAGAGACCAAGCCCCGTGCCCGGGCGGGTGTTCCCGCTCGTCACGCGGCCGAACTTCTCGAAGATCAGGCCCTGGTCCTCGCGCGCGATCCCGGGGCCGCGGTCGCGCACGTCGATGCGCACGTGCCCGTCCTCGGCGTAGGCGCGAACCTCGACCTCGTCGCCGGCCGGCGAGTATTTGATCGCGTTGTCGAGCAGGTTCATCAACACCTGGCGTAGCCGCTCGGCGTCTCCGCGCACGCTCGGAAGCGGCTCGTGGACATCCGCGCGCACCGTGACCTCGTCCGTGCCCATCTCGGCCGTCGAGACCGAGTCGCGCACGAGCTCGCCGAGGTCGACGTCGCCGAAGCGGAAGCTGAAGGTGCCGGCGTCGATGCGCGAGGTGTCGAGCACGTCGGCGACCAGCGTCGCGAGCCGGTTCGTCTCGGAGGCGATCAGCTCGAGGAACGACTCGCGCTGCTCCGGCGTCAGTTCCCGCCATCGCTGCTGAAGCGTGCGTGCCGACCCGATCACGGCCGCCATCGGCGTGCGCAGCTCGTGCGAGACGAGCGACACGAAGTCCGCCCGGAGCGCCGAAAGACGCCGCAGCTCGTCGACCGTCTTCCGCTCGACCTCGTACGCCCGGATGTTCTGCACCGCGCTGGCGACCAGGCGGCCGAGCAGCGCGGCGAGCTCGATCTCGCCGGGGCTGAACGCGTCCACCTCCCTGCGGACGAGCGAGAGCATCCCGAGGGTGCGCGTTCCGAGCAGGAGGGGCGTGCCGAGCCGGCAGCGCAGCCCGAGTGCCAGCAACTCCTCCTCCTCCGGATGGTCGGCTTCCAGCATGTCGCGGCGGTAGACGGCCTGGTTGGTGCGGATGACCTCTTCGAGCAGCGAGCCCCGGATCGGACGCGCGCTGCCGGGCGGCAGCACATCTTCGGCGCCGGCGCCCGCGACCGCCATCACCTGGGCGGACTGCTCCTCGACGAGGACGATCGCAATCCGGTCGAAGGCGAGCAGGCCCCGCACCTCCCGGATGAAGGCGTCGAAGGCACGCCCGAGCTCGAGCGAGGAGCTGAGCGCGCGCGCACAGCGGTTCGCGGCCTCGAGAACATCGGCCCGGCGGCCGAGCTCGTCGCGCAACCGCTCGGCCTCGCCTGCCCTCGCCTCGGCGACCGCGGTCTGGCTACGCAGGCGAGAGACGAGCCAGCCGACGATCAGCGCGATCAGAAACTCGATCCCGATCTGGAGCGTGACGTAATCGAAGTGGTAGCCCCGCGGCGCGAGCCGACGCTCGCGCAGCCACTCGAAGGTCGCCATCAACGGTACGCTCCCCAGCGTCAGCCCGACCGCGCCGGGGATCCCGTAGCGCAGGGCTGCCTCGACCAGCGGCAGGTAGATGACCTGCCGGACCGGCGCGCCGGCCTGGTAGGTGTAGAGAAGGACGAAGGCCGAGACGACGGCGAAGTCGAACGTCAGCGCCGACACGCCCAGGACGATCTGGGCCCGGCGCGGCCAGTCGCTGCGCGAGAGGCGGAACAGGAGCAGCGAGCCGGCGGCGAAGATCCCGGTCGTGACCCAGGCCCAGCTCACATAGCTGTGCGGGAAGTTGCTGCCGATCGCGACCTGGAAGACGGCGAAGACGACCGCTCCCAGGCGGATCCACGCAAGCCAGCGCTCGATCTCTCGTAACCGGCGCAGCTCGGTCATGCCTGCGCCATCCGGCGAAGCGCCCACTCGGCGTGCTCGCGCAGGAGGGGGTCGTCGTGCTCCGCGTAGCGGCGGGCAATTTCCTCGGCGCCCCCGGCGTTGCCGAGCCCGACCAGGGCGTTTCGGCGCAGGTAGCGCGGGTCGTTCCGCGGCACGAACAGCCGGTCGTAGCGCCTGGCGAGCTCCTCGTCGCTCGTTTCCAGCCAGTCGACGAAGGAGACGTGCGGCTCCGCGCCGTCCGGGAGCGGCTCGCCGGCGCGGCGCTTCTCGATCCCGCGGTTCCACGGGCAGACGTCCTGGCAGATGTCGCAGCCGTAGACCTGGTCGCCGAGCTCTTCGCGGTAGGAGTCCGGAATCGAGTCTCCCGCCTGCGTCCAGTAGGAGAGGCAGCGATTCGCGTCGAGCACGCCGGGCTCGTCGAGAGCACCCGTGGGACACGCCTCGATGCAGAGCGTGCAGGACCCGCAGTCGAGCGAAAGAGGCTGCGTCGGCTCGAGCTCGACGTCCGTGACGAGAGTCCCGAGCACGACCCAGGAGCCGAAGCGGCGCGTGATCAGCATCGTGTTCTTGCCGTAGAAGCCGACACCCGAGCGCGCCGCGGCCTCGCGATCGACGTGCTGGTTCGCGTCCACGAGCACGCGGTAGGCACCGCCGAGCCGCCTGCCGAGCCCGTCCAGCTTCTCCCGCAGCTCGGCGTACGCGTCGTACCAGGTGTAACGCGGGAGCCGGCCGCGGCCCTCCGGGAGCTCGCCGCCGTCCGCCCAGTAGCAGAGCGCAGCCGAGACGACCGTCTTCGCGCCTTCGAGCAGCGTCTCCGGATGGCAGGAGACCTCCGGACGCGCCATCGTGAAGCGCATGTCGGCGAAGAGCCCGCGCGCACGGCGTTCCCGGATGTGCCGCTCGGTCTCCTCGTACGGCGCGACCGGAGCCGCCCCGACCACGTCGAGCCCGAGCTCCGCGCCGAGCCTGCTCAGGTCGGTTGCCTGCATGTGGGAAATTGTGCCTGCATGAAGGCCGTGCGCATCCACGAGGACGGCGGGGCGGACGTTCTCCGCTACGAGGACGCGCCCGACCCGCAGCCCGGGCCGGGCGAGGTGCTCGTCCGCCTGCGTGCCGCATCGCTCAACCATCTCGACCTCTGGATCCGTAAGGGCCTTCCTTCGGTGCCGAAGCCGCGGATCCTGGGCGCCGACGGGGCCGGCGTGCGCGAAGACACGGGCGACGCCGTCGTGATCAACCCCGGAATCGAGCACGGCGACCGGATCGTGGTGATCGGTGAGCACATGGACGGGACGCACGCAGAGCTGGTCGCCGTCCCCGAGGCGAACGTCTACCCGCTTCCGGACGGGCTCTCGTTCGAGGAGGCGGCTGCCTTTCCGCTCGTCTTCGAGACCGCCTACCGGCTGCTGGTGACGAAAGCGGGCCTGCGCGAGGGCGAGTGGGTGCTCCTCTGGGGGATCGGCAGCGGCGTGGGCACGGCAGGGCTCGCGATCGCGAAGGCGCTCGGGGCGCAGGCGCTCGTCACCTCCTCGAGCGACGCCAAGCTCGAGCGGGCGCGCGGGCTCGGCGCCGACGCGACGGTCAACCACGCGACCGGCGACGTGCGGGCGGCCGTCGAGGAGGCAACCGGCGGCGTCGGCGTCGACGTCGTCCTCGAGCACGTGGGCGAGGCGACCTGGCAGAGCTCGCTTCAGGCCGCACGCCCCGGAGGCCGGATCGCGGTCTGCGGGGCGACCTCCGGCCCGAACCCGCCCGCGGCCCTGCACCGGATCTGGTGGAAGCAGCTCACGATCTACGGCTCCACGATGGGTACGAAGGAGGACTTCGAGGGCGCCTACGAGCTGATCGCGAGCGGCCGCGCCCGGCCGGTCGTCGACTCGGTCCTCCCCCTCGCCGAGGCCCGCGCGGCCCACGAGCGGATGGAGGCCGGCGAGCAGTTCGGGAAGATCGTGCTCTCGATCCCGTCCTAATCCAAGCGGTAGGGAACGCTGGCCAGGATCACGCGGGGCTCGAAGAGCAGGAGCCGCTTGATGTAGAGCGCCCGCTGGTTGTGCAGCAGACGCGCCGAGCCGCTGAAGACGAGCTCCGGCATGATCACGACCGCCACCGCGTCGGGATCGACCGTGATCCGGCGCAGGTAACGCAGCAGCGGATCGCCGATGTCCCGGAAGTGCGCCTCCTCGATCTCGAGCGGCAGGCGCATCTCCCGCTCGCTCCAGCCGGCCCGCAGACGCTCGGCCTCCTCCTCGTCGAAGGCGAAGAAGACGGCGTTCGTGTCCGCGAAGCCGAGGGTGTGCGCGTAATTCGAGGCGCGCATCGAGGCTGCGTGCGCCCCGGAGACGAGCAGTCGGCAGACGGCCCGCTGCGGAGGACGCCAGTCCGCCGCCTTCCGGGCGATCACCGGGACGTCCGTGATCACGACTCCCGGCTCCCGCAGCAGCCGCAGCTTCAGCGAGAGCTCCAGGCGCCGGGTCAGCGCCTCGGTGAGCGTTCCCCGCTCGAACTGCTCCGGAATGACCATCGTCACGAAGTTCGACTCGCCTCGCGGCAGCGCCCATAGGTACTCGATCACGGCCTCCGTTCGGCCGTCCTGCGTCTCGACCAGCTCGAGATCGGGCCGGATGTCGGTCAGCGCCCGGAACCGCGGCCGAATTCCCGGGTCGGTCCCCGCGCCGGGCACGTGGATCGCGCGAAAGCCGTCGCCGGCGATCTGGCGGGAATACCAGAGAGCTTCGCGCAGAGCTGCGCTCGACGACTCCACGTGGAGCACGACCTCGTTCGTCGGCGGCGGCGCAGCGGCGACCGCCGCGATCCCGGCGCGGAGACGCCTCGCGACCTTGCTGTAGTGGCGGTTGACGAGCAAGAAGAACCCGATCAGCACCGGAACCGCGATGGTCACCATCCAGGCGCCCGCCAGGAACTTGGCCTGGATCACGAGCAGCGTGACGATCCCGGTCGTCACCCCGCCGACGCCGTTGATCACCGCCTTCCGCTGCCAGCCGGGCTCCTTTCGCCGGCGCCAGTAGCGGACCATCCCCGCCTGCGAGAGCGTGAAGGCAGTGAAGACCCCGACGACGTAGAGGTGGATCAGCGAAATGACGTTCGCGTGGAAGACCCAGATCAGCAGAGATGCGAGCGCCGCGAGCACGATCACCCCGTTCGAGTAGACGAGGCGGTCGCCGAGGTTCACGAACTGGCGCGGGAAGTAGCGGTCCCTGGCGAGCACCGCCGCGAGGCGTGGAAACCCTTGGTATGAGGTGTTCGCGGCCAGGATCAGAATCGCGAACGTGAGCGCCTGGACGACGTAGTACATCCCGGATGCGCCCGATGTGGCGGGGAAGGTCGCCCGGGCGATCTCCGATACGAGCGAGACGGTCTCGCTCGGCCGGGCATGCATGTGAACCGCGAGGTAGGAAACGCCGATGTAGAGGCTGATCGAGATCACGCCGAGGATCCCGAGCGTCGCCGCCGCATTCTTGCCCTTCGGCGGGCGGAACGCGCCGACCCCGTTCGAGATCGCCTCGACCCCCGTCAGCGCGACCGCGCCAGACGCGAATGCACGCACGAGCACGAACGCTCCGACCGTTGCGGCGGTACCCATCGGGATCGGATGCGGAACGTGAGCGCGCGGGCACGTCCCGGCGACGCATTTTGCGACCCCCGTGCCGACGAGGACGTACATCGCGAGCACGAACGAGTAGGTCGGGACTGCGAACGCGATCCCGGACTCGCGCACGCCGCGCAGGTTGACGAGCGTGAGCAGCACCACGCCCGCGAGCGAGAGCTCGACCTTGTGCGCGTCGAGGGATGGTGCGACCGAAGTCAGGGCGAGGACCCCCGCGGCGACCGAGACGGCCACCGTCAGCACGTAGTCGACGAGGAGGGCGGCGGCGGCGATCAGGCTCGGCGTCGTGCCCAGGTTCTCCTTGGCGACGATGTATGCGCCGCCGCTCGTGGCGTACGCCTGCACCGTCTGGCGGTAGGAGACGACGACGATCGCGAGCAGCGCCGCGATCACGAACGAGATCGGCAGGATCTTCACGGCGGCGGCGGCCGAGACCGTGACGAGGACGACGAGTCCCGACTCTGTCGCGTACGCCACCGACGAGAGCGGGTCGGAGGCGAAGACCGGCAGCGCGAGCTTCTTCGAGAGCAGAGTCTCGCCCATCTCGCCCGTCGAGCGGGGACGGCCGATGAGCAGTCGCTTCGACACCGCCTTCACGGCAGACGACTCTCGCTCCCGGCTGTTCGTTCCCGTCGTCAAGCGCGCGGAGGCGGGGCGGTGACCAGGGTCCGGCACGGAGCATGCTTCAGGACGTAGTCGACGGTCTTGCCGAAGACGTGCGCGCGCCGCCCGACCCGCACCTTCCTCGCAGCGCGCAGGACGATCAGGTCCGCGGGAATGCGCTCGGCCTCCGCGACGATCGCCTCTCCCGCCTCACGCGCACGGAGCGTCAGCGGCCGCATCTTGACGCCACGAGCCTCCCCGATCGCCCGCGCGTGCTCGAGCAGCCGCTTTGTCTCTGCCTCCTCCTCGAGCATGTGCGCCTCCAGCGGGAGCTGCGCGGGAATCTCGATCACCACGACGACCGTGATGACCGAGCCGTGGTCGGCGGCGAGCTCCGCCGCCAGGGCCACCGCTGCCTCCGACTCCGGGCCGGGGACGATCGGAACCACGAGGCGCCGGTAGGCGAGCTCGCGCCGGCACAGGGAACGAGCAGCCAGGAGGGACACCGAGCGACGCTAGCGAGACGCTGCTCAACGACGCCTCAAGCCCGGCGGCAAGGGCCTCAAGCCCGGCTCAAGAGGGCCCCGGGTTCACGAGGCGATAGCCCGCTCCGGGCTCGGTGAGCAGGTAGCGCGGACGGGTGGGATCCGGCTCGATCTTGCGGCGGAGCTGAGAGACGTAGACGTGCAGGTAGTGAGACTCGTCCCGGTAGCCGGGACCCCAGACCTCGCGCAGGATCGCCGGATGCGTCAGGAGCTTCCCCTCGTTCTGGGCGAGCACACGCATCAGGTCGAACTCGTGCGGCGTGAGCTGAACGGGCCGGCCCGCCGCGGTGACGAGCCGCTTCTCGAGGTCGACGACGAGCTCGCCGATCTCGAGCACGGGGCCGCCCGGCGGCGCCGCGCGCCTCAGCGCCGCGCGCAGCCGAGCCAGCAGCTCTTCGATTCCGAACGGCTTCTCGACGTAGTCGTCGGCGCCCGCGTCGAGCGCGGCGACCTTCTCCTGCTCCTCGCCCACGACCGAGAGCAGGAGCACCGGCGCGCGATACCAGCGGCGCAGCTCGCGGCAGACGTCGGTTCCGCGGCCGTCGGGAAGGACGAGGTCGAGGATGACGGCGTCCGGCGGGCGCATCGCCGCCGCTGCGAGGGCGCCCTCGGCCGTCGCGGCGGTCTCGACGTCGTAGCCGGCGCCGCGCAGGTTCGTCTTGAGCGCACGCAGGATCTGCGGCTCGTCGTCGACGACGAGGATTCGGGCCTTGCTCACCGGGGCAGCGCCGCCGGCACCGGCGAGGCCGGCAGCGCGAGCACGAACGACGCGCCGGAGCCGGGCCGGGGCTCGGCCCAGAGGCGGCAGCCGTTCGCCTCCGAGAAGCCGCGCGCGATCGCCAGCCCCAGGCCGGTCCCGCGGTTCCCGCCCGCGCCGTGCTCGAACGCCTCGAAGATTCGCTCGAGCTCGTCCTGCGGCGAGCCCGGCCCCCGGTCGTCGGTGCGGACGAGAACCTCAGCGCCGGCGGTCGAGACGGTCACCTCCACGGCGTCCGACGGCGAAGAGAGCCTGAGCGCGTTCTCGAGCACGTTCGCGAGCACGCGCTCGAGCTGCGCGGCATCCACCCGCACGGGCGGCGTCTCGCCGGTCAAGGTGACCGAGACGCGCGCGGCGTCCGCGCCGAGCGATTCGAGGGCGCGGGAGACGAGCTCGTCGACCGGCCACAGAGCAGGCTCCGGCCGCGCGGCTCCGGCCTCGAGCCTCGACAGGTCGAGCAGGTTGGCCACGAGCCGCTCCAGCCGCGCGGTCTCCAGACGAATCGTCTCCAGGAGCTCCGCACGATCCTGCTCGTCGAGCTCGAGGGCGGTGCTCTCGAGCCCGCCCGTCGCCGCCCGGATTGCGGTCAGGGGCGAGCGGAGGTCGTGGCTGACTGCGTGCAGGACGGCCGTCTTGACCGCGTCGCTGCGGCGAAGCGCCTCCGCGTCGGCCGCCGCGATCGCCCTCCTGCGCGCGAGCGCCGCGAGCTCGCTGACCACGACCGCCGTCACGAGGTAGACGGCGAGCGCGACCCAGTTCCCGGAGTCCGTCAGCGCGAACGTGTGCAGCGGCGGCAGGAAGAGGAAGTTGAACGCGAGCATGCTGGCGATCGACACTCCGAGCGCGTAGGCCAGGCCGTAGAAGATCGCCACCGGCAACACGGCGAAGACGTAGAGGACGCCGAGGCTCAGCACCGGCGCGACATCCCTCAGGCCGAAGACGACTCCGGTCACGGCGGCAACCGCCGCGAGGCTCACGGCGAGGCGCAGCCCCTGGCGCCGCACCGTCACCGTCCCGGCCGGGCCCGGGCGTCGTCCGGAACCGAGACGGGCGGCCGCAGGAGTTCCAGCGGCTCGAGCTCGGGAGCTTTCTCGGCACCGTCGCCTGTCCTCGCGGGGGCCCGCCGGCCCTCGAGACGGTCCTCGAAGCAGCGGCGGAGGTAGTCGCCGGCCAGGCGTGGGAGCACCCTCGGCTTCGGCGGTGGCTTCGGGAGGATGCGCACCTCGGCGGCGTGCCCGCCGTGGCAGCGTTCGTAGGCGTCGTCCTCGCCGAGCACGGGCTGCTGCGGCTTACGCCGTAGCCAGCCGAACAGCCGAGCCAGAAGGCTCATACGCAGGTCCTCCACGTTCGCTCTTCTAAGAGGCTCCAACACGATGAGCCTTGTGTCCCCGGGCCGCGCTGCTCGCCCCGAGGCGGCGTCCTCGGTCGCCCTCAGGCTGCCTAGCCTGAGGGCTTCCTGCGTCCTTGCCTCGGAACGACCATCGCGCCCCGGGAACGAAGCGCATTATGTTGAAGCCTCTACCCGAAGCCGAGGATGAACTTCGCGTCTTCGGACATCTTGTCCGGCGTCCACGGCGGGTCCCACGTGAGCTCGGTCTCGACGTTCTCGACACCGGGAATCGCGGCCGCGACCTCCTCGATCGACTGCTGGATCAGCGGCCCGGCCGGGCAGCCCATGGAGGTCAGGCTGTAGCGGATGTGCGCCCGCGGCCCTTCGACCTCGACGTCGTAGAGCAACCCGAGCTCGACGATGTCCATCCCGAGCTCCGGGTCCTCGACGCTTCGCAGCGCCTCGATTACGTCCTCACGCGTCGGCATCAGGTGGTCCAGGGTATCTGGGTAAGCCGTCGTCCGGGGGCTCGTCCCACGGAGCGCGGGAATCGACGAACGAGTGGTACTGCGGCCTGATCTCCGGGTCGCCGTCGAGCGAGCCGAGGCGGATCGAGACCTCGTCGCCGTCGGGCCAGTGGCCGCCGAAGAGGCTCGAGCCGCAGACCGAGCAGAAGACCTTTCTCGCTGTTCCGCCCTCGGGCTCGAAGACGCGGAGCAGTTCCTCCCCTGCGAGCAGCCGGAACCGCTCGCGCGGCACCCGCCCCTGCGTCAGGCCGAACGTGCCCGAGTGCTTGCGGCACAGCGAGCAGTGACAGTGGTTCGCCCGTCGAAACGGCAGCTCGACCTCGAACCGCACTCCGCCGCAAAGGCAGCTGCCGGGCAGGGTCACGTCTCAGTACCGCGGCAGGCGGACTTCTTCGCGGCGCTCGCGCGGCGAAGAAGTGGATGCCGTCCACGAAGCGCACCCAGTTGCAACGGGTGCACATCACGAGCGAGTGCGTCCGCGCGCTGTCGGCCAGGAAGCGGACGCCGCGCAGGAGGTCGCCGTTCGACACCCCGGTCGCGGCGACGATCATCTCGCCCGGGCGCGAGCTCCTCGATCGTGAAGATCGTGCTCCAGGTCTTCGACCCCGGGCTCGCCGGCCGCCTCGATCTCGCGCCGCGAAGTCGGCCAGAGCTGTGCCTGCAGCCCGCCGCCGAGGCAGCGGAGGGCCGCCGCGGAGAGCACCGCCTGGCGCGTGCCGCCGATCCCGATCGCGAGATGGTCGTTCGTCCCGCGCACCGCGGCCGAGATCGACGCGGTCACGTCGCCGTCCTGGATCAGCTTGATCCGGGCGCCCGCCATCGCGGATCTCTTCGATCAGGTCGTGGTGGCGCGGCCGGTCGAGGACGATCGTCGTGACGTCGTTGACCATCGCGGCCGAAGGCGCCGGCGATCGCGCGGATGTTGTCGCCGACCGGCCGGCGGAGGTCGATCGCGCCGCGCGCGCCGCGGCCCGACGGCCATCTTGCGCATGTACATGTCCGGAAGCGTGCGGAACGAGCCCGGGCTCGCCGACGGCGACCATCGACATCGCGCCGTTGCCGCCGCGCGCGACGACGCCGCGGCCCTCGAGCGGGTCGAGCGCGAGGTCGACCTCGAGCGCCGCCGCGCGCCGACCGTCTCGCCGGTCGCGAGGCGGTCGCCGTCCTCCGGCGCGCCGATGACGATCCGGCCCTCGATCGGGAGCTGCTCCAGCGCCGCGCCCATCGCCGTGGCGCCGCCGTCCTCTGCGCGCCTGCTGGTCCGCCCGGCCGAGCCAGCGCGCCCCCGCGAGCGCCGCGCGCTCGGTCGCGCGCGCATAGCCTCGCAGAGGCACAACGCCGCTCGTGGCCCCGGCCTCGGCCGCACCTCCGGCGCGGTCTGGGTCACGGCTCCACCGCACGGTCGGGCTGCGGTCAGCACGAGCTCCATCACCTCTCCGATCGCCTGCTCGATGTTCCCGTTCTCGATCACCGGCACACCGTGCTTCCGCGCGCGGCCGACGATGTAGGTCCTGGATCAGCCGGATGTCGTCGAAGGAGCTCCAGGTACTTCTCGTACGGCCGCACGCCCGTCGGAGGCCGTGTCGCGGATCCAGAAGTGGCTCGCGTGGACGTCCTCGCGTCCTCGATCGCGAGCACGCATTGGACGACCAGCGCGCCCGTCGATCGGCCTGGCGAGCATGCCCGGGACGAGGTGGACGCCCTCGAGCACCATCGACCAGCCCTCCTGCAGCGCGCGGTCGATCGCCGCCTTCACGCCGACGAGCACCTGCCGGTCTGCTCGAGGAAGCCGAGCGAGCAGCGGGTCGCCGGGCCTCGCTCCTCGCGCGGGCAGCGTCGCGCCCGCCTCGAAGCTCGAGTGGTGGACCGACGGCATGAACTCGCGCGAGAAGAAGGCGCGCATCGTCTGGCGGACGAAGTCCGTCGAGGTGACGCGCGTGATGCCGAGCCGGTAGGCGACCTCGGTCGCGACCGTCGACTTGCCGGTGCCGGTGGCGCCGCCGACGAGGAGGACGATCGGCAGGTCGAGCTCGCGGAGGCTCGCGGTAGCGGCGCAGCCGGCGCAGCGCCTGCCGCCCGTGTCCCGCCGAGCACGTCGACGAGGCGATCTCCTGCAGCCGCTCGAGGTCGACCGTCGCCGCGCCGCGCGCGCCGCAGGTCGGCTCCGACGCGCGAGCGCGAGCTCGTAGGCGCGGTCGGCCGGGACGCCCGGCGGCCATCAGCGCGCGCGCCATCACGCCCTTCGAGTACGGCAGGCCGTCCTCGCCGCCGAGCGGCAGCGGGTCGCGCGGTGCGGCGCTCCGCTCAGCCTGGCCACCCGCTCCGGCACGAGCGCCAGCAGCGCGCGCGTCGAGATCGTGTCCCGGGAGCGACACCTCGTTGTCGGCGAACACGACCTCGGCCCCGCGCTCGAGCGCCGCCTCGGCGACGACGTCGATCGCGGCCGCCTTGATCTCGACGAGGTAGACGTCCGCGTCGACGCCGGTCGAGCTCCTCGCGCGAGCGCGTCGCGCCGCGCGAGGTTGCCCGAGACGTGCACGACCTCGGCGCCGTGGCGCTCGACGCAGATGGCGCGGCGAGCCGTCGTCGTGGACGCCCGCCGGCGCGGTCGAGAAGTAGGCGACGCGGCCGGCCCCCGACCGGCTCGACCGGCCGCGGGCGGAGCTCGACCGGGAGCACCGGCGACCTCCGTCAGCCCGCGCGCATCGGCTCGGCGGCGCTCGTCCGCCCCATCGGTGACGAGCACGAGGTCGGAGACGAGGACGCGGTACGCGTTCAGGTATCCGGTCGGCGACCTCGACGGTCTGTGCGCGGCTCGTGACGAGCGACGCGCGCGCTCGACCGCGACCGGCGGGATCGCCGCGCCGCTGCCGTCGAAGACGACGATGTCCGGGTCGAGCGCGCGGCGGCGAGCGCCGCGCCGGCCGCGCACGTTCGAGTCCACGGGCGCGCCCGCGAGCCCGCCGCCGCAGCGGCGGCAGCCGACCGTCGTCACGCCGGCGAGCGCGGCCGTCTCGAGGTAGTCGGAGGCGGCGTGCCGGCCCTCGCGCGAGAGCTCGAGCAGGTCGTCCAGCGTCGGCCGCGACCTCGGCCAGCTCGGGCTCCGGCGGCCCGCCGCGGCCCATCGCCACGACCACGACCTCGCGGTCGCGCGCGAGCAGCCGTGCGACATGGCCGGTGACCGCCGTCTTGCCGACGCGCTTGCCGGTCCCGATCACCGCGAGCGACGGGCAGCGCGGAACGGCGCGAACGGCGGCGGGTCGAAGCGGAAGTCAGCGCCCGCGTACGGGAGCCCGCGCGCGAGCACGCGGCTGGCGAGCGGAAGCCGCTCGCGCGGGCCGAGCACGGGCTCGTCGGAGAGGTCGATCACGAGCTCCGGCCCGTACTCCGCGAGTGCCGGCGTCCAGGTCGCGTCACGAGCGGCACGCCGTAGTCCTCGCCGCCGCGAAGCTTCTCGGTCGCCGCCGGCAAGCACAGCGGCGACGACCTCGTACGGCAGCCCCGCGAGCGCGTCCCGTACGACCGGCGCGTAGTGCTCGCCGTCGATGACCGCGACGACCGGTCTCACGTCCGGGTCGTCACCTCGTCCTCGATCCGCGCCGTGTACTTCTCGAACGCGAGCGTCTCCGTCGAGAACTGGATGATCCGCTCCTGCGCCGTGGAACGGGTACTTGCGCCAGACGTCCACGTGCGCCGCCGTTGACCTCGATCACGTTGTAGCAGGGCCGCGTGTTGCCCCGGAGCCGCAGCGAGGAGACGGTGCCGGCGTTGACGATGAAGAGGTTCTCGAGCCGCCACGCGTAGGGGACGTGCTTGTGCCCGGAGAGCACGAGGTCGACGCCCGCGCGCTGGAGGCACTCGATGCACGTCGCCGGCGTCGTAGACGACGTTGCGCTCCCGGCCGGTTCCCGGCACGGGCAGCAGGTGGTGGTGGAGGACGAAGATCCGGAGCTCGCCGGGCGCGTCGGCGAACTGCTCCTCGATCCAGCGGTAGCGGCCGCGGCCGATCTGCCCGTGGTCGAGGTCGGGCTCGGTCGAGTCGACCGCGACGATCGTCACGCCGTCGAGGCGCAGCACGGAGTTGCGGGGGCCGAACATCTCCTCGAAGTGGACGTAGCCGACGTTGCGGGAGTCGTGGTTCCCGGGGATGACGACGAACGCTCGCACTCGATCCGGTCGAGGTACTCCCTCGCCTGCGCGTACTCCGTGCTCGAAGCCGAACGTCGTCAGGTCGCCCGAGCAGATCGACGATCTCCGGGCCGAGCTCGTTGATCTCGTTGATCGCGCGCTCGATCAGGTTCGGGCACGAAGTCGGGCCCGCCGCAGTGGATGTCCGAGATGTGCGCGATGGTCAAGGCGCCGTTCCGCCCCTGCGGCATGGTCGAAGTGTAGATCGAGGCCGAGTCTCCTAGAAGATGCCCGCGATCGGCCAGTAGAGCGCCGCTGCGACGAGGCCGGCCGCGGGGATCGTCAGGAGCCACGCGAAGACGATGTTGCCGGCCACACCCCAGCGGACGGCCGAGAGGCGCTTGGTCGCACCCGCCCCCATCACGGCGCCGGAGATCACGTGGGTCGTCGAGAGCGGGTAGCCGAGCCGGGTCGCGAGGTAGATCGTCGCACCGGCGGTCGTCTGCGCCGCGAAGCCGCTCGCCGGCTCCATGTTGAAGACCCGCTGACCGAGCGTGCGCATGATCCGCCAGCCCCCGACGTAGGTGCCGGCGCCGATCGCGACCCCGGCCGCGACGATCACCCAGGTGGGGATGTAGAAGTGAGAGATGTGGCCGCTCTCGTAGAGGGCGAGCGCGATCACGCCCATCGTCTTCTGCGCATCGTTGGCGCCGTGCGTGAACGCGACCCACGTGCCGGACGCGAGCTGGCCGAGCCGGAAGGTTCGGTTCGCGACGCCCGGAGTGATCCAGACGAGTGCCCAGTAGATCGAGAGCAGCAGGGCGAAGCCGCCCACGAAGGCGAGCGCCGGGGCGATGAGCGCCGGGATCGCGATGTTGTGCGCGAGCCCGTGCCACTGCACGCCCTTGGAGCCGGACTGGGCGAGCGCCGCGCCGGCCAGGCCGCCGATCAGGGCGTGCGAGGAGCTCGAGGGGAGCCCGAGCCACCAGGTGATCAGGTTCCAGACGATCGCTCCGATCAGGGCGGCGAGGACCGTCTTCTCGTTCGCAAGGCCGGTGTCGATGATCCCCTTGCCGACCGTCTTCGCGACCGCGGTCGTGACGAACGCGCCCGCGAGGTTGGCGACCGCAGCGACGAACACCGCGAGCCGGGAGAGAGCGCCCGGGTCGACACCGAGGTCGCGACCGCGTTGGCCGTGTCGTGGAAGCCGTTCGTGAAGTCGAAGCCGAGCGCGACAACCACCACGACGACGAGGAGGATGTCGTTCACGCCGCGCCTAGCGGTTCTTGACCAGGATCGCCTCGAGCACGTCCGCGGCGTTCTCGAGCGCGTCGACCGCCTCCTCGAGGCGCTCGTGGATGTCCTTCCAGCGGATGATCGCCTTCGCGTCGTCCGTGGAGGCGAAGAGCTCCGCGACCGCGTCCCGGACGAGCTCGTCGCCCTCGTCCTCCAGCCGGCGCAGCTCGACGAGCTGGTCGCTGGAATCGCGGAACCCCTCGAGGCGGTTCATCGCCTCGTCGAGCTTGGTCGTCGCCCGCAGGATCACCTCCGCCTGCGAGCGGGCCTTGTCCGGGACTCGCTCGACGCCCCAGGAGCCGAGGTTGTCCGCGGCCTCGTCGACGTGGTCGCAGATGTCGTCCAGCGCGCCCGCCAGCCGGTACATGTCGTCGCGGTCGAATGGCGTCACGAAGGTGCGGTTGAGGAGCCCGACGACCTCGTGAGTCAGCCGGTCGCCCTCGTGCTCGCGCTCCTTGATCCGGTCGATCAGCGTCTGCCCGTCCGCGGGAAGCTCTCCAGAAGCTGCACGAGCAGGCGCGCGATCTCGACCGCGTTCGCCGACGCGCTCGCGTAGAGCTGGAAGAACTCGCGGTTGTGCGGAGTGAGGCGCAGCTTGACCATCGCCGGCGCGCTTCTATCAGACCCGGGCCGTGGGCGCGTCCGCCGCCGCTGCTACTCTTGCTTGAGGGGTGGCAGAAAAGGCCGATTTCCAGGCATATTGCGGAGAGGGTGAACCGCGCTTCGCGAACGACGCCGAGCGCGAGTGCGCGAAGATCCTCGACTTCTACCGCGTTCCCTGGAGCTACGAGCCGCACACGTTCGTGCTCGAGGAAGGCGAGAACGGCCGCGTCGTCCAGGCGTTCACGCCCGACTTCTACCTGCCCGAACAGGATCTGTTCCTCGAGATCACGGTGATGAAACAGCGGCTCGTCACTCGCAAGAACCGCAAGCTCCGGAAGCTCCGCGAGCGCTACCCCGGCGTCCAGATCAAGCTCTTCTACAAGCGCGACATCGAGCGGCTGGCCCAGCGATACCGACTCGACCTAGCCTCATAGAAAAGGACCGACGCGTCGGCGAGGTCTTCCTCGGCGCGGCGGAGGTGCGCGCCCGGGTCGGTGAGCTGGGCGCCCAGATCGCGGCGGACTACGCGAAGCGCGACCTGCTGCTCGTCGCCTTGCTGAAGGCGAGCTTCGTCTTCCTCGCCGACCTCTCGCGCGCGATCCCGCTCTCGCACCAGATCGACTTCGTCGAGCTCGCGGGGTACGGAGGCGCGGCCATGGGCGGCCATTCGCGCGTCCGGCTCCTCCAGGACACCGCGATCCCGCTCGAAGGCCTCGACGTGCTGCTCGTGGAGGACGTCGTCGACACGGGCCTGACGTTGAACTACCTCTGCAAGCTGCTCGAGCTCCGCCGGCCGGCGACTCTTCGTGTCGTGACTCTCCTCGACCGCCCCTACCGGCGGCTCGTGGACGACCTGCCGGTGGACTACGTCGGCTTCACCGTTCCGGACGAGTTCTTCGTCGGCTACGGCTTCGACCTCGACGAGCGCTGGCGCAACCTGCCGGACGTGCACCTTGCGCACGTCTGAGCGGGGCGCACGTCTGAGCGAGCTCCGCGAAGTTTAGGCATACCTAACTTTTGGCTAGACTCCGTCCGGTGATGGCGACGCGGACAGGCTCGGTCCCCGGCGCAGCGCAGGCGGCCCAGCGGGCGCTCCAGGGCTATCCGCAAAAGCCCTGGCGGATCCTGCCCTTCCTCGGACCGGCCTTCGTCGCCTCCGTCGCCTACGTCGACCCCGGCAACTTCGCCACCAACATCCAGGGCGGCGCCCAGTACGGCTTCTCGCTCGTCTGGGTGGTCATCGCCAGGAACCTGATGGCGATGCTCATCCAGTCCCTCTCGGCGAAGCTCGGCATCGCCACCGGACGGAACCTCGCCGAGGTCATGCGCGACGAGTACCCGACCGCGCGTCGTCGTCGGCTTCTGGATCCTGGCCGAACTCGTCGCGATGGCAACCGACCTGGCGGAGTTCCTCGGCGCCGCGCTCGGCTTCTACCTGCTGTTCGGGATCCCGCTCTTCATCGCCGGCCTCCTGACCGGCCTGGTGACGTTCCTGATCCTCGCGCCTCGAACGCAACGGCTTTCGCCATCTCGAGGCGGTGATCACGGCGCTGGTGAGCGTGATCGCGCGCCAGCTACCTCGCTCGAGATCGATCATCGCCGCATCCCGACGCTGGGGACCAGGTGGCGGTGCTCGCTCGTCCAGCCGCGGTTCGCGGGCGGCGAGAGCGTTCTGCTGGCGGTCGGGCATCCTCGGCGCTACCGTGATGCCGCACGTGATCTTCCTCCACTCGGCGCTCACCCAGGGCCGCATCGTCGTCCGCGACGACCGCGAGGCTGCTGCGCCGGCTGTACCGCTTCGACGCCGTCGACGTCGTGGTCGCGATGGGCGATCGCCGGCCTGGTCAACTGGCGCATGCTCGTCATGGCGGCGGCACGCTTCCACGCGCTCGGGCCGCACCGACGTCGCCACGCTCGGAAGGCGCCCACCGCACCCTCGAGCCCGCTCCTCGGGGCGCAGCGTCCAGCACGCTCTTCGCGCATCGCCCTGCTCGCCTCGGGCCTCTCGAGCTCGACCGTCGGGACGCTGTGCGGGCCAGGTCGTGATGCAGGGCTTCCTCCGCCGCCGGATCCCGGTCTTGCTGCGCCGACGTCGTGACGATGGCTGCCGGCGCTCGCTCGTCGCTCGCCATCGGGCTCGACCCGACGCGGACCCTCGTGCTCAGCCAGGTCGTGCTCTCGTTCGGCATCCCGTTCGCGCTGGTCCCGCTGGTCTGTTTCACGAGCCGGCGCGAGCTGATGGGGCCGCTCGTCAACCGCCGCGTGACGACGGCCGCTCGCGAGCCTCGTCGCGGCGGTGATCGTCGCCCTGAACGTGTTCCTGCTCGGCCAGACCTTCGGCCTGGCCTAGGCGACACAAGACCTAGAGGTAGGCGAGTGGGTCGACCGGCGTTCCGTTCACCCTGACCTCGAAGTGAACGTGCGGCCCGAAGCAGTGGCCCGTGCAGTCGGAGTACCCGATCACCTGCCCCTGCGAGACGGACTGGCCGAGCGAGGCGACAATCCGCTCCTGATGCGCGTAGGCCGTCGAGAGACCGCCTCCGTGGTCGATCGCGACGAGATTCCCGTACCCGGACATCCAGCCCGAGTAGACGACGCGGCCCGAAGCCGACGCGTGGATCGGCGTCCCCGTCCCGACGGCGATGTCGATTCCCTCGTGCATGCGGCCCCAGCGCATGCCGAACGGGCTCACGACCGGGCCCGCGACCGGCCAGATCAGGCCCGATCCGGACGGCGCCGGCGGCCTGTAGGAACTGCTCGACGAGCGCAGCCTCGCTGCGAGCGCGGCGCTGTCGGCCGCCAGTCCGGCCTCCTCGCGCAGGAATGCCCGCTTGCTCTCGCGGACCTGGATCAGGCTCTCGCGCCTGTTGCTCCTTGCGGCCGCCAGGCCGTGCTCCTGCGCCAGCAGCGCCCTGTGAACCGAGCGCACCTGCTCGGTGCGGACGGCGATCGTACGCGTCACGGACGCGACGGCCACCCGGTAGCGCTTCGTCCGCAGCTGCTGCCGGCGCGCCGCCGCCTTCGCCTCGCCAACCTGTCCGGCGATCCGCTCGTCCTGTGCGACCAGCGCGTCGAGGTACTCGGACCGCGAGATCAGGTCGGAGAGGCTCGCGGACGAGAGGAGCACGTCGAGGGTGCTCGGATCGCCCGATTCGTAGAGGTCGACCAGGCGGTTGTCCCGCCGCTCGACGCTGATCTCGTACTGGCTCCGAAACGAGACGAAGCGCTCCGTCTCCACCCGGTAAATCGCGTTCACCCGGTCGAGCTTTTCCTGGTGGAGGGCGAGGTCGCGCTCGATCGTGGTAAGCCGCGCGGAAACGTCGCCGACCTGCCGCGAGAGCGAGTGGATCTGTGCGTTCACGGAGTCGAGCTCGGCCGAGAGCTGCCGCCGCCGCCGGTCGGCCCACGCGATCTTGGCCTGCACGTGGCGCAGGCGGACGTCGATCGCACGCTTGCGGCCGGAGAGGTTGCCGCCGTTCGCGGTCGCCGCCAGGACCGCCAGCAGCAGGACGAGGACGGCCGGAAAGGCCGCCGCGATCAGGAGCGGCGCACGGCGGGTCATCGGGCGGAGGTTCGTCGGCGGGGCAGGCGTCCCTGCCCTGGGTTAGTTACCCCTGCGGCGCCGGTGGGTCACTTGGCTCGGGCCCCGGCTCGGGCACGCGCACCGGCCCCGGCGGGGGCGAAGGCTCCGGAGTCGGCTCCGGAATCGGCGTCGGCACCGGGGGCTCGCTCGGGGAGGGAAACGGCTCCGGCGTGGGCGGCTCCGGGGCCTCGATCAACGTCGGCTGCACCTGGAGCTGGGCCCGCTCGATCCGTTCCATCGCGCCTGCTGCTGTCTGCTGCATTTGCTCCTCCTTCGCGGCGATCAACCCGTCCAGCTCGACCATCCGCGCACGGGCGGATTCGCTCGTCTCGGTGTCGTCAGCGTACACCGCCTCACCGAACACCCGTGCCCATTCGGCCCGTTGAGCGAGCAGCCGTAGGAGCTCCCGGCGAAGGCTGAAGAGCTCGACCCGTGCGCTCGAGTGCACGCTGAGCGTCTCGACCGCGAAGCCGGCGCGGGCGCGGAGGGCGCTCGTCGCATCGAACGAGAGCCGCGCGATCGCGGTGTCGGGAAGACGGCGGACAAGGCCGGCGAAGGCGAGCAGGAGCAGCAGCGCAACTCCGAGCAGCACACCGCCGACGACGAAGTGGCTCGTCGCGAGCAGCACGACCGCGAGGGCGAGCGCCGCTGCGGCCAGCGCCAGCACGGCGGCGGTCGGGGTCACACCGTAGAAACGGGGCGCAACCCTCGTCAGCTCGACCGGGACGGGCCCGGTCTCCTCCGGCGGAAGCTCCTCGACCTCCGTGCCCCCCGGCTCGCCGGGCTCAGCGGGCGGCACGAGCCCTCTCGGGCGCGGGCGCCGCCGGCCTTGGCTCCAGCGCCCGCAGCGCCTCCGCCGCCCTGCGGCGAAGCGGCCCGATCTGCGCCCGGTAGTCCTCGTCCGAGACCTTGCCGGTGCGGTGGTCGAACTCGAGCTCTTTCAGCGCCGCGAGAGCCCGGTCGCGCTCCTCGGCGGCAGCGATCCGCGCCTCCTCCTGCGGCCGGGGCGCGTCGAGACGGTCGTCCGCCGGCGAGGGCTCGCGCAGGAACGGCCGCGCGACCAGCAGCACGCAGGCAACGGCGAGGACGACGCCGAGGCCCAGCCAGAGAGTCAAGTCTTCTTGGGCGTGTACTTCGACGGGCATTTGGTCACGAGCGTGTCACGCTTCGCGACGAAAATGCCGTTGCGATAACGGCCGTCCACGACGACGTGCCGGCCCACCTTGAAGAGATCCGGAACGCTGCCGTGGTAGACGACCGGCACCGAGGCCGGGCCGCCGATGTCGGCGACCGCGAACCGCAAGCCTTTCGTCGAGTAGCCCGTCCCGTGCACGGGCCCGACGACCTTGCCGATGAGCGAGACTTTCCCGGGATGCCCCGCGAGCTGGCTGGGGCGGAGCTGCGGCGTGCGGCCGCCCGCGATCGAGACGTAGACCAGGAACACCGCCAAAACGGCGGCGACGGAGAGTGCGATCGCGAGACGGGCAGTACCGGACTTCCGCGCCATGGAGCAATTGTAGACGCGTGGTAGGGCATCCGCCTGTGGCGGCGTTAGCCGACGAAAGCCCTTCGCGCGGACGGACCGACCGAGAACCTCTCGGGCTGCCTCGAGGTCGTTCTCGTCGACCAGGATCTCGGTCGGCCCGGCGATCGCGCATACCCGCCTCCATATGTTCCGGTCGCGGCGGCACGATCGGTCTTTCGGTACGAGCAAGCGATCCCGTACGCTCGGAGAAGCCCACGACATGACTTCCGCCTGCGTCGCTTAAGAAGTTCGCAATTTGCGGGCAAACGCGGTTCCGCGGAACCGCAGGACTACGATGCTTCTAGACCTCGCGTGCGGGCTCGGTGCGGCGCGCCGGGACCCGGTAACCGTGGTCCTCGCAGAGGCTGCCGGGATTGTCCTCGGTGAGCGCGTCGCAGTAGCCCTTCCCGTAGGCAGCGCGCATGAACGCCGACACGACCTCGAGGCTCCACTCGTCGATCTCCGCGGCCTCTCGCCAAAGGTCGGTCAACCGAAGGTCGATGTCGAGCTCGAGCAGGTCGATCCGTGACGGTCGCGTGTCCATGACGCGAAGGTAGCGGGGGCATCGGACGGACCCGCGCGGACGGTTTACGCTGCAAAGGAGCCGATGGGCGCAGTTACCGGACTCGAGAGCGGGCGCGAGGCATACGCCCGTCGTGCCTGGGGCGAGGCGTATGCCTCGCTGTCGCGCGCCGATGCGAACGAGGCGGACGTGCTCGGGGCGGACGACCTCGAGACGCTCGCTGTGAGCGCGTACATGCTCGGACGAGTCACCGACTTCCTCGCGACGCTCGAGCGCGCTCACCACGCGCACGTCGCCGCTCAGGCGCCGCTGCGGGCGGCCCGGGCGGCCGTCTTCCTCGGCATCAACTTCGCCATCCTCGGGGACGTGGCGCAGGCGGGCGGCTGGTTCGCCCGCGCCCAGCGCCTCGTGGAGGGGTACGGAGCCGACTGCGCTGAGGAGGGCTACCTCCTGCTTCCCGCCGCGTTCCGCGCAGAGGCCGCGGCCGACTACGAGGCCGCCGTCGCCGCCGCTTCCGAGGCCGCCGCGATCGGCGAGCGTTTCCGCGACCGCGACCTGTTCGCACTCGGGGCGCACATTCACGGCCATGCGCTGATCAAACAGGGCCGTCTGGACGAAGGCTTCAGCCTCCTGGACGAGGCGATGCTGTCCGTGATCCGCGGCGACCTCTCGCCGATGATCACCGGCGTCGTCTACTGCGGCGCGATCGCGGGCTGTGAGGAGGCCTACGAGCTGCGGCGGGCGCACGAATGGACCGACGCCCTCGCACGCTGGTGGGAGGGGCAGCCTCAGATGGTCGCCTTCACCGGCCGCTGCCTCTCCCATCGCGCCGAGATCCTGCAGCTGCATGGCGACTGGGGCGCGGCGCTCGAGGAGGCCCGGCGCGCGCGGGAGCGCTGCGAGCAGGCGATGAATCGTCTCGCCGCCGGGCAGGCTGCCTACCAGCAGGGGGAGGTCTTGCGGCGGCGCGGGGAGCTCGCGGCCGCCGAGAAGGCCTACCGCGAAGCGAACGACCTCGGTCACGAGCCCCAGCCGGGGCTGGCGCTTCTGCGCCTGGCCCAGGGTGAGGCCGGCGCCGCGGCGGCGGCGCTGCGCAGGGCGCTCGGCGAGGCCGAAGCGCCGCTCAGGCGTTCGCGGCTCCTGCCCGCCTACGCCGAGATCATGGTCGCCGCGGACGAGCTCGAGTCCGCGCGCGCCGCCTGTCGTGAGCTCGCCGAAGTCGCGGACGCCTATCCGAGCACCATGCTGGACGCAATCGCCGCGCACGTCCGAGGCTCGGTCGAGCTGTCGGCCGGCGACGCGGCCGGCGCGCTCGGCGACCTCCGGCGCGCGTGCCAAGCCTGGCACGAGCTCGCCGCCCCCTACGAAGCGGCCCGGACGCGGGTGCTCATCGCCAGCGCGTGCCGCGCGCTGGGTGACGAGGACACCGCCGCGCTGGAGCTCGAGGCGGCTCGCAGCGTCTTCGAGGAGCTCGGCGCCGAGCCCGACCTCGTCCGGGTCCGCTCGCTCACCCGCGCGGGCGGTGGGGCCGCCGACACGCAGGGGCTCACCGGCCGCGAGCTGGAGGTGCTGCGGCTCGTCGCCACGGGCAAGACCAACCGCGACATCGCCGGCGAGCTCGTGCTCAGCGAGCACACGGTCGCCCGGCACGTCCAGAACATCTTCACGAAGCTGCGCGTCTCCTCGCGTGCGGCCGCGACCGCCTTTGCCTTCGAGCACGACCTGCTCTGACCGCCCGGCGTGGTCAGAAATGACCACGCGGCGAGCTCGCGAAGTTGGTGGATCCGGGCGATGCCGGCGCACCCGACTCCTTCGTACCGTCGAGACCGTGAGCGACGAAGAAGGAGGTATGACGAATGGAACGGTTCGAGACGGTGATCATCGGCGGAGGCCAGGCGGGGCTCGCCGCCGGCTATCAGCTGAAGAAGCAGGGACGGCCGTTCGTGATCCTGGATGCGGGTGAGCGCGTCGGCGACTCGTGGCGGCGCCGCTGGGACTCGCTGCGGCTGTTCACGCCGGCCAAGTACGACGGGTTGCCGGGCTTCCGCTTCCCGGGGCCGCGCTGGTCATTTCCGACGAAGGACGAGATGGGTGACTACCTGGAGGCCTATGCCGAGCGCTTCGAGCTTCCGGTGCGCACCGGCGTCTACGTCGACCGGGTGTTCCGAGACGAAGACCGCTACGTGGTCGAGTCGGGCCACCAGGCGTTCGAGACCGACAACGTAATCGTCGCTTCGGGCGCACACCGCACGCCGAAGACCCCCGCCTTCGCCTCGGAGCTCGGCGCACAGGTCGTTCAGCTGCACGCGGGCGACTACCGGAACCCGGCGCAGCTCCGCGAAGGAGGCGTCCTCGTCGTCGGGATTGGCAACTCCGGCGCCGAGATCGCCTTCGAGCTCGCCCGGACGCACCGTGTCTGGCAGTCGGGCACGCCGTCGGGCGAGATCCCGGTGCGCCACGGCGGCTTCGGCTCGCGGCTCGTCCTGCCGGTCATCCGGTTCCTCGGGACCCGCGTGCTGACGGTGAAGACCCCGATCGGCCGCAAGGCCCGGCCCAAGCTCGCCGCCAAGGCAACGCCGCTGATCCGGATCAAGTCGAAGGACCTCGCGGCCGCGGGCGTCGAGCGCGTGCCACGGGTGGCCGGGGCCCGCGACGGTCTGCCGCTGCTCGAGGACGGCCGGGCACTCGAGGTCGAGAACGTGGTCTGGTGCACCGGCTTCCGGCACGAGCTCTCGTGGCTCGACCTGCCGGTCTTCGCGGCCGACGGACAGCCGCTGCACGAGCGGGGCGTCGTCACCTCGTCGCCCGGCCTCTACTTCGTCGGCCTCTACTTCCAGTACGCGGAGGCCTCCGACGTGCTGCCGGGCGTGGGCCGCGACGCCGCCCACGTCGCGAAGCATCTCGCGAGGGCCGCGCGGGCCGGGAGGCGCGCGGGAGCGCCTCGGCTGGAGCGCGCGCTCGAGCCGAGCTGACGGGCGGCGATACGCTGTCCCCGAGATGGCGAAGCTCCGCTTCGGACCGGCGCGGGTGCCGACGCGGGAGAGCCCCGCGAAGGCGGTCTCGCTCCTCCGGCGGCGGAGCTTCACCGCCTGCGAGATCGACTTCGAGGGTGGGTTCTGGATGGACTACCCGTGGGCGCAGCGCTTCGGGGAACTCGCCCGCGAGGCCGGAATTGTGCTTTCCGTGCACGCGCCGATCGCGGGCTTCATGGGGCACGTCGAGCGCGACAAGAAGCAGCGGATGGCCGTCGGGATGCTCGACCACTCCGCGGGGATCGCCAAGGCCGCGGGGGCCGAGCTCGTCGTCTTCCACCCCGGCTTCCTGCTCGGCCGCGAGCGCGCCGCCGCGATCGACTCGATCTGCGAGCAGCTCGCCGAGCTCCGGGAGAGGCTCGAGGCCAAGGATCGCGCGGTGCCCTTCGGCGTCGAGGTGATGGGCCGCGTCCGGGAGATCGGCAGCCTCGAGGACGTCGTCGCGATCTCGGGCCGCTGCGGCTGGGTCCGCCCGGTCCTCGACTTCGCCCACATGCATGCGACGAGCGACGGCGCCTTCACCGAGGTCGAGCCGTTCGCGGGCGCGCTCGGAGCCGCCGACGCGGTGCTGGAGCCGAAAGCGCCGTTCCACATCCACTTCTCCGACATCGCCTACGCCAACCGGAACGAGACGAAGCACCTCCCCTACGGCGAGGGCACGCTCAGAGCCGACCCGCTGCGCAAGGCGCTGCGCCGCTTCAAGCGCCCCGCCACGGTGATCTCCGAGGCGCCCGACCTCGAGTCGACTCAGGCGATCCGGGCTGCGCTCGGGCTGACGAGCTCTTCGAGCCGGGCCTCGAAGCCCTCGGCCTCGTCGTCGCGGCCGCGCTCGCGGAGGAACTGAACGAAGGCCTCGAGGGCCTGAGCCTCGTTTCGGCGGTGGTCGGTCGCGGCGGTCGCCTCGTAGGCCTCGCGCAGGAGACTTTCGGCCTCGTCGTCGCGGCCCTGGGCGGCCCGGACGATTCCGAGCGCCATCGTGGTGGTCGCCACGGAGGTCACGTCGTACGGGCTCACCGTCTCCCGCGCGGCGAGCGCGAACCGCTCGGCCTCGTCGACCCGCTCCTGTGCGACGAGCAGCTGCGCGAGGCCGCGCTGGGTCTCGCACAGCGTCGCCCGGTCCTCGAGCGGGGCGAGGATCCGGATCGACTCGCGGAAGGTTCGCTCGGCCCGGGCGAGCTCGCCCTTCGCCCACGCCGTCCAGGCCGAGAAGTTGAGCGCCCGGCCGAGCGACCAGGCTGCGCCCGCCTCGGCGAGGTGCTCGCGAGCGGCTCCGAGCGCGGCGTCGGCGTCGTCGAGCTCGCCGCGCTGGAGGTAGAGCTGGCCCGCGTAGCGGAGCGCGCGGCCGCGAGCCTCGGCGCTTCCGCTCTGCTCGGCGAGCAGGACTGCCTGTGCGACGAGCGGCGCGGCGCGGTCGAGCTCGAGCCTGGAGATGTACACGCTCGCCAGCGTGTCGGACGCCTTGCTCTCGAAGTCCTTCCGCTCCAGCTTCCGGGCGAGGTCGAGCTGCTCCCGGACGACCTCCTCTTCCTTGCCTAGATCTCCACGCGACCACGCGATCGTCGCGCGGACGTCGAGCGCGCGGAAGCGGCCGGCGAGATCGTCGGGCTCGAGCACCTCCAGCGCCTCCTCGACCATCTCCTCTGCGCGCGAGACATCTCCGCCGCGCAGGACCGAGGCCTCCGCCAGCGAGACGAGCGCGCGGCCCTGCGTCCAACGGTCTTTCTCGGCCGTGGCCGCCTCGAGCACCTCTTCCATCTCGCGGGAGACCGTCGGCAGGTCGCTCAGCCGGTCTGCCGCCCGGGCGGCGAGGTAGCGGCGGCGCAGCGTCGGCTCGAGCTCGACGGAGCGCGGCGAAGAGGTGCCTCGCGGTCCGGTTCGCCTCCCGGGCGAAGGCCCTCAGCCCCGCCTCGGTGAGCGCGTCCGCAGCTTCGTGCTGCAGCTCGGGCGGGATGGAACCGTTCAGCTCGGCGGTCAACTTCGCCGCGTGGTCGAGGTGGTGCGCGCGAATCTCGAGCAACTCCTCGCCCGCGCGCTCCTTCAGCCACTCGGCGAACGAGGCGTGGAGCTCCGCGCGGGCGGACTTCGAGAGGCCGGAATACGCGACCTCGCGGATCAGCACGTGCTTGAAGCGGTAGGCCTGCTCGCCGCGGATCGTCGAGCGCTCCTCGGGGAGCAGAAACTCACGCAGGAGAAGGCCCTCGAGCGGCTCCTCGAGCGATTCGAGCTCCGGCGAGAGGTATTCGAGCGCTCCCTCCCAGAAGATCCGCCCGATCACGGCGGCGCGTTGCAGGAGCGCCTTCGCCTCGGGCGCGAGCCGGTCGATGCGAGCCGCGATCAGGGCCTGCAGAGTGTCGGGGATCCGGCCGATCACGGCATTCCCCTCCTCCTCCAGCATGCGCACGGTCTCCTCCAGGAAGAGCGGGTTGCCCTCGGTCTTGGCGAGCACCGCCTGGCGCTCCTCGGGGCCGAGCCCGACCTCACCGGCGAGCGCGTCCACCAGCTCCTCGCTCTCGCTCGGGCCGAGCGGCTCCAGCTCGATCGCGGTCGCGCGAACCCGGCCACCGCCCCAGCCCGGGTTGATGTCGAGCAGCTCCGGGCGTGCCACGGTGACCACGAGCAGCGGCGCTTCGCGAACCCAGGTCATCAGGTGCTCGATCAGCTCGAGCAGCGGCTCCTCGGCCCAGTGGATGTCCTCGAAGACGAGCACGAGCGGCTGCTCCTGGGCCATCCGCTGCGCCCACTCGCGCGCGGCCCAGGCAATCTCCTGCTGGCTGCTCTCCGCCTGCACCGCCTCGAGCACGCCGGAAGCGAGCCCGAGCAGGTCGGCGACGACCTCGTCCTCGCAGAAGGCGCGAAGCTTGTCGATCGCGAGGTCGAGCGGGTCGTCGTCGGCGATCCCGGCTGCGCACTTGACCATCTCGGCGAGCGGCCAGTAGGTCACCCCTTCGCCGTAGGGCAGGCTGCGGCCGGGGAGCACGGTCGCCCCTTCCAGCGACTCGAGGAACTCCCGCGCGAGCCGGCTCTTGCCGACACCCGGCTCGCCGTAGATCGTGAACAGGTGCGCACGGTTGTCCCGCAGCGACACGCTCGAAGGTGTTCTGCAACAGCTCGAGCTCGGCCTCGCGACCGACGAGCGGCGCTTCCAGCGAGCGCGGCCGCGTGCCGCCGTTCGTGCTCGTGGCCAGCGCGCGCCAGGCCCAGACCGGCTCGGCGAGACCCTTCAGCTCGACCGGGCCGACGTCCTCGACCTCGATCCGGCCGAGCGTCAGCCGGTGCGCCCCGGGGCCGAGCAGAATCTGTCCCGGCTCGGCCGCGGCTTCGAGCCGCGCCGCCAGCGTGACCGCCTCGCCCGTCGCAAAGGTGGAATCGGCGTTGTCGGCGACCACTTCTCCCGACTCGACCCCGATGCGTGCCTGGAGCTCGAGCTCGTCGACGGCGTCGAGGATCGCGAGGCCGGCGCGGATCGCCCGCTCGGCATCGTCCTCGTGCGCCTGCGGAATCCCGAACGCCGCCATCACGGCGTCGCCGGCGAACTTCTCGACGATCCCGCCGTGCGTGGTCACGCAGTGCGAGACCCGGTCGAAGAAGGTCTGGACACGCCGCCGCACGACCTCGGGGTCCGAGCCGGTCACGAGGCCGGTCGAGTCCACGAGATCCACGAACAGGACCGTGGCGAGCTTGCGTTCCATTCCTCAAGTGTAAGAACGATTGAGCCCGACCGATGCTTCCGCCGCTGGATGGTTGACGTCATGAGATCGTCCGCTCCGGGGCGCGAGCTGGCGCGTCTGGGGCGCCGCGGCGGACGCTCGGCGATGCTGGCAGCATCGGCGAGTGGCCGACGTGGTGAAGCGCCGGCACGGTGGAGGCCGGCTCCGCCGGCCGCAGCCGGGCCGGCGCGGGCCCAGACGTGCCAGATCGTGCATCCGGACGCGCGAGATCGTGGCGTCAATCATCTAGCATCGGCGCGTGCTCGACCCCAAGGTCTTCAAGGCGTACGACGTGCGCGGGATCTACCCCTCGGAGCTCGACGAGGAAGGAGCGCGCGCGATCGGGCGCGGCTTTGTCGAGGTCTTCGAGCCGCGGCGGATCGCGGTCGGGCACGACATGCGGGTCTCCTCACCGGGGATCGCCGACGCGGTCGTCCGAGGCGTGTCGGGAGCTGGGGCCGACGTGCTCGAGCTCGGGCTGATCGGCACGGAGATGCTCTATTTCGCGGTCGGCGAGCTCGGCCTCGACGGCGGAATCGTGGTCACCGCGTCGCACAACCCGAAGGAGTACACCGGGATGAAGATCGTCCGGCGCGGCGCGCGTCCGGTCGGCGGCGAATCAGGGCTGCTGGAGATCCGCTACAGCGCCATGTCCGCTTCGGACCGCTCCGAGGGACTGTCCCTGGGACACGTCCAGCCGCACGACGTCTGGCCGGATTACGTCGAGCACGTGCTCTCGTTCGTGGACGGGCGGGCGATCCGGCCGCTCCGGGTCGTGATCGACGCCGCCAACGGCATGGCCGGCGCGATGCTCCCGCCGGTCCTTGAGCGCATCCCGCAGGTCACGACGATCCGCTACTTCTTCGCCCCGGACGGAACGTTCCCGAACCACGAGCCGAACCCGCTGCTGCCCGAGAACCGGGAGTTCGTCGTCAAGACGACCCTCGACCAGGGCGCCGACTTCGGGGCGGCCTTCGACGGCGACTCCGACCGCTGCTTCTTCGTCGACGACTCGGGCGCGTTCGTCCCCGGCGACTTCGTCACGGCGCTCCTCGCGGAGGCGGTGCTCGAGAAGGAGCCGGGCGCGAAGATCATCTACGACGTCCGCGCGAGCCGGGCCGTCCCCGAGACGATCCGGCGGGCCGGCGGGTCCCGCTGGTGAACCGCGTCGGGCACGCGTTCATCAAGCAGCGAATGCGCGAGGAGGACGCCGCATTCGGCGGCGAGGTCTCCGGCCACTACTACTTCCGCGACTTCACGCAGGCCGACTCCGGCGTGATCCCGTTCCTGCTGATGCTCGAGCTCCTGTCCAAGAAGGGCCAGAGGCTCTCGGAGCTCCTGCGCCCGTTCCGGGAGCGCTACTTCCTGAGCGGCGAGCTCAACGCACCCGTCGCGGACGTCTCGGGCAAGCTGCAGGAGCTCGAGGAGCACTACGCCCGAGAGGGCACGATCGGCCACCTCGACGGCGTCTCGATCGAGGCCGACGGCTGGCATGCGAACATCCGTCCTTCCAACACCGAGCCGCTCCTGCGCCTCAATCTCGAGGCCGGCTCGCGGGAGCTGATGGAGCGCAAACGCGACGAGCTCCTGGAGCTGATCAGCCGCTAACCTGTTCGGCATGAAGGCCCGGGGCCCCCTGTGCGTCCTGATTGCGTTGCTCGCGCTCGCCGCCGCGGCCCCTGCCGCAGCGCGCGGCCGCCCGCTGACGGCGGCCGACCGTAGGGACATCGACCACACGCTCGACGTCTTCGTCAACCACGCCGTGAAGCGGGAAAACGTAGGCCCTTCGTACTGGGTCGTCACCCCGGGCATGCGCGGCGGGATGACCCGGAAGATGTGGTCGGGCGGCTCGCTCCCGGCGTACCCCTACCCGGCGCGCGGCACGAAATTCCACGGCTGGACCTTCCAGTACAGAAGCGGGAACGAGGTCGGGCTGCAGATCATCCTGATGCCGCGGAACAGGAAGAAGGTGGCGGCGATCGCCTTCCTGGTCACGATGAAGAAGCTGCACGGGCACTGGCTCGTCGATTCGTTCCTGCCCGGGGCGACCTTCGCCCCGGAGGGCCAGCAGGCGAGGGTCATCGGCACTCACGACTTCATGCCCGGCGTGGTGGACGACACCGCCGGCGCGCCGCAGCACGGCCGGATCAACGCGGACTACGCGTACATCCCCTTCGCCGTCCTGGCCTTCGCACTCGTCGTCCTCGCCGGGCTCGCCGTCGCCGCCGCCGTGCGCCGCCGGCGCCTGAGATCGCGGGGAGGCCCGCTGCCGCCGGTCCCGCGCCGCAGGCGCACCCAGCCCGGCGCCTGATGCCCCTCGAGCTCGGCAGGGTCACCGACCGCAAGCACCCGTTCAAGTACGCGAGCCTCACCCGGGTCGGCTTCTCCGACACCGACGCCCAGGGGATCGTCTACTACGGCCGCTATCTCCCCTACTTCGACAGCGCCCGCGTCGAGTACCACCGGCACCTGGAGATGCTCGAGACCGGCCCGCACGAGCGCGAGTTCGTGATGCGGGCGAACACGATCGAGTACCACGCGCCCGCCCGCTTCGACGACCTGATCGAGGTCTTCATCCGCGTCTCGCGGATCGGGCGCACGAGCGTCACCTACGAGTTCGCGGCTTACCTCGTCGAGGACGATCTCCTGATGGTCACCGCGCACCAGGTGCTCGTGCTCGTCGACCTGAACGAGCGCAGGCCTTGCCCGATCCCGGACTGGTACCGCGAGAAGATCGGGCCCTTCGAAGGCCCGGATCTCGCGACGTGAACGACGCGCTGCCACTGGTCGAGCAAGCCGTCGATCGCGGCGCGGGGCTCCAGGCGGTGATCGACCTTCTTCATGAGCGCGTCGAGCACTACTCGTGGGTCGGGATCTACCTCGTCGAAGGAGACGAGCTCGTCCTCGGCCCGTGGAAGGGGCCGGAGGCTACGGAGCACGTCCGCATCCCCGTGGGCCAGGGCATCTGCGGCGCCGCGGCCGCGAGCGGGGAGACCGAGGTCGTGGACGACGTCAACGCCGACCCGCGCTACCTCGCCTGCTTCCCGTCGACGCGCTCGGAGATCGTCGTCCCGATCGCCCACGAGGGCCGCGTCGTCGGGGAGATCGACATCGACTCGGACCGGCCGGCGGCGTTCGGCGAGGACGACCGGGCCTTTCTCGAGCACGTCGCTCGCCTGATCGCGCCCCACTGCTCGTGAAAGACGCCCGGACCCGGGGCCTGCATCTCCTCGTCCTCTGCTCGTTCGCGCTCGCCCAGCCGCTCTTCGACCTGCTCGGCCGAAACGGCGAGTTCTTCGGGGCCCGCGGCTCGACCCGCTGGGACGTCGTCCTCTTCGCTCTGGCGCTCGTGCTCGTTCCGCCGGCGCTCCTGTTCGGGCTCGAGCTCACGGCGCCTCGGCGCGCCCGTCGCGCCGTCCACGCCGTGTTCGTCGGCGGCCTGACGGGCCTCGTCGTCCTGCAGGCGATCCACGCCCTCGGCGGGCCGGGCTGGCTGCTCGCCGGGCTCGCCGGAACGGCCGGCGCCCTCGCCGCAGCGCTCTATGCCCGCCTTCCGGCGGCGCGCCTCGTGCTGACCGTGCTCGCCCCGGCGCCGCTCCTCTTCCTCGCGCTCTTCCTGCTCGACTCGGACGCTTCTCGACTGACGCTCTCCGGGACGCGCAGCGCGTACGCAGCGGGGGCCCATCCGCGCGCGCCCGTCGTCTTCGTCGTCTTCGACGAGCTCCCCTCGAACTCGCTGCTCGACCGGCGAGAGCGCGTCGATCCGGTCCGCTTCCCCCACTTCGCCGCATTGCAGCGCAACTCGGTCTGGTTCGCGAACGAGAGCGTCGTCTCGGAAGGAACGCTCCACGGCGTCCCGTCGCTTCTCACCGGGCTCTACCCGCGCCCCGACGAGCTTCCGCTTTACCACGACCATCCGCGCAACCTCTTCACGCTGCTCGGCGGCGGAACCGAGCTGCATGTGGCCGAGACGGAGACGCACCTTTGCCCACCGGCGCTCTGCCAAGGCTCCGGGCGCTCGTTCGGCGGCCGTTTCGGCTCGCTCTACGCCGACACGAGCATCGTCTACCTGCACACGCTGTTGCCGGACGATCTGGCCCGCGGAATTCCTTCGGTCTCGAATGGCTGGGCCGGCTTCTCGAGCAGCGCGGGCGCGCCGGACCCCGGTGTGCGGTTCCGGCGCTTCCTGCCGACGATCCGCCCGACGAGGCAGCCGGCGCTCTGGTACCTGCACCTGCTGCTCCCGCACAGCCCGTGGCGGTTCCTGCCGTCGGGGAAGCGCTACGAGCTGCGGCCGGCGCCGGGGTGGAGCACGGCCGAGGTCTGGAACGACAACCAGGCCGCGGTCGACCAGTACTGGCAGCGCCACCTGCTCCAGCTCGCCTACGCCGACCGCGTGCTCGGGCAGCTGGTCGCCCGGCTCCGGGCCACGGGGCTCTACGACCAGGCCCTCCTCGTCGTCACAGCGGACGAAGGGCTGAGCTTCCGCGCCGGGGAGAAGCGTCGCCCCGCCTCGGCGGCGAACCTGCAGGACATCTCCTACGTGCCGCTCTTCGTCAAGCTGCCGCGCGAGCGCCGGGGCCGGATCGTGCGCGCCCCGACGCGCTCCGTCGACGTGCTCCCCACGATTGCTTCCGCACTGGGTGTCGACATCCCGTGGGGAGTCGCCGGCCACGATCTCCTCTCGGCTTCGGCCCCGCAGGAGCGCTTCGTCTCGGTTGCGAAGGACCACGGGAGGCGCTTCGTCGTCCCGGTCGCGCAGCTCGAGGCGAGGCGCAAAGCAGCCTTGCGGCGCCAGCTCGCGCTCTTCGGCTCGGAAGAGCCGGACGCGACGCTGTACGCGATCGGGCCGTACCGGTCCCTCCTCGGCCGCCGCCTCGATGGGCTCGCCGTTCGCTCCGGCGGCCGCGTCGAGCTCGACGGCCTCGACCTCTCGGGGGATCCGGTGCAGGTCAGCGGCCGGGCACCGGCCTCGGTCCACGACGTCGCCGTGGCCTCAGGCGGGCGGATCGTGGCGGTCGTCCCGGCCGCGCAGGGCCGCTTCTGGGCGCTCGTTCGCCGCCGACCGCTCGGCGGGCGCGTGCCAGAGCTCTTCTCGATCGAGGGTCCGAGCAGGCTCCGCCGGCTCGACTGACCCGCGGGGCGGCGTCGCTCGTTCGGGCTCAGGAGGGCGTGATCCGGAAGGCGTCGAAGACGGCGTCGACGTTGCGGAGAGCCGTCAGCAGGCTGCGGAGCGACTTCACGTCTCCGACCTCGGCCACGTACCAGTTCTTGGCGAGCTGGTCCTCGACGTGGCCGCCGTACTCGACGATGTTCGCGCCGTGCTCGGCGAAGGTGCGGGCGACGTCCTCGAGCAGGCGTGGCCGGTCCCAGGAGTCGACCGCGATCTGGACGCGGAAGCTCTGCGAGGCGCCGCCGCCGTCCCAGGAGACCTTCGTGAGCCGCTCCGGGTTGCGGCGCAGAGCCTTGACGTTCGAGCAGTCCTCGCGGTGGATCGTGATCCCCTTGCCGAGCGACACGTAGCCGACGATCTTGTCGCCCGGAAGCGGAGTGCAGCACTTGGCGATCCGGACGAGCACGTCGTCGACGCCGGGGACGGAGATACCGAAGTTCTCGCTCGAGACCGCGTGCCGGGCCTTCGGCGCCTTGAGCGGGACGGGCTCCTCCTCCGCCACCTGATCCGTCTTCAGCCGGTGGATGACCTTGTTGACGATCTGGCCGGCCTGCAGCTTGCCCGAGCCGAGCGCGATGTAGAACTCCTCGGCCTTCCTGTAGCCGCTCTCGCGGATCACCTGCGCGAGCACCGAGGAGCCCTGCAGCTTCCGGTAGGGCAGGTTCTGCTTCTTCAGCGCCGTCTCGAGGGTCTCCCGGCCCTTCTGCTCGGTCTCCTCACGCGTCTCGCGCGAGTACCACTGGCGGATCTTGTTCCGTGCGCGGGAGGAGGCCGCGAGCGAGAGCCAGTCGCGCGAAGGGCCCCGGCCGGCCTTGGTCGTCAGGATCTCGACGAAGTCGCCGCTCTTCAGCCGGTAGTGGAGCGGGACGATGCGCCCGTTGATCTTGGCACCGACCGTGCGGTGGCCGACGTCGGTGTGAACGGCGTACGCGAAGTCGATCGGCGTCGCGCCGGCCGGCAGCACCTTGACCTCTCCCTTGGGAGTGAAGACGTAGACCTCGTCGTCGAAGAGATCGGTGCGGAAGGACTTCATGAACTCCCGCGGGTCGGTCTCGTCCTCCTGCCAGTCCATCAGCTGGCGCACCCAGGCGACCCACTCGTCGTCGGTCGGCTTGCCGCCCCGGCCGTGCTTGTAGAGCCAGTGCGCGGCGACGCCGAACTCGGCCGTCACGTGCATCTCGCGCGTGCGCACCTGGATCTCGAGCGGCCGGCCTTCCGGCCCGATCACGGTCGTGTGCAGGGCGCGGTAGCCGTTCAGCTTCGGCATCGCGATGTAGTCCTTGAAGCGGCCCGGCATCGGCTTCCAGAGCGCGTGGATCAGCCCGAGAGCGCCGTAGCAGTCGCGCGTCCCCTCGTCGGCGTCGCGCTCGACGATCACGCGCATCGCCGTGAGGTCGTAGATCTCGTTGAACTCCCGGCCCTTCTTGGCCATCTTGTCGTAGATCGAGTAGAAGTGCTTCGCGCGGCCGGAGATGTCGGCCGGGATGTCGACCTTGTCGAGCTCGGCCTGCAGCACGAGCGCCGCCTCGCGGACGTGCTCCTCGCGGTCGGCGCGCCGCTCGGTGACCATCGCCTTGATCTCCTCGTACTTGCGCGGGTGCAGGGCGGTGAAGGCGAGATCCTCGAGCTCCCACTTGACCTTGTTGATCCCGAGCCGGTGCGCGAGGGGCGCGTAGACCTCGAGGGTCTCCTTCGCCTTCTGGATCTGCTTCTGCTTGCCGAGGTACTCGATCGTGCGCATGTTGTGGAGGCGGTCGGCGAGCTTGATCAGGATGACGCGCACGTCGTGCGCCATCGCCACGATCATTTTCCGGTAGTTCTCGGCCTCCGCCTGTTCGCGGCTCTGGAACTGGATCCGCGTCAGCTTGGTGACGCCCTCGACGAGCTGGGCGATCTCGTCGCCGAACTCCGAGCGCACCGCGGCGATGTCGGCCCCGGTGTCCTCGACCACGTCGTGCAGGAGGGCGGCCGCGATCGTCTGCTCGTCGAGCTGAAGGTCGGCGCAGATCTTGGCGGCGCCCCACGGGTGGTTGATGAAGTCCTCGCCGGAGCGGCGCTGCTGGCCCTCGTGCGCCTTGGCCGCGAACGAGAACGCCCGTCTCAGCAGGTCTCCGTCGACGTCCTCGTTGTAGGCGGCGACCTGGGAGATGAGCTCTTCGATCAGCTCCTCATGTCGCTCGCGTGCGTCGAGAACGGTCATAGGAAAAGTGTACTCCCGGGTTTTCCCGTCACCGATCCGAGGTAGGCCGGGTCTCAAGGAAGACGTACCCGGATACCGAAAGACACGAAGCTGTGCGCAGACGTAGACAGGAACGCAAGGCCCTGAAGCTGGCCCGGCTACTCGTTTCGCTGGACGACGAGGCCCGCTCGGCGAGACCCCGGCGTCCGCGGCGCACTCAACGAGCCGCCCTCAGCTCCCTGCGGATCTAAGCGGCGCGGGCGAGCTCGGGCTCGGCCAGCAGCGCGAGGAACTGCTCCGACTCGAGCAGGTGGCGGCGGGGGCCGCCTTCCGCCAGCGCCAGCTCGGCGAAGACGGCGGCGGCGCCTGCGTCTCGCTGAAGCGCGGGCTTGCGCCACTCCCCTTTCAGCCACTCGCGCCGGTCGACGTAGCGCTCGTCGGCCTCGAACACGTCGCGGACGTTGAGCTGCGGCGCGACGGTCCCGTTCCACTGGTTCTCCTCCAGCCGGAACGCGACGTCGTAGTGGCCGACCCGCCGCAGCACGTCGAGCCGCGGGCCGAGCCGGAAGGCGATCGCGCGGCCCGAGTCGCGTCCGTCCGCACGGACGCGGAAGCTCAGGTGCTTACCGTCTCCGACCGTCGCCAGCTCGGCCAGCTCGCAGCCGGCGAGCAGGAGGGTCACGTTCGGATTCCCGAGCCCGAAGGGCCCGAGGCGGGCGAGCTCGGCCGAGAGCTCGAGCGTCAGCTCGGCGCCGTGCACGAGCGCGTCGATCGTCGTGACGGGCTGAAGCGCCTCCTCCGGCAGGCGCGCCTCCGCGACGGCGGCGAAGGCCTCGGCGAACGCCTCGACGCGCTCGGGCCGGATCGACAGGCCCGCGGCGGCGGCGTGGCCGCCCCAGCGCTCGAGGTGCTCCGCGCACTCGTGGAGGCCGTCGTGCAGGTCGAACGACGGGATCGAGCGGCCGGAGCCCTTCCAGTCGCCTTCGGTGCCCGCGATCAGGACGACCGGGCGGTTGTAGCGCTCGACGAGTCGCGAGGCGACGATCCCGATTACGCCCTCGTGCCAGTCCTCTCCCGCCACGACGTACGCCCGCCGCCGGCGCCGCGCCTCCGGCCAGGCCTCGATCGCCTCGACCGCCTCGCGGGCGATCCGCCCCTCCACGGCCTGGCGATCGCGGTTCAGCTCCTCGAGCTGGGCGGCGAGCTCGGCAGCGGCTTTCGGGTCCTCGGTGAGCAGCAGCTCGAGCGCCGCCTCGGGACGGCCGAGCCGGCCCGCGGCGTTGAGACGCGGCGCCAGGCGAAAGCCGATCGAGCCCGCATCGACCGCGGCCGGGTCGACACGCGCCGAGCGCATCAGCTCGCGCAGGCCCGGCTTCTGCGTGCGGGCGAGCGCGCGTAACCCGGCGACCGCGAGCCCACGGTTCTCGTCCACGAGCGGGACGACGTCGGCGACCGTCGCGACCGCGACCAGGTCGAGATGGCGCCTCAGCGCCTCCGAATCGGAGCCGAGCAGCGCCTGGCCGAGCTTCCAGACGACGCCGGTGCCGCAGAGATCGCGAAACGGGTAGTCGCCGTTGTATGGACCGACCACCGGGCAGGCGGGCAGCTCCGGCCCGGCACGGTGATGGTCGGTGACCACGACCTCGAGCCCGAGCCCGCGCGCGTGCTCCACCTCTTCCACGGCGGTGACGCCGCAGTCGACCGTGACGACGAGCCCCACGCCTTCGCCCGCAAGCTTGGTGAGCGTCTCGCTGCCCACCCCATAGCCCTCGTCGAAGCGGCTCGGCAGGTGGCGGCTCACGTCTGCGCCGAGCTCCCGTAGAACCAGTACGGCGAGCGCGGTCGCGCAGATGCCGTCCGCGTCGTAGTCGCCGTGGACGCAGATCCGCTTTCCGGCCGAGATCGCGGCGCGAATCGCTTCGCAGGCCGCCGTCATGTCTCCGAGCTGGAACGGATCACCGTCGCCGAGCTCCGCGGCCAGGAACCGGCGGGCGGCCTCGGGGTCGGCGTAACCGCGCCGGACGAGCACGCTGGCCGTCGTCGGCGAGAGCCCGAGCTCGCGCGCGAGCGCCTCGGCCTCTTCGCGAGGCGCGGGCCCGCGCAGCTTCCAGAGACGATTCGACATGGGCAGCCCACGGTACGGAGGCCGCCGGACGGAGCTACTGCGTGGAGGAGCCCGTCTCTTGCTGGGGAGGCGGAGCCGCGGAGTCGCCGCCGACCAGCCGCTCGGCGTTCCCGAAGATGACCCCGGTGAAGCGCTCGCTGAAGCCGGCCAGGAAGCCGATGATCCCGTAGAAGAACATCGGGTTCGTGCCCTTGTTCGGGTGAGTGGACAGCAGGCCGCCCGCGAGAAGGAAGTACGTCGCGACGCTGAAGACCGAGCCGACGAACGGCTTGTACAGGCCGAGCCTGCGCAGCATCGGCCTGCCGACCTCGAAGTCGACGCTGAAGCTCGCGTCGTCACCGCCGCTCATCCGTGAGAGGACGCTGACGAGCGCGCCGACGGCGCCGGCACCGGTGCAGAGCACGAGGGCCTTCGTATTGGGGTCCCAAGGGCCCGTCCCGAACCTGAGCAGGAACGCCGCGCCGGCCGAGACCGCGACCAGGAAGGCCGCGCCGGTCAGCATCCCCGAGACGTAGACGATCCGTCCGGCCTTCGCCCCCGTGCGCAGGTAGTACTTCTCGATCCGCGCCAGCTCTTTCCGTTGCGCGGCGATCATCTCGTTCTCGCCGGCGGTGCTGCGCCGCTCGGAGCGCTCGATGAAGCCGAGCGTGTGCTCCTGGATCGAGTAGATCCATTGCAGCGCGATCCGCTGGCTCGTGCCGCGCAGGATCTCCCTGATGCGGATCGCGAGCACGTCGCACTCGTGCAGCAGGACCGCGAGCGGCTCCGCGTTCCTCGTCACCCAGTCCGTCACGCGGTGGAGGCGGACGTCGATGTCGGTCTCCGCGAACGGGTTGCGCTCGTGCTTCGCCTTGCCGATCGTGAGCGCGACCGCCGAGGCGTTTCGCGTCGACCAGTAGATCGAGCCCAGCCGCCCCTCCTCCTTCTCGAACCGCTTCAGCTTCGCCTCGTAGTCGTCCTCCGCGTCCTTCGAAGCACGGCCGCTCGTCGCGCGCTCCTGCTCGCGCCTGAAGTGCGCGCGCACGAGGTCGGAGAACGACGCCGCTCCAACCTGCTCGGTGGTGTGGAACGTCGAGCCCTCCGCGCCGTTCTCGGCGGCTGCTGCTGCCGGCTGGATCTCCGTCGTCTCGACGCCGCTCATGGCAGGCAGGCCAGCCAGGTCGCCGGCGCCGGCTGGAAGGCGCTCTCGGCCGAGAACGTGATCGCGATCGGCCCCTTCTCCTGGCCGTGCGAGCAGAGCAGCGGATCGGCGCCGGCCTCGAGGACGAGCGCCACGTGGTGGCCCGGAGACGGCCCCCAGACCACGAGGTCGCCGGGTTGAACCGCGCTCTTCGGAATGTGCCGGCAGTGGCTGAGCATCGTGCCGGTGTAGGCGCCGGCGAAGTTGCAGCCGTTCGGGTCGGTCGCGCCCGCCCACTTGTAGCAGAGGGTCGAGAATCCCGAGCAGTCGGTGTTCAGCGGCAGCTTCTTCCGGCGGTCCAGGCCGTCGACGGGGCGAAGCTGCTGGTAGTGGATCTGCGCCTCGTTCTCGATCCCCCAGCGTGCGAACCGGACGATCTTGGCGCGCAGGCCCGCGCCCCCGGCAACCTCCTTGAGACGCTGCTTCCGGCGCGCCTGGTAGCTCGGCGGAAGCGCCTTTCCGCGGAGGAAGCCTTCGAGCCCGGGACCGAAGATGTTGTCGCACCCCTTCATTGGAAAGCCGAGCGCCCACTTCGCCTGCTTGGTCGCGGTGGCGGTCGCGGGCCCGAACTCTCCGTCGATCGTGCCCGGGTGAAAGTTTCCATACGGGTTGGTCGTGAGCAGGGTTTGCGCTTCCGCGACGTCGGGCCCTGACAGATGCGGGTTCGTCAGCTCGAGCATGCCCGGCGCTCCGGACTGGCCGGCCGCCGCCTTGGCCTGCGTCTTCGGCTTCCGCCGAACTGCTGTCCGGGTCACGAGGCGCTCCTTCCTACAGAGGCTTGCTGCAGCTTCTGGACGCAGGCGCTGAAGCGGTCCCAGCCGTTGAGACCGCCGTTGACTGCGCGTCGGACACCCTGCCAGTCACCCCGCGCCGCGAGGGCGCCGATCCCGCGCTCCTTCATGTAGGCGGCGAGGACGCGAGCGGCGATGCTCGCGTCGAGCGCGAGATTCGGGTTCTGCTCCAGCGGCACCCCGAGCTTCTGGCCGTAGCCGCGGTAGTTCGACCGGCCGGTGAGCTGGATGAAGCCCCGGCCGTGAAAGCGGGCGCCGTCGCCCGGGTGGGTGTTCCCGAGATCGGCCCGGCCCTCGTAGTGCTTGCGGAAATAGGCGTCGCCTCCGTACTCGTTGGTCGGGGCGAAGTCGGGGACCTCGGTCGCGACCGTCGCCAGAGCGGCGATCAGGCTTGCCTCGTCGGTCAGGCCCTCGGCCGCGAGAGCCTTCTTGAGCGGCGGCCAGTAGCGGCGGACGTTCGCCACTCTGCAGCCGAGGAGGGTTGCGATCTGTTCCGGCGTGAAGCGTGGCGCGGCGCCGGCAGCGCGCACAGCGGGCTTCGCAGCGGCGAGCGCTGCGATTGTCGCCGGGCCGACCTGCCCGTCCACCTCGAGCGCGTTGTCCCTCTGGAACTGTTTGACGCAGAGGTCGGTCGCCTGCCCGAACACGCCGTCGCAGGCGCCGGGCGAGTAGCCGAGAGCCTGGAGCCGTTTCTGGAGCTTGCGAACCTCCGGGCCGCGGGCGGGCGGGTGCGTGAGACAGAGGCCGGCCATCACGCAGTCTCCCCGGCGACCGCCGTTGGCTCCACGGGCGCATGGAAGGTGTTCATGTAGCCGTCGAGCTCGAACTGGTCGAGGAAGTCACGCGCCGCTGTGCGGCCGTTCTCGATCAGCAGCTCCTGCCTCTCGGGCGAGAGGTTGAACTCCGTCGTGCCGATGTCGGCGGCGTCGACTGTGACCGTGCGGACGCGGGTCGAGTGAGAGACGAAGCGCGCATCCCATGCCTCCTGAGCGGTGTGGAAAATGTCCAGCGCGAAGTGGACGGCCCAGGGCTGGAAGCGCTCCAGCGCGGCGGGCCCGCCGAGGCCCCGCCCGTGCGAGAGGGTGAAGCCGAAGGTCGGGCGGCACGGGACGGCACCGGTGACCGAGGGATCGACGTCGAAGAGCCACACGGGGAAGTTCGAGAGCGTGCCGCCGTCGACGATCACCGAGGTAGTGCCGTCGGAGTCCTCGAGCTTGATCGGGTCGAAGAAGTACGGGATCGACATGCTCATCCGCGCCGCTTTCGAGATCTTGAAGGTGTCCGGATCGATCAGCGTCGAGGAGCCAGGCTGCCGGTAGAAGACGAGGTCGTCCGGGAGCACGAGCAGCCGCCGCTTGGTGATGTCGACCGCGATCAGCTTCAGCGACCATTCGGGCGCCGCGCCGTTGGCAGCAGGCTTCCGGACCGTGCCGAACGTCGCTCCGCCGAGCACCTCGTCGAACCATTTCTCGAAGGCCGCGCCGCGCGCCAGCCCGTGCTTGAACGGAAGGCGCCCGAGCCCGAGCAGCTTGCTGCGGGCGGGGAAGTCGGCGAACGAGCCGAAGTTCGTCTTCTTCATCAGCTCGAGCATCTCCTGGGCGCTGTGCCCGGTCGCCAGGTAGCAGGCGATGATCGCCCCGGCGCTCGCTCCGGCGACGTTCTTCCAGGTCTTGATCGGCTTCGTCGGATGCTCAGCGAACCCGCAGAGGGCGCCCGCCAGCGCCAGACCCTTGACGCCGCCTCCCCGGAAGACGCCGTCTGCCTCTGTGATCCAGTCCACCCTTGACTCCTCTCATGGCCGCGGCCGGCGTCGAAGCACCTGGTCGGCCGCAGATTGACGAGGAGCCCGTGACGGGGGCCGCCTGTTTTTTCCTGCTAGAAGCTTGTTAGCACGCAACGGGGCGCATTGCAACGGTGCCGGAGCTCCCGGCCGCAGGCGCTCACTCGTGCGGCAGCTTCAGGCCGAGCAGCGAGAGCCCCGCGAGCAGGGCGAGCGCGCCCGCCGCGAGGCCCACGATCCTCCATGGATGCCTCTGCCGGCGAAGTGACTCCCAGCCGACTTTCGACCAGAGCACGAGCAGCCCCGCGAGCGCACCTGCGACGACCACGAGCACCGGGGCCAGCACGGCCGCGCGTTCCAGCCGCAGGTCGAATACCAGGACGGCAAGGAGCACGACCGCGGCCGTCGCGACGCTAGAGAGCAACACTGCCCGCATGCTCACGCAGCCAGTCTAGACGTGACTATTCTCCAGCTGTGGACGGCGAGAGCTACTCCTCGGGCGACGATGTGATCGTCGAGTTCCTGCGCCTCCGCTTCAGCTTCAACGCCGCGGATTTCGCGCAGCGCGTGTCGGCGGCCGCATACCGGCTCGGGCTCGTCGACGGGAACGAGCTCGAAGACGAAGAGACCGAAGACCTGGTCGAGCTGACTGCCGACGGGTTGATCGAGGAGCCGCGCAGCGAGCTCGGCCGGTACCTCGTGCGCCACTGGGAGCGGCTCTCGCTCGTCGAGGGCGAGTCCCTCGTCTACTGGCTGCGCAAGCTCGTGTTCCGCGGCGCCTGGCTCGACCACCGGGTCAAGGACGGGCGCCTCGACGTCGCCTGGGACGACGGCGCCTCCGACTTCGCCTACCTCGAGCCCGGCGGCGGGCGCGCGCTGCTGGAGCTGGCACCGACGCCGTCCTGGCACGAGCTCCAGTTCAGGCGCTAGGCCCTTCCTCCCCGGGGGGCAGCTGATCCTCGAGAACCGGCAGTGCAGAATCGACGAGTTGCCGCAGGTTCGATGGGCTGACGCGTGACTCTATGTCAGCCTGGACACCGTGAGCACTCACGTTGGTCCCCCGAGAGCTGACGTGCACGCCGGCGATTACGTCGAGAACGCGGCCGAGCCTCCCGTGAAGCGCCAGCCGTTCGTCGACGCGGTCGTCTCCGCCGGGGCGATTCCGGCCCCGGCGGCCGCGTTTTCGGGAGCCCGCCCTACGGACGGGCTTCGGTTTCGAGGCAGGCGATCGTTCTCGCAGTCAACGGCCGGACGACGACGCCGTCTTCCGACTGGTCTTCCGCGCCGTGCTCTTCCGTGCGGGCCGGCTGCTTCGTTGACCCGTCGTCGAACTGCTTCCGTTCCGTGACGTCTTCTGCGTCTGGCGAACGGCCTTCAGCAAGTCGTTGGGCAGCTCCGACGCACGAGTCATCGCGTCGTTCACGACACCTTTCGTCTGCTTCGTCACGAACTCGCTCTTGGCGAAGGCATACAACGCAGCGCCCGCGGCCGGCAGAACGAAGAGACGCGTTGTCATCGTGGTGCCTCGGCGGCCCTTGCCTTTCGCAGCGTCAGCCATGTCCTCGAGCCGCTCCGCAAGGTCGATCACCTGTTGCGAAAATTTGTGGATATCAGCCATCTGAGCAGTACCTCCAGCGTATCTTCGGGGACCGTTTGGGGTGGGTTCCCTTTCGGGAGTCGCGCCAAACGGTCCTGACGATGCGAGGAGAAACCGACGAGCACGCAAGCTCAGGATCTCACCGTGCGCAGGAGCTACACAACGGGTGGGACACCGTTCTGAAGCCGTTCGCGGCCAAGGCGTCGGCTTAGAAGAGGCTGCTGGGGCCGCTGTCCGATGCGGCTCCCACATGCGCCCGGCCGAGCTTCGTCACGATTCGCCCCCGCGGCGTCCGCTGGAGGAAGCCGAGCTGGAGGAGGTACGGCTCGTAGACGTCCTCGATCGTGTCCGGCTCCTCCCCGAGCGCGACGGCGAGGGTGGAGAGGCCGACGGGACCGCCGTCGAACTTCTCGACGACCGCGCGCAGGAGAGCCCGGTCGATCCGCTCCAATCCGCGCTCGTCGACCTCGAGCAGCTCGAGCGCCTCGCGCGCGATCACGGTCGTGATCGCCCCCTGGTGCCGCACCTCGGCGACGTCGCGCACCCGGCGGAGGATCCGGTTGGCGATCCGGGGAGTCCCGCGCGAACGGGCCGCGATCTCGTCGGCCGCCTCGCTCTCGATCACGACGTCCAGGATTCGAGCGGAGCGGCGGACGATCCGGCCGAGCTCCTCGGGCTTGTAGTGCTCGAGCCGGAACGTCATCCCGAAGCGGTCCCGGAGCGGGCTCGTCAGCAGCCCTGTCCGTGTCGTCGCCCCGATCAGCGTGAACGGCGGCAGATCGAGCGTGAGCGTGCGGGCGGCAGGGCCCTGGCCGACGATGATGTCCAGGCGGAAGTCCTCGAGCGCTGGATAGAGGATCTCCTCGACGGAACGGTTGAGGCGGTGGATCTCGTCGATGAAGAGCACGTCCCGTTCCGTGAGCGCGGTCAGGATCGCCGCAACGTCGCCCTTCCGCTCGAGCGCCGGGCCGGCCGCGCAGCGCAGTCCGACGCCGAGCTCCTCGCGCACGATGTACGCGAGGCTCGTCTTGCCCAGGCCGGGAGGTCCGACCAGCAGCAGGTGGTCGAGAGCCTCGCCGCGCGAGCGCGTCGCCTCGAGCGCGATTGCGAGCTGTTCCTTGACCCGCTCCTGGGCGACGAACTCGTCCAGCCTGCGCGGGCGAAGGGAGCGGTCGAGCTCGTCTTCGGATGGCTGGACCGCGGGGGCGAGGAACTGCGTCTCGGTCACGCCGCCTCCCGCAACGCCTGGCGCACCTGCTCCTCGACCGGGAGGGAGGCATCGACGCGCGCGAGGGCCCGCTCGGCCTCGACCGGCGAGTAGCCGAGCTCCACGAGCGCATCGCGTGCTCCGACGTGGCCTCCTTCCGCGGGCGTTGCGACCGAGCCGAGCTTCTCCTTCAGCTCGAGCACGACCCGCTGCGCCGTCTTCCTACCGATGCCCGGGATCGCCTCGAAGCGGGCCGTGTCCTCGAGCGCGATCGCGCGCCGCAGGTCGGCCGGCGGCGAGCCCGAGACGATCGCGAGCGCGACCTTCGGCCCGACGCCCGAGACCGCGAGCAGGTGCTCGAACAGCTCACGCTCGGCCGGTTCGGCGAAGCCGTAGAGCTGCAGCGCGTCCTCGCGGACATGGGTGTACGTCTCGAGCGTCACCTCCCGCCCGCTCTCGGCGAGACGCAGAGCGGTCGGGGTCGCGCTCAGCAGGTAGCCCACGCCTCCGACCTCGAGCACGAGCCGCTCGCCCGTGCGCGAGACCGCGGTCCCGCGGAGGCGTGCGATCACCCGGCGGCCCGCAGGAGGGGCGAGGCGAGCGCGTGGCAGATCGCCACGGCCAGCGCATCCGAGGCGTGCTGAGGCGTGGGCGGCGTTTTCAGGCCGAGGATCGCCATCACCATCCGCTGCACCTGCGCCTTTTCCGCGCGGCCGTAGCCGGAGACGGTCTTCTTCACCCGAGACGGCGCGTACTCAGCGCACTCGACCCCGAACGAGGCGGCCGCGACGAGCACGGCTCCGCGTGCCTGGCCGACGGAGAGCGCGGTCCGGGCGTCGACGCCGACGAAGGACTCCTCGAGCGCGACGGCGTCGGGCGCGAACTCCTCGATCAGGTCGGCGACGCCGTCGAAGATCGTCTTCAGGCGCAGCTCCGGGCGCCGCCCGGCAGGGGTCTGCCACCAGCCGTGGTCGACCGCCCGGAGACGGCCTCTGCTTTCGTGGACGATGCCGTAGCCGCACGCAGCCGTGCCCGGATCGATTCCGAGAACCTTCACGCCGTGAGGTTAGGCGTCGCCCCGGACGTTCCTGCCGCTTCAGGGGTAGGAAATCCGATCGCTGCGAAGAATCGTAAGCACCATCGGGATGGGGAGAGGGTTCTCGCTTGCGTTGCTTGCCGTGCTGGCCGTCCTGCCGGCGAGTGGGCACGCATCCACGCGGACGACGGCGCCGTCCACCTGCACGAAGTTCGTTGACATCGTGAACTTCGCCTTCGTTCCGGCAGAGCGCAGCGCCGAACCCGGCGACACGGTCTGCTGGACGAACTTCGACTCGGTTGGTCACACCGTCACGTCCGATGACGGGACGTCGTTCGACTCCGGAACGATCGCGCCCGATGCGACGTTCGAGTGGACTGTGCCCCTCGACGCGAGTGGCACGTACAGCTACCACTGCTCGATCCACCTATCCATGACGGCGACGGTGGTCGTCGGCGCGCCTCCGCCTCCACCTCCCCCGCCTCCACCACCCCCACCGCCTCCGCCTCCTCCGCCCCCACCTCCACCGCCTCCGCCACCCCCGCCGCCGCCACCACCGCCACCGCCACCACCGCCTCCGCCGCCTCCGCCTCCGCCTCCTCCGCCGCCTCCACCCCCGCCGTCGCCCCCGCCTCCACCCCCGCCGCGATGCGTGGTGCCGAAGCTCGTCGGTCGCACGCTGCCCGCAGCGCGCAGGTCGCTGAAGGCGAGGCACTGCCGCCTCGGCCGTGTTGGGCATGCTTTCTCGCGTGCGCGCAGGAAGGGTCTCGTCGTCTCGCAAAAGCCGAAGCCGGGCGCCCGCCTGCGGAACGCGGCCAGGGTCAACGTCGTCCTCAGCAAGGGCCGTCGCCGCTAGCCTCCGGCCGCCGGTCGTGCTCCTCGCGACCGGGCTGCTTCTCTGCGGCTGCGGTTCCCGCCCGGGCGGCGACAAGGTCATCTTGCGCGCGCAGGAAGGCCTGGCCCGGATCCAGAGCGGCACGATCACGGTTCACGCCGCGCTCCGGACACCGATCGAGATCAAGCGCGACCTCAAGCTCCGGGCCGAGGAGGTACCGCTGTCCAAGCTCGAGCTCACCCGCTGGACGAGCGACGCCCGCCGCCTGTCGTGCGAGAAGGAGCTCGAGTGCGCCCGGGCCGACCTGGACGCCCGCAAAGCGCTGCGCTCGCTGGGGCCCTTGCTTCCGCCCCTACCGGTCGACGCGTCGGCGATTCACGATGCGCGGCTCGACGTTGCGATCGGCAGGCGAGACCGTCGGCCGAGGTTCCTGCGCCTGTCGGGCAAGGTCGAGACCGGCACGTTCCTCGGCGACGCCCCGTTCGAAATCGAGATCGACCTCCCGCCGAGCTAGCCGGCTACGGCCTCCATCACGCGCTCGGGAATGTCGAAGTTGGAGTAGACCTCCTGCACGTCGTCGTACTCCTCGAGCGCGTCGATCAGGCGGAGGGTCTTCCTCGCCGAGCTCTCGTCCTCGAGGCTGACCGTCGTCTTCGGGACCATCGTCAGCTCGGCGGAATCGACCTCCATTCCGGCCGCCTCGATCGCCTCCCGCACGGCGCTCAGGTCCTCGGGCGCCGAGGTGACGCGGAAGCTCGAGCCCTCGAGCGCGACGTCGTCCGCGCCGCCCTCGGCCGCCGCGAGCATCACGTCGTCCTCGTCTGCACGCTCGGCGTCGACCAGGATCACCCCGCGCCGCTCGAACAGCCAGGCGACCGAGCCGGAGCCGCCGAGGTTGCCGTCGTGCTTGGAGAACGCAGCCCGGACGTCGGCGGCAGTCCGGTTGCGGTTGTCGGTGAGGGCCTCGACGATGACGGCGACGCCGCTCGGCCCGTAGCCCTCGTAAAGCACCTGCTCGAAGGCCTGAGCGTCCGAGTCCGCGCCCGAGCCGCGCGCGATCGCACGCTCGATGTTGTCCTTCGGCATCGAGTAAGAGCGCGCCTTCTCGATCGCGTTCTGCAGGGCGAGGTTCGCCCCGGGATCGGGGCCTCCCTCGCGCGCCGCCACGATCAGCGCGCGCGACAGCTTCGAGAAGAGCTTGCCCCGCCGCGCGTCGGCGACGCCCTTCTTGTGCTTGATCGAGCTCCACTTGCTATGCCCTGACATGCATCGCCTCCCTCACCAGCTCGAGGAATCGTTCGTGCACGCGCGTGTCACCGGTCAGCTCCGGATGAAACGAGGCAACGATCAGCCTGCCTTGCCGAAGGAGGACAGGCTCGCCGTCCAGCTCGGCCAGAACCTCCACGCCGGGCCCTGCGTCGAGCACCCGCGGCGCGCGGATGAAAACCCCGCGCAGCGGCCGCTCGTCGCCGGCAAGCTCGAGATCGGCCTCGAAGCTCGCCACCTGGCGCCCGTAGGCGTTCCGCGCCACCTCGAGGTCGAGCAGGCCGAGGTGGGAGCGGTCGAGGAGGATCATCCCCGCACACGTCCCGAGAACCGGGGCCCCGAAGCCTCGGATCGCCTCCTCCAGCCCGTAGAGCCGCACCAGCCGGCCGATCGCCGTCGACTCGCCGCCGGGGATCACGAGGCCGTCGAGGCGCTCCAGCTGCTCGGGCTTGCGCACCTCGACCGGCTCGGCGCCGAGCCCGCGCAGCATCGCTGCGTGCTCGCGCACGTTGCCCTGAACCGCGAGGATCCCGATTCTCGGCGTCTCGTCCACGACCCCGATTCTAGTCTCGGGCCTGGCCTTGCAGGTCCAGGCGCACGTACAATCCACGGCCGCAGATGAGAGCAGAGGTCTCCCAGCCAACGCGCTCCGCTCCGGTGCGCAGATACAGGACGGCGGGTCGCGGCGACCCGTGGCGCTGCGGCAGGTCGCCCAGCGCCAAGCCGACTCGCCACGGCTCGGCGAGACCGGCGACCGGACACGCTCGCTGTGTCCTCGTGATCGACGACGAGAGCTCGATCAGGATGCTCTGCCGGATCAACCTCGCCGCATCGGGAATCGACGTCCTCGAGGCAGAGGACGGGCCAACCGGCCTCGAGCTCGCCCGCCGCGAGCAGCCCGACCTCGTTCTGCTGGACGTGATGATGCCCGGCCCCGACGGCTGGGAAATCGCCCGCCGGCTCGCCCGGGACCCGGCCACCCGCGAGATCCCCGTCGTCTTCCTGACGGCACGAGCGGAAGAGGCCGACAGGCGCCTCGGTGAGCATCTGGGTGCCGTCGCCCACGTGACGAAGCCGTTCGATCCGCTCCAGATCGGCGATCTCGTCGAGGAAGTGCTGGACCGGGTCGTAGGCGGCGAACGAGACCCGCTTCACCGTCAGATCGGCCCGGACACCACGGAGCTCGGTTGACCGAGCCACAGCGGGAGGCCGATCGTTCGTTCGAAGCGCTCGCGGACGCCGCCGACCGCGCGAGCCGCCTGCAGCGGGTCACCGGGCGGCTGGCGGGCGCGCTGACGCCGCAGGAAGTTCTCGACGCGATCCTGACGGAGGGCCTGCGCGCGGCGGAGGCCCGCGCCGGGACGATCGGGAGCCTGAGTGAGGACGGCGAGGCGATCGAGTTGCTCGCCCAGCGCGGCTACGAAGCGCCGATTCTCGAGGAGTGGGCGCGCTTCCCGATCTCCGCCGACCTGCCGATGTCCTACGTGGCCCGCACAGCGGAGCCGCTCTTCCTGGAGTCGAAGGCTGAACGGAACCGGCTCTTCCCGAACGTCGAGGAGAGCGGCGAGGACGGGCACGCTCTGGCCGTGCTGCCGCTCGGGGTCGAAGGGCGTCTGCTCGGCGTGATCGCCCTCTCCTTCGGCGAGGACATGGTCTTCACGGAGGAACGGCGGCAGATGAAGATCACACTGGCCCGCCAGGCCGCCCAGGCGCTCGACCGAGCACGGCTCTACGAGGAGGCGGAGAAGGGCGCGAACGCGGCGCGGGCCCTGGCGTATGTCGCCGACGGCGTCGTCCTTCTCGATCAAGACGGCTGCGTCCGCCACTGGAACCCGGCAGCGGTGACGATCACGGGCATCACCGAGGACGAGGCGCTCGGCCGGCGCGTCGAGGCGTTGCTCCAGGCCTGGGGCTCGCTCGTCGCGCACGTGCCGCTGGTGCGGCCGGGGGAGGCTCGCGGGCGGCCGGTCACGCTTCCGATAACGGTCGAGGGCGGAGAGCTCTGGGTGTCCGCTTCGGGCGTCGACTTCGGCGAGGGAACGGTCTACGCGCTGCGCGACGTCACCGACGAGCACGCGCTGGAGAGGGCCCGCAGCGACTTCGTCGCGACCGCCTCGCACGAGCTGCGGACGCCGCTGGCCGCCGTCTACGGCGCGATTCGGACGCTCCGGCGAGACGACATCGACCTCGGCGACAACGACCGCGCGGTGTTGCTCGAGATGATCGAGGCCGAGTCCGTGCGGCTCGCCCAGATCGTCGACCAGATCCTCGTCGCAGGGCAGCTCGACGCCGACGCGATCGATCTGGAGCTCGAGCCATGCGATCCGGTCGAGCTCGCCGCGGGCGTGGTCGAGTCTGCGGAGCTGCACCTCCCGGATGGAGTCTCGCTGCACGTGAAGGGCCGCTCCGCGCAGCCGATCCTCTGCGACCCGAACAAGCTCCGGCAGGTGCTCTCGAACCTCGTCGACAACGCGATCAAGTATTCGCCCGACGGAGGCGACGTCGAGATCCGGCTTGCCTCCGAGAACGGCGCGACCCTGATCGAGGTCGCTGACGAAGGGCTCGGGATCCCGACCTCCGAGCGCGAGCGGATCTTCGAGAAGTTCTACCGCCTCGACCCCCAGCAGACCCGCGGCGTCGGAGGGAGCGGCCTCGGTCTCTACATCTGCCGGGAGCTCGTCGAGCGCATGAACGGCAGCCTCGAGGTCGAGTCCGAGCCCGGCCAGGGCTCGCGCTTCCGGGTCAGCCTGCCGGCCGGCGCCGCCTAGCGCTCGTCCAGCCTGCCCGGATCGCGCTCACCACGGCAAGCGTGGCGGGCTCGCCGGACGGCGCTCACCAGCCGCGCGTCTCGAGCAGCTCTTCGGGCGGGAGGCTTGCGGCCGCGAGGCCGCTCATCGGGTCGCCGAGGCCGCCGGAGACCCGGGCGAGGATCTCGGCGTCGCGGTAGTGCGTGGTCGCCTCGACGATCGCCTTCGCGCGGATCGAGGGCTCGGCCGACTTGAAGATCCCGGAGCCGACGAAGACACCGTCCGCACCGAGCTGCATGCAGAGTGCCGCGTCGGCGGGCGTCGCGATCCCACCGGCCGTGAAGGTCACGACCGGGAGGCGCCCGTGCTCAGCGACCCAGCTCACGAGCTCGTGCGGAGCGCGAAGCTCCTTCGCCTCGGCGTAGAGCTCGTCAGCGCGTAGCGACTGCAGCCTGCGGATGTGCCCGAAGACGGAGCGCATGTGCGTGATCGCGTTGACGATGTCGCCGGTGCCGGCCTCGCCTTTCGTGCGGATCATCGCCGCGCCCTCTGCGATCCGGCGGAGCGCTTCGCCGAGGTTCGTGCAGCCGCAGACGAAGGGGACCGTGAACTGCCACTTGTCGACGTGGTGCTGCAGGTCGGCGGGCGTCAGCACTTCGCTCTCGTCGATGTAGTCGACCTCGAGCGCCTCGAGGATCTGGGCCTCGACGAAGTGCCCGATCCGGCACTTTGCCATCACAGGGATCGTGACGCCTTCCTGGATCTCCCGGATCTTGTCCGGGTCGGCCATGCGCGCGACGCCGCCTTCCTTGCGGATGTCGGCCGGGACGCGCTCGAGCGCCATCACCGCGACCGCGCCCGCGTCCTCGGCGATTCGCGCCTGGTCCGCGTCGGTGACGTCCATGATCACCCCGCCCTTCAGCATCTCGGCGAGGCCGGACTTGACCCGCATCGTCCCGGTTTCGGCCATCGCCTGATTCTAGTCACGGCCGCGTGTGAGAATCGACTACTCATGGAGGTGACCCTTGCCGACGGCTACACGATCTTCGTCGAGGCGACAGGCGCCGGCTTTCCGATCCTCGTCCTCCACGGCGGGCCCGGGATGGACCACACGATGTTCCGACCGTACCTCGACCCGCTCGGGAACGAGTTTCGTGTCCTCTACGTCGACGAGCGCGGGCAGGGACGGTCCCAGCGCGTGGAGCCGGCGACCCTGAGCCTCGATGTCTTCGCGCGGGACGTCGACCTGATCGCAGACGCGCTTGCGTTGCCCGCCTACGCGCTGCTCGGCCACAGCTTCGGTGCGATCGTCGCCACCTGGCACGCAACCGAGCTCGGCACCGCGAGCGCCTACGTGATCTCGGGAGGAGCAGAGTCGAGTGCCGCGCTGGACCGCGACGTCGAGGCGAGCCTGGCGGAGCTCGGGGACGCGGGACGGGAGATCGCCGAATCGTGGGAGCTCGAGAAGACAGTCGCGACCGAGGACGAGCTGAAGCGCCTGATGGAAGCACAGGCGCCGTTTCACTTCCACGGCCCACCCCGTCCGGAGACCTTCGCGGACACCGTGTACTCGCCGGATGTCCTACGCCACTTCGCGAACGCCGGGTACGGCGGGTTCGACTACACCGAGACCCTGGCGCACGTGCGGAAGCCTACGCTCGTGATCGTGGGCGAGCACGATCCCACGACCACGCCCCGCGCCGCCCGCGTCCTCGCGGAAGGGATCCCTGAGGCGGAGCTCGAGATCCTCTCCGGCGCCGGCCACATGAGCTTCGCCGAGGCAACGGATGCCTACCTCGAGCGCGTGCGCGGCTTCCTGAGGGGAGTCACGATCCAGGTCTGAGGAGAGTGCGCCGCGGAGAAAAGGGCGCGGCAGGGGAGAAGCCAGGCGATCTCCCCAGCACCCGGCCTCCATTCCCAGGTAGACCCCTGCCGCTCCCGCTTTCTTACCGGGAAGCCGCAGCGTAAAACGGGCTCTGCCGGCTCGGCTACCGCCGGCTGACGACGAGCCTGACCTTGGAGCCTGCCGGCCTGACCGCCCCTGTCCGCGGGCGCTGGGCGATCACCGGCCGGGCCGCCCTGACGAGACCCTGCGCGTGACGCGGCCGACGCCGCAGTGGTGGGAGCGCAGGCGCGTCCTGGCGCGCCCGAGCGGGAGCCCGATCACCCGCGGCACCGTGCACCTCACCGGTGGAGGCGGTGGCGGTGGAGGTGGAGGTGGAGGTGGAGGTGGAGGTGGAGGTGGAGGTGGAGGTGGAGGTGGAGGTGGAGGTGGAGGTGGAGGTGGAGGTGGAGGTGGAGGTGGAGGTGGAGGTGGAGGTGGAGGTGGAGGTGGAGGTGGAGGTGGAGGTGGAGGTGGAGGTGGAGGTGGAGGTGGAGGTGGGAGGTGGAGGTGGCGGCGGCACCAGAGGTTCCCGTCCGGACCGGTGACGATCGAGTACGGGTGGCTCGCCGGGTGCGGAAGCGGGAACGCCTGGACGGATACACCAGGGCCCGATGCGGCGGTGGCGGCCCCCGGCAGCCCGGCGAGCAAGAGCGCGAGCGCGAAGGTCACAAGTCGAAGTGATCCACCGCCCGAGCATGGAGGCCTCCCGATCGAAAGTCGGTCGACGAGAAGCTAACGCCTGAACGGAGGGCTGCCTACCTCCGCGTCACCAGCCGTTGTCGCGCGGACCGGGCGGAACCAGCGCCGCCTCCTCGGCGGGCTGGGCCACGGCAGGAGCTCGGGCTTCCTGTGCGGCGCTCCGGAGGTTGCCCAGGACTTCGCGGTAGTTCAGCTCGAGGGCGCGCCGCTCCCGCTCGGTCTGCTCGACCTCGTGGCGAAGAATTCTCTTGGCCTGCTCCGCCTGGTCGAGCTGCTCTCGAAGCTCGCTCTCGCGCGCCCGGGCGGCGTGCTCGATCGCCTCGACCCTCGCGCTCAGGTGCGCGAGCTCGTGCTCTGCAGTCTTGGCTCGCTGCCGGGCGTGCCGGAGCTGCTGGCGAAGCTCCTGAGCGTCCACCTCGGCCCGCTTGCCGAGCTCCGCCTCGTTTGCGCGCTCCGCCTTTGCCTGGACGAGCGACTTCTCGACGGAATCCACCTCGGTGGCGAGAAGGGAGAGTTCTTTCGCAAGGCTCCGTTCGTTCATAGGCCGTGTCGTTCGACCTTCGGGGCAAACCCCCTTCCTTCGACTTGCAGTCGCCCAGCGAGCGTCTAGCCCTTCGCTCGCAAGGCGTCGACGAGTTGCTTCTTGGACATTCCGGAGCGGTCGGGAATGTCGGCCTCCTGCGCACGTGCGTAGAGCTCCTCCTTCGTCAGGTCCTCGAGGGCGCGCGGGCGCCCGTCACCGGAGTTGCTCGAACGCGCTCGGCTCGCGAGCCCCGTCAACCGCCGGCGGTGTTTCGGCGCCTCCGTGATCGCCGCAGCGACGCGTTGCCTCACGTGCGGGACTGCGAGCGCTGCCAGACCGGTGAGAAAGGTCAGCCTTCGCAGCCTGTGCGAGCGCCTCCTCGCCTCGAGACGTCCGTACGCCTGCTCGAGATCCTTTCGCGCCTGCCGCAGTTCGGAGCGGAGGGTCTGGTCACCGGCGAATCGCCTGGCTGCGCCGGTCACGCCCGGGCCGCGGCGCGTCCGGCGGCCCGCTTCTGAGCTGTGCTTGATTGCAGAGAGCAGTCGCTTGCGGAACTTCTTGTCCTGCGCGAGTTGCAACGCGAGCTCAGACGCGTTGGCGGCGGTCTCCTTGACCTTGTCTGTCCTGCTCCGTCGGAACATGGCATTGCTCCTCTCGTTTGAGGACGGCGGCGGAATGCCCACTCGAGGTCTTTGCCGCCCCGGCGTAGGTTTACACCGCTCGGTTGAGCCTCATCGGGCGCCCCGCGGGTCGGTCTCCTCGGCGTCCTGTCCGGCCTTCCCCCTTTTTTCGACGATCAGGAAGCGCGCGTTTTCCGAGACGACCCGCTCGACCGCGGGGTCCTCGTGGCCGGGCAAGACGATGAAGTGGGTCGCCACGCGGCGGACATCTTCGTACTCGGCCTGTGAGGCGCCGACCTTCTCTGCGCAGTCCTTGTTGTCGCACTCGCAGAGAAATCCGATCGGCTCTTCGTCGAGCGGAGCAGCCTTGCTCACGGCTTCGATCCGCTCGTTGACCTCCCGGAAGAGCGCCTCGTTCCGTGCTCGGGGATCGCGCGGCATCGCTATTCGGCCCGGGGGTCTCGGCTTTCGACGAGCTCCCGCTCCTCGCCCTGCTTCTCGACGAGCGTGTAGCCGGCGTGTTGCTCGACTACGACCTCTCCCGCGGTCAGGTCCTCGTGCCCGGGAACGACGAAGAACCTTGCCGGATGGGCACGCACCGCCTCGTATTCCGCGGAGCTGAGCGGGACACGCTCGAAGCAATCCCGGTCACCGCACTCGCACAGGTAGGGGACCTTCTCCACCTTGCCACCGACCGCTGTGGCGATGCTCTCGTTCCCGGCCCGGAAGATCGCCTCGTTCTTCGCCAGTTTCTCGGACCGGTCATCCATCGCGAAAGACCCTTTCCGAGCTCACGGCGTCCCCCACCACGAGTGCGCCCAGGTGACAGAGGCGAGCGCGGCCTGTCCCGAGAGGCTTGGGTGAAAGTAGTCGAGGTGGCTGACCTGGCTCGTGCTGAACTGGTAGTTGAACGTGGCGTCGCCGTCGAAGCGACAGAAGGCGTACCCGCTGCAGACGTCGGCAAGCACCTGGTTGAAGGCCTCCTCGCGTGTGAGGACGGCCTGGCGGTCCTGCTCGCTGTTCGCCTGCGAGAGCATCGACTGGCAGATGCCGAACGTCGTCCAGACGAACTCCGCGGTCGCATTCGCGTGAAGGATCTGCCACAGGTGGTAGATGTTCGGGATGCTCGCCACGAAAACGTGCGAGCTGCTCGGCAGCCCGGCGGCGAGCTCGCTCATCGTCGCCTCGAACTGCGTCCGGAAGTCGGTCACGCTCGTCATCGTCGCGGGCGAGCTGGTGCAGGCGTCGTTGGCGCCCATCTCGATCGTCACGTAGCGCGCCGCCTGCGTCACGCCTACCTGCGCCTGACCAGCGGCGTCGCGCATCTTGGCGCCGGTGCGGGCGTCGTTGTGGTTGTGGCCGTAGATCGCCGGATGCAGCGCGCGGATCCGCTCGTAGTGGCTCCTGACCCCGTCGAAGGCGCCGCCGCCGGTGCTCCACGACTGGGCCGGGTGGTCTCCGTACCAGCAGCAGACGTCAAACGCCCGCGTGATCGAGTCGCCGATCGCGGCGATGCTGCTCGGCAGCGGCGGCGAGGCCGAGGCAACGGACGGAAGGACGAGGGCTGCGGCGGCAAGTGCGGCGAGCGATGCTCGGAAACGCATGTCAACCCCCTCTCACGATAGAGACCGATCTATGCCCGATCCCTTCCTGGACTACTCCGGTTTGTCGCGGGGCTCGAGGAACGGCTCGCGCTCGGGCGGCTGCCCGGCCTCGATCTGGCGGCCGCGCACCGCCTCGGCGTTCAGCTCGGCCCCGAGCAAGATCGCGACGTTCGTCAGCCACAGCCAGACGAGAAAGATGATGACCGCCCCCAACGAGCCGTAGGTCTTGTTGTAGGAGCCGAAGTTCGCGACGTAGATGCCGAAGAGCGCCGAGACGATCATCCAGGTGACGACGGCGACGATGCCGCCGGGAGTGAACCAGCGGAATCCGGGCTGGCGCACGTTCGGAGCGGCCCAGTACAGGATCGAGAACATCATCGCCACCACGAGCACGAGAACCGGCCATTTCGCGATGTCCCACACGGTCACGGCGGTTCCTCCGAGCCCGACGAGCTGCCCCGACGTTGTCGGCCAGCGGCCCGGTGATGGTGACCGCGAACGCAGTGGCGGTGAGGAGAACCATCATCACGAGCGTGATCAGCAGGCGAAGCGGGACGGTCTTCGTGATCGGCCGTCCCTCCTCGACGTCCCAGATCGCGTTCGAGGCGCGGATGAACGCGCCGATGTAGCCGGACGCCGACCAGATCGCACCGGCGATCCCGACGATGAACAGGATGCTCGCCCCGCCGCTGCTCTGGGCCAGCCCGTGCAGGGCGTTGGAGAGGATTTTGTGCGCAGGCCCGGGCGCAAATCCTCCGAGATTGTCCAGAAGCGGCTTGGTCGCCGAATCGCCGATCAGACCGAGGATCGAGACGAGCGCGATCAGCGCGGGGAAGATCGAGAGAACTCCGTAGTAGGTGAGGGCGGCCGCCCAGTCGGTGATGTTGTCGTCGCGGAACTCGCTGAACGTTCGTCTGAGAACGCCGCCCCAGGCCTGTCGTGGCAACTGGGTTGGGCCCTTGATCCGGCTGTCTGCCAGGGTCTCTCGCTGACGCACCGAAGCCATCTCGAGACCAGTCTCCGCAGTGGAGGGAGTCAAACCTCGGGCCGGCCCAGGACCTGCCTGGAGTGAGTGGGCCCGCCTGGATTCGAACCAGGGACCAACGGATTATGAGTCCGCTGCTCTAACCAGCTGAGCTACGGGCCCCGCCGTCAAGAGTAACCGTGCGGGGCCCGCCTGCTCGTCTCATTGCTCAGCCTGAGGGGTTGAGCTCGATTGACGAATCCTCCCTTAGCGTCTACCTGCGCCTGCGCTTCGGGCCGGCCATCGGCTTTCAGCTCACGGTCCGGTAGCTCGTCCGCGATCCTCGTGCGGTTCCTCTCGACGCCGGGCGCCGAAACCCTCACAATAGGGCCTGCCCGCGCTCCCGCGGCCGTCGACAAAGGAGGGTGAGCGACCGGTGAAGGTCTTCCAGCACGAGCGACAACTTCGAACCAGCGGTGGGCTCGCCGTCCGCGACATCACCGAGGAAGTGAACGAAGCGGTTCGGGAGAGCGGGGTGATCGACGGGATCGCCTGCGTCTACTCGCCTCACACGACGTGCTGCGTGCGGGTGAACGAGTTCGAGAGCGGCTTCCTGGACGACTTCGCCGAACATGCTCAAGCGGCTCGTCCCGAGCGAGACGTACTACGCCCACGACGACTGGGACCGCCGCACCGAGAACATCTGCGAGGAGGACATGGACTTCGGCAACGGCCACTCGCACTGCATGGCGATGCTGCTCGGGACGGCGGGCGAGTCGATTCCGGTGCGGGAGGGCGAGCTCTGCCTCGGCACCTGGCAGCGTGTCCTCTTCCTCGAGCTCGACCGCGAGCGCGACCGCCGCTGGATCGTCCAGGTCGTCGGGACCTAAGCCGCCGCCTTCACGGTCGCACCGTCGAGCTCGAAGACGAAGAAGTCGCGGCCCAGCACGGGCACCGCGACGTTGAAGACCGGTACGTCACCGACGGCCCCCTCGAACGTGCCCGCGTGCGTGTGGCCGTGGAGGACGACGTCCGGCCGGTGCTCGGCGATCGGCTCCGCGAGCCGGTCGCTGCCGAGGAACGCCCAGATTCCGCGTGGCTCGCCCTCGAGGGTCGTCACCGTCGGCGCGTAGTGGAGCAGCACGATCCGGTAGTCGCTGCCGGCGACCGCCTCGAGGCCGGCCTCGAGCGCCTCGACCTCGCGCAGTGGTCTCGGCGTAGACCTGCCGTAGCAGCGGCTCGCCGAAGTCCGGGAGCTGCGAGTCCGGAAAGCCGCCGACGAAGCCCTTCAACCCGACGATCCCGACCGAGGCGCCCTCGACCTCCTCGATCGCCCAGCTGCGGTCGAGCACGCGCACGCCCGCGCCGGTCAGGAGCGCGACGATCTCCGGCACGCGGTTGCAATGCCAGTCGTGGTTGCCGAGCACCGCAAAGACGGGCAGCTGCAGCGGGCGGCAGATCTCGGCGAGCAGGGCCGCCTGCTCGGGCTCCCCGTAGGTGGTGAGATCGCCGGCCAGGAGGACGAGATCGACGCGCCCGTCGATCTCGCGGAAGGCACGCGCGAGCGAGTCCCGGTTGGCGTCTTCGGCGTGGACGTCGCCGGCCGCGGCGACGCGGATCGGCCTGGCCATGCCCGCATTCAACCGATTGGCGGCCGCTCCTGTGGGGTACGACGGGAGTCGTGACCGAGACCGACGTCACATTCGACGAGCTGCTCGGGAGCCTGAAGCGAGTCTCGGCGGCCCTTCGGGACGCCGACGTTCCGTTCGTGCTCGGCGGCGGCGTCGCGATCTGGGCCCGCGGCGGCCCCGAAACCGAGCACGACCTCGACCTGTTCGTGAAGCCCGAGGACGCGGCGCGCGCCCTCGAGGTCCTCGCCGAGGCGGGCCTGCGCCCGGACAAGCCGCCCGAGGACTGGCTCTACAAGGCCTGGGACGGCGACGTGATGGTCGACCTGATCTTCAACCCGAGCGGCGTGACGATCGACGACGAGTTCGTCGAGCGGGCCCCCGAGATCGAGGTCTATGCCGTCCGGATGCGCGTGCTGCGGCCCGAGGACGTGCTCGTCACGAAGCTCCTCGCCATGCGCGAGCACGAGCTCGACTACGAGGACGTGCTCGTGATCGCACGCACCGTGCGCGAGCAGATCGACTGGGACGAGGTTCGCGACCGGACCGAGGGCTCGCCCTACGCGAAAGCCTTTCTCACCCTCGTCGACGAGCTCGAGGTCAGTACCTGATGCGCGTCGTCGTCGTCGGCGCGACGGGGAACGTCGGCACGAGCGTGGTCGAGGCGCTCGCGGCCGAGCCACACGTCTCCGTCCTCGGGCTCGCGCGCCGGCTTCCCGAGCTCGAGCTGCCGAACGTCGAGTGGGCGAAAGCCGACGTCACACACTCCGACCTCGCCGCACACTTCCGCGGCGCCGACTGCGTCGTCCACCTCGCCTGGCTGATTCAGCCGTCACGCGACCCGCAACGACTCTGGCTTGCGAACGTGCACGGTTCCTCTCGGGTCTTCGAGGCCGCCGCCGAGGCGCACGTGCCGGCGCTCGTCTACGCCTCCTCCGTCGGCGCCTACTCGCCCGGGCCGAAGGACCGCTTCGTCGACGAAGACTGGCCGACGAACGGCGTCTCCACGAGCCTCTACTCCCGGCAGAAGGCCGAGGTGGAGCGGATCCTCGACGCGTTCGAGCGCGACTGTCCGGAGACGCGGGTCGTGCGGCTTCGTCCGGGACTGATCTTCAAGCGTGAGGCAGGCTCCGGCGTCCAGCGGCTGTTCGCGGGGCCGCTCCTCCCCAGTCCGCTCGTGCGCCCGGAGCTGGTGCCGTTCGTTCCCGACCTCCCGCGACTGCGCTTCCAGGCGGTGCACTCGCGCGACGTCGGCAACGCCTACCGGCTCGCGATCACGGGCGATGCGCGCGGAGCCTTCAACGTGGCCGCCGAACCCGTTTTCGACCCGGCAGAGCTCGGCCGGCTGCTCGGGGCGCGGACGGTCCGGGTTCCCGCGCCGCTTCTGCGCGGCCTGGCCGCGGCGACCTGGCACCTGCGCCTCCAGCCGACCCCGCCGGGCTGGCTCGACCTCGTCCTCGCCGTGCCGCTCCTCGACACCTCGCGGGCGCAGACGATCCTCGGGTGGAAGCCGGCCTGGAGCTCGGGCGAGGCGTTCCTCGACCTGCTCGGCGGCATCCGCGACCGCGCCGGCGCGACAACCCCGCCCCTCGACCCCGGCACGGGCGGGCCTCTCCGCGCGAAGGAACTCGCGACCGGGATCGGCTCCCGGTGAGCGGGCGCGTGCACGGCACTCGGCGGCCTCCTGACCTCACGCTGCGCTGAATCGGCACACAATCGGCACAGATCCGTGACACCTTTGCCGCGGCGGAGCCGCTACCGTCCCTAACCCCCACCCACCCGGGGCGCGCACGCGTGCACGCGCGCGTGAGAGCTTGGCCGGGTGGCCGCCGCGGGCGGCCTATGCGACGTCTTTGAGCGCTTCGATCTCGCGGTGCACGGCGAGCTGCTCGAGCGCATTTGCCTCGATCTGCCTCACCCGCTCGCGCGTGATCCCGAGCTCGCGGCCGATCGACTCGAGCGAGATCGGATCGCGGTCGCCGTTCAGGCCGTAGCGTAGTTTCAGCACCTTGCGTTCCCGCTCGGGCAGGTCCGCCAGCGCCTTGTGGAGGACGTCCTGCTCGAGGCTCACCGAGATCTCCTCCTCGGGCGGCGCCTGCTCGCTCGCGAAGAGATCCCCGAGGGCCCCGTCGTTCTCGTCTCCGACCGGCCGGTCGAGGCTCGTCACCGCCCGCGCCGCCCGGCGCACCTCCAGCACCTGCTTGAGCGGCAGCTTCGCGTGCTTCGCGACCTCTTCCTCTGTCGGCTGCCGCCCCAGCTTCGGAGCGAGATCGCGCTCGGCGCGCCCGATTCGCTGCTCGCGCTCGGCGATGTGGACCGGAATGCGGATCGTCCGCGACTTGTTCGCCACGCCGCGCTGCACGGCCTGGCGGATCCACCACGTCGCGTACGTCGAGAACTTGAAGCCACGGCGCCAGTCGAACTTCTCGACCGCGCGGATCAAGCCGATGATCCCTTCCTGGATCAGGTCGAGAAGCGAGAGCCCGTGCCCCTGGTAGCGCTTGGCGATCGAGACGACCAGCCGCAGGTTGGAGTTGATCATCCGGTGCTTCGCCTCCTCGTCGCCCCGCTCGATGAGCTTCGCGAGCTCGACTTCCTCGTGGGCGGTCAGCAGCGGCCAGCGGCCGGCTTCGTTGAGGAAGAGCTGCAGCGCGTCCGTCGTGGCGACGGCGAGGTCGCCGTTCACGTACGTGCTCTTCTCGCTCTCGCGGCCGCAGTCGTCGGAGACCTCGATCCCGCGCTCGTCGAACTGCTCGTAGAGCCTTGCGATGTCCTCGTCCTCGAGCCCATGCTCGGCGACGAGCTCGTCCACCCGGGAGAGATTGAGGCAGCCTTCGCGCTCACCGTCCGCGATCAGGGCTGCAGCGTGTTCCTGGAGCAGATTGGTCATAGCCCTCTGGTATCCCCTATCGCCGTCGTCTAACTCCAAATTCTAGATCAGCCCGCACATCCGCGCGGTATTCGGCCAGGGTAGAAGCCGCGGCCGCTTCGATGGGCCCGCTCTGCGACCCACATCTGCTCGAGCGCGCTCCAGCGATCGGCCAGGCCGCGCCGGAGAAGCACGCGCGGGGCATACGAGCGCATGAACCCGCGGTCCATCTGCAAGCCTCCCCAGTAGGGATCTCCTCCGTCCCGCCAGCTGCCTTCGTAGCGGTGGATGCAGAGCCACGCCCGTTTGTGCGGCGGGTGGGCGGCGAGACTGAGCACGCGGTGCTCCCGCCGCCGCCAGAACCGGAGCGCCCGGGGGCTGCTCAGCGGAAGCCCGGAGCGCGAACGCCGACGGCCGACGATCAGCTGCCAGCGCCACGTCCTGGCACGCAGCCTTCGTGTGACGCCCGGATCCACGCGCACGGCGACCGCGGCCGACCGGACGACCTTCTTTCTCGTCACCACGCGCTCCTTCACGGTTGCCGCCGACAGGCTTCGGACTCCGCCGGGCACGAGCAGGAGCAGTAGGACGGCCACGAGCACCAGCAGCAGAACACGTTTGTCGTCCACGCAAAAGCCCCCTTTCTCGGAAGCACGACCGAAGAGGCTCTCCCCGGAGACCTCGCGCGGGCGGCGCGGAACGTGTCTCCAGGGGCCTCCTTCGCCCTATCTCTGGTTCTGGGCGTTAGACGGCCAAACTCGCTCCCGGTTAGCAGAGCTCGTGCGGTTCTGCACGAGGTCTTGTGCAAACCCGGTTGGTAGCGTCGAAACCGAATGCGCCGACTACTGCTCCTGCTGAGCGCGGTCGTCGCCGTGGACACGATGTTCTACACGGCGCTCGCTCCGCTCCTCCCCCACTTCGCCGAGCGCTACGGGCTTGGCAAGGGCGGCGCCGGCGTGCTCGCCGCGGCGTACGCGGCCGGTGTCCTCGCCGCCTCGGTTCCGGGCGGAATGGCGGCCTCCCGCTTCGGTCCGAAGAGGGCGGTGCTCGTCGGCATGGCGCTGACTGCCGCGGCGAGCCTCGGCTTCGGCCTCGCGACCGATACGTGGACGCTGGGAGCCGCCCGCCTCGCCCAGGGAGTCGGCAGCGCGTTCTCGTGGGCGGGAGCGCTCGCCTGGCTCGTCTCGGCAGCGCCGGCCGGGCGCCGGGGAACGCTGATCGGGACGGCGATGGGGTCAGCCGTGTTCGGCGCGCTGCTCGGCCCCGTCCTCGGCGCGGCCGCGACGGTCGCGGGCATCCGGGCGACGTTCCTGGCCGTCGGCGGGATCGGTTTCGGCCTGTGCGCGTTTCTCGCCACGACACCCGGCGCGCCGCCGCGTCCACAGCGGCTCTCCGCCCTGCGCTCACTCGACCTGCGGCTACTCGGAGCGCTCTGGCTCGTCGTGCTGCCGGCTCTCCTGTTCGGCGTCCTCACCGTCCTCGTGCCGTTGAAGCTGCACGCGCTCGGCTGGGGCGGCGTCGGCATCGGGCTGCTCTTCCTCGCCACTGCGGCGATCGAGACGGCGCTCAACCCGCTGCTCGGCCGTTTCACGGACACGCGCGGCCGGCTCGTCCCGGTGCGGCTGGCCCTGCTCGGCTCGATCGCGGTCTCGCTCGCCCTCGCCTGGGCCGGCCGGCGCTGCTCGTCGCCGCGCTCGTCCTCGCTGCCGGCATCGCCTACGGGGCCTTCTACACGCCGGGGATGGCGCTCGTCTCGGACACGGCCGAGCGGAATGGCATCGCGCAGGGGCTCGCCTTCGGTGTATGAACCTCGGCTGGGCGCTCGGCGCGGTCGCGGGGCCGGCCGCCGGCGGTGCGCTGGCCCAGTCGGCCGGAGACACGCTTCCGTATGTGATGCTGGCCGCGATCTGCGGCGTGACCCTCGTCTACTCCCAGCCGAGGTTCCGTCCGAGCAGGGCGTAGAGCCGCCCGTTCGGCTCGGCGAACTCGGCCGCCAGCCGGGCGCGCGTCCCGGGTTGCATCGGCTCGTAGCGCCGCTCGAAGACCCGCGGGTAGGAGTCGAGCCTCTGCGGTTCGGCGCCGAGGAACTCAAGGACCCGGGCATGAGCCGCAGCGGGGTCGCCGAGGAGGTCCTCGCTCGGCAGCACGAGCAGCCGCTCGCGCGGGAAGACGGCGAGCCAGCGCTCGAGCTGCTCCGCGTAGCGCCCGCGCGCGCGGTAGGTGTGGTTCCACCAGGCGTGGCTGAAGTAGCCGGGGTCGGCGGCCATGCGCTCCTCCTCGCCGCGCAGGCGCTCGTCCTCGGCCGCCAGCGCGTCCTCGAAGGAGAGTGGCTCGCGGCCGAGCGCGACCTCGTGCTGGTAGTGCGAGAACGCACGGTCGACCGGGTTGCGGAGGAGGGCGATCAGCCTCGCCTCCGGCAGCATCCCCGCTACGCGCTCGGGCGCGAGTGGATGGAAGAGGTAGCTCGGGCTGGCTTCGCCGACCAGGCCGCGCGCCCGCAACGCGTTCGGGAAGTTGCCCCGGTACCAGGCCTCGCCGCGGGCGTAGTGGCGGTCGAAGAAGCTGACCTCCTTCCAGGAGGGCCCGGTGATCCGCGGATGGCGCCGCAGGTACGCGTAGAGCGCGGTCGTGCCCGCCTTCTGTGCCCCGAGGACGAGGAAGTCCGGGAGCGGCCTGACTGCCGCCGTCGCTCTACCGTAGGTCCACACCGCGTTCCGGAGCACGACTTGGACCGGGTCCGGGAGCGTCGGAACGAGCGTCGCGAGGCTACGAATAATCGAGCTCCTGCATCAAGCCGCCGGCCTCGGCCTCGATCTCGTCGATCTGCTGCGGCGTGAGGTTGCGCCGCCAGCGGCCGACCGACTCGCCGTGCATCTCCCGGAGGGCGCGCGCGAGGAGCAGCGGATCGGCGCCGATGTGCGCAGCGAGCGGCTCGGAGGCCCTCTCCGGATCTTTCGCCAGCTCCTCGTAGCGGATCTCGACCGTGTTCGCGGGCGTGGCCCGGGCGGCGGAGACGTAGCGACGCCAGGCCCACCCCGCGCGCCTGGCCTCGCCCGCCGCGTCGAACTCGATCGCCCGCTCCGGCTCGACCCAGAAGCGCGGATGGTGCCCGTAGGGCTCGCCGACGTCGTCACGCCCGGGCCTCCCGGCTCTCAGCCAGCCCTTCTGCAGCAGCGAGGCAGCGACGTCACGCGGGTCTCTGACCATGTGGACGACCGCCGCCCGCGGGTACGCGCGCAGGACCGCGGGCAGGACGAACGCCGTCTCCGGAGACTGCTCGACGGCCCGGAGGTGGCGCACGAGCCCGTAGCGCCGGACCGCCTCGAGCATCCGCGAGAGCTGCCGGCCGCCTCCTCCTCCGGAACCGAGGCGAGCCGGGGAATCGCGGCCTTCCAGGGAGCGAGCCCGCCGATGTCGGCAAAACCCGGGACGCGCCCGATCGACCGCGCGACGAAGCTCGTACCCGAGCGCGGACACCCGACGACGAAGACCGGCCGCTCCGCCGCGGCCGCGAGGTCGCCGCCGCTTCGCCTTCGGGCGCGGGCGAGCACGCGGGCAACGGCGGCGCCGTAGAGACGCAGGCTCTCGGTCTGCGAAGCCAACGGCGCCTACCTGCTCCGGTACTCGCCGGCCGCCTGCACGAGCGCCTCGAACAGCCGCATGTCCTCGCCCTCCTCGGGATGCCAGAGGACGCCGAGCGCGAACGTCCGCTCCGGGGCCTCGACGGCTTCCAGCGCCCCGTCCTCGGCGCGCGCCGCCTCCCGCAAACCCCGGCCCAGGCGCCCGAACCCCTGGTGGTGGTGCGACTTCACCGCAGCATGCTCGCCGAGCAGGCCCGCGAGCCGGGTTCCCTCGGCGAGGGAGACGTCGTGGTCGGCAAACGCTCCGGGGGTGTGCTTGTGCTTGTCGTCTCCGACGACGTCCGGCAGGTGCTGGACGAGGTCGCCGCCGAGCGCGACGTTCAGGACCTGGCCGCCCCGGCAACGGCCAGGACCGAGGTCCCGTGCAAGCGCGGCCTCGAGCAGCGCCAGCTCGGCCCGGTCGCGCTCCGGCGCGACGCCCCGGTCTCCGGGTGAGCCTCCTGGCCGTAGGTCTCCGGGTCGAATCGGAGCCGCCCGAAAGGTCAGGCCGTGGAGCGCGTCCAGCGTCTCGTCGACGCCCTCCTCGCTCGGCGGCACGAGCAGCGCCCGCCCGCCCGCGCGCTCGACCGCGCGCACGTAGGCGGCCGGGACGAGCGCCGACTCGACGTCCCAGGCGCCGAAGCGCGCGGCGGTGAGGTAGGTCGTAATCCCGACGACGGGCCTCATGGCTCGTAGTCAAGCGCACGGACGGCCTCGTCGAGCTCGGCATGGACGGCCGCGGCGACGTAGACCGTCCACGGGTGCGGCTGCCGGCCGCCGGTGAAGACGCAGATGCGCTTGCCGAGCCCGTGCGCGTACCAGGCTTCCATCGCGGTGCCCTCGTCCGCTTCGCTGAAGTCGGCGAGCAGGGCGTCGCACGACTCGATGTCGACGAGGTCCCCTCCACGATCTCGGCCTCGTTGCCCTCGGTCCGGCCGCGAAGTCCCGCCATCGGGTCGACCGGCTCCCAGCCGAGCGCCCGCACGAGCTCGGTCGCGCGCCGGCGGTAGTCGTCCGCGTACGGCGGACCGGCGAGGTAGACCCTTCGCACGCGCGTACAGTACGCGCCGTGGAAACCCGCTCGACCGAGTTCGTCGCGCTGGGCCACGCCGGCAACGAGCACTACGCCGGGCTCGAGACGTTCCCGAACCCCGGGGTCGCGCGGTCGAGCTGCGTAGCGACGAGCTCACGACGTCTGCCCGATCACGGGCCAGCCCGACCTCTACGCGTCACGATCGCCTGCCGGCCGACAGGCGCTCTGCCTCGAGTCGAAGTCGCTCAAGCTCTACCTCACCCGCTTCCGCAACGAGGGCGTCTTCTGCGAGGCGCTCGCGGTCAGGATCCGCGACGACGTCGCCGCGGCGCTCGAGCTCGATCCCGGCGACGTCGAGGTGACGCTCGAGCAGAAGGCGCGCGGCGGGATCACGATCACCGCGACCACGTAGGGCAGCCGTGCAGGTCGAGCGGCCACCGGAGGCGGATTCGTTCCTCGCACGCGCGGGGCCCTTCCTGCTCGAGCGCGAGGCCGAGCACAACCTGATCTTCGGGCTCGCAGGCAGGCTCCGAATCGACCCGCGGACGTACGGCGAGGGCCCGTACTTCGCGGTTCTCGCGGACGACGAACGGATCGTCGGCGCGTCGATGCGGACCCGCCCCACAACCTGATCCTCTCGGAGCTCGACCACGAAGCGGCACTCGAGCCGCTTGCCGCCGACGTCGAGGCGGAGTTCGGCAGCCTGCCCGGGGTGATCGGCCCCAAGGCGATCGTGGCGCGCTTCGCCCGGCTCTGGGAGGAGCGCACCGGCGCGGCCGGCCGGATTGCGCTCCGCGAGCGGACCTATCGCGCCGCCGGGGCGCTGGTTCCTGAGGGCGTTCCGCGCGAGGCGTGCCTACGAGGAGCGCGACCGGGCTCGTCATCGCCTGGATGGACGCGTTCGTCGCGGAGGCGATGCCCGGGGCTCCGCCGGACGAGGCGACGAGCTGGCTCGACGGGATCGCCGACCCGGAGAGCGGCCTGCGGATCTGGGAGGACGAGCAGCCCGTCTCGTTCGGCGGCTTCGGCGGCCGAACTCCGAACGGGATCAGGATCGGCCCGATCTACACCCCGCCCGGGCACCGCCGGCGCGGCTACGCGAGCGCCCTGACGGCCGAGATGACGACCGAGCTGCTGGCGGGCGGGCGTCGCTTCTGCTTCCTCTTCACCGACCTCGCCAACCCGACCTCCAACTCGATCTACCAGCGGATCGGCTACCGCCCGGTCGCCGACCTCGACCAGTGGTCGTTCGAGGACTAACTCGGCGCGGATCGGGTACGCCGCCGCCCGTGGCGGAGACCCTCGGCGAGCAGCTGACCAAGTACCTGACCGACGCGCACTCGATCGAGGAGCAGGCGCTGGCGCAGCTGCGCACCGCTCCGGACATCGCCGGCCATCCCGACCTCTCCGCCGCCTACCGCGAGCACCTCGAGGAGACCGAAGGGCACGAGCAGCGGGTGCGCGGCCTGCTCGAGGGCCGCGGCGCGAAGCCGTCGCTTACCAAGGACACCGTGATGAAGGTCGGCGGCAAGGGCTTTTTGCTCTTCGCACGGCTGCAGCCCGACACACCCGGGAAGCTGCACGCGCACTCACT
>CAWAAD010000012.1:0-20694 GCA_963779895.1 uncultured Actinomycetes bacterium | reverse complement strand
GTAGCCTCACCCGTCGGTGCGCCTGTACTGGGAGCTCGCCCGCCGGGGCTACCGGCGCTACGCCGCCTACCCCGCCGCGACCTGGGCGGGCGCGTTCACGAACACCGTCTTCGGCTTCCTGCGTGCGTACGTGCTGCTGGCGCTCCTGCACCATCGGCGCGAGATCGCGGGCTACGACGCCGCCGACGTCGTCACCTACGCGTGGCTGACGCAGGCGATGATCATGACGATCTACCTGTGGCGCTGGTTCGACCTCGTGCTGCGGATCCGCTCCGGCGACGTCGCGATCGACCTCGCCCGGCCGGTCGACCTCCAGAGCTCGCTGCTCGCGTTCGACCTCGGCCGGGCGCTCTACCACTTCCTCTACCGCGGCATCCCGCCGTTCCTCGTCGGCGCGCTCGTCTTCGAGGTGCGCGTCCCGGGCGACGCCGCGACCTGGGCGCTCTTCCTGCTCAGCGTCGCGCTCGCGGTCTGCGTCAGCTTCGGCTTCCGCTTCCTCTGGAGCCTCGCGACGTTCTGGCTGACCGACTACCGCGGCGTCGCGATCGGCGGCGACGACCGTCGCGACCTTCTTCTCCGGCTTCCTCGTCGCCGGTCGCGTTCTTCCCCGGCTGGCTCGAGACGCTCGCGCGGGCGCTGCCGTTCTGGGCGTTCGTGCAGGCGCCGGTCGACGTCTTCCTCGGCCACGGCGACGCGGCGGCCGAGATCGGCCTCCAGGCGGCCTGGGCGGCGGCGCTGCTCCTGCTCGGGCGCGGCGTGCTCGCGCTGGCGACGCGGCGGGTGGTGGTGCAGGGTGGCTGACGCGGCCGCGCTCTACGTGCGGCTCGTCGGCAGCCGGATCCGCTCCCAGCTCCAGTACCGCGTCTCCTTCGTCCTGCTCGCGCTCTCGACGGCGGCGCTCTTCGCTGCTCGACTTCCTGGTCATCCTCGTCCTCTTCGAGAACGTCCCGGCGCTCGGTGGCTGGAGCGTCGGCGAGGTCGCGTTCCTCTACGGCGTCTCGGGCCTCTCGTTCGCGCTCGCCGACATGGTGATCGGCCAGGTCGACGACCTCCAGCCGAAGGTGCGCGACGGCTCCTTCGACCTGCTGCTCGTGCGGCCGCGCGGCACGCTCTTCCAGGTCGCGACGTCGGACTTCGAGCTGCGCCGGCTCGGCCGCGCGGCGCAGGCGGCGGCCGTGCTTCGGGCTGGGCGCTCACGCGCGTCGACGTCGGGTGGGACGCCGGCAAACGTCGGCGATCCTGGCGGGCATGGCCGTCTGCGGGATCGTCCTCTACTCGGCGCGATCTGGGTCGCCGTCTCGACGTCGTCTTCTGGACGGTCGAGGGCATCGAGACCGCGTCGGCGTTCACCTACGGCGGCCAGACGCTGACGCAGTACCCGATCGACGTCTACGCGGACTGGCTGCGCGGGTTCTCGGTCTACGTCGTCCCGGTCGCGTTCGCCGCGTACCTGCCGTCGCTCGTCGTGCTCGGCAAGCCCGACCCGCTCGGCCTGCCGCGCGCCGTCGAGTTCTCGTTCCCGCTCGTCGCGGTCGCCGCCTGCGTCGCCGCCGGCGTCGCTCTGGCGCTTCGCCGTCCGCCACTACCGGAGCGCGGGCGGATGATCGAGCTCGAGGACGTCCGCAAGTCGTTCACGGTGCGCCGCCGCGCCGGCCTCGTCCGCCGAGAGCGCGCCGTCGTCGAGGCCGTCCGCGGGATCTCGTTCCGGATCGAGCCGGGCGAGCTCTGCGGCTACCTCGGCCCGAACGGCGCCGGCAAGTCGACGACGATCAAGATGCTGACCGGGATCCTCGTCCCGTCGTCCGGGCGCGTCTCGGTGCTCGGGCTCGAGCCTTCGCGCCGGCGGATCGAGCTCGCCCGCCGGATCGGCGTCATGTTCGGCCAGCGGGTCCAGCTCTGGTGGGACCTGCCGCTCGAGGACTCGTTCGAGCTGCTGCGGCGGATGTACCGCGTGCCCGACGACCGCTACCGCGCCAACCTCGCGCGTTCCGCGAGCTGCTCGAGCTCGACCCGTTCCTGCAGACGCCGGTGCGCCAGCTCTCGCTCGGCCAGCGCGTCCGCGGCGAGCTCGTCGCCGCGATGCTGCACGACCCCGAGATCCTCTTCCTCGACGAGCCGACGATCGGCCTCGACGTCGTCGCCAAGCAGCGCGTGCGCGAGTTCCTCGTCGAGGTCAACCGCGAGCGCGGCGTGACCGTGATGCTGACGACGCACGACCTCGGCGACATCGAGCGGCTCTGCCGGCGGCTGCTGATCCTCGACCACGGGCGCGTGATCTGGGACGGCTCGGTGCCGGCGAGCTCGTGCGCCGCTACGGCGAGGAGCGGACGCTCGTCGTCGACCTCGAAGAGCCGGCGCCGCCGCTCGAGCTCCCCGGCGCGCGCGTCGAGCGGGTCGAGGGCCCGCGCCAGTGGCTGCGCTTCCGCCGCGACGAGACGAGCGCGTCGGCGCTGACCGCGCTCGTCGCCGAGCGGGCGCGGCTCGTCGACCTCTCGATCGAGGAGCCCGACATCGAGGAGATCGTGCGCCGGATCTACCAGGGCAGATGAGCTGGCACGTGCTCGTCGACGTCGAGGCGGCCGAGCGGCTGCCCGCGGCCGAGCTGGAGGCGGCGATCGAGGCGCACCCGCTCGTCGCGGGCGCGAGCGTGCACGCGCCGGAGCCGCCGCCGCCCGGCTGGCGGAAGGCGCTCGCGGCGCTGGGGCGGACGCGACCGCCTTCGGTGCTCGTCGCGGTCGAGGTCGCGGAGCGGGAGGAGGCCGAGCGGGTCGCCGTCGCCGCGGTCGAGGAGGCGCTCGCGCGCGCCGGCGTCGAGGGTGCGGCCCGGGCGGCCGGCGCCTTCCACCGTTGACGCCGTCCGCAGGAGTCTCTACTCTCATGACGAACACACGTTCGACACTCGGCCCCGAAACCCGGAGACGACATGCTCACCGCACGCCAGCAGGAGATCTGGAACTTCCTCGTTGAGTACGTCGACGGGCACGGCTATCCGCCGACCGTGCGCGAGATCGGCGAGCAGGTCGGGCTGGCCTCGCCGTCGACCGTGCACGCCCACCTCGCGAACCTCGAGCGGGCGGGGCTGCTCAAGCGCGACCCGACCAAGCCGCGCGCCCTCGAGCTGATCGGCCGCGAGAAGCGCGAGCCCGCGCAGCAGGCCGCGCCCGCGCGCGTCGACGTCCAGCGGCTGCCGCTCCTCGGCGAGATCGCGGCCGGGGGGCCGCTGCTCGCGGAGCAGGACGATCGAGGACTACGTCGAGTTCCCGGAGCAGCTCGCCCGCGGCGACTTCCTGCTCCGCGTCAAGGGCGACTCGATGATCCAGGCCGGCATCCTCGACGGCGACCTCGTCGTCGTCGAGCGCCGCCAGGACGCGTCGAACGGCGAGATCGTGGTCGCGCTCGCCGGCGACGACGAGACCGCCGACGAGGCGACCGTCAAGACCTTCTATCGCGAGGCGGGCCGGATCCGGCTGCAGCCCGAGAACGACGAGCTCGAGCCGATCTACGCGCGGCACGTGCAGATCCTCGGCCGCGTGACGGGGGTGTTCCGGAGCCTGTGAGCGAGCTCGTCCACCTGAACCGGACGCTCGAGCAGGAGCTGAACGCGCTGCTGCGCGGCGCGAGCCTGGAGTGCCTCGTGTGCGGCGAGTTCGTCATGTACGCGCGCGGCTCGATCTTCTGCCCGGAGTGCGGCTCGACGATCGAGACGGACGAAACCGCTGCAAACGCGGTAGAATCAACGACGCAGGCCGGGTGACCGCGGGCCCGCTCCGGCGGGCTCGAGGAAAGTCCGGACACCACAGGGCAGGACGCTGGGGAAACCCCAGGCGGCGAAAGCCGACGGAAAGTGGCACAGAAAGCAAACCGCCGCCGGCGGATCTCCGGAGACGCCGGCGGTAAGGGTGAAACGGTGGGGTAAGAGCCCACCAGCGCCGTGGCGACACGGCGGCTAGCCAAACCCCGTCCGGTGCAAGGCAAACAGGCTCCGCCCGCAGGCGGCCCGCCGAGGAGCCGGGTAGGTCGCTCGAGCGACCGGGCAACCGGCCGCCCAGATGGATGGTCACCCTCGACAGAATCCGGCTTACAGGCCTGCTACGGAAAAAGCCCTGGAAACGGGGCTTTTTCTATGGACCCGATTCGCCGGCGACTCGTCAGGCTCGCCCCTCGGCGGGCTGACTGCGGTCTCCGTGGAACCGCTCGGCGCGGTCGCCCGGCGTGGCCTCGCGGGCTGTGCCGGCTACGAGCCGCTCCGCAACGCGGAGGCTAGCATGCGGCCCTGCGCGTAGAGTCGTCGCGCGAACAGTGTCGCCAGCCCTCGGTCACTAGCCCCAGAACCGGCGCGAGCGGCTGAAGGCGAGACGCAACGATCCGACCGAGTGCTCTGGTAGAAGCGGTGGCTCCGACCGACAGCGGAACCCGATTGGATCGAGGTGAGCGAGATCGGCGACGTCAACGAACCGGACCGAGGGGACAAGGATGAGTCGCCGCCTGATCTGACGTCGGATCTGATCTCGGACAAGGCGCTTGAGAGCGCGTCCGAGGACGAATTTCAGCACGCTCCGCTCGCGCGTCTCGTGGCGCAGGTTGTCTCTGGCGGTGAGACGCCGCTCAACATCGCCCTTTACGGGTCGTGGGGTTCGGGCAAATCGAGCTTCTTCGCGCTGCTGAAGGAGCAACTGGCCGATTCGATCGCTGTCGTCAAGTACAACGCCTGGAAGTACAGCGGCGAGGCTCTCCAGCGTCGCTTCATCGCGGACGCGGCCACACAGCTCGACATCGAGATCCCCGATCTTTACGGCAGCCGCGAGACACCGGAACTGGCGCCCACGACGTTCCGCAAGCGGCTCGAGACGATCGGCCGTTGGCTGCTGACGGCGCTTGGGCCGATCATGCTGGTCGGGATCGTCGTCTACGTCGTGTTCGCCGGCCTGCTCGCGCTCGCAACCTCGAGCAGCTTCACGGGTCTCCTCACCGACCTCTCCAAGGCCGCTCTCGCTCCGGCCGCCGTCGTCGCGATGCTGGTCTGGGCCGGCCGGTTCCTGCTCGCCGAGTCGCTGACGCGGGTGCGGTCGGGCCCACCGCAGCAGGAGCAGCTGGAGGACACGTTCGCAACGGTGCTCGCTAAGGCTCGTGCGGCGAAAAAGAACCTGGTCCAGGACCGCTTCGACCGCTTCCTGTTCTTCGTCGACGAGCTCGACCGCTGCGCTTCGGAGGAGGTCGTCGCGACGCTTGCGGCGATCCGCAACTTCCTTGATCAGCCCGATTGCGTCTTCATCGTCGCCGCGGATCGCGACGTGCTCGAGGTTGCGCTAGACAAGTTGCCGCAAGAGAACCCGGCGAACGAGGATGCTCCGTACTACAGCTCGGCGAGCGAGTTCCTCGACAAGATCTTCCAGACGCAACTCTCGCTGCCGCCGTTGCGAGATCAGCGTCGCACACGCTTCGCTCGCGACCTGGTTTTCGGCAAGGAGGGCGGCGTCTGGCGGGAGCTGCGCGCCCTCGAGGGAGGCGTGGTGGACGACGTGATCTTCGTCCTGATCCCGTCCCATGTCCGCAGCCCGCGGCGGATCAAGGTGCTGCTGAACACCTTCGCAATCAACGCCCGCACTGCGCAGGCCCGCGGAATCAACTGGCGCGAGCGGGCAACCGAGATCGCGAAGCTGACCGTGCTCGAGACCGAGTTCCCCCTGTTCGCTGCCGACCTGCACGTCGACCCCCGCCTGCCGAGTCTCGTGCTCGACGGAACGCCCGGCAAGACGCTCTCCGAACGCTCGCGGCGCGTGCTCGCGAAGCACCAGCTCCGAGGTCCCACGGTCGCGAAGGCAGATGACGATGAGGAGCCCGCGGAAGCAGAGTCTGCCGCCGCGAAGGACGACCCGGCTGCGCTTGAGCCGACCGACCGTCTGCTCACCCGGAACCAGCGCGAACTTCAGGCGTTGATCAGCGTGCAGCGCGACCAGCTGCGGCGCTACCTGGAGACGCGGCGGAGCTTTCCGGACCCGCGTCCCGACCTGCTTTACCTTGAGGATGCCGGCCGCGCGTTCGGACTCGACGACCCGTCGCTCGCGATGACGCTCGAGCTCGAAGCGCCCGAGAGCCCGGAGGTCGTGATCAGCGCCCTGGAAGGCAGGACGCCCGGCGAGTTCACGAGCGTCGTCCGCCTGCTCGCGTCAATGGTGTCGCAGCACGTCGGGCCGGAGAAAGACAGCGTGCTCGTCACGATGGTGCGAGTCAGTGATTTGCTCGACGAGGACGCACTGCGTGCCATAGGCGGCGAGATCGGGAAAGCCGTCGACGAGTTCCTCGCCGCCAACCGGAGGATCCCGACCGGCGCGCTCGCGAGTGCGCTGCGCACTTGTGTGCTCGCCGGAGCCGCGGCGGCGAGCAAGACGATCCTAAGCGACAATCGCTTCGACGACGACTCCGCGCTTCTCGCCGAGGCCGGCAAGGTCGCGCCACTGCTCGGCAACGACGACCGGAAGGCATTGTTCGCGCGCGTAGCGACCGCGTACGCGGCCGGCAGCGGCGGCGAGCAGGCTCTGCTGACCCTGATCGCCGAACTGCCGACGTCGGCGGCCGTCGAACTCGTTGAGCAGACGCCAATCTGGGCATCGATCCGGAAGCTCGACGAGGCAGAAGTCGAAGAAGCATTCGAGGCGTTGTTCGCAGCAGCAGAACGCCGTGAGGCTGGCTCGCTCGCGCTGCAGCGAGCCGTGCAGTGGCGGGCGCTGAGGAACTCCGCCATTGGGGGATACGCGCCGGCCCGGAAGAGGGCGGCCGTGGTGCTCGCAGATCCTGCGAACCAGAGGTTTGCTGCGCGACACGCGATCGTTGCTCTGGAGGCAGCACCGAGCGGTGACTGGGAGTTCTGGGGTGGGATAGCAGCGCAGGGTCCGCCGACCAACGAATTCAGCGGCGACACGCGAGCTGCCGTCGTCAAGCTCGTCTCGGGATTCCGAGCCAGCAGCGCCGACGAGCAGCAGGCCGCGACGGAGGCTGCGACGGCGGTACTCGTCGCCGGGGGTTACGACCCAGCGGCCGACGAGGACAGCGGCGAGATTACGAGCGCTCTGACCACGGCCCTGTCGAGCGTTCAGTGGTGGGCATCACCGGCGCAAACAGAGGCCCAGGAGTCGGTGCACGCGTTCGCGCTCGCGATCGCCGACGCGTGCCCCGGACTGGAGCCTGAGGTCGAGGCGGCGCTCGAGGCAGACTTGGCACGGTCGCTTGCATCGACTCCGTCCGCGCAGGCGCTCAAAGGGATCGAAACGATGGGAGTACGACTCGGCCCGGCGGCGGCGACCAAGCTCGCTGCGCTCTGCGAGCAGGCGCAGCCGCAGTTCCCGGCCGAGTCACTCTCCGCCCGCCTCGCCCTCGCCCGTGCGATCCGGCAAGCGGGCGGCGACGTGGACGAGTCAGCGTTCGGTCTGGACGAGATTCGCTCTGCGAGAACGGCCGGCACAGCTCGCGCGCTCGCCGACTGGCTGTACTTGCGACCGAAGATCTCGGATGTCCTCACGTTGGCGGGAGAAGCTCACCGCCTCCGCCTCCGGCGCAGAAGTCAACGCCTTCGCGTCCTGGGCACAAGACGCGAGCCCGGACGAACGAGCCGACTTGCTGAACGCAGCGATCACCGGCACATCGGACGGCGTGCGCTGGATCGAGAAGGTTCCGCACCCGGTCAGCGAGGAACGCGTTGTCGCGCACATCGCCGACCTCGTGTCCAACCTCGGACGACACGAGGAGCGCGATACGGCGGTCCGAGCGCTGATCGCCTTCAGGCCTGAATTGCCAGCAGCCCAGCGAGGCGTCGCCGACGTCATCATCCAGCTCCTCGGCCAAGGGAAACAGGCCGACTTCGAGACGGCTCTCCGCGGCATCCGCGCGCTTCGCACCGAACACCAGTCGAAGGGCCGCGTAACCAGCGCGCTGAAGCAGGCGTGCGACACGCTGGACCGGAAGATCCCGACCCGCGTCGTCGGGGATCTCCACGCGGCAGGGATTGCGCTTCCCCAGAAGTACCTGGAGGAGCCGAAGAAGAAAGGCCTTCGCAAGCGGCTCGGCTTGTAGGTGGCGGCGCGACTCCTGCGTAGGCGCTGCCGGCGAGGTTGCCCGGTATAAGTGGCCGCGACAGTGTGGGCTGCGACGCCGGAGATCCGGGCCCGCTCGGTCACGTCCCATAGCGTGGTGTAGGTCGGCGTCGGACGGAGCCGGAGGATAGGTCCGGCCACCGCGGCGCTCAGACTCGTCGGTTCCTGCCAAGGATCGACGAGAGGAGAGTCACCGCGATGGCCGAGACGAAGAGGATGACGGCTGAGCAGGTCGTCAGCTACCTGCTCGAGGAGGAGGGCGTCGATTTCCTGCGCGAGTCGCTGTGCTGGGTGGTGCAGCAGCTGATGGAGGCGGAGGTGTCGGAGCTGATCGGCGCCGAGCACGGCGAGCGCAGCCCGGAGCGGCTGACGCACAGAAACGGCTACCGGCCGCGGCGCTGGGACACGCGCGCCGGCGAGCTCGAGCTGGCGATCCCGAAGATCCGCCGCGGCAGCTACTTCCCGTCGTTCCTCGAGCCGCGGCGGCGCTCGGAGCAGGCGCTGGTGTCGGTGGTCCAGCAGGCGTACGTGTGCGGCGTCTCGACGCGGAAGGTCGACCAGCTGGTCGAGTCGCTCGGGCTGCGCGTCTCGCGGAGCGAGGTCTCGCGGATCTGTGCCGGCCTCGACGAGCAGGTCGAGGCCTTCCGCACGCGGCCGCTCGAGGGCCGCTACCCGTACCTGTGGCTCGACGCCAAGGTCGAGAAGGTCCGCGACGGCGGCCGCGTCGTCCGCAAGTGCCTGGTGATCGCGCACGGCGTGCACGAGTCCGGACGGCGCGAGGTGATCGGCCTCGACTGCGGCGAGTGCGAGACCGAGGCCTTCTGGCGCGACTTCCTCCGCTCGCTGGTCAAGCGCGGCCTCGCCGGCGTGCAGCTGGTCGTCTCCGACGCGCACGAAGGCCTCAAGAACGCGATCGGCCAGGTGCTCGGCTGCGCCCTGGCAGCGCTGCACGGTCCACTTCCTGCGCGAGGCGCTCGGCCACGCCCGCCGCGAGCAGCAGCCGATGCTCGCCGCGCTGATCCGGCCGATCTTCAACGCCGACACCGGCGAGCAGGCGCGCGAGCTCGTCGGCGACGCGATCGCCCGGCTGGAGCGGCCGCTGCCGAAGGTCGCGGCGATGCTCGAGCGCGCCGAGGACGACCTGCTCGCCTTCTACGCCTTCCCCGCCGACCACTGGCGCAAGCTGCGCTCGACCAACCCGCTCGAGCGGCTCAACCGCGAGATCGGCCGACGCACCGACGTCGTCGGCATCTTCCCCGACGACGCCTCGCTGATCCGGCTCGCCACCAGCCTCGTGATCGAGCAGAACGACGAGTGGCTCGTCGGCCGCCGCTACCTGTCACTCGACTCGCTCGCGCCGCTCCTCGAGGAGCGGCGCGACGACACGTCGACGAGGAGGTGCCCGAGCTCACCGCGGCCTGAGCAGCCGACGATCAAGCCGACGAGTTACACCACGTCCTGGGACTTGACTGCCCGCTCGGCCGAATCTGACGTTGTGTCCGCGCGGTCAGCGCCTCGACACTGACGAAATGAGGGCGCATCCGTCAATCGTGATCTGACTACGCAGTTGTCGAGCTGCTGCGGCCGGCCGGCACGATAGGTAACTCGGCCAGTTCGGACGGCTCGAGCTTCCAGGGGCCGGCGCCGTAGACGCGTGCGCCGTGCGCTATCTGCTCGCGTGTAAATGTCATTAGTCGCGCCCACAGATCGTCAGCGTCGACTCCTTCGTTCGGCTCGACGATCAGCCAGGTGTTCAGCGGTAGCGCGCCGGCCCGGTTGCGCACGAACTTCGGCCGGTTCTTGTTGAAGTATGTGAAGAGGATCGGGCATTCGCCACGTCGCTCGAGGCCGTACAAAGCCTCCGCTGCTTCGCCAGGTGCGTCTCCCTCGCGATTTGCGCGAGCTCGCTGCGCAAGTATTTGCCGAGGGACGTGTCGGCAGTCTCCTCGACAGGGTCGTGGCAGTCCGGGGCCCAGCGCGGCACGTCCACGGGCAACGCCGCGAGGGCCGACGTAGTCAGTTCATCGGTCGCGACCAGACGAGGCGACGTGATGCAAGGCTTCAGCTGCGCGGGCGGTAGCGCCAGTTCGCGCCGCTGCTGCTCCGACACTACGAAGAAGCGGTTGCACCCGGTGGCGACCCCGCGCCGCTGCTGAAGTCGTTCTCGATCCCGTCCGAGCAGTGAGAGCCAGCGAAGGGCGGTGGTGCCGCCGAGCGGGACCGCTTTCCACTTCGCTTACTCACCCGGGTAGTCCGCGAGACACAGAAGCATCATTTCGATGCGGCGCCCGGCGGAGGCCGATGAGTTGCCAGCGACTCGTCGGGGTGCCGTGGGCGCACTTCGCGAAGTCAGCTCCTATGTCAAGTTCGCCTCACGCTCCGCGTGGATCTGTGTCGAAGGTGAGCCATTGGGAGCGTTTCTGCGGTCGTGGGCGTCGAGCTCGCTGCGGCCGTTGTGGTCCTCTGAAGCAGGGTTCGGGGTGGTTTCGGTCCGCGCGCGATCGCGTCGGCGCGTTGAGAGCCGTTCTGAGGGCCTGCGAGGAGCGGCCGCGATCTGTCAGTCGCCGGTCGTGGCGACCTCGAGCGCTGCAGCGTCGGCGCGGAGCTGTTGGTAGATGACGTCGGAGAGGTGCCGCTTCAGCGCCCGGGTGGCCTCGCGGTGGCTGCGGCCCTCGGCCAAGCGGCGGGCGACGTAGGCGCGGGCGCGCGGGTCCATCCGTGCCTGCGTCAGGGCCATCATGTGGATCGCTTTGTTCATGCGGCGGTTGCCGGCCCGGTTGAGCCGGTGTCGGTGCTTCTGCCCGGAGGAGGCGGGCACCGGGGCGGTGCCGTTGAGGGAGGCGAAGTGGCGGCTCGAGGGGACGCGGGCGACGGTGTCGACCTCGCCGATGATCCGGGCGGCGACCAGCTCGCCGACGCCCACGAGCTCGACCAGGCCGGTGCCGAGCTCGCGTACCCGCCGGCGGATCTCCCACTCGACCTGGCGGCGCTCCGAGTCGATCTCGCGGATCCGTTCGATCCTGCGGCGCGCGAGGCCTGCCTGGACGGAGTCGTCGCGGGCGAGCAGCCGCTCAGCCGCATCGAGCTTCGGCGGCGTCGCCAACGAGGGCAGCTTCCGCTCGTAGCCCGGTCGCAGGGTGACCAGGTCCGCGTGCAGCCGGTTCTGTGCGCGGGTGCGCTCCGAGAGCAGCTGGTCGCGGTAATCGGAGAGCAGCTTTAGGTCTCGGGCGGCCGAGTCGGCGCGCGCCGGCGCCAGCTGCTCCCGTGCCGTCACACGTGCGATCGCGTAGGCGTCGCGCGGGTCGCTCTTGCCGTGGCCGTGGATCCGCACCCGCTCGCGCGCGGTCATGTGCCCGCGCACATCGCGCACGTCCTCGCCCCGCTCGAGCAGGAAGGAGGCGATCCCGTGTCCGAGCCAGCCGCTGCTCTCGATCCCGAACCGCCGCTCCCCCGCAGCCTGCCCGGCCACCCAGGCAAGAAGCCGCCGATGCCCGCGCGGCTCGTTCGCGAACTCCTCGACGGCGAGCTGCCGGCCCAGCTCGTCGACGATGCAGACAGCGAGCGTGCTCTTGTGCGTGTCGATCCCGACGAACACCATCTCGACCTCCAATCACTGGGCGAGTACGATCTCGGGTCGAGCGGCGCGCACGCATGCGTGGGGGGCAAGCCAAGCTCCTATCAAGCGACGCCGCTCAACCAGGTGAAGCCCCGGAGGGACACTCACCAAAGAAGGCCACGCGACGGAGCGGGCATGAATTTGCAGAGTCACCTCCGGGGCTCGCCGCCTACCGGCGGCTCGCGCAGAGATAACACGCATGCATCTGTGTGCCTCGCCAGCTATCCGTCCGAAGAGCGCGGAGAGCTTCGCCACTCAGCGGCTGATCTCGCGACCGCGCTCGTGCTCGAACTTCTGAAGGCGGCGGAGCGCGGTCAGCTTCGGAAGTTCGGTTTCGCGACCGACGGCGGCGAGCATTCGCGCGAGATCGCCGATCGACGCGACGGAGACGCGGAGGCCCTTGCCGATCGGTTCACGCGTCGCCGCGCGGCGAAGGTCGTCGTAGCCTCCCCGTGTTCCTGCCGGCTCGGTCTCGATCGTGACCGTGCCGACCGGCGTGCGGAACTCAGCCGACGGCGCGCGAAGGTCTGATTCCGTGGCCGTTGGTTGCGCGTCGAGCTCACCGAGCGCCAGCGCCACTCGCCGGAGGTTGTCGCCGCGGGCCGAAGGGGCGAGGTCGATGCTGGCCGTCGTTTCGTCGGCGCCCTGGACGATGCGCGCGAAGGCGCCGATGAGGATGTACCGCGCCCGCGCCCGCTCGAGTGCGGAGAGGATCGCGTACGGGTCGAAGCGTGAGTGCGAGGGCGACGCCTCGAGGGCTTGTTGCGCCCGTCGCTCGGGTGAGAGGAGGGCGTTCTTCCGTAGGCGCTCGTCCAGGGAATCATCGCGCGGCGCGAGCTCGATGGGGAGGTCGAAGCCGCAGACGGCGATGATCTCGAGGAAGGTCTCGAGGCTCGGCTCGATCGAGCCCTGTTCCCAGCGCGCGATGACCGAGCGCTTGCGGCCGCTGCGGTCGGCAAGCTCCTGCTGGGTCAGCCCGGCGCGGAGGCGAGCCTCACGGATCAGCACCGCACTCCACACGACGAGCGAGTATACGGTGGCGAACCAGATAGAGGTAGTGACCCGTATTTGCTACACTACTCGGAATGGCTGCGAGCGCTCAGCTCTCGTTCGCCGATCTGGACGCGACGGAGCTGGCTGGTCCGGTAACCGGATCTGCAGCGGAGCATCGGCGAGCGCCGACGCAGTCGACGGAGCGCTCGGCGGATCGAGCTGCGCTGGCAGCTCTCGAGGCCGCGCTGGCCGACGCTCGCGCAGCAGATGACGCCCGGCCGCCTCTCGTCGTGCTCGCCTCGTGCCTTGGTCAGCTCGGAGCCTCACCGGGGACGGACACTTCGGCCGGATCAGCAGACACCGTTTCGCTCCGGCGGGCTCGTGACGACTGGCTGCGGCGTCTCGAGACTTCTCGGAAGAGCGAGAGCGCCCTCGTCGCGTACCGGGTCGCGATCGACGACCTGCTCGACTGGTCGGAGGCGAATGCCCGCCGTGTCGTCGACGAAGCGGCGATCGTCGACTACCTCGCCCACTATCAGCAGCGGGCGAACCCGGCGCCGGCGACCTATTACCGGCGCTTCCTTCTTCTTCGCCGCTTTCTCCGTTGGATCAGCCGACGCGAGAACCTCCGCGACCCGTTCCTCGATCTCGAGCCACCGCCCAAGCCGCGGCAGGAACGCGACTGGCTCACTCGCGAAGAGTTCCGTCGCCTGCTCGACGCGGCCGGCCGCCCCGAGCGCAACCTGCCGGGCCTGATCGAGCGCGACCGGCTCGCGCTGCTCGCGCTCGTGACGACCGGGCTCCGTCGTTCCGAGTTGTGCGCGCTCGAGTGGCGCGACCTCGAGCTCGACGGGCGTAGGCGGTCGCTGCTCGTCCGCAGCGGCAAGGGCGGCAAGCCGCGCCGCCAGCCGGTGCCGGCTGGCCTTGCCCGCGAGCTTCGGAGGCTGCGCGACAGCCGTCATCCCGACCCGCCCGACCCGGTCTTCTGCGGGCTCGCCGGCGGACGCCTTCAGGAGACGACGCTCGCCGACATCATCCGCCGCGCCGCAGCGCGCGCCGGGATCGAGAAGCACGTCACTGCGCACACGCTCCGTCACACCGCAGCGACCTGGCTGCGCCAGGAGCTCGGCGACACGCGTCTCGTCGCCGAGTACCTCGGCCACGCCGACCTCTCGACCGTCTCGCGCTACGCACACGTCGATCGCGAGGAGCTCTTCGACGCAGCGGGACGGCTGGAGCACCTTGCCACTCCTCGGGACGAACCTGCAGCGCCGCCCGACCCTGATCAACCCCCAGAGCCCGTTGACGGCTCCGGCCATCCGCCGAGTCGGGCGGTACAGCCGGGCCGCCGTCGTCGTCGACGTCGGAGACACGGCCGTCATTGACCAAGCACCGCGGCGAGACGGCGACTCGTTGGTTGCGGCCAGGGCTCGCAGGGCCGCAGAGCGGCTCTCAGCGATCCGAAATGCGGCGCGACCGTGCAAGCCGGCCGAACTCGGTCGCTTCGGCGCGTCCCGAGGCTCGAATCAACTCCTGGGGCTAACCAACGAACGGGTCTCAGCGTCTCTCAGCTGAGACGGAGCTGTTCGCTCGTCGGCGTGTGTCTGGGCGCGACGGCGACCGTGCCCTCGAAAACCTCGGGGCCGAGGAAAGCCTTCATCAGCTTGTCGTGGAAGCGGTGGCGAAGCGTCTGCGCCTCGAGGCGGACGGCGGCGGCGTACTCGGCCGGGTCGGCGGGTCGCTCGCCGGGAAGTCGCCGCTCCAGGATCCGCTCGGCGGCCCACCAGTAGACGGCGTTCGCGGCCACCTCGACCTCGAGCATCCGATAGGGCACGTACTCACGCACTCGCGGCCGCGTCAGGCCCGCTTGTCGTGCAGCGCGCTCGAGCGCCTTGAACTCGCGGCGGCCTTCGTAAACGGTGACGGTCCCGGTCTCGGGCTCGAACTCGGCCTCGACGTGGGAGTCCTCGTCTTTGCGGGCGATCTCGCGCACCCAGCCGCTGCCGTGGTGGCGGACGACAAGGACGACGAGCTCGGCGTCGTGACCACCGGCTTCGGCAAACGCGCTGAGCTGCGAGCCGGGTTCGGCGGAGACGAGTGCGCGCACCTTGCCGCTCACGCGCGACCATCCGCCCGAAACCGGCGCCGGTACCTCGTCGCGCCAGAGCGAGAGCGACAGGCCGGGGTCGGTGGCGACGTCGATCGGCGTGCCGGGCGGGACGCGTGCCGGGTCGAAGATGAGCGAGACGGTTCGCTGCTCGCCGGGGTGGAGTCGTACCGGCGACTGCTTGAAGCGAATGGCGGCGTCGACGACCGCGGACGGGCCCGGTGCGGTTGGCGGCGGCACGTTGTCGCGCTTCTCCGGTTCTTCAAGCGGCGGCTGTTCGGTGGGCGGGCCGCTGCGGGCGAAGCCGGCTCGCCCGGGCGCGTCGAAGGCGGCGCGGAGCGCGTCGTTGAGCGCGCGCAGCCCGACCGCGTCGCGGGCGGCGGTCTCTTTGCCGGCGCGGACGAGACGTGCGCCCGCCCGCCGCTCCTCGGCGTCGACGATCGGGCGGAGGATCCGCTCGAGCTTCGCGTACAGGTGACGCACGAGTGGGTGGGCCTCGTTGAGGCCGCTGCGGTCGACGCGCACGACGACCTGCGGCCGCGGCGTCTCGAGCGCCTCCCGCTGCAGCCGCTCGATCGCCTCGCAGCGAACCTCGCCGTACAGGTGCCGCGCGCCGGGGCGGGCCTCGAGGCCGGCGAGTGTCGTCTCGTGCGCGGCCCGCCCTGACAGGACGACGAGGCCGCCGCGGCGTGCGGCGCGGGCAGGGCTGAGCGGAATCGGCTGCGCGGCTCGCCGAACGACGACCCGCGCAGTGACGCCGCGTTGAAGCTCGATCTCGTCGTCGAACAGCAGCGGCCGCTCCGGGTCCGGCTCAGGAGGCGTGTAGCGGATGAGCTGGAGCGGCTCACCCGGAAGCTCGAGCAGCAACTCGCGGCTCTCGTCCTCGAGGATCGGCCGCAACTGCACGAGGTCGGACATCAGCCTGCGCAGGCGCGCGTTCGGCGGCAGCCGCCCCTCTGCGAGCGGCACCGTCACCCGCGTCCCCTCGCGCGAGATTCCGAGCTCGCGGCGGAGCGCCGAGGTCGCGGGAGCGTCGAGCACGTGCGTGTAGACGTAGGGCTCGTCGCCGGCGGCAGGGAGGAACCACGTCTCGACGGCTCGGTCGCCGCGCACGCCCTGGATCCGACCGCCGCCTTGCGCGAGCCAGACGTCGCGCAGACCACGGCCGAAGAGACCCCGCTGACCCTCGCTCTCCGGAACGACGCCGAGCGCGCCGAGGCGCTGGTCGACGACGTCGGCGTCGACACCTTCGCCGTCGTCCGAACACACGAGCTCGTACCGCCAGCTGCGCAGCGCGGGTAGCCGGAGCGTGCGGAGGGCGGCTCGCCATGCCTGGAGGAAGTCCGGATCGGCCGGTCCGATGCGAAGTTGGATGCGGCCGCGCTCGCGCCCGGCAGCGGCGATCGCCGCGTCGGCGTTCGTCACGAGCTCCGGGATGATCTGCGTGAGGTCGATCCCGGCCTGGGCGAAGTTCTCGCGGAAGTAGCGCCCGCGGACGCGGCCGTGCCGCAGCTTCGAGGCGTCGATCGCCACGGAAGGAGCATAAGTCGCCGGCCGGCGACTGACTTGGCGGGAGCGTCGGCGATTGACAGACTCGACGGCGTTGGCGAGCGACTCTCTCAGGCCGGGGCTCCACGAGGCGCTGCTGACTCGCAGGCTCGAAGAGCTGCTTGCTGAGCTCTCTGACGGATCGCTGCTGGCCGAGGTCGCCGAGCTGCGCGACGCCGAGGCAGCGGATCGCGTCTCGCGGCATGTGGCCGGGATCGTCGCGAGAGCAATCGACCGAGCACCGGAAGGGCAGCGCAGCGACGAGGCGCTCCGAATCGCTGCCGAGCTCATCCGTCGTCTTCAGTCACTCATCGACGGAAAGCACGATCTCGGGGGCGACGAGCTTCTCGATCCTGCTCGCGTGTTGGTTGCGCTGCTGCGACGTCTTCCCGACGGGAGCCCGCAGGCGATCGTGCGCCCGCTCACGCCGCTCCTCGACACGACCGTCTTCACCAACGCGCCGGGCGAGCCTGCGGTCGGGCACGAGCTCCGCGCCGAGGTGCCGTCGGCGGACGCGATCGACGTCGTGATGGCGTTCGTCCGCTGGAGCGGCGTGCGGCCGCTGGTCGATGTGCTGCGGCGGCATTGCGAGGCGGGCAAGCGGCTGAGGATCCTGACCACGACCTACACGAACAGCACGGAGCAGCGCGCGCTCGACGAGCTGCTGCGGCTCGGCGCCGAGATCAAGGTCTCGTACGACACCTCCTCGACACGGCTGCACGCGAAGGCCTGGATCTTCCATCGCGAGAGCGGCTACTCGACGGCATACATCGGCTCGTCGAACCTCACCCACTCGGCGCAGGTTCTCGGGCTGGAGTGGAACGTCCGTGTCTCCGCGATCAGGAACCCGGACGCCGTGGCGAAGATGGCGGCGGTCTTCGCGAGCTACTGGGAGAGCGCCGACTTCGTCGGATACGACCCGGAGGAGTTCGCGCGGCGCACGCAGGAGCTCCCCGCCGACAGACATCACGCTGCTCAGCCCCATCGAGCTCGAGCTCCGCCCTTTCCAGGAGGCGCTACTCGATCATGTCGTCCTCGCCCGTCATCAGGGCCACCATCGCAACCTGCTCGTCGCTGCCACCGGGACCGGGAAGACCGTGATCGCAGCGGTCGACTACGCGCGCCTTCGGGCGGAGCTCGGCCGCAGTCGCCTGCTGTTCGTCGCTCATCGCGAGGAGATCCTCGACCAGAGCCGCGCGACGTTCCGGTATGCGCTGCGGGACGCCGCTTTCGGCGAGAAGTGGGTGGGCGGGCAGCGGCCGACGCGAGTTCGAGCACGTGTTCGCCTCGATCCAGAGCCTGCACCGAGCCGACGTCCGGCACATCGACCCGACGCACTTCGACGTCGTGATCGTGGACGAGTTCCATCACGCGGCGGCGCCGTCCTACGAGGCAGTCCTCGAGCATCTGAAGCCGGTTGAGCTGCTCGGGCTAACGGCGACGCCGGAGCGCACGGATGGCCTCGACGTCCTCCGCTACTTCGACGGCCGGATCGCGGCGGAGCTGCGCTTGTGGGACGCGATCGACCAGGAGTACCTCGCACCCTTTGCGTACTTCGGAGTCCACGACGGGCTCGACCTGCGACGGGTCCCGTGGCGCCGCGGACAGGGATACGACGTCACTGCGCTCGAGAACGTCTTCACTGCCGACCACGCGTGGGCGCGTCTGGTGGTCGAGGAGATCCGGCGGAAGATCGCCGATCCGGCGACGATGCGGGCGCTCGGCTACTGCGTCAGCGTCGGTCACGCTCATTTCATGGCCGAACGCTTCAGCGAGCTCGGCCTCCCGGCCGTGGCACTCTCGGCAGCGAGCCGTCCCGACGAGCGCCGGGCTGCGCTCCGCGACCTGTCCGACGGCACCGTACGGGCGGTCTTCACGGTCGACCTGTTCAACGAGGGCGTGGACATCCCGACCGTCGACACGCTCCTCCTTCTCCGCCCGACCGACAGTCCGACGCTGTTCCTCCAGCAGCTCGGGCGAGGGCTGCGGAAGGCGGCCGGGAAGAGCGCGTGCACCGTCCTCGACTTCGTCGGCACGCACCGGAAGGAGTTCCGCTTCGACAGGCGCCTACGCGCGCTGCTCGGCGGCTCGCGCGCCGACGTCGAGCGCCAGGTGCGTCACGACTTCCCGTTCCTGCCCGCCGGCTGCAGCTTCCACCTCGACCCGGTGGCGAGGGAGATCGTGCTCGACAGCATCCGCGCCGCGATCCCGAGCACGTGGCGCGAGCGCTGCGAGGAGCTTCGCTCGCTCGGCGACGTCGGGCTCGGCGAGTACCTCGAGAGCAGCGGCCTCGAGCTCGAGGACATCTACGCCGGCGGCCACAGCTGGTCGGAGATGCGTCGCGAGGCGGGGCTGGCCACTGCGCCGGCAGGAACCTCGGAGGCTGGGCTGCTGCGCGCGGTCGGGCGACTGCTGCACGTCGACGACGACGAACGGCTCGAGGTCTACCCGCGGCTTCTCGGCGGGGACTCACCGCCGTCCCTCGACGAGCTCAGCCCGCGCGAGCAGCGGCTCCTCCGCATGCTCGTCTCGTCGCTCACGACGCCTGAGCGCATCCGCGAGCTTCGCCGACGCTGTGGCGCAGGTCTGGGCTCATCCGCAGGTTCGCGCCGAGCTGATCGAGGTGCTCGACCTGCTCCGCGAGCGCGTGTCGTACCTCGACCATCCGCTCGGGCTGCCCGGCGTGCCGCTCGCTCTCCACTCCCGCTACACGCGCGCGGAGATCCTCGCCGCATTCGGTGTCGGCGACGGTGCCAAGCCGCCGACCTGGCAGACGGGCGTGTGGTGGGAGCCGCAGTCGCAGACCGACCTCTTCGCCTTCACGCTCGACAAGAGCGTCGGCGGCTTCTCGCCGACCACCCGCTACCGCGACTACGCGATCAGCCCCGAGCTGATCCACTGGGAGAGCCAGTCCGCGACCGCCACCGACAGCGCGACGGGACAGAGGTACATCCGCCAGCGCGAGGATGGGACGAACGTCGTCCTCTTCGCCCGACTGCGCACGACCGACCGCGCGTTCTGGTGCCTCGGCCCGGCCTCGTACGTGAGCCACGAGGGCGACCGTCCGATCGCGTTCGTGTGGAAGCTCCACCGGCGCCTGCCGGCGGAGCTCTACACGTCGTTCGCGGCCGCGGTCGCGTGACGCGCTGCCACGGCGTGCCGCATGGGTCTGGACGTCATCGCGCCAAGCCCGTGCCTGCGGCGGCTGAACGGCCGCACTCAGGCGCGCGGCAACGCGCGTAGCCACTCACGCACGGCCCGGCGCTTGCGTTCGTCACGCAGATCCACGGGGCGCTCCGCGAGCCAGTCGGCAAGCGCATCTCCGTCGACGTACGCGACATCTCTCCCGTCCCACTGTGCGGTCGCAGCAAAGTCGCCCCACACGACGACAACCGGGTAGACAGCGACCGGGAAGCCGACGGCCTTGTCGAGGTCACGCTCCGACGCTCTCCCCGCACGGCTCAGCCGCTGCGTCAGATCGCGGGACGACGTACTCCTCCTGCGATGCGTCCACACGACGAACGTGGAGACCGGCGTCATCAACCCACACCTCGTCCTTGAGGAGCTTGGAGTCGAGCAGGTAGACGGCTGGACCGACGGCGACGTGGTCACGGTTGGCCTTCGCATAGCCGGTCGCAAGGTCATGTCGGATCAGCCACCCCTGCCGACGCAGCGGCTTGAGCGCCTTCGCGGTCTTCTGCTCGCCCCAGGCGCCTCGCTGCCAGCGGGCGATGTGCTCCGGCATCAGCGCATCGGGGAGCATGACGTAGGCCATGCCGAGCATTCCCAAGACGAGGCCTTCGCCGAAACGCCACTTTGCAGGGGTCCACGCCAGTAGCGCGACAACCGCGAGCGCGTAGAGCGTCCAGAAGTAGATGCTCGTCCGGCGGCCCAGCGTTCGCCGCCGCCAGTCGCGCGCCAGCTCCTTGTAGCGACGCATGCCGGACCGACCCGCCCCGCCGTAATAGCGATCGATCAGCCCCATGACCCTCATGATCGGGCGATAGAGCGCCCGGCTCAAGCGATCGGAGAGGTTCGCTCCGCTATCGCGACTTCTCGACCCGCCACTCGACCTTCTGGCCAAGTGCGGCGGCAAACCGTTCGACGGTCGAGAACTTCGCGTCCATCTCCCCGGCCTCGAGGCGCGCCACTGCGGACTGCGACGTCCCCATGCGAGCGGCCACGATCGTCTGCGAGATCCCTAGTTCCTCGCGCTTCGCGGCGAGTTCTCGCAGCAGTTGCCGCCGGCGGAGCGCTGCTTCGACGAGCCCGGGGAACTCCGGGTTGCGCGTGCTGCGCTCGTCGACGATCTCGTCAAGGGAGTCTCTTCGGTTCGCCATGGC
>CAWAAD010000011.1:0-147779 GCA_963779895.1 uncultured Actinomycetes bacterium | reverse complement strand
CCGTCAGGAGGATCACGGGCAGCTCGGAGCTCGACCGGATCCAGCGGCAGAGCTCGAGCCCGTCCGTCTTCCCCGGGAGCATGATGTCGAGCAGGACGAGGCTCGGCGGATCGTGCTCGATCATCTTCCTGGCGCCGTCGCCGTCCTCGGCGACGAGGACGCGGTGCCCGTCGCGCTCGAGATAGCGGGTGACGACGTCCCTGACGGTTGGCTCGTCGTCGACAACGAGAACAGTCGCCATGCCCCACAGTCTGCCTCCCGCAAGCTCCGGCAGGGAGGGCCGGGGGTTACGCGTTCCTTAATTCGGGCGCAAAAACCGCACCAAATCGCTGTTTCGGGGCAGATTCGAGCCGGAGTTCCGCAAATCGTAAGGGTGCCGGGACCGCTGACCGCCTAGCGTCTCCGGCGTCAAACGAGAGGAGGACAGCAGAATGAGAAATCGCCCAGTTCTTGTCCTTTTAGCCGCAGCAGCGAGCCTGCTGCTCGTGGGCGCCCCGTCCGCGCTGGCTAACAAGGGCCACGGTCACGGAAACGGGCACGGCCACGGCCATGGCCACGGGAACGGTAGCCGGAGCGTCGTCTGGGTGCAGCTGAACCAGGAGAGCGGTAACGCGATCGCGGTCTACGACCGCGGCGGGAACGGGCAGCTGACGCTCGCCGGGACGTATCCGACCGGCGGCCTCGGCGGCACGGCTTCGCCCGGTACCGAATCGGATCGCCTTGCTTCGCAGGGCTCGCTCGCCTACGTGCCGCACGGCCACACGCTGATCGCCGTCAACGCGGGCAGCGACACCGTCTCGACGTTCAAGGTGAAGGGCGACCGGCTCCAGCTCAAGAGCGTCGTCGCTTCCGGCGGTCAGTTCCCCGCCAGCATCGCGGTGCACCACAAGCTCGTGTACGTGCTCAACTCGGGCGGCACCGGGATCGTGCAGGGGTTCCGGCTCCGCGGCCACCGGCTCGTGCCGATTCCGGGCTCGGCCCGCTCGCTCGGTCTCGCGAACGGCAACCCGCCGGACTTCCTGACCGCACCGGGTCAGGTCGGCTTCACGCCCAACGGCCGGATGCTGCTCGTCACGACGAAGGTCAGCGGAAGCATGATCGACGTCTTCCAGGTCGGCCACGACGGCCGGCTCTCCGCGACGCCGGTCATGAACCCGTCCGCGACGCCGGTCCCGTTCGCCTTCACGTTCGGCCCCCTCGGCCGTCTCGTGTCGGGTGAAGCCGGCGCCAGCTCGGTGACGACCTACCGGATCGACCCGAGCGGCACGCTGAGCGATCCGAAGTCCCAGAGCGACGGCCAGATGGCTCTGTGCTGGATCCTGCGCGTGCACGGCTTCTACTACGTGTCGAACACGGCGAGCGACAACCTCAGCTCGTTCACGATCGACTCGACCGGCCAGCCGACGCTCCTCAGCGCGGTCGCGGCCACCACGAACCCGGGCCCGATCGACCTCGCGGCCTCGGGCCACTTCCTCTATGCGGAAACAGGATCGACGGCGACCGTCGACGGGTTCCGCATCATGGACGACGGAACCCTCGTCCCGATCGGCAGCGTCACCGGTTTGCCCCCGGGAATCGAGGGAATCGCCGCTGAGATAGGTCCCTCCCCTATGCCGGGGCTCGCCTTGCGCGGGCCCCGGTGGGACCTTTGCCTGCGAGCCACTCCGAGACGGCTTCCGCCACCGCGGCGCTGCTCCTCAGCGAATGGGTCCCGGGGATGCGGACGACCGTACGGTTCGGGCCCTCGGGCGGCATCCCGAAAGGGTCGCGCTCTCCCTGGACGACGAGCGTCGGCACCTGTACCGCCTCGAGCTCGGGCAGGCGGCTCTTCTCCGGTCGTCCCGGTGGATGGAGCGGGAAGGCGAGGCAGAGAACCGCGGCCGCGCCGACCTCGGCGGCGGTGCGGCAGGCCACGCGGGCGCCGGACGAGCGGCCGCCGGTGATCAGCGGGACCTCGAAGCCGAGCTGCGAGACGACCGCGATCCAGGCGGCGTCGAGCTGGTGCGCCGGCGCCGGGCTCCGGCGCCCCGCCACGCGGTAGGGCTGCTCGACGAGCGCCACGGTGAGCTGTGCTGCCCGGGCGGCGTCCGCCGCGCCGACGAGGTCCGGCGAACCGACCCCGCCGCCGGCCCCATGTCCGAGCACGAGCGCGGCGACGGGCGAGTCGACGGGGTGGAGGTGGACCCGAGCGGGCCCGTGCGGTGTGTCGAGCTCGAGGATCTCGCGAGCCTAGCCTCGTAAGCTATGGGCACGTGAGCGAGCATCCGGTGTTCAGGGTCGGCGGGATCTCCTACCTGCGGATGCCCGCGGTCGACCCGCAAGCGTCAGCCGCGTTCTACGAGGCCACGTTTGGCTGGAAGATCCGCGCCGATCGCGCGGATCCCGCGTTCGAGGACGGCACCGGGCACGTCATCGGCCACTTCAGAGCGGATCACGCCGTCGCGGGCGACGCGGGCATACGGCCGTACATCTTCGTCGAGAACCTCGACGAGACGCTCGAGAAGATCGTCGCCGCAGGCGGCGAGATCGCGACCGCGCCGTACCCCGAAGGCGACCTCTGGGTGGCCACGTTCCGCGACCCGGCCGCGAACGAGGTCGGCGTCTGGCAGCAGGGCCCGCGGTGACCCAGCGGGCGCTCGAGTTCTACCACTCGGTCGGCGCGACGCACGTGCGCGAGCGCGAGGCTCTGCTCGCCGTTTCCGCCTGAATGCCCGAACAGGGCGACACGCTCGTCTTCCTGCCGGCCTGGAACGAGGAGGAGAACCTGCCCGCCGTTCTCGACGAGCTGCGGCGGGAACTTCCCGAGGCCGACCTGCTCGTCGTCGACGACGGCTCGACCGACGGCACGGCCGTGATTGCGCGCGTCCGAGGCGCCGCGGTGATCTCGTTCGAGGCGAACCGCGGCCTTCCGGCCGGCATCGCCGCGGGCTACGCGTACGCGGCCGAGCACGGTTACGCCTGGTGCGGCCGTGTCGACGCCGACGGCCAGCACCCGGTGGCCGAGCTGGCGCGCCTGCTCGAGCGCGTGCGCTCCGGTGAGTGCGACGTGGCGGTCGGCTCCCGGTTCGCGAGCGGCGAGGGCTTCGCGCCCTACCGCTACCGGCCGTCTGCGCCGCGGCGGTTCGGGACGGCGGTGCTCCGCCGCTCGATGGCGGTCGCCCTGCGCCGGCCCTTCCTCGACGCGACCAGCGGCATGTACGCGGCCAACGCCCGCGCGGTCGAGGTGCTCGCCGCGCCCGTACACGACCGAAGCGCCCGAGGTCGAGGCGCTCCTGCGCCTGAGCGAGGCGAGGCTGCGCGTGGACGAGGTGCCGGTCGACATGCGTCCGCGCGCGGGCGGCGAGTCGAAGCTGCAGGGCAAGAAGGCGCTGCTCGTCGTCGTGACGATCACCGGCACGCTGCTGGCGTTCCTGCGCCTGCGGAGGGGCCGCTGATGCGCCTCGTCGCGGTGCTCGGCTACTCGGGCCGCCCGCGCGACGCGCTGCACGACGTCTGCGCGGCACGCGTCCGGCACGCCGAACAGCTCGTGCGCGACGGCGACGCCGTTCTCCTCTCCGGCGAGGCCGAGCTGATGCGCGGCGCCTGGGACGGCCACGAGGTGCTGCTCGACCCGGAGGCGCGCAACACCTGGCAGAACGCTCGCGGAGTCGCGGCGGCCGCGAGGCGGCTGGGCGCGGACGAGGTGCTGGTCGTCACGTCGAGCTGGCATGCGTTTCGCGCGCGAAGGCTCGTGCGTGCGGCCCTGCCGGGCGTGGCCGTGACGAGTGCGTCCCCGCGCGGCCGCGCCTCGCTCGTCCTCCTGGCGCGCGAGCTCGCGTGCTTCGCCGCTCTGCCGCTCCACCTGCGCCGGTCGCGGCGCGGCTAGCTGTCCTGCTCGGCTTCCGCGCGCTCCGCGGCCGCCGTCTCGGCTTTGGTGCGAGCCGCGGCCGCCCGCTCGCGGAGCTTCGCGGCTTCCCTCTCCGCTCGCGCGGCGTCGCGTTCCGCCGCCCGGGCCGCCGCCTCCGCCTCGCGCTCTGCCTCCCGCAGCTTCTGCACCCGCCTGCGCGCGGCCTGCTTCGCCGGGCGCTTCGGCTCCGCCTTGGCCTTGCGCGGAGGCTTCCGCGACCGTGCCGGCACGAGCCCGGTCAGCGCCTCGAATCCCGGGGGCTCGAGCTCCTCCATGAGCCGTCCGTGCTTGAGCAGCTCCCGCCCTTCGTCGGTCAGCGACGCCGCTCGCAGTGTCTGCGTCGCCTGCGCAACGGCCGCCTGCCCGACTCCTTCGCGTCCGGCGATCTCCCGCGCTGCCTCCGCGAGCCGCTCGAGCGCGCGCTGCTCGTCGCGGCGAGCCTCGGCAAAGCCCTCCGAAGCACCGGCAGCCGCTTCCACCTGCGCCTTCCGCAGCGTCTCGCCTGCGTTGAGGAGCCGCTGCACGTCGAGCTCCCGCTCGCGCGCGAGCCGGTTCACGAGCCACGCAGCGACCGAGGGCTTGCGCAGCCCTTTCACCTGCTCTGCCTCCTCGCGCCGGCCGTCTCCGCGCAGCTGCTTCGCCAGCTCGTCGCGCGCGCCGACGAACTCGGTCAGAGGCAGCCCGTACAGCCGATCGAGCTCTGCTTCGAGCTTCGCGTTCGCCGCCGCCATGCGGCTGAGCCTAGCCGCGTAGGCTCCCGGGGTGGCCCGGCACGTCGTCCTGCTTCGCGGCATCAACATCGGCCCGCGCAACCGGATCGCGATGGGGGAGCTGCGCGAGGCGCTCGGGGAGGCCGGGTTCAAGGACGTGCAGACGTACCTCCAGAGCGGCAACCTCGTGCTCGAGAGCCGCGCGAAGCCCGAGACCGTCGGGCGAAAGGTCGAGAAGGTGATCGAGGAACGCTTCGGCCTCGAGATCACGGTGGTGGTGCGCTCGAGAGCCGAGCTCGCGCGGATCGTGAAGCGCAACCCGCTGGGCAAGGTCGCGACCGACCCGAAGCGCTACCAGGTCACCTTCCTGTCGGCCAAGCTGAAAGCAAAGGTCGTGCACGAGCTCGAGGAGGCCGCCGCGCCGGAGGAGGAAGTCGTGGTCGCCGGCCGGGAGGTCTACGCCTGGCACCCGAAGACGATCGCCCGCTCGAAGCTGTGGACGAAGCTCGCCGGCAAGGGCCTCGGCGTCCACGCGACCTCGCGCAACTGGGCCACGGTCGAAGCTTTGCTCGAGCTGGTCACCGGTTCTGGAACCTAGTTCGAAAACCGCTGTTTCAAGCCGATTTTCAGCGGCCGCCGGGCGGGTTTGAAACCAGCTCACGGGGTAGGCGAGATACGACCGAGGAGACCACGAGATGCGAGGCAAAGGGCCTCGCGAGGAGGTGCGTTTTGCATGGCAGTCATTGAGATGTGGACCTTCACTACCAGCACGCCGGCAATGGATCTCACCGGCTTCAGCGTCGAGGCCACCGACGGCGGCATCGGCAAGGTGGACGAGTCGACGTACGAGGCAGGGGACAGCTTCATCGTCGTCGATACCGGACCATGGATCTTCGGCAAGAAGGTCATGATCCCGGCCGGCCTGATCAGGGACATCGACCCTGACAGCGAGACGGTCTTCGTCGGCCGCTCGAAGGAAGAGATCAAGAACGCACCGGAGTTCAACGAGGAGCACCACCGCGACCCGTCGTACCGCGAGCAGCTCGGCAGCTACTACAGCACTCGGCAGCCGGCATCGCCCCACGACGGCCGCTAGCCCTCATCGCACGCCTGTCGCGAAGCCCCGCCCCGGCGGGGCTTCGCGCTGAGCTAGACGTGTCGCGCGAGCCAGTCGCGCACGCGGTTCCAGGCGTCGATCTGGTGCGCGCGTTCCGTCCAGCCGTGCCCCTCGCGCGGGTAGACCACGAGCTCCGTCTCGCAGCCCGCCTCGACGAGCGCGTTGTAGAACTCGACCGCCTGCCCGAGCGGCGTGCACAGGTCGTCCTCGCCGTGGAGGATCAGCGTCGGCGTGCGGCATTTGGCCGCGTGGTAGACGGGCGAGCGCCGCGTGTAGTCGCCCTCCGCGTCGTAGGGCTCGGCCTGGAGGTAGAGCCGGTCGAACTGGCCGATGTTCGTCGTGGAGTGGAAGCTGACCCAGTCGGTGACGACCGCGAACGGCATTGCGGCGGCGAAGCGGTCGGTCTGGGTGACCGCCCACGAGGCCATGAAGCCGCCGTAGCTGCCGCCGGCGATCGCGACGCGCTTGTCGTCGACGATGCCGTCGCGGACGAGCGCGTCCACCCCGGTCAGGAGGTCCTGCAGGTCGCCGCCGCCCATGTCGCCGAGGTTCGCCTCCGCGAACTCGGGCCCGCGGCCGACGCTGCCGCGCACGTTCGGAAGCAGCGTCGCGTAGCCCGCGGCCGCGAGCACCTGCACGAGGCCGTTCGCGGGCGCGAACGACCAGGCCCAGGAGCCGGTCGGGCCGCCGTGGACGAGGACGACGAGCGGCAGGGGCCCGTTCGCGGCGCCGCGGGGTAGCGCCAGCATGCCCTCGATTTCGAGCCCGTCGAAGGACTCCCAGCGGTACGTGCGCCAGTCCGGCGTCGCCAGCTTCGGCGCGACCTCCGCGTTCAGGCTGGTCAGCGCGCGGCGCTCGCCCTTCTCCCAGAGCACGACCTCCGGCGGCTCCTCGGCGCTCTCGTAGGCGGCGGCGGCGCGCGAGCCGTCCCTGCTGACCGCAAGCCGCGGGGAGAAGCGGAGCCCGATCGTCGCGTCTCCGCCCGCGAGCTCCTCGAAGGAGCCGTCGAGCGAGAGCCGCCCGGCGAACGAGCCGGCATCGCGCCAGCCGGCGACCCAGAGCCCGTCGTCGTCCGCGAACTCGATCCAGGTCGCGTGCAGCTCGGGCGCGACCGGCCCCTGGCCGAGCACGTGAACCGTCCCGGTGAGCGTGCCCCGGTCGGACGAGAAGCCCTCGATGAAGGCGACCTGCCCGCCGGGCGAGATCCGCGGCGCCTGGAGCTGCCACTTCGGCATGTGCACGCGCACGAACGAGCGCGCCTCGAGGTCGATCAGGCCGAGCCACGCGTCGTACCAGGCGCTCTCCGACGGCTCGTCGGTGCAGACCGCAACCGCCTTGCCGCCGGCCCAGCCGGCCTCGAAGACGTTGACGCCTTCGGGCGTGACGTCGCGCGCGTCGCCCGTCGCCGCGTCGACGAGCCAGAGCCGCCGCCAGAAGCGCGCCGGACGGAAGACCTTGGGGTCCTGCGCCTCCGCGCCGGCCTCTTCGATCCGCGTGGCCGAGTCGGCGCCCGCTCGATCGGCCCCGACGTCGGCCGCGAGCACGAGCAGCTGCGACCCGTCTGGCGACCAGGTGATCGCCTCGACCGAGCCCGCGATCTCGCCGAGCTCGCCGTCGTCGACCCAGAGCGAGAGCCGGCCCTCGTGCCCGCGGTCGGAGGCGAAGGCGAGCCGTGCCCCGTCCGGCGAGAAGGCCGGGAGCGCGCCGGCCTCGCCCTGGGCGAGCTCGCCGTCGACGTCGCCCACCCAGAGCCGGGTCTCGATCGGCTTCCCTTTCTCGCGGAACGAAGCCGAGACCGCGAAGGCGACGCGTGAGCCGTCGGCCGAGAGCGCGACCTCGGTGGGTCGCGCAAGTTCGAGGACGAGCTCGGGCGAGACGTTGTCAGCGGGCGCTGCGGTCGCGTCCATGCCAGGCCGATGCTACGGCCTCGAGCCTCTGGCCTGTCCTCTCAGTCGACGATCTCGACGAGGTTCCCAGGACGCGCGCCGGCCTGCCACGCGCGCAGGCGACGGTAGATCTCCCTGCGCATCGCGTCTTCGCGGTAGGAGCCGAGCAGCGACACCTCGAGCTCATCGCGCGAGATCCGGCGTGCTGTGACGTTCCCCTCCGTGGCGAGGAAGCTCAGCAGCTCGTCGAGCATTTCCGCAGAGTCGATTCGTACCCGCATCCCTGACTGATCATGGGCGCTCGGCCTCAGGTTCTCGCCCCCGGGAGGTGTAGCCCGGCCTGACCTCCGGCTAGGTGTGGGTGTCCCTCGATCGAGGGATTTGCAGGACAAATCCCTCTGGATCGCTCACACTGAGCGAGACGGCGATCCTGTCGTTCTGCGGCCCGCCACCTGCTCGGTTTTGCAGGCCAAGGAGGGCAAAGTGCCGGGTTGGATCAGCTGGAGCCTCGTCGGTTTCGGCAGCTGGTTGGGAGTTTCCGGCCTGGTCGGGAGCCTCTTCGGCAAGGTGGCCGCGAAGCTCGAGTCACCGCAGGAGAGGTGGAGCGCCGAGGAGCTTGCCCGGGCGGCCGCCGTGCCGGGGCCGGTACCCGACACGGAGCCCGTGCCGGAAATAAAGCTGTCGTCGCGGCGCCGGATCCTGGTCGTCGACGACGACGCGAGCCTGCGTCTTCTGCTGCGCGCGACGCTCGCGGCGGACGAATGCATGGTCGAGGAGGCCGCCTCTGCCGAGGAGGCCGCCGAGCTCGCCCGCTTCTGGCGACCCACGCTCGTCGTCCTCGACGTCGGGCTGCCGGGGATGAGCGGTCTTGCCTTCTGCCGGGAGCTGAAGGAGAAGGACGCCTTCGGCTCGCCGCGCGTCCTCCTCCTCACCGGCGCAGAGACCAGCAGCGCGGAAGCGCAAATGGTCGGGGCCGACACGCTGCTGCGGAAGCCGTTCAGCCCGCTCGACCTCATCGGTGCGATCGACCGCGTGCTCGAAGGCCAGGCCGAGACCCTCGGGACCGCGGAGGCGGCCGGCTCGGACCAGCTGCTCGCCTATGCCCGCGACCTGAGTGAGGTCGTCCAGCTCGAGCGAGCGCAGCGCCGGCTGCTCCAGCACGCCTACCGCCAGACGATCAGCGCCTTCATCGACTCGCTCGAGGCGAGACACCGAACCACCGGCCACCACGCGCAGCGCGTCCACCGCTACGCGCTCGAGCTGACCGAGGCCGTCGAGCCGCGACTGCTCTCCGACCCGAGCCTCGAGTACGGCTACCTGCTGCACGACATCGGCAAGATCGGGATTCCGGACTCGGTTCTCGACAAGTCCGGCCCGCTGAACACGGCCGAGCTGCGGCTGATGCAGCGGCACCCGGTGATCGGCAGCGAGCTGCTCGCGGACGTTCCGCTGCTCGACGGCGAGGGCCTCGCAGGTCGTTCGCTTCCATCACGAGCGCTGGGACGGCAACGGGTATCCCGACGGGCTCGCGGGGGAGGAGATCCCGCTCGGCGCGCGCATCTTCGCGGTCGCCGATGCGCTCGACGCGATGACGACCGACCGCTCCTACCGGCCGCGGCTCAGCTGGGAGGAAGCGATCGACCAGATCCTCCGCGGGCAACGGCTCGCAGTTCGACCCGATGGTCGTAAAGGCATTCGCCGTGCGCGAGCAGCGGTTGCACCGGACCCAGCGCGACCTCGCCCGCACCGCGTGACGCGCGTCTAGAAACGGCGGGCTTTGCTTTCGCGCGGGGGAATGTCGCCGCAGCCCGATCGTTGTACTACCAAACGCCAGAAACCGTTCGTGTCAGCCCGAAAGACCCGGCTGGGAGAGGAGCTCCGATGACGACGATGATGGAATACGCGATGGTGCGGCTCGAGCTCAGGACTCTCGACCTGCGCTTCGACCCGCGCGCCGAGCCGGTCGGCCCGACTCGCCTCGAGCGCCTGCAGGCTCGCCTCCGCGGCATCTTCTAGCAGCGCGCGAGCTCGATTGCCGTGGGTGCGACTAGGATCGGTCGAGTTCCGACGTCCCGACCCGGAGGTGAGCGGATGAACGACAGCCCGAAGTGGAAGGTGGCGCGGCTCGACGATTTCGAGCGGCGCGGCAGTTTTATCCCGGTGCGCGAGTTCCTGGGCATCCACTCGTTCGGGATGAACGCCCGCGTTCCGGGTGAGGGCGGGACGCTGGTCAACGAGCACGACGAGTCCGGTTCGGGGCAGGAAGAGGTCTACGTGGTCCTCGAGGGCACCGCCACCTTCGAGGTCGACGGCGAGACGTTCGACGCGCCGGCCGGAACGTTCGTGTCCGTCCAGCCGGGAGTGAGCCGCAAGGCGACCGGCGACGCAACCGTTCTCGTCATGGGCGGCACACCCGGCGAGGCGTACCAGGCCTTCGACTGGGGCGAGGCGTGGCAGGTGCAGAGCGAGTCGATGGCCGCCTACGGGGAGCAGCGCTACGCCGACGCGCTCGAGATCGTGCGCCGGGGCCTCGAGCAGCTACCCGGACAATCCGGGCCTCAACTTCAACTACGCGTGCTTCGCGTCACTCGCGGGCGAGGTCGACGACGAGACGTTCAAGCACCTCCGGCGGTCGGTCGAGCTGTACGAGCCGTTCCGCGAGCAGGCGCGAGGGGACGACGATCTCGCCGCCGTCCGCGACGACCCTCGGTTCGAGGAAGCTCTCCGCTAGGCGCTTCGAGCGGGTGGCGACCCACCTCGGGTTTCGCCAAGCCTTTGCGGCCTGCGCGCGCCCTGGGGATGAGAAGACACTGATCTGGCGCAAGTGAGGCTCGACAGCGATCGGTGTCGGACACCGTTAGCCGCCTGACTGGTCGCGTGAATGCAATCCGCCACCATCCATAAACTCGCAGTACGTGGCGGGAAGAACGCAACAGGCTCTATACGAGGAGATCGACCTTGAGCTTTCGTGGTCCGAGGATGCACTCCCCCAGGTGGAGCGAACTAAGCACGTCCATAGTCTGCACCCATACCTCGGCAAGTTCATCCCACAGCTCGTAGAGGTCTTTCTGCTACGACACTTCAGACCCGGCCAATGCGTGTACGACCCGTTTGTAGGATCAGGGACGACGCTCGTCGAAGCGAACGCCTTCGGCGCGGCCAGCGTCGGCTGCGATATCTCGGCGTTCAACTGCTTGCTGACACGCGTGAAGACGACTGCCTACTCGCTCGGGACGCTGGAACTTGCTCTACGAGGCGTTCTCGAACAATCGAGGCAAACCGCAGAAGTGGTGAATGGTCGCGAAGCAAGCGACTGGCTCAAGGCGTGGTTCTCCGAGCGCGCCCTTCGCGAGTTGCTCGCTTACCACTGCGTCGCTTCAGAATCGCTCGACGATCCGGGGTGGGACGTGGCGCGAATCATTCTTTCCCGTGCCGCTCGGTCGGCGCGGCAGACGACGCACTTCGACCTCGACTTTCCGCGCCAGCCGGTTACTGAGCCATACTGGTGCCACAAGCACAAGCGTGAGTGCAGGCCAGTTGATGAGGCCATGAAGTTCCTCCGCCGCTACACCGAAGACACCGTTAACCGCCTCCGCAAGTTCGCCGATGTGCGTTCAGGCGAACCGGTCGAGGTGATTCACGGCGACGCTCGCGTAGTCGAGCTGCCCCTTAAGCCCACCGGAGTCATCACGTCACCACCGTACCCCGGCCTCATTGACTATCACGAGCAGCACCGGTACTCCTACGAACTTCTCGGGCTAGAAGATCGGCGCACTACAGAGATCGGTCCAGCCTCGCGTGGCCATTCGCGTCAAGCAGTCCAAGAGTACGTCAGCGACATGACTGCCGTTTTGGCGAATGCGCACCGCCAGCTGCCGAAGGGCGCTCCGGTCATCATCGTCGTGAACGACTCGCGCGACCTCTACCCAGAGATCCTCGCGAAACTCACGCCTCCGCCTGAAGGAGAAGCTGACGCGCCACGTCAATCGGCGTACCGGTCGCCGCGCGGGCGAGTTCTTCGAGAACGTCCTCGTCTGCGTGACCTAAGACCATGCAAAGTGGTACACGGCTTCAGGTCCGAGCCCTTATCTCCGGCTTCATGGATAGGTGGATAGCCGACGCCATTTCCCCAGCCGAGCTAGAAGAGATCGCACGGGAAGGCGTCTCGCCGAGCGGCCTCCTGACGCCGTTTCACGACGCACTTGTCCCCGGCATCACGCTCCTCGGGGAGCGAAGCTTCTCCACTCGCCTCGGGAATCTGCACGAGAAGGTCGCCGCAGTAATCGCGACGGAGATTCACGCCGAGGTGAGACAGCCGCACGATCTAGCCGGGCCGATCCCCGTGCTCTCACGCGAGTTCATCACACAGCGGGTCAGTGCCCTGGAACGGCGGCAGGCCGCACCGGACGCATCGTACGAGCGCCAACAGATTTTCGGCCACTTCGGCAATGAGGTTAACGCTGCAACCCGGATCGACCTTTATGTCCGGACGCACGATGGCGAGGAGAACTACTTCGAGATCAAAAGCGCGAAGCCGAACAAAGGTCAGTGCATTGAGATGAAGACGCGCCTCCTGACGGCCATGGCGATCCGTCGACAGGAATCAACTCACACGTGGTGGGGCGTGCCATACAACCCATACGGCAGCGGGGAGTATCGGTGGATCTACCCCCTTAGCTTCTTCGACTTCGAGCCCGAAGTGATGCTTGGCGCCGCATTCTGGGACTTCGTCGGCGGCGCTGGAACCTACGAGGGCCTTCTCGGCCTGTACGACGAGGTGGGTGACGAGTTTGCTGAACGGATCCGTGAACTCCGCGAAATCGTTTAAAAAACGTCAAAGTTAGATCCTGCGTTCGAGTACGGGCTTCCCTAGAAAGGTATATCGTCGCGTTGCTCGGCTCGCTGCTCGTCGCCAGCGTGTTGGGCCCGACATTCTTGTACGCGTTCTCGGATGAGGTGCGATTCCGGTTTCCAGACTCGCGCCCGAAACTCTTCTGGATCGTTCAGCCGAACGATGACCGGCATGATGCAGTTCACGCCCTCACCGAAAGCGACTGCGTGAAACTTGGGAATTGAAGAGATTACCTTCGAGTATGTCTCCCCGAAGTAATTTGCAAGGAAAGCCATTCCTGTCGCATCGTACGACCGTAACGCGAATACGGTATGACACTGATTTAAGATCGTCTTGGTAACGTTAGCCGTTCGCTGAGTAACTAACAGGCAACCGAAGCCGTACTTTCGGCCTTGCAGGACTGCTCGTGCGGCGGAAGCCACAGCATGCTGTTCACCTCGCACGAGTCCTTCCGAAGGTTCCGGAACTAGGGAGTGGCCTTCTTCCAAAACTATACAAATACGAGGATCGGCCGTCTCCCCGCGTTCCGCGCTCGCCTTTAAGAGAGCTTGGGCGATGATGCTCGTTTTTTCAACAGTGCTGAGTTCGCGGAAATCTTCCGCCCGCCCAGCGCGCGCAAAGCCCTCAAGGGTCGTCACTGTGAATAGGAGCGGGTTGTAAATCCTAAGCATGTCGCATCCATCAAGAAACTCTGCAATATCTTCGTGGAGAAGTCGCCTGAATTCTCCTTCACTCCCAAAGAATCCTTCGGCATCTCTTTCGCGACGTTCATGCCAGGGCATCAATCTCTCGTCGGCTCCGGCGTGCCGCTCGTCCATCTCGCTCGCGGGGACAAGGGAGTCAAAGAAGAGTGAGTGCTGGCGCGTAATATCCAGAATGAGAACCTTGATGCTCCGAGCCAGGTTGCGGCAGATGAGTTCCTGCGCAAGCGTCGTCTTGCCGCTTCCGAGCACCCCTAGCACAGCCGTGTTGTGCGTAACCCCGAACGACGGCTCATAACGTAGGCCGTACCTACTCCCAGGGACGACACCAACGTACTCAGGATTGAAGTGCGCATCGATTCGCCTCACGAGCCTCACTATCGCGCCAGGGGTCGGGAGCCATTCGACCAAGTCGAAGCGGCTTTCGGCGTCATCCCATGAGCCTAGTTTTTGGGCGGTGACCCTAAAGACGGAGTGATCCGCTTCTCCGAGGGGGACGTTTTCGATGCGCGCGCCCGTTACCTGATACAGGATGGTCCGTTCTCGAATGGGCACCTGCAATAGATGGCCTTCGTCCAGGCTCTCGGTCCCGCCGGTCGCGCTGGCGAAGACGGTGAGTTCCGTGAGGGTAGTGCCGCGCACAGCGGGGCCAAGAACCTCTCCTTCCACCTCTTCGACGTCGCCGGGCGCACGCGTAATCCCCACACCTATTGATGGCACTGCGGTAGGCGGAAACGAGGCCAGCGCCCACTGCTGGTCTTCACTCTGCGTGATATCGAGGATCACGCCTTCAGCTTCGGCGGCGGTTACGCGATCCCCGACGTTCAACGTAGCTCGAGGAGCTTTGAGCGTTGCAAGCCCCGGATCGTGGACCGCTGTCACAGTAATCTGCTCCGGCCCCGTTTGACTGCGTAGCTGCTCAGGCCAAATTGTGAAGAAACGTTCTAGTGGCCGCGCCATGAACGCGAGAAGGGCGATGTAAAGCACGGCAAGCCTGCGTGGCTCACTGGCAAAGGCTCCGTAGACGCCGGCGACGTAGGCGAGTCCGTAAAGGAAGTAGCCCGAGCCGAAGCGGGTCGCGATGAGTCGAGTCACTCGGTTTGTCTGGCTCGGGCTGTCGCGCCTGAAAGTCGCGATTGAAACGCCGGCACACAAGAGAACGAACGTGCCGACGACGACTAGGGCCCAGCGACCAACACTTACCGTCGTGCCGCCCGCTTCGAGCCCGTCGAGGTCCGCAAGAAGGGCGACGAGAACTAGACCAGCACTGTTGCCTAGCGCAGCGGCGGGGGACGTATAGAAGGGTTCAGCAACGAAGACCGAAAGCAGCAGCGCGATCCCGGCGGCATAGAACCAAGCGCCAGAACCCGACAGAGGAGGCCAGCCCTGGTGTGCCCAAATGCCTAGCGCGAATAGCGTCGCAAGGTAAAGCGAGCCGATGAGTAGTCGCTCGCGTTGTGTAGGAGAACGCATTCGACGAGATCGTGCGCAGCGATGTGTCGAATGTCAAACCCCGCAGTCCAGCGGCGGGCATTCCGTGCAGGACAGTGTCAGCTGCAGCCGGTGTTCGTCCCGCAGTCCCGGCACGTGTAGCAAGACCCGGTTCGAACCATCCGGCCGCCGCACTTGGCGCACTCCACGGCGTCTTCCCACGCGTTGAACAGGGCCGTTTGGCCTGGCGAGGCGGCCTCTGACGGTTCCGCGGAACCGCTTGCGGTGCTCTCGCCGTTGTACTGGCTCGCCAGGCGCGCCTTAACCTCCGGCGACAGGATCCCAGCCGCCTCCTGTTGTTCCGTCGTCAGGAACTTCTTGCCGAACCAGCGGAAGATGTAGTCGACGATCGACTTCGCGTGGCGGATGTCGGTGTCGTTCGTCAGGCCGCTCGGCTCGAAGCGCATGTGGGTCAGCTTCGAGACGTAGACCTCCGGCGGGACGCCGTACTGCAGGCCCATCGAGACCGCGATGCAGAGCGAGTTCATCAGGCCGGCCATCGTCGTTCCGTCCTTGGCGATGTCGACGAAGATGTCGCCGGGCTGGCCGTCGTCGTACAGGCCGACGTGGATGTAGCCCTCGTAGTCGCCGACGCGGAACTTGCGGCCGACCTCGACGCGGTCTTCCGGCAGGCGGCGGCGCTTCGTCAGCGGAACGGGTGGCACGGCCGGGACGGACAGCTGCTCGCCGTCCTTCTGGCCCGACAGCGGCTGGGCGACCTTGCAGTTGTCGCGGTAGATCGCGATCGCCTTCACGCCGAGCTTCCACGCGTCGAGGAGCAGGCCGGAGACCTCGTCGACCGTGACCGTCTCGGGCAGGTTGACCGTCTTCGAGATCGCGCCCGAGATGAACGGCTGGACGGCGCCCATCATCTTCACGTGGCCGGTGTAGTGGATCGCCCGCTCGCCGATCGCGCAGTCGAAGACCGGGTAGTGCTCGGCCTTCACGTTCGGCGCGCCGATCACCGTGTTGCGCTCGTCCACGAACGCGACGATGTCCTCGACCTCGCGCGGCGCGTAGCCGAGCTTCTCGAGCGCCATCGGCACGGTCTTGTTCGGGATCGTGATCTCGCCGCCGCCGACGAGCTTCTTCGACTTGACGAGCGAGAAGTCCGGCTCGACCCCGGTCGTGTCGCAATCCATCATGAAGCTGATCGTCCCGGTGGGCGCGAGCACGGTCGCCTGCGCGTTGCGGTAGCCGTGCACCTCGCCGAGGTTGAGCGCCTCGTCCCACGCCTTGCGCGCGGCCGCGAGTAGGTCCTTCGGGACGACGTCCGTGTGCTCGATGTTGCCCACCGCCGCGCGGTGCATCGACATCACGCCGATCATCGCGCCGGCGTTCGGCTGGTAGCCGGCGAACGAGCCCATCCGCGCTGCGATCTCCGCAGACTTGCGGTAGGCGCGGCCGGTCATCAGCGCCGTGATCGCCGCCGCGTAGGCGCGGCCCTCGTCGGAGTCGTACGGCAGCCCGCGCGCCATCAGCAGTGCGCCGAGGTTCGCGTAGCCGAGCCCGAGCTGGCGGTAGGCCTTCGCGTTCCGCTCGATCTCGGGCGTCGGGTACGACGAGTAGCCGACGGCGATCTCCTGCGCCAGGAAGACGATGTCGACCGCGTGCTCGAAGGCCTCGACGTCGAGCTCGCCGTCCTCGCGGCGGAACTTGAGCAGGTTGAGCGAGGCGAGGTTGCAGGCGGAGTCGTCGATCGACATATATTCGCTACAATTCGCACAAACCACGCCATCCACGATGTAGGAGTGATGAAGCGGCTCGGTGAGGTTGTAGACGACCTCTTGGCCGTCAGCCTCTCGCGTCTCAAGCGTGACGTAGCGCCTGTTCCGATAGCGCTTCGTGGCGGCAAGAAGCTGCTCGAGCATCGTCTGCTTCCGTGGCGTCGAGAATCCGATCGCCTCTGCGAAACGCTGAAGGCTTTGACCTTGAATCCGGAGATCGAAGAGCTGACGCTGCTGGTAGTCGGCTGAAGTTCCGTCCTTACGTACATACGACAGGCGCGCCTCTTGCGGCCCACGCGTTGCGTAGATGCGTGCGCGGATTCCGAAAGCGTTCAGCATTCGCTGAACGTCCTTGAGAAGCGCCTCGCTCGTGCTTCCGAGGCCGACGTAGCGACTCGATTTCACCTTGTTCTCGGTGACGCAGCCGTCGGCGCCGAAGAGCCCGCGCAGGAAGGCGGCCTGCACCTCAACGGGTGCTGAGAAGACTCGAGGCGGAACGCGCTTTGTGTGGGCACGCCCAGAACCGACACCAAGGCGATGGAAGAACATCCGCACGGCTTCGCTCCCGGCGCGTAGCTGCACGGTGCCGTTTTCCATCTCCTGCCTCGAGATACCGCCGATCAGCTCGCCCAGCATCCCCTCATGCGATCCGCAGAGGCCGTCCTCGATGTCGTCACCGCCGTAGACCCACCCGGTCTGGACGTCCGTGAGCCAGCCGTCGCCGACCAGGTGACCCATGAGCTCGCCGAGACCCTCGCTCCAGCGATCGGGCAACTCTTGCTCGACGGTCGTTCCGCCGCGGCTGCGCGACACGGCTAGCGCCTCGACCTTGATCGGAAGCTCCCATGAAGCGTCTTCTGCGGGCGTCGGGCTGTCGTTCAACAGAACCTGGTCATCCGCAGTCAGCGCCTCAGCAGCCACATAGCCGCGGTTCAGCGTCCAGAGGCGATGGTTCGGCGTGCAGCGAAGCTCCTGGCCGTTCGCGAAACGCAGGCGGACGATCGGCTTGACTCCGTTCTGCATCACGACGACGGGCTTGGTCGCGACGACGCCTTCTCCAGGCTGCTCGGCCGTAGCGCGATGGGTGTAGACGCGGAACTCCTCGCCTTCCGTGGCGAGGTCGAAGAGCTCGCCGAACGTGAGCAGGCCGCGCGTCGTGTGCACGCGTGCGTCGCCGGGGAAGCACGGGTTGGACGCGTTGATCCGGCCTGTGTTCGGGAGCGTGTGCCACTTGTTGATCGTCGTGTCGTACTGGACGCCCGGGTCGGCCGACTTCCAGGACGCCTCGGCGATCTGGCGCAGTAGCTCCTTCGCCTTCGTGGTGCCGACGACCGCGCCGTCGGTGCGGGCGGTCAGGTTCCAGTCGGCGTCGGCGTCGGCGGCCTCCATGAAGCCGTCGGTGACGCGCACCGAGTTGTTCGCGTTCTGGTACTGGATCGACGCCCAATGGTCGGAGTCGAGGGCCATGTCGTACCCCATCGACTCGAGCGCCCGCGCCTTCTCCTCCTCGACCGCCTTGCACCAGATGAACTGCTCGATGTCCGGATGGTCGACGTCGAGCACGACCATCTTCGCCGCGCGCCGCGTCTTGCCGCCGGACTTGATCGTGCCGGCGCTCGCGTCGGCGCCGCGCATGAACGAGACCGGGCCGGAGGCGTAGCCGCCCTTGGAAAGCTGCTCCTTCGAGGAGCGGAGCTTCGAGAGGTTGACGCCCGAGCCCGAGCCGCCGCGGAAGATGACGCCCTCGCGCCGGATCCAGTCGAGGATCGACTCCATCGAGTCCTCGATCGAGAGGATGAAGCAGTTGTGGACGGCGACGTTGTTAGTCAGGTATTCGCCCGACTCGGTCTGAATGTCGTAGACGTCCTGAACTCCGAGGTCCTCGATCGCGACGATCTCTTCCTCGCGCAGATCGGGGCAGTTCTTCAGTCCGCGCAGCGAAAGCGACGCGAGGAGCTTCTGCTGCTTCGACTCACCCACGAACCCGATGAGCTCAGCGAACCGAGCGCGCTCGGAGCCGAGGCTGATCTGAACTTCGTGAAGGTCGTGGCGATCCGGCCGCGGGTCCGCCTTGTGGATTCGGCGCGAGTAGATACCGAGAACGTTGAGAAGCAGCTGGACGTCCTCTGTCCACCGCTCGCCGATGACGGCGAAGGCGATTCGACCGCGCTCGGAGTCGCGACTCTTCTGGACGGTGACGAATCCGTCCGCCTGGAAGATGCTGCGGAGATAGGCGGCAATCTCGTCGTGCGACGCCGTCCACAGCCGCGTCGGCACGCGACTCGCGGGGCCGCGGGCCAGCAGGTCCCAGTCATTGACGAAGTCGCGAAGGACCTCGCCATAGAGCCGGATGCGACGGCAGGCGAGTGACTCGTCCTGCGTCTCGACCTCGCGGACGTTTCGATGAATGTGCGGGAGGGCGAGGTCGAGGTTCTCCATGACCCACGCGTACTCGTCGTCGTTCGCGACCTGGAACTCGATGGTCAGCGAACGGTTCGTTCCGGTCTCGTACTGGCCCACGAAGCCATCGGCCTGAAGCCATCCGGCGAGCGCGGCCTCGGCGATTAGCACTGGGTCGGTCTCCGGCAGAGAGGTCTCGTCCTCGAGTACTGCCGTCGCGGCGGCCGCAGCAGGTACGAGGGAAGGCGCTACGACCTTGGCGCGATGCGGGTGGAGATGAAGTCGCATGCCTGGCTCGAGCTGATCGACTCGGAGCCAGGAGGGGCTCGTCCGACGCTTCCTGACCGCCTTCACGACGTGATCAGGCGTCGCTTCGATGAAGCTGCCATTTCGCAGGAGGACACGCCGAACTGGCTTGCGTCCATTGGCCTTGACTGCGATTACGCGAGTGACGCCGTTCGCGTCGTAGACCTCGCGGCCGATCTCATCGTTTTCGACGAGCTGACCAATCGGCACGAAGCCCTCAGGCGTTGAGATGAGCGCGTGATACGGCTGGCAGGCCGAGCACTGCGGCTTCTCCTCGAAGCCGACGTTGAACCAGACCGGTGAGTTGAAGGCGGCGTACTGGTTGACCAGGATCGCCTTCAGCTCGGCCTCGAAGGTCTCGGCCTCCTCCTCGTTCGCGAAGTAGCTCCCCTCACGGCCCCAGGCGCCGATCGTGTCGACGACCCGGCCGATCATCTGGCGCACGCTCGACTCGCGCTCGGGCGAGGACATGCGGCCGCGGAAGTACTTCTGCGCGACGATGTTGGTCGCCGTCTGCGACCAGAACTTCGGGAACTCGACCGCCTTCTGCTCGAAGACGGGGCCGTCCTTGCCCGGGATCAGGGCGTCGCGGACCTCCCACTCGATCTCCTCGAACGGGTCGCGGCCAGGAATCGTGAAGAAGCGGCCGACGCCGACGCTCGCGTCGTCTTGCGCAACCGCGTTCTGCAGCTGCTCATCCGTGATCTGAACGGTCTCCATCTCCTTCTGTGACGCCATCTCCGCGACCTCCCGGGCTCTTCCGAATGGTATTGACTTGCGCCTGGCCCGGCGCGCCTGCGCGGGTCGAGCGGACCGCCCAAGTTAGAGGGGGGGTCGGACGGAACCCCGGTGTGTAGTATACGAACATACGTTCGTGTCGAGCGACGCCACGATCCTCCATGCCGACGTCGACTCGTTCTTCGCGGCAGTAGAGCAGCGAGACGATCCTCGCCTGCGGGGGCGGCCCGTGCTCGTCGGCGGCTGGGTCGTGCTCGCGGCGAGCTACGAGGCCAAGGCGCGCGGCGTCCACACGCCGATGAGCGTCGGGCTCGCCCGCCGGCTGTGTCCGGGCGCGGTCGTGGTCGAGCCGCGGATGTCCGCCTACGCGGAGACGAGCAGGGAGCTGTTTCGTGTGTTCGACGACACGACGCCGCTCGTCGAGGGGCTCTCGATCGACGAGGCGTTCCTCGACGTCCGGGGGCTCGAGCGGATCTCGGGGAGCCCGATCGAGATCGCCGCGCGGCTGCGGGCGCGGGTACGCGAGCTCGTCGGGGTGCCGATCACCGTCGGGATCGCGACGACGAAGTTCCTGGCCAAGGTGGCGAGCGGCGTGGCCAAGCCCGACGGCCTGCTCCTGGTGCCGCCGGGCCGCGAGCTCGAGTTCCTGCACCCGCTGCCGGTCGAGCGGCTCTGGGGCGTCGGGCCGGTGACGGCGAGAAGGCTCCACGACATCGGCGTGCACACCGTCGGCGAGGTTGCCGCGTTCGGCGAGGCGGAGCTCGTGGCGGTGGTCGGGCGAGGGGTCGGCCGGCAGCTCTACGCGCTCGCTCAGAACCGCGATCCGCGGCCGGTGAAGGCGCGGCGGCGCCGCGGCTCGGTCGGGGCGCAACGCGCGCTCGGCCGTTCGCCGAGGTCGCTCGAGGATCTCGACGCCGCGCTCGTCGGCCTCGTCGAGCGCGTTGCCCGACGGATGCGGTTGGCAGGCCGAACCGGGCGCACGATCGTGCTCCGCGTTCGCTTCGGCGACTTCACGCGCGCGACCCGTTCGCACACGCTCCCGCACGCGACCGCGAACACGCACGCGATCCTCAGCGCGGCGAGAGGGCTGCTCGCGGTCGCGACGCCGCTGATCGAACGGCGGGGGATCACGCTCGTCGGGGTGGCGGTCGGCAACCTCGACGACGACGGGAACGTTCAGCTTGCGCTGGCGCTGGACCGCCGCGAGAGCGACGAGCTCGACGCCGCTCTCGACGAGGTGCGGTTGCGGTTCGGTGCGGAGGCCGTTACCCGCGCCGTGCTGCTGGGGCGCGGCCGCGGAGTGGAGATGCCGTTGTTGCCTGACTAGCCCGAAACCTGAGCGGACTTACCGGGTGTCCCCGGAGACGCATCTCGAAGTGGAGGTGCGTGCCGGTGCACCAGCCCGTGCAGCCGGCGGTGCCGATCCGCTGGCCTTGCAGGACCTGCTGACCCTTGCGGACGCGCCAGCCGGCGAGGTGCGCGTACAGGGTTGTGTAGCCGCGGCCGTCGGCGATCTCGACCACATTGCCGTAGCCGTCGAAACCGGGTGGCTCGCCGACCGCGACCACCGTCCCCGGCTGCGCCGCGCGGACGGCGAGCGAGCGGAGGCTGCCGATGTCGATCCCGTGGTGGGCCGGGCCATACGGGGTGGTCACGGTTCCCTGGGCAGGCCACGACGACCAGTCCGGTGTCTGTGGAGCTGCGGGAACCGGCATCTGCGTGAGCGCAAACGCGAGCAGGAGCGCCAGCACGGCGGTTGAGGCTACCAGCGGCTCGGCGAGGACCGTGCGGCGGGCCATCTCATCTCTGAAGGGCCGCGCTACGCTGCCCGCCCGTGAGCCGGGAAGAACCGATGACCGACTACCTGGTCAAGCCGCTCGATGCGAGCACCTGGGACGCATTCGCGCGGCTCGTCGAGCGGCACAACGGTGTGTTCGGCGGCTGCTGGTGCACGTGGTTCCACACCTTCCATGCCGAGAAGACGTTCACCGCCGAGGGCAACCGCGCCCTCAAGAAACGGCTGGTCGAGGAAGACCGCGCGCACGCTGCGCTGGTCTTCGACGGTGAGGAGGCGGTGGCCTGGTGCCAGTACGGCCCGCCGGAGGAGCTGCCGAACATCCACCACCGCAAGGAGTACGAGGCCGCTCTGGACAAGCCGCCCGACTACCGGATCACCTGCATCTTCGTCGACAAGAAGCATCGGCGCCGAGGAGTGACGGCGGTCGCCCTCCAGGGCGCCGTGGATCTGATCGCGCAGGCCGGCGGCGGCGTCGTGGAGGGCTATCCGCACGACACCGAAGGCAAGAAGGTGTCCGTCCTCTACAACAGCACTCGGTCGCTGTACGAGCGGGCCGGCTTCGGCTACATCCGCCCGAAAGGCAAGAGGAACTGCGTGATGCGCAGGGTTGTGCCGTGAGACTCGCCGATCCGTGCGGCGTCTAGGGTCAACCCGTGCGTGAGGGGTCCGAACAGCTTGTCCTTCGCGAGGTCGAAGATCGTGCTGGGTTCGCCCACGGGCGCGGCGAGGAAACGGACGAGCTCGTGCTCCGCCTCGATGCGCCACCGCAACCGTCCTCGGCTGGGCCAGGGGTTCAACCCGCTAGCCGATCTGCTCGGCCAGCCCGATGAGGATCCCCTCAGGGCCTCGGACGTAACAGAGCCGAGACTGATCCTCGTACTGCGCCACTTCAGCAACCAACTCGGCTCCGTGCGGGCGCAGCCGTGCGAGCGTATCGTCGAGGTCCTCCACGGCGAACATGACGCGTAGGTAACCGAGAGCGTTCACGGGGGCGTTCCGGTGATCAGCGACCGTCGGCGGCGTGAGAAATCGCGAGAGCTCGAGCCGGCTGTGGCCGTCCGGCGTCCGCATCATGGCGATCTCGACGCGCATGTCGCCGAGTCCGGTGACTCGCTCTGCCCAGGCTCCTTCGACCGTGGCTCGCCCTTCGAGCTCGAGGCCGAGCTCGGCGAAGAAGGCGATGGCGGCATCGAGGGATTCGACCACGATGCCGACGTTGTCCATCCGCTGAAGCGTCACGCGGCCGACTCTAGTCCTGCTGTCGCTTCAACGGAGTGTTCCCCGGAGATCGCGTGGCCTTCTCCGCAGCCGACCGAGCGACCGTCGACAAGTTCCACCGCGCCGCTGTCGAAGCCGGCGGCCGCGACAAGGGCGCGCCGGATCGTCTTGTGAAGTCAGCGAGCGATCAGGACGCTGCACGGCGCCAGCCGGGCGACCTTGGCGCTCACGGAGCCCATCACAAGTCGGTCGGCACCGCTGAGGCCCCGGCGTCCCACGACAATGAGGTCTGCCCCTCTTGCCTCCGCTTCCTCGACGAGCACGTCGGCTGGCGCCCCCGATACAGCCACGACCTCGGCGTCCCGTCCGAGCTCGGCCAGACGTTGCCGCACGTCCTCGAGTTCGCGCCGTCGCTCCTCGAGGCCCTCGGCGCCCGCCGGCAGGACCTTGCCGGGCGGCGCGGGTGCCTGCGCAGCCGCGACGACTGTGATGCGCGTGTCGGCCCTCGCGACGTCCAGAGCCTCGTCGAGCGCGCGGCTCGCGTTTGTCGACCCGTCAAACCCTACGAGAATGTGCCTCATGCGCGACGACTCCTGGTGGGCTGGCGATCATACGCCGGTCGACGCGACTTCGAGCGGCCCGCGCGCCACGACTCGAGGCATCCAGGGCATCAGCAATTAGCTTCTCGTCGCTGTCATCGCTGTCATCGCGGTCATCGTCTTGGCCGTCGTGATGGTCTTGACGGGCCACGCCTGAGAGCCATCTCGCTTCGAGAAACGACGCTCGGCTGCGCGAGAGTTCGCGAATGGCCTCCGATCGAAAGTGATAATCCAGGCATGCCGGCACCTACTAGGCTCACGGCATGAAGATCTTCAACCTCAACGCAGACGAGTGGGATCGCACGGAAGAGCGCGAGGGCTGGCGCTTCAAGGACGCCTGGGTCGGCGCGCACACCGACGCCGAGCTGATCGGCGCGAGCATGTACGAGGTCGAGCCGGGTAACAAACAGGGGCCATTTCACACCCACCACGCGAACGAGGAATGGGCGATCGTCCTCCGCGGCGAGCCGACGCTGCGCACGCACGAGGGCGAGCAGCAGCTGCGCCAGGGCGACGTCGTCGCGTTCCCGCGCGGCAAGGAGGGCGCGCACCAGATCCGCAACGACACGGACGCGCCCGTCCGCGTCCTCATGCTCTCCACGCTGATCGCGCCGGACATCGTCGAGTACCTCGACACCGGCAAGATCGGCGCGCGGAGCGTCGCCGGCGAGCGGATCATGTTCGCTCGCCCGGGGCCCGAGCTCGAATATTGGGAGGACGAGGACTAGTAGGTCGTCAGCGGCTCTTCGTCGAGTGGTTGACCGGGCGCTACCCAGTAATCGCTGAGATCGAGCGGGAGCGCATGCTCGGCGGTAGCGACGTAACCGCTCGGCTGCGCCAGCGTTCACGAACGACGCCCGAAGTTATAACGGCGTCTCGACCGCTGAGGGAGATTGTGGGGAGGTGTGGCCTCGGCGATCTGGGGGCAGTTCAGCTCGGAGCGATACCGTGCGGTTCTCTAGCCTCAGAACTGCCAGTCCCTAGCGCGGCCGCCGGATTACGACGAGAGTTCAGCTCGGCGCGACCACCAGGCCTCGGCGGCGGTCATTGCGCTCTCGGCCTCGTGGATTCCGTCGCCCACGAGCCCTGCGGTGGCGGCCCAGTGCAAGGGTACAAGGGCTAGAGCCCCGGGGAGCCAACGGTGCTCGTCGCGAGTCAGCGGTTCCGGAGCCGTGCTTTCGTAGGCGTCGAGCAGTCGTCGCGGCTCGAGCAATTCAACGGGCTGGCCCACGCCATCGGGGCCGCTCTCTGCGACGTGGTTCAGGCTGGCCGCGATGTCGTACAGCCGCTCCCTGACCCTCGCGAAATCCAGGTCGAAGGTGGCCCATGAGCCGTCTGACAGTTCTCCCGCGTTGCCCAATTTGTAGTCCCCATGAATCGGAGCGCATGGCAGTTCGACCTCCTTCCGGAGCTTGGAGAGCTCGCCGGTCAGTTGGCGCATCCGATGCACGACCGGCTCGCTGCGGGGTCCGAGCCTGCGGCGTGTGAAGCCGACCGAGTAACGCAGTTGCCCTAGTGTTCTGTGGTCGTCGAGGGGTTCGGGCAGACCGGCCTCCCAGACCGCTTTGAGTGCAGTGTGAATGCGTCCGAGCTCCTCGAATAGGCGGACGATGGAGTCCTCGCCCGGCCGTGGCTGGACGTGATCGATGAACTCCTCCATCTCAGCCCAACGATCAGCGACCCTCAGGAGGTCGCCGCCGGAAATCGGAATCGGCCGAGCGACGCGGACTTGCGTCCGCTGGAGCCGCTCCCGCAAGCGCCGCAGTCCCGCTACCCGGCCGCGGCGGACCCAGGGCCTGTGAACCCGGAGGACAACCGGCGGCTCAGCGTCTATCCGCAGGTTGAGGTTGAACGCACCGCCGATCTCTGCCCATCCGGCCCCACGCGCGACGCGGGCGATCAGGGCCGAGACGGCCGGATCATCTGGGCTGGCTCTAGGTCCAAACCAACGCGGCAAGGCAGGGTGAGAGGTCGAAGCTTCGATTCCGGTCATGGCAATGGCCCACCAGCGCACCTGAAGGGTCCCCCGACGAACCCGCTAGAACAGCCGGGAGCACCAGTCATCGGCAGACCATCCTCGGCGTCTTGCGCCGTGTCGCAGTTGACAACCAGCGCGGCTACGACTGCAAGCGATCACTCACCCTCATGGGCGAAGCCTATGCCGGGAACACAGCCCTAGCTTGCGGGAGCGTCCCTACGCCCGAGGGCTCTCCGTTCTGAGGTAGTGGGCCCCGCCGCCGCGGGTGGCGGCCTCGTCGTCGGGGTTCAGCAGGTCGCACTGGTCGATCGACAGGCAGCCGCAGCCGATGCAGGTCGTCAGGCGGCCGCGCAGGGCCTGAAGCGTCTCGATCCGGGCGTCGAGGTCGTCTCGCCACCTGCTCGAGAGGCGCTCCCAGTCCTTGCGGCTCGGGGTGCGGCGGGTGGGGAGGCCTGCGAGGGCGGTGTGGATGTCGGCGAGCGGCACGCCCGCGGCGCGGCCGGCCTGGATGAAGGCGATCCGCCGCAGCACGGCGCGTTCGTAGCGGCGCTGGTTGCCGTCGGTCCGGGTCGAGGCGATCAGGCCCTGGCGCTCGTAGAAGCGGAGCGCGGACGGGGCGACGCCGCTGCGCGCCGCGACCTCGCCGATCGAGAGCTCTGCAACCGCCACTTGACTTAAACCATAGTTGAGGTTCTAGGGTTTCGCACGATGGCAGTCGTGGAGTCGGTGCAGCGCGTGCGGGCGGCTTCGGTGGAGGAGCTGCGGAAGGCCGGGCGGCTGGTCGTCGCGTTGAACGGGCACACGGTCTGCCTGCTCGCGGAGGGCGACGCCGTTCACGCGGTCGACAACCGCTGCCCGCACATGGGCTTCCCGCTGCACAGGGGCACTGTGAGTGACGGGATCCTCACCTGCCACTGGCACCACGCGCGCTTCGACCTCTGCACCGGCGGCACCTTCGACCAGTTCGCGGACGAGCTGCGCCGCTTTCCGGTCGAGGTCGACGGCGATGACGTCTACGTCGACCTGACGCCGCGGCGCGACCCGGTCGAGCACCAGCGGCGGCGGCTGCGGGTCGGGCTGGAGCGGAACATCTCGCTCGTGGTCGCCAAGGCGGCGATCGTGCTCGTCGAGGCCGACCCGAGCGGGATCGACGCGTTCCGCGCGGGTCTCGACTTCGGCGTGCGCCGGCGGGGCGGCGGCTGGTTCCGCGGTCTCACGACGCTGACCTGCTTCATGAACCTCGTGCCGCGCCTGGCCGGCGGAGGAGCGGGCGGCGGCGCTCTACCACGGGCTCACCGACGTCGCGCTCGACTCGGCCGGCGAGGCGCCGCGCTTCCCGCTCGAGCCGCTGCCCGGCGAGGCCGATCCCGAGCGGCTGGCGCGCTGGTTCCGCCGCTTCGTCGAGGTGCGCGACGCCGAGGGCGCCGAGCGCGCGCTCGTCTCGGCGGTTCGCGCCGGCGCTTCGCCGGAGCAGCTCGCGGACATGCTCTTCACGGCCGCGACCGACCACCGCTACCTCGACGGCGGCCACACGCTCGACTTCGTCAACAAGGCGCTCGAGGCGCTGGACGTCGCCGGCTGGGAGCGCGCCGAGGCCGTGCTTGCCTCGCTGCCCGCCCAGCTCGCCTTCGCGGAGCGGATGGAGGAGTCGAACGCCTGGCGCAACCCGGTCGACCTGGTCGCGCTGCTCGAGGGTGCGTTCGAGCGACTGCCTCAACCGGGGTCAGACCCCGGGTGGAGCCCTGGGACGGGCGCGCCGCGCTCGTGGACGTCGTGCTCGACGGCGAGGCGGCCGAGATCCTCGAGGCGCTCCTCGCCGCGCTGGAGCGGGCGCGTCGGAGGTCGAGCTCGCCTCGGCCGTGACGTACGCGGCGGCGATGCGGATCGCGCGCTTCCCGACGAGCAACGAGTTCGGCGACTGGGACACGGCGCTGCACACGTTCACCTTCGCGAACGCGGTCGAGCAGGGACTGCGCCGCTCGCCCTCGCGCGAGCTGCTCCGCGGCGTGCTCGACGCGGCGATGAGCGTCCACCTCGACCGTTTCCTGAACGTGCCCGCAACGCGGCTCCCTGTGTCCGAGGACGGTCACGGCGTGCTCGCGGAGCTGCCGCAGCTGCTCGACAAGCAGCAGCAGGTCGACGAGGCGGGAAAGCTGGTCGCCTCGTACCGCGGTGACGCGGACGAGCTGATCGCCGCCCTCGGCAGCTGCCTGCTTCGCGAGGACCGCAACTTCCACACGATCCAGTGCGTCGAGGCCGCCGTGCGCCAGCACGAGCTCCTGCGCGACACCGACGACGAACGGCTGCCGCTGATCGCGGCCGCGCGCTACCTGGCCGCGCACGCACCGACCGACCGCTCGCAGCGGCAGACGTACGAGATCGCCCGCCGTCTCCACCGCGGCGAAAATCTCTACGAGGACGTCGCGTAACGCGCGATCATTGAGGGATGCGCGAGCTTCCCTCCGGCACCGTCACCTTCCTCTTCACCGACATCGAGGGCTCGACCAAGCTTTTGCACGAGCTCGGCGACGCTTACGCGGACGCGCTGGCCGAGCATCGGCGCGCGCTGCGGGCCGCGTTCGAGACGCACGGCGGGACGGAGGTCGACACGCAGGGAGATGCTTTCTTCGTCGCCTTCGCGCGCGCGGGCGACGCGCTCGCGGCCGCGCGCCAGGGGCAGGAGGCGCTCGCCGGTGGGCCGATCCGGGTGCGGATGGGCCTCCACACCGGCGAGCCGATCGTGACCGAGGAGGGCTACGTCGGGCTCGACGTCCACCGGGCGGCGCGGATCGCCGCCGTCAGCCACGGCGGGCAGGTGCTCGTCTCGCAGTCGACCCGCGATCTCGCCGGAACGGACGAGCTGCGCGACCTCGGCGAGCACCGGCTCAAGGACCTGACCGCCCCGGAGCGGATCTACCAGCTCGGCGAGGGCGACTTCCCGCCGCTCAAGAGCCTCAACGCGACCAATCTCCCGGTTGCCGCGAGCCCGCTCGTCGGGCGCGAGCGGGAGCTGGGAGAGCTCGTCGGCCTGCTCGGCGATTCGGCGCGCCTCGTCACGCTGACCGGGACCGGCGGGACGGGCAAGACGCGACTCGCGCTCCAGACGGCGGCCGAGCTCGTCGACGAGTTTCCGGGAGGCGTCTTCTTCGTCGCGCTGACGGGCGTCCCGGAGCCGGAGCTCGTGCCCGGCGCGATCGCCTCGACGATCGGCGTTCGGGGGCTGGGCGAGCTTCGCGACCGAAAGGCGCTGCTCCTACTCGACAACTTCGAGCACCTGCTCGACGCGGCGCCCGCAGTCGCGGGGCTGCTGGCGACGGGCTCGACGGTGAAGGTTCTCACCACCAGCCGGGCGCCGCTGCGGGTCGAGGGCGAGCGGGAGTACCCGCTCGACCCGCTGCCCGAGGACGACGCGCTCGAGCTCCTGACCGAGCGGGCGCTTGCCGTGCGTCCGGACTTCACGCCGGACGAGGCGACGCGGGAGATCTGCCGCAGGCTCGAGGGCCTTCCGCTCGCGATCGAGCTTGCGGCGTCGCGGCTGCGCTCGCTCGGGTCGGGCGCGCTCCTCGGGCGGCTGGAACGCCGCCTCCCGGTGCTCACGTCGGGCCGCCGCGACGTCCCGGAGCGCCAGCGCACGCTCCGCGCGACGATCGAGTGGAGCTACGACCTGCTCGACCCGGAGCTACGGCGGCTCTTCGCCCGCCTCGGGGTCTTCGTGACGTTCTCGCTGGAAGCGGCCGAGGAGGTCGCGGACGCCGGCCTGGATGCGGTCGACCGGCTGGTCGAGGCGAGCCTGCTCAAGCACCTCGGCGAGGATCGCTACCTGATGCTCGAGACGATCCGCGAGCTCGCGCTCGAGCGGCTCGAGGCCGCCGGTGAGCTGGACGAGATCCGCCGTCGTCACGCCGAGTTCTTCCTCGAGCTGGCGCGGAGTGCGAACCTGAACGTGGAGGCCGACGGGCCGATGCGGCACGAGCTCGTGGTTCCGGAACGAGACAACGTCCGCGCGGCTCTCGAATGGACGCTCGCCGCCGGAGAGCCGGAGCTCGGCCTGCGCCTGGCGCTCGCGCTGGAGAATTTCTGGATGACGTCCGACCCGTTCGAGGGCAGGCGCTGGGTCGAGGCACTCCTCGCCCGCGCGCCGAACGTAGGCCCGTGGCTCCACGCCTTTGCGCTCCGGGCTCTCGGAAACTCCGCGGCCTTCACCGGCGACCGCGAGCGAGGCGTCGAGCTGTACGAGCAGAGCCTCGCCGAGTTCCGCGAGTGCGGCGACGAGCTCAGAACGGCCATCGGGCAGCATCGGCTCGCCGTCAGCCTCGACGTTCTCGGCCACACTGAGCAGGCCCGCTCGCTCGTCGACGAGAGCCTTGCGCACTTCCGCCGGGTCGGGTTCGCAAAGGGAGAGGCGCAGTGCCTCGGGTTCCTGGGCGACGTGGCGTGGAGCGAAGGGGATGGGGAGCGGGCGCTCGAGTACGACGGGCGCAGCATTGCGCTCTACCGCGAAACAGGACTCTCATGGGCGGAGACCCACGGCCTCCTCCACCGCTCGGAGAGACTGTTCGAGCTGGGTCGCACGACCGAAGCCGCCGAGAGCGCGCGCGAGGCGCTCGAGGTGGCGCAGCGGATCCACGACCGGATCGCAACCATCGAAGGACTGGCGCTCGTCGCTCGTGCCGCGGCGCAGCAGGGAGACGACAAAATCGCCGGGCGGCTCCTCGGGGCGATCGAGGCGGACGTCGAGCGCGCACCGCTGCCGTGGGAAGGCGCGCTCGACGCGCTCGCGCAGCCGGTTCTCGCCCATGCCGGCGCGGGATTCGAGGCCGCGCGCGCACAGGGGCGGGCGCTCTCGCTCGATGAAGCGGCGGAGCTCGCGCTGGCCGCGGAGGATTAGCGGGTGCGCGAGCTCCCCTCCGGCACCGTCACCTTCCTCTTCACCGACATCGAGGGCTCGACGCGGCTACTGCACGAGCTCGGCGACGCCTACGCGGACGCGCTCGCGGAGCACCGGCGCGTGCTGCGGGAGGCCTTCGCTCGGCACGATGGTGTCGAGGTCGACACCCAGGGCGACGCGTTCTTCGTCGCCTTCGCCCGGGCGGCGGATGCACTGGCCGCGGCCGGCGAGGCGCAGGCCGGACTGGGGGAAGGGCCGATTCGCGTCCGCATCGGGCTCCACACGGGCGAGCCTCTCGTCACCGAGGAGGGCTACGTCGGGATCGACGTCCACCGGGCGGCGCGGATCGCCGCCGTCGGCCACGGCGGCCAGGTGCTCGTCTCGCAGTCGACCCGCGAGCTCGCCGGCGCCGACCGTCTGCGCGACCTCGGCGAGCACCGGCTCAAGGACCTGACCGCCCCGGAGCGGATCTACCAGCTCGGAGACGGCGACTTCCCGCCGCTCAAGTCGCTCAACCAGTCGAACCTGCCGGAGCAGCCGACGCCGTTCGTCGGCCGGGAGAAGGAGCTCGGCGAGGTGCTCGCGCTCCTCGGCGACCAGAAGATCCGCCTGCTGACGCTGACCGGGCCGGGCGGGTCAGGCAAGACGCGATTGGCGGTGCAGGCGGCGGCCGAGGCGGTCGACGACCACGAGCACGGCGTCTGGTGGGTCGGGCTGCAGGCCGTGCGCGACCCTGAGCTCGTCTTGCCGGCGATCGCGACGACGCTCGGCGCGAACACGGACCTCGAGACCCACATCGGCGACAAGCGAATGCTGCTCGCGCTCGACAACCTCGAGCAGGTGCTCGGGGCGGCACCGCAGATCGGGGGACTGCTGGCCTCGTGCCCGAAGCTGCGGCTGGTCGTCACGAGCCGGGAGCTCCTGCGGATCGCGGCCGAGCGCGAGTACGCCGTGCCGCCGTTCGTCGAGCAGGAAGGAGTCGGCTTCTTCCTCGGCCGGGCGCGGGCGATCCGTGCTGACTTCCAGCCGGACGAGCGCGTCCGCGAGGTCTGCCGGCGGCTCGACAACCTGCCGCTCGCGCTCGAGCTTGCGGCCGCGCGGGTCAGGTCGCTGTCGAGCGCGCAGATCCTCGAGCGGCTCGAGCGGAGGCTTCCGCTCCTGACAGGCGGCCCGCGCGACGCGCCGGAGCGGCAGCGCACGCTCGCCGCGGCGATCGGCTGGAGCTACGAGCTGCTCACGCCCGAGGAGCAGCAGGTGTTCCGCAGGCTCGCCGTGTTCGCCGGCGGGTACACGCTCGAGGCCGCCGAGGAGGTCGCCGAGGCCGACCTCGACGTGCTTCAGTCGCTCGCTCGAGAAGAGCCTGCTCCGCTTCGACGGCGAGCGGTACTCGCTGCTCGAGACGATCCGCGAGTTCGGGCTCGAGCAGCTGCGGGAATCGGGTGAGGCCGACGATGTTCGCCGCCGTCACGCCGGGTACTTCCTCGAGCTCGCAGAGGCACAGAGCACCGCCGCCGAGGCCGGCTACCGTGGGCCGCAGGCCGTCTCGCCGGACCAGGACAACCTCAGGGCGGCGATCGACTGGTCGCTCGAGGCGGGCGAGGTCGAGCTCGGCCTGCGGGTCGCCGTCGCCCTGGAGCAGCTCTGGGTGATCTCGGATGCGCAGGAAGGGGTCAGGCGCTTCGAGGCGCTCCTCGCCGCCGCCGCGGATGACGTCGCCCCTCTCCTCCGGGCCTCTGCGCTGCGCTGTTATTCGGGGTCGAGCCACACGACCGGGAGATACCACCAGGCGATCAAGGCCGCCGAGGAGAGCGGCGCCCTGTACCGAGAGGCGGGCGACGACGTCGGGGCGGCAACCGCTCTCCACCGGATCGCCACAGCCCGTCTCGGGGCCGGAGAGACGGCCGGTGTCCGTTCGCTGCTCGAAGAGAGCATGGAGCTGTTTCATGGCGCCGGGGTTCATCGGGGAGACGCGGAGCTCATCGGGACGTTCGGGTACCTCGCGTTCGCGGAGGGAGAGCTCGAGGAGGCGGTCGAACTCTTCGAACAAAGCATCGCGTTGGCCCGCGAAGCCGGTTTCGACTGGTGGATCCGGAGCATGCACATCGTGCTCGGCGAGACGCTGCTCGAGCTGGGCCGTGTGGACGAAGCGGAGCGGCAAGCGCGCGAGTCGCTCTCGGTTGCGAACGTTCTCGGCGACCGGCGCGGCAGGTTCTGGGGGCTCGTGCTGCTGGCCTGGGTCGCGGCCTTGCGGGGCGATGCGGCACGCGCCGGAAGGTTCTGGGGAGCGGCGGAGATCGAGGAAGAGGAGCGCCCGAGCGGGCAGTGGGTACACGAGCGCGACCTCTACTCGGAGCGGGTCTTCGTCGTGGACGGTCCAGAGCTTCTCGCGTGCGCGGAGAGCTCGGGCGCAGGCTCACGCTCGAGCGGGCGGTCGAGGAGGCGCTGGCGGGCTAGCCGAGTGGAGGCGGGCCGCGGCGGGCGCGGAGGGCGCGAATTCGCTTGGTCGCCGTCATTGCGGCGGCAAGGGCGAGCAGCGCGGCGCCGAGGGAAGCGAGGACGAGCAGCGGGATCGGGAGCGAGTCGGCGTTGCTCGTGCCCGAGCTTGTCGATCGTCCGGCGGTATGCGGACGGGGCCGGCTTGCCGCTCGTGGGCGCGCCGGCCTGCCCGGAAGAGCCGTCTCCGTTGCTGCCGTTGCTGCCGTTGCTTCCGAGCCGGAGCCGCAGCCGACGTCCTGCGTGCTGCGCGTGCCGCGCGCGGCGATCTGGGCCTGCAGCGCGGCGGAGATGTCGTCCGCGGCGCTGGAGTAGTCGCGCAGGTCCTCGCCCATGTTGCGGATCGCGTCGCGATAGCAGTGGAGCGGGTACGCGCCGATCGTGCGGCCGTTCGACCAGTCGTTCGAGAACCTTCTTCCAGCAAGGCGTCGCGGCCGCCGCCGCGGCCGGCAGGAGGGCCAGGAGCAACCCTGCCGCGAGGGCGGCGGGAGATCGCGATGAAGGCTGCTGGGCGCTTTCGCATACGGCTAGTCGAGCAGAGCGGGCTGCGTGCCCAGTCTGACCCCTGCGGCGTGATCGGGTCGTGATCCCCACGTTATCGTCTTTGTAAACGCGGGACGGGAACTGTACCGCTGTTAGCCTCAGCGGCTGATGTCGAGCGTCCCCGAGCGCCGCGCGGCGCTGCTTCCGCTCGCGGCAGGCGGGATTGCTGGCCGGGACTTCTGCGCTCTTCTCCGCGGGATCGTCGAACGGTCGGCTCGTCTGGCTCGGGCATCGCGGCGCTGGCCGTGGCTGCCGGGCTCGCGACGGTCGCGCTTTGGGGCCGCCGCGGCCGGCGCTGACGGTCGAGGCGCTCGTCTGGCTCGCGCTCCTGGTGGCGTTCGTCTGCTGGTGCGGGATCACCGTGCTCTGGTCGATCGAGCCGGACCGCTCGTGGGCCTACCTGAACCGCGGCCTGGTCTACGTCGCGCTCGCGCTGGTCGGCTTCGGGATCGGCGCGTACGTCCCACGGGCGGCGCGGTCGTGGGCGCTATGTCCTCGCGGGCATCGTTGCGCTCGCGCTCGGGTGGGCGCTGCTCGGAAAGGCGGTTCCGGCGCTCGGCGGCTCCGGACGGATCGCGCGGCTGAGCTCGCCGATCGGGTACTGGAACGCGGTCGCGCTCCTGTTCGACCTCGGATTGCCGCTCGGGCTCTGGCTCGCCTCGCGGCGCGAGCATCCGCGAGGGCTGCGGGTGGGCGCGACCGTACTCCTCTACGGCCTCGTCGTCGGCATCCTGCTCACGTACTCGCGGGGCGGCGTGGCCGTCGCCGTCGTCGTGGCGGCGGTGTGGCTGGCCGCCGACCGGCCACGGTGGCTCGAGAGCGGGGTCGCGCTCCTGCTCGCCGGCGGGGCCGGCGTCGCGAGTCGGCGGCATGGGCGTTCACGCGGCCTGGCCTGGCCCAGGACCTGCAACCGCACTCGACCCGGGCGCGCGACGGAGCCTGGTTCGCGCTCGTCTTCCTGCTGGCGGCGGTGGCCGTCGCGGCGCTCGCTTACCTCGCGACGCTGGCGGAGGAGCGCGGGACGATCGATCCGCGCCGGCGCCGGCTCGCGGCCGCGCGGCTCTCGCCGTGCTCGCGGTCGGCCTCGCGGCCGCGGTCGCCGTCGTCGCGGTGGAGTCGAAGCCGCAGCAACTGGTTCCGCGACTTCACGCAGGCGCCGACGAACTCGGCCGAGACCATCGGGCCGCGCCGCCTGACCACGATCAGCTCGACCAGCCGCTGGCAGTGGTGGAAGGAGGCCTGGCACGCGTTCGAGGACCAGCCGCTGCGCGGAACCGGGGCGGGGTCGTTCGAGCTCACGCACCGGCTGCTGCGCAGGAGCTCGAGCATCGTCACGATCGAGCCGCACGACCTCCCGCTGCAGTTCCTGAGCGAGACCGGGATCGTCGGGGCGCTGCTCGCCCTCGGCTCGGCTGCCGCCGCGTCGCTGGGGGTCGTGCGGCGGCTGCGGCGGCTCGAGGGAGACGAGCGCGCGGCCGGGCTGGCGCTCGCGCTCGGGCGCTCGGCTTCGCCCTGCACGCGCTGGTCGACTTCGACTGGGACTTCGTCGCGGTCTGCGCGCCCGTTCTCCTGTCCGGTCGGCGTCCTGCTGGGCCGCGGCACGGTCGCGCGGCGAGCGGCGCTGGACGGTCGCGCCGCTGCCGGCGGCGGCTGCGGCGGCCGTTGCGTTCTCGCTCCTGACGCCGTGGTTCGCGCAGCGCTCGACCGACTCGGCGCTCGCGGCGCTCGAGGCCGGGCGGCCCGGCGCAGGCGGCCGCGCGCGCGCACGACGCCCGCTCGCTCGAACCCGCTCGCGCTCGAGCCGCTGTTCGTCGAGGCCGCGGCGGCGGAGCAGCTCGGCGACCTGCGGCGCGGCGCGCACGCTCTACGTCACGGCGGTCGAGCAGCAGCCGCTGAACTGGAGCGGTGGTACGAGCTCGGCGCGTTCGAGGTGAGCGTCGGGAACGACAAGGCCGCGCTCGCGCCCCTGCGCCGCGCGGTCGAGCTCGATCCGGCACGGCACCGCTCGCGCCGGCGCTGCTGGCAGCAAGTCGAATCGCGGCTAGCTCGGCGCTCGGGCGCGGAGCCAGATCTGCGTCATGAACGGCGCGAGGAGGCGGTGGACGAACGGCCCGGCGAGATGCTCGGAAGACGTCGCTCGGAGCGTTTCGAGGGGAGGCGCTTGCGGACCGGATGGAAGCGCTGGATCTCGGTGAAGCCCAGGTCGCGCAGGAGGCCCTTGAGCCGGTGCGGCGTGTAGCCGAGCTCGGTGACGCCGTAGTCGCTGCTGGCATCCTGGCGGCCGCCGAAGCGGTGGGCCCAGTTCGGCTCCGCCGAGAAGCAGCCGGCCGCCGGGCTTGAGCGCGGCTGCGCGCGTCGCGAGCACGAGGTCCGCGCGCGGGCTGTGGTGGAGCGCGTCGTAGAGGAGGCAGGTGTCGAAGCGCCGCCCGAGGTCGAGGCTGCTCCATGTCGCCGACCTCGTAGCGCATGCTCGAGGCCCTCCTGGCGGCGACCTCGCGGGCGATCTCGATCATCTCCGGCGAGATGTCGTAGCCCTCGCCCTGGACTCCCTGGCGCGCCGCGAGGCGGCTGATCCAGCCCGGGGCCGCAGCCGAGCTCGCAGAGGCTCATGCCGGGCTGCAGCTCGAGCAGCTGGACGACGTGGGCGAAGTCGAGCAGCAGGCGGGCGGTCTCGTCGGGCGTGCTCCGGAACGGCTTGCTTCCGCAGCCACGCGCGGCCCTCCTCGCCGATTGCGCGCGGGTAGTCGATCTCGGCCTGCTTGCGCTCGTCAGGAGGCACGGGCTCGCGGGGGAGCCAGATCTGCGTCCAGAACGGGGCCAGGATGCGGTAGACGAGCGGCTCGGCGACGTGCGCGGCCATGTCGCCCGGCGAGTTCGAGAAGAGCCGCTTGCGCGTGTTGTGGAAGCGGCGGATCTCCGTGAACCCTGCGCCGCGAAGGAGCCGCTTGAGCCGGCGCGGGCTGTAGCCGAGCTCGGTCACGCCGTACTCGCCGGACGCGTCCCGGCCCTGGAAGCGGTGCTTCCAGTTCGGCTCGGCGAGCAGGAGCCGGCCGCCCGGCTTGAGCGCCCGGTGAGCGGTCGCGAAGACGAGGTCGGCGCGCGGCGAGTGGTGGAGCGCGTCGTAGAGCAGGCACGCGTCGAAGCGGCGGCCGAGGTCGAGCTCTTCCATGTCGGCCGCCTCGAAGCGGACGTCGAGCCCCTCCTCGGCGGCGAGCTCGCGCGGCGATCGCGATCATCTCGGGGGAGATGTCGTAGCCCTCGGCGTGGACGCCGTGGCGTGCGGCGAAGCGGGTCATCCAGCCCGGGCCGCAGCCGAGCTCGCAGAGGCTCATCCCGGCGCGCAGGTCGAGCAGCTGCAGGACGTAGCCGAAGTCGATCAGCAGGCGCGCGGACTCGCGCGGCGTGTTCCCGAAGGGCTTCGAGCGCAGCCACGCCCGCCCGGCCTCGCCGATCGCCTCCGGATAGTCGATCTCGGCCTGCTTGCGACGGTCTCCGGCCACGGCCGGATCTTAGAGAGGTTCTAACCGCCGACCATGACGGCGAGCTGGGCGCCGTGCAGGTCGCGCGCGCGGAGGCCGTCGAGCGGGGAGACGAGTCCGATCCCCAGCTCGTGTGCGAGCCGAACCGCCTCGCGCCGGAAGGCTCCGCGGTAGACGACGACGCTGCGGCCGTAGCCGCCCTGCGCGTTCCCGACCAGGCCGATCTTGTACCCATGCGCGCGCACGCGCGAGGCCGCCGCTGCGGCTGCGCCCGCGACGCCGTTTCCGTTCAGCACGGTGACCCGGACCGAGTGCCGTGGGAGCGTCGGTCTCGCGGGCACCGTGGGCTTCGTCGCCGCTTGCTTTTCCGCCGCGGCCCGCGCGTGCGCGGCAACGGGCTTCGCGACGAGCGCCGTGCCTGCGACGACGAGCCCTACGAGCTCGAGCGTCGCGATCCCGGCCACGACGACCGCGATCGTGCGCCAGGAGTGGCGAGACGGATTCGGCAAGACCTGCTCCACCGGGAAGGTCGCTTTCGCCGCCTCGGTTCTCGATCCTTCAACAGCACGCTTCGGTCGCGGTCCGCGGGGTATCGGGCTCAGCCGGCGAGCGACTGCCAGGTCAGCCGTAGGCCCTCCTCGAGGCCGACCTCCGGGCGCCAGCCGAGCTCCCGCTCCGCCAGCGAGACGTCGAGCACCGAGCGGCGCACGTCGCCTAGCCGGGCCTCCTCGAAGCGCGGCTCGGCGCTCCAGTCCGAGACCGCGGCGCATGCGCGATGGAGGTCGAGGATCGTCGTCTCGCCGGCCGTGCCGACGTTGAAGACGCCGCCGTCGCGGCCGACCGCGGCGAGCAGCGCGCGCACGACGTCGCCGACGTAGACGAAGTCGCGCGTCTGGCCGCCGTCGCCGAAGATGATCGTCTCCTCGCCGCCGGCCATCCGCTCGAGGAAGATCGCGACCACTCCGCCTTCGAGCCCGGCGTCCTGGCGCGGCCCGTAGACGTTCCCCAGCCGCGTGACGACGTTGCCCGCGCCGTGCATCCGGTTCCAGCCGCGCAGGTACTCCTCGCCGCACGAGCTTCGCGATCCCGTACGGGCGAGAGCGGCGCGCGCGGCGCGTCCTCGGCAGCCGGCCCTTCGCACTCGCCGTAGATCGCGCCGCCGGTCGACGTGAAGACGACCTGCGCGCCCGCGCCGCGCGCCGCCTCGAGCACCTGGACCGTGCCGACCACGTTCACGCCCGCGTCGAAGTCGGGCCGCTGTACCGAGACCTGCACGTCCGCCTGCGCTGCGAGGTGGAACACGACCTCCGCGCCGTCCGCGTCGATCGCCTCGCGGATGTCCCGCTCGACGAAGCTGCGCGCCCGCGGTTCAGGTGCTCCCGCTTGCCCGACGAGAGGTCGTCGACGACGAGCGACGTCGTCGCCGCGCTCGACGAGCGCATCGACGAGATGCGAGCCGATGAACCCGGCGCCCCCTGTGACGATCGCCCGCAAAGCCTGCATATCCTAGGGCGGCCTTGTTCGTGACACTTCGAAGGGATCGACGGCTCGGGCAAGTCGACCCAGGCGCGGCTCCTCGCGGAAGCCCTCGCGGCCGACGGTCGCGAGGTCGTCTTCGACCCGCGAGCCCGGCGGCACCGAGCTCGGCGAGAAGATCCGGGAGCTGCTCCTCGACGGGCCGCGACGTCTCGCCCTGGGCCGAGGCCGCCCTCTTCGCCGCCGCGCGCGCCCAGCTCGTCGAGGAGGTGATCGCCCCGGCGCTCGCCCGCGGCGCCGACGTCGTCTGCGACCGCTACCTCGACTCCTCGCTCGCCTACCAGGGGATCGCGCGCGGCCTCGGGCTCGAGCACGTGCTCGAGCTGAACCTGCACGCGATCGGCGGCCTCCTGCCCGACCGCACCTACCTGCTGCTGGTCGACCCGGCGAGTCGCGCGCGGCGCCTCGGCGAGCCGAGCGACCGGATCGAGCGCGAGGCCGCGGACTTCCGCGCGCGTGTCGACCAGGCCTACCGCGAGCTCGCCGCGGCCTTTCCCGCAGCGGATCACCGCCATCGACGGCACGCGGCCCGCGGACGAGATCGCCGGAGAGATCCTTGACGGCCTTCGACAGCCTTCCTGAGCAGGACGAGGCGAAGCGCCTCCTCGCGGCCGCGCTCGCCGACGGCCCGCGCACGCGTACCTCTTCCACGGGCCGGCCGGAGTCGGCAAGCGGCGGGCGGCGCTCGCGTTCGCGTCCGAGCTGCTCGGCGGCGACGCGCGGGTCGAGCCGGCGCACGCACCCCGACCTGTACGTGCTCGAGCCGCTCGGCGACCAGATCCGGATCGACGCGGTTCGCGAGATGCGGCGCGACCTGCACATGCGCCCGTTCGAGGCCGATCGGCGCGTCTACCTCGTCCTCGGCGCCCACCTGCTGAACGAGGAGGCGGCGGACGCGCTGCTCAAGGACCTCGAGGAGCCGCCCGCCTACGCCGTGATCGTCGCTCGTCGCCGACGAGGTCGGGCCTTTGCCCGAGACGATCCGCTCGCGTTGCCAGCCCGTGCCGTTCCGGCGGCTCTCGGAGCGGGCCGTGCGGGAGGAGGTCCAGGCCCGCGCACCCGAGCTCTCGGAGGACGAGGCGACGTCGATCGCGCGGGTCGCCGGCGGGCGGCTCGACCGGGCCGAGCGGCTGCTCGATCCGGCGGCGGCGAAGCGGCGGACCGAGCTGCTCGCAGGTCGCGCGCGGTCTACTCGGACGACCGACTTCGATCCCGGCGGCGGCCGCGGACCGGCTGCTCGAAGGCGCGCGCGAGCGTTCGGCAGAGGCGAAGGAGCGGGAGGAGGCCGCGATCGAGGGCCTCGACCTGCCGACGCGCGAGGCCGAGCAGCGCGTCCGGCGCGCAGCGCGTGGGGCGGAGCGCGAAGAGCTGCTGGCCTCCCTCGAGGAGCTCGCGGCCTGGTACCGCGATCTCGTCGCGGCCGCGGCCGGGGCCGAGCGGGCGCTGGTCCACGCCGACCGCGCGCTCGAGCTCCGAGGACGGGACGCTCGAGCGGCTCGAAGCCGCCGAGCGCGCCGCCGAGCTCGTGCGCGAGACGTGGCGGAACTTCGAGGAGTTCCAGCTCTCGCCCCGCCTGGCGTTCGAGGCGCTGTTCGTCCAGCTACGCCGCGCCTTTGCGGGCGCGCCGGTCGCCTAGCGGGCCAGCCGCGTCTTCGGGTAGCGATCCCCGAGGTCGTCGATCAGCCGGTACGACGCCCAGTTGACGATCCAGACGATCACGACCACGCCGACGTACGTCCAGAAGCCGTCGATCGAGAAGTTCGGCGCGATCCACTCGGCAAGCGCGACCATCGCGATGTTGATCACGAGCAGGAACAGGCCGAGCGTGAGGATGATCAGCGGCAGCGTCAGCAGCGCGAGGATCGGCTTGAGGATGGTGTTCGCGATCCCCAGCACCGCCGCGCCGATGATGTAGGCCCACGCTCCGTGGATGTGAACGCTCCCGAAGATCCCGTTGCAGACCCAGAGCGCCAGCACGTTGATCCCCCAGGCGATGGCGAGCCGCAGCATGAGGCCAGTCTACGAGACCCGGCTAAACTGGGAGCCCTCGCCGACGTAGCTCAGCTGGTAGAGCACTTCACTCGTAATGAAGGGGTCCCCGGTTCGAGTCCGGGCGTCGGCTCTCTCGATTTGCAGGGACTTCTTCTCCGAGCGGGCGGCGCGAGCGGCCCGTTTCGTGTCTGAGGGGTCTACCCGGGGTCTACGACTGGCCGCGACACGACCTTTGCGGATCGCTTCACTGATCGTGATGCGCCGCCGCCGCGGGGCGTCGCGCATGACATGTGCGTACGTACGCGCGGTGAAGCCGGGGTCGGCGTGGCCGAGGTGCTCGGCGACCTCGTTCAGCGTGCGGCCCTCGTAGAGGAGCAGCGTCGCGCAGGTGTGGCGCAGGTCGTAGCTGCGGAAGTAGGCAACGCCGGCGCGCCCGAGCGCCGGGATCCAGACGCGTCGGCGCCAGTTGTGGCGACGGAGGTGGCCGCCGTGGCTGTTCGGGAATACCAGCTCCTCCGCCCCCGGGCGCCCGCGGGCGAGATAGAGCTCTACGAGCTCGCGCGCGACCGGCTTGAAGAGCTCCGGCTCGCGCCCGCGCTGCGACTTCGTGGTCGAGACCTCCTCGCCCGAGATCGCCCGCTGCACGCGGAGTCGCTTGCGTGGCTTGCCTCTGTCGTCCAGGACGTCGCCCCAGACGAGCGCGTAGGCCTCGGCCGGGCGCAGCCCCTCGTAAGCGAGCACGCTGACGAGCGCGGCGTTCTGCGGGTCGAGCTGCCTGCGGATCGCCTCGACCGTCTCCGGCGTGCGCGCGTCGATCGTCTCGGCGCGTGTGTGGGCGACCCGGCGCACTCCGACCACGGGGTTCCAGCCGAGCCGCCGCCACTCAACCGCGCGGTGGAAGACGCCCTGGAGGACGCCGAGCGTGCGGTTGATCGTCGGAGCGCCCGCGCCGTCGACGCGGAGGCGGGCCGCGTACGTGTCGATCGTCTCGCGGCTGATCTCGCGAAGGCGCTTGCGGCCGAGGTAGGGGACGATCCATTTGTCGAGCAGCGTCGTGTAGGTCGCGAGCGTGCTCGGGCGCAGGTGCGTGGCGGCGTAGGTGTCCCACCACTCGACGAGGAACTCCTCGAGCGTCGCGTTCGAGCCGATCACCTCGGAGGCGAGCTGGCCGAGCTGCTGCGCTCGCCGGATCGAGGCCTCGAAGAGCTCGGCGTCGCGCCGCCGGTCAAAGGTGCGCTTGCGCCTTGTGCTCTCGCGGCCGCTCTCGTACCAGCGGACGAGGTAGACCGTTCGGCCGTCGCGTCGCCTACGCCGCTCGATGCTCATCGCGCTGCGACCGTAGCCGCTCGGCGAAGGAGACGTGAGCGCGAGTGCGGTCAGGCGTGACTTGCGCCCGGGTGGACGGCGGTCCCGAAGCGCGGCTCTTGAGCCGTGTCGTCAGATCGATGAGGTCCGCGCGCTCGAAACGCACGGCAGCGCCGACGTGAACTGCGGCGAGCTCGCCTCGCTCGACCAGGCGCTGGACGGTGCGGGGATGGACGTGCAGCAGCTCGGCCGCTTCTCGGGTCGTGAGGAGTGCGACTTCGGCGCTCGGCACGGACGGGTGCGACTGAGGACGACTGGGAACGACAGGCTGAGTCGGCGCTTTCGTCTCGCCTTTCGCAGGAGCCTCACGGGCCGCGCGCTCATCGGAGACGGCCTCGTCGAAGAGCGACAGCTGACTCGACACGGGCTTCATGGAGGTCGCGTAACCTATCAGATACGAGCGTCTGCGTCAACACGACGATAGACTGCAACCTATGACCGCGGCCCAGGTAATACGCGAGGCCCGCTTGCGGGCGGGACTGACACAAGCCGAGCTCGCCGCGCGCATCGGTCGCGAGCGGGCCCAAGTCGCCCGCTGGGAGATCGGCGCCCAAGAGCCGAGCTTCGCCAACCTGCGCTCGGTGGTCGAGGCCTGCGGCTTCGCCTTCAGGATCGAGATCGCCGAGCGGGAGGAGACGCCGGAACTTGACGCCGAGCTCATAGTGAGCGTCCCTCAGGCGCCCCAGCAGCGCGTCCAGGCTCTGCTCGAGCGTCTCGGCGGCAAGCAATGAGCAAGCAGCCGCCCTTCGACCCCTACGCGATCTTCGCCGCGCTGGAGCGGGAGCGCGTGGCCTACGTCGTCGTCGGCGGCTTCGCCCGCGTCGTGCACGGCAGCGCCGAGACGAGCGACGGGCTCGACCTCGTCCCCTCGCTGCGGGAGGAGAACCTGCGCCGGCTTGGGCGCGCGCTCGAGCAGCTCGAGGCGCCGCAGCCTGATCTCGCGGAGCGAGTCGCGAGTTCGGAGCCGGTCACGGCCACGACAGCCGCCGGCGAGCTGCGGATCGTGCCCGAGCCCTGGGGGACGCGCGGCTACGACGATCTGCGCATCCGCGCCTTCCGCGAGAACCTCGGCCGCGGCGCCCGCCCGCAGGTGGCGTCGCTCGTCGACTGCGTGCGCATGCTCGAGGCGAGCGAGCGCAAGCCCGACGCCGAGCGCCTCCAGCGCCTCCGTCGCCTGATGGAGCTCGAGCGCCAGCTCGCCCCCGAGCGCGGCCTCTCGATCGACCTCTGACTAGCCGCCTCGCCACCCAGCCGCGAACGCGGACTACTCACCTCCATAGCCGGCGAGACACAGATGCACTTTGAAAGTGCTGCTGTCCGTCGAGACAACCTGAGCATCGGGATGCATCTGCGTCTCGCTGACTATCTGGACGAGGAGAAGCGCAAGGACTGGCGGTCCTCGGCGCGGTGCTGCGGCCGTCCTGGCGGACGACGTGGGCATCTACGTCAACCCTCTCGCCGAGTGCCCTACTGGAAGATGGGCACAGTCAGCCCGGGCACCTGGATGATGATGCGACTGACCGTCCATCCCGACGAAGCCCCGTTGCTCGAGAGGAGCAGGACGATGTGCCGCTTGCTCAACGCGCCAACCCGACAAGGCATGAAATTCGCGCCAGGCCAGGGATAGATCGGCTGTCCGCAGTGCATCGCGCTGCCGTACATTCGGTCGAGGACATCCAGTGAGGTGCCAACGTGTGCGCCGCGCGAGGTGCGGTCGGCGGCGACGAACGTGATGATCCTCGCGACGCGGAGATAGCGCGGCTTACCGCGCGGGCCGAGGAAGCCGACGGTGTACGAGTCGTTCCCGAGGCCGCGGTAGTAGCTGTATTCCCGGTAAGTGAGACCACCTTTGACGTGTGTGTCGTGGACCCCGCGGAGCGAGCCGGGCCGGAGCTGGCGGAGCGCCTTCTTCTCCGCTGCCCTGTCCATTCCCAGGCGCAGCGGCCCGATCGCAGACATCGTGAGCCGGTTGTGCTCGACGGCCGATGCCGCTGGGGCGGCGACTGCCAGGAGAAGCACTGCTGAGGTTGCGAGCAGGCGTGTCACCGCGACGATGGCCCTACTGAACGATCGGCACCTTCAGGCCGGGTTCCTGGACGGCGATCCGATCGACCTTCCAGACGGAGTCGGTGACGTTTCTCGAGAGGAGGAGGACGATGTGTCGCTTGCTTGCCGCTCCTATCGGACAAGGCTTGTACAAGACGACGCGCGACGCTCCGTAGATGATCTGCCCGCAGCGCATCGCGCTCCCGTACTTCTTCCTGACCGCGTCCTCAAACAGGCCCACGTGCGCACCGCGAGCGGTCCGATCGCCGGCTACGAATGTTGTTATCCGCGCGACGTGGAGGGTGCGCGGGTGGCCCTTCTGGCCGAGGAGGCCGACGTGGTAGGAGTCGATTCCGTACCCGCGGTAGTAGCTGTACTCGCGGTAGACGAGGCCGCCCTTGACGCCGGTATCCTGGAACGAGCGGAAGGAGCCGGGTCGGAGCTGGCGGAGCGCCTTCTTCTCGGCCGCTTGGTTCATCCCGAGGCGCAGCGGACCGATCGCGGACGTTGTGATCCGGTTGTGCTTGACGGCCGAAGCCGCGGGCGCGGCGAGCGCTAGGACGAAAACCGCTGAGGCTGCAGCAGGCGATTCATTGAGCCGCCCTTTCGCGTTGGCGCACGACCAGGCTCATCTGCTCGCTCCTTGTCTTGTCGGCTCCAGGTCTGGCTCGAGAAGTCGGGGCGCGAGGCCTCCGCGAGCTCGACCACTCTGAGATTCGCCTCGGTGTGAAGCGTCGCCGCCTCGACCAGCAGACGCACAAGCGGCTCGCCCTTGAACTGCGCGCGCAGGTCGGCGAGGGCCGCGAGCTCCTGGACGTAGGCCTCGCGCTGCGTCGCGATCACACCGCTGAGCGCCTGTCCTCCGACACCGAGCCGCGGCGAACAGCTTCAAGAAGAAGTCGTCGCGGTAGCCGCTCTCGCGCACGAACGGCGTCTGGAGCCACTCCTCGAGCTCTTTCCGTCCGGCTGCCGTCAGCCGGTAGACGCTCCGAGCCGGGCGTCTCGCCTGCGGGTGCGACGCGCTTCGTCACCAGCCCGTCCCGCTCGAGCCGATCGAGAATCTGGTAGAGGTGCCCGATATTGAGCTCGCCCCATTGAGGGCCGATTGCCTCCTCGAAGGTTCCCTTGAGCTCGTAGCCGTAGCTCGGCCCTTCCGCGAGCAGTGCGAGAACGGCGTGGTGGATCGGCATCGCCGGAAGATACTAGTTGACGGTTTGAATTGCTGCAATGTATTTTGCGCCATAGATGTCCGAGGGCGCCGCGGTCGCGATCGAGGGTCTGAGCAAGCGCTACCAGACCGGCCACGGCGCGATCACGGCGCTCGACGACGTCTCGCTCTCGATGTCCAGCCGGGCGCCGTCCATCGCGTCGTTGGGCCCTTCCGGGCTCCGGCAAGTCGACGCTCCTGCACGTGGTCGGGTGCGATGGACACGCCCGACCAGGGTCGCGTTCGCGTCGGCGAGGTCGAGGTGACGACGCTCCAACGAAAGCAGCAGGTCGCGTACCGGCGAACGATCGGCTTCGTCTTCCAGCACTTCCATCTCTTGCCGGTCGCTGACGGCACTCGACAACGTCGCCTCGCCCGTTCTCCCCTACCCGACCGATTTCGACAAGCTCGAGCGGGCCGCAGCAGCTGCTCGCTGCCGTCGGGCTCGCCGGGCGGGAGGACGCGCTCCCTTCGCGTCTCTCGGGCGGCGAGCAGCAGCGGGTCGCGATCGCGCGCGCGCTTGATCAACGACCCGCAGCTCCTTCTCGCCGACGAGCCGACCGGCAACCTCGACACGCATACGGGCAATGAGATCGTCGAGCTGCATGCTTCGGCTCCGCGACGAGCGCGGCATGACCTTGATCGTCGCAACCCACAACCAGCTCGTCGCCGCCCGCTGCGACCGGGTCGTTCGCCTGCTCGACGGCCGCGTCGTTGACCAGATCGAGGTGGCCGGTCACGAGGAATCCGAGGCGCTGCTCGAGCGAATCAGCCGGATCGAGCCCTGATGCGCATAGCCCGTCTCGCAGCACTTCTCGCTCTCGCGCTACTTGTCGCGGCCGGCCCGACGCGAGCGACCTTCCCGGGGAAGAACGGTAAGATCGCCTTCGTCTCCGACCGCACCGGCTCGCCCCAGCTCTACGTGATGCGGGCCGAACGGGACGCGCGTCGCGCGCGTTGCCCGAACCGGAGAGGCTGCGCAACCGGCATGGTCGCCGAACGGAAAATCGATCGTGATCGCCGAGCTGCGAGGAGGGAGTCTCCAGGGCATCAGCCTCGTCTCGTATCCGTCGGGGCGTGTGCGCCGGTTGACCGCACACGCGACGCAGACCTGGGACAGCTCGCCCCGCTGGTCGCCGGACGGAACCCGAGTCGTTTTCCAGCGTCAGACGACCGCCGGGACAGGCATCTACGTCATGCGCTCCAACGGCAAGGGAACACACCGCCTTTCCGCGGACGGCGCCTACCCGACCTGGTCGACAGACAGCCGCTGGATCGCCTTCGTCGCCGGCCAGCCGGGAGCGCAACAGCTCTTCAAGATGCGCGCGAACGGCCGCGGCCGCCTCCAGCTCACTCACGGGACCGGAAGCGCCCTCGACCCGGACTGGTCGCCCGACGGCAAGCGCCTCGCCTACGTCGTCGTGCGTGGCCGCAACTACGACACTTGGGTGATCCGGTCGAGCGGGAAAGGCGCACGGCGGCTCACGAGGGTTGCGGGTCAGGACGTCGGCCCGTCATGGTCGCCGGACGGCAAGAACATCGTCTACGGAAGCCAAGGCGTTGCGGCGGGGGACCCATTTGATCTCTACGTGATGCGCCCCGACGGGTCCCACCGACGCCGCCTCACCGACTTACCTTCGAACGAGAACGACCCGACTTGGCAGCGAATCCGTTGAACCTTAGATTCGCTGCAATTATCTTGTCACCGAGTAAAGGGGGTCTCCGTTGCTGAGCATCGCCGTCGGGCAGCTCCGGCGCCGGCCCGGCCGCGCCGCTGCGCTGGCTGCCACGCTAATCGCCGCCACTGCGGGTTTCCTCCTACTTGCCTCGGCCGGTAAAACAACCGATGTCCGTGTGCAGGGTTCTGTCCACAGCGCCTTCCGGCCCGCCTATGACATCCTCGTCCGACCAAGGGGCTCGAAGACGCCACTTGAGCGAACGGAGGGGTTAGTCCGCCCGAATTACCTGAGCGGGGTGTTCGGCGGGATAACGCTCGCGCAGTACGGGCGAATCCGTGCCATTCGTGGCGTCGATGTCGCGGCGCCGATCGCGAACGTAGGCTACGACATGATCGGAACCTGGATTCCCGTCTTCATCAACGACCTGGTTAACGGCGAGCCAATCCAGCTCTACCGGTTCGATATGAGCTGGACCGCGCAGCGAGGGCTTTCGCGCTATCCAGCGGCGCGGCAGTGGGTTTACTACAACACCAGAGACCGCTTCCACTGTTGCGGCAACAACATCGAGGAGTACCTGCCACACCGCGCGTCGCCGCTCGTGATCTGCCGAGGGTTCACAGGGCTAAGCGGAGGGTTGGCACCCGGCGGCCCGGAAGGGCTTCCAGTGGTGAAAGGACCCTTCGATCCCCTGGCGACCGAGCGAATCCTCTGCTGGTCGAAGGTCACACCGAGCGTCACCGACTTGTATTGGACGGGAATCCCGCATCGGACTGGCGCCGTCGGAACCTACGCCTACGTGAACTTCCCCATCTTCATCTCCGCGATCGACCCGGAAGAAGAGGCGAAGCTCCTCCACCTCGACACGACTATTCTTTCCGGGCGCTACCTTCGGCCGGACGAAGGTACCAACGTCGTCCGCAGATCGGGTTACGGGACTCGTTTCGTCCCGGCGATCGTAAGTGCGCGCTCGTTCGTCGATGAGACCCTTGTCGCACCGGTCGTCCGGCTGCGACCGCCGCAACCGGCCCGAGTTCCTTTTCATTTGGCGGCCGCCAATGCGCGGCCTTTCCTGTCGAGCCTTCGCGGAAGGACGATCGCGACCAAGCGCCATCCGGCTCGGGCGTTCTACCCCATCGTTGTAGCTTCGAAGAGGAACACCGGCGTCCCCTCGGTGACAAGCGCCTTTTACTGGACGACCTCGCCCGTGCGGTACCGAAAGGTGAGCCGCGACCGCCTGACGCCGCTGCGGACGGAGAACCCTATGTCGGTGTGGCGAAGTGCGGCATGGAACGGCTGGTGGCCGGCGCCCCCCTCGAACCAAGACGTGCAGTTCCGTCGCATCCGCGAGCACGAAGGCTCGAACGTGTTCGACAAATACACGAACGTCGCGAACACGCCTACGTTCCGGATCATCGGCCACTACGACCCCGCCAGGCTGCCCGGCTTCTCACCCCTGTCGCGGGTACCGCTCGAGACGTACCAACCGCCCTTGCTCGAGCCCGGCGACCAGCGCACGCGCCGCCTACTGCACGGGAAACCGCTGCTGCCGACCCAAAACCTGGGCGACTACATCCAACAGCCGCCGATGCTGCTGACGACGCTCAAATCCATCCCAGCCTTCACGAACCCGCATTACTTCTCGAACGTCTCGCCGCGGATGCGCAAGGCGCCGATCGCCGCGATCCGCGTGCGTGTGGCTGGAGTGAAGGGGCCGGACAAGCTCTCGATCGCGCGCATCAAAGCGGTTGCGGCCAAGATCCACGACCAGACGGGGCTCGACGTCGACATCACCGCCGGCTCATCGCCGCACCCGGTGCTGATCGACTTGCCCAAGGGGAAGTTCGGCCGTCCCGAGCTAACGCTGAGGGAGGGTTGGTCGAAGAAGGGCGTCTCCATCTCTTTCCTCAGCGCACTCGATAGCAAGCGGCTCAGCTTCCTATTCGTGATCCTCCTGAGCAGCGCTTTCGTGGTCGCGAACGGCGCCTTCGCCTCCCTCAGGCAGCGGCGGCGCGAGATCGGCACATTGCTCTGCCTGGGCTGGTCGGCGGGCGAGGTCTTCCGCACGCTCCTCGGCGAACTCGCGCTGCTCGGCCTGGCCGCCGGGCTCGTGGGCGCCGCCCTGGCCGCGATCGTCGCGGCGGCGAGCACGCTCTCGCTCGCCTGGTGGCAGCCGCTGCTGGTCGTCCCGCTCGCGCTCGGGCTGGCGCTCATCTCCGGCCTGCTGCCCGCCTGGCGGGCCTCGCGCCTGGTCCCGCTCGACGCGGTGCGGCCGCCGGTCTCGGGCCGGGTCGAGGGCCGGCCGGTGCGCCACCTGGCCGGGCTCGCGCTCGCCAACCTGCGCCGAGTGCCGGTCAGGAGTCTGGTCGCGGTCGCCGGTTTGAGCGCCGGCGTCACCGCCCTCGCCCTGCTGGTCGCGATCGACCGCGCCTTCCAGGGGACGCTGGTCGGCACCGTCCTTGGCGGGGTCGTCTCCTTGCAAGTGCGCGGACTCGACTACCTGGCGGTCGGCCTGCTGGTCGCGCTCTCTGCACTCGCCCTGGCCGACGTCCTCTACGTCAACCTGAGGGAGCGCCAGGCCGAGCTCGTCACCCTGCGCTCGCTCGGCTGGGCCGACGCCGAGCTGCGCCGCCTGGTCGCGCTCGAGGCCGGACTGCTCGGCCTGCTCGGCAGCCTGACGGGTGCGCTGCTCGCCCTGCTCATCGGCGGCCTCGTCGGGTTGCCGATCGTGACCCTGATCCTGAGCGCACTCGCGGCCGGAGCAGGCGGTGTCCTCGTCGCCCTCGTTGCCTCGCTGCTGCCGCTCAGCCAGATTGGCCGCTTCAGCGTGCCGACGGTGCTGGCGGAGGAGTAGCAGTGCTCCGGCTCGCCCTTCGCCAACTGAAGCAGCGTCCGGGCCGCGCGGCCACGCTCTGCCTGACCGTGATCGCCGCCACGGCCGGCTTCCTGCTGCTCGCCTCGGCAGGCAAGACGACCGACGTGCGCGTGCAGGGGTCGGTCCGAGGCGCCTTTCGGCCCGCCTACGACATCCTCGTTCGGCCGCGTGGGTCGAAGACGCCGCTTGAGCGAGCGGAGGGGCTCGTCCGTCCCAACTACCTGAGCGGGATCTTCGGCGGGATCACGCTGGCGCAGAACCGGCAGATTCGCGCTCTCGGAGGCGTGGAGGTGGCCGCTCCGATCGCCAACGTCGGCTACATCCTGCCGTTCACCAGGATCCCGATCGTCATCAACAAGGTCGTCACCGAAGACGCCATCCAGCTCTACAAGGTGCAGGGTGTCTGGCTCGCGTACCGCGGCCTCTCTCGCTATCCCAGTGGTCGCGTGTGGATCTACTACAACCGTCGCGACCGCTTCGGCTACGGTGGCCAGGGTGTGGTCGAGTACGTGCCCCACCACGCCGGGCCGTTGCCGGTCTGCAACGGGTTCTCGCAACTGCCTGGCGGAGCCGGCGGAACCCAGGGCCTCGCGAGGAGCCACGGCCCCTTCGATCCGCTCGACAAGGAGTACATAGCCTGCTTCTCCGCGCGCAGCCCCGAGGCGACGCGACACGGATTCGGGCAGGCTACCTTGAGACCGTCCCAGATCGGCGCCGAGGAGGATCTTTACTTCCCCATCTTCATCTCGGCGATCGATCCGGTCGAGGAGGCGCGCCTCCTCGGCGTATCGAGCGCGGTCGTCAACGGCCGCTATCTGCGGCCAGGCGACGGCGTGAAGCTCAAGCAGGAGCCGTTCCCGACCCGGACGATTCCGGTCATCGCGAGCACGCGGACCTACGTCGACGAGACACTTCAAGCGCCGATCGACCGGCTCTCGTTAGCGCACCCGAATCGGGTGCCGTTCGCGCTTTCCTCGGACGGAGCGCGCTCGTTCCTCACCGGCCTGCGGGGGCGAGCGGTCATGCATCAGGTCACGCGCGCCGAACAGGTTTACGATCGACTGCTGAGCGTCGGGGCGGGCTGGCGCGGCACGATTGGCTCCGACCTCTACTGGTCGACCTCGCCAGTGCGCTACTCGAGGGTTGGACCGGATCGCCTCCGCCCACAGACGACGAAGAACCCGATCTCGGTCTGGAAGAGCAATGTCTACCCTGGAAACGGCGGCTTCGCCCCGGCGCCTCCCGACGATCAGGACGTGCAGTTCCGGCGGCTCCAGCAGCATTCCGGCTCCGATCTGATCGAAGGCGGTATCAACGACAGACCCATCTTCAGGATTATTGGCCGCTACGATCCTGGGAAGCTGCCCGGCTTCTCGCCCCTCTCGCGCGTCCCGCTTGAGACGTACCACCCGCCTCTGCTCGAGCCGGGCGATCCGCGGACTACGCGGTTGCTGCACGGCGAGCCTTTGCTGCCGAGCCAGAACTTGGGCGATTACATCCAGCAGCCGCCGCTGCTCTTGACGACTCTGAAGGCGCTGCCTGCCCTCACCAACCCGACCTACTGGTCGAACGTCTCGCCGCGGATGCGCAAGGCGCCGATCGCCGCGATCCGGATCCGGGTGGCTGGCGTCACGGGGCCGGATGCGCTCTCGCTCGCGCGGATCAAGGCGGTCGCGGCCAAGATCCACGACCAGACCGGCCTGGACGTCGACATCACCGCCGGCTCCTCGCCGCACCCGGTCCTGATCGACCTGCCGAAAGGGAAGTTCGGCCGCCCGCCTTTGACGCTGAAGGAGGGCTGGTCGAAGAAGGGCGTCTCGGTCGCCTTCCTCTCGGCGCTGGACAGCAAGCGGCTCGGCTTCCTGGTCGTGATCCTGCTCAGCTCGGCCTTCGTGGTCGCGAACGGCGCCTTCGCCTCTGTCCGCCAGCGGCGGCGCGAGATCGGCACCCTGCTCTGTCTGGGCTGGTCGCCGCGGCGAGATCTTCCGCCGCGCTCCTCGCCGAGCTCGCCCTGCTGGGCCTCGTCGCCGGACTCGCTCGGCGCGGCCCTGGCCGCGATCGTCGCCGCGGCGAGCGCGCTCTCGCTCGCCTGGTGGCAGCCGCTCTTGGTCGTCCCGCTCGCGCTCGGTCTGGCGCTCATCTCCGGACTGCTGCCGGCCTGGCAGGCCTCGCGCCTGGTGCCGCTCGACGCCGTCCGTCCGCCCGTCTCCGGCAAGGTCGAAGGCCGCCCCGTGCGCCACCTGGGCGCACTCGCGCTCGCCAACCTGCGCCGGGTGCCCGTACGCAGCCTGGTCGCGGTCGCCGGTCTAACCGTCGGAGTTACCGCGCTCGCCCTGCTGGTCGCGATCGACCGCGCCTTCCAGGGGACGCTCGTCGGGACGCTCCTGGGCGGGGTCGGTCTCCTTGCAGGTGCGCGGACTCGACTACCTGGCGGTCGGCCTGCTGGTCGCTCTCTCGGCCCTTGCCTTGGCCGATGTCCTCTACGTCAACCTGAGGGAGCGCCAGGCCGAGCTCGTCACCCTGCGCTCGCTCGGCTGGGCCGATGCCGAGCTGCGCCGCCTGGTCGCGCTCGAGGCGGGGCTGCTCGGCCTGCTCGGCAGCGCCGCCGGTGCGCTGCTCGCCCTGCTGATCGGCGCTCTAGTGGGCCTGCCGATCGTGACCCTGCTCCTGGCTGCCCTCGCCGCCGGCGCGGGCGGGATCCTCGTCGCCCTGGTCGCCTCGCTGCTGCCACTCAGCCAGATCGGGCGCTTCAGCGTGCCGACAGTGCTCGCGGAGGAGTAGCCGAGAGCTCTTCGACTGCGGTGTTTTAGCCGGAGGAACTAGGCGGGTAGAGCGGTCGCCGTCAACACCCTCTTCTCGCGTGCTATCTCGCGATGCCGATGGGCGGCGACGGCAGTAGCAGGAGCAGGTCAGGCGGCAGGGAATTGCTGGCGCGCCAGAACTCCAGACCGACGAGGTGTCGGTCGTTCGGGTCGAGCTCGCGCAGTCCGAAGTCGGTTTCCTCGGCGACGACCGTCGTGGGGTCATAGCCCTCGAACCGGAGCCAGGCGATATCCGCCTTCTCGTCGTAATGGCCGTCGATCTTCACTCTGCGGATGCTAGCGCTGCCGCCAGAGGGTCACGACGAGCGCCGTCATCTCGTCATCTGCCGGATAGTTGTACGCAACGGCGATGCGGCCCGCCATCACGAGCCAGTCGGCGGCCCCGGTGTTCCGCGAACGCCGCTCATGCCCTTCGAGGACCGCATCTTCGACGTCCGCTCGAGTGAACCCGAGCAACTGCGCCTTGGCCAGCGCGTGATCCGTCCACTCGACCATGCGCGGTGCGGGATCTGGCATACCTGGATCTTCCGCACGAAGCCGGACGACCGGATCACAAACGCGCAGGGGTCTACGCGGGGTCTACGTCCTTGTCGTTCCAGGTCTTCGGCCGCCACCTCGGCCGCGGCGATTCCTTGGAGGAATGGGGCTTTGCGCGACTCCGCGCGCCCTCCAACGACTCCTGATCAACGCTCGTAATGAAGGGGTCCCCGGTTCGAGTCCGGGCGTCGGCTCCTCCAGCACGCAACGAGGACGGCCGTCTCCGGCCGCCCTCGCTTCAACCTAGAGGCCTGACGCGTCAGCGCCGGCCGTGGGGCAGGAACCCCACGAAGTCGATCGTGATCGTGATCGGGTCGCCGGTCTGCGGATCAGTGTCCATGAACGTGCCCGAGCAGGTCAGCGTCGTCTTGCGCGGGTGCGCTCGATGCTTGACGACGTGCGATTCGAAGATGACCTGGCCGTTCTCGGTGCCGACGATGTCGATCCGGAGCGGCACGATCGGTGCGTTGCTCGGCACCAGATGGGCCACGCTGAACCGGCCGCCACCCGAGAGCGCCACGGTGACCTGGGAGCCGTCCGTGCACTCGAACGTGCCCGTGAAGCCGTTCCGGCCGTGGCCCGGCTTCGCCGACGCCGCCGAGGCGCCGAGTGCGAACACTCCGATCGCGCAGAGCAGAACGATGAACATCCGCTTCATGCTGGGAATCCCTCCTTCGTTAGTAGCCGCATCGAAAGGAACGGATCACCTTGTAGACGCCGTTCCGCTCGCGCCCTTGCGGCCTGCCCACGCAGATCGCCCAGCTCTGGGGTTTGCCGGCAAGACGCACGGTCGATCGCGGCCGGCACGGGGAGAGCGTGCACAGCAGCTCGCGGCCACGGCCGCGAGCGCCGTGAGCGTCCAGGCACGGCGAAACATTTGCGCAGGGGCGTCAGGCCGCAGGCGGCGGCGAGACCGTGGCCGGGGCTCTCGTCCCCTCCTCGGCGAGCAGACGCAGCAGACCGTCCTCGATCCCGATCTCGGGCTCCCAGCCGAGCAGCTGCCTGGCCCGCGTGATGTCGGGCTGCCTGATCTGCGGATCGTCGACCGGCAGCGCCTCGAAGACAATCTCGCTGCTCGTCCCCGTGATCCGTTGCACGAGCTCCGCGAGCTCGAGGAGTGTTCGCTCCTCCGGGTTGCCGATGTTGACGGGCAGGTGCTCGCCGCTCTCGGCGAGCAGCACGAGGCCGCGGATCAGGTCGTCTACGTAACAGAAGCTCCGTGTCTGAGCGCCCGCACCGAAGACCGTCAAGGGCTTGTTCTGAAGCGCCTGTCGGATGAACGTCGGCACCGCCCGCCCGTCGTTCGGGCGCATCCGTGGGCCGTACGTGTTGAAGATCCGGACGATCGCGGTGTCGACCCCTTGCTGGCTGTGGTACGCCATCGTCAGCGCCTCCGCGTAGCGCTTCGCCTCGTCGTAGACGCCGCGGGGGCCGACCGGGTTCACGTTCCCCCAGTACGTCTCCGGCTGAGGATGCTGCTCGGGATCGCCGTACACCTCGCTCGTCGAGGCCAGGAGGAAGCGCGCGCGCTTGAACTTCGTCAGGCCGAGCGCGTTGTGCGTCCCGTACGAGCCGACCTTCAGCGAGTGCAGCGGCAGTCGTAGGTAGTCGATCGGGCTGGCGAGCGCAGCGAGGTGGTAGACGAAGTCGACGGGCTCCTCGATCTCGAGGTGCTCGATCATGTCGTGGTTCAGGAACGTGAAGCTCGGGTCGCGGATGTGCTCGATGTTGTGGAGCGACCCGGTCTCCAGGTTGTCCACGCAGATCACCCGGTGTCCGCGCCCGACCAGGTAGTCGCAGAGGTGCGAGCCGAGGAACCCGGCTCCGCCGGTGACGACGGAGATGGTCATGCCGGGCGCACGCTTCGCCGCCCGCAGGAAGGCGCTATTCCCATTTTCATAACGCTAGCTCGTTTTTCGCGTTTTGGGATGATGGTGTGAGCCCTTAGCGCGAACCGGTTCCATTTGGCCGCTAGCGGCGCCCGGCGCCGGTGAGGAAGCCGATTGAATCCTGTTCCGGTGCCGACTACGATCGGCCGCACCGCTGAGGAGTATGCGGCGCCGACCGGCGGCCTGGGATGACGAGATCGTGAGCCCGCACAATCGCACCGAAGGACGCCGCCCTCGCGAACCTGCGCCGGATCGAGCACATCGTCGTGCTGATGATGGAGAACCGCTCGTTCGACCACATGCTCGGCTACCTGAAGCGCGACGGCCTGCCGGAGGTGAAGGGCCTCGACGGGGACGAGTGGAACGAGGACGACAAAGGGAAGCGGATCACCGTCTTCCCCTTCCGGCCCGACCAGACGGCGTTCCACCGGCCGGGGCGGCCCTTCGACGAGAGCCTCGACCCTCAGCACGGCCCTTCCTCGGTCGCGGAGCAGCTCGCGGAGGGCAACGGCGGTTTCGTCAAGAACTTCATCCGCGAGAAGCGCCCGCCGGAGGAGTGGCGCTCGCTGCCGATGGGGCACTACACGGCCGAGCACCTGCCGGTCTACGACTTCCTCGCGCGCGCCTACTGCGTCTGCGACTCCTGGCACAGCTCGATCCCCGGCGACACCTGGCCGAACCGTCTCTACGCGCTGGCGGCGCGGGCGACGGACCGGATCGGGCACAGGCTCCGGCCGCTCGACCGGGTCGCCCGCCTCGTGCATCTCGCGAAGCCGCTGCAGAAGCTCGAGAACGAGCCGATCTTCGAGGTTGAGGCCTTCACCCGCCACCTCGCGGACGAGCAGTGGCGCTGGTACTCCTACGACCCGGCGACGCTGCGGCTCGCGGACCGGCGCTACCGCGACTTCCGCCAGATCGGCGGCAAGAACTTCGCCTATTTCGACCGCAAGGCGATCCCGTTCGCCGAGCGCGCCCTGAAGGAGCTGGTCGAGCTGCGGGACAGCTTCCTCGACGACGCCGTCAAGAGCGGCGCGCATGGCCTCCGCGCCGTTTCCTGGATCGACCCGAACTTCATCGACTCCCGCACCTTCGAGCCGACCTCGAACGACGACCACCCGCCGTCCGACATCCGGGCGGGGCAGCAGCTCGTGCTCGAGCTCTACCACGCGCTCGTCAACAGCCCGAACTGGGAGAACACGCTCCTCGTGATCACGTACGACGAGCACGGCGGCTTCTACGACCACGTCGTGCCGCCCGCCGTCCCGGCCGGTGACCCCAGCGGTTATGCGACCTTCGGCGTGCGCGTGCCGGCCCTCGTGATCGGCCCGCGCGTGCGCAACTTCGTCTGCCACGAGTTCTTCGACCACACGTCGCTGATGAAGACGATCCTGCTGCGGTTCGCGCGGGATCCGGAGGCTGCGATCCGGAAGATGGGCCCGCGCGTCGAGCGGGCGCAGCATCTCGGCGGCGTGCTCGCCGAGGAGCCGCGCGCGGACCTCCCCGACCACCGGCAGCTCCTCGATCGGTTCGAGAAGTGGCGCGCCGCTGCGCGAACGCAGCGGCGGGCGGCCGGGCGTGCGCAGGCGTCCCCCGATCCCGACGGGGCCGGGCAAAACTGGGAGCCGACCGAGCTGCAGCGGGAGTACGCCCGGGCTGCGGCGGCGCTGCGCGCGGCAGGGCTCCCGCCCGGAATGCCCTGACCTGGCTCCTATTTCTTCTTACGAGACCGATGCCGACGGCAACGCCGCGTACGAGGCGCACATGGTCAGGGCCGACGGGAGGGGACTATGCCTCTCCGCCGTCGCCCTGCAGCTCCACGCGCTCGATCGTGACCGGCTCGCGCGGCTTGTCGTTTCCGTCCGTCTCGACCGCCGAGATCGCGTTGACCGTCTCCATCCCGCTCGTGACGCGTCCGAAGACGGTGTGCTTGCCGTCGAGCCAGGGTGTCGCCTCCGCAGTGACGATGAAGAACTGGCTGCCGTTCGTGTTTGGCCCGGCGTTCGCCATCGCGAGTGCGCCGCGGACCGCCTTCCGCTCGTTGAACTCGTCTTCGAACGTGTAGCCGGGGCCGCCGCTCCCGGTGCCGGTCGGGTCGCCGCCCTGGATCATGAAGTCCGGGATCACGCGGTGGAACGTGACGCCGTCGTAGAAGCCGTCGCGGGCGAGCTTGACGAAGTTCTCGACGGTCTTCGGTGCGTCCTCGTCGAAGAGCTCGATCTCGATCGTGCCGTGGTTGGTCTGCATCGTGGCGTTCGTCATCGGGTCAGTCCTCTCTCGGCCAGCTCTGCGGCTGCCTTGTCGAAGCTGTCGGTTGCGGGTTGGGTCTCGAGCCAGGAGGCGAGCCCGGCGAGGCCGTCGTCGAGCGCGACCTCGGCTTCGAAGCCGAGCAGCTCGCGGGCGAGCGAGACGTCGGCGAAGCAGTGGCGGATGTCGCCGGCGCGGAACGTGCCCGGCAGCTCGGCCTCGAGCTCCTTGCCGAGCAGGCGCGCCAGCAACGCCGCGATCTCCAGCACCGAGGTCGCCCGGCCGCTGCCGATGTTCACCGCCCGGCCGTCGGCACCGTCGCGCTCGAGCGCGAGCCGGAAGGCGCGGCCGACGTCGGTGACGTGGACGAAGTCCCGCCGCTGCCCGCCGTCCTCGTAGACGACCGGCGGCCGGTCGTTCAGGAGCCGCGCGGCGAAGATCGCCAGGACGCCGGTGTAGGGGTTCGAGAGCGCCTGCCGCGGCCCGTAGACGTTGAAGAGCCGCAGCGCGACCGCCGGCACGCCGTAGGCCCCGCCGAAGAGCAGGCACAGGAGCTCCTGGTCGTACTTCGTCAGCGCGTAGACCGAGGCGAGCGCGGGCTGCTTCGTCTCCTGCGTCGGGACGGGCCTCAGCTCCTCGCCGCCTGCCCCGCGCGGCTCCCACTCCCGGCGCTCGAGCTGCTCGAGCGTCCGCTCCACGGCCGGCACCGGCTCGTACGCGCCCTCGCCGTAGATGCTCATGCTCGAGGCGACGACGAGCTTGCGCACCGGGCGCTCCGCGAGTGCGTCGAGCAGGACGGTCGTCCCGAGCGTGTTCGCGCCCGCGTACTCGGCCTGCCGGTACATGCTCTGGCCGACTCCTACGCGGGCGGCGAGGTGGACGACCGCGTCCACGCCCTCGAGCGCCCCCCGGACGACCTCCTCGTTGCGGACGTCGCCGGCGATCAGCTCGGCGTCGGCGCTCAGGTACCCGGGGCGCTGCGAGCCTCCGTGAACCTGGTCGACGAGCACGTCGAGCACGCGAACCGCGTACCCCGCACGCAGGAGCTCATCGGCGACGTGCGAGCCGATGAACCCGGCTCCGCCGGTGATGAGCACACGCTCGGCCACGCCGGTGGACTACTGCTCGCGCTGCTTCAGCTCGAGCTTGATGAACTCGAGGTCGTCCTTGGTGACGACCAGGTTCGGGCCGATCGTGCCGATCCCGTTCGACTTGAGCTGCCCCATGGCGTCGCGGAGCGCCGCGCGGGCGTCGTCCTCGGTCTCGGCCACGTCGGCTCGCGTCGTCGAGCCGGAGCGGAATCTCACGAAGGCCTGCCAGGTCACGCCCGGCATCCTAGCCGGAGCCGGCGGGGCACTTGGCGGTTGACGTGGTGGGTCCCGGCGCGACATCGTTTCGAGATGGACCCGGCTTCGGTCAGTGCGGTCGCTGCAAGGGCGCGGACGGAGAACTTCCCCGTCGCGTCGCTGCTCTTCCCGCGCGCGGTGCGCCCGCACCTGCGGGCGATCTACGGATTCGCGCGGCTGGTCGACATCCTCGGGGACGAGTACGAGGGCGACCGGCTCGCGGCTCTGGACGAGCTCGAGCGCGAGGTGGAGGCCTGCTACTCCGGCGAGCCGGGCTGGGCGGTGATACGGGCTCTGCAGCCGACGATCCGTGCCTGCTCTCTGCCGCGTGAGCCGTTTCTGCGGCTGATCGAGGCCAACCGGATCGACCAGCGGGTCTCGGAGTACGAGACCTGGGCCGACCTGAAGCACTACTGCGTGCACTCGGCCGATCCGGTCGGGCGGCTCGTGCTGGGCGTGCTCGGGCGGGCCGAGCCGGAGCTCGTCGCGCTCTCGGACGACGTCTGCACCGGCCTGCAGCTCGTCAACTTCCTGCAGGACGTGCCGCGCGACCTCGCGCTCGGGCGCGTCTACCTGCCCGCCGAGGACCGGCGGCGCTTCGACGTCACCGAGCTTGCGGGGCCGAACGAGCCGCTGCGGCGGCTGCTCGAGCTCGAGGCCGGGCGCGCGCTGGGCCTGCTCGCCTCGGGCGAGGAGCTGGGGCGCAGGCTCGGCGGGCGAGTGGGCCGTGGGGTCGCCCTGTTCGCGCGCGGCGGGGTGGCTGCGGTCGAGGCGCTCGAGCGGGCGGACTGGGACATCTTCAACGGGCGTCCGCGACCCTCCCGCGCGCGCCTCGCCCTGGCGGCAATGAGCGTAGGCTCGACGGAGCTCATCAGAGAGCGTAGGCGCCGGCTTCGCCGGCGCCGGAGCGGGTGCGCGCGATGACCGTCGAGGCCGCCTACGCGGAGGTCGAGCGCATCACGAGGCGGCAGGCGCGCAACTTCGCCTACGGGATCATGGTTCTCCCGCGTCCGAAGCGGCGCGCAATCGCGGCGATCTATGCGTTCGCCCGCCGCGTGGACGACATCGCCGACGGCCGGCTGCCCGACGCCGAGAAGCGCGTCCGCCTCGAGCGGATCCAGGGCGATCTGTCCAAACCGGGGTCAGACCCCGTCCTGGTCGCCCTCGCCGACGCGCGCTCGCGCTACCCGATTCCGGCGAAGGCGCTGCGCGATCTCGTCGACGGCGGCCTCCAGGACACCGAGCAGAACCGCTATCGGGACTTCGACGAGCTGCTCGGCTACTGCCGGCGCGTGGCGGGAGCGGTCGGCGTCGCGTGCGTCGCCGTCTACGGCTCGGACGAAGTCGAGCGCGCCGAGACGCTCGGCGTCGCGCTCCAGCTGATCAACATCATCCGCGACGTGCGCGAGGACTGGGAGCTCGGCCGCGTGTACCTGCCGCAGGACGAGCTGGCCGCCCACGGCGTCGGCGAGGAGGCGATCGCGGCCGGTCGGCTGACGCCGGAATGGCAGGCGCTGCTCGCCTTCCAGGCCTCGCGCGCACGGGTGTACCTGGAGGAGGGGCTCCAGCTGCTCCGTTCGCTCGACCGGCGCAGCGCGGCCTGCGTCGGCACCTTCGCCGGCCTCTACCGTGCGACACTGGACCGCATCGAGGCTCGCGGATTCGACGTCTTCGACGGCTCGCTACGGCTCTCGCCGCTGACGAAGCTGCGCACCGTGGGGGCGGCGCTCCTTCGATGAGAGCCGCCGTTGTGGGGGGAGGGCTCGCGGGCCTCGCGGCGGCGCTCGAGCTCGTCGACTGGGGCCACGAGGTGATGCTGCACGAGGCGCGCCCGACCCTCGGCGGGGCCGTCCAGACGTTGCCGCGCCGCGAGGGCGATCCCGAGCCCCCGCCCGACAACGGCCAGCACATCGCGCTCGGCTGCTTCGCCGAGTACCTCGCCTTTCTCGACCGCATCGGCGAGAGGGGCTCGCTGCGGCGGCTGCCGCTCGAGCTCCCGGTGCTGGACGAGCGCGGCCGCAGCGCAGTGATCTCGCCGTCGGCGCTCGCGCTCCTGCGCTACCGGCACGTGACGCTCGGCGACCGTCTTCGGATCCTGCGCGCGCTCGCGCGCTGGCGTGAGGCCGGGGGCGCGACGTTCGCGGACGCTCTGCGGGCGCGCGGCCAGTCCGAGCGGGCGATCGAGCGCTTCTGGGACGTCTTCATCCGGCCCGCGCTCAACCTGCGCTGCGAGGAGGCGGGCGCGGAGGCAGGTGACTTCACCGTCCGGACGGCGCTCCTCGGCGAGCGCAGCGACTCCGACCTGTTGCTGCCGGCGCGTCCGCTCGGGGCGATGCACGGCGAGGCCGCCGGGCGCGCGCTCGAGAATGCCGGCGCGACGGTGAGGACGGGCGTGCGCGTCGAGAGCCTCGACGAGCTCGACGCCGACGCCGTCGTCGTCGCGGTTCCGCCGGCCGAGTCCGCGCGGCTGCTCGGCGAGCCCGAGCCGCGGCTCGAGCACTCGCCGATCGTGAGCGTGCACCTCCTCTTCGACCGCCCGGTGCTTCGCTGGCCGCTCGCGGCGCTCCTGAACAGCCCGGCGCACTGGCTCTTCGACCGCGGGGCGCTTACTTCGGGGTCTGACCCCGGTGTATACGTCACGGTCGTGTCGTCGGGGGCTCCGGAGCTCGAGGCGCTACGCGGGCGCGAGCTCGTGGAGACGATCGCGGGCGCGGTGACCGAGCGGCTCGGGCCGGCCGAGGTCCTGTGGTCGCGGGTCAGCCGCGAGCCCCAGGCGACGATCGCCGTCCGGCCGGGGAGCGAGGAGCAGCGGCCCGGGCCGGAGACGAGCCGCCCGAACGTCGTCCGCGCAGGCGCCTGGACCGCGACGGGCTGGCCGGCGACGATGGAGGGCGCGGTCCGCAGCGGCCGCGCCGCCGCCCGGGCGCTCGCCCGTGCCCGCGAAGGGGTTGCCGCGTGACGGTCGCTCCCGAACGGATCGAGACCCGCCTCGACGAGGCGATCGAGGCGGCCACCAACCGCCTGCTCGAGCTCCAGCACCCGGACGGCTGGTGGGTCGGCGAGCTGGAGTCGAACGCGACGATGATCGCGCAGCATCTCTTCTGGCACCACGTCCTCGGCCTGCGCACCCCCGAGCTCGACCGCAAGATCGCGAACGAGCTGCTCGCCCGCCGGCGCGAGGACGGCACCTGGTCGATCTGGTTCGACGGCCCGCCGGACCTCTCGACCTCGGTCGAGGCCTACGCCGCCCTGAAGCTCGCCGGCGTCGATCCGGGTGAAGAGGCGCGCGACTACATCCGGCGCGAAGGCGGGATCCGGCAATCGCGGATCTTCACGAAGTGCTTCCTCGCGCTCCTCGGCCAGTGGCCCTGGCAGCGGATCGTGCCGATCCCGGTCGAGCTCGATCCTTCTGCCCCCCGGCGCGCCGCTCTCGATCTACGACTTCTCCTGCTGGGCGCGGGGGACGTTCGTCCCGCTCTCGGTCTGTCGCGCTCTGCGGCCGGTTCGCGGCGCCGGCGTCGAGCTGCGGGAGATCGGCGCCCGGCCGGATCAGAGCAGGCCGGCGCCGCCTCTCTCGCGGCTGAAGCGGATCGCGATCAAGGAAGCCGAGCGCTGGGTGCGCGCGCACCAGGAGGCCGACGGCTCGTGGGGCGGGATCCAGCCGCCCTGGGTCTGGTCGATCCTGATGCTCGCCTCGCTCGGACACGGTTTCGAGGACGAGACGCTCAGCCGCGCCGATCGAGGGCTGGGAGGGCTTCACGATCGACGAGGGCGACCGTCTGCGCCCGGAGGCCTGCCAGTCGCCGGTCTGGGACACCGGTCTCGCGGTGCTCGCGCTGCGCGACTCGGGCCTCGGCCCCGAACATCCGGCGCTCGTGCGCGCGGCCGACTGGCTCATGCACGAAGAGGTGACCGTCAAAGGCGACTGGGCGGTCCGCAAACCCGACCTCGCCCCCGGCGGCTGGGCCTTCGAGTTCCAGAACGACCTCTATCCCGACGTGGACGACACGGCCGTCGTGGCGTTCGCGCTGCGGCGCTGCCACCGCGGCGGCGAGGCGGTGGAGCGCGGGCTCGCCTGGGCGGCCGGGATGCAGTCGCGGAGCGGCGGCTGGGGCGCCTTCGACGCCGACAACGAGGCGTTCTGGCTCTACAAGCTCCCGTTCTGCGACTTCGGCAAGGTCACCGACGAGCCCAGCTCGGACGTCACGGCGCACGCGCTCGAGGCGCTCGCCCCCGAGCGGGGCTTCGAGGACGAGGTGCGCCGCGGCCTCGACTGGCTGCTCGCCGAGCAGGAGGCCGACGGCTCGTGGTTCGGCCGCTGGGGCGTCAACCACGTCTACGGCACGGCGGCCGCGCTGCCGGCGCTCGAGGCCTGCGGGCTCCCGCCGGAGCACCCGGCCTTCCGCCGCGCCGTCGCCTGGCTCGACTCGGTTCAGAACGACGACGGCGGCTTCGGCGAGGACGTCCGCTCCTACGCCGATCCAGCGCTGGCGCGGGCGCGGGGCTCAGCACTCCTTCCCAAACCGCGTGGGCGCTATTAGCCTACGTCGCAGCCGGCGAGGCCCGGCAGCGCCGCAGCCGGGCGGGCCGCCGACTGGCTCTGCACCACGCAACGAAACGGTGACTGGGAGGAGAACCACTACACCGGAACAGGCTTTCCGCTTGACTTCATGATCCGCTACCACCTCTACCGCCTCCACTTCCCGTTGCTCGCGCTCGGTCGTCTACGAGAAAGGCTCGCCAGATGAAATTCCCCCTCGCCCCGACAGTCCAGATCGCCGGCTACGTCGCCCGCAATCAGCGGAAAGGCAAGCGCTACCCGCTCGTGCTGATGCTCGAGCCGACGCTCGCCTGCAACATCGCCTGCATCGGCTGCGGGAAGATCCGCGAGTACGAGTCGAACAAGGCGCGGCTCTCGGTCGAGGAGTGCATCGACGCCGGCGTCCAGTGCCCGGCCCCGGTCGTCTCGATCTGCGGCGGCGAGCCGCTCGTCTTCAAGGGGATCGAGGAGGTCGTCGCGGGCTTCATGGAGCTGAACAAGAACGTCGAGCTCTGCACGAACGCGCTCCGGCTCGAGCAGTACATGGACGTCTTCGAGCCGAACAAGCGCCTCACGTTCGTCGTCCACCTCGACGGGATGCGCGAGATCCACGACTACATCTGCGACTACCCGGGCCTCTGGGAGATCGCGGTCGGCGCGATCGTCAAGGCGCGCGCCCGCGGGTTCCGGGTCACGACCAACACCACGATCTTCAAGGAGACCGAGGTCGAGGACGTGATTCAGATGATGGACTACCTCACGAACGAGATCGGTATCGACGGGATGCTCGTCGCGCCGGGCTACCAGTACTCGCAGATCGACCCGAACCTGACGATGACGCGGGCCGAGCACGAGGAGAAGTTCCGCGTGATCCGCTCCGCCGCGCGCGAGAACGGCTACCGCTGGCTCGCGAGCCCGATCTACCAGGACTTCCTCGCCGGCGACCGGAAGCTGCCGTGCGCGCCGTGGGGGTCGATCACCCGCAACCCGTACGGCTGGAAGGGGCCGTGCTACCTGCTCACGGACGGGATCTTCCCGACCTACGAGGCGCTGCTCGACGGGATCGAGTGGGACGACTACGGGCCGGGCAACGATCCGCGCTGCGAGCACTGCGGAATCCACTCCGGCTTCGAGCCCTCGGCGGCCTTCGAGGCGACGAAGAGCCTCCGGGACACCGTCCGCAGCACCGCATGGACGCTGACCGGGTGAAGTGACTTTCGCCTGCGCGACAACGGCCGAGCAGCGCGCCGCGCGGCGGGCCGGGCGGCGCACCTCGCTCGATCGGGCTTCGGCGGCAGCAACGGCCTGCCCGACGGCGAGCTCGTCTCGTTCGGCCTCGCGGGCTCGCTCGACGGGCTCGCTGCGGGCGCGATCGTCGATGCCCGGCGCGTCGTGGACGAGCGCGGCGAGACGCTCTGGGAGGGCGAAGGCCTCGGCATCCCCGGCGCCGTACCGGGCACCGTGCTCGCGAGCGACGCACATCGTCGACTCTCCGGAAGAGCGTCGCCGGCTGCACGTGCAGACAGGGGCCGACGTCGTCGACCTCGAGAGCGGCGTGCTCGCGCGCACCGGCCGCCTGCGCGGCGTCGTGCGCGCCGTGTCCGACACGCCCGCCCGGCCGCTCGGCGGGCTGCGCCACGCCGCTCGCGCCGACGGCCGCACCGAATCTGCTCGGGCTCACGCGCGCGCTCGCGCGAGGCCGTCTCCGAGCCTGGCGCTCCGTGAACGACGCGCGCTCCGCACTTCGCGCGCTGGAGAGGGCCGTACGTGGCTAGGCGTGTCCTCCTCGCCGCTCCCCGCTCGTTCTGCGCGGGGGTCGACCGCGCGATCGAGATCGTCGAGCGCCTGCTCGCCGAGCACGGTCCGCCGGTCTACGTCCGCCACCAGATCGTCCACAACGACCACGTCGTCAGGCGGCTCGAGCGGTTGGGCGCGGTCTTCGTCGACCACGAGGACGAGATCCCCGCCGGTGCGATCTGCGTCCTCTCGGCCCACGGCGTCGCGCCTTCGGTGAAGGCGAGCTGCGAGCAGCGGGGCCTGGTCGTCGTCGACGCGGTCTGCCCGCTCGTCTCGAAGGTGCACGCCGAGGCGAGGCGTTACGCCGACAGCGGCCACCTCGTCGCGCTCGTCGGCCACGCCGACCATGTCGAGGTGATCGGCACGCGCGGCGAGCGCCCCGACGCGACGGTCGTGGTCGAGTCGCCCGAGGACGCCGAGCGGCTCGAGACGAACGGCAGGCCGGTCGCGGTGATCACCCAGACGACGCTTTCGCTCGACGACGTGGCCGAGACGGTCGACGCGCTCGCCGGGCGCTTCGGCGACCTCCGCCGGCCCGCCGCGGACGACATCTGCTACGCGACCCAGAACCGGCAGGACGCCGTCAAGTCGCTGGCCGCCGGGGGCGCCTCGCTGATCCTCGTGATCGGCTCGGAGACGAGCTCGAACGCGCGACGGCTGGTCGAGGTTGCGGAGCGCGCCGGGTCGCAGGCGCTCCTGATCGACGGCGAGAGCGGGCTCGACCCGGATCTCGTCGCCGGGCACGAGACCGTCGGCCTCACCGCCGGCGCCTCGACGCCGGAGGAGCTGGTCGCCGCCGTCCTGCGCAGTCTCGCCTCGCTCGGCTACGACGAGCTCGAGGAGGTCGAGGTCGCGCGCGAGGACGTCCACTTCCGCCTCCCCCGGGAGGTCGCAGCGCACGTGACGTCGGTCGAGATCCCCTACTCGATCGCCTCCGCGCTGCCGTCGCTGACCGTGCTCGACATCACGAACGAGATCACGCGCGAGCTGCGCGACTCCGGCTACGAGAACGGGATCGCGTACCTGTCGCCCGTCGACGAGGTCGGCCTGGTTCGCGTGCAGGAGCGCGAGAGCGGCTTCTTCACCGACCTCGAGGAGCTCCTGACGCGCCTCGTCCCGCAGGAGGAGCGCGCGCGCGAGCGGCTGCTCTGCATGCTCCTCGGCCCGCGCACGGAGCAGATCCCCTTCGCCGAGGGCGAGCTCTGCCTCGGCCGCTGGCAGCGGATCCTCCTCCTCGGCTTCGACCGCCCCTCCCAGCCCCGCTGGGAGCTAACACTGCTGGGCTGACCTGTTTCCCCGCTTCGCCCGCTCCGCGCGGGCGTGCGCGCTGCGCGCGCAGACCCGCGCTGCGCTTTCCGCTCGCTCGGGCAGCGAGCCGGCTTCGCCGGCTCGCGCCGCCGCCGACGGTCCAGCCGTAGCGGGCCGCGCCCGCCATGTCGGTCGCGGCGGCGACTCAGGCGCTGGTGCTAAGCCGGGGTCGTTTCGTGGCTCGGCTGGAGGGGTAGCTCGCCTCCGGAATCCGACCGAGGAGGAACCTACCGTGGCAGAGCTGACCGCATTGGAGAGCAAGATCGGCGAGGTGCTCGGGCTGGCGATGGCCGCCCAGGGCGCGACCGAGAAAGTGAGCAAGCTCGTCGCCGACGAAGGCGATCACGACGACCTGTGCAGGACGCTGAACCGGATGGCGCAGGAGGCGAAGGAGACCGAGGAGCGGACGACCGAGCTCGCCTCCGAGCTCGAGGGCAAGAAGACCGCCATCCTCGACAAGGCGCGTGAGACCAAGCAGGAGGCGACCGAGATGATGTCGACCTACCTCGGCAGCGACGCGGACGCGCTCGACGGCTTCGAGTTCCTGACGATGGCCGAGGCCGGCGAGGTCGGCCACTGGTCGGTCGTGGGCACGATGAACGAGCGAGCGCACCTCCCTGGGCTGCAGGAGCTCGTCGAGTGGGCGAAGCCGATCCAGCAGCGCCACCTGCAGGAGACGCTCGAGGGCTCGGTCGAGCTCGCGGCGGACGAGGATCCGAACGAGCCTGCGTAACCGCTCGTTTCTTTAGCAACCGAACCGGCATTCCGTGTGCGAATGCCATTTGAACGGGACCCGCCCGGTGCGGCAAACTGACACCGTGCAACGCGCGCGGAGGCACAACCGGTTCTTCTCTGCTCTCGCCTTCGGGCTGCTCGCGCTCGTCGCCGAGCTCGCCGGGCGGAGCCTCGCGCACCGGCTCGACGTCGGGCGGCACGTCCGCTCGCCGAGCTACTCCGGGCGCCGACTACTACCCGTTCCTGCTCGGGGCGGTGAAGCTCGGCGTAGCGCTCCTGCTGGCCGCGGCTCGTCTGGCGGTTCGTGCGCGCCCGGGCGGCGGCGCGGGCCGGTCGCCGCGTGCTCACGGCGCTCGGCAAGAGCCCGAGCCCGGCGCCGCGCGTCAGGCTCGAGCTCTCGCCGCGGCTCTGGCTCGCGGCGTTCGCCGTCACCTCGACCTTCGCGCTCGTCCACGTCGACGCCGAGCAGGCCGCCGCCGGCCGCTGGCCGCTGCTCTGGCCGTGGCTTGCACACGTCCGCGCTGCCCGTCTTCGCCGTCCTCTCGGTGATCGTCGCGCTCGCCTGGAGCGCCGTCTCGCGCTGGCTCAACGAGTACGAGCGCTACGCCCAGGAGACCTGCGCGCGGGCCGGGAGCGCTCTCGGCCGGCGCCCAGCCGCAGCTCCCGCCACGCCGCGTACGGGCGCCGTCCTGCCGCCGCGCAAGCTCTTCGGCCTCGCCTTCGAGTGCCGCCCGCCTGCCGCTGCCCGCCTAGCCCGCGGCACACCCCGTTCGCCCGCGGGCCGGCCCGGTGTCGGCAACTGCATCGGGAGGTGGGATTGAACACACAACTTGCAGACCGAGCGCGCGGCCGTCAGGCGCGGAGCCTGGCGCGCCCGCGCCGTCACGGCCCTCGGCCCGGCGACGATGCTCGGCGGAGTCGTCTGGGCGTTCCTCCAGCCGTACCGGGTCACGCTGCTGCACCCGCACGGGCAGGGCTTCTGGTGGCTCGCGGTCGAGCCGCCGCTGCTCGTGGTGCTCGCCGGAGTCGTCTTCGCGCTCTTCGTCGCGCCGGGCGTGATCGAGGACCTCGAGGCCCACGAGGCAGGAGCGCTGATGCAGCCGCCGGCCGAGTTCGTCCACTGGATGTTCGCGACCGGCCTCCTGCTCGTCGGGCTCTGCCTGCTCGCCGAGGCGTTCGTCGGCGAGGAGGTCTGGCGCCGCCGCGCCTGGCGGGCCTACCTCTGGCCGAGCCTCGCCTTCGCGATGGGCGTGCTGATGTGGCCGGTGATGGTCTTCTTCACCAACTCGACGATCCACATGCTCGCCCACGGCTCCTGGGCGCAGGTGATGATGCTCGCCGGCGCGGCGCGAGCTCGGGCTCGTGCGCGGGAAGCTGCGCAGCCGCTACTGGCGCCTGACGATGCCGCTCGCGTTCCTCGTCTCCGGCGCTCGCGTTCCTGATCCACGAGCAGAACAGCTGGTTCTTCGCGCGCGCGGCGTTCCTGCACCACCTGATCGGCTGGACGCTGGTGGTCGGCGCGCTCTTTCCGCTTGCTCGCGGTCTTCCGGCCGCGCTCGGCCGCGTTGCGGTCCGGGTTCGCGCTGACGTTCGTCGTGCTCGGCGTGATGCTCTACTGCCGACCGCGACGTGGCGCCGGTCTTCGGCCACCTCTCACCGCTCGCGGGAGCGCAGCACCGGTGAGACGCCTGCAGGTAACGGTCTGCTGCTTGCTCGGCTTGGCGCTCGCGTTTCCGGCCGTCGCGGCCTGGGCGCACGCGACGCTCGTCAAGAGCGAAGCCCGGCTTCGGCAGCGCGCTCGACGCGTCCGCCCGGCGTCGTTCGGCTTCGCTTCGACCAGAGTGTGTAGGCGCTGCCGAACGCGATCACCGTACTGACCACCGGCAGGGCGGATCGTCTCCGGGCCGGCCCGGAGCCGAGGCCGACCCGCCGCGTCGTGACCGTACCGGTCGGACGGCTCGGGCGCGGCGGGTACACGGTGCGCTGGCGCGTCACCTCGGCCGACAGCCACACCGTCTCGGGTGTCTTCACGTTCGGCGTCCGCCAGAAGCGCGCCCCCCGCGACCGAGGCATTCGGCGCCTCAGGGCCCGACGACGACCGAGCACGTCGTCCGCTGGCTCTACTTCCTCGCGCTCGCGCTGGTCGCCGGCGGGCTCGGCTTCCGGCTGCTCGTCGTGCGCGGGGCCGCTCCCGCCGCGAGCCGAGCGGCGCTTCTACCGGATCGCCGGGCTCGGCGCCGTCGGGCGCGATCGAGGTCGGCATCGCTCGCGTTCCTGCTCCGCGCCGAGGACGCGCTCCAGCTGCCGTTCGGCAACCTTCCTCTACGGCGACCTCTCGCCGTTCTCCGCGAAGCGCGTTCGGGCTCGCCTTCATCGCGATGACGCTCGGCTTCGCGCTCGTCAGCGCGCTCCTGTTCCTCGCCTGGCTGACCGACCGGCGGGCGTCTGCTCTGGCCGGCGTTCCTGCTCGCCCTGGGGTTCGCCTCCGGGCTCTCGCTCTCGGGCCACTCGGCTGCGGACTGCCGGTTCGTCCTGGCTCTCGCAGCTCGCCGACTGGGCTGCACCTCGGCGGCGGCGTCGCTCTGGGTCGGCGGGCTCGTCCAGCTCGCGTTCGTCGTCTGGCCGCTCGCGCCGGAGCTGCGCCGCGCGGCCTTCCTGCGCTTCTCGAAGCTCGCGACCGTGCTGATCGTGGTGCTGCTCTCGGCCGGGATCTACCTGAGCGTTCTCCGCCTGCCGCGCCTGGCCGACCTCTGGAGCGAGGGCTACGGCCAGGTGCTGCTCGTCAAGCTCGCGCTCGTCTCGCTCGCGCTGCTCTGGGGCGCGGCGCACCACTTCCTCGTCCGCCCGGCGCTCGAGCGCGGCGAGCACCGCTCTTCGTCGGGCCTGCCGCGGAGCCTTGTCGGCGAGAGCGCCGTCGGGATGGCGATCCTGCTCGTCGCCGCGGTTCTCGTCGAGTCGAAGCCGCCGCCCCGGCCGGTTCCGGCGGCTCCGGCCGCCGTTCGCCGCTAGCGTCTGAGCCGATGCGGTGGGCGATCTCCGGCGGCGCGGGCTTCCTCGGGCTGCACCTCGCGCGGCGGCTGCTCGCCGAGGGGCACGAGGTGCGGACGCTCGATCTTGCCCCGCTCGACGACCCGGAGCTCGAGCGCTCCGTCGACGAGCTGCGGGGCGACGTCCGCGACCCTGCCGCGGCGGCACGGCTTGCCGCAGGCACGGACGTCCTCGTCCACGCCGCCGCCGCGCTTCCGATCCAGGCCTCGCGCGAGGCGATCCGCTCCGCGAATGTCGTCGGTACCAGCGTCACGCTCGTTGCCGCGCTCGAGGCCGGCGTCCGCCGCGCGATCTCGATCTCTTCGACGGCCGTCTACGGCATCCCGAAGCACCACCCGCTGAGAGAGGACGCGCCGCTCGTCGGCGTCGGCCACTACGGCGAGTCGAAGATCGAGGCCGAGCGGGTGGCGCGACGCGTCGGGCGGCGAGGGCTCGAGGTCGTCATCCTCCGCCCGAAGACGTTCGTCGGCCCGGAGCGCCTCGGCGTGTTCGAGATCCTCTTCGACTGGATCCGCGAGGGCCGCCGGATCCCGATCCTCGGCGACGGCTCGAACCGCTACCAGCTGCTCGCGGTCGAGGACCTGGTCGAGGCGACCCTGAGCGCGGGGAGCGCGGAGGTTGCGGGCGAGACCTTCAACGTCGCCGCGACGGAGTTCGGGACCGTGCGCTCCGACCTGGAAGGGCTGATCGCCCACGCCGGCTCCCGCAGCCGATTGCGCCCCGTTCCGGCGCTTCCCGCCGAGCTGGCCCTGCGCGCGCTCGAGCTGGCGCGGCTCTCGCCGCTCGCCGAATGGCACTATCGAACCGCCCACCGCGACTCCTACGCCGACGTCTCCAAGGCGCAGCGGCTGCTCGGGTTCACGCCGAGGCTCTCGAACGTGCGGGCGCTCTGCGAGACCTACGACTGGTATCTCGAGAACCGCGAGCACCTGCGCAAAGCCGGTCTCACCCACCGCGTCCCGTGGGACCAGCGTGCGCTCGGCCTGCTGAAGCGGTTTAGTTAGGGCCGTGCGAGACCTGCTCGACTACCGGCGTGAGTTTCCGATCCTCGCGGACACGACCTACCTGATCAACCACTCGCTCGGCGCGATGCCCGCCGCCGCCGAGGAACGCGCTGCTCGAGTACGCGCGCACCTGGAGCGACGCGCGGCGTGCGCGCCTGGGAGGAGGGCTGGTGGGAGCTGCCGCTGACCGTCGGAGACCAGCTCGCCCGGCTGATCGGCGCGCCGCCGGGGAGCGTCTCGATGCACCAGAACGTGACGCTCGCCGAGGCGGTCGTGCTCTCGTGCTTCCGCTTCGACGGGGAGCGCAGGCGGGTCGTCTACGAGGAGGGCGAACTTCCCGTCGGTCCGCTACCTCTACCAGGCGCAGGCCCGAAACGGCGCGGAGATCGTCGTCGCGCCGGACGACGAGGGCGTCGTGGACGGCGATCGACGAGCGCACGCTGCTCGTGCCGGTCACGCACGTCCTCTTCAGGACCGGCCGAGATCCAGGACGTCGAGGCGATCGTCGCGCGCGCGCACGAGGCCGGGGCGCTAGTCGTCCTCGACGCCTACCAGTCGGTCGGGACCGTGCCGCTGGACGTGACCGCGCTCGGGCGTCGACTTCGCCGTCGGGGGCTCGGTCAAGTGGCTCTGCGGCGGGCCCGGGCGCCGCGCTGGCTGTACGTGCGGCCCGGACCTGGCGGAGACGCTCGAGCCGGCGCTCACCGGCTGGCAGGCGCACGCGCGGCCGTTCGCCTTCGAGCCGGAGCAGGACTACGCGGAGGGCGCGTGGCGATTCCTCACCGGAACGCCGAACGTCCCCGCGCTCTACGCCGCGACCGCCGGCTACGACGTGATCGAGGAGGTCGGGGTCGAGCGAATCCGCGCGCGCTCGCTCGAGCAGACCCGGCTGCTCGTCGGCTTGCTCGAGGAAGCCGGGCTCGAAGTCGGGAGCCCGCGCGATCCGGCGCGGCGCGGCGGCACGGTCGTCGTCGGCGTGCCCGGACTCCGAGCGCGTCGGACCGCGAGCTCGTCGCGCGAGGGATCCTCTGCGACTGGCGCCCCGAGGTCGGCCTGCGGCTGGGGCCGCACTTCTTCAACAGGACGACGAGCTGCGCTTCGCCGTCGAGCAGATCCGCGAGCTCGCAGGTCAGGAGCTGAGCAGCTCCGCCAGCCGCTCCGCGTAGGCCGGGCCGGTCGGCTCGTCCTCGTGCTTGAAGTAGCAGTAGACGCGCACGCCGCCGTCGAGCAGCGGCCGCAGCCGCTCGGCCCAGTCGGCGCGAGCGCCTCGTCGTCGTAGGGCGGGTCGCGGAAGCGCAGGTAGCGGAACGGCGCCTCCGCCTCGAGCGAGCTCACGACGACGGGTACCTCGACTCCGTCCCACGACTCGTGCCGGAAGTCGAAGGCGACCTCGAGCTCCGGGTCGAGCGATCCCGAGCAGCATCAGGAAGCCGTCGTCCCGCTTGCCGGGTCCAGCACGACGAGGATCGGGCCGAGCTTCTCGCCCAGCACGCGGACGCGCTCGCAGAAGGTGCCGACGAGCCCGATGCGCGAGCCGTGCGTGATCGCCGGCGCATCTTGACGGCGAAACGGAAGCCCGGCGGCACCTGCTCGGCCCAGCGTTCGAACTGCTCCTCGGACGGAAGCTGGTAGCCGCTCGCGTTCAGCTCGACCGACGGGAAGCGCTCCGCGTAGAAGCGCAGGAAGTCGCGCGGCCTCGTCCCGGCCGGGTAGAAATCCGGGCGCCACGAGGGGTAGGACCAGCCGGAGGTGCCGACATATAGCCCCGGTACACTCGCCGCCGTGGCCGTCACGCCCGAAGTGATACCCGAGAACACGTCCGCGTCCTCGATCACGGCTTCGTCAGGCTCGACGACGCGATGGCGGACGACCTCTCCGTCGTCAACGGCGCCCGGGTCAGTTTCGCGCGGCGGAAGGAGGTGATGGACGAGTCCGATGAAGGCCTGGTGCGCTTCCTGATGCGCGACAGGCATGGGACTCCGTTTGAGCACAACTCCTTCCGCTTCCACATCCGGGCGCCGATCTTCGTCGCGCGCGAGTGGATGCGTCACCGCGTCGGCTGCCTGACGGGCGACACAGTCGTCACGTTCGTGAATTGCAACGGCGACACAGGGCCGCTCCACCGGAAGACCATCGATGAGCTCTGGCGGATGTGGGCCGTCGGCGAGAGAAACGGCCACGCGCTGCCGCCTGAGCTGAGGGCGCAAGTCGACCGGTTCGCGGCCCAAGGCATGAGCGCGCGGGCAATAGCACGCAAATTGGGCGTTGGGCGGCGCGCGGTCGCTAGCCAGATACGCGGCGAGAACGAATACCGCGATTCACGCTGGCGTGTGCGGAAAATGCGAATACGAGTTCTCAACGAGGACACGCGCGAGTTCGAGATCGGGCACATCGCCGACATCTTCGATAAGGGCGTCCAGCCGGTCTATCGCCTGGGACTCGAGAATGGCGAACACCTGACCGTCACGGAGAACCACAGGCTGCTCACGAGCGAGGGCTGGCGCACGATGGGTGAGGCACTCGGCCTGGTCGGAGACGAGGAGCACGCGCGTATGACCCGCGAGTGCCACCTCATGGCGAACGGCGTGCCCGTCTATCGCGACTACGACTGGATGAAGGAGAGACGGCGCGAAGGCAAATCTGTGGGCGAGATCGCCCGCGAAGCGGGCTGCAGCTATCACACGGTCCGAAAATGGCTCGCTCTTCACGACCTCCGGTTCACGAACGAGGAGCGTTACCGTGGCCGGACGCCGTGGAATAAAGGCGTCTCCGGATACCGCATTCGCCTGGTCGTCAGCGAGTCGCACCGGAAAGCGATCCGGAGGGCCCGCTCGGGAGAGCGGAGCAACTTCTGGCGCGGAGGCGTCGCCTCGCGACGCTCATCGCTCGCGCGTTGGACGAAGGACCAGGCACCCAAGGTTCATGCGCAGTACGAGCACACGTGCCAGGTTTGCGGCAAACGCGGCGGACGCCTCCATGCGCACCACATCGTCCCCGTCTGGTTGAGCGAGGAGATGGCGCAAGAGATCGGCAACCTGATTTCGGTCTGTGCTCGCTGCCACGCGACAATCCACCGAACGCGTGAAGCCGAGCTCGCCTTCATTCGGCGGTTCGGGCCCAAACTGGGCTTCGCACGCGAAGTCGACATCCCGCAGCGGCGTGGCTACAAGCTGACCGCACACTCGGTCAAGGTCGTCTCGCTCAAGTATGTCGGCCTTCGCCAGACCTATGACTTGAGTGTCGAAGGACCTTGGAGCAACTTCGTCGCGAACGGCGTCGTCGTCCACAACTCCTTCAACGAGTTCAGTCTTCGGTACGCGAAGGCGACCGACGAGTTCTACGTCCCGGCCACCGAGGACATCCGCAGCCAGGTCGGCAAGCCCGGCGCGTACTCGTTCGAGCCGGTCTCCCGACGAGCTCGCCGAGGCAGACCCGCGAGAAGCTCCAGGCCGTCTACGAGACCGCGTACCGCGACCTACGAGGAGCTCGTCGAGCGGGGCGTCGCGCGCGAGCTTGCCCGCTGCGCGCTGCCGGTCGGCGCCTACACCGAGTTCTACTGGACGGTCAACGCGCGCTCGCTGATGAACTTCCTCTCGCTGCGGAACGCCGAGACGGCCCAGCGGGAGATCCGCCGCTACGCGGAGGCTTGCGAGCGCTTCCTCGAGCAGTTGATGCCGGTCACGCACGCCGCCTTCGTCGCAAACGGCCGCGTCGCGCCTTAGAGCTTCTCGGCGCTACGTCGTCAGGACGTCGGTGCTCCGAGGTACCCGGGAGCTCGCGCGTGACGATCCAGCCGTCGTAGTGCCGCGCCGTGCTCGGGAGGTTCATCGGCACGGTCGTGTTCGGGCCCCGGACGGTGAAGATGCCGCAGGCGGCGACCGGCTTGCCGTGCCTCGTCAGGAACATCTCGTAGTAGCGAGCCGGCCGGCAGGCTCGCCAGACCCTTGACGACGACCCGCAGCGGCCAGTTGCCGTGCTTGTCGGTCCTGCCGATCTCGATCGTGCCGGACGCGGCCGCCTGCTTGTCGGTCGCGTGCATGTTCAGCGTCTTCAGGGCCTTGAACCCCGCGCCTTCGCCCCTGTTGCCGGCGACGTAGCCGCCCAGGAACGCCACGAGCGCGATCGCCGCCGCGAGCGCGAGCACCGCGCCGGCGCGGCGGCGGGGCAGGCCCACGACCGCGGCCACCGACGATGTGTCCGGCGCCTCGGCGAGCTGCGGCGGAAGCTCCGCGCGGCGGGCCGGCCGCCACGAGCAGCTCTGTGGACGCGCTCGAGCCGTACACGCTCCTCCGGGGAGAGGCCCTCACCCACGAGCTCGCGGAAATCAGGGGCTCTCGGTCATCCGAGGTCCTCCTCTTCGAGTAGGTCTGCAAGGTGCGCCAGCGCCGCGCGTGTGCGGGTCTTCACCGTCCCGAGCGGGATCCCGAGGTATTCGGCAACCTCCGACTGGGAGAGGCCGCTCCAGTACGCGAGCTCGATCACCGCCGCTCGTTCGACGACAGCTCTTCGAGGGCGCGGTGGATCCGCCAGGCGGTCCAGCTGGCCTCGGCGTGCTCGGGCGGGCCCGCTCTCCCGGAGCCTGCTCGGGCGCCTCCACCGGCAGGCTCGTTCGCGCGTGGGCGCGGTCGACGATCGCGTTGCGCGCGACAGCGTAGAGCCACGGTGCCCCCGGGCCGCGCTCGGGGCGGTAGCTGCGCGCGGCGCGCCAGATCGAGGCGAACGTCTCCTGGACGGCGTCCTCGGCGCGCCCGCGGTCGCCGAGGCGGCGAAGCGCAAGCCCGAAGACGGGCCTCGCGTAGCGGCGGTAGAGCACCTCGAACGCGTCGCGGTCACCTGTCGCCGGCGCGCCGGATCAGCTCGCATCGCTCGCCTCGTTCGCCGCCACGGGTTTCATCGTGCTGCTCGGCGCGAGGCCGCGGGCAAGCGCCGCTGGGGGAGTCGAGCGCAATCTCCATGCCCTTGTCTTTACGGCTCTCGGCCCCGACCGGATTGCAGCAACCGGCCTCCGTCCACGACCATCGTGGTGCCCGTGACGAAGTCCGCTCCGGCGAGGTAGACGACCGCGGCCGCCACGTCGTCGGGCGAGCCGACGCGGCCCAGGAGCGTCTCCGCGGCGCGCCGTTCTCCTGCCCGGCTCGACCGCGACCGGCCCCGGCGCGACGCCGCACACACGCACCTCGGGCGCGAGCGCGCGCGCGAGAACCCGTGTCAGCATCGCCTGCGCCGCCTTTGCCGCGCAATGCGCCGCGAACGACGGCCATGGCTGGTAGGCGGCGACGTCCTCGACCATCACGACGCACCCCCGTGACTCGCGCAGGGCCGGCACGGCGGCCTGGGTGACGAAGAAGCTTCCTTTCGCGGTCGCGCCGAAGGCGGCGTCCCAGTCGGCCTCGGTCGAGCTCTCGACGCGGCTTCGGCGCGAAGCCCTCGCCGGCCGCGTTGACGAGGAGGTCGAGCCCCCCGAGCTCCTCGACCGCGCGTTCGACGAGCTCCGCTGGCCTGGTCGACCTCGGCGAGATCGCCGTCCGCTGCGCCCGGCCGCCTTCACCGACCAGCCGTCCCGCTCGAGCCGTGCGGCGATCGCGCTTCCGACGCGGCCCGTGCCGCCGGTCACGAGAGCCCTCATCGGGCGAGTGATACCACGGACGCAAGTTCAGGCCGGCACGCGCTGCGTCTACTTGGCGATGAAGCTCTTCGCCGCTCGTAGCCGTCGCCGGAGCCGCCCTTGCAACGGCGGCCACCGCCGCGACGCCCACGCTGACGCTCGCCGCCTCGGCGCCGGCCGCCGTCGTACGGCAAGACCGTGACCCTGACCGGGATCGCTCTCGACGCTGGAGGCCAACCAGCACGATCACGTCAAGTCCGTCGAGTGCGGCTCGACGAAGTCCACCAACGCCGCCCGCAGCGAAGACGACTGCGAACGGCGCCTATACGGCCACGGTCAACGCCGATCGTCGAACACCACCTATCAGGCGTCCGAGAAGACGCGCAGAGCAACGCGTTCGCCGTCGCCGTCCAGCCGGTCGTCGCGCTCAAGCGGGTGAAGCGCGGCTCGTTCAAGGCGAACGTGACCGCGGGTCTCGACCTCAAGGGCAAGTTCGCTGCTCTTCCAGCGCTACGCGAAGCTGCGTAAGCGCTGGGTCCAGGTGAAGAGGGTGAAGCTGACCGCGTCGACTCCGGCGAACGAAGCCGACGGTCGTCAGCACCGCGAGCTTCAAGGCGAAAGCGCCGAAGCGCGCCCGCGTCACGGTTGCTGCTGAGCAAGGCGCAGGCTGGCGCCGTGCTACGTCACGGCCAAGAGCAACACCGTCCGGAACTAACGAGCTAGCTGCGGGCGCTCCCTGCTCGGCGACGGCGCGGTCGAAGTTCGCCGACGACGGCGTCCCAGTTGACGACGTTCCACCAGGCCTCGAGGTAGTCGGGCCGCCGGTTCTGGTACTTCAGGTAGTAGGCGTGCTCCCAGACGTCGATGCCGAGGATCGGCACGTCGTCGTTCAGGATCGGCGAGTCCTGGTTCGCGGTCGAGTAGAGCGAGAGGCCGGTGCCGTCGTGGACGAGCCAGGTCCAGCCCGAGCCGAAGCGCTTGACGCCGTTCTCGTTCAGCAGCCGTCTTCAGCTCGTCGAGGCCGCCCCAGACGTCGTTGATCGCGTCCGCCAGAGCGCCTGAGGGCTCGCCTCCGCCGTTCGGGCCCATGAGCTCCCAGAAGAGCGAGTGGTTCGTGTGCCCGCCGGCGTTGTTGCGCACCGCCGCCTGCTTGTCCTCGGGGAGGACGTCCAGGTTGGCGAGGACGTGCTCGACCGGCTTGTCCGCGAGCGGGGTCCCCTCGAGGGCCGCATTCGCGTTGTCCACGTACGCCTGGTGGTGCTTGTCGTGATGGACGCGCATCGTCTGCTCGTCGATGTGCGGCTCGAGCGCGTCGTAGTCGTAGGGAAGAGAAGGAACCTCGAACGCCATGTGCGCTCCTTTCTGGGCGTGTGGGGCCGAGGCTAACGGCTTTCGGGCGGTTATGCTCCGAGGCCGTCTCGTCCGAAAGGAGCCGCAGTTGAGCACGCTCGCGTTCAACCACGAGGAGATCACCGCCCGGCCGCTGAAGCCGGCCCTGCTCGAGCTCGACGGCATCTCCCGGGAGACGGTCGAGGCTCACTACAAGCTCTACGAGGGCTACGTCAACAAGCGCAACGAGATCATGGGCAGGCTGGCCGAGGTCGACGTCTCGCGCGGCGAACCAGGTCTACTCGGAGATCCGCGCGCTGAAGGTCGATCTCAGCTTCGCGCTCGGCGGGATCAAGAACCACGAGATCTACTTCGAGCACCTCGGCGGAGACGGGGGCGAGCCGGACGGGGCGGTGCGCGACCTGATCGCGCGCGACTTCGGCTCGGTGGAGGACTGGCGGGCCGACCTGAAGGCGACCGGAATGGCCGGCCGCGGCTGGGCCTGGACCGCGTACGACTGGGACGAGGGACGCCTCTTCAACTACGTCGGCGACGCGCAGAACACGTTCCCGATCTGGAACGCGACCCCGCTCGTCGCGCTCGACGTCTACGAGCACGCGTACTTCATCGACTACCAGACCGACCGCGCCTCGTACATCGACGCGTTCTTCGACAACCTCGACTGGGACGTCGTGAACGACTGGGTCGGGCAGTACCAGATCCGATCCTGAATACCGCACTCTTCGTACTGGCCGGTTACCTCGCCGGGAGCATCCCGAGCGGGTACTGGCTCGTGCGGGCCGACCGGCGGGAGGACATCCGCAAGCTCGGCAGCGGCAACATCGGGGCGACCAACGTCTGGCGGGCGTACGGCGCGCGGCTTCGGCGTGCCGGTGATGGCGCTGGACGTCGCGAAGGGATTCGCGCCCGCGCTGCTTGCGACGATCTTCGTCGGCCACCTCGCCGGCGTGCTCGCGGGCGGGGCGGCGATGCTCGGGCACTGGCGGCCGCTCTTTCTTCGCTTCGCCCGCGGCGGGAAGGTGGTCGCGACCTGCGGAGGTGCTTTCCTCGGCGTCGCGCCGGTCGTGGGCGCGATCGGCGCAGCCGTCTGGGTGGTCGTGTTCTCGGTCTCTCGCTACGCCTCGGTCGCGTCAATCGCGGCGGCGCTCTCGCTGCCCGCCGCGTCGGTCGCGCTGGGCGAGTCGTGGCCCGTGGACGTCTTCGCCGGGATCGCGGCCCTGGCGGTGATCGTCCTCCACCGTGCGAACATCGCCCGCCTGCGCGCGGGAACCGAGACGCGCTTCCGCTTCAGGCGCCGCGCCGAGCCCGCTAAGAGCTGAGCCACTCGCGCAGCTCGGTGTGCCGCTCGCGCCGGGTCGCCGCCGTCGAGCTCGCTCCGCAGCTCTCCGACCGTCCCGTACCGCTCCGCGATCACGTCGTGCGAGTGAATCGTCTCCAGGTTCACCTGCCGCGCGAGCAGGAAGTCCGCGTCCTCGAGCTCGGGGTAGGCGGCGAGCGCGTCCCGGAGCGAGATCCGCACGGAGTCCTCGACGAAGCGCGGCTGCAGATGGGCGTGCTCGACGACGAACAGCTCGTCGGGGCGCTTCAGCAGCTCGTAGACGGGCGAGCTCATCGAGCCCTCGACGACGCGCACGAGCTGCTCTGCGTTGACCGTCGCATCGGTTCCGACGAACAGCGTGCCGCGGCCCCGCTGGTTGTGCGTCGCGAGCGGAACTAGCTCGAGGATCCGCTCGACGTCGAGCTCCGCGAAGCCCGCCTCCCCGAGCCGCTCGGCGGCGAGCTCGCGGACGAGCCCCTGGGCGCACGGACACGCGTTGATCCCAGCCGCCTCGACGCCGACGAGCCGCCGCGTGCGTTCCGCCGAGGCCGCCGCCAGGCCGATCAGCGAGACCATCTCCTGCGTCGGCAGCCGGGTCACGGGAGTCTCGCGCTCGAGCGGGTAGCGCGCGACGATCCGCACCTCGGCCCGCAGCGCCCGCTGCCGCTCGACGATGTGCGCCGCGATGTGCTCGGCCAGGTACTCCACGAGCAGGGCCTCGCCGATCACGACCTCCTCGATCGCCTCCTCGAACAGCTCGGGGAAGCGCGACATGTGGACGCCCTTGCGGCCCGGCTCGAGATCGACGGTGCAGTCGATCTCCGCGGCGATCAGCTTCTCGCTCTCGCCGTAGCGCACCCGGATCGCCTTCTGCACCCCGCCGACCCCGGCGCGCGAGAGCGCCAGCGGGACGTCAGACGCGGAGGCCTGAAGGTCGTGTGTGAGAAGCTCCCGCGAGTCCGGCATCGCCGGCAACGCTACCAACCACCCTGATGACGACGACAACCGCTTCGCCGAACTCGTGTCGCTCGCCTGCCACGACCTGCGCACGCCGCTCGCGACCGTCCACGGCTTCGCCCACACGCTGACACGCCTGGAGGGGCTCGAGGATCCCGCCCCCCGCTACGTGTCGATGATCGTCGCGGCCACGGAGCAGCTTGCCGAGCTGGTCGACGAGCTCGGCCTGGGCGCGCGGATCGAGGCCGGCCGCTACGACCCGGTCCGCAAGGAGGTGGACACGCTCGAGCTCGCCCGGGCCGCGTCCGACCGCCTCGGCGACGAGCGCGTGGAGGTCAGCGGAGAGGGCGCGACGGTCGAGGCCGACCCCGACGCGACCGGGCGCGCGGTCGCCGCGCTCACGCGCTGCGCGCTGCGTCACGGAGGCCTCGACCGGGTGACGCTGAGCGTTCGCGGAGCGGAGCTCGACCTGGCGCCGGTCACGGCCGCCTCGGCGCCGGTGTTGCTCGGCGAGGCCCTGCGCGACCTCGGCGCCGCGATCGCCGTACGCGCGATCCGGGCGCAGGGCGGCTCCGTCGAGCTCGCCGGCGATGCGCTTCTGATTCGTCTCGGTCGGTAGAAACCACCTGGCCGGGATCGGCGTATTCGCGGATACCTGTCTGCCCCGCCGAGGGCAGTCTGCGCCTAGGAGCTGTGTCGAGACTCACAAACGCATCCGCGTCGACTCGCTGGAGGAGAGCGCTTGCGATCACGGCGCTCGCGGTCGTAGCGGCCGTTCTGCACGGCTCCGCAGCGGCCGCGTCCCCGCGCACCGGCTCCGTCAAGTGGCGGTTCGAGGTCCCGGGCGATTACATCCTCCAGGCTCCCGCCGTGGCCCCCGACGGGAGTGTCGCCGTCGTGAGCTCGTCCGGAAACGTCTACTCCGTCACGAGCGAGGGCGCTCAGCGGTGGATGGTTCCGGGAGCCGGCGGCAGCGGCGGCCCGAGCTTCGGCGCCGACGGCACGGTCTACGTCGCGAACATGAACGTGGTCACCGCCATCGCGCCCGACGGCACGATCCGGTGGACGTTCGAGGAGCCAACCGCGGGCCAGGGAGTGATCGCAGGCCCGTCCGTCGGCCCTGACGGGAACATCTACGTCGTCTCCGATTTCGGCGGCATCGGCGCCTACTCGCTGACGCCGGCCGGTGGGCTGCGCTGGAGCAATCCCGGCGACCCGAAGTTCATCGAGTACGGACAGCTCGGCGCCGAGATCGTCTTCGGGTCCGGACACCTCTATGTGGCGTTCGACGAGTTCGGCGTCTACCACACGTGCCTCGTCTACGCTCTGACGCTGGCGGGAGCACAGGACTGGGCGGCAGAGGACGGGTGCTCGGAGGACATGTTCATGCAGCGGCAGGCCCAGCCGGCAACCGGGCCCGACGGCAGCCTCTTCCTCACCAGCATGCAGCTCCTTCGCATCAACCCGGCCAACGGCGCGCCGCTCTGGAGCTACACCGACTGGCCTCACAACGGGATGTCGCCGCCGAGCGTCGGCCCCGACGGGGCGATCTACCTTGCGCGCAGCCTCAGCTACCTCGATCGGGTCGACTCGACCGGTAACCGAACGTGGTCGTTCTTCGACGGCACGATCATCGACTTCCCCAAAGTGAGCCTTGACGGCAGCATCGTCGTGGCCGGCGACCGGCCGAACTTCGGCGAGGCGGGCAGCCTCCGCGGCTGGAATGCCACCACGGGGGCGCAGCTCTGGCAGGTCGACCTCCCGACCGGCGACAGCGGCTACCAGATCGTCTACACGCCGGCCGCCTTCTCCGCCGACAGCTCGACCGCCTACGTCGGCACGGCGACGTTCTACCGTTCACAGACCTCGTTCCTCTACGCCGTGGATACCGGTGTCGGCTCACCGCCGCCACCGCCTCCGCCTCCGCCTCCGCCGCCACCGTCCGCCTCCACCTCCGCCTCCTCCGCCTCCGCCTCCGCCTCCGCCTCCTACCGCCTCCGCCTCCACCGCCTCCGCCTCCGACCGCCACCGCCACCGCCACCGCCACCGCCACCGCACCTTCGTCGGTGCGGTGCGTCGTCCCGCGCGTCATCGGGCTGACTCTCGGTCGCACGCGCCTGAGCATCCGGCGGGCGCACTGCTCGGTCGGGACGATCCAGCGGGTGCGGTCGCGTGTCGCTCCTGGCCGCGTGCTCGCGCAGCGCCCGCGGGCGCAGGCGACGCTGCGGCGCGGGGCGCCTGTGCGCCTCGTCGTCAGCGGCGGCCGCCGATAGCATCCCGCGCGGCGTAGCCGCGTGATCAACGTCGACGACTTCGAGCAGGCCGCCCGGGCCCGGATCGACCCCGGCGCCTACGGCTACTTCGCCGGCGGAGCGGGGGACGAGCAGACGCTGCGCGCGAACGCCGCTGCCTTCGCCCGCTGGGAGCTGCGCCCGCGCGTCCTCGTCGACGTCGGCGACGTCTCGACCGCCACGACGGTGCTCGGCGAGCCGGTCGCTCTGCCGCTGCTCGTCGCTCCGACCGCGTTCCAGCGCCTCGTCCGGCCCGACGGAGAGCTCGCAACGGCGCGCGCCGCCGCGGCGGCCGGGACGATCATGTGCCTCTCGACCCTGTCGAGTGTCACGCCGGCCGAGCTCGCAGAGGCCGCTCCGGGCGCGCCGCAGTGGTTCCAGCTCTACTGGTCGCAGGACCGCGGCTTCACGGCCGAGCTGCTCGCGCAGTCGCCGAGGCGGGCTTCAGCGCGCTCATGCTGACGGTCGACCTCCCCGTCGCCGGGCGCAGGGAGCGCGACCTGCGGCAGGCGTTCGCGCTGCCGGACGATCTGCCGCTGCCGAATCTGCCGGTCGAGCTCGCGCGCAAGGACTTCCACGCAGGCCCTGGGCCGCGTCGTCGACCCGACGCTCACCTGGCGCGATCTCGAGTGGCTGCGCGCGACGTGCGACCTGCCGCTCGTCGTCAAGGGCGTCCTGACCGCCGAGGACGCCCTGCTCGCCGCCGAGCACGGAGCTGCCGCGGTCGTCGTCTCGAACCACGGCGGGCGCCAGCTCGACGGCGTGCCCGCGTCGCTCGACGTACTCCCGGAGGTGGTGGACGCGGTGGGCGAGCGCCTCGAGGTGCTCGTCGACGGCGGCATCCGGCGGGGAGTCGACGTCCTGAAGGCGCTCGCACTCGGCGCGCGGGCAGCGATGAGCGGGCGGGCCGTTCTCTGGGGCCTCGCGGCCGGGGGAGAGGAAGGTGTCGCGCAGGTGCTCGGGCTGCTGCGCGACGAGATCGAGCTCGGCCTCAAGCTGCTCGGCTGTAGGCGCCCCGGCGAGGTCACGCCGGCGCACGTCCGGCACGCCGGGCCGCCCGTATGATCCCGCCGGTGGAGCGGGAAGGGACTGCGCAGGCACGAGACGGCCGGACGCTGGCGTTCGTCGAGCGCGGTGCCGCCGACGGCGTGCCGGTCATCTCGTCGCACGGCACGCCGGGCAGTCGCAGGACGCGACATCCCGATCCGGAGATCTACGGGCGCCACGGCGTGCGGATGGTCGTCTACGACCGGCCCGGCTACGGGCGCTCGGACCCGCTTCCGGGCCGCTCGGTCGCCGACGCCCCCGCCGACATTGCGGCGATCGCGGACGAGCTCGGGCTCGAGCGCTTCGCCGTCATGGGTGGCTCGGGCGGCGCCCCGCATGCGCTCGCCTGCGGCGCTCTGCTCGGGGACCGGGTCCTCCGTGTCGGCGCGCTGGTCACGCCGGCGCCCCCGGATGCGGAGGACTTCGACTTCTTCGAAGGGCTCGCCGAGCTGAACGTGAAGGAGTTCGGCGCGGCGGTCGCCGGGCGGGAGGCGATCGAGGAGTACCTGGAGCCGTTTGTCGACCAGCTCCGGAGCGAGCCGGAAGCAGTCGTCGACGAGATCGCCTCCGAGCTGCCCGAGGTCGACCGCGCGCTCGTCTCGCGCCCGGACATCAGGGCAATCCTCGTCGAGTCGTTCCAGGAGGCGGTCCGCCAGGGCGTGCGGGGCTGGGCCGACGACGATCTCGCCTTCGCGAAGCCGTGGGGCTTTGACCTCGGCGACGTCGAGGCGGAGGTGCGGCTCTGGCAGGGTGAGCTCGACGTCCTGGCGCCGCGCAGCCACGGCGAATACGTCGCGAGCCGGCTCCCCAACGCCCGCTTCGAGCTGCTCGAAGGCGGCGGCCACTTCCTCGACGAGGAGTGGGCCGTCGTGCTCGACTGGCTGGCGGCGGGCGCCAGGGTGGCCTAGTTCTCGGCGCCGCGCTCCAGTAGCAGCCGCTCGAGGCGCCCGTCGCCGTTCTGGCGGGCGGTGTCGAGGGCGCTGAAGCCGTCGCCCTGGCGGAGGTTCGGGTCGGCGCCGTGGTCGAGGAGGAGCGCGCAAGTTCGTAGCGCGTCTTCTCATCTTTGCTCTCCGACGCAACGGCCGAGTGGAGAGGAGCGGCTTGAATGTGCTCGTTCCGGGCGAGCCTGTTCGGGTCGGCGCCCCGCTCGAGCAGCAAGCGCGCCGCGTCGACGTGCCCGAAGAAGCACGCGAGCCCGAGCGGCTGGAAGCCGTCGTCGCCGAAGGCGTTGGCGCGGGCGGGTTCCTCGTCGAGCAGCTCCCGCAGGCGTTCGGTGCGCCCGAACGCGGCGGCCTCGAAGACCTTCAGCTCGAGCTCCTGCGCGAGCAGCTCCGCCACCCTGTCGTCGTCCCCGCGATACAGAGCTTCGAGCAGCTGTGTCATCTCGTCCTCCGAGCTGGTCGTGGGTGGCTAGCGCAGGAGCCGCGAAAGCCGGCGGTCCTTGAGCAGGCGGCCCCCGGTCTGGCACTGCGGGCAGTAGTAGATCGTGTGCTCCTCGAAGTCGACGCGGGCGATCGGCGTGCCGCAGACGTGGCAGGGCTCGCCGAGCTTGTCGTGGACGCGGTAGCGTTCGCGTCGTTCGCGCCGCGCTCGCGCAGCTCGAGGCCGCGCTGGAGCTCGGCGTCGCATCGCGTCCGCGAGGCGTCTGGACCTGTCCGGGGCCAGTCCCTGGGCCGGGGCGAAAGGAGACAGGCCGCGCCGTGTGCAGGATCTCGTTCGCCCAGGCGCGGCCGATCCCGGCGACGATCGCGCTGGTCGCGCAGGAGCGAGTGCAGCCGCCGCGGCTCGCGCGGCGAGGATCTCGCCCAGGCGCTCCGCGCCGAGGCCGAGCGCCTCCGGGCCGAGGTGCGCGAGCTCCGCCTCGGCCGCCTCGGGCGTGAGCAGCCAGACGCCGGCGCGCTTCTTCGCGCCGGCCTCGGTGAGCACGAGCTGCGCCTCCGCCCTCGAACCCGAGCCGGAACGCGGGCGTCTTCGGCCCCGTCCTCGCCGGCGCGCAGGTAGCGCAGCGCGGCCCGGCCGTCATCAGGTGCACGAGCAGCGACGAGCTCGCCGTCCTCGGTCGGGAAGAGCAGCCGCTTCGCCCGCCGCTCGGCGCCGGCGAGCCGGCGGCCCTCGAGCGCCGAGAGCGGCGGGTCGAACGTCTTCAGCGTCGCGACGTGCGCCGGGCCGGCCCGCTCGATCGGAAACGCGCGACACCGGCTCGTCGAGCGGGCGCCGCCAGCGCTTCCACCTCGGGCAGCTCAGGCATCTAGGCTCCGGCCCTCATGGCCGAGCCGCTCAGCGTAGCCGTCAGGCGCGGCGAGATCGTCGAGTCCGTGCACCGCGTGCACGCGGTCGCCGTTCCGGCGGCGACGTCGTCGCGCGGCCGGCGACCCGAGCTCTGCTCAGCTCGCTGCGCTCCGCGGCGAAGCCGATCCAGGCGCTGCCGCTCGCCCGCGCGCGCGAGGAGCTCGACGACGAGCGACCTCGCGATCGCCTCCGCCTCGCACTTCGGAACGAGCGATGCACGTCGCGGCCGTCCGCGCGCTCCTCCACAAGACGGGCGGCGCCGAGGACGAGCTCGACTGCGGGCTCCAGGACGGCCGGCCGCCGGAGCCGTCCACCACAACTGCTCGGGCAAGCACGCCGGCGATGATCGCCGTTTGCCGCGCGCGCGGCTGGCCGGTCGAGGGCTACCGCCGGCCCGAGCACCCGCTTCAGCGTGGGCTGGCTCGACGAGGTGGCCGCGGCGGCGCGAGCTCGCATCCGGCAGACGTCGAGACGGCGATCGACGGCTGCGGCGTCGTCTGCTTCGCGCTCCCGCTCGAGCGGGTCGCGCATGCGCGTTCTCGCGCTGCACGAGCCTCGACGGCGGCGAGCGCGATCGCCGCGGCGATGCGAGCGCGGCCCGAGCTGTCGGCGGGCGAGGGCGCGACCGACACGACGCTGATGCGCACGCTTCCGGGCTGGATCGCCAAGGGCGGCGCGGAGGGCCTCCTCTGCGCCGCGTCGCCGGACGGCCTCGGGCTCGCGCTCGAGGTCGAGGACGGGAACTCGAGGGCTCTGCGCCCCGCGCTGGCCGCCTTCGCGACGGCGCTTGGCTTCGCGGCGTCCCGGCTTTGCCGCGGTGCCCGTCTCCAACAGCCACGGCGAGCCGGCCGCGAAGCTCTGCATCTTGTAGAAGAAATATTCCGAATTCGCCAAATCGCGTGTAACATCCGACCCGGCGAGGGGAGCTTTTCAGGGAGAGGGCGTCCTCGCCGTTACCGTTTCCGAGAAGCCCGCGAGACAGCCGGAGGTCAGGTGCTCACCGTCGACATTTCCCTTCCGGACGTCGAGGAGCTCCACAAACTCGTCCAGGACGGGCTCGAGAAAGGTTTCCTCACCTATGACGAGATCGTCACCGGTCTCGAGGAGGTCGAGCTCAGCAAGGAGCAGATCGAGGACTTCTACACCTACCTGATCGACCACTCCATCGAGCTGATGGAGGGCGAGAACCACAAGCATCCGCCGCACGAGCAGCCGGCGCTGGCCGAGGAGCAGAAGGGCCCGAAGCTCGACCTGACCGTCGAGCCGAGCCTCGACTCGCTGCGGCTTTACCTACGCGAGATCGGCAAGGTGCCGCTGCTGACCGCCGACCAGGAGGTCTACCTGGCGAAACGGATCGAGCGCGGCGACATGGGCGCCAAGACGCAGATGATCGAGGCGAACCTCCGCCTCGTGGTCTCGATCGCGAAGTCCTACCTCGGCCGCGGCCTCTCGTTCCTCGACCTGATCCAGGAGGGCTCCCTCGGCCTGATCCGCGCGGTCGAGAAGTTCGACTACCGCAAGGGCTACAAGTTCTCGACGTACGCGACCTGGTGGATCCGCCAGGCGGTGACTCGCGCGATCGCCGACAAGGCGCGGACGATCCGGATCCCCGTGCACATGGTCGAGAAGCTGAACAAGGTCGTCCACATCGAGCGGCAGCTCGTCCAGCGCCTCGGCCGCGAGCCGCGGCCCGACGAGATCGCGACCGAGCTGGAGATCACGACCGCGGAGGTGCGGGACATCCTGCGCATGGCCCAGCACCCCGTCTCGCTGGAGAAGCCGATCGGCGAGGAGGAAGAGTCCGAGCTCGGCGACTTCGTCCAGGACGACCAGGCCGAGTCGCCCTACGACACGACCCAGGTCTCGCTCCGCCGCGAGGACATCGAGAACGCCCTCTCCTCGCTGCCCGAGCGCGACCGCAAGGTGATCGAGCTCCGCTTCGGCCTCTCGGGCGCGCAGCCGTGCACGCTCGAGGAGGTCGGCAAGGCGTTCGGTGTCACCCGCGAGCGCATCCGCCAGATCGAGAACAACACGCTCAAGAAGCTCGAGTCCCTGCCGGAGGCGCAGGGGCTCAAAGACTGCGTCTAGTTCCGCGGGAACCCTGCCCGGGCATCCCTTGACCGAGGATACTTCCGGGATGGCCGTCGCCCACGCCGGGGTCTCGGGGGTCGCCTGGCGCCTCCGTCTGCGCGAGCCCGCCGTTCGCGGCGCCCAGCTCCTGGCCGCCTCCGGCTTCGCGCTCGCGCAGCCGCTCTTCGACATCCTCGGCAAGAACGCGGAGTTCTTCGCGGCGCACGGCTCCACGCCAGGGGACATCCTCCTCTTCGCGCTCGTCGTCACCTTTGCGCCGGCGTTCGTCCTGCTCGCGTTGGAGCTCGCCGTCGGGGCGCTCAGCGGCCCGGCGGCCACTGTGCTTCACCTCTTCTTCATCGCGGCGCTGGGCGCGGTCTTCGGTGTCCAGGCGCTGAAGCGCTCCGGCGTCGACGGCACGGCGGCGCTCATCGCCGGGGCGATCGTGATCGGCGTTCTGGTTGCCCTCGCGGCGTGGCGGCTCTCGGTGGCGCGCGGATTTCTCACGCTGCTCGGCGCCGCCCCGCTGATCTTCCTCGGCGTCTTCCTGTTCAGCACGCCCGTACACACGCTCGTGTTCCCGAACGCCCAGGCGCGCGCGGCAGCCGCGAACGTGCGTCACCCGACGCCGGTCGTCTTCCTGCTCTTCGACGAGCTCCCCACGATCTCGCTCGAGGACGAGAGCGGCGGGATCGACGCCGGCCGCTTCCCGAACTTCGCGCGGCTCGCCCGCTCCTCGCTCTGGTTCCGGAACATGACGACCGTCTCGAGTAGCACGACGACCGCCGTCCCGGCGCTGCTGACGGGCCAGCTCCCGAAGAAGGGGACGCTGCCTGTCTACCAGGACCACCCGAACAACCTCTTCACGCTGCTCGGCCGGCGCTACCGGATGAACGTGGTCGAGACACAGACGCAGCTCTGCCCGGCGAAGCTCTGCAAGCGCAAGCGCGAGAACGCCGGAAAGCGCCTCTCGTCGCTCTACTCGGATGCCCGTGACGTCTATCTGCACCTGATCGCGCCGCCGCGCTACGAGGAGCGGCTCCCGGCGGTCGACGAGTCGTGGGCGGACTTCGGCGCCGACACCGGCTCGCAGCTGCAGGGCCAGGCGAAGCTTCCGAAGGTCAACCTGAAGACCTTCTACATCGGCCGGCTACGCGACTTCAACCGCTGGGTCGGGAGCCTGCGCCCGCCGGGATCGACGCCGACACTCGACTACCTGCACGTGCTCTTCCCCCACGGCCCGTGGCTCTACTTTCCGGACGGGCGCGTGCGTGCGGTCGCGAACACCCGTGCCCCGGGCCGCACGGAGGAGCTGTGGTGGAGCGAGATGCTCGCCGAGCAGGCCTGGCAGCGGCACCTGCTGCAGGCCGGCTTCACCGACCGGTTGCTCGGCCGCTTTCTCGACCGGCTGCACCGGACCGGCCTCTGGGACAAGGCCCTGATCGTCGTCACGGTCGACGAGGGAGACAGCTTCCGCGGAGGTGACAGCCGCCGCGACCCGACTCGCAAGAACATCGGTGACGTCGCCTTCATCCCGCTGTTCGTCAAGCTGCCGGGCCAGGACGCCGGGCGGGTCGTCGAGCGCCATGTGACGAGCGTCGACGTGCTGCCGACGATCGCGGAGCAACTCGGCGCCAAGCTGCGCTGGAAGGTGGACGGGCGCTCCGGGCTCTCTCCCGGGCCCGGATCGCCGACGGTTCGGGTTGGCACCTCCTCGACTCCGTACGAGGCTGCGCAGGCTCTCCGGCGGAGCGCGCTCGAGCGGAAGCTGCGGCTGTTCGGGAGCGGCTCCTTCGGGCCGCGGCTCTCGGCGACCGGCCCGTACTGGGAGCTCGTCGGCCGGCCGGTCGCCGGGTTGCCGATCTCGGGCTCGCTCGCGGCGACGGCCTCGGTCGACGACCTCGGGAGCAAGCTCCTGCGTGCTCTGCCCCGGCGGATGCAGTTCGTTCCCTCGCCGCTCGCCGGGACGATCTCGGGCTTGCGGCCGGGCGACACGATCGCGTTCGCGCTGAACGGCAGCGTCGCCGCCGTCACGAAGGTCTACCGCGACCGCGCCGGCGGAGTCCGCTTCTCTGCGCTTCCGCCCGACTCGGCCTTCCGGCCGGGGAGAAACCCGGTGCGCGCGTTCCTCGTCTCAGGGCCTCCGTCGTCGCCCCGGCTCCGGGAGGTGCGGGTCTCGCTCAGCTAATCGCCGAGGCGGTCGCGCGCTCGAACGGGACGAACAGGCGGCAGTGAGGACACTTGAACCCGCTCGGGCTCGCCGGTTCCGAGGCCTCGAGGAGCTCGCCCTCGAACTCCTTCTGGCAGTGGGGGCAAACGACGAGGTAGCTCGGCTGGGCGGCAGCTCGTGCCATGCCGCCACGCTAGCAGGCCCGGCTCGAGCGCCGCAGATTCATGGTCCGCGACGCCGGGGCAGCAGCCGACGGCAGCGCGCCCGCGCTCGTCGCGCCGCTTTCAACCGTCCTGGTTGAGCTGCTCGAGGCGCCGGCCTGCGCGCATCGTGATCTCTCTCGCGACCTGCGCCTGGCCGTCGTCGAAGGCTCGGCCGTCCGCATAGATCTCGACGAGGCCCCAGCAGTCGCCGTGCTCCGGCAGGCTGAGCATGAGCAGCGAGTCGTACCCGAGTTTCTGCAGGAGCGAGGCCTCGGTCGGCTCGGGCGACCTCTCGAGCAGCGACACGGCGCGCGGCTCACCCGTCGTGACGACCTCGAGCGTGAGCGGGAAGTCGGAGATCAGATGCTCGTGCCCGAGAGCGAGCGGGCGTTCGCCCTCTCCGCGCGCGTGTTCGACGAGACCGATGAGCAGGTCGCCGACGACCCGCGAGATCGCGCAGGCGTTCGCACCGAGGGCCTCGACCAGTGCGCGGCAGGTGGCGTCCAGCAGTCCGTGCACCGTCTGCGGGCGGTCGAGCGTGCGCGCCGCTTGCTCGATCGTCTCGTCCTCCACAGCCGAATCCTAGAAGCGCCGGATCTCACCGCGCGTTCCGATCACGATCAGCGGTGCGCTCGCCGGGCGCAGCCGGCGGAGGAGCGTGACGAGCCGGGGGAGCGGCAGGCTCACACAGCCGAGCGTCGGCCGGCCCGTGCTCGCGTGGAGGAAGATGCCCGAGCCGCGGCCGGGGACGATGGGGCTCCTGTTGTAGGCGATCACCGCGAGGTGCCGGTAGGCGGTCGGTGAGCGTGACATGTCCTCGCTGGTGACCCGAAACGGCGGGTTCGAGCCACAGCGGACGTGCCGGAAACGGTTGTACCAGGGCGAGCGGGAGTCCTCGACCCACCAGTCGCCGCAGACGAGCCGGCGGTAGCGGTAGCGCACGCCGGGGCTCGGCGCGACCCCGTACATCGTCGGCAGGAAGCCGAAGGCGCCGGCGGGGGTGGTGCGGTCGCCTTCGCGCTTGTGCGCGGACACGCCCCGCTCGCCGAGCCAGGCCCTCCAGGGCCCGGCGGCCGGGTACCAGCAGCCACTCGCCTTGCGCCAGAGCCGGAGCGAGCCACGGGTCGAGGTGCGCCTGGGCGAGGCCACGGTGACGAGCTGCGCCGCGGTGCCGGTCGAAGCGAGCTGGTTCGCGAGCGTCGCCGGGCATCCCGTCGCGGCGAGCGTCCCGCCGGCGGATGCCGCCACGAGACCGAGCGGGAGAAGGGCGGCGAGCGCGATCCACCTCATGCGCCGTGCAGACTACGCGCAGATGGTTCTGCTCCTGGCAGCCGCGCTCGCGCTTCAGCCGCCCTTCGCTCACTCCGTCTCCCGCGTGACCGCGGCTCAGCTCCCGTACTCCTGGCGCTCCGGGTGTCCGGTGGCGCCGGCTCGGCTTCGGCGGGTACGGCTCTCGTACTGGGGGTTCGACCGGCGGGCCCACGCCGGTGCGCTCGTCGTCAACGTCTCGGTTGTCGGCGATGTCGTTCGCGTCTTCCGCCGCCTTTACGTCGAGCGCTTCCCGATTCGGCGGCTACGGCCGATCGATGCCTACCGCGGGAGCGACGAGCGCTCGCTCGATGCCGACAACACCGCCGGCTTCAACTGCCGCTACGCCGTCGCGCCCGGGCCGAAGCGCTGGTCGACGCACGCCTACGGGCTCGCGATCGACGTGAACCCGGTCGAGAACCCGTACCTCGAGGGCGGGCGCGTGCATCCGCGCGCCGGCCGCGCCTATCTCGACCGCTCGCGCGTCCGCCGCGGGATGGCAGTGCGAGGCGGCCTGCTCCTCCGGGCCTTCGCCGCCGCCGGCTGGCAGTGGGGCGGCCGCTGGACCGGCGCACCCGACTACCAGCATTTCTCGAGGACCGGGGGCTGAGCCCGTCAGGGAACGGCGCTGGAGTCCTCCAACCCGCGGAGGAGGCGTAAGGCGATTCCGCGGAGAGTCTCCTGCCCGTAGGCGTGGCTCCCGTCGTCGGCCGTCAGGATCGCGACCGACACACGCTTCCGTCCGCGGGTGAGCAGGGCCACCTGGTGGTCGACCTCGCCGGTGCCCGAGCCCCAGCCGCCCTTGAAGTACAGCGCGCCAGCCCTTCGGCCGGCCTCGCGATCCCCCAGCGCTGCGCGGGCGACCACCTCGTGCAGCAGCCGCAGCGCGTAGGCTCGGTGCGCGCCTCGGCGGTAGCGCGTCGATGGCAGGAAGAAACGGGCCTGGTCGCGCGGCGTCGATCCGGCTCATGCCCCAAACAGTTCGCCGAGGGCCGAAGCGCCGCATGCGCGCGCGCGCGGGCGAGGCGCGTGAGACACGCGGCGCGCCGACGATCGCCGGATGCACCTCGAGGCGGCGTCGTTGTCGGAGCGGCGGATCATCGGCGCCGAGCAGCTCCCGGTCGGCGGCGCGCAACGCTCGTCCGCGACCGGCCGGTGCATGTCGAGGTAGGCGACGAGCAGCATCGCCTTGAGCACGCTCGCGGACGGGAAGGTCGTCGTCCGGTGCCCCCCACGACCGCGTCCGCGTCCGGACGGCGAACGCGCTCGTGCCCCGCCGGTGCGACGCGTAGCGCTCGGCCGCCTTCATGTCGGGCTGCCACGCTCTCTGCGTCGCGGCCCCGGCTGACGCCGACACGGCCAGCACGATCAGCGTCGCGAGGATCTTCCGGTGCACGTCGACCAATGATTCCGCATTTCCCCGCAATTACCTTGGGCGCGGTCCCGATGGCGGCCGGACCGCTCTCGGTCAGCATCGGGCCATGGAGGACGGAGGCGGGAAGATGCGGGTGGTGATCGCTGGAGGCGGGGTCGCCGCGCTCGAGGCCACCCTTGCGCTGCGGGCGCTGGCGCCGGAGCTCGTGGACATCGAGCTTCTCGCGCCCGAGTCGGAGTTCGTCTACCGGCCGCTCGCCGTCGCCGAGCCGTTTCTCGTCGGTGAGGTGCGCCGCTTTCCACTCCTCCAGCTCGCGGAAGCGGCGGGCGCCCGGCTGCGAAAGGCGATCGTGACGGGGTCGATCCCGGCCGCCGGGTCGTCGAGACGCAGGAGAGCGGGGACGTCGGCTACGACGCGCTCCTGCTCGCACTCGGCGCCCGCTCGCGTCCGGCCGTTCCCGGGGCGCTGACCTTCCGCGGGCCGGGGACATCCGCCTGCTCGGCGGCCTGCTGCAGGCGGCGCTCGAGGGGGAGTTCCGGCGGATCGTCTTCGCGGTTCCCGCCGGCGTCACGTGGCCGCTGCCGCTCTACGAGCTGGCGCTCCTGACCGCGTCCGACCTGACCGACCACGGCGCGATGGGTGTCGAGATCGAGCGTCGTGACCCCGGAGGAAGCTCCGCTCTCCATCTTCGGCCGGGGCCGCGAGCAGCGCGATCGCGGGAGCTGCTGGAGGCGCGCGGCGTCGGTCTGCGAACCCCCACGCGACTCCGCTCGCTTCCCTTCGAGCAGGGCGTTCTGCGGCTCTGTCCCCGGACGGGACGATCGAGGCCGACCGCGTGGTCGCCTCGCCGCGGCTTGCGGGGCCCGGCCTGCGGGGGATTCCCTGCGACTGGAACGGCTTCGTACCGACCGACGCGCCACGGCCTGGTCGGCTCGGAGGTCGACGTCTACGCCGCCGGCGACCTCACGCAGTTCCCGCTCAAGCAGGGCGGGATCGCGGCCCAGCAGGCGGACGCCGCCGCCGCGGCGATCGCGGCCCAGCCGGGTGCCGACGTCGAGCCGGAGCCCTTCCACGCCGGTTCTCCGCGGCCTGCCTCCTGACCGGCATGGCTCCGCGCTACCTGCGCGCGGAGGCCGGAACCTCCCGCTCGGAGGTCGACACCGAACCGCTCTGGTGGCCGCCCGCGAAGATCGTCGGCCAGTACCTAGCGCCCTTCCTGGCCGAGCGGCTCGGGATGTCGGAAGCGCCGCCCGCCGCGGTACCGGCCGAAGTCCTCTAGTACGCGAGAACTGCCGCGCGCGGCTTGACGTCCAGCTCGAGATGCACGGGCGTGTCGAGCGCCATGCTCACGAGGCAGCCGTCCTTCGCGGCCCGGGCCGCCTGCTCGGCCTCGTGTACCGACGCCTCGTCGGTCTCGAGGGTCGCGTGCAGCTCGATCGCGACGAAGCCGAAGCGACCGTCGCCGCGCAGCTCGACGTGGCCGGTGCCGTCGACCTCGAGCTCGTACAGGGGCACGCCGCGCCGCTCGGCGACCGCGACGAGCGTCACCGTGTAGCAGGACGCCGTTGCCGCCACGAGCAGGTCCTCGGGGCTCCAGACACCCTCGATCCCGCCCTTGAACTCGGGCGGAGTGGCGACCTCGAGCGCCGGCTTGCCCGGCACCAGGGCCTGCGTCAGACGGCCTCCTCGCCACTGGACGGAGACCGGAAACCGGTGGGACTTGAACGTGGTCATCGTCTATTCCTCCTTACATCTCTGCCGCTCACTCTCGTGCCTGTGAGGGCGGGCGGCATCCGGGCGCGGGCTGAAGCAAGTTGCGGCTTTGCCGCACGCGACGTGTGGTGCGGGGCGGATGCCGCGCGAGCGATCGCCGGGCAGCATTGGCCCATGCGCGCGACCTATGCAGTCGTCTGGAGTGAGGGTTCGGAGCCGACCGCGTCCGGCCGGCTGGAAGTCCGCGCCAGAAGCGTGACCTTCACCGGCGCCGGCGAGGGGCGCGCCGTCGAGCGCGTCGTCCCGCTGGAGAGCCTGCGGGCGATCCGGGTCGGACGCGCGCCGGGAGACCGGCTCGACGGACGCTGCACGCTCGTGCTCGAGCCCCTCAACGGCGCGGTCATCCGCGTTGCGAGCGTCGCCCAGCCCGGGATCGTCTCTGAGCTCGCGCAGCGGATCGCCGGCCTGCAGCTATGCGGCGAAGAGACCTCTCAGCGCCTGCTCGTCGTGGTGCCCCTGAAGGACGGAGCCCACGACCGCGCGCGCGAGCTGATCGAAACCGGGCCGCCGTTCGATCCGGAGAACACCGCGCTCGAGCGCCATCTGGTCTTCCTGCTCGAGCACGAGGTGCTCTTCCTCTTCGAGACCGGGCCGTCGCCGCAGAGCCTCCTCGAGACGCTCGGGACACCGGATGTCTGGCAGGGCGCCGGGGCGTGGCAGGAAATCGCCTCCGGCCCGCCGCAGATCGCCGAGGACATCTACTTCTGGGAGCGGAAGCTTCAGGACTCGAACGGCAAGGTCCAGCTCGGCTAGCCCCGTAGGGCGCGGAGCGCGTTCGCGATCACTGCCACGTCGATCGCCTCCTGCAGGAACGCGCCCGCGACCGGCGTGATGTAGCCGAAGGCGGCGAAGCCCATCGCCAGCAGCGAAAGGCCGATGCCGGCGAGGACGCTCTGGCGCGCGATCCCGAGTGAGCGCCGCCCGATCCGGACGGCGTCGGCGACGCTGTCGAGCCGGTCCGAGACGATGACCGCGTCCGCTGTCTCCGAGGAGATCGTGGCGCCGGCCGCGCCCATGGCGATCCCGACGTCCGCCAGGGCGAGCGCCGGCGCGTCGTTCACGCCGTCGCCGACCATCACCACGGGCGTGAGCCCCGGCCGCGCGTGTAGCGCACGCACCAGCTCGAGCTTGTGCTCCGGCGTCTGCTCGGCGTACACACGGTCGACGCCGAGCGCGCGGCCGATCCGTTCCGCGGCAGCGGCTCGGTCGCCGGTCGCCAGCGCGACATGGCGCACACCTGCGGCGCGGAGCGCGGGAACGAGCTCCGCGGCGCCGCCACGCGGTCGGTCGTCGAGGATGATCGAACCGACCAGGCGGCCGTCGACCCCCACCAGGACGCCTGCATCCCCGTCCCCCGGGCCTGCCCGGCGCTCGAGCGCGTCGGCGACGCCGTCGTAGCCGCGCTCGCCGAGCCAGGCGGGGCTCCCGACGGTAACCCGCTGTCCGTCGACCGAGCCCTCGATTCCCTGACCCCGTCCCTCGACGACACGCTCGGGGAAGGTCAGCTCGAGCTCGTCCGCCTGGGCGGCGTGCACGATCGCCTCGGCGATCGAATGGACAGAGAGCTGGTCGACCGACGCCGCCAGCCGCAGGATCTCCGGGGCGGCGAGCCCGTCGAGAGGAAGCACGTGCTCGACCGCCGGCTCGCCGAGCGTGACGGTTCCGGTCTTGTCGAGCAGGACCGACCGAGCCTCCCCCAGACGCTCGATCGCGGCCGCTCCCTTCACGATCACCCCGGAGCGGGCGGCGCGGGAGACGCCCGAGACGAGGGCCACCGGCGCGGCGAGGATCAGCGGGCACGGCGTCGCGACGACGAAGACGGCCAAAGCCCGCAGCGCGTCGCCGCTTCCGGCCCAGGCGGCGGCCGCGACCAGCGCGGTGAGGGGCAGGAAGACCGCCGCATAGCGGTCCGCGAGGCGCACAAACGGCGCCCGCTGGGTCTCCGCCTGGCGGACGAGCCGGACGAGCGCCGCGTACGCGCTCTCAGCCGCCGGGCGAAGGGCGCGCAGCTCGAAGACCTCGCCGGCGTTGGCCACGCCGCTCTTGACGGTCTCGCCGCGGAGGCGCATCACGGGGAGCGGCTCGCCGGTCAGCGTCGACTCGTCGAGGACGGCTTCGTCGCTCGCGACGGTGCCGTCGACGGGCACGACCTCCCCGGCGCGCACGAGCACGACGTCTCCGAGGACGAGCTCCTCGACGGCGACCTCTTCCACCAGCTCGCCCCGGCGCCGGTGAGCGATCCGCGGCGCGCGCTCGACGAGGGCCGTCAGCTCGCGCCGCGCGCGCCGCGAGGCGTAGGCCTCGAGCGCGTTTCCGCCGGCGAGCATCAGCGCGACGACCGCCCCCGCGAGGTACTGCCCCAGCGCGAGCGCGCCGGAGATGGCCACCAGGGCGATCGCATCCACGCCGACGTCCCGCCTCGCGAGCATGCGGAGGACCGACCACGTCAGCGGAACGAGCAGCAGGGTCGCCGTCGCCGCCCAGACCAGATCGGCCGCGCCGCGGAACGGCGTGAGGTGCAGGAGCGCGCCGGCGGCGACCCCGGCGAGCGCGGAGAGGGCGAGGGCGCGTTCCTTCAGGCGAGCGATCGCCATGGCTCGAGCATCGCCTCGGCTCGGGCGCGTGTCATCGGTGGAGGCTCTGATGCCCCTGTGGGAAAGCCGCAGCGGTTACCAGGTCTTCGGTGACCGGCGCGGGCCGGCCGGCTCGACGCGGACCCGGGCGTCGACGGCGACACAGCGGTCGGGCAACCCGATCACGGGGTTGAGGTCGAGCTCGGCGACCTCGGGCAGATCCTCTGCGAGCGCCGAGAGCCTGTGCAGGAGGTCGGTCAGCGCGGCGGCGTCCGCCGGCGGAGCGCCTCGGAAGCCGCGGACGAGCCGTCCGGCCTTGCCGGTCTCAACGAGCTCGCCCGCGTCGACCTCCGACAGCGGGGCGAGCCGGAACGCTGCGTCGCCGATCAGCTCCGCGAGCACGCCGCCGGGGCCGAACGCGACCAGCGGGCCGAAGACGGGGTCCTGGACGACCCCGGCCAGGAGCTCGGCGCCTCCACTGACGAAGGACTGCACGATCACCGGCGCGCCGATCCGCTCGACCGCGGCCGCGACCTGCTCCTCGTCGCCCAGGTCGAGGGCGACTCCTCCGCTCTCGGTCTTGTGCGCGCCCGCTGCGGCCGTCTTGACGACGACCGGGAAGCCGAGCTCGCGCGCGGCGGCGACTGCCTCGTCCGCGCTCCCCGCCGCTCGCTCCGGCACGACCGGAAGGCCGTACGCCTCGAGCAGCCGGCGCGTCCTCTCGGGCGGGAGCCAGCCTTCGCCCTGTTGCTCGACGACCTGCCGTGCTGCCGCGCGGTCGATCCCGTCGAGAGCCGGCGTCTCTCCGGCCGGCCGCCGCAGCCACTCGGAGCGGGCCGCCGCGAGGCCGAGGGCGCGGGCGGCAGATTCGGGATACGGGAAGCTCGCGACCGGCGAGTCGTGCTCGAGCAGCGCCGGGGGCGTGCCCTCGGCGCTGATCACGACCGCGAGGACCGGCTTGTCCGTCCCGAGCCCGGCGACGGTGTCGCGGATGGTCGCCCCGACCTCCTCCGCGCCGACGACGACGGGCGGCACGAAGAGCACGATCAGGGCGTCGAGGCGCTTGTCGGCGAGCAGGTGCGGGATCGCGCCGGCGAATGTCGCCGCCGTGGCCGAGCCGAGCAGGTCCACCGGGTTCGCAAGGCTCGCCTCAGCGGGTACGAGGTCCGCGAGCGCGGCGCGTGTCTCCTCGCTCGGCTCCGGCAGCTCGAGCCCGGCCGCCTCGCAGGCGTCGGCGCAGAGGATCCCGAGCCCGCCGGCGTTCGTCAGCACGCCGACGCGCCGGCCGCGTGGCAGCGGCTGGCTCGAGAGCAGCGCGGCCGCGTCCACGAGCTCCTCGAGGTTCCCCGCCCGCAGCACACCGGCCTGGTGGAAGAGCGCCTCGACCGCGGCGTCGGAGCCGGCGAGCGCTGCCGTGTGGGAGCTCGCTGCCTTGGCGCCTGCGTTGGTGGTGCCGGACTTGAGCGCGAGGATCGGCTTGCGCCTGGCGACGCGCCGCGCGAGCCGGCTGAACTTGCCCGGGTTGCCGAACGACTCGAGGTAGAGCAGCACGAGCTCGGTGTCGGGGTCGTCCTCCCACCACTCGAGCAGGTCGTTCGAGGAGACGTCCGCCTTGTTCCCGACCGAGACGAACGCGGAGAAGCCGAGACGCCGTTCGGCCGCCTTCTCCAGCAGCGCCAGTCCCAGCGCGCCGCTCTGGGAGGAGAAGGCGATCCGGCCGGCCGGGAGCGGGCGTGGGCCGAAGGTGGCGTTGAGCCCGAGCGGCGGGATCGCGATCCCAAGACAGTTCGGGCCGACCAGGCGCCCGCCGTGGGCACGGATGAGCGCGAGCAGCCGCTCCTGGCGCTCGGCACCCTCCGCTCCGACCTCGGCGAAGCCCGAGGAGATCACGCAGATCCCCTTGATTCCGGCTTCGAGCGCTGCCTGTGCGCTCTCGAGCACGTAGCGGCCGGGCAGGCAGATCACCGCGAGGTCGACGACCTCGGGCAGCTCGTCCAGCGAGCGGTAGCCGCGCACGCCGCCGACCGGCTCGCCCTCACGGTTGAGCGGGTAGGCGGAGCCCTGGAAATCGGCCGCCAGCACGTTCCGGAACAGCTCGCCGCCGATCGAGCCGCGCCGGCGCGAGGCGCCGACGACCGCGAGCGAGCCCGGCGCGAAGAACGGGCGCAGCGAGGCCGTGACGGCCTGGTGATCGCGCTCGTCGACCCGCTCGAGGTACGTCTCCGTGGCGCCGATCGGAAAGCGCACCTCGATCTCTCCGCCCTCGAGCTCGCGGACGGCGTCGAAGCCGGCGTCCTGGAAGACCTTGAGCATGGCCGAGTTCTCCGACAGAACCTCGGCTACGAACCGCTCGACCCCGACCGAGGCGGCGCGCCGGGCGAGCTGCTCGAGCAGGCGGGTACCGATCCCGCGCCCCTGAAGCTCGTCGGAGACCGCGAAGGCGACCTCGGCCGAACGCTCGTCGCGCAGCCGCATGAACTCCGCGACCGCGACGATTCTGCCGGCGGCCTCACCTACCAGCACGCCGCGGTCGTGCCAGTCCGGGTCGACGAAGTGCTCGACGAGCCGGCGGTCGACTCTGCGCACGCCGTGGAAGCGGAGGTAGAAGCTGTGCTCCGAGAGGCCGGAGAAGAACTCCTCCAGCGCGTCGGCGTCGCTTGCCGTCGGCGGTCTCAGCCTCAGCGTCGAGCCGTCGCGGAGGATGACGTCGACGGCGCCCACAGTCTGTTGGCTGCGCGCGGTGGCGGACATCGATCGAAGTATCGACGACCGTGCTCGCAGAGGCATCGGCGCGGTCGCGGAAGGCCGCAGCGGGAAAGCCGCAGCCCGGATCAGGAACGCTGCGGATGCCGTGCGCCGGCTCCTGGCCGATGCTGGGTCACAGACAAGGAGGCTCACCATGAAGAGGAATCGAATCGTGATCGCGACCGACGGCTCGCTGGGAGCCCGGGAGGCTCTCCGTATGGGTCTCGCGCTCGCCGTCGAGTCGAGCTCGGTGGCGACCTTCGTCTACGTGCGCCAGTCGCGGCTCGGGATCCTCGGTGACCCGTTCTACCAGCGGGCCCTGAGCGCGGAGCTCCGGCATGCGTGGGCAGCGCTCGCCGAGGCCGAGGCGCTCGCGGCAGAGGCCGGGGTCGAGTTCGAGTCCGAGATCCTCGAAGGCGACCCGACCGACGCGGTGCTCGAGCTCGCTCGCTCGCGGGAAGCCGGCCTGATCGTCGTCGGCTCGCGCGGCCGTGGAGCCTTTGCAGGAGCCCTGCTCGGCAGCGTCTCCGCCGACCTCGTGCACAAGGCCGATCGGCCCGTGCTGGTCGCCAAGCAGCGCGCGCACGCGCGGCGCCGCGCCGCCTGACCGTTAGGCTCAGCAACATGACGGCGAAGGCGGTCAGTCCGAACGACGACCGCCTGCAGGCGTTCGTCGAGGCAGGGGTCGCGATCAGCTCCGAGCTCTCGCTCGACGCCCTGCTGCAGCGGCTGGTCGAGAAGGCCGCCGAGCTGATCGGCGCGCGCTACGTCGCGCTCGGGGTGATCGACTCGACCGGCTCGGCGCTCGAGCGCTTCGTCACCACCGGCATCGACGCCGAGACCTATGCCGCGATCGGCGAGCTTCCGCGCGGCCGGGGCATTCTCGGCGCGCTGATCCGGGACGCGCGGCCGCTGCGGCTGGAGGATCTCTCCGAGGACTCCCGTTCCGTCGGCTTCCCGCCCAACCATCCGCCGATGCGCTCGTTTCTCGGCGTGCCGGTGGTCCTGCGCGGAGTCCCGTACGGAAATCTCTACCTGACCGAGAAGGCCGGCGACGAGGACTTCACCGCCGAGGACGAGGAGCTCGTCACGCTGCTGGCGAGCCACGCGGCGGTGGCGATCGAGAACGCAAGGCTGTACGAGGCGGCGACGAGCTGGTCGCGCCAGCTCGAGTCGCTGAACGAGGTCGGCAACGCTCTCGCGACCGAGACCGATCTCGAGCGCCTGCTCGACCTCGTCGCGCGACGCCTCCGCGAGCTGCTCGGCGCGCGGGTCGTCTCGGTGCTGCTGCCTGCCGGGGCCGACGAGCTGCGGTTCGTGGCCGCCGCGGGCGAGGCGGGCGAGGCGCTGATCGGCGAGACCGTCGGCCGCTCCGGCTCGAAGAGCGGTCGCGTGCTCGAGCGCCTGAGCAGCGAGCGCGTGGACTCCGTCCTCGACGACCCCGACACGAACCCCGAGGTGACTCGTCTCCTCCAGGCCCGCAGCGGCCTGTACGTGCCTCTGGTCGTGCGCGGGCAGGCGATCGGGGTGATCGCGGCGCACGACAAGCTCGGAGACGACCCGCGCTTCACCGACACCGACCTCAGGCTCGCCGAGACGTTCGCCACCCGCGCCGCGCTCGCCGTCGATCTGTCCGAGCGAATCGAGCGGAACGCGCTTCGCCGCGCCGTGGACGCCCAGGAGGTCGAGCGGCGGCGCCTCTCCCGCGAGCTGCACGACGAGACCGGCCAGGCGCTGACGTCGATCCTGCTCGGGCTGCGGACCCTTGAGGAGACGCTCCAGACCGAGAAGGCGCGCGCCGCGACGGCCGGGCTGCGCGAGCTCGTGGTCGCCACCCTGCGGGACGTCCGCCGTCTGGCGGTCGAGCTCCGTCCGAGCGCGCTCGACGACTTCGGGCTCGTGGCCGCGCTCGAGCATCTCACCTCGACGTTCGGAGAGCAGACGGGCATCTCCGTCGACTTCGGCGCCGCGCTCGGCGACGAGCGGCTGCCCAGTGAGGTCGAGACGGCGCTGTACCGCATCGTCCAGGAATCGCTCACGAACGTCGTCAAGCACGCCCGGGCCGAAAACGTCAGCATTGCGCTCACGAAGATGGAGGGCACGGTGAAGGCGGTCGTCGAGGACGACGGGCAGGGATTCGATCCCGCGAAGACGGACGGGGGCTACGGCCTGATCGGAATGCGGGAGCGGCTCGCGCTGCTCGGCGGGCACCTCAGGATCGAGTCCAACTCGAGCGCCGGCACGACCATCGCCGCGGACGTGCCTCTCCCGTGACGAGGGTGCTGATCGTCGACGACCACGCGGTCGTCAGAGCGGGCCTGAAGCTCCTCGTCGACTCCGAGGACGACTTCGAGGTGGTCGGCGAGGCCGGCAACGCGCGGGACGCGATCTTCGAGGCGCGCTCGCTCAAGCCGGACGTCATCCTTCTGGACATCGTGATGCCCGACCAGAGCGGGCTCGAGATCGTGCCCCAGCTATTGCACGAGAACGAGGAGACGAAGGTGCTCGTGCTCTCGATGCAGGACGAGCCGCGCTACGTGGCGGAAGCGTTCGAGGCCGGAGCAAGCGGCTACGTGCTCAAGGAGGCAGCCGACGCGGAGCTCGTGGCCGCGATCCGGGAGGTCGCCGGCGGCGGGCGCTACGTGCATCCCGAGCTCGGGGCGCGGCTGGTCGCGGCGGCGACGGAGGAGCGCAAGCGGGCCGAGGATGACCCGCTCTCCGAGCGCGAGCGCGAGGTGCTGCGCCTGCTCGCGCTCGGGCACACGAACCAGGAGATCGCGCGGCAGCTCTACATCTCGGTGCGCACGGCCGAGACGCACCGGGCGCACATCATGCAGAAGCTCCGCCTGACGAGCCGGGCGGAGCTTGTCCGCTACGCGCTCGACCAGGGTCTGCTCGAGGAGTAGCGCAACGAAAGCGGGCGGGCCGCCGAAGCGGCCCGCCCTGATGCGACGGAGGAGTCCGTCTAGGCCTTCGCTGCGGCGTGCCTGCGCAGGTGCAGGTGCCTGAGGGCCGTCTGTGGGCTCTCGAGCGCACCGCCCAGCGCCAGGATCCCGAAGCCGATCCCGGCGAGGAGCAGAGCCAGGCCGACCACGATCCCGAACAGTGCGAGCTTCGAAGCCATGAAGCTCGTGTTGAGGGCTGTCGTGAGCGCCGTGTAGGTGACCCAGATGTCGCGGCGGCCGTTGTTGACCGGCTGCTGCGTCTTCGGGTCGGTCAGCGCGTACTTCGGGTCGTTCGTCGCCCCGAGGCCGTCCGTGTACTTGAACGGTGCGTCCGGCTTGGCGATGTAGCGTCCCATCTGCGAATACGTCAGGCCCGAGCTGGCGCCGAACGTGTGGATCCGCATGTACTGCGCGAAGCACCGTGCCTGCGGGCCGTTGCTGACCAGCTTCCCGGCAACGGAGCAGCTCGGCGTCTCGATCGGCGACGCTGCGGCCTTCGAGCCGGCCTGGTGCAGCTTCGCGAACAGTTCGTTCTGCGCGGTCTGTGCCGCTTTGACCTCGCCCGCGATCGCGGCCGGGGTCATGTCGGGCGTGCCCGTGATCTGCTCCTGCTTGAGGCTGTCGCTCACGGTCGAGCGTCCGCTGAAGCCCATCACGATGGCGGTGATTCCGAAAGCGACCAGGATGGCTGCAGCTAGCACGCCGCCTAGTTCGAATACCTTGCGCATTACCTTCTCCTTCCGTCGCGGCCGATGTTCTTTCGGCCATGTGTTACGTCGATAATCGCCGCCTTCAGCCCTGTCGCCATCCGCAGGATCCCGGCAATCCACCGCGGGAATCCCCTGCAGGAATTGCGGGAAAGCCGCTAGGCGGCCGCGTGGACAGGGGCGCCGCGGACGATGAGCACCGGCCGGCGCGCCTCGTGCAGCACTCCGTGGGACACGCTCCCGAGCAGCGCATTCGCGATCGTGCCGTGCCCGCGGGAGCCGACGACGATCAGATCGGCGTCGATCGCGTCCGCGCAGGCGACGATCTCGTCGACGGCGTTTCCGCGGAGCAGCTCCGTCTTCGCCTCGAGCCCGCGTGCCTCCGCGAGCCCGAGCGCCTCCTCGAGCACGTCGCGGTCATGCTCCGTGACCTCGTGCGGCACCGCCGCGGTCATTCCGAATCCGCCTGTCGGCAGCACGTCCATGGCAGGCACGACGTAGACGAGCACAGGCTCGGCGTTCTGCTCGGCTGCGAGCTCGAGGCCGAACTCGGTCGCCTCGCGCCCGGGCTCGGAGCCGTCTGTCGCGATGAGGATCGTCTTCATGGGTGGGCCTCCTTCGTGTTCGGCTCCATCGTCGGCGACTGCCGGGATCCCGGCATCGGGCGACACGCCGATTGCGCGCGCGGGGAACTACGGAGCGCCGATCGGCGCGGCCACCGATGCGCTCGCGGGGGTGGTGCTCCAGGCTCCCTGGGACTAACGAAAGGAGCAGCTCATGAGCACTCGCAGAACCGGCTCCATCGCCCGGAGCGAGAGCCGAAACACGCTCCGCTCTCCCCGCCCCGGCGTCCTCGCTTCGCGACCTGCGGAGAAGGCGGGCGGCAACGGGCGAGTCAAGCCGCGAGCACGCATTCCCGGCTTCCATCCCGACGCGACTCCCTGCTGAGGCGATTGCGATGGCCGTCAGCGTTGAGTCGCGTCCAACACGCGTCATTCCGGCCGCGCCCCGACCGATCGCGGAGGCGATCGTCGAGGCTCGCGCCGTCGACAAGCTCTACGACACGGGCAAGCTCCAGGTCAGCGCTCTGAACGGCGTCAGCTTCTCGGTTCCACGCGGCGAGATGGTCGCGATCATGGGCCCGAGCGGCTCCGGCAAGACGACGCTGCTCAACTGCCTCTCCGGCCTCGACCGGATCGATGCCGGCGAGGTGCTCATCGAGGGCGTCGCGCTGAGCTCGATGTCCGACGAGGAGCGCACCGACTACCGGGCCCGCCGGATGGGGTTCGTCTTCCAGTTCTACAACCTGATGCCCGTCCTGAGCGCGGTCGAGAACGTCGAGCTGCCGCTGCTCGTGGCGCGGGTGCCCGCGAAGGAGGCCCGTCGCAAGGCGCTCGACGCGCTCGAGCTGGTCGGCCTCGGGGAGCGCGCCGCGCACGTGCCCGACGAGCTCTCGGGCGGCCAGCGGCAGCGCGTCACGATTGCCCGTGCTCTCGTCAACGACCCGGCGATCGTCTGGGCCGACGAGCCGACCGGCGACCTCGACAGCGAGAACGCCGAGGAGATCGTCGCGCTGATGCGGAAGCTGAACCGTGAGCGCGGGCTGACGTTCCTGATCGTGACCCACGACATCTCCGTCGGGCGCTCGACCGACCGCATCGTGCGAATGGTCGACGGCGAGATCGTGGGCGAAGAAACGTTGGAGGTGAGGTGAAGTGATCGCGCGCGCAACGGTCGCCGAGATCGATCCAGTCCGGATGAGCGTCGACCAGGCGGTCGACGTGTTCCGTGAATCCGTCGTGCCGGCACTACACGAGCAGGAGGGCTACGAGGGCGTGTACGTGCTCCTCTCGCCCGAGGGCAAGGCGCTCGTGCTCACGTTCTGGAGCGACGAGGAGGCAGCCGACGCCGGTCTCGCCGGCGGTCGCAGCTTCTACGCGGAGCAGCTCGAGAAGTTCGTAACCATTTTCCGGTCGCAGCCGGGCCGCGAGACGTACGACGTCGTGGTCGCGGACGCGCCGGTGGTACTCCAGCTCTAGGGGGCTCGAAATGACCAAGATCTTCGGCGTCCCGGTCGGCGGGCTGACCGCCGTGCTCGCAGTCCTGCTGGCCCTCGCACTGGCGAGCGTCGCCGCGCTCGCGCTCCGTAACCGTGTCTTCTTCCGTCTCGGCGTCCGCAACCTCGGACGCCGTCGCGGGCGCACGGTCCTGATCGTGACCGGCCTCATGCTCGGCACGGCGATCATCTCGGCCGCTCTCGCGACCGGCGACACCATGAGCCACACGATCCGCTCGTCCGCGACGACCGCGCTCGGGCAGACCGACGAGATCGTCGCGGCTAAAGGCATCGAGGCGGCACTCGCGAGTCCGGAGGGCGGCTCGACCGGCTGGCGCTACTTCCCGCAGCGCTACGCCGGCCGGCTCGCGCGCGAGACCCGGGCATCGGGCCTCGTGGACGGCGTCGCCCCCGTGATCGTCGAGTCGATCGCGGTTCAGGACGCGACGAGCCGCCAGACCGAGCCGCGCGTGACGCTGTTCGCGACCGACCCCGGCCGGATGGCCGGTTTCGGCGAGATTCGCTCCGGCGGGCGAACGGTCGGGCTCGGTGCGCTCCGGCCGGGCGAGGTGTACGTCAACGCGAAGGGCGCCGACAAGCTCCTCGCGAAGGCGGGCGATACGTTGCAGCTGCTCTCCGGCAGCTCTGTCTCGTCGATGAGCGTGAAGGCGATCGTCAGCTACGACGGCGGCGGAACCGACGACGCCGGTGTGCTGATGCCGCTCACGGCCGCACAAAACTTCCTCGGCAAGCAGGGTCTCGTGAAGGCGATCTTCGTCTCGAACAGCGGCGGTGCCGGCGCGACCGGCGAGGCCATGCGCCTTCTGCAGCCGAAAGCGCGCGCGCTCGGCCTCGAGGCGGACAACACCAAGCAGGACGCCCTGGAGCAGGCGGACGCGGGCGGGGCGGCGTTCATGTCGTTCTTCACGACCTTCGGGTCGTTCTCGATCGCGGCCGGCATCCTGTTGATCTTCCTGATCTTCGTGATGCTCGCCGCCGAGCGCCGCAGCGAGCTCGGGATCGCGCGCGCCGTTGGCACCCGCCGCCGCCACCTCGTGCAGCTCTTCCTCTACGAGGGCCTCGCGTACGACCTGATCGCGGCCGCCGTCGGCGTGCTGCTCGGCGTCGCGGTCGCGTACGCGATGGTGCTCGCGATGGCGAGCGCCTTCTCGGCGGCGGAGGACGTCCACATCACCTACTCCGTGAAGCCCACCACGCTCGCGCTCGGGTACGCGATCGGAGTGCTTCTGACGCTGGTCGTGGTCGCCTTCTCCGCCTGGCGCGTGAGCCGGATGAACATCGTGACGGCCATCCGGAACCTGCCCGAACCGCCCCACGAGAAGGCCGGCAGCCGGCGCTGGCTGCTCGGCGCGGCCGGGATCCTCGCCGGTGCGGCCCTCGCGGCTGCCGGCATCGGCGCCGAGGACGCGGTCACGCTCGGCCTGGGGGTCTCACTCGTGATCCTCGGGCTCGTCCCGGTCCTGCGGGCTCTCGGCCTGCCTGAGCGCGCGATCCACACCGGCGCCGGGCTCGCGCTCGTCGCCTGGTTCGTGCTCCCGATCAGCCGCTGGCTGTTCGGCGACATGAAGGTCAACTTCTCGATCTTCCTCCTCGGCGGCCTGATGATCGTGGTCGGCGCCTCCTGGACGCTCATGTACAACGCGGACGTCCTCCTCGGAGCGCTCGGCTCGGCCGCGGGCCGGATCCGCGGCCTCGCTCCCGTGCTTCGGCTGTCGATCGCGTATCCGCTGCGGAGCCTCTTTCGCACCGGCGTGACACTCGCGATGTTCACGCTCGTCGTCTTCACGCTCGTCGTCGGGGCGACGACCTCGGGGGCGTTCACGAACGCCTTCAACGACCTGGACGTGTTCGGCGGCGGCTTCGACGTGCGCGCGACGAGCTCGCCGGCCCAGCCGATCGCGAACATGCCTGCCGCGATCCGGCGCGCGGGCCTCGATCCACGTGCCTTCCGCGTCGTCTCGAGCGAGTCCTCGCTTCCGGTGAAGGCGCGGCAGCTCGGAGCCGGGGTGAAGGACGAGTCCTACACGCTCAACGGCGCCGATTCGGCCTTCCTCTCGCACACGACGTACCGACTCGCCGACCGCGCGAAGGGCTACGGCTCGAGCGCTGCGGTGTGGCGGGCGATCCGTACGAAGCCGAACCTGGCCGTCGTCGACCAGTTCGTCGTCCCGAGGAAGGCCAACTGGAACGTCGGGGTGATGCCCAAGTTCCAGCTCCACGGCTTCTACCTGGAGGACGAGACGTTCGACCCGGTGCGCGTCTCCGTCCGCGACCCGCAGACCGGCAAGCGGATGACGCTGACCGTGATCGGCGTCCTCGCGGACAGCGCGCCGCAGTTCATGTCGGGGATCTGGACCTCGCAACGCTCGCTCGAGCCGGTATTCGGCATGCGCGTGCTGCCGACCGTGCACCTGTTCGCGCTCGCGCCCGGCGCCGACGCGAAGGCGACCGCGCAGCGGCTCGAGTCGACGTTCGTCGCCAGCGGCTTGCAGGCCGACTCCCTGAAGGAGACGCTCGCCGACCTCGTGTCGGCGAACGTGACGATGAACCGCCTCGTGATGGGGTTCATGGGCCTCGGCCTGATCGTCGGCGTGGCCGCGCTCGGCGTGATCATGGCGCGGGCGGTCGTCGAGCGGCGGCAGCAGATCGGCGTCCTGCGCGCGATCGGCTTCCGCAAGCGGATGGTGCAGTTGAGCTTCCTGCTCGAGGCGTCGTTCGTCGCCCTCACCGCGATCCTGGTCGGGACCGGCCTCGGCCTGGTCGTCGCGCACAACGTGATCAGCGACGCGCAGCGGTCGCCGAGCTGGCAGAACCTCGGCTTCGACGTGCCCTGGATGAACCTCGGCGTGATCTTCCTCGCCGTCTACCTGGTCGCGCTCGGGACGACGTTCCTGCCGGCGCGGCGCGCCTCGCGCGTCTACCCGGCGGAGGCGCTGCGCTACCAGTAGGGCGCGAACTACCCTGGCGAGTCGATGCACGCGATGGTGCTCGACTCGCCGGGGGCTCCGTTGCGGGACGCGGAGCTGCCGGAGCCCGAGCCCGGCCCCGGCCAGCTAAGGGTGCGGGTGCAGGCCTGCGGCGTCTGCCGGACCGACCTGCACGTGCTCGACGGCGAGCTCCGCGACCCGAAGCTCCCGCTCGTCCTCGGCCACCAGATCGTCGGAACCGTCGACGTGGTGGGCGAGGGCGTCGAGCTCGAGCCGGGCGAGCGCGTCGGCGTCCCGTGGCTCGGGTGGACCTGCGGCGAGTGCCGCTTCTGCCGGAGCGGCCGCGAGAACCTCTGCGAGCGGGCACGGTTCACCGGCTACCACCTGGACGGCGGCTACGCCGAGGCAGCGGTTGCCGATGCGCGCTTCTGCTTCCGTCTCCCCGACGACTACCCGGCGCTGCAGGCGGCGCCGCTGCTCTGCGCCGGCCTGATCGGCTACCGCGCGTTACGGCTGGCCGGAGACGGCGAGCGCCTCGGTCTGTACGGCTTCGGCGCGTCCGCCCACCTGATCGCGCAGGTCGCGCTCCACGAGGGCCGCCGCGTCTTCGCGTTCACGCGCGCGGGAGACTCCGACGCTCAGGAGCTCGCCCGCTCGCTCGGGGCGGAGTGGGCCGGCCCCTCGGAGGAGCGGCCGCCGGAGCCGCTCGACGCCGCGATCGTCTTCGCTCCCGTCGGGGAGCTCGTGCCGGTGGCCCTGCGCGCCCTCGACCGCGGCGGCGTCGCCGTCTGCGCCGGGATCCACATGAGCGACATCCCGGCGTTCCCGTACGAGCTGCTCTGGGAGGAGCGCGTCCTGCGCTCGGTCGCCAACCTGACTCGGCGGGACGGCGACGAGTTCCTCGCGCTGGCCCCGCGCGTGCCGGTGCGGACGCGCGTCGAAGCGTTCCCGCTCCCGGCCGCGAACGAGGCGCTGGAGCGGCTGCGAGCCGGCCGGATCACCGGCGCGGCCGTTCTCGCCGTCGCCGAGTAGGCCTACGCCGTGGCGCGCTCGACGACGACTGCCAGCCGTCGCCTGACCTCGTCCGCGACCGGCGCGAGCCGGTCGTCGCCGACGATCGAGAGCATCCGTTCCGCGTCGACGGCGGAGACGTGCGTCTCGCCGTCGCGCTCGTAGACGACGACGTTGCACGGGAGCAGCACGCCGAGCTCCGGCTCGGTCTCGAGCGCCCGGTGCGCGAGCGGGGGGTTGCACGCGCCGAGGATCAGGTACGGCTCGCGGTCGACGCCGAGCTTCTCCTTCAGGGTCGCCTGGACGTCGATCTCGCAGAGAACGCCGAAACCCTCCTCCCTCAGCTCGTCGCGCACGCGCTCGACGGCGCCGGCGAACGAGTCCGTGGTCGTGGTGGTCAGCGTGTAGCCGGTTGCGAGCATTCGCATTCCTCCTCGAGGTAGCGGCGGCGGGCCTTCTCCGCCTTCAGTCGATGTGCCTCCGCCTCGGACGCCTCGCCCGGGGCGCCGTCGAGCCGAAGCAAGATCGCGTCCTCGCCGATCGCGACCTCGCCGCCGGGAAAGACAAGTGCGGGGATCACGTCCGAGCCGGTTGCGCGGCGAAGCGCGTCCCGCCGGTCCTTCTCCACCGGCACCTGGTGGATCAGATAGTCGATTCCGAGCTCGGTCAGGCGCTGCCGGATCCGCCGGGAAGCGGGGCACCACTCGGTCTGCCAGAGCTCGAGCATCAGGCCACCCCCAGTCCGACGAGCGTGCCCAGATTGCGGAGTTGCTGTTCGAGCGATCCGCAGACGTCCTCGCAGAGCGTCAGGACGCCGTCGTCGACGATCCGGTAATAGACGCGGTTGCCGTCCTTGCGGCGGCCGAGAATGCCGGCGTCGGCGAGCACCGCGAGGTGCTTGGAGATGTTCTGCTGCGAGGCTCCGAGCGCGTCGGAGAGCTCGCCGACGGTGCCCTCACCGTCACGCAGGCGATCGAGCAGCCGGATTCGCATCGGCTCGGCCATCGCGCGAAAACGCCGGGCGATCAGAGCGGCCAGGTCGTCGGGGAGCGGGTGTGGAAGGGCTGTTGACATCTTCTTGCGGAATAAACAAACTAGTTGTATAGTTGTATAGCACGAAAGAGACTCGAACGCAAGGAGGAAGCAATGGAGATCGATGTGACAACGCAGAGCTTCGAGTTGGAAGTGCTCGAGCGCTCGCACGAATTGCCGGTCGTGGTCGACTTCTGGGCGGCCTGGTGCGGCCCGTGCCGCATGCTCGGCCCCGCGCTCGAGCGCGAAGCGCAGGAGCGCGAAGGCGACTTCGTGCTCGCCAAGGTGGACGTCGACGCCAATCCCGAGCTCGCACTGGCCCACGGGATCCGCGGGATCCCCGCCGTCAAGGCGTTCCGAGGCGGCGAGGTCGTGAGCGAGTTCGTCGGCGCCCTACCGCCGGCCGCGGTCGCACGGTTCCTCGACGAGCTCACCGCCGCTTCGTTGACAAGCGCGACCATTTAGGGTTGGCGCAATCGACAAGGAGGCTCGCATGGCACTCGCACGCGTCGTCATGTTCGAAGGCGTCGGCAAGGACCGGATGGACCAGATGAAGAGCGAGATAGAGGGTGGCGAGCGGCCCGAGGGAATGCCCGCGACCGAGCTCATCGTCCTCCACGAACCCGAAGAGGAAACGTCGCTCGTCGTCGTGTTCTTCGACAACGAGGACGACTACCGGCAGGGCGACCAGGTGCTGAGCTCGATGCCGGGCCCGGATACCCCGGGCAGGCGCACCTCGGTCAAGAAGTACGACGTCGCCATTCGAATGAAGGACTGAGCCGCGCGGCGGCCGGTATGCTCCCCCGGCAAGCGCCGATCGACCAAGGAGCGCGAGATGCGCACAGCGTCAACCAACCAGAGGGCCTTTGTGACCTACTCGGAGGGTATGACGCTTGCATCGACGAACGCTCAACTTGGGAATCCTGGCGCATGTAGACGCCGGTAAGACAACTCTCACCGAACGGCTGCTCTTCGCGGCGGGCGTCATCGACCGGATCGGCAGGGTCGATGACGGCACGACGCAGACCGACTCGCTCGCGCTGGAGCAGCGGCGTGGGATCACCATCCGCTCTGCGGTCGTCTCGTTCGCGATCGGCGAGACGACCGTCAACCTGATCGACACGCCGGGCCATCCGGACTTCATCGCCGAGGTGGAACGCGTCCTCGGGCGTGCTCGACGGCGTCGTCCTCGTCGTCTCGGCCGTCGAGGGCGTGCAGTCGCAGACGCGCGTGCTGATGCGCGCGCTCAGGCGGCTGCAGATTCCGACGCTTCTGTTCGTGAACAAGGTCGACCGGCGCGGCGCCGACTGCGAGCGCGTCGTCAGGGAGATCCGCGCGAGGCTGCGCGTCGCGGCGCTGCCGATGGGCTCGGTGACGGGAGAGGGCGCCCGCGACGCGGCTTTCGAGCCAGGCGCGGACGGGTTGCTCGAGCTCCTCGCTGAGCACGACGAGTCGCTGCTCGGCGCCTACGTCGACGAGGCGAGCGTCTCGCCGCAGCTTCTGCGCGAGGCGCTGGCCGACCAGACGAAGCGCTCGCTCGTTCATCCGGTCTTCTGCGGCTCGGCGATCACCGGCGCGGGCATCGAAGCTCTGACGGCCGGCATCGCCGAGCTGCTGCCCGCCGACGCCGGGGATGCGGACGGGCCCGTCTCGGCGACGGTCTTCAAGGTCGACCGCGGCCCGACCGCCGAGCGGGAGGCCTACGCGCGGTTGTTCTCGGGGACGATCTCGGTGCGCGATCGCGTGCGAGTCGGGGAGGCCGAGGAGGGCAAGGTCACCGCGATCGGCCTCTTCGACGGGGCGACGGCGGTTCGCAGCCCCTCCGTCAGGGCGGGCCAGATCGCGAAGCTCTGGGGGCTTGCTACGGTCCAGATCGGCGACACGATCGGGCGCCCCCGCCCAGGCCCCGTCGCCGCACGCCTTCGCGCCGCCGACGCTCGAGTCCGTGGTCGCGCCGCGTGACCCGGCCGACAAGGCGGCGCTCTACGTCGCGCTGACCCAGCTCGCCGAACAGGACCCGCTGATCGACGTGCGGCGCGACGACGAGCGCGGCGAGCTCTCCGTCTCGCTCTACGGTGAGGTTCAGAAGGAAGTCGTCGAGGCGACCCTCGCCACCGACTTCGGCGTCGAGGTCGAGTTCCGCGAGACGATGACGATTCACATCGAGCGGCTCGTCGGCACCGGCGAGGTGTTGGAGGTGCTCCGCGCCAAGACGAAGAGCAACGTCAGGGCAAGAGCTCGCCGACCAGCACGAACCCGTATCCCGCCACGCTCGCGCTGCGGGTCGAGCCGGCGCCGGTCGGTGCCGGCCTCGAGCTTCGTCTCGATGTCGCCGTCCGTCTGCTGCCGATCTCCGTCTACAAGACGGTCGACGCCTTCGCCGAGCTCATGGCCCAGTACGTCCGCCGGACGCTGCGGGAGGGGCTCTTCGGCTGGCAGGTCCCGGACTGCACGGTGACGGTGACGGATTGCGGGTATGTGGCCTCCGGGACCACGGCCGCGGACTTCCGGAAGCTCACGCCGGTCGTTCTCATGCGGGCGCTCGAACAGGCGGGGACGGTCGTCTGCGAGCCGGTCGTCCGCGTGAGCCTCGAGGTTCCGGCGCGGTCGATCGGGACCGTCCTGCCGGTGCTCTCGCGCCTCGGTGCGGCCGTCGAGACGCCGTTGCCGGCGGGAGAGCTCGCTGTCGTCGAGGCGCTCCTGCGCTCCGACGCCGTGGACGAGCTCCAGCGCGAGCTGGCGGGACTGACCCGCGGCGAGGGCGTGCTCGAGTCGACCTTTGCCGGCTACCGGCCGGTCGGCGGCGAGCCGCCGACCCGGCGCCCGAGGTCCGCGAATGGCTGAGCCGAGGATGCACGCGGACGAGCTCGACATCGACGTCGCTCTCGTCCGGCGCCTGCTCGCCGAGCAATTCCCCGGCTGGGCGGACCTGTCGCTCGAGCCCGTCCGGCCGAGGGGAACCGACAACGCGCTCTTCCGGCTCGGCGACGACAAGGTGGCCCGGCTCCCGACCCGGGAGCGAACGGCGGTGACGCTCGAGAAGGAGCGCCTCTGGCTCCCGAGGCTCGCGCCGTTCCTCCCGCTCCCCGTCCCGGTCCCGCTGGTGGAGGGAGCGCCCGGCGCGGGCTACCCGTTCTCCTGGTCGGTCTACCGCTGGCTGCCGGGCAAGGCCGCCGTCGAGGAGCCGATCGCCGATCTTCGCCGGGCGGCCTTCGACCTGGCCGGGTTCATCCGGGCTCTCCAGCGGATCGACCAGAGCGGCGGGCCGGGGCCGGGCGAGCACAACTTCGGCCGCGGTGAGCCGCTCGCCGCGCGGGACGAGGCGATGCGTGCCGCCGTCCACTCCCTGGAAACGAGGATCGACGCCGGCGCCGTGAGCGAGATCTGGGAAGCGGCTCTCGACGCGCCGGCGTGGGACCGCGCCCCGGTCTGGGTCCACGGCGACCTCGACGCGCGCAACGTCCTCGTGGAGAACGGGCGGCTGAGGGCGGTGATCGACTTCGGGAGCCTGGGCGTCGGCGACCCCGCCTGCGAGGTCATGGTCGCGTGGAAGCTCTTCTCCGGAGCCCGCCGCGAGCTCTTCCTGGACATGCTTGAAATCGACGACGCGACCTGGGCCCGGGCCCGCGGCTGGGCCGTCTCTCAGGCCGTGATGGCGCTCGCCTACTACACGATGGAGACGAATCCCGAGCTCGTCCGCGAGGCCCGGCGCTGGCTCACGGAGGCACTCGTGATCGCGTAGCGTGAGCTCGTCAGGAGGTGAAGATGGAAGACGAAGCGGTTCACAATCGGATCGAGCAGCTCGTCGCCGAGGAGCACGAGCTCTACCAGCGCGGCAACGACGGCGGGTTGAACGAGGCCGAGCACCGCCGGCTCCGCTCGCTCGAGATCGGTCTCGACCAGTGCTGGGACCTGCTCCGCCAGCGTCGCGCGCTTCGCGAGGCGGGGAAGGACCCACGCGAGGCGTACGTCCGGCCCCCGGAGGTCGTGGAAAAGTACGAGCAGTGACTCAGCGCGGGAGCGACCCGCCGGCGAGCGCGATCAGGGCGCCGGCCGTTCCGGCGAGTACGAGTGTGAGCACAACGCCCCGCCGGAGGGCGAACAGCAGGACCGCGGCCCCGGCGAGAATCGCGTACTGCCAGCCTTCCGAGAGCGCGGCCACGAGTGGGACCGCCGTGCCGAGGATCGCTCCGATCGCCGCCGGGCCGGCGCCGTTGAGGAACGCCTGCGCGCTCTCGTTCCTGCGCAGCCGGTCGAAGTGCTCCGCGCCGAGGAGGACGAACAGGAACGACGGCGAGAAGGCGACGAGCGCCGCGAGCAGCCCGCCGCCGACGCCGGCAGCCGCGTAGCCGACGGCGGCGACCGTATGTACGACCGGGCCGGGGGTGACCTGCCCCAGCGCCACCGCGTTCAGGAACTGCCCGTCCGTCAGCCAGTGGTAGCGGTGGACCGCGTCTCCCTGCATCAGCGGGATGATCACGAAGCCGCCGCCGTAGGAGAGCGCGCCGACCTTGAACGCGACCCAGGTGAGTGAGAGCAGGCCTCCGCTCGCTCCGGCGCCGGCGGCGAGCAGCGGTAGCGGCGCGATCCCCTCGAGCCGGTCCAAGCGGCGGGTCGCCAGCTCGACCAGCCCGCAGCCGAGCAGCACGAGCACGAGCCAGGAGCCGAGCGTGGCCGCCGCCGCTCCGCCGGCCACGAGGTAGGCGAGCCAGCGAACGTGATTACGGGCACGGCGCCAGCTGTCCGGAACCAGGCTCGAGCCCGCCTGGACGGCGACGGCCGCTACGGCGGCGCCCGCACCGGCGCCGGCGCCTTTCACCCAGCCCGGCGGAGAGCCGGCGAGGAAGAGCGCCGCGAGCGCGAGGACCAGGATCAGGCCGGGGAGGATGAAGCAGGCTCCTCCGACCAGCGCCCCAACGCGTCCGCGCAGGCGCCAGGCGGCGAAGATCGCGAGCTGGGTGGAGGCCGGCCCCGGGAGCAGGTTGCAGGCGGCGATCGCGTCCTCGAACTCGCGCGCGGCGAGCCAGCCTCGCCGCTCGACGCAGAGTTGCCGCAACAGCGCGATGTGCGCGGGCGGCCCGCCGAACCCGACGCAGCCGATCCGCCCCCACTCGCGCGCGACTGTCGCCAGGCCCGGCTGTTCCAGGTTGCGCTCGTGCTCCCGATCGTGCAACATCAACGTTGCATGTATAAACCATCGACGGTGCAGGCGTCGCAAGCGGCGGTCGACGAGACTCTCCGGGAGGCCACGATCGCCGTCCTCCGCGAGCGCGGCTGGGACGGGCTGACGCTCGAGCAGGTCGCCCAGGCCGCGGGTCGGGCGCGCTCCACGCTCTGGCGGCAGGGCCTCACCGTGCCGCTTCTGGTCGAAGCGCTGGTCGGCGAGCTGGCGAGGGACTTCCGCGAGACGATGTACCCGATCCTGACGTCCGGCGGCTCCGGCCGCGACCGGCTCGAGCGCGGGCTCGTCGCCCTCTGCGGGCTGCTCGACCGGCACCTGCCGCTGATGCTGGCCACGGACGAGGCCTTCCACCAGGAGACCGCGCCCGGGGAGCCGCCCAACTACCTGCACCCGTTCATCCAGTTCCTGCGCGAAGGCGATGCCGACGGCTCGCTCGCGCCAGGCGACGACGTCGTCGCAGCCGCGGACGTGGCTTTCAACGCGGTCGCCTGGCCTTACGTCCATCTGCGCGGCCGCCACGGCTGGCCGGCCGAGAAGGCCGCGAGCGGCGTCGTGGACGTGGTGCTGAACGGCCTCGCGGCAGGTCGTGGAGCTTGAGCCGGTTCCCGTCCTCACCGCTTCAACCGGGGTCAGACCCCGGCGTACGTCAAAGCCCTCGTCTCCACGAAAGGAGTAAACCGTGAGCACCATGACCTTTCCGTATGCGGAGCCGCTCGTCGCGCGCGAGCCCGGCGAGCGCCAGATTCCCGAGCCGCCGCGCCGAGGCGAGCCCGGCGGCCCACCGTGCGCGATCTGCGGCGGCAAGACGACCGGCGCCGTCTGGTCGGACGAGAACTGGACGCTCCATCCTCCGGTCGGCGGCAGCCTTCCCGGAGCGGTCTGGCTCGCGAGCCGCGTCCACGTCGACTCGTTCTCGGATCTGCCGGAGCCGCTGCAGGAGGACTTCGGCCGGGTCGCGGCGCGCGTCGAGCGGGCGATCCTCGCCCTCGGCGATGTCGCGCGAGTGCACCTCTACCGGTGGGGTGACGGCGGAGCCCATTTCCACGTCTGGTTCCTGCCGCGGCCGCTCGGGATGCTCGAGGCGGCTGGGATGATGCTGCCGGTCTGGGAGGACGCGCTACCGAACGTGCCGGACGAGGAGCTCGCGGCAGCGGCGGAACGTGTCGGCGCCGCGATGTAACGTCGCATCGTGAAGATCCGCGCGGCGGTGCTCGAGCGCTTCGGTGAGCCGCTCGAGGTTCAGGAGCTCGACCTCGCCGAGCCGAAGGCGGGGGAGGTGCTCGTGCGTCTCGTCGCCTGCGGCGTCTGCCACACCGACCTCTACACCGCCTCGGGCGCCGACCCGTCCGGCTACGCGCCGGCCGTGCTCGGGCACGAGGGCGCGGGCGTCGTCGAGGCGGTCGGCGAGGGCGTCGGCTCGCTCGCTCCGGGGGACCACGTCGTCACGCTCTTCTCGCCCCAGTGCCGCGAGTGCGAGCACTGCCGCGACCCGCGGACCAACCTCTGCCTGGCGATCCGCGAGCAGCAGAACCAGGGCTACCTCCCCGACGGCACGACCCGTCTCTCGCGCGACGGCGAGCCGGTCCGCCACTTCATGGGCACGTCGACCTTCGCCGAGTACACGGTCATGCCGGAGATCGCGCTCGCGAACGTGAGCAAGGATGCGCCGCTCGACCGCGCCTGCCTGTTCGCGTGCGGTCTCTCGACCGGCCTCGGCGCGGCGATCAACACCGCCAAGGTGGAGCCGGGCTCGACCTGCGTCGTCTTCGGGGCCGGCATGGTCGGCCTCGGCGCGGTCGCGGGCTGCCGGCTGCAGGGGGCCGAGCGGATCGTCTGCGTCGATCTCTCCGGCGACCGGCTGGAGCTCGCGCGCGGCCAGGGCGCCACGCACACGCTCGAGGGCGGGCCCGGCGCGGTGGAGGAGATCCTCGCCATGACGGGCGGCTTCGGCGCCGACTACACCTTCGAGGCGACCGGCAACGTCGCGGTGATGCGGCAGGCGGTCGAGTCGGCGCGGATGGGCTGGGGCTTGGCGACGGTCTGCGGCGTCGCCGGCAAGGGCGAGACGCTCGACGTCGTCCCGCGCTTCCTGATCACGGGGCGCCGCGTGGCCGGCTCGTCGTTCGGCGGCGTCAAGGGCCGCGACCAGGTGCCCAAGCTGGTCGACCGCTGGCTCGCGGGCGAGCTCGACGTCGAGCCGTTCGTCTCCCACAAGCTCTCGCTGGACGAGGTCAACCGCGGCTTCGAGCTGATGGAAGCCCAGGCCGGCATCCGCAGCGTGATCGATTTCGGCTGAGAAGCCGCGCCTGGGCAACACGGTTGGAGCGTTCCGAGCCCCGCCGCCTACCCCGGGGTCTGACCCCGGTTGGAGCGTTCCGAGCCCCGCCGCCTACCCCGGGGTCTGACCCCGGTTGGAGCGTTCCGAGCCCCGCCGCCTACCCCGGGGTCTGACCCCGGTTGGAGCGTTCCGAGCCGCTCGCGCCTTGCCGGCGCGGGTCGCTCTCACCAGTTGGGCAGCCAGCCGTCGCGGTACAGCGAGCGGCCTGAGGGGATGGACGCGTAGGCCTCGGCGAACTTCGTCGTCTCGCGGTCGACGCTCGCGCCGTGCTTCCGCGCTACCTCGTCGACCTTGTACACGAGACCCTTGCGGCCGCCTCTCGCGCCGACTGCCAGAACCACCGCTGGGCCGGCGCCGGCGCCGACGATCACGTGTGCCGTACCGGCGGGGCAATGGAAGTAGTCCCACTGCCGGAGCGGCCTTTCCTCACCTTCGACGATCAGAACGCACTCGCCGGCGAGCACGAGGAAGCCCTCCTGGCGGCTCTCGCGGTGGTAGAGGCCCAGCGGCTGGCCCGGCTCGAGGTAGTTGAGGTTGATCCCGAGCTGCTTGAACGGCCGCTTGCCCTCGAAGTTGCAGGCGGCCCCGAGCGGTCCGTAGTCGCGCCAGCGGCTGTCGCGGGCGTTGATCACGAACCAGCCGTCGCCGTCGGCGACCAGGCCGTACCTGGTGCTGCGAAGCGGGATCTCCTCGACGGCCACGCCCTCACTCTAGGAGGTCTCGTCGAGCGCCTCGGCGATCCCGTATTCGAGCCCGAGCACGAGCATGAACGCCATGGATGCGGCGAACGGCGCCAGGATCCAGGCGAGAAAGCCGTCCAGGAGGACCCCGACGAGTGTCGCCGCGCCGAGCCCGACGGCCGTCGAGCCGAGAGAGAGCGCCGATCCGACGACGATCACGACGGGTCGTTCCGCCTCCATCCTTGTCCTGCGAAAGCCGGCGCTTGCGACGGCGAGGATCACGAGGAAGCCGAGCACGCCGCCGGCCATGAAGCCGTAGACAGAGCCGACGCTCGGCGAGCCCTCCTCGGAGGCGATGCTCCCGAAGGTCGACGTGATCATGATCGAGAAGGCGAACGCCGGCGCGTTGTGCCGGATCGCGCCGCGGAGCCCATGGCGGTAGTGCTGGGGGAGGTTCACGTGCCTGCTCGCCATTTAGTCCCAGTTCCCGCTTCGCAGGTGCCCAATCGCTCCGCGAACTTGACAGATCGAACCTCGTCGATATATTTACGAGCATCGATATGACCACGGCAATCGCATGCTGCGCCCCGCTGGGCGCGCCGGTGCTGGACGAGGAGGAAGCGCTGGCGACCGCCGAGCTCTTCCGGGCGCTCGGCGATCCGGCGCGGGTACGGATCGTGAACCTGCTCGCGGCGAGTGGCGCCCCGGTCTGCGCCTGCGACCTGTACGGCCCGGTCGGGCTTTCCCAGCCGACCGTCTCCCACCATCTGAAGAAGCTGGTCGACGCCGGCCTGCTCGAGCGCGAGCAGCGCGGCAAGTGGGCCTACTTCTCACTGAGGCGCGACGCCGTCGAGAAGCTGGCGGCCGTCGCCGACCTGAAAGGAGCGTGTTGCTGATGTCCACAACTGCCGACGACCTGCGCGAGGAGGTGCGCCGCCGCTACGCGGAGTCCGCCCGGGCCGTCACCGAGCCCGGCGGAAGCTGCGGGTGCGGCTCCGGCTCGTGCTGCTCGGAATCGGGGAGCACGAGCTTCGGCGAGGCGCTCTACGAGGCCGACCAGCGCGGCGAGCTGCCCGACGCTGCGGTGCTCGCGTCGCTCGGCTGTGGCAACCCGACCGCCGTCGCCGACCTGCGCGAGGGGGAGGTCGTGCTCGACCTCGGCTCGGGCGGCGGCATCGACGTCATTCTCTCGGCGAAGCGGGTCGGCCCGGCCGGCACCGCGTACGGGCTCGACATGACCGACGAGATGCTCGCGCTGGCGCGGCAGAACGCGCGCGACGCCGGGGTCACGAACGTCCACTTCCTCAAGGGCGTGATCGAGGAGATTCCGCTCCTGGCGGCGAGCGTCGACGTCGTGATCTCGAACTGCGTGATCAACCTCTCCGTCGACAAGGCGGCCGTGCTCGCCGAGATCGCACGCGTCCTCAAGCCGGGCGGGCGCGTCGGCGTCAGCGACATCGTCGCCGAGGACCGGCTCGGCCCCGAGGACCGCGCCGAGCGCGGCTCCTACGTCGGCTGCATCGCCGGAGCGCTCTCCAAGGGCGAGTACCTCTCGGGCCTCGAGGCCGCGGGCTTCGCCGACGCGACGGTCGACTTCACCCACGAGGTCGCCGACGGCATGCACGGTGCGATCGTCAAGGCGCGCAAGGCCGCGTGAACGTCCTCTTCGTCTGCGTCGCGAACAGCGGCCGCTCGGTGATGGCGGAGCGGATCTTCCGGCGCGAGTCGCAGGGCCGGCAGAAGGCCCGCTCGGCCGGGAGCAATCCCGGCAGCGCCGTGCACCCGCAGGTCCTGGAGGCCCTGAGCGAGATCGGCCTCGATGCCTCCGACCACCGACCCGGCAAGCTCGACGACGAGGCTGTCCTCTGGGCGGACGTGATCGTCGCGACCTGCGACGACGCCTGTCCGGTCATCCCTGGCAAGCGCTACGTCTCGTGGCAGCTTCCCGACCCGAAGAACGAGCCGGTCGAGCGCGTCCGCGAGATCCGCGACGAGGTCGGGCGCCGAGTCGCCGAGCTCCTGGCCGAGCTCGACCCCGCTTGACGTCCTCAGAGCCGAACGCAGAGAATTGCCTCTTACGACCGAGGGAGGCGATCGATGTCCTGGAACCTGAAGGGAAGCTACGTCGAGACGTGCTCGTGCGATCTCATCTGCCCCTGTAACGCGAGCTTCGACCACGGCGCCACGTACGACTACTGCCGTGTCGTGCTCGCCTTCAACATCAAGGAGGGCGAGATCGAGGGCACCGATGTGAGCGGGACGAAGGTAGCCGCGATCGCCGACACGCCGAAGGTCATGACCGACGGAAACTGGAAGCTCGGGATCTTCGTCGACGAGCAGGCGAGCGAGGAGCAGGCGGACAAGCTCGTCAAGGTGCTGAGCGGCCAGCTCGGCGGCCCGATGGAGGGGCTCGCGCCGCTCGTCGGCGAGATGCTCGGTGTCGAGCGAGCGAAGATCGAGATCGACGACGACGGCGTGCGCCACAGCGTCCGTGTCGGCGAGGTGATCGACTTCGAGATCGAGGACATCGTCCCCTTCGGCGTCGAGACCGGCCAGCCGGTCCGGTTCGAGGGCATGTTCCACCCGGTGGGCTCGAATCTCACGATCGCAGAGGCGACGCGCTCGCGGATCAGCGCCTTCGGGATCGAATACGAGGGGAAGACGGGGCTCTCGACCTCGGAGTTCTCCTGGGCCGCCTGAGCGGGTGATCGCCTCAGCCCCAGCGCAGAGCTCGGCCGCCCGCGCCAGGCTCGGCCTCGTCGCCCTGCTCTTCGCCGCCGCCGGGATCGGCTGGTGGTGGACGGTCGGCCAGATGCGCGGCATGGACGAGGGGCCCTGGAGCGGGCTCGGGAGCTTCGGCTGGTTCGTCGGCGTCTGGGTCGTGATGATGGCCGCGATGATGTTTCCGTCGGTCGCGCCGACCGTCGCGCTCTATTCCCACATGACGAAGGAGCGTCTCTCGCCGCTCCTGTTCACGGCGGGCTACCTCGTCACCTGGGGCGGCGCGGGAGTGGTCGCGTACGCGGGCGCGCAGGAAGCGGGCGGCGTGCTCGACTGGGACCGCGCGGGCCGCTGGATCGCCGGTGCGATCCTGCTCGGAGCGGCCGCCTACGAGCTGACCCCGCTCAAAGACGTCTGCCTCGGCAAGTGCCGTAGCCCGCTCGGCTTCCTGCTCGGCACCTGGCGGGCCGGGCGCGCGGGAGCGGTGCAGATGGGCGCGAAGCACGGCGCCTGGTGTGTCGGCTGCTGCTGGGGGCTGATGCTGTCGCTGTTCGCGCTCGGCGTCATGAGCGTCGCCTGGATGGCGTTCGTCGCCGGGCTGATCGCCTTCGAGAAGCTCGTCCCGTGGCGCGGCGTCGCGGTCTACGGGACCGCGGCAGTGCTGCTCGTGCTCGGCGTGCTGATGCTCGCGGCGCCCGGGGCGATCCCGGTCCTGACGATCCCCGGGAGCGATCCCTCGCCGATGCACATGTCCTAGGAGGGTTTGGCGCGACGCGCTTCCAGGAAGGCGCTGTCCGCGCGCAGAATCGCGTCCGCGAGGCGTCGCCGACGTGCGACGCCCTGGTGTCAGAGGGTGCCGGTGGCCGTGTCGGGGACGAGGACGTCTCGGGGGCCGCTCGGCTGCTCGTGGAGCCGAGCCTCGCGATGATGACGGCCGCGCTCAGCGTCTTCTCCAATCACGGCCACCCTCCGGAGATCGTCGGCCGGATCGGGCGGATCGCCCCTCACCCGGTACTGCTCATCTACGCCGACCCGGGCATGGGCGGCGAGGACACGAGGCAGCCGAAGTACTACGCCGCCGCCGGGGAGCCGAAGGCGATCTGGAAAGTGCCGGGCTCGCGGCATACGGGAGGAATCGACGCCAGGCCGGTCGAGTACGAGCGCCGCGTCGTCGGCTTCTTCGACCGCACGCTGCTCGAGAAGCCATGACGCGGCCGAGCCGAGGAGCCCGGCGGGTTACTGTCCGGCCGTGTCTCCTGTCCTCGTCACACGTGAGGGTCGCTGCGCCTGCGGCGCGGTTCGCTACCGGCTGACGTCCGATCCGCTCTTCACGCATTGCTGCCACTGCCTCAACTGCCAGCGGCAGACCGGGAGCGCGTTCGTGATCAACCTGCTGATCGAGGGCGACCGGATCGAGTTCCTCGCCGGAGCGCCGCAGCCCGTGGACGTGCCTCGCGACGACGGCAGCGCGCAGCGGATCTTCCGCTGTCCGGCCTGCCAGGTGGCGGTCTTCAGCGAGTACGGGGGCCCCGCGGTGCGGTTCGTTCGCGCCGGTACGCTCGATCAGCCGTCGGGCGTCGCTCCCGACGTGCACATCTACACCCGGTCCAAGCTGCCCTGGATCACGCTCCCGGACTCGGTGCCGGCGTTCGAGGCCTACTACGACATGGAGGCTCTGTGGCCGGCCGAGAGCCTTGCTCGGCTCAGCGCGGTCCTGCCCTCTTGACGGCGACGCTCCTTTACCAGGGGAGGAGCTGACCCATCGTGCGCCCTCCTCCTAGGCGGCTCTGCGGTAGACCTGGACCTGGACGCCGTCCGGGCCGACGGTCCTGCTCTCGACGAGCTTCAGCTTCAGCCGGTCGATCCCGTCCGGGAACAGGCGCCGCCCGCGCCCGAGGATCGTCGGGAAGACCATCAGCCGCAGCTCGTCGACCAGATTGGCTTCCAGCAGCGTCCGCACCAGAGTGCCGCTGCCCGCGACGAGGATGACGCCCTCGGTCTCGTCCCTGAGCTTGGTGAGCTCCTCGACGACGTTGTCCGAGATCACCGTCGTGTTCTCCCACTCCGGATGCTTCAGCGTCGTCGAGACGACGTACTTGGGGTCGCTGTTCAGCTTGTCGGCGAACGGCCCCTCGCGGGAGGGCCACGCCGCGGCGAAACCCTCGTAGGTCACGCGACCGAGCAGCTGAACCTCGGCCTCCGTCAGCTCGTCGAGCTTGAACTGGTTGCCGTCCTCGCCGCGGTCGTACTCGAACGTCCACCCACCGTGCTCGTAGTCCTCGGCTCCGCCCGGGTCCTCGAACACCCCGTCGATCGAAACGAACTCCGTGACCACCAGCCTGCCCATCACGTTCTCCTTTCTCGAGAGGTCTGCATGCTAGGACGGCGGTCGGGGCTCAACCTCATCGCCCGGCCTACCTCGCGCGCTGGGACGGGCGTGGCGCCGGCGGTGCGAGCTCGTAGTTGCGGCGCATGTAGCGGTCGAATTGCGGGACGGTGAAGTCGCCGCGGCCGTGGCCGGTGGTGTAGATGAGCCCTTTGTCGATCAGGCGCGCGCGCGTCGGGCCGAGTTGTTCGGAGCTGCGGCTCATGACAGCGGCGACGTCGCCGGCGGTGTGCTCGCCGGGCCCCAGCTCGGCCATCGCGCGCAGGTACTGGAGCTCGAGCTCCGTGACGCGCTGGGCGCGGACGCGGAAGAACGACTCGTCGAGCTTTGCCTCGACCGCGCGCTGCGCTTCTTCTGCGATGCGCCGGCTGATCGGTTCGTCTTCGGGGGCGAGGTCCCAGACGATCTTGCCGTACTCCTGGATGAAGTAGGGGTAGCCCTCCGTGTAGGCGACGATCACGTCGATCGCGCCGGGCTCGTAGCTGACCCCGAGCTCGGCGGCGGGCTCGGCGAGCGCTGCCTCGGCTTGCGGCGGAGAGAGCCGCCCGATGCTCGGAAATCTGAACAGCCGCTCTGCGTACGACTTGGCCTCGCCGGCGAGGCGGGGAAGCTGCGGGAGGCCGGCGCCGACGAACGTGATCGGCAGCTGCCGTTGCACCGTGCGGTGCAGGCCGGCGATCAGCGCTTCGAACTCGGCGGCGCGGAGGAACTGGACCTCGTCGACGAGGAAGGCGATGCCGGTCTCGCGCTCCTGGGCGGCCTCGCCGAGCGCGACGAGCAGGTCGGTGAGATCGTCCGAGAGGTTGCCGCTGTCGGCCGTGCCTTCGAGAGGCTCGATGTCGATGCCGGCGGTGACCGATCCGTCGGGAGCGAGCGTGATCGAGAACGATTTGAGCGCGCCGGCTGCCCGGCGGAGCTTGTCGGTCCAGCTCGCCTTCGGCGCGACCTGGAAGAGAGCGCGGCGGACCATGGTGCCCATCCGCGGCCCGAAGTCCTCGTTCTTCGTGATCTCGGCGGTGACGGTGATCCAGCCGGCGGCGCGGGCGCGGCTCTCGAAGGCGCCGAGCAGCACGGTCTTGCCGACGCCGCGCAAGCCGGTGATCAGCATGGACTGCTCGGCGTAGCCACGCCGCAGTCGCTCGAGCAGAATCTCGAAGCCCTCCAGCTCGGCATCACGGCCGACCAGAGCGGGGGGCGGGGCTCCGGCGTTCGGCGTGTAGGGATTCGCCCGTGGGTCCACGCGAAGCACCTTACCGCATTTATCGTAATGAGATAAACCTGGGTAAGCGCGATAAGAGCTCCCTTACCAGAAGTGGCTAAACCAGGCTAAGGCTGGAAAGACCGCGTGCCTCGCCCGCGCTCTTTGCACAGCGGGCGGTAGTCATCCACCGTCCAAGCGGTTAGGCTGGCCGGGCTGGTGACCCGTCGACTCCTTCTCTTCGCGATCGTCCTGGCGACTCTCGCCTTTGCCCCCAGCGCCGGCAGCAGGCCGAACGCCGGCAGCAGCGACAGGCCGAGCGCCGATTCCTTCTCCGGCATGCGGCTCGACTGGAGCCTTCCCGAGGCGCCCAGCCGGACGCATTCCGACATCGCGTTCTGGGGCGACATCGGCGTCTCGGGCAGCTACGACGGCTTCCGCGTGTTCAACAAGGAGACGCACCAGCTCTACGTGTCGTACCTCTGCCGCGGGCCGCAGAACGACGTCTCCCTCTGGCGCTACAACGGACGCCTGCTGCTGTTCATGTCGGTCGACACGCCCCAGATCGACGGGGACACAGTCTGTGGCCAGAGCAGCGCGACCGACACCAATGCCGCCAATCCGGCCGGGTGGGAGGGCATCCGGATCTTCGACATCACCGACCCGGCGAGCCCGGTCTACGTCCACGCGGTGCGTACGGACTGCGGCTCGCACACGCACACGCTCCTTCCCGATCTCGCCAACGGCCGCGTGTTGCTCTACGTCTCCTCCTATCCGTGGGGCTCGAACAACATCGGCGGGACGTGCCAGCAGCCCTTCGGCAAGATCTCGATCGTCTCCGTTCCGCTCGCCGCGCCCGAGCAGGCGAGTGTGATCGCGCAGCCGGTGATCTCGGCCCCGAGCTACAACGGAGCGGTCGCCTGCCACGACATCACGGTCTTCCCCGCGATCCACAAGGCGGCCGCGTCGTGCATGAGCGAGGGCCAGCTCTGGGACATCACGAACCCGGCCAGCCCCGCGACGCAGAGTGCCGTGCACATCGACGATGCCGCCGTCTGGTTCTGGCACTCGGCCGAGTTCACGTGGGACGGGCAATACGTCATCTTCAACGACGAGGGCACCGGCACGTGCTCCGCGGGCGGCAACGGCCGGATCCGGATCTACCGAACGAGCGACGCGGCCTTCCAGAGCTCGTTCCTGATCTCGCGCCCGCAGGCCGGCAACTACTGCTCGATGCACAACGGGAACCTGATCCCGGTCACCGGCAGGTATCTGCTCGTGTCCGCGTGGTACTCGGGCGGCACGAGCGTGATCGATCTCACCAACCCGACCCAGCCGCGCGAGGCCGCCTACTACGACGCGGACTCCGGCCGCGGGCCGGCGGACACCTGGTCGTCCTACTGGTACAACGGCGCGATCTATGCAAACGACATCACCCGCGGCGTCGACGCGTTCAGCATCGTGACTCCCTCGAGCGACCACGGAGCGACCTGGGGCCACCTCAACGCACAGACCCAGGAAGACGTGCTCAGCTTCTCGCCGTTGCAAAGAGTCGTCCCCGCCGGCGGGATCTCGTCGGCGGGGTTCTGAGCCGCGCCGCCGGGGACCTCCCGTATCACGGACATGTCCGAAAAGGGCAATAGGGTGCGGCTCGTGCGCCTGCTCGTCGCCCGCTGCGAAGTGCGGTACACCGGCCGCCTGACGGCCGTCCTGCCGGAGGCGGTGCGGCTGGTCATCCTGAAGGCCGACGGCTCCGTGCTCGTGCATGACGACGCCGGCGGCTTCAAGCCGCTCAACTGGATGACCGGACCCACGCATATCGAGGAGCTCGGCGACGTGCTGCTCGTCCGTAAGCCGAAGACGGAGGACGTGCTCGAGATCCGGCTCGCCGAGATTCTCAGCGACGTCGTGCACGACATGGGCGAGTCGGCGGCGCTGCAGAAGGACGGCGTCGAGCGCGACCTGCAACTCGAGTTCGCCGCCGCGCCGACGGCGCTCGGCGAGGAGCTCACGCTCGTGAAGCGCGAGTGGGCGACAGAGGTCGGGCCCGTCGACCTGATGTGCCGCGACGCGAACGGCGAGTGGGTGGCCGTCGAGATCAAGCGGACCGGAACGATCGACGCGGTCGAGCAGCTGACGCGCTACCTCGGCTTCATCCGTCAGGACCCGGCGAAGGCTGCGTGCCGCGGGATCCTCGCGGCGCAAAAGCTGAAGCCGCAGGCGATCGCACTTGCGGAGTCGCGGGGGATCAGCTGCGTCGAGGTCGACCTTGCCGTCCTGCGGGGCGAGCGCGAGCCCGACCTCACGCTCTTTCAGTAGGAGGTGCTGGTGTCGCCGAGTCCGGCGGCGCGCGCGATCAGGCGGGCTTCGGCGCGGTCGGCGACCTGGAGCTTGGCGAGGATGCCGGAGACGTAGTTCCTGACGGTCTTTTGGCTCAGGAAGAGCTTGGCGGCGATCTCGGCATTGCTGAGCCGTTCGGCGAGCAGGTGGAGGACCTCGAGCTCGCGCTCCGTGAGCTGTGGGAAGGCGTCGCTGGGGTCGGAGGTGGCCGGTGTGGTCAGGAACCCCTGCAGCCGGGCGGCGATCGCCGGCCCGAGGATCGCTTCACCGTTGGCGACGGCCCGGATGGCGCGGAGCGTCTCGGCTTGAAGCGCGCCTTTGAGCAGGTAGCCGTGGGCGCCGGCGCGCAATGCGGCGAACACGGCGTCGTCGTCCTCGTGCATCGTCATGACGACGACGTGGACGTCGTCCGTCGCTTCCCGGATTCGTCGCGTCGCCTCGATGCCGTTCAGCCCGGGCATGCTGAGATCCATGACGACGACGTCTGGGTGGCAAGACCGCGTGAGCTCGATCGCTTCCTCGCCGGTCGTTGCCTCGGCCACGACCTTCATGCCGGGAACGGATTCGAGCAGCGAGCGTAGCCCCGCTCTGAACAGTGGGTGATCGTCCGCGATCAGAACGCTGACCCGCTCGCTCACCCCGCGACCTCCGCTTCTGCCTCTCGCGGCAGGCGGACCGACACGATCGTCCCCGCCCCGGATTCCGAGGCGATCTCGCAGGTGCCGCCGAGCTCGGCTGCTCGTTCGCGCATCGCCTGCAGCCCGACACCCGTGCGCTGCTGCGAGAACCCGTGGCCGTCGTCGACCACCTCCAACACGAGCGCCGATTGCTCGACGGAGAGGCGGAGGGTGCATCTCCGAGCGTGCGCGTGCCGCGCCACGTTCGTGAGCGCCTCCTGAACGATCCAGTAGGCGGCGACTTCGACCGCCGCCTCGAGTGGCGGGAGGGAGTCGGGCGCCTGCATCTCGAACCGGGTCGGTCCGGCCTCTTCGTGTCGGGCGAGCTCGCGCAGGGCGGCGGCGAGCCCGAGTTGGTCGAGGGCGGGCGGGCGCAGCCCGTAGATCAGCCGGCGAACATCGCCGATCATCGTCTGCAGCTGAGTCGTCGCGGAGGCCAGCAACTCGTCGGAGCGCTCGGGGTCGGAGTTGGCGACGTTTCGCACAGCGTCCAGCGTGAACGTCAGCCCGGCGAGGGATGGCCCGAGGCCGTCGTGAAGGTCGCGCCGGATCCGCAGGCGCTCCTCCTCGCGCAGCTCGATCAGCCGCCGTCGCGCCGCCTGCAGTTGCTGCGAGAGCGCGACTGCGTGTGCGGCAGCGGCGACCTGCGGGGCGAGGTCCGCGATCAGTCGATGGTCGCGCTCGCGGAGGCGCTCGCCCGCTCGCGTCGCGAGCCGAAGCTCGCCGACCGGTGCGCCTTGGTGCACGAGCGGAACAACGGTGATGTCTTCCCCCGGGCTGCCGTACGAGGCGACCTCGCGTGCCGGCCGGTTCACGTCGCCGCCCACCGTCAGCGCGGCGTACTGCAACGCCAGCGTGCGTGCGATCGTCTCGGCAGCGACCCGAAGAGCGGCCTCGCCCTGGAGAGACCGCGCGAGCGTGCGTCCGAGTCCCGCCAATGCGGCATAGGGATCACCGCGATCTCCGTACATGAGCCGATTGACGAATCGTTGTAGACGTTCGCGCAGCGGCTGGAAGCCGACCGCGACGACACCGGTGACGACCAGCGAAAGAACGAGGTCGTTGCTGTGCGAAAGGTAGGCGCCGACGACCCCGACCACGAGTATGTAGCTCGCGACAACGGCGACCGTCAGCAATACGTACACGGCCGCGCGGTTGACGACGAGGTCGAGCTCGTACAGCCGATACTTGAGAACGGCGACAGCGACTCCGGCGGGCAACGCGAGCAGAGCCAGCGCCGGCAGCGCCGCCGCGCCCGGCACGACGCCCCAGAGGAGCGCGCCGGCGATGGTAAGGACTGTGGCGCAGCCGAACGCGACGGCCACCCAGCGAAGCTGCTGGCGAGCGTCCTCCTCAGATCGTCGATAGCGGACGACGAGGGCCGCCAGCGAGGCGATGAGCCCGGCGACGACGAGGATCGCTCCCGTGGCGCCGGCGACCCCGACGGCCAGCGTCTCCGACGCCAGCGGGTTCGGAACCATCGTGCCCGCGAGCTCGAAGTTCGTGGTCGCCGACACGGCGCCTGCGGTGAGCACGGTTCCGACCACCACGATCACCGGAACGAGTCGCCAGCTGCGGGACAGAAGACGGCCGTCCGGCATCAGCAGGAGCAGCGCGCACAGTGGCAGGGAAAGGCCCGGCGCCCACGCCCAGTTGTCCAGCCACGCCAGCGCGAGACCGCCGGGGAGCGAGCCGGGTTCGTGCACGAGCGCCTCGACCGCGTACGCCTGCGCAAACGTGCCGATCGCCGACCAGGCCGCGGAGATCGCAAACACCCACGAGACGGGATGCAGCGGAAGCCGTGTCGTCAGCAGCAGCCCCATCAACGCCAGGGTCTGCCCGGCGACGACGTATGCCAGCGTTCGGTAGTTGCCGGTGTACAGGTCGAGCGCGAACGCGGCGGCGCAGCAGACGGTCGTCGCCGCAAACACGGCCCAACCGAGCGTTCTTCCATTCGTGCGGGCGACGCTCGAGACAGATCGTGTGCTCGCGAGGGCCTCCATCCGTTGAGCGTAAACGGCCGGAAGCGCTTGCAACAGCCCGCGGGCGCGATTCGGGACGGCGACCGGGACACAATCGGGACGCCGACCCCTGGTACGCGGACGGAGCTCCCCCCTAGCGTGTTCGAAGACAGCTAACGAAAGGGAGGTCGACCATGTCCACGACAGCGGCAGTTGGGATCGAGAGAGCAAAGCGGGTGACAGGCGGCAGGCTCGGCGCGCTGGCCGGGGCCGCATTTGCCGTCTGCTTCTTCCTGGGAGTCGCGATGTTGGAGATCCCCAAGAACGCGAGCGACAGCGAGCTCGTGGCGTGGTGGTCGGACAGCGGGCACCAGACGACCGCCGTCGTCTCGATGTATCTGTTCGTGCTCGCCGGGCTCTGCTTTCTCGTCTTCCTCGGCAAGCTCCGCTCGCGCCTACTCGCCGCGGAAGGCGGAACGGGAGAGCTGACCGCGCTCGTCGTCGCCAGCGGCGCCGTCTTCGTCGCGATGCTGTTCGTCGCGGCCGCATCCCGCGGCCTGATCGGCTTCGCCGTCAAGTCACCGGTGAACGACGAGCCGCTACCGGGGCCGGACACTCTTCGCTACATCCCGCAACTCGGCTACGCCGTCACCGGCACAGGCGGCATGCTTGCCGTCGCCTTGGCGATCGGTACGACCTCCTGGCTGATCGTGAAGACCGGGGCGTTCGGCCGCTGGCTCGCCTGGGTCGGGGGCCTTGCCGTCCTCGCCGTCGCTATCGCCGGCGCCCTGCTCTCCGCGGTGATCGCGATCCCGGCCGTGCTCGTCTGGGCGCTCGCGGCGAGCGTCGCCCTCTGGCGGGGCCGCGCCGAGAGTGACCTGGGACGGATCCAGGTGCATCCCGCTTCGGGCGACTAGTCGTAGTGCAGGTGACGGCTGCCCTGGGCCAGCGTCGGCAGGTCGACCCAGGGATGCCGTCGCCGCTCCCAGACCGACACCAACGGCTCGGGGAACGCCGGATCGGCGAAGGCGCCGACGGGCACGACGATCTCCGGCCGGGACTCGGTCGTGTAGAAGACCGTCGCACCGCACTCCGGGCAGAACGAGAACGTACGCGCCTCGCCCTTGTCCGAGATGCGGACATACTCGCTGAACCGGCCCTCGATGTGGACGTTCTCTTCCGGGAAGCGCGCCTGCACACCGAACGCGCTCCCGGTTCGCCGCTGGCACGCGAGGCAGTGGCAGACGGAGATGCGAACCGGCTCTCCTTCGGCCGTGACCCGAAGCTGCTCGCAGTTGCAGGCGGCGTGGCGAGCCGTCATCGCGCAAGCCTAGCGCGCGCATTTCGGGCCTCGTTCGGACGGTTCCGCGCGGGCACCGGAGGGTACGGGCTGCGCGTGGAAGCACGGACGCTCCTGCTCGGTGACTGGTCGTCCGCCCGTCCGCGATCCGATCGACCTGCTTCGGATCGCCTACGCGGCCGGCGTGCCCGTCGTCTACCTCGTCCGCGGCGACTTCCCGCTCAACCTCACGGTCTCCGCGGTGGCCGTGATCGCGGTCCGGTTCCTGTTGCTGCCGCGTGCGTACGACCTCGCCTTCTGCCTCGGGCTGGGACTGACCGGCTGGGGTGACGCGCTCGGGCTCTACGAGCGGATCGGCTTCTACGACCTCGTCGTGCACTCCCTCGCCTCGTTCTTCTTCGCGCCCGTGCTTTACATCCTGCTGGCGCGAGCCGAGGTGCTGTCCGACCTGAAGCAGGTCTCGACGGCGCACCACTACATCGGCGTCTTCGTCGTCACGCTCGCGCTCGGACTGGCGGTCGGCGCCGTCTGGGAGATGGCCGAGTACAGCTCGGACCACTTCCTCGGCACCGAACTCGCGAGGAGCGAGCGTGACACCGCCACAGACCTGATGGTCGATGGCGCAGGCGCGGCTGCCGGCGGCGCGCTGCTCGTGGCGTGGGCACTCTACGGCTGGGGCTCGGTGCGACGTGTGCCGGGAGAAAACCGCGGCGAACAGGTCTCGGCCTAGTCACGCGCCCGAGCCAAGGCGGATCCCGGTGAGCGGGGGCCGCAGCGATGAGTTTCGAGGTAGAAGACGGTCCGACAGGAAAGCACACAGATCGAAGGAGGACTGAGATGCCCGAGCACAAGGTCGGAACCCGGGACGAGTGGCAGGCGGCGCGCGACGAGCTCGCGAAGCTCGAGGCCGAACATGCGCAGCACGAGGACGAGATCAAGCGAAGGCGGCACGAGCTGCCCTGGGTACCCGTGGAGAACGAGTACGAATTCGACACCGAGGACGGCAGGAAGACCCTGGCCGAGCTCTTCGACGGCCGCTCTCAGCTGCTCGCCTACAACATCATGTACGGGCCCGACTACGAACGCGGGGCGTGCCCCGGCTGTTCGAGCCTCGCCGACGGGTTCGACGGCTCGCTGATCCACCTGAACAAGCGTGACGTCACGTTCGTCTGCTTCTCGCGTGCGCCGATCGATCGGCTGGTCGCCTACAAGAAGCGGATGGACTGGCAGTTCCCGTACGTGTCCACGAACGGAACCGACTTCCCGTTCGACTTCGGGCTCGCGCTGAAAGAGGAGCAAGTGCAGCAGATCCCCGAAGTCAAGGAGATGATCGAGAAGCCGCCGGAGTGGCTCCAGTTCTGGTCGGAGCAGGTCGGCGCGGAGTTGAAGGACGGACTTCGCGAAGCGCCCGGCTACATCGCGTTCGCACGGGAGAACGGCACCGTCTATCACACCTACACCGTGACGGCGCCGGATCCGTTCGTGGCCCCGTTCTTCAGCTTCCTCCTCGACCGCACGCCGAAGCCGCAGCCGGAAGAGCCGGTCACCTACCGCAAGGACGAGTACCCCGAGGGCGCGTGAACACGGCGGGCGGGCTTCGGCGAGTGGACGACGCATCGGGAGCGCACCGATGACCGGCGAGTCGCTGTGGCCGCGGCTCGCGCAGCTGCCGCTCGTGATCGAGGCGTGCGAGTACGACCGCCTGCACGCCATGTTCGCGAACGAGTTCGAGCGCGTCACCACGCAGGTGCGGCTCGCCGGCGCGGGCGCCGACGGGCTGGGGGAGGATGTCTCGGTCTTCCGCGACGAGGGCACCGCGCTGCACGTGGCCCGCGCTGGGGCTCGAGGGCGAGTGGACGCTGGCGAGCTTTTCCGCGCACCTCGCCGCGCTCGAGCTGTGGCCGCGCCGCCGCAACGCGCGGCCGGCCTGGCGGAGCGCGAGGTCGAGCGCGCGGACTGTCGAAACGCACGTCAGCTCGATCCTGGGCAAGCTCGACCTCGCGCAGTCGGCGGACGCCCATCGACGGTGCTCGCGGTGCTCGCATATCTGCGTGCTGCAGACGTCTAGCGGGCCTGCTCGACAAGTGGGGCGGCGGCCAGTTGCACGGTGACGCGGAGCCCGCCTTCGTCCCGGGGAGTGAGCGTGAGCGTTCCGTTGTGTGCCTCGGTGATGCTCTTGACGATTGCCAGGCCAAGGCCGACGCCTGCCTGGTCGGTACGTACGCGTTTCGTGCCGCGCAGAAACGGCTCGGCAAGCATGGCGACGGCCTGTGGGCTGAGCTTCTCGCCGGTGTTCTCGACGGTGAGCACCGCGCTCTCTGGGTCGGCGCTGGTCGTGACCCACACGCTGCCCTGTTCGGGCAGGTTGTGGACGATCGCGTTGTGCACGAGGTTCGTGCCCAGCTGCAGGAGGAGCGCGTGGGAGCCGACGGTGGGGGCGATGTCGCCGGCGGTCTCGATGCTGAGGCTGCGATCTTCTGCCAGCGGGAGGAGCGTCTCGGTCGCCTGTTCCGCTATGAGAGACAGGTCGACGTGCTCTCGGGTGAAGGACCGTTGGTCGGCTCGGCTGAGCAAGAGCAGTGCTTCGGTGAGGTCGATCGCCCGGGTGTTGACGGCGTGGAGGCGGTCGACGAGCTCGCCGTTGTCGCGGTTCGGATCGTTGCGGGCCACGTCGAGAAGCGTCTGCGTGATCGCCAGCGGGGTGCGCAGCTCGTGGGAGGCGTTGGCGGCGAATCGCTGCTGTTCGGCGACGTGCGCTTCGAGGCGGGCGAGCATGGTGTCGAAGGCGTCGGCTAGCTCGCGGAACTCGTCCTTGCGGCCCTCCAGCTCGATCCGGTGCGAGAGTGACCCGCCCGCGGCCGTGCGGGTGGCGTCTGTGATGCGCGTCAGCGGGGCGAGCATGCGCCCGGCGAGGAGCCATCCTCCCAGCAGGCCGAACACCAGCAGGAACGCCATCACGACGGCCGCGGTCGGAGCGAAGGCGCGCAGGAGGTCGCCGTGGCTCTGCACCACGAAGATCACCCCAGGGTGCACGCCGCGCGAAAGCGAGAAGTACCCGACGGCGAGCAGCACGGCGCCCGCGAGCATCAGGAAGCCGGCGTAGCTGAGGGTGAGCTTGAGGCGAACGCTCAACCCGGGGGCTCTATCCACGCTCTTCTCCCTCAGGGGCGGTGCCTGCCTGCGTGTCGATGCGGTAGCCGGCGCCGGCCACGGTGGCGATGATCCAGGGCTCGCCGAGCCGCTTGCGCAGGCCCGAGACCGTGATGCGCACGGCGTTGGTGAACGGGTCGGCGTTCTCGTCCCAGGCCCGCGCCAGGAGCTCTTCGGCGCTGACGACACCGCCTTCGGCGGCGACGAGGACTTCGAGGACGGCGAACTGCTTCCTGGTCAGCGCGACGTAGCGGCCGTCGCGGTAGACCTCGCGGCGGAACGGATCCAGCCGCAGGCCCGCGACCTCCCGCACGGGCGGCCTCGAGTGGGCGCGCCGGCGGTCGAGCGCTCTGAGGCGGAGCACGAGCTCCCGGAGCTCGAACGGCTTCGTGAGGTAGTCGTCGGCGCCGAGCTCGAACCCGGTGGCCTTGTCGTCGAGACGGTCGGCGGCGGTGAGCATCAGGATCGGCATGCCGCTGCCGGACGCGACGATCCGTTCCGCGATCTCGTCGCCGGAGGGCCCTGGAATGTCCCGGTCGAGGACGGCGATGTCGTAGGCGTTGAAGCTCAGCAGCTCCAGAGCGGCGGCGCCGTCACCTGCGATGTCTGCCGCGATCGCTTCCAGACGTAGGCCGTCGCGGATGGCTTCCGCCATATAGGGCTCGTCCTCGACGAGCAGCACACGCATGCTCCGAATGCTACGAGCTGGCACGTATCGGCGGCATATCGAAAACCCCATACGTGCCGGCAACACGCCACTGCCTTGAATGGCGGCATGACCTACCGCGCACCGGCGCGAGCGACGCCCCGGCCGATCCGGATTCGCAAGGTCCGCGCCGCCTGCCTGCTGGTCGTCGTCGCGGCGAGCGCGACCCTGGGGCACCAGTTGCTGGCCTCCTCGTCCTCGACGTCCGAATCATCCGTCGAGGCTCTGCCCAGCACGGTGTGGCCGGCCCACGGCCAGGCCGCGTTCGTCCAGACAGGACGGTCGGAGATCCGGGCCGGGCCGAATCAGCACCCGGCTGCAATTGCGAGCCTCGCGAAGGTGATGACGGCGTATCTCGTGCTGCGTGACCACCCGTTACGGCACGGCGTGGACGGCCCGGCGATCACGCTCACCGACGCCGATGTCGCCGACACCTACCGCCGGCGCGCACAGGAGGAGTCGGTCGTGTCCATCGCCGCCGGAGAGCAGTTGACCGAACGGCAGGCGCTGCAGGCCCTGCTGCTGCCGTCGGCGAACAACATCGCCGCGGTTCTGGCGCGATGGGACGCCGGCTCGGAGGGCCGCTTCGTTGCCCGGATGAATGCCACCGCACGGTCGCTGGGCATGACCCACACCCGCTACACCGACCCGAGCGGCTACGACGACGCAACCGTGTCGACTGCCGCCGACCAGGTTCGCATTGTCGATCAGGCGATGCACCTGCCGGTGTTCGCGAGCATCGTCGCCACACCGAGCGCGACGCTGCCGGTGGCGGGCAACGTGCAGAACACCAACACCTTGCTCGGGCGCAACGGGTTTGTCGGCGTCAAGACGGGCTCGGACAGGGCGGCCGGCGGCTGCTTCGCCTTCCGGGCCGTCCGCCGGATCGACGGCAAGCGTACGACGATCACCGGGGTCGTGCTGGGCCAGCCCGGCGAAGACCGGGTCGCTGCGGGTCTCGCGGCCGCCGATGCCATGGTCGCCCGCATCACCGGCCATCGGGCTGGGCCGGATCTACGGCAACGAACCCCAGGAACTGCGCCCCGAAGGCAGCGCTTGCCACGACGGCCAACTCGTCCGTGAAGGACCTCAACGCGTCGTGGACGCTGGTGGATGCTCGGTGGACGCCGAGGCGGAGCTTGACGGTTGCGTCTCCGCGTTTACGAGCAGCCGTGCCGGAAAGGCAACGGCGCCCTAGATTGACCTGATCGCGATCGCGTTGGAGCCGGCGCACGTCGACGCGCGCCACCCACAGGATCAGCGCGTGAACTTCGACGCCTGGATGCTGGCGCTTCACGTGCTCAGCGCGTTCGCGTACATCGGCGGGGTCGTCCTCTTCTGGGTTCTGGTCGTCGCCGTCCGGAGAGTCGACACGCCGGACGCGACGATCCGCATGGAGCCGATCGTGAAGGTCGGCAACATCGCCGTCGGGGTCGGCGCGGTCGGCACGATCGTGCTCGGGATCTGGCTCGCCTTCTCGGTGGGGAGCTACGCGATCTGGGACGGCTGGATCGTCGCGGCGCTCGTGCTGTGGGCCGTGGCCGGAGCCCTCGGGCAGCGCACCGGCAGCGCCTACATGCAGGGCATGAACAAGGCAAAGGAGCTGGAGGCGGCGGGGCAGGCGGGGCCCAACGCCCAGCTGCTTGCGCTCAACCGGACGTCGAGGGGCGTCGTCCTGCACGCGCTGCTATCCGTCGCCGCTCTGCTCCTCATCCTGGACATGATCTTCAAGCCGGGCGCATGAGCCTTCTCGCTGTCATCCGGCCGGACAGCTTCAACTTCCCGCTCCTCCTGCATGTCTTCGGAGCGATGATCCTGGTCGGCGGGCTCCTTACCACTGCGAGCTCGCTCGGCTTCGCCCGCGGCGACGTGAGGTTCCTCCGCCTCGGTTACTGGTCGCTCCTCGCGGTCTCCTTGCCGGGCTGGATACTGATGCGGGCCGGCGGCGAGTGGATCGCCTCGCGAGAAGGTTGGACCAAGGAGGGCGTTGACACGCCGACCTGGCTGGGAATCGGCTTCCTGCTCGCGGACCTGGGCGCGTTGATCCTGCTCGTCTCGCTCATCTGCGGCGGTTTCGGTGTGTACCGGCTGCGCCAGGGCAAAGGCGCCGGCCTGCTGAAGGCCACCCTGGTGCTGTCGATCGTCCTTCTGGCGGCCTATGTCGTCGCCGTCTGGGCGATGGCGGGCAAGCCTGGCTAGAGGCCGCACGCTCGAAGATCGCGAGGTCGGGCGGCAGCTTGGGCTGCGAACCGGCGAGCGTGGGCTCGTTCCGGCAACTCGCTCGGCTACCGGCCGGCGCTGAGCGCGTTCAGTGCGGTCGAGATCAGCGCGTCTTCGACCTCCGACTCGTCGATTCGGCCGCTTCGCACCTCCGCGCTTGCCGCATGCGCGATCGCGCGGACCATTGCCAGATGCCACGAGATCGGAAGATCGTTGCGGAAGCTGCCCTGCTTCTGGCCGCGCTCGATCAGCGGCACGAAAAGGGTCATGACCGGCTGGTGGCGGCGGTGCAGCTCCCTGGCCGAGAGGCGACTCGTGTTCATCGCAAGCAGCGCGTGGAAGTCGCTGAGCCTGTGCCAGGTGGCGCGGAGGACTCGCTCCAGGGCTTCTTCCGGCTCGCCCCGCGTCGGCTCGGCTTCGCTCGTGGCTCGGGCGACCTGTGCGACCGCGTGCTCCATGACGGCGTCTAGCAGCGATTCGCGCGTCGGGAAGTGCATGTAGATCGTCGCGCGGACGACGCCGGCGCGGCGAGCGATCTCGGCCATGCTGACATCGGGATCGCTCGCCAACGCTTCGAGGGCGGCGTCGATGATGGAGGCGACGCTGCGCTCGGCGTCCGCCCGGCGGCGTTTCGGGGCGGACGCGTCGGCGCGTGTCTTCGTCTTGCTCATCGATCAGTGGACGGGCATCGCGAGTGGCTTCAGCCGCAGCTTCGGGAGGAAGTGCCGGGCGCGAGGGAGGACAGCGAGTGCCACCAGGCCGGCGAGCGTAGCGACGAGTGCGGCGATCAGGAACGCGTCCCCGATGCCGGAGGCGGCGTGCGGGCCGAGGATCGCGCCGCTCGACCCAGCGGCGATCGTCGAGAAGATTGCGATGCCGAGCGTGCCACCGATCTCGTGGCCGGTCGAGTTGAGACCGGACAACATCCCCGCTTCTTCCGTACGAGACCCGGTCAGGATCGCCATGGAGACGGAGACAACCGCGACGCCGAGACCGAAGCCGGCAATCAGCATGCCGGGAAGAACGTCGGCGAGGTAGCTGCCGCTCTCGCCGACGCGGGAGAGGAGGATCATCCCGATCGCTGCGACTGCGAACGCTCCGGTGAGCGGGCCGCGCACGCCGTGCTTGGCGACGACGTGACCAGCGCCGTGCGCGCCGATCCCGGCCGAGGCGGCGAGCGGAATGAACGCAAGGCCGGTGGCGAGCGGCCCCATGCCGAGAACGTTCTGGAGGTAGAGCGAGCAAAGCAGGAAGAGCCCGAAGATCGAGCCCGCGGCGGCCAGCATGAGCACGAGGCCGCCACCGACGGCTCGGTCGGCAACGCGGTCGACCCGAAGGAGTGGCGCGTCGATGTGGAGCTCGTAGACGACGAACGCTGCGAGGCCTGCAAGCCCGCCGAGACCGCAGAGATGCGTCTGGAAGGAAGTCCAGCCAGCAGAGTCCGCCTGCGTGATCCCGTAGACGACCGCGGCGAGGCTCGTGGTCGCGAGGGCTGCCCCGGCAAGGTCGAGGCCCCGCCAGCGCGGCTTCTGAGTGTCGGCCGGGACGACCTTCAACGAGGCGAAGAGCAGCAATGCCGCCACGGGGAGGTTGATGTAGAAGATCATCCGCCAGTCGGCGAACTCGGTCAGCACGCCGCCGAGGATGACGCCGATTGCCGCTCCGGCCCCGCCGACCGCGCCCCACGCGGCGAGCGCCTTTGCACGATCCGTTCCATGGAAGGCGGCCGTGACGATCGAGAGAGCCGCCGGGGAGAGGATCGCGGCGCCAAGCCCCTGACCCGCGCGAGCAGCGAACAGCGTCGCCGCGCTGCCGGCCATCGCCGAGGCGAACGAAGAGACGGTGAAGACACCGAGGCCCGTGAGGAACATCCGGCGGCGCCCGAGGAGATCGGCCGCGCGGCCTCCGAACAGCAGGAGACTCCCGAAGATCAGCGAGTAGCTCGTGATCGTCCAGCTGATGTTCGAGCCGCTCAGTCGCAGGTCGCCGGCGATGTGGGGAGCGCGATATTCACGGCGGTGATGTCGAGGATGACCATCAGCTGGGCAACGAGCAGGACGGGAAGAAGCCAGCGGCGCGGCTTGGTGCCGCCGGCCTTCTCGTCGATCGCGATTTCGTTCTCGGGCTGTCTTGGCATGTGCTGCACGAGTAACTCCTTCTAAGTTGGACGTCGGTGTCTGAGATACTAAATCAGACAGTAGTGTCCAATGTCAAGGGAGGTGAGCCACCCGCGGCCAAGCCTGACCGGTATAGTGAACCTAATGGTTCAGAATACTACGACCGTCGACTGTGCCTTCGCAGCCCTCGGCGACACGACTCGCCGCGCTGTGCTCGAGCGGCTCGGGGCCGGCAGCGCGACGATCAGCGAGCTGGCCGAGCCCTTCGGCATGTCGCTGACGGGGATGAAGAAGCATGTCCGGCTGCTCGAGGAGGCGGAGCTGGTCACGACGGAGAAGGTCGGCCGTGTCCGCAGGTGCACGCTCGCGCCCTACGCCTTCGAGGGCATCAGCACCTGGCTGCAACGGCTCGACCGCTTCGCGCAGGTCGTCGAACGCACGAAAGGAGAGCGATGAGCACAAGGAAGAAGGAAGGGTTCACGGCCGAGGAAAAGGCCGCGATGAGAGCGCGCGCCAAGGAGCTGAAGAGCAAGCAGGACGGGGAAAGCGCCGTGCAGGCGGCACTGGCCGAGATGTCCCCGAAAGATCGCGCCCTCGGCAAGCGAGTTCACGCGCTCGTCATGAAGAGCGCTCCCGAGCTCACGCCGAAGACGTGGTACGGGATGCCCGCGTACGCGAACAAGGACGGCAAGGTCGTCTGCTTCTTCCGCGACGCGGGGAAGTTCAAGGAGCGCTACGCGATGTTCGGCTTCAACGACAGCGCGAGCCTCGACGACGGTGCGATGTGGCCCGTCGCCTTCGCGTTGACGAAGCTGACGAAGGCCGACGAGGCCAGGATCGCGAAGCTCGTGAAGCAGGCCGTGAGCTGACGGTGAACGAGACCACCGTCACGACGCCGAACGAGCTCGAGATCCGGGTCGAGCGGGTCTTCGACGCGCCCCGGCCGCACGTCTTCTCCGTCTGGACGGATCCGGAGCTGATCCCCGAATGGTGGGGCGACGGCACCGTCGTCGAGGAGATGGACGTCCGTCCCGGCGGCGCTACCGCTTCCGCACCGCCTACGGCGTCGTCGAAGGCGAGTTCCGCGAGGTCGAAGCGCCCGAGCGGCTCGTCAGACGTTCCAGAACCATCTACAGACGCTCGAGTTCGAGGATCTCGGCGAGCAGACGAAGCTGACGCAGACGATGCGCTTCGAAACAACCGAGCAGCGGGACACGACCATGCAGTACGGCGTCGAGGAGGCGCAAAGGGGGGCTTCGAGCGGATCGACGCGGTGCTGGAGAAGCTCGCGAACCGTCCGTGATTCTCGATCAGCCGTGCTCGCGCACTCGCCGTTCTACGAGAGCTTGCCCGCCGCGACATCGAGCGCGCGCAACGTCGCGGCCCGCCGCCCGCGCCATCCTCGCGCACACCAGCGTCGGCGATCCCGGCAGGTGACGATCGCGTTTGAGGTTGGCCGCGGCACGCCGGCGGCATAGGCTGCGGCGATGGCTGTTTGTTCTGCGTGTGGCCACGACAACCCGACCGCGAACAGGTTCTGCGCCGAGTGCGGTGCTTCGCTGGGAGCGCCTGGCCGCCCCCTGCGGGAGGAGCGGAAGGTGGTGTCGGTCCTGTTCTGCGATCTCGTCGGGTTTACGGCGGCGTCGGAGCAGGCCGACCCGGAGGACGTACAGGCTCGTCTGCTGTCCGTACCACGCTCGTCTTCGGGACGAGATCGAGCGCTACGGGGGCACGGTCGAGAAGTTCGTCGGCGATGCGGTGATGGCGGTGTTCGGGGCCCCGGCCGCGCACGAGGACGACGCCGAGCGGGCGGTGCGGGCGGGCCTTCGGATCCTGCGAGGCGATCGAGGAGCTCAACGAGGCGGATCCGGCGCTGTCGCTGCAGGTTCGGGTGGGGGTGCATACGGGGGAGGCGGTGGTGGCTTTGTCGGCCCGCCCCGAGGAGGGTGAGGGGTTCGTCGCCGGGGATGTGGTGAACACGGCGTCCCGGTTGCAGGCGGGCGGCGCCGGTGAACGGGGTCGGGTCGCGGAGCAGACCTACAGGCAGACGGAGCGGGTGTTCGAGTTCGAGGCACTGGAGCCGGTGGTGGTGAAGGGAAAGGCGGAGCCGCTGGCGATCCACCGGCCGCTCCGGCCGCGGGCGCGGCTCGGCTCGGATGTGACCCGGACTCATGCGGCGCCCCTGGTGGGGAGGGAGCTGGAGCGGCCGCTTCTGATCGGGACGTTCGAGCGCTCGGCGCAGCAGCGCTCCTGCCAGCTCGTGTCGGTGGTGGGCGAGCCGGGGGTCGGGAAGAGCCGCCTGTGCGCCGAGCTGTTCGGCTATCTGGAGGATCGGCCGGGGCTGGTGCGCTGGCGGCAGGGCCGCTGCCTGCCGTACGGGGAGGGAATCGCGTTCTGGGCGCTGGGAGAGGTGGTGAAGGCGGAGTGCGGGATCCTGGAGTCGGACTCGGCCGAGGCGGCGGCGGCGAAGCTGGAGCGGGCGCTGCCGGCGGGCGATCCCGACCTGGCCTGGTTGCGGGCGCGCCTTGCTCCACTCGTGGGGGCGGGTGGGGAGCCGGCGGCGCAGGAGGAGTCGTTCACCGCCTGGCGGCGGGTGCTGGGGTGGTGGGCGGAGGGGCGCGAGACCGGTGCTGGTGTTCGAGGATCTCCACTGGGCCGACCCGGCCCTGCTGGCGTTTCTCGAGCATCTCGCGGACTGGTCGGAGGGAGTGCCGCTGCTTCTCCTCTGCACCGCCCGCCCCGAGCTCTACGAGCAGCATCCGGGCTTCGGGGCGACCGCCCGCAATGCGCAGCGGATCAACCTCGCCCCGCTGAGCGACGAGGAGACCGCGTCCCTGATCTCGGCGCTGCTGGAGCGGACCGTGCTCCCGGCACAGATGCAGCAGGCGCTGCTGGAGCGCTCGGGCGGAAACCCCTTGTACGCTGAGGAGTTCGTCAGGCTGCTCGCCGACCGCGGCGAGCTCGGCCAGGGCGTTGGAGGTGCCGGACTCGGTGCAGGCGCTGATCGCCGCCCGCCTGGACACGCTCTCCCCCGAGCGGAAGAGCCTGCTCCAGGACGCCGCCGTGATCGGCAAGGTGTTCTGGGCAGGGGCGCTGGCGGAGATGGGCGGCCGCGAGCCGCGCGAGGTGGAGCAGGCCCTGCACGAGCTCGCCCGCAAGGAGCTCGTCCGTCCCGCCCGGACGTCGTCGATGGCGGGGGAGGCCGAGTACGGCTTCTGGCACCTGTTGGTCAGGGACGTCTGCTACGGGCAGATCCCGCGGGCGGGGCGTGCGGCCCGCCACGTCGCCGCCGCCGGCTGGAGCAGCCAGGCGGGCGAGCGCGTCGAGGACCTCGCCGACGTGCTCGCCTACCACTACCTGCAGGCGCTCGAGCTCGCCCGGGCCGCCGGCCGGACGGGCAGGCAACCCAGCTCGATCACGGCACGGCGGTTCCTCGGGCTCGCCGGCGAACGCGCGCTCGGTCTCGATACGGTCGCGGCCCTGGCGAGCTTCGAGCGGGCGCTCGCCCTCACCCCGGCCGGACACCCCGACCGGGCTGGCGCGCTCGCCCGCTTCGGCGAGGCCGCCCTCCAGGCCGGACGCACCGTGGAGGCGGCCGAAGCGCTCGAGGAGGCGATCAGGTCCTTCCGGGCGAGAGGCGAGGTGCCGGCGGCCGCTCGGGCGATGGGCACGCTCAGCATCGTGCTGTTCCGGCTCGGGGATCCGCGCTGGGTGGAGCTACCTGCGGAGGCGGCCGCGCTGCTGGAGCCGCTGCCGCCCGGCCTCGAGCTAAATCGCTGGCGCTGACCGAACTCGCCAGCGTCGAGGCGTTGCAGGGACGAGGCGAGGCCGGCCTGCGCTACGCCGAACAGGCGCTCGCCTTGGCTGAGCGGCTTGGCCTGCCCCGCCCGGCACGCACCCTCGGCTACCGGGCTATTTCTCGCGGCTTGCTTGGGGACCGGGGTGGGCTCGACGACTTCCGGGAGGCGATCAGGCTCGCCACCGAGGCCGGGCAGGGACGCGAGGCCGCCCTCCTGCACAACAACCTCGCGAACTCCCTCAGGCGCGACGAAGGCCCCACCGACACCCTGGAGGTGCTGCGGGCGGGGATCGAGTTGGCGCAGAGCCGCGGCCTCACCGAAGCGGCCGACCAGATGAAGATCACTTCGGCCGAGCTGCTCTTCGACAGCGGTGAGCACGAGCAGGCGCTGACGCTCGCCGCCGAGCTCGCCGACCGTTCCGAAGCAGGCGGCAACCTGTTAAGCCTCGTGAACGTTCGCGCGGTGCAAACCCGGATTCTGACCCTGCGCGGACAGGCCGCTCAGGCCGGCGACTGGCTCGACTGGCTCGAAACCAGCAGCCGCGAGACAGCGGCCACCGAAATCACCCTCGCCGGGCTGGGATCAGCTGCCGTCGCACGCGCCGCGCTCGAACAGCATGACGCCGCAGCGAAACTATTGGCTGAGGTCGAGGCCGCCCCCGACGGCCGCACGACCGACTACTACGCACGCCGCCTTCCTCCCGGCGATGGTGCGCACCGCCCTCGCGATCGGCAACCCGGAACTCGCCGAACGGCTCGTGACCGGCGTCGAACCACGCACCACCATCGCCGAGCACGCCCTGGTCGCGGTGCACGCCGCCCTCGCCGAGGCCAGCGGCGACGCCCAGGCCGCCGCTGACTGCTACGCCCAAACCGCCGAGCGCTTCCAACAGGTCGGCGTGATCCCCGAGCAGGCCTACGCGCTCCTCGGCCAAGGCCGCTGCCTGACAGCCCTCGGCCGGCGGACCGAGGCGACGCGCGCGCTCGTGCAAGCCCGGGAGCTCTTCGAGACCCTCAAAGCGGCACCCGCCCTCGCCGAAATCGACGCGCTCCTCGACCAAGCCGGCGCGCTCACCGCATAGCGAACGCGAGCCAGGAGTGTGCGTGTTCGCTAAAGGAATGCCCCGAAACCTGCCCCCGGGGCGCCCGCCCCTCTCGCAGCTCATTCCACTGGAAGATCCCGATCCGCGAGGCATCGTCCCGCGAGCTGCGGCTGGTGTGCGCTCCTTGGCCAGCGGCGGCGGTCGGGTCACAGCGGATAGAGGATCTCGTAGACCTCGCGACGGACATTCCTGGCCTCGTAGGCCTCGGGGATTGTCCGCGCGAGCTCGCTGTGCGGAACGCGGCGAGGGCCTCGGCGCTCTCGAAGAAGTAGATCCCGCAGACATCGCCGGTGTCGGGGTTGCGGCCGTAGATCTTCTGCGCCAGCCCTGGGACTCGAGGAAGCGCGGCCGCCGCTCGGAGCAGTCGCCGGTCGAACTCCTGCGGATCGAGATCCGAGCTGATGTGGACAAAGAGAACGTTAGCCATGGGGCCCCGCTCCTGCTGAGGCTGTCTCGAACAGCCGGACCGTCTCAAACGGCTCGCCGATCGTCGGGCGGATCGATCGTTGTCGCGGGAGTGCCCAGGACGATGCTGATCGCCTATTGCATGGCCGCCCGCCGCGAGCCTACTGCCGTCGCGGAGCGGGTTCTGGTGCTCCGAGGTTGACGACTACGGGCCACGGCGACAAGGTCTGGCTGCGCATGACCGGCAGCGGCACCATTGACGGCCCCTTCATGGGCAACGCGCCCACCGGCCGGACGATGCGCACCGACGTCTTCGACGTCATCCGCGTCCGCGGCGGCAAGATCGTCGAGCACTGGGGCGTGCCCGACCGCCTGGGAACGCTCTTCCAGCTCGGGCTCGCGCAGCCGCCAGGATCGCGTGCGCGGCCGCCGGCGACCGCGGCTGTGGGAGGCGCCGCCTCACACAGCTGTTTCGCCAGCGCCTGTCTGCCTGCGCTCGTCGTGGGGGCCCCCGAGGAGCCGGTAGTGCCTAACATCGGACAAGTGCTTCCCGAGGGCGTGTACCACTGGACGGCGACGCATCCCGAATGGGAAGGACCGGTGTCGGCGTATGCCATCGACGACGGCGCGCGGCTGATCCTCATCGACCCGATCGCCGTTCCGGACGACGTGCGCGCGCTGTTCGGCTCGCGGGAGGTGGTCACGGTACTCACCTCCACCTGGCACGAGCGTGACGCCGCTTCGCTCGGCTTTCCGGTGTGGGCCCCGGCGCCTGATCGTCCGGAGGACCACTTCGTCCCGGCGACGCGCTACGCGATCGGCGACTCGCTGTTCGGTATGGAGGCGTATCCGGGACGTGAAGGCCAGCTCGACCTCGTGCTTTGGAGCGAGCGGCTTCGCGCTGTGATCGCCGGCGACACGCTGATTGACCTCGGCAACGGGCTCGAGATCCCCGCGAGTTGGCTGCCGGAAGGCGTCACGGTCGAGCAGGTCGCGGCCGGGCTGAGGCCGCTGCTCGACAAGCCCGTGGAAATCGTGCTACCGACGCACGGCGGTCCCGCCGGCCGGCTGGCTCTCGAGCGCGCCCTGGCCTGATCCGCGGTAGATGGCAAGATCTCCTGAGGAACGAAGTGCAACAGGGGCAGGGGAGCGGTGTGCTAGCGGTACGGCTGCACGATGACGGCTTGAAGGTTGAGGAGATCGAGACGCCGTCGCCGGGTCCGGGCGAGGTGCTGGTGCGCGTGCATGCGGCGGCGATTACGCGTGGCGAGCTGGAGTGGCCGGTCGATCGACTGCCGGCGATTCCCTCTTACGAGCTTTCGGGCGTTGTCGTCGGCAGCGGTGACGAGGTATATGCGCTCACGCCTTTCGATCGCGACGGCGTGGCTGCCGAGTACGCCGTCGTCCCAGCCGCTGTGCTTGCACCGAAGCCCTTGCGGCTGAGCCACGTCGAGGCGGCAGCTCTGCCGATGGGCGGGCTGACCGCCTGGCAAGCACTGTTTGTGCACGGGCGGCTCGCCCGAGGCGAGCGGGTGCTGATCACGGGCGCCTCGGGCGGGGTTGGGCACATCGCCGTCCAGCTTGCGCGACACGCCGGCGCAACGGTCGTGGAGAGCGGGCCGGTCGATCTGGTCTTCGACACTCGTGGCGGCGAGGTCCCCGCCGGCGAGCGCGTGGTCACGATCGCAGAGGAGATGCCGGGCGCGATCTACTTCATCGTCGAACCCGACCACGAGCAACTGCTGGAGTTGAGAACGCTCGTGGACGCAGGCGAGCTTCGCGCGGAGGTCGACTCGGTCTTTCCGCTCACGGAGGCCCGGGCGGCGTTCGAGCGAGTCGCGACCCGCGGGAAGCGTGGCAAGGTCGTGCTCGAGGTTGGCACTGACTAGCCGCGGGTGCGGCCGTGACCTCTGCCGTGGACGCATCGAACTCCGAGCGTCCACCGTGACGCCGCGGGGCCAGCGAGTGGCCGGGGTCAAAGCACTCGGCGAGCCCGTCCAGATCTTCGAGGTGGACGAGCCGGCGACACCTGCCGCTGACGAGGTCCTCATCGACGTCGTCGCCGCCGGCATCGGCAACTGGGACGAGCTTGTCAGGATCGGCAGCTGGCAGATCGGCGGCCCGGCTCCGATGGCGCTCGGGACGGAGGCGGCCGGGACGGTCGCAGCGGCCGGCTCAGGCGTGGCCGAGCTGCGCGAGGGCGACGAGGTGATGACGCATCCGCTGCCGCTCCGGCGTCACGGGACGTGGGCGGGGAGGGTGCTCGCGCCGGCGGCGGCCGTCGCAGCCCGGCCGCCAGAGGCGTCATGGGAAGCCTGCGGAGCATTTCCCATTCCGGCGCTCACCGCGGCTCAGGCGCTCGACGAGGCTCTCGGGATCGAGAGCGGCGGCTGGGTCGTCGTGAACGGAGCCGGCGGAGTCACGGGTGGCCTGCTCGTCCAGCTCGCCGCGGCTCGGGGCGCCCGCGTGATCGCGACCGCGAGCGCGAAGAAGGCCGAGCGCATCCGCGGCTACGGCGCGTCGGAGGTGCTCGACTACCACGGCGACTGGCCGGCGCTCGTTCGCGAGATCACCGGCGGCGGCGCGCCCGAGGCCGTCAACGCCGCCCGCGGGCAGGCGGCCACCACGTTGAAGGCGGTTGCTGACGGCGGCCGCCTCGCCACGATCACGGGCGACCCGCCGCGGGAGGAACGCGGCGTCGCCGTATCCGACGTCTACGTCCGGCCCGATGGTCGGCAGCTTTCGGCCCTCGCCGAGCTGCTGGCCCACGGCACCCTTAGCGTGCCGATCGCGTCCGTCCGACCGCTCGAACAGGCGGCACAAGCGCTGCGCGAGGTAGTCGCGGGAGCGGACGGCGCGATCGTCCTGTCACTCCGAACCTAGCCTGGCCCCGGGCGTCTACACGGACGTCGTATCAGGAGTCCGCGCCAGGTCGAGCGTTTCCTT
>CAWAAD010000010.1:0-204485 GCA_963779895.1 uncultured Actinomycetes bacterium | reverse complement strand
AGGCGCGGACGACTACGTCACGAAGCCCTTCTCGCCGCGCGAGCTCGCCACGCGCGTGAAGACAGTGCTGCGCCGGGTTCGCGCCGGCCACCCGCCGCGCGAGCGCATCTCGGCCGGCCCGCTGGAGCTCGACGCCGCCAGGCACGAGGTGCGCCGCAACGGCGACGCGCTCAGCCTGACCGCGAAGGAGTTCGACCTGCTCTGGTTCCTCGCCTCGAACCCGAACCGCGTCTTCTCGCGCGACCAGCTGATGCACAGCGTCTGGGGGTACTCCGCCGCCCTCGACACCGGCACCGTCACCGTCCACGTCCGGCGCCTGCGCGAGAAGCTCGAGGACGATCCTTCGAGCCCCGAGCTGCTCGAGACCGTCTGGGGAGTCGGCTACCGGTTCAAGGCATGAGGCCCCGCCTGAACATCCGGGCGCAACTCGGCCTGCTCGCGGTCGCGGCCGTCTGCCTGCCGCTCGGCGTGGTGGTCGGGTTGGGGCTCGTGATGTTCCACATGCACGACGAGGCGACCGTCTGGCTGATCGTGGCCGTCTCGGCGCTCTGCGCGCTGGGCGGGGCGCTCCTCCTCGGCCGCCGCATCCTGAAGCCGCTCGACCAGCTCAGGGCGGCGTCCAAGCGGCTCGCCGCCGGCGATCTGAGCGCCCGCGCCGTGGAGTCGGGACCGCGCGAGCTGCGCGAGCTCGGCGTGTCGTTCAACGAGATGGCCGCGAACGTCGAGCAGCTCTTCGACGCGCGCCGTGAGCTCGTCGCCTGGGCGAGCCACGACCTTCGGACGCCGCTCGCCTCCCTGCGCGCGATGGTCGAGGCCCTCGAGGACGGCCTCGCCGAGCCCGAGGAGTACCTGCCGGGGATCCGCGCCCAGACGGAGATTCTCTCCTCCCTCGTCGAGGATCTCTTCGAGCTCGCGAGGATCGATGCCGGCGCGCTGACCCTCGAGCTGCGCGACGCCCCGCTCGGCGCGCTCGTCCAGAGCTGCCTGGGGGCGCTCGAGCCCGATGCCCGTGCGAGGGGCGTCCGGCTCGAGGCGCGCGTCGATCCCGCCGACACGCCGGTGCGGATGGCGCCGGACAAGGTCCAGCGCGTCCTGCTCAACCTGCTCACGAACGCCGTCCGCCATGCCGGGCCGCACGGAGCCGTCTCGGTGGTCGTCGAGCCCGACACCGATCACGTGGTCGTGGCGGTCGAGGACGACGGCGAGGGCCTGCCCCAGGCGGCTCCGGAGCGGATGTTCGAGCGCTTCTGGCGCGACGACGAGTCGCGCACGCGCTCGAGCGGCGGGGCCGGGCTCGGCCTCGCGATCGCACAGGGGCTCGTCCAGGCTCAAGGAGGCACGATCTGGGCCGAGAACCGGGACGGAGGCGGCGCCAGGGTCGCGTTCACGCTGCCCATGGCCTAAGACTCCTAACCAATGAACAGCTGTCCCCCGCCGCGCTGGGCGGCACGTTGCCGCGTCCTCAGTCGCGCCCATAGCAACAGCTATGGGCGCTCCCTGCGTCCTTGCATCGCACTCGCCCATCACGCCCGGGGAACGAGTGCCCATTACGAGAGCTCTAAGAGCCGAAGGCCCTTCCTGCTACGCTGTGTTCTCCACAGAGCGAGTACCTGGTCGGCTGAACGCCTCCCATCTACCGTTCATGAGTTGGTAGAGGAGGTGTTTTTCTATGGCGACAGGAACAGTGAAGTGGTTCAACGACGCGAAGGGGTACGGGTTCATCACCCCCGACGACGCGGGCAAGGATTTCTTCGTGCACCACAGCGCGATCGCGGGAGACGGCTACAAGTCTCTCCCCGAGGGTGCGAAGGTCGAGTTCGACCCGGCCGAGGGTGAGAAGGGTCCCGAGGCAAAGAACGTAGTGCAGCTGGCCCAGTAGTAACCGAGCGTGCGTGCGCGCCGGTCAGCCCGGCGCGCACCCGCTCAGCAGCGAAAGGACGGTATGCGCGGAAAGATGATCTGGTTCAACGAAGCCAAGGACTACGGCTTCATCATGACCGACGAGGGGGAGCGGCTCGCCGTCGCAGGCTCGGGCTTCGCGCCCGGCGAGCGCCCCGAGGGTCGCTGCGCCCAGATGGTCGTCACGTTCGAGGTCGACGAGACGAACGGCGCGCGGCAGGCCGAGAACGTGGTCTTCCCGCAGGAGATCGCGGCTCACCGCCCGCGGCTCCGCAGAGGTTTCAGGGGGTAGGGATGGGCTCCAACAAGAAACGCCAGCAGACGATCTCGAAGCGAAACCGCGAGCGCGCGGTCGAGGAGAAGCGCCGGCTGAAGCGCGAACGCAAGCAGGCGATTCGCGAGGCGATCCGAAACGGCGAGCCGATCCCGGTCGATCCGTTCGCGCCGATTCGCGAGCAGGACGAGCCGGGCGAGCAGGCTGACGGCACCGAGCGGGTCGAGCAGGCCGCACAGGCAGACGGTCCGGCCACAGAGCCGGAACCGGCACCCCCCGAGCCCGCTTAAGGGCCAGCTGTCAGTGGGCGAGCGCTTCAACCGGGGTCAGACCCCGGGATAAGGGCCGACGGCAGCGGGCGACCGTTTCAACCGGGGTCAGACCCCGGGGTACGGGCCGACGGCAGCGGGCGAGCGTTTCAACCGGGGTCTGACCCCGGGCTTTGGGCACTCAGCGTCGGCCGAACGCGATCCCGGCTTCCGCCAGGACGCGACCGACGAAGGCGCGCTTGCCGTCCGTGTAGGCCTTCCGGTCGGCGGGATGCTCGAGCGCGAGGCGGAGCTTCAGGGTCTCGTAGTCGGCCGCGAGCTCCGGGTCGGCTCGCAACGCGTCCCGGAAGGCGAGCCGCTCCCGCCAGAGGTCGCTGCCCGGCTCGGTGAGGTGGAGGCCGAACCCGGGTCTCGAGAAATGATGGGAGACCCCCGGGCGGTGCGGCGTGGAGGCCCAGCCCGCCGCCAGGAGCGGCGCGTGCGCCGCGCGCGAGCCCTCGAGCGAGGCGACCCCGGCCATCATGTCGACGATCGGCTTCGCCGCGATTCCCGGAGTCGCCGTCGAGCCGATGTGGTGGATCCCGCCGGTGAGCCAGGGCGCGAGAACGTCCTCGAGCAGCGCCCGCTCCGCGTCGAACCGGCGCGGCCAATCCGGGTCGTAGGGAACGACCTCGATCACGCCGAAAATGTACGCGCCGGGGGCCTAGACCAAAGCGCGGTAGATCCGCCGCCTCTCGTCGAGGCCCTTGAGCTCGAAGTCGCCGAGGTCGTCGAACTCGAGTCCCGAGCCTGCGACGAGGTCGCGCGTGGTAGCCGAGACGAGCACCTGGCCCGCGCCTGCGAGCCCCGCGATCCGCGCCGCGACGTGGACCGCGATCCCGCGCGGGGCCGCGCCGCCGTGACGCTCCACCTCCCCGGTGTGCAGGCCCAGGCGGATCTCGAGCCCGACCTGCTGGACCGCCCCCTCGATCGCGAGCGCGCAGCGGATCGCGCGCGCCGGCCCGTCGAAGGTCGCCAGGAACCCATCCCCGGCAGTGTCGATCTCCTCGCCGCCGAACCGGCCCAGCTCGCGGCGCACGACGCCGTGATGGCGCTCGAGCAGGCGCGCCCACGCATCGTCGCCGAAACGCCTGACCGCCTCGGTCGAGCCGACGAGGTCCGTGAACAGGATTGTCGCCAACACCCGCTCGCCCGCCTGGGCAGGTCGTGCGCCGGTCAGGAACTCCTCGACCCGATCCAGCAGCGGCGCCGAGTCGAGCCACGGGAACGTGGTCGCCCCGGGGACCTCGACGAGGGAAGCGCCGGGCACGCGTTCGGCGATGAACCGAGCATGCTCGGATTTGAGGATCGGGTCCGCACGGCGGTAGAGCACGAGCGTCGGGGCCTGCACCGCCGGAAGCGCCTCCGCTACGTCGGTGACCCAGCTCGATGTGACCAGGTTCCTGATCGCCCCCGGACTGCCGGCCAGACGCTCACGGGCGCCCCACCAGGTCCGGAGCACGTCGTCGGCCTCGGGTGCGAAGCGCATGACAGTCGAGCCGTCGCCCCAGCGTGCCATGACGTCGTCGAGCTGGTTCTGCCGCGCCTCGTCGTCGAGCTCCGGCATCCAGAAGGTGGCGTACGTCCCGAAGAGGACGAGCGCACGCGTGCGCTCTGGGTAGGTCGCGGCGAAGAGAAGAGTCATCGGGCCGCCTTCGAAGTAGCCGAAGAGCGCCGCCGACTCGGAGCCGACCGCGTCCATCACGGCGCGCACGTCGTCCATCCGCGTCTCGAGGTCGGCGATGCCGCCGTGCCGGTCGGAGAGGCCGGTGCCGCGCTTGTCGAGCCGGATCAGTCGCGCGAAACTGCCGAGCCGCTCCAGGAACGCCGCGTGGCGCGGCTCCTCCCAGTCGAACTCGAGGTGGCTGACGAAGCCGGGGACGAGCACGAGGTCGAACGGGCCGTCGCCGGTGACCTGGTAGGCGATGCTGACGTCCCCGTTCAGCGCGTAGCGAACAGACCCTTTCCCTCCCACAGCGCGAGCCTAGACTCCCGGCGTGCCGAACATCCGGACGACCGACCTCTACGGCGAGGACGGCTACCGGCAGGCCCGGCTCGCCGAGCAGGCCGGCGCCGAGCACCTCGTCAACCTGGACGACGCCGTGGGCGGCTACGGCGGCGGCAAACCGGATGCCGGCTGACGTTCAGGACGTCGCAGCCGGCCTCTGGATCTGGCGGATTCGGCACCCGTCCTGGCGGCCCGGGCTCGACTGGCCCGAGACGGTTACATCCACCTGTGTAGAAAGCGGCGGCGAGGTGGCCGTGCTCGACCCGCTCGCACCGCCCGAGGACGCGACCGAGGCCTGGGAGCGGCTCGATGCAAAGCAACCGACGATGGTGGTCATCCTCAAGCCGGACCACGTACGCGACGTCGATCTCTTCGTTCGCCGCTACGGCGCGCGGGCGTTCGGGCCGTGGCTCTTCTTCCGCGGCGACGCGCCCGAGACGGAGCTGGAGGAGATCGAGCCGGGCATGGAGCTGCCGGGCGGGATTCGCACGCTGTTCGACGCGCGCTGGCGGAACGAGACGCCGGTCTGGCTGCCCGCTCAGAGGACGCTCGTCTTCGCGGACGCGCTGACCGCGCCCGACGGTGAGCTGCGGATCTGGGACACGCGCCAGCTCGACCGGGCCCGCGCGGTGTACCGCGAGTACCTCGAGCTCCCGTTCGAGCAGGTGATCGTCTCCCACGGCGAGCCGGTGCACGACCGGGCCGCGTACGAGCGGGCGCTCGAGCTCCCGCCCTGGGACGGCTGAGGCTTCGCGCTCAGCGCTCGACGGCGTACAGGCGCCACTCGCCCGGAACGCCCCTTCAGCTCGGTGGCGCCCCGCTCGCGGAACTCGATTCCGGAGCCCGCGACGAGCTCGAGACGAGCACCTCCGCCGACCCCGTTTCCCTGGCGCCGCCGCCCCGCTCCTGCTGGGCCCTACATCTCCTGCACGACGCCGACCAGGTGACCCTCCGGGTCCTTGAAGTGGCCCAGGACGATCCTGTCCATGATCGTCTCCGGCCCCATGACGCGCTCGCCGCCCAGGCTCTCGGCCTTCTGCAGCGCCTCCTCGACGTCCGGGACGGCGACGTAAAAGGTGACGTGGCCGGGGTAGCCCTCGGGCCCCTGCCCGATCCCGCCGCCGATGCCGACGCCCTCGCTGCCCGTGTTGCCCTCGCGGGACACCATTCCGTAGTTCATCTCATTGTTCCCGTCGACCTCCCAGCCGAAGAGCTCGGAGTAGTAGCGCTGGAGCTTCTCGCCGTCGGTCCCGACGACCTCGAAGTGGACTACCGGCTGTCCCATCGGTCTCTCCCTCCGTTGCGATTGCAGTGCAGCTAAGACCGTACGCGCGGCGAAAGCTCATCGCTCCCGTCGAACATCAGCGACTATCCGGACGCAAGGTCGGGATCTACCACGGGCGGCCGGACGCAGGCGAGCGGGAAAGGCTTGCTCAGCCCGCGAGCGAGAAGCGCTCGGCCGCGCGGGCGCGCTTGCGCTCGGCCTCGACCTCTCGATTCCGCGGCGCAGCTGAGGTCACCAGCGCGTCGAGCAGCTTCGCGGACGCCGCGGCAACCTCGTCGACGGCGCGGTCGAAGGCCTGCTCGTTCGCCTGCGAGGGCTTCGTGAAGCCGCTGATCTTGCGCACGTACTGGAGCGCGGCGCCACGAACCTCCTCCTCGGTCGCGGGAGGCTCGTAGTTGTAGAGCGTGTGGATGTTTCGGCACATGCCGACATCCTAGAGACCGCGGACGGAGCCCCGCCGAGCGGGGCTCCGTCCGGCGAGACCCTACGGACCGAAGACGGGGACGGTGACCCCCTGGAAGTGGTTCGTCCCGAGCCCGGCCGGGGCCAGGGCTCCCTTCAGGTAGATCCCGTAGTACTCGTTCCTGATGTCGTTGTGTGCAACGGTCGTGTGCTGGATGACGTCCGCGGGCGGGAAGCCCGGCGGGTCGTGGAAGACGAGGTCGGCGAAGATGACGATCCCGGTGTCCGCACCCGTCTCGGCATCGTCGTCGGCTCCGTTGCCGGCGACCAGGTTGTGCACGATCACGTTGTGCTCGGCGTTCTGGAAGCCGAAGTGACTATGGATCGCGATCCCCGGCAGGCCGTTGTTCATCGCGGTGTTGTGATCGACGAGGTTGCCCCAGGCGGCAGCACCCGGCGGTCCGGCGAAGATGCCGATCCCGGCCGCACCGTTGCCGTTGGCGACGTTGTGGTCGATCCGGTTCTCGTACACGCCCGCGACGTCCGGCGGGACCGGCTCGCCGAACTGGAACCAGTGCGAGGCGAGCGTGATCCCACAGTCGAGCGTGTTGTCGAGCACCGCATTGTGGTCGATCTGGTTCCTCGCGGTTGGGCCTTCCTCGTCCGTCAGGAGAATCCCTCCGACGTTGTCCTGGACGAGGTTGTGGCTGACGCTCGAATCGGTCACGGACTGCAGGTGGATCGCCTCGCCGCAGTCGTCGTTCGGGTCGACGCAGAGGCCGATCCCGAAGCCCTGGTCGTCATGAACGACCCTGTTGTGATCGATCGAGAGGTTCGACGTCATCTCGGCGAAGATCCCCTCGAGGTAGGCGTCGTGGATCGTGAATCCCCTGACCGCCGTCCCGGCGGAGTCCGTCCCCGTGATCGTGACGCCGTTCACGAAACCGGTGGCGTCGATGACGGCGGCGTGACCCTCGAGCGAGAGCCGCTTCGTGACGGCGACCGACTCGGCGTACGTGCCGGGGGCGACGTCGATCCTGTCACCCGGCGAGGCCTGTCCGACCGCATAGCCGATCGTCAGGCATGGCCTCGCAACACAGTTGCCGGTATCGCTGCCCCGCGGGGAGACCTTGCGCGTCTGGCCGGGAGCCGCTGCCCCCGGGCCGACCAAGATTAGAGCCGCAGTAACAGCGGATCCGGCAAGAAGAAGACTCTTCATCTGTCCTCCCTGTCGATGATCCGGATGGCGATCATAGGCTCGCGGCCTGCGGTTCTTCAAGGGTGTCGGAACGAGACGAGCTCGTTGCGCTCGACCGGGCCCTCGACGGACTGCTCCAGGACCGTGCCGATTCCGCGGACGTAGTACTTGTGGTCGAGCACGCCCGGCTCGAGCGGCGTCCACTCCTTCGTCAGCAGCGCGTGCTGCGAGGAGCCCTGGGGGACGCTCACCGAGGCGTCCAGCCGCAGCACCTGGAAGTGGTCTTCCGCCTGGCGCTGCAAGTGCTCCTGGCGGGCGGACTGGCCGACCTTCGGCCTGGCGTACATGAAGATCCCGGGCTCTGCGCCTTCGAAGCCGGCGGTCCAGCTTCCTTCGGTCGTCTTCAGCTTGCCGTTGCGGTCGAGCTCGGCGGTGCGCTCGCCGTAGTACCAGACGTTGCCGTGGCGGTCCTGCGTGTACCAGTCGGTGGTTCGCTCCTCGAGCCGGCCGCTCAGGTAAAGCCGGTCGTCGACCGAGACGCAGCGGGCACCGTTGATCACGCGCGTCCTGTGCGTGACCTTCATCACCTCCCGCGAGGGCTCTCCGTCCTTGACGCCGCGGTAGACCCACATGGAGCCCGGCCGGAGCGGAAACCACTGGTTCGTGACCTGGGCGGAGAACTGCGGCGAGGACGAGCCGCAGCCCGCGGCGACGAGAACGAGAGCCAGCGGCACCAGGGCGCGTCGCACGCTCCCGACCCTACGGCGCCTGCAGGTCACGCCGCCCCACCAGGGCCGCTCCGGCGCCGAGCGCGATGAGCGCGGCGGCGAGGACGACGAGGATGCCCCAGGGGTTGACGCCGTTCTGCAGCGGCGACTGGCCGACGAGCCAGAACGGCGAGAGGAAGCGGAACGGATCGAGCCAGCCGGCGAGGCCGTGGAGACCGCCGACGAGGTACGCGGCTGCCGCGTAGCCCGCCGAGAAGCCGAGCGCCGCCACCTTGCTCGGGACAGCCGCGCCGAGCGCGAGTGCCAGCCACCCGTAGAGCAGGCCGAGCGCCGCGAGCGAGGCGAGCGCCGCGGCGAGCCGGCCCGTCGGGAGATCGAGCCCGGCGAGAGCGCTCAGGACGGCGAGCGAGCCGAAGGCGACCGCGCAGAAGAGCACGACCTCGGCCGCGAGCGCCGCTCCTTTCGCCAGCACCGCGTCTCGCCTCCGCAGCGGGTACGCGAGCAAGAGCTCGAGCCGACCCGCGTCCTCCTCGCCAGCGAAGGCGCGCGCACCCGAGCCGATCGCCAGCACGAGCACGAGCAGCGGCAACATCAAGCTGAAGAGCTCGGCGTCCATGTAGCCGGGGCCGGAGGCGATGCTGCCCTGGCCGATCCCGAAGAGATCCTTGAGCGCGTCCGGATAGCGCTGCACGAGTTTCTGCAGGTCGGCCGAGCCCTTGAAGGAAGGGAAGATCGACGCCAGCAGCGCCGTGTAGCCGAGCACGCCGACGCACCAGCCCGCGAGCGCGCGCCGGTGGTCGAGCAAGCCACGGCGGGCGAGCTCAGCGGGCATCCGGCTCCTCGTAGAGCTCCAGGAAGATCTCCTCGAGATCCGCCGGCTGCGAAACCAGGTCGACGATCCGGTGCGAGGCGGCCTCCTTGACGAGCGCGTCCATCGCCGGCTCGGTCGCAGTGAGCCGCAGGACCGCTCCCTCGGCGCGCTCGAGGCGCACTCCTTGGATCCGTGTGAACCGCGCCGGTTCGGGGGGTTGGCCCGCGAAGACGACGGTCACGTGCCGGACCGCCCGCTCGCGGAAGCGCTCCACCGAGTCGACGTCCACCAGGCGGCCGGCCCGGATGATTCCGACGCGGTCCGCGACGTGCTGGACCTCGTCGAGCGAATGGGAGGAGAGGAAGACCGTCCGGCCCTCGGCGGCTGTCTCGCGCAGCAGCGTGCGCAGCTCCGCCTGGAGCAGCGGGTCGAGCCCGGCGCTCGGCTCGTCGAGCACGACCAGCTCCGGCCGGTGCATGAACGCCTGCACGAGCCCGACCTTCTGGCGGTTGCCCTTCGACAGGTGGCGGATCGGGCGGTCGAGCTCGAGCCCGAGGCGCTCGCAGAGGGCGTCGCGCAGGCGCTCGTCCACCCCGCCGCGCAGGCGGGCGAGCGACTCGAGCTGCCGGCGGACGGTCATCCGGTCGTTCAGGCGGAGATCGCCCGGGAGGTAGCCGGTGCGTCTCCGAGCCTCGACACCGTCGCGGCGGGAGTCGACGCCGAGCACCTCGACGTGGCCCGCGGTCGGGTGGATCAGGTCGAAGAGCAGGCGGATCGTGGTGCTCTTGCCCGCCCCGTTCGGGCCCAGGTAGCCGAACACCTCACCCCGCTCGACGCGGAGGTCGAGCCCGGCGAGCGCGCGCATCCCGCCCGGGTAGGTCTTCGAGAGACCCTGAATGTCGAGCGCGGGCGCGGCTATTGCAGGAGACGCCCTACTGGTTCCACTTGTCGGCGGTCTTCTTGCCGTGTCCGGCGCTCTTGGCCCGGACGCTCGTGACGTCCGCCGGCGTGTTCGACTTGAAGATCTGCTGCTCCGTGTTCACCATCTCGCCGTGCGAGCGGCGGGCCGAGAAGCTCTTCCCGAAGCGCTGCATCCTGCGGAAGAAACGGTTCATGCTCGCCTCCTTTCCACGCCGGGACCAGCGTAACCGCAATGCGGCGCAAGAATCGAGTCGGCGCTGCATCTGTCTAGACAGGGCTCCCGCTTTTCTTCGTCGTCTGTGCGGGAGCCCTCTTGCAGGTGAGGCGGCGCCGGGCGGCGGTGCTGCCTCACCTAGCCCCTACCGCTCGATCGGCTGGTTCCAGATCTGCACGACGGGCTGCTCCCGCTCGAAGCCGAGCATGCTCAGGGTTGCCGGGTCGAGCGCGAACAGGCGGCCCTCGCTCGGCTCGAGGTCGAGCCAGCGCGCGGTCAGGGTGCGGAGGAAATGGCCGTGGGAGAAGATCAGGACGTCGCCGTCGGCCTCGCGAATCTCCTCGAGCATCCGGTCGGCCCGGGCGCCCACCTGTTCAGGAGACTCGCCGCCCGGCGCGCCGTCCCGCCAGAGCGTCCACTCCGGCGCCTCGCGTCGGATGGCGACCGTCGTCCGGCCCTCGTACTCGCCGTAGTCCCACTCCATCAGGTCATCGCGGTGCTCCGCACGCTCGCCGAAGCCCGCGAGCCGGCAGGTCTCGGTTGCGCGCTTCAGCGGGCTCGTGAGGACGAGCGTGAACGTGCGCGCACGCAGCGTCCGGCCGAGGCGCTCGGCCTCCCTGCGCCCGTCGCCGGTGAGCTCGACGTCGGTGCGGCCGGTGTGGCGCATGTTGAGGCTCCATTCGGTCTCTCCGTGGCGGACGAGCGCGACGTTCTGCGACATCTGCGCAGCATCACACGGCGCGGTCTCGCCCGGCGACTGGAAGGATTCGCAAGGCCGTGGCAGGCATGCAGCCACCGGACGACCCGCTCGCCCTCGAGCCAGAGGCCATGCGCGAGCTCGGCTACCGCGTCGTCGACCTGCTCGTCGAGGCCGCCCGCGAGGGCGGGCCGCCGCTCGTTCGGGCCTCACCCGAGCAGATGCGCCGCAGCCTCGCGGGGCCGCCCCCGGATTCGCCCCAGCCGTTCGAGACCGTGCTCAAGCGCCTGGAACGGGACGTGCTGCCGTTTCGCAGCCGCGTCGACCACCCGCGCTTCCTCGCCTTCATCCCAGGCTCGGGAACGTGGCCGGGCGCGCTCGCCGACCTGATCGCAAGCGCCTGCAACGTCTACGCGGGCTCGTGGATGGAGTCGGCGGGGCCGAGCCAGATCGAGCTCGAGGTGCTCGGCTGGTTCAAGGACTGGATCGGCTATCCGGCCGAGGCGGCGGGCTCCCTGATCGAGCGGCGGCTCGGCCGCGAACATGACCGCGCTCGCGTGCGCCCGCGAGGCGAAGGCGGGCGCCATGCGCGAAGACCTCGCGCTCTACGTCTCCGACCAGACCCATTCGTCGATCGCGCGGGCAGCGCGCATCCTCGGCTTTCGGCCCGAGCAGGTGCGCGTGCTCCCGACCGAGCCCGACCTGCGGCTTTCCGCCGGGCTCGCTCGCCGAGGCGATGGAGGCCGACGTGCGGGCCGGCCGGGCTCCACTTGCCCTCAGCGCCAACGCAGGCTCGACGAACAGCGGCGTCGGTCGGATCCCGCTGCGCGAGCTCGCGGCCGTGTGCCGGCGGTTCGGGGCCTGGTTCCACGTCGACGCGGCGTACGGCGGCTTCGCGGTCCTGAGCGAGCGAGCACGGAGACACGCTGCATGACCTCGAGCTCGCCGACTCGATCACGCTCGACCCGCACAAGTGGCTCTACCAGCCGTTCGAGTGCGGCTGCCTCCTCGTGCGGGAGGGCTCGCTCCTACGCTCCGCCTTCGAGCTCGTCCCGGACTACCTCTCCGAGGCCCGCGCCGCCGAGGGAGAGACGAACTTCGCCGACCTCGGGCTTCAGCTCACGCGCACCTCGCGGGCGCTCAAGGTCTGGGTCTCGATCCAGACGTTTGGGCTCGACGCCTTCCGCGCTGCGATCGACCGCGCGATCGAGCTGGCCGAGCACGCCGCAGAGCGGGTCGAGAGCAGCGACTCGCTCGAGCTGCTGAGGCCGCCGTCGCTCGGGATCGTCTGCTTCCGCCGCCGGTTCGACGGGCGGACGAGAACGAGGAGGAGCGGCGCAACGCAGCGCTCGCATCGCGGCGCTCGAGGCGAGCGGGCGTCGGCATCGTCTCTTCGACGCGGCTGCACGGGCGCTTCGCGCTGCGGCTCTGCATCCTGAACCACACGACCGGCCGCGAGGACGTCGACGCTGTCGCTCGACTTCCTGGAACGCGAAGACGCAGCCGCCGAGGCCGAGCCGATGCGCGAGCGGCATCCCGACGTGACCGATGCGCGTTCCCGTCACCGCTCCGCGCGCACGCGCTGTTCGCGCGGCTGACGGCCTACGAGGCCGAGGACGTGGCGGCTCTCGCCTCGGAGCGCCAGGCACAGCCGGGCGAGACCGTGGTCGAGCGGTGGGAGCGCGACGCGAGACTTCTTCGTCATCGTGGAGGGGAGCGCCGACGTCTTCGTCGGTGACGAGCGCGTGAACTCGCTCGGCCCCGGTGACTTCTTCGGCGAGCTGGCCGCGCTCGACTGGGGTGCGGGGTACGGCTACCCGCGGCTTGCGACCGTCGTCGCGGCCTCGCCGCTACGGCTGCTCGTCTTCCCGCCGGGGGCGCTGTCGAGCTGCTTCGCTTCGGGACGTCGAGCGGCGAATCCGCTGCGGAGGTCCGGAAGCGCCTTGCGCGAGCGATGAGAGTCGTCCGGGGCATCTTCGCCAACCCGGAGCTGCGCCGGGTCGAGCTCGGCTTCGCCGCGTTCAACGCAGCCGAGTGGGGCGTGTGGATCGCGATGCTCGTCTACGCATACGGCGCGCGGCGGCGCAACCGAAGCCGGGATCGTGGCGGTCGTCCAGCTCGTCGCCGGCGACGGTCGTTGCGCCGCTCGCCTCGAGCCTCGGCGACCGTTTCCCGCCGGCGCGGGTCCTGACGCTCGCCTACGGGTACAGGCGGCCGCGCTCGGCGCGACCGCGGCCGCACTGCTCGCCGGCGCTCCGGCCCCGCTCTCCTACGGGCTCGCCGCGCTCGCCGCGACGGCGCGTCACGCTCACCCGACCCGGCGCAGGCCGCGCTCGTGCCCGCGCTCGCGCGTACGCCCGAGGAGCTGACCGCGGCGAACGTCGCCTCGGGCTGGATCGAGAGCGTGAGCCTCGTAGCCGCGCCCGCGGCGACGGGCGTCCTGCTCGGCGTCGGCTCGCCGGGGGTCGTGTTCGCCGTGATGGCCGGCCTGTCGGCGATCGGCGGGCTGGTCGTCGCGCCGGTGCAGGGCCCGCCGCCGCCGCCGCGGGAGCGGGAGAAGGCGCGCTGCGGGCGCTGCAGCTGCTGCGGGAGGAGCCCGAGGCGCGGCTTCTGCTCGGGCTGCTCGCCGCCGAGTCGGTCGCGATCGGCGCGCTCGACGTCGTCTACGTCGTGCTTGCGGTCTCCCTGCTCGGCCTCGGCGGCTCGGGCGCGGGCTACCTGAACGCGGCTTTCGGCGCCGGGGGCGTGCTCGGGATCGCGGCTACCGCGTCGCTCGTCGGGCGGCGCCACCTGTGCCGCCGCTCGCGGCCGGCGCACTCGTCTGGGGCGCGGCGTTCCTCGTCCTCGGCGTGAGCCCGCGGACCGCGACCGCGTTCGCGCTGCTCGCCGTCGCGGGGGCCGGGCGGCTCGTGGTCGACGTCGCGGGACGAACGCTGCTGCAGCGGATCTCGCCGGTCGACTTGCTCGCCCGCATCTTCGGGCTGCTCGAAGGGCTGAGCATGGCCGCGCTTGCGGTGGGATCGCTGCTGACGCCGTTGCTCGTCGCGCTCGCAGGCGGGCGCGCGGCGGTGATCGGCGTCGGCGCCGTGCTGCCGGCGCGCGCTCCTGCTCGGAAGCTCTCGCCTGCTCGCGATCGACCGGCGCGCGACCGTCCCGGTCGTCGAGCTGTCGCTGCTTCGCTCGCTGCCCTTGTTCGCCGCGCTCGGCCCGCCGGAGCTGGAGTCTCTGGCTCGGGAGCTCGTCGCGGTCGAGACTCCCGCGGGGGAGGCGATCATGCGCGAGGGAGAGCCGGGCGAGCTCTTCTACGTCGTCGCGGACGGCGAGCTCGAGGTCTCCGCCGAGGGCCGAGCGCTGCGGGTGCTGCGCCGCGGCGAGCTCTTCGGCGAGATCGCGCTGCTGCGCGAGCGTGCCGCGCACCGCGACCGTGCGGGCGTCGACATCCGTCGGCTGTACGCGCTCGACCGCGCGCCGTTTCTCGCCGCGGTCGCCGCGCATCCGGTCGCCGCGGACGAGGCCGAGCGCGTGGTCGACGAGCGCCTCGCCGCCGGGCAGGCGACAATCGCCCCGTGATCGACCCGCTCGAGCGCTGGCGCGAATACGGGCGACAAGCCCGACTACGCGGGCCTGCTCACGTTCGGGACGCTGCCGTACACGCAGGACCCGGCCGAGCTGAAAGGCGTCGACGTCGCGATCGTCGGCGCGCCCGACCGACGACCTCGTCTCCGACCGCCCCGGCGCGCGCTTCGGCCCGCGCGCGATCCGCGCGGCGAGCTGCCCGCCCGGGCCGCACCTCGAGGCGAAGGTCGACGCGATGGCCGATGCTTCGGATCGTCGACTACGGCGACGCTCCCGTCTGCCGGCCGACCCGGCCCGCACACACGCAGCGATCGAGCGCACCGTCGGCGAGGTCGTCGCCGCGGGCGCGATCCCCGTCGTGCTCGGCGGCGACCACTCGATCGCCGAGCCGGACATCCGCGCGTGTGCAGCCGGGCGGGCGCCGATCGGGCTCGTCCACTTCGACACGCACACCGACACCGGCACGGAGGTCTTCGGCGTCGAGGTCTCGCACGGAACGCCGATGTACCGCCTGGTCGAGGCGGGCGTGGTCGACCCGCGCCGCTACGTCCAGATCGGCCTGCGCGGCTACTGGCCCGGAGAGAACGAGTTCCGCTGGCAGGAAGCCCAGCGGGATCACGAGCTTCTTCATGCACGACGTCCGGCGGCTCGGGATCGAGGAGATCGTCGGCGGCGCGCTCGACGTCGTCGGCTCCGGGCCGGTCTTCCTGAGCGTCGACGTGGACGTGCTCGATCCCGGCGTATGCGCCGGGCACCGGCACGCCCGAGCCCGGCGGGATGGAGAGCGCCGACCTGCTCTGGGCCTGCCGCACGCTCGCCCACAAGCTCGAGGTCGTCGGAGCCGAGGTCGTCGAGGTGATCCCGACGGCGCCCGGCTCGAGCCGACGTGACCGCCCTCGTCGCCGACCGGATCGTGCGCGAGATCCTCACCGGCCTCGCCCTGCGCCGCCTCTAGCGAAAGAGGTCGCGCCCGGCGGGCATGACGATGTCCCGGGCGCTGCCATCGCCCCGCGTCTCGACGCCTCGGATCACGGCGGCGGGGATGCCGCCCGTCTTGCCCATGCGCGAGCTCGGCGGCGGACGCGAGCTCGTCCGCGAGCGCGATCACCGTCGCATGGAGCTCGTAGCCGGCCGGGTCGCGCTCGCCTTTGAGGTCGACGAGCGGCCCGACCCCGGCAAGCCCGATCGCGACGTCGATCGTGCCCTGGCGCCAGGCCCGGCCGAAGGAGTCGCTCACGACCACGCCGAGTTCGACGCCGGTCAGCTCCCGTAGCCGCTCGCGCAGGCGTGCGGCCGAGGCGTCCGGGTCCTCCGGCAGCAGGACGACCGTCCCCGGCTCGGGCGCGTTCGAGGCGTCGACCCCGGCCGAGGCGCAGACGAACCCGTGCCTGGTCTCCGCGATCACGAGCGGCGGCCGTGTGCTGACGAGGCGGGCGGACTCGCGCAGGATCACCTCGAGCCGGCGCGGATCCTCGTTCCCGCGCGAGCTCCCGGGCCTCGTCGGACGGCTCGATCTCCGCGAGGCGGACGACGCGTCCCTCCGCCTTCGAGACGACCTTCTGCGCGACGACGAGCACGTCGCCGTCCTGGAGCTCGGCGCGCTCGGCGATCAGCGCGGCCAGGTCGTCCCCCTCCCGGATCTCCGGCAGGCCTTCGACCGGCGAGATCCCGATCACGGCAGACCGGTCAGCCGCATGCCCGCGGTGACGCCGTACAGCCGGTTCACGTTCAGGATCACCGCGGTCATCGCCTCCAGCGCCCGCGAGTTCGCGAGCGGCCCCGCGTCGATGGCTCTGCCGCCGACGAGCCGCTCGGCCAGCTCGAGCGCGATCACCTTCGCGCGAGCATCGTCTCCGCAGACGAGCGCGTCCTGATCCAGGGAGTCCGTCGCCGCAAGGTGGCCCGCCGAGAGCGACTGCAGGCCGGAGGCGACCGGCCCGCGCACGATCTCGCTCAACCTCCTCCGCGATCGAGCGCTCCTCGCGGCGGGGCAGGACGCCGGCCTCCGTGAAGACGAGGTCGCTCGCGACGCAGAGCACGGGCGTCTCGCCGATCGCGTCCACGAGGCTCGCGGGCCGTGTCGAGCGCGCCGTTCGACTTCGTCGCGAGGACGACCAGATCGGCTCCTCGGACGACGTCCTCGTTGCTGCCGCCCTCGACGCCGAGCTCGATCGCCCGCTCCTTGCCGCGCTCGGCATCCCGCGAGCCGACGTAGACCTCCTAGCCGAGCATGCTCAGCTTCTTCGCGAGCGCGCGGCCGAACGCGCCGGTGCCGCCGACGATCGCGACCTTCATACCGGCACGGCGAGAACCGCTTCGGCGAGGCGGCGGCGCGCGGCGGCGCCGTCCATCAGCGTGCGCGTCACGATCGTCGGCACGCCCGCCTCCTCGCCCGCATCGGCCTCGTCCACGACGAGAGCGTCGATCAATCCCTTGTAACAGCTCGCTACCTGCGCGGGACCTGTTCCGCCCTCCAGGCGCGCAAGCATTCGATCAGCCGGCCCGCGGACCGTGCGGCCGCCGATCAGCGGGCTCACCGCCAGCGCCGGGACGCGCCGGTGCTCGATCGCCTCGCGGATCTCGGCGACCGCAAGGATCGGGCCGATGCTCACGAACGGGTTGCTGGGCGCGATCGCGATCAGGCCGGCCCCGCCGATCGCATCGACCACTCCCGGCGCGGCCCGCGCCTCCTCGGCGCCCTCGAAGCGGACGCCGTCGACCTCGTCCCGGTGCTGCCGGCGCACGAACCACTCCTGGAACGGGAGCTCGCCGGCGGGAGTGACGACCCAGGTGCGGAGCCGGTCGTCGGTCGCCGGGAGAACCGCCGCCTCGACTCCGAGCGCCCGGGCGAGCCTCGCGGTGACCGCCGAGAGCGGCTCGCCCCGCCGCAGCGCCTTCGTGCGCGCCAGGTGGAGCCCCAGGTCGCGGTCGCCGAGCTGGAACCAGGTCTCCGCGCCGAGCTGCTCGGCGACCGAGCGGGCGTTCCAGGTCTCTCCGGCGCGGCCCCAGCCGCGTTCCTCGTCGAGAATGCCGGCGAGCGTGTAGAGGATCGTGTCGAGGTCCGGGGAGACGTACACGCCCGAGACCTCGAGGTCGTCTCCGACGTTGCCGACGATCGTGACGTCGCGGCGGGTCCGAGCGCCTCGGTCAGCGCGCGGGCGAAGCGGGAGCCGCCGAGGCCGCCCGCGAGGACGACGACCTTCACCGCGCGAGGCCGGTCGCGGAGCTCTTCGAGCACCGCGCCGTGTGCGGGCCGAGCCGCCCCTCGAGACGGTCGAGGTCCCCGAGCGTGTCGACGTCGTCTGCGAGATTCGGGATCTCCGGCGTCGCCGAGGGCACGCCGAGGCGGACGGCGCGCGCGCGAAAGCGCTCGGCGCTGCCCGGGCCGTAGAGCCGTGCGAACAGGTGCGGAGCCGCCAGCGCGAGCGCGTTGGTCGTCCCGTCCGCCGCTTCCACGAGCGCGAGCCCGCCCTCCGGCAGAGCGCCGAGGAGGGTCAGCAGGTCGCGTGATCGCGCGCAGGGGAGGTCGGCGTTGACGACGAGGATCGGGCCGGCGTCGACGCCTCGAAGAGCCGCCTCGACCGCCTCGCCCTGGTCGCCTTCGCTCGCGACGAGCACCGCGCTGCTGACCGCTTCGGCGGCGGCGAGCACGTCGTCCAGCATCGCCTGTGCGATCGTCCTGCGCGCCTCCTCGGGGACGGGCTCGCAGGCGGCGCTTTGCGTTCTCACTCCGGAAGGGAACGACCACGGTCGGCATGTCGAGAGACTATCCCCCAATGCCGCAAGCCGGATAACGCCGTGATCGCGGGCAAGCTCGACGCATTCGCGTCCCTGCTCGAGCTCGCCGGCGCCGGGACGTATACGGCGCGGGCCTTCCGGCGCGCGGCCGACCTGATCCGAGCGACCCCCGCGCCGGTCGCCGAGCTCGTCCGCGCCGGGCGGGTCCGTGAGCTGCGCGGGATCGGCCCGGGGATCGAGCGCAGGCTGCGGGAGCTCGTCGAGACGGGTGAGATCGCCGAGCTGCGCGAGCTCGAGCGCGAGGTCTCTCCGGAGCTCGCCGGGGTCGGGCGCTTCCTCGGCGTCTCGGTGCGGCGCATGCTCGAGATCGGGCGGGTGCTCGGCGTCCGGACGCTCCCGGAGCTGCGCGAGGCGGCGCAGGCGGGACGGCTGCGGGAGGTGCCCGGGATCGGACCGGAGACCGAGCGCAAGCTGCTCGCGGCGCTGGCGCGGCAGCCGGCGCGGGCCGCGCCGCGACCGCTGCTCCTCAATCGCAGCCGGCCGCTCGTCGAGTCGATCGCGGAGGCGCTCGGCGGCGTGGCCGCGGGCGACCCGCGCCGCTGGGTGGACGCATCTGCACGGCTGGCGGTCGTCTGCTCGTCCCGCCGTCCCGGCGCGGTGCTCGACCGCTTCGAGGCGCTGCCGCAGATCGTCGCCGTCGTCGAGCGCGGCCGGCGGCGGTCGCTCGGGGTCACGGTCGAGGGAGTGCCGGTCGAGCTCGTCGTCGCGGAGCCCGAGCGCTTCGGCACGGAGCTCGTCCGCGCGACCGGGTCGGCGGACTGGGTGGAAGCGCTCGAGCCGCTGCCGGACGCTCCCGACGAAGAAGCCGTCTTTCGCGCGCTCGGGATGCCCTTCGTGCCTCCGGAGCTGCGCGAAGCCGGGTTCCGGGGCGACGTTCCGCGACTGCTCGAGCTGGAGGACGTCCGCGGCGACCTCCACTGCCACACGACCCGGTCGGACGGCCGGGCGAGCGCCTACGAGATGGGCGTCGCGGCGCGAGAGCTCGGCTACGACTACCTCGCGATCTGCGACCACACCGTCAGCGTCGGCGCTGTGACCGGCCTGGACGCCGACGGCGTGCGGCGCCAGGGCGAGGAGATCGCCGCCGCGAACGAGCGGCTGGCGCCGTTCCGGCTCCTGCGCGGGAGCGAGTGCGACATCAGGCGAGACGGCTCGCTCGACCTCCCCGAAGACGTCCTCGCGGAGCTCGACTGGGTGCAGGCGAGCGTCCACGCCGGGCAGCGCGGCTCGCGGGAGGAGCTGACCCGGCGGGTGCTGGCGGCGCTCGAGTCGCCCTACGTGAGCTGCCTCAGCCACCCGACCGGGCGGCTGATCAACCACCGGCCGCCGAACGCGGTCGATCTCGAGGCCGTGTTCGCGCGCCTCGCCGAGACCGGGCGCGCGGTCGAGGTGAACGGGTTACCCAACCGGCTCGACCTGCGTGACGAGCACGTGCGGCTCGCGCGGGAGGCGGGGGTGGCCGTGGTCGTGAACACGGACGCCCACTCGACGCGCGGTCTCGGGAACATGGAGCTCGCTGTCGCGACCGCCCGCCGCGGCGGCGCCCGGCCCGACGAGATCGTCAACACCCGCCCGCTGAAAGAGGTGCTCGCGCGCCGCTTCGGGACCCCCTCCTAAAGGCGTCGCCGACCTCCTCCCCGCTGCAGATCGTAACGGCGAAATCGTCACGAGTGTGTGACGTGAATGCGCCGGAAGTGTGTCTCTTGCGTAATGCGGGCGGCGCCCTACGCGGCCTGGCCGGGGCCGCGCGTTGCCCACTCTCGGAGCTCGTACCAGTGCGTGTTTCGCAACGCCTCGGCCACCTTCGGCTCGGTGTGCGCCGCGTTGAAGACGTTGTGGTCGAGGTCGGCGCAGATCGCGACCGCGCTCAGCGGCACGTCCACGAGCTCGGCGAGCGCTTCCGAGGGCAACCTTCGCCTCGGCGACCGTGTAGTGCATGAACTGCAGGCTCGGCGCGAGCTCCATCAGCAGCGGCCAGTCGGGGCAGCTTCGAGAGCTCATGCATCACTCTTTCCCGAAACGGCCAACCGCTCCTCCACGACCCCGGCCAGCGCGCGCACGAACGCCGGATCGTCGTTCAGCGACTCGATCCGCTCCAGCTCGAGCCCGAGCTCCGCCGGCGCGCTCGCGGGCCTCGACGTCCAGGTCCCAGAGGATCTCCAGATGGTCGGAGACGAACCCGACGGGAGCAACGAGCACCTTCGCCACGCCGCCGCGCGTGGAGCCGGTCGAGCTCCTCGAGCACGTCCGGCCCGAGCCACGGCTCGCCGGTCGCGCTCGCGCTCTGGAAGGCGAACGACCAGTTCTCGAGACCCGCCCGCTCGGCGACCAGCCGCGACGTCTCGAGCAGCTGCTCCCGGTACGGGTCGCCGGCCTCGAGGATCCGTGCGGGCAGCGAATGGGCGGTGAAGACGACCCACGCATCGGTGTCGCGCACCCGCTGGGCGAGCACGTCGATGAACCCCGGGTGGTCGTGCCAGCTCTCTACGAGGAGGACCTCCGCGCGCCCGGCAGCCGCTGTGACGAGCCGCTCGCGGTACTCGCCGACGGAGAGGCGCGAGTAGTGCGGCGCGAGCACGAGCCCGACGACCCGCGTCGCGCCTGCCTCGACCGCCGCCTCGACCGCCTCGGCGATGCGCGGCCGCCAGTGCTTCATCCCCACGAAGACCGGCACCCCGAGCTCGGCCTCGAGCGCGGCGCGCTGCGCCTCCGTCACGTCGTCGAGCGGCGAGCGGCCGCCGATCCGCCGGTAGCGCTCGGCCAGCTCCTCGACCGCCTCGTCGGAGACCGGCCGGCCGCCGCGCACGTCCTCGAGGTACGGCCGCACGTCCTCCGGCCGCGACGGGCTGCCGTAGGCCATCAGCACGACCGCGTCGCTCATCGGTTGCGACTTCCGTCGGACCGTCTGTTCGAGCCGTGGCCGAGGGACAGTCCCTGAACTTCGGCAGCGAATACGCAGTTCGGCTTCAGCGCGCCCTCCAACCGACGTACGGACAGGGCCGAGGGACTGTCCCTCCAGCCCGTCCGTTCGAGACGAGGCTCACGCGGCCACCAGCGTCCGCTCGTGGACTAGTTCTACGAGGCGCCGCAGGGCGGCGGGATCCGTCTCCGGCAGGACGCCGTGGCCGAGGTTGAAGACATGGCCAGGCCGGCCCGCCGCGCGCCGGAGCACGTCCTCCGTGCCCGCCTCGACCCGCTCCCAGGGCCCGAGCAGCACGGCGCCGTCGAGGTTCCCCTGGATCCCGCGGCCGTGGCCGACCCGCTCCCAGGCGACGTCGAGCGGCACGCGCCAGTCGATCCCGATCACGTCCCCGCCGGCCTCCGTCCGCTCCTCCAGCAGATGCGCGTCGCCGGTCGCGAAATGAATCGTCGGCACGTCCACCGCCTCCAGGACGCGTGCCGAGTAGCCGGCCGCGAACTCCCGGTAGTCGGAGACGGAGAGCGCCCCGGCCCAGGAGTCGAAGAGCTGGATCACATCCGCGCCGGCGCCGACGCACGCCGCCACGTACGAGGCGAACGTCGCCGCAAGCTTGTCCATCAGCGCGTGCCAGAGCTCCGGCTGCGAGTACATGCACGCCTTCGTCAGCTTGAAGTCGCGCGTCGGCTTGCCCTCGATCAGATAGCCCGCAACGGTGAAGGGCCCGCCCGCGAAGCCGATCACCGCCTGCTCGGGCCCGAGCTGCCTCGCGCACGAGCCGCACCGCCTCGAGCACGAACGGAACCGATTCCCCGGCGTCGGGCACGCTCAGGCGCTCGACGTCCGCGACCGTCCTCACGGGCTCGGCGACCACCGGCCCGACGTTCTCGACCAGCTCGACCTCGATGCCCATGCCGAGCACGGGGAGCATGATGTCCGCGAACATGACGGCCGCATCGACCCCGTGTGCGCGCACGGGCTCGAGCGTGACCTCGGCGCAGAGCTCGGGCCGGCGGCAGACCTCGAAGAGCCCGTAGCGCTTCCGTAACTCGCGATATTCGGGCAGCGAGCGCCCGGCCTGGCGCATGAACCAGACGGGCGTTCGCTCGACCGGCTCGCGCCGGCAGGCCCGCACGAGGAGCGGCTCGCCATCACCTCAGCCTAGTGCCCCATCAGCCCGCTCCGTCGGCGGGCGGCAGCTCCCACGTCCCGCCGAGCCGGATCGGGCCCGGACGCGCCCTGGTCCTGGCCGAAGACCGTCAGCTCGAGCGCGCGCTCGGCGAGAGCAAGCTCGGCCCGGCCGTCCTCGGTGCCCACCCCGACGTCGACGTAGTAGCGCCCCTCTCGCATCGGCAGACCCGGGAAGTGAAGCCGCAAGCGCTCGAGCCGCTCCGCCCGCAGGCGAACGTCCGTCAGCATCTGCGAGCCGACCGGCCGGCCGGAACCGTCGCGAAAGCCGACCGTGACGCCGCGCCCCGTCGAGCTGCTCCTCTGCGTAGAGCCAGACCTCGAGCGCCATCGGCTCGCCCTCGGTGAAGCGATCGCGCACGGTGCCGTCGCCGGCGACCGCGCGCACCTCGTGCACGCGGCAGGCGCCCGGACTGCGCCCGTCCCGGCCCGCGACTCCTGCCTCTCGGATCCCGTGACGATGCGCCGGTGGTACGCGCGCACGACGTCGGTTGCGGGCCCCTCTTCCAGCACCTGGCCGTCCTCGAGCATGATCGCGCGGTCGCAGACGCGCTCGACGGCGCTCGGGTCGTGCGAGACGAAGACGATCGTGCCACCCGCGCTGCTTGAAGTCGCCGATCCGCGCCGTAGCACTTCTGCTGGAACGCCTCGTCGCCCACGGCGAGAACCTCGTCGAGCAGCAGCATGTCCGGATTGATGTGCATCGCGACGGAGAAGCCGAGCCGCATGTACATCCCGGACGAGTACGTCCGCACCGGGACGTCCGCGAACGACTCGAGCTCGGCGAAGCTCAGGATCTCGTCGATGTGCTCGTCGACGTAGCCGCGCTTGAGCCCGTAGATCGCGGCGTTCAGGTAGACGTTCTCGCGGCCGGTGAACTCGGGGTGGAAGCCGGCGCCGATCTCGATCAGCGAGCCGACGCGCCCGCCGACCGCAAGCGTTCCGGTCGTCGGCGCGAAGATGCCCGCGATCAGCTTCAGCAGGGTCGACTTGCCCGGAGCCGTTGCGGCCGACGATCCCGAAGGCCTCGCCCGGCCGGACGTGAACGTCGACGTCGCGCAGCGCCCAGAGCTCGCGCGTCTGCGGCAGCTCCCGGCGGAGGATCGCCTCCTTCAGCGAGCGGGTCGGCGCGAGCGTGATCTTGAACCGCCGCCCGATGCCGCGGCCCACGATCTCGCCGGGCGCGACCGCGGTCGCCGCCTCAGAGCTCGACCGCAAGGCGATCCTCGAACCGCTGGACGACCCAGAGCCCGACCAGCGCGAGCGCCGGCCCGACGACGAAGATGTAGACGAGCAGCGACGTGCCCGGGCACCGTCGCCTGCAGCAGCGTCGCGCGGACGCCCTTCGACGTAGGGCGTGACGGGGTTGGCGTAGCGGAGCAGGTGGATCAGCCAGAGGTGGCCGGACGCGGCCGGAAGCTGCTCGAGGCTGTACAGGACGGGCGTGAGGAAGAACCACGGCAGGAACAGCACCGCGAGCAGGTGTTCCACGTCCCGGAAGAAGACGTTCACGATCGAGAGCGTCCAGGCGAAGCCGAGCGCCAGGCAGATCAGCGCGCCCAAGATCGGGAGGGCGAGCGCCATCGTCTTCACGGTCTCCGGAACGACGATCGCGTCGGCGGGGATCAGGATCGCGAGCATCACGACCGCCGAGGTGATCTGCGCGAGGACGGCCGCGGCCGGAATCAGCTCGCGCGGAAACCAGACCTTCTTGATCAGGTCGGCGTTCCCGATCAGCGACGCCGTCCCGACCTGCACCGCGGCCTGGAAGAACCCCCAGACCGACGAGGCCCGACAGCACGAAGAGCGGATAGTGGGGGATGCCTGCCGGTCGTCCTCCAGAGCACGGAGAAGACCAGCGTGTAGACGCCCATCATCGCGAGCGGGTAGACGAGCGACCAGACGATGCCCGAGGCTCGAGCCCTTGTAGCGCATGCGGATCTCGCGGCGCAGAAGCGTCCTGAGCAGCTCGCCGTAGCCGGTCAGCCAGTCGAGCCGGGGAAGCGCCGCCGAGCGAGCGCCGACGTTGACGGCCATCCGAGCAGGATACTCAGCGTGCTCCCATGCGAATCGTCGATCGACGTCAGCCCGCTCTCCCGCCCGCGCACAGGGATCGGGAACTACCTGCGCGGGCTGCTGGCCGGCCTGCTCGAGGCCGGCGGGGGCGAGCACGAGGTCGTGGCCTTCGGGCCGTCGGGCCCGCGCGGGCGGCGGCAGGATCCAGGAGGCGCTCGCCGGCCTCCACGCTCGAGCTGCGCCTGCCGCTGCTCCCGCGCGCGCACTGCTGGCGAACGGCCTGGAGCCGGCTCGGCCGCCTTCCCGTCGAGCGCGTCGTCGGCGGGCTCGACGTCTTCCACTTCTCGGACTGGATGTACCCGCCGCAGCGCGGCGGTGTCCGGGCGACGACGGTCTACGACCTCGTTCCGCTCCGCCACCCGGAATGGACCCAGCGGACGACGCAGAAGATGCACAGCGCCAAGTACCGCGAGCCTCGCGCCCTGCGACCGCGATCTTCGCGATCTCGCGCTTCTCGGCGCGAGAGGTGGTCGAGGCTGCTCGGCGGTGCCCGAGGAGCGCGTCGCGGTCGCCTATCCGGGGATCGACCCGCGCTTTCGCGCCGAGGGCGACCGCGCCGACCTCGGCGGCCCCGTACGTGCTCGCGGTCTCGACGCTGGAGCCGCGCAAGAACCTGCCGTCGCTCGTGGCGGCGTTTGCCGAGCTGCGGCGGCGGCGGCCCGAGCTGACGCTGGCGCTCGCCGGGCTCGCGGGCTGGGAGCGAGCGGCCGCTCGAGGCCGAGGGCGTCCGGCTCCTGGGCTACGTCTCGGACGAGGAGCTCGCCCGGCTCTACCGCGGCGCGGCGGCGTTCGCGTATCCGTCCAGCTTCGAGGGCTTCGGGATCCCGATCGTCGAGGCGCTCGCGAGCGGCCTGCCGGTCGTGGCGTCGACACACCCGTCGCTGGACGAGGCCTGCGGCGACGCGGCCCTGCGCGCCGATCCCGACGACACGCAGGCGTTCGCCGGCGCGCTCGACGAGGCGCTCGAGAGCCCGCCCGGGCCGCGGGCCAGCGGGCTTGGCGCACGCGGCCCGATTCACCAGGCGCGCGCTCGGCGAGGCGGTGCTCGCTGGCTACGAGAGCGCTTTGCGAGACTGAGGCGATGCCACCCCGCCTGCGCGTCGGCCTCGACGTCTCGCCGCTCGCGCTCACGCGGGCCGGCGCGGCTCGCTACATCGACTCGCTGCTCGCGGCGCTGCCCGAAGGCAGGGGTGGACGTGCGGCACGCTACGGCTTCGGCGGCTCGAGCCGGCCGCTCGTCCCGGTTCGCGACGTCGGCTGGTACCTCGGCGCGCTGCCGCTGCGGGCGCGGCGCGACGGCGCTCGACGTGCTGCACTGCCCGACCCACCGCGCCCCGGTGCGCTCCGTCCGTCCCGCTCGTCGTGACGCTCCACGACATCGCGGTCCTGCGGCATCCGGAGCTGTTCAACCGCTGGACGCGCACCTACAGCCGCCTGGTCGTCCTGCCGCGGATCGCGCGCGCCGCGCGGCGCATCATCGCGGCGTCGGAGTTCACTCGGCAGGAGCTGCTGCGACGCTCGGCGTCACCGGACGAGAAGGTGCGCGTGATCCCGCACGCGGTCGGGTCGCCGTTCGTCGCGAGGGAGACGCGGCCGAGGGCGACTACGTGCTCACGGTCGGGCACGCTCGAGCCGCGCAAGAACCTCGAGCGGCTCGTGGAGGGGTTCCAGCGCTCAGGGCTGAACGGCTCCCGCCTGCTCGTGGCGGGCATGCGCGGCTGGGGCGAGGTCGACGTCTCGGGCGAGCGCGTCCGCTGGCTCGGCTTCGTCCCCGACGAGGAGCTCGCGCGGCTCTACCGCGGCGCCCGCTGTGTCGCGTACCTGTCGGCGTACGAGGGGTTCGGCCTCCCACTCGTCGAGGCGATGGCCTGCGGCGCGCCGGTCGTCGCCGCGAACGAGGGCTCGGCGCCGGAGGTCACGGGCGGCGCGGCCGTGCTCGTCGACCCGGACGACCCAGACGCGATCGGCGCCGGGCTGGCCGAAGCGGTCGAGCGGGGCGACGAGCTGCGGGCGCTCGGGCTCGAACGGGCCCGCGCGTTCTCCTGGGACGCGGTCGCCGAGGCCACGGTCGAGGTCTACCGCGAGGCGATGTCACATGTAGCCCGCCGCTGGTCGTGATCGACGCGGACGTGCTCGGGCGGCGGCGCACCGGGGACGAGACGTACGTCGCCGGGCTCCTCGGCGCGCTCGCGGACGGACGAACGCGGACGACCTCCGCTTCGCGGCGGTCACGCGGCAGGCCCGACCTCGTGCCCGAGGGGATCGAGCCGGTCGAGCTGCAGGCCCGCAGCCAGGTCACGCGGATGGCCGTCACGCTGCCGCGGCTGCTGCGGCGGCTCCGCCCTGCGCGTCGGCGCACTTCCTCCACGCCCTCCCGCGCGGCTTCTCGGGCCGGGCCGTCGTGACGATTCAGGACCTCTCGTTCGAGCGCGACCCGTCCGTGATGGGCCTGCGCGACCGGACGATCTTCCGCACGCGTCGTCCCTCGCGCGGCACGCCGGGCGGACAGGGTGCTGACGCTCTCCGAGCTGACCAAGCGCGACCTCGATCGAGCTCTACGGCGTCCCCGAGGAGAGGATCGTCGTCACGCCGCCGGGCGTCGATCCCGTCTTCACGCCGAACGGCCCGAGCCCGGACGGCGAGCCGTACCTGCTCTTCGTCAGCGCGCTCCAGCCGCGCAAGGACCCGTCGCGGCGATCGAGGCGCTGGCGCTGCTCGGCGACGAGCGCCCGCGGCTCGTCCTCGTCGGCCCCGACAAGGGCGGCCGCGCCGAGGCGGAGCGCGCCGCCGAGCGCGACGGGCGTCGCGACGCGGGTCGAGTTCCGCGGCCACGTCCCGCTGGACGAGCTCGCGGCGCTCTACCGAGGCGCCGCCTGCCTCGTCTTCCCCTCGCGCTACGAGGGCTTCGGCCTGCCGGTGCTGGAGGCGATGGCGTCCGGCACGCCGTCGTGACGACGACAGCCGGCGCGCTGCCCGAGGCCGCCGGGGACGCCGCGATCCTCGTCCCCGAGCGCAACCCGGTCGAGCTCGCCGGCGGGATCGAGCGAGCGCTGGCCGACCGCGAGCGGCTCGTCGCCGCGGGGCTCGAGCGCGCCGCCCGCTTCACCTGGGCCGAGACCGCGCGCCGGACGCTCGCCGTCTACCGGGAGCTCGCGTGAGCACCGTCGCGGCGGTCGTGATCTGGACGCCCGGCGACCCGGACCCCGCGCCCTGCCTCGCCTCGCTCGCGCCCACAGGTCGACGAGCTCGTCCTCGTCGCCAACCCGGGCGGCGAGCCGTCCACCGACGGCGCGCGCCTGATCGCCAACGAGAGCACCCTCGGCTACGGCGCGTGCATCAACCGCGGCGTCGCCGCAACCGAGGCGCCCGTATCGTCGTCCCCTCCAACTCCGACATCGAGGCGGCCGAGGGCTGCATCGCGGCTCTCCGCGACTTCGCCGACGCGCACCCCCGCTGCGGGATCGCAGCCCCCGAGCTCCGCGACCCGGACGGCCGCCGCCAACCCTCGCGGCGAAGCTTCCCGACCGTCCGCGGCACGATCGTCCGCCGCACGCCGCTTCGCCGCTCGCTGAAGCCGCAACAACGCCAGCGCCGCCACTACCTGCTCGACGAGCACCCGACCGTGCCCACGCCCTCCGACTGGCTGCTCGGCGCCTTCCTCTTCCTCCGCCGCGAGATGCTCGAAGAGCTCGGCGGCTTCGACGAGGGCTACCGCCTCTACGGCGAGGAGATCGACCTCGCCTACCGCGCCCGCCGCGCCGGCTGGGAGCGCTGGTACGTCCCGCAGGCGGTCGCGATCCACCACCACCAGGCCGTCACCGACAAGCGCTTCTTCACCCGCCGGACGCTCTGGCACTGGCGCAGCATCGCCCGCTTCGTCCGCAAGCACCCCGAGAGCCTGCGCGCGCTTGTAGAAATCGCGATGATGGGCGAGGTTCAGGCGGTCGAGCGCTTCGACCCAGCGCGGTGCAGGCGGCCGGCTGCTCGAGGCCGAGCACTCGCGCGCTACACGCTGGGCGGGCGCGCTCGTGGAGGGCAAGCGCGTCCTCGACGCAGGCTGCGGCACGGGCTACGGCAGCGAGCTGCTCGCGCGGTCGGGCGCGGCCGAGGTCGTCGGCGTCGACATCGACGCCGAGACGGTCGCGAGGCCGGGCGAGCCGCCCCGCGAGTCGGTCACGTTCGAGGCGGCCGACGTCCGGCGCTCCCGGCCGCGCTCGGCGACTTCGACGTGGTCGTCTGCTTCGAGGTGCTCGAGCATCTCGACGACGCCGAGCAGCCGCCCTGACCGGCTCGCCGAGCGCGCTCCGGCCCGGCGGCGTGCTCGCGGTGTCTCCTCGCCGAACCGCGACGTCTACCCGCCGGGCAATCCGTACCACAAGCACGAGTTCATGCCCGACGAGCTCGCGGAGGCGCTTGCCGCGCGCTTCGCGCACGTCCGGCTCGTCCGCCAGCACGACTGGCTCGCCGCCGGCCTCTTCGAGGACGACGACTTCGCGCGGCTCGAGCGCGTTCCGGTAGAGGTCGCGAAGGCCGTCCCGGCGAGCCGGGGAAGGAGCTCTACTCGATCGGGCTGGCCGGGAACGCGCCGCTGCCGCCGACGCCGCCGTTCGTGATGCTGACCCGACCGCCGACGTGAAGTGGTGGCAGGAGCTGCTGCGAGGCGCTGCGCCGCGACCTGGAGACACTTCGACGGCGAGTTGCCGAAGCTCCACGACGAGCTCGAGGCGAAGGACCGGCACGCGCGCGAGCTCGAGGACGTGGCTCGAGCAGAAGGAGGCCGAGCTGCAGGCGGCCCACGCCGGCTACACGGAGCTCGAGGGCGTGATCGCCTCGATGGAGGCCACCCGCGTCTGGCGGCTCGGCACTGCGCTACCGGGCCTCCGCGATCGCTTCCTGGGCGCGATCGCCGCGACCAAGCTAAACTGCCGCCGCGTGGACGCGAGCAGGAATCCCGGCCGTTTGGGCTCGATGTCCCGGGCCGCAAGTACGACCAGCTCGACGACGCCCCGGGGTCGGCCCACAGCCTCGTGCTCGGCCTGGTCGAGCCCGGCTCGCGGGTGCTCGAGTTCGGCTGCGCCACCGGCTACATGTCGCGGGCGCTGCGGGACCGGCTGGGCGCGACCGTCGTCGGCGTCGAGCTCGACGCCGAAGCTGCACGGCTTGCGACGGCCTACTGCGAGCGCGTCCTCGTCGGCGACGCCGAGGAGCTCGACCTCGAGGCAGAGCTCGGCAGCGAGCGCTTCGACGCGATCCTGTTCGCGGACGTGCTCGAGCACCTGCGCGACCCCGCGGCGCTGCTCAAGCGCGTGCGGCCGCTCGTCGCGGAGGGCGGCGTCGTCGTCGCGTCGATCCCGAACGTCGCGCACGCGGCGGTGCGCCTGGCGCTGCTCGGCGGCTCGTTCCGCTACCGCGAGCAGGGCCTCCTCGACGAGACGCATCTCCGCTTCTTCACGCGCGAGGGCGTGCAGGACCTGTTCGAGGGCTCGGGCTTCGTGATCACGCAGTGGCTGCGGCGACGGCTCGAGGTCGAGGAGACCGAGATCCCCGTGCCGCGGTCGGTCCCGGAGGAGGCGCGCGCCTGGGCGACCAGCGACCCCGAGGCGACGACGTACCAGTTCGTCGTCTGCGCCGTCCCGTCCGAGGCGGCCGCGCAGCTCCACGCGTGGCGCACGAAGCTCGGCGAGGCGCGCACGGAGCTCGAGGAGCTCAGGCCGCTCGCCGCCGAGACGGAAGTCCTGCGCGAGGAGGTCGAGGAGCTACGGCCGCTGCGCGGCGCGAGCGAGGAGCTCCAGCGCGCTGCGGCACGCGCACGAGGTGCTGCAGCGGCGGCTCGTCGCCGAGCGCGCGGCCTTCGCCGAGGGGATCGCGGCCGTCGAGGCCAGCGTCTACCGGCACGCGCTCGTGGCGCCTCACGGCGCCGCTGCGCGGGGCGACCGGGCTCCTGCGCAAGCTGAAGCCGTGAGCGAGATCTCGCTGCCGCACGTCGAGGAGCCGCTCGTCTCCGTCGTGATGGTGCTCTACGGCGGCTGGGAGCTCGCCGCTGCGGGCGATCGAGGCGCTCGCGGCGAACACCGAGCCCGTCTACGAGCTGGTGCTCGTCGACAACGCCTCGCCCGACGACTCGCTCGAGCAGCTCGAGCAGCCGGTCGACGGGCGCGACGATCGTCCGCAACGAGCGCAACCTCGGCTTCGGCGGCGGCTCGAACCAGGGCGCCGAGCTCGCCCGCGGCGAGCACCTCTGCCTGCTGAACAGCGACGCGCTCGTCGAGCCCGGCTGGCTGCCGCCGCTGCTCGAGACGCTCGCCGAGCCGCGCGTGGGCGCGGCCGTCCCGCTGCTGCCTGAACGAGGACGGCACCGTCCAGGAGGCCGGCTCCGCTGATCGACTCGATCGGCCTCGCCCACGCCGTCGGCGGCGGCGGCGACCCGCGAGCGCCTTCCAGTACCGCTTCAGGCGCGAGGTCGACTTCGCCTCGGCCGCCTGCATGCTCGTGCCGCGCGACCTCTTCCTCGAGCTCGGCGGCTTCGACGAGGCCTACGCGCCCGGCTACTTCGAGGACGCCGACCTCTGCTTCCGGCTGCGGAGCGCGGCCTGCGCACGATCTACGAGCCGCGCTCGCGCGTCGTCCACGTCCGGCACGGCTCGGGCACTCCCGAGAAGCGCGCGCAGGCTGATGGAGAGCCACCGCGACGTCTTCGTCGAGCGCTGGGGCGAGCGGCTGATCCGCCGGCCGACGGCTCGTCGAGGTCGCTGCAGGAGCCGCGCCAGCTGCTGGCCGCCCGCGACGCCGAGGCGCTCGACCGCATCCTCGTGATCGACGACCGCGTGCCCTTCACCGACCGGGGCTCCGGCGACCCGCGGATGGCGCGGCTGCTCGGCGAGCTCGCCGCGCTCTGGCCCTCGGCCCGGATCACGCTCCTCGCCGAGAGCGGGCGCGACGCCGAGCGCTACGCGGAGCCGCTGCTGCGGCAGGGGATCGAGGTCGCCTGCCCGCCGGTCGACTGGCCGGCGCTGGTTCGCGCAGCGCCGCTTCCACTACGGCCTGTGATCGTCAGCCGGCAGCAGAACGTCTTCCGCTTCGGGGGCTACCTCAACGCGACCCAGCCGCAGGCGCTGCGGGTCTTCGACACCGAGGCGTTCAGCTTCCAGCGGCTCGAACGGCTCGGCGAGATCCTGCCGCCGGGCAAGCAACGGAACGACGTTCGCGCGGAGGCGGCGAAGACGACGCGACGACCGAGCTCCGCGCCGTCGCAGGAGGCCGACGTCGTCTTCTGCGTCTCCGACGACGAGGCGCGCCTCGTCGCGGAGGTCGCGCCGGGCACCCCCGCGTTCGTGCTGCCCGGAATCGTCGAGGCGCTCGCCGACCCGCCGGGCTTCGACGAGCGCAAGCGACCTGCTCTTCTTCGGCGGCTTCCTCGCGGCACCCGGCTCTCGCCGAACGAGGACTCGCTCGCCTACCTCGCTGAACGACGTCCTGCCGCTCTTCTGGGACGAGCATCCCGATGTCTCCTTGAACGTCGTCGGGGCCGACATGAGCGACGCCGTCCGCGCGCTCGAGGGCCCGCGCGTGCGGATCGTCGGCTACCGTCGAGGACCCGTTGAGCTGGCTCTCGAGCGCCAGGGTGCACGTCAACCCGATGCGCTTCGGCGCCGGCCTGAAGCAGAAGTTCCTCGACTCGCTCGCCGCCGGGCTGCCGTTCGTGACGACGACCGTCGGGGCGGAAGGCTTCCCGCTCGGCGACCTGCGCGCGCTCGCTGGTGGCGGACAGCCCGGCCGGGCTCGCGAGCAGGCTGAGCCGCCTCTACGCCGACCGGGCCGAGTGGGAGCGCGCCCAGGCGCGGCTGCTCGAGCTCGCCGAGACGCGCTTCGACCGCACCAGCTTCCAGCGCACGCTGATCGAGTCGCTGACCCACGTCGGCATCGCGCCGCCGGCAAAGCCGGGGGCATGAGCGAGGTCGAGGCGCCTCCGGTAGAGCTGATCTTCCGCGTCGTCGGCACCAACGACGTCGAGGCGTTCCTGCGCAGCGGCTACGAGCTCGTCGACCAGATCGCCGGGCTCCTACAGCGTGCGGGCCGCGAGCTGGGCGAGTTCCGCGACATCTACGACTTCGGCTGCGGCTGCGGCAGGCTCGAGCGGGCCCTCCAGGAGCGCGCGCCGGCAGCAAACCTGACCGCCACGGACATCGACGAGGAGGCGGTCGCCTGGGTCGCCGGCCACTTGCCGGGCGTGGATGCCCGCGGCAACCCGTGGCTGCCGCCGCTCCCGTTCGCCGAAGGCGCCTTCGATCTCGTGATCGTGATCAGTGTCTTCACTCATCTTCCGCGTGATTACCAGGACGCCTGGCTGGCCGAACTCGAGCGGGTGACCGGGCAGGCGCGGTCGTGATCGCGACCGTGCACGGCGAGGCGCACTGGCGTCAGGTCTGGGACGTCAACTTGACGGCCGCCCCGAGGCGCGTCCGCCTGCGCTCGAAGCTGCTCGGGCTGCAGCGACGCCTGCGCGGTTTCGCCCACTGGCGCGGCGATGGATGGGAGGAGCAGAGGTTCCCGGACTACTACCACACCTCCTGGCACCGCCCGTCCTACGTCCGCCGCCACTGGTCGCGCTGGTTCGAAGTGCTGCGGATCGAGGAGGCCACAGTTCGCGGTACGCATGACTTCGTCGTTTTGCGCCGCCGCTAGCGTGAAGGACCCCGCACGCCAAGCGTACGCGTAAGCACCTGCTGCACTGCGATGCTCGATCATGTTTGCTTCGTCGATCTCGAGATCCTCTCGACCGACCCAGACCCGTTTGTGATGAGCGCCAGGAGTCCCACGGTCTCCCCGGGCACCCCTCCCGACCAGACGGAGGCGCCCCGGTGCTGAGCCTCCGACGGATCGCGGGCCGAATGAAGAGTCGGGCGGGGCCGGACGAGGCGGCGCCCTGGGAGTGGTCGGAGCTCAAGCAGCGCAAGCGGCGGATGTCCGAGGAGTTCCGCGCGACCGCCGCCGGCGCGACGCTCGTCCAGCCGACCCAGCCGGCGCCGAACCACCTCGAGCTGCCGACGCAGGACTGGATCAGCCACCAGGTCGAGGCCGAGACGCTACTGGTTCCAGAAGGTCGAGCTCTTCCCCGGCTACTCCTCGCCCGGGCTGGGACGACCCGGCTCGAGAACAAGCTCCCCTACTACGGGCTACCGGAGGACCTGACGGGCCTGCGCGTGCTCGACATCGGCTGCGCGGAGGGCTTCTTCTCGTTCGAGGCGGAGCGGCGCGGAGCGCGGGAGGTGATCGGGATCGACTCGTTCAGCGACTCGGTGCGGCGCTTCAACATCGTCAAGGAGGCCCGGCAGTCGAACGCGACGGCGTTCCTGATGAACGTCTACGACCTCGAGCCCAAGCGCCTCGGCACCTTCGACCTCGTCCTCTTCTACGGAGTCTTCTACCACCTCAAGCACCCGCAGTACGCACTCGAGCGGATCCGGAGCATCTGCACGGGCACGCTGCTCTTCCAGACGCACACGTACGAGGACCCGGCCGTCGCGGACACGCCCTGCGCGCGCTTCTACCCGCACGGGATGCTCTCGGGCCCGCAGGGCGAGCACTTCGACCCGACCGTCTTCTGGCTCTTCAACCAGGCCTGTTGCGTGGGGATGCTCGACCACGTCGGCTTCACGGAGCTCGAGATCCTCTCGCAGCGACCCGTACCCGTTCGTGATGCGCGCGCGGAGCCCGGAGGTCTCGCCCGGCGCGCCGCCCGACCAGACCGAAGCTCCCTGGTGCTAGCGCCTACGGCGGGTTGAACGAGATCTGGACGCCGAGGGCCCGCGTGTCCGCGAGCCCGTAGGTCGGACGGAACGAAGGTCGGGTCGACGGACACGCGGGCCTCGAACGGGCCCGGGCGCAGCGGCAGCGTGAACAGGTGGCGCGTTCCGTTCTGGAGGAGCCAGCTGCGGCTCGCCCACGTCGCCGTCCGAGCCCGGGCGGCCGACGGACACGGTCACGTGCGCCGGCGGCGGCCCCGTCAGCGACGGGCGCCAGACGAGCACCTCGAGGCGACGGCGACGGTTCCCCCGGAAGACGGTGTAGGAGGCGGACGAGCCGGTCCAGGCGTCGGCCGTGACCCCCGACACGAGCCCGCTCAGGCCGAGCGGGGGCGTTACCCGGTAGAGGGACAGGAACCCGGACTGCGCGATCAGCTTCCCCGCGACCGGGACGGCGCGTCGCCACCACGACGTACCGAGGCCGGCGGTCGGGCGACGAGGCCGGCAGGCTCGGGGCGGATCCGGCCCGTCGCCGGGTCGAGCGGCGCCGTCACGTCGGGGATGGACGGATCCTGCGAGGTGACGCCGAAGACGCGCCGCATGCTGCGGTTCCAGAACTCGGACTGCCAGAGGATGTGCTGGTCGATGTCGATGTCGGTCGTGTAGAGGAACTCGACCCTCGCGTCCCTGCCGACGGCGTGATCGATCCAGCTCGGGTCGCCGGAGAGCCCGCCGGCGTGTCTCGTCTGGCTCGCGATGTAGTTCGTCTTCGCGTAAACGCTTCCCGAGGAGAGGACGCAGGAAGCCTCCGACCGCGGCGGGCACGGCCCAGGCCGCGACCTTCCTCGGCGGGGCCGCGAACAGGACCGCCGCGCAGATCGCGCCGATGCCGATCAGCGTTCGGGCCTCGGGCACGCCTCCGTTCAGCGCCTCGCCGAGCCGTAGAAACGGGATGAGACCGAACGTGTCCGTCTCCGCCGAGACGTTGAACAGGCTCTCCAGCGGAATCGTGATCACGAGGCCGACGGCGACCGCGATGCCGGTCGAGGTGAGGACGGGCGGGCGCGGCAGCCCACGCGCGAGCCACACGACGAGCGCGAGCAGCAGCAGCGGCTCGAGGTAGAACGAGTTCCGCTCCTCGATCCGAAGCGAGTAGCGCGAGGCAAATGCCCCGACCTCGACCAGGACGAACGGGATCGCGGAGATCGTGACCGCGAGATACGCCCGCTCCGCCGCCGTCGCTCTCCACTCGGCGCGAAAGAGCCCGAGCAGGACGATGAAGGCGCAGGCCGGCACGACGCCGACCGCCAGGACGAGCTCACCCGCGTGGTAGACGCTCCAGCGCAGGGCATCGCGGATCGAGTAGTGCACCTCCGTCGTGGTCGAGTAGGCGCCCAGCAGCCCGCTCGAGAACGAGCGTCCTTCGGCGGCCCTCCAGAGCCCGAAGGCCACGGCTCCCCCTATCAGGAGCGCAAGGACGAGCCAGTAGCGCCTCGCCTCCTGCCAGACAGCGTGCCGCGAGCGCGCGAGGGCGCCCGCCGAGAGATCGATCACGAGCTTGAGCACGATCGCGACCAGCAGCACGAGCACGAGCACGAGTGCCTGGACGCGGACAGTGCTCGCGAGGCCGATCGCCGCGAGTGCCAGAAGCTGGCGCAGGAGCGTCGGGCTCTCGAGCATCACGCCGATCGCCAGGAACGAGAGCATGAAGAGCGGAAACGACGCGTTTTCCGTCATCAGCGTTCCGGTGTAGGCGAAGCTCGGAAGCGCCAGGAACAGCGCGGTGCCGACGACGGCCGGCCAACCTCGGCCGAGCCGGCGCGCCCACAGGTAGAAGGGCACCGCCGCCGCGGTCATGAGCACGACGTTGATCGCCTTCGCGAGCTCGTAGGCGGTGTGCGTCGAGCCGGCTCGCCAGGCGGGCGCGATCAGCACCGGGTAGATGGTGGGCAACGAGGTCGGCTCGCCGCGGAAGAGGAAGTGGTGACCGCTGCGAAGCTCTTCGCAAGCTCGGAATACTTGAGCTCGTCCGGCATGATCCAGGGCGCCGCGACGTCGCGCACGAGGAGCAGCCGCGCGAGCAGCGCCGCCCCGACCAGGATGCCGACAGCCAGCGACGCGGTCAGCCGCCGCCGCGCCGCAAGCGCCCTCAGGCTCTCAGGAGGAGCGGGCGTCTCCGTCGGGGCGCCCCGGTCTCGTCCTCGAGCTGGTGCTCCAGCAGGGCGAGCCGCTGAGCCAGGATCCGGTTCTGGTCGGAGAGCTTCGAGATCACGGTCGAGTAGTGGAGCAGGACGAGCAGCACGAAGAACGCCGCCATGATGAAGAGCGCGGAGGGCGGATACGAGATTCCGACGAGGTCCGCGACCCTGGAGAGGAGGCCGCGCCAGACGGAGAAGACGAAGATGACGATCCCGGTCAGCAGCCAGAGCAGGGCATATCGCTCTTGCAGCCGCCGGCTACGGATGAGCTCGAAGATCACGAACAGGAGGATCGCCGCCGCGATCGCGGCGGCGATCGAGATTCGCAACGGGGTCATGGCTCCTCCAGGGGAGTCGAATAACGGCGGAACAGCCCGATGAAGAGGGCGAGCAGGACCTTGACCATGTAGTAGACCGAGCGCAGCGCGGTGATGGACGAGCTGCCCGGTCTCGCGGACGCGCATCTGCACCGGCACCTCGACCATGCGCAGGCCGTGCCGGACGCGCAGCACGGTCGCCTCGACCTCGGGGTAGTCGTGTGGGTAGTCGGCGGCGAAGAGGCGGATCGCCCGCCGGTTGACGGCACGGAAGCCGGACGTCGTGTCGGTGACCCTCGAGCGGACGAGCAACGAGACGATCGCGGCGAAGATGTGGATGCCGACGCGTCGCAGGCGCGTGCCGCGGTACTCCGCCGCCCGCGGCGAAGCGCGTGCCGACGACCAGGTCGGCCCGGCCCTCGAGGATCGGCTCGAGCACCTGGCCGATCTCGCGCGGATCGTGCTGTCCGTCGCCGTCGACCTGGATCGCGAGCTCGAAGCCGTGCTCGAGCGCGTACTGGTAGCCCGTCTGCATGGCGCCGCCGATGCCGACGTTGAAGGGCAGATTCAGAAGACTGGCGCCGGCGCGTGCCGCAATGGCTCCGGTCTGGTCGCCGGAGGCGTCGTTCACGACCACGATGTGCAGCTCGGGCTCGGCCGCGCGGATCTCTTCGATCACAGCCTCGATGCAGGCCTGCTCGTTGTAGGCCGGGACGATCGCGAGCGCCCGGAGCTGCCGCTGTCGTCCGACCGCGGGAGACTCCTGCAGGGTCTCGGAAGGGGTCGCCATCTGAGCGGATGAGCTTAACGGCGGCGCTGTTAGGGAGGCGTTAGCGTCCTCGGCACCGCGTTACCCTGTCGCGTCGTGAGCGAGCGCCGTTCGATTCTCCTGCTCTGCGACGAACGCCGGAGCCACGCCGCAAACGTGCTCCAGCACATCGAGGCGCTCGCGACCCTCTCGGAGCACGACGTCTACCGCTTCAACCCCCTCGACCGTCCGGACGCCTGCCGGCTCCTCGACCTCGGCGAGTTCGACGCGGTGGTGATCCACTACACGATCTCACTCCTGAGCGTCCGGTATCTACCGCCGCCGCTACCCGAGCGGCTGGCGAGCTTCGAGGGCTTGAAGGTGCAGTTCATCCAGGACGAGTACCGCGCCGTACACGCCGTGACCGCGGCCATGCGGAAGCTCGGGGTCGACGTGCTGTTCACCTGCGTTCCGGAGCCGGCGGCGAGCCAGATCTACGACTCGCGGCTTCCCGGCGTTACCCGCGTTTTCACGCTGCCGGGATACGTGCCGGACGAGCTGGTGGGTCGCGAGGTCGCTCCGCCGGGGGCGCGACCGGTCGACGTCGGCTACCGCGGCCGAGAGCTCCCGGTCTGGTTCGGGCGGCTGAGCCGGGAGAAGCACGAGATCGGAGGCGCCTTCCTCGAGCACGCCGCCGGCCGAGGCCTCCGCTGCGACATCTCCTCCCGCGAAGAGGACCGGATCTACGGCGAGGACTGGAACCGCTTCCTGGCGTCGTGCCGGACCACCCTCGGCACAGAGAGCGGCGTCTCGATCGTCGACTTCGACGGCAGCGTCGAGGCGCTCGCCAAGGACTACCTGCCGAGGCGACCGCACGCGACGGTCGAGGAGATCGAGCGCGACCTGACCGGGCCGTACGAGGGGAAGGTCGTCATCAACACCGCCTCACCACGCCTGTTCGAAGCAGCCGCGCTGCGAACCGCGATGGTCCTCTTCCCGGGGACCTACGGCGGCGTCGTCGAACCGGGGCGGCACTACATCCCGCTCGCGAAGGATTTCTCGAACATCGAGGAGGTCGTCGAGCGCGTGCGCGACACCGCATACCTCGAGGAGTTGACCGACCGCGCCTACGACGATCTCGTCTCCTCGGGCCGGTACTCGCTGCGAACGCTCGTCGCGGAGCTCGACGCACTGGTCGCCGTGCGAGCCGGGCCGGTGGGACGGAAGGCCAAGGACTGCTATCACCGCGCCCGGCGCCGGCGGCGGATCCCTGCGATCTTCGGGCCTTCACGACTACGAACGGCCGTAGGCCGCCAGCTCGCACCGCCCGCCGGAATCCTGCTCGCCACCGCCGACCCGCAGCTTCGGCGCATGGCCCGCGCCGGCTTCGGCCGAAAGCACATCGCGCAGGATCTGCTCAGGTTGACGGCGGCGCGCCGGGGCGTGGCCCGCTCGAGCTTTCACGTCGTCGCAGAGGTCGTCCCCGAGGAGCGCCTGCTCCTCATGTCGTCGAGACCGGGAGCGCCGCCGGCGGCGGAACGTGACCTGCGCGAGGCGGTCGCAGCAGCGTTCGCAGGGAATCGGGTCGAGCGAATCGTCTGGAACCACAGCGGCGTGTCCGTCGGAGCCGGAGTCGGCGGCGGCTCCCTTCTGCCGGTCTCGATCGGCCATCACGGCGTGGACGGCGCCTATGCCTTTCAGGCCCTCCCCGCCCTCGCGCGCACGAAGCCCGAACTCGTTTTGGCGGCATTGGAACCGATGCTCCGCGAGCCCGCCCCGGAGCCGTCCGCGACCGTCGGCGTCGAGGCCTGAGCGTACGCTTCGACACATGTCGGCCGACGAGCGCGTGCCGAGCGAGGCGGTCGAGGGCGCCGATGCCGGCGTCGTGGCGCCGCCCGACCATGCGCCACTCGCCCGTCAGACGCTGGCCTACGGCCTGAGCGGCCTGATCGTCCCGCTCGTCGGGATGATCACGCTCCCGGTTTTTGCCAGGGTCTTCACCCGCAGCCAGTACGGCCTGCTGGAGCTCGGCACGACGACGCTGGTCGTCGCTGTCACCATCACCGACGCGGGGCTGACAGCAGCGGCTCTGCGCAATTTCTACGACTACACCGGGGAGCAGGAACGCGAGCGTCGGAGCATCATGCTTACCGGCTTCCTGGCCACCTCGGCGATCGCGCTCGCGGTCGCACTGGCGCTCGTCGGACTTCGCAATGAGCTCTCCCGCTGGCTGTTCGACGAGAGCGGCCGGGGAACGCTCCTGATCGTGATCGCAGGCTCGGTGCTGGCGCTCAACACGTGGCGCTACGTGGGTGAGGTGATGCGCGTGCACTTCCGGGCTTTCAGCTACCTGACGATGTCGGCCCTCGCGGCGGGAGTGACAACCGCGCTAGGCGTGACGGGTGTGCTGGCGTTCGACTGGCGCGTGAACGGCTTCTTTGTCGCCGCCCTCGCAGGGAACACGATCGCGGCCGTCTACGGGGTGCTCGCCGTGCGGCGCTGGCTGGCCGGGCATTTTTCGCGAACCGAGCTGCGGAGCATGCTCGCCTACGGGCTGCCGCTGGTTCCCAGCGCCCTCTCGGCGTGGGCCCTGGCGCTGGTCGATCGCATCATCCTCTCGCGGCTCGGCAGCCTCTCCGAGGTCGGGGAGTACGCGGTCGCAAACCGGCTCGCGCAGCTGCTGCTGATCGGAATGACGGCCTTCCTGTTCGCGCTCAGCCCATTCCTGCTCTCGACCTACTCGGAGAACCCGGAGCAGGAGAAAGCGGCGCGCGGCCGGACGCTCACGTACTTGACGTTCATCCTCGCGATCGTGGGACTTGTGCTGACGCTCTTCGCGAAAGAGCTCTTCGAGATCGTTGCTCCCAGATTCGACGATGCGTACCTGACGGTCGGGCCGCTCTCGCTCGGCGCCGCGCTCTACGGGATCTCAACGGTGCTCACGACCGGCCTCGCCATCGTCCGCAAGACGGTGCACCTCGCGGGACTTTCGGTCGGCGCGGCGGTCCTGAACGTCGGCCTCAACCTCGCGCTGATCCCGCCGTTCGGGATTGTGGGCGCCGGCCTGGCGACGGCCGCGGGTTACGGCGCGCTCGCGCTCTCGTACTACTGGCTCACCCAGCGGCTCTACCCGACGCCTTACGAGCCGCGCAAGGTGCTGACCATGCTCGCCGCGGCGAGCCTGCTCGGCTCCCTCGGCCTGGTTCCGTTCGAGTCGCTAGGTCTCTCGATGGCGGTCAAGCTCGTCGCACTGGGGTCGTTCTTGGGCGTCTGCTGGCTGACGAGGGCGATGACCGGCACGGAGCTCCGTGAGCTGCGACGATTCGCGACCGGAATGCTGAAGCCCGCGCGGGGTTAGGCCTGCTTGTCGGCGACGATGTAGAGGTCGAGGCCGACGATGTGCGCGAGGTTGCCCAGGAACCATTCGCGCTTGATGCCGAACGCATAGCCGTCGAAGTTCTGGACGTCGATCTTCACTCGCGCAAAGTCGCGGAAGAGGCGCCGCACCTGACCACGCGAGACGAAGTCGGTATGCGGTGCGGCCTCGCCCGAGTCGTCCGGGTCGTAGACGCCGCGGAGCTCGTCGTCGAGGTTCCCCCCACGGCGACCGCGCACAAGGCGCTCCAGCGCATAGCGGAAGCGGCGCAAGGAGTGGCGGTTGTAGAGCATCACCACGGTCGGCCGCCCGGCACGACTACCCGGTGCACCTCCTGGACGCTGCGCTCGAGGTCGCCGGTGTGGTGGAGGCAACCGATCGAATAGACGTAGTCGAAGGTCCCGTCCTCGAACGGCAGCTCGAGCACCGATGCCCGCACGCGCGTGGTCCTCGGGCAGGCCCAGCCACGAGAGGCGGCGGCGCATGTTCGCGACCGGGGCCTCGGCAATGTCGACGCCGTAGTAATCCGCGTTGCGAGAGGCGATCAGCTGGCCGAGCGTCCCGTACCCGAGGCCGACCTCGAGCACCTTCCTGCCGCCGAAGTCCTCGGGCACGTAGCTCTCGAGGTACGGGTAGAAGCTGAGGTAGAGCTCGTCGAAGCGGCGCAGGTCGTCCTCGCCGCGGCCGGTGATCCCAGCGCTCTGCGCAAGGTTCCAGCCACATAGCGTGTCCCAGAAGGCGGCGTTCTGCGTGTCGACGGCTGGTCTCGCTCGCGAAGGATAGACGCTCCCTAACAGGGCCCTAACAGGCCCGCCACGTATTCTGTCGCACCATGTGCGGTATAGGGGGAGCCGTCAGCCTTTCGCTGACCACGCTGCGGAACGCGCAGGGAACGGTCGAGCTGATCAACGACCTCCTGCGCCACCGCGGCCCCGACGGCGAGGCGACCTGGGTGCACGACCACGGCGTCGCAGCCTTCGCGCACCGGCGCCTCGCGATCATCGACCTCGAGAGCGGCGACCAGCCGATGACCGACGGCGCGGGCAACTGGGTCACGCACAACGGCGAGATCTACAACTACATCGAGCTGCGCGGGCTGCTCGGCAAGGACCGCTTCACGACGAGCTCCGACACCGAGGTGATCCTGCGCGCCTACCGCCAGTGGGGCGAGGGCTGCCTCGAACGCCTCCGCGGCATGTTCTCCTTCGCGCTCTGGGACGAGGAGACCCAGACGCTGTTCGCGGCGCGCGACCGCTTCGGGATCAAGCCGCTCTACTACACGGTCGTCGACGGCGTCCTCTACTTCGCCTCCGAGGTGAAGGCGCTCCTGCCCTTCCTGCCGAAGGTCGAGACCGACCTCGACGGGCTCGCCGACTACCTGACGTTCCAGTTCCCGCTCGCGGGCAAGACGCTCTTCGAGGGCGTCCAGGAGCTTCTCCCGGGCCACTTCCTGCGCGTGCGCAACGGCCGGGTCGAGACGCAGCGCTACTGGGAGGTCTACTTCGAGCCGGACTTCGACCACACGGCCGACTACTACGAGCGGCGCACGGAGGAGCTGCTCGCCGACTCGATCGCGCTCCATCTCCGCGCGGACGTCCCGATCGGCTCGTACCTGAGCGGCGGGCTCGACTCGAGCATCGTCGCCTCGCTCGCCTCGACCACGCACGGCCCGGGGATGATGGGCTTCACCGGCCGCTTCGGGATGCCGGGTTTCGACGAGAGCCGCTACGCACGGGCCGTGGCCGAGGACCGCGGCTTCGAGCTGCACGAGGTCGAGATCGTCCCGGACGACTTCGTCGAGCGAATCGGGGACGTGATCTACCACCTCGACTACCCGGTCGCGGGGCCGGGCTCGTTCCCGCAATACATGGTCTCCGAGCTGGCCGCACAGCACCGCAAGGTCGTCCTGGGCGGGCAGGGAGGCGACGAGATCTTCGGCGGCTACGTCCGCTACCTGATCGCCTACTTCGAGCAGTGCATCAGGGGCGCCATCGACGGCACGATGCACTCGGGCAACTTCGTCGTCACCTACGAGTCGATCATCCCGAACCTGCAGACCCTGCGCGAGTACAAGCCCCTCCTGCGCGAGTTCTGGCGCGAGGGCCTCTTCGAGGATCTCGACGCCCGGTACTTCCGGCTGATCGACCGCGCGCCCGACCTCGGCGACGAGATCGACTGGGCCCAGCTGCAGGGATACTCGCCGTTCGAGACCTTCAAGCAGATCTTCCACGGCGGCAACGTCAAGAAGGAGAGCTACTTCGACAGCATGACCCACTTCGACTTCAAGACGCTGCTGCCCGCGCTGCTCCAGGTCGAGGACCGGGTGAGCATGGCGCACGGCCTCGAGTCGCGCGTGCCGCTGCTCGACCACCCGCTCGTCGAGCTGGCCGCGACGATGCCGGCCGACGTGAAGTTCAAGGACGGCCACCTCAAGCACGTGCTCAAGACCGCCTTTGCGCCGGTGCTCCCGGACGCGGTCCGCAATCGCCGCGACAAGATGGGTTTCCCGGTGCCGCTGCAGGAGTGGATCGGCGGCGCCGGCCCGGTCCGCGACTTCGTGGTCGACACGCTGTCGTCCGATGCCGCACGGAACCGCTCGCTCGTCGACAATGCCAAGGTGGTGGCGAAGCTCGACCAGGAGCCGCGGTTCGGCCGCAAGGTCTGGGGACTGCTCTCGCTGGAGCTCTGGCAGCAGACGTTCCACGACCGGGCCTCCTCGTTCCGTAAGAAAGCGGAGGCGCTGGCGTGAGGGTGCTGATCACCGGCGGGGCCGGGTTCATCGGGTCGCATCTGGCCGAGCGCCTGCTGGAGCGCGGCGACGAGGTGCTCGTGATCGACAACTTCGCGACGGCGCGGCGCGACAATCTGGGCGAGCACGAGCGGCTGAAGCTGATCGAGGGCACGATCGTCGACCCCGAGCTCGTAAGCAGGGCGTTCTCGGACTTCGAGCCGGAGCTCGTGGCGCACGCGGCCGCCTCGTACAAGGATCCCGACGACTGGACGGAAGACTCGGCCACGAACGCCGTCGGCACCGCCAACGTGGTCAAGGCGGCGGAGGCCGCGAGCGTCAACCGGCTCGTCTACTTTCAGACGGCGCTCTGCTACGGCGTGCAGCCTCTCGAGCAGCCGATCACGCTCGACCACCCGCTGCGCCCGGTCGACTCCAGCTATGCGATCTCCAAGACGGCGGGCGAGCACTACGTGCAGCTGAGCGACCTGGACTGGGTCTCGCTGCGGCTCGCGAACGCATACGGACCGCGCAACGTCAGCGGCCCGCTGCCGACGTTCTTCCAGCGCCTGACCGAGGGCAAGCCGTGCTTCGTGATGGACACGCGGCGCGACTTCATCTTCGTCCAGGACCTGATCGACCTCGTCGTCCAGGCGCTCGACGGCCAGGGCTCGGGCGGCGCCTACCACGCCTCCTCGGGGGCGGACTACTCGATCAAGGAGCTCTTCGACGCGACCACTGCGGCGCTCGGCCTCGATCCAGCGCCGGAGGTGGAGGTGCGCGACCGCAACCCCGACGACGCGTTCACGATCCTGCTCGACCCGAGTCGCACGGTGGAGGAGTTCGGCTGGACGCCGAAGACGCCGCTCGAGGAAGGGGTGGCTGCCGCGATCCGCTACTACCGCGACCACGGGATCACCGAGACCTACACGCACCTCAGGCTCGAGTCGGAGAAGCAGCCCGCCAAGTGAGCTCGCTGGTCGTCGGGGGCGCCGGGTTCGTCGGCGGCAACCTCGTCCGCGAGCTGCTGGCGCGCGACGACGAGCGCGTCGTGGTCGTCGACAACTTCCTCTCCTCCGAGCCGGAGAACCTTCCGGACGATCCCCGCGTCGAGCTGCGCGAGGGCTCGATCGCCGATGACGCGATCCTGGCCGGGGTCGAGGACGAGTTCGATCACGTCTTCCATCTGGCGACCTATCACGGGAACCAGAGCTCGATCGCCGACCCGCTCGCCGACCACGAGCACAACCTGATCACGACGCTGAAGCTGTTCGAGCACATGAAGGGCTTCGAACGGCTCCAGAAGCTCGTCTACGCCGCCTCCGGCTGCACGCTCGCCCCGCACACCTACGGCGAGGCGGAGGCGGTCACCGAGGACGGGCCGGTGCCACTCGATCTCGACAGCCCGTACCAGATCTCCAAGGTCGTGGGCGAGTTCTACTCCGTCTACTACCACCGGCTGCACGGGCTGCCGGCGGTGCGGGCGCGCTTCCAGAACGTCTACGGCCCGGGCGAGATCCTCGGCGCCGGCCGCTGGCGCGGGACGCCTGCCACCGTCTGGCGGAACGTGACCCCGGCTTTCGTCTACCGCGCGCTCAAGGGGCTGCCGCTCGAGCTCGACAACGAAGGTCGCGCCACACGCGACTTCATCTACGTCGGCGACATCGTCGACGGTCTGCTCCTCTGTGCGACCACCGGCGAGCCCGGCGATGTCTACAACCTGGCCAGCGGCGTGGAAACGTCGATCAGGGAGCTCGCGGAGACGATCAACCGCATGGCCGGAAACGACGCGGGCGTCGAGCTGCTTCCGGCACGGGACTGGGACCGCTCGGGGCATCGATTCGGGAGCACCGAGAAAGCGCGGCGGGAGCTCGGCTTCGAGGCCCAGGTGTCGCTGGAAGACGGTCTGGCCAGGACGATCGACTGGATGCGCGAGCATCTGAGCCTGATCGACGCCTGCGTGCAGCGGCACGCGGGACACATGTCGCTGCCGCGTGAGCTCGCAGCACCGGTCAGCTAGCGAGGGGCCGGCCTCGCGGGTCTGGCGGGGCGGCGCTCCGTGGACACGCTCGGCCGTGGACGCTCCGCCGCGTGACTGGCTCGTGCTCTACCTCCACGCCGAGGCGGAGCCGATGCGACCGACGACGACTCAGCACCTTCGTTTTCTCGAGCACTCGCTGACGCCGCACAACGTCCTCTACTGGAACGCATGGCACGGCGTCCCCGGATGGGTCCGCTCCTACCCGTACGACGTCGTGGTCCTGCACTACTCGCTGCTCTGCATGCGCTGGGAAGAGCCGTTCGAGCGCTGGCGGTCCTCCCTGGACTGGGTCGCAGAGAGCGACGCCGTCCGGATCGCCATGCCGCAGGACGAGTACGTCTGTGCGGCCACACTCGACGACTGGCTGGGCGACCTCGACGTGCAGTGCGTGTTCTCGGTGCTGGACAGCCGCCACTGGCCGGTGCTGTATCCGGGCGAGTCGAAGCGCACCCGCATGGAGCGCAGCTACACCGGCTTCGTCGACGATCGCGCGGCCGGGGCGGTGCAACATCTCCCCGGCCCCCATGCCGTGCGCGACGTGGACATCGTCTACCGCGCCCGCAACCTGCCGTACCACATCGGCCACCATGGGCAGCTCAAGCACGAGATCGCGCACATCGTCGAGCCGGCGGCGCGCGCCCTCGGACTGCGTACGGATATCTCGACTGACATGAGGGACACGAAGTACGGCGATGCGTGGTTCGAGTTTCTCGCCAGCGGCCGCTGCGTGATCGGCACCGAAAGCGGCTCGAGTGCGCTCGACCCGGTCGGGGCGATCCGCCGCTTCGAGGCCGAGTGGAGGCTTTCGCACCCGGACGCCACCTTCGAGGAGTTCTCGGCGCTGCAGGAGCCGGGCTGGGACGACTACGACTTCACGGCCATCAGTCCGCGCCTGTTCGAGGCCGCGCAGACCAAGACCGCCCAGCTCCTCGTCGAAGGAGACTACGACGGGATCCTCGAGCCCGAGACGCACTACTTCCCGCTGCGCGGGGACCTCTCGAACCTGAGCGAGACGCTGGAGCGCGTCCGCGATCCGCGCGAGACCGAGGCCATGGCCGAGCGCGCGTGGGAGGACCTCATCGCCAGCGGCCGCTACTCCTACGGGGCCTTCGCGGCCCATGTGGAGTCGGTGGTGGACGAACTGGCAGGCGGGCGCGTGCGTCGCGGCCGTCGCAGCGGGGCCTCCTGGCGGGCGCTCAATGCGGCGAGCGACGCGTATGCGGGGCTCCTCATCCGCATGCCCCGGCTGGCCTACCGGGCCGCGATGCGGCATGCACCCTGGGCCGCCGACGCGATGGTGCGAGGCAGGGACGCGCTGCGGCGCCGGGCGCGCCGATGAGCGCTCGGCGGCTGTGGCAGGCCGGCAGCCCGCGCTCGCTCGCGTTTGGCAGCACGCCCCGGCGCGTGCTCGTCCTCTATCAGCACACCGCGCCGGGCCCGATGCGATCGGCGCTGCGCCAGAAGGTGCGCGTCCTCGAGGCCAGCGCCACCCGCCACGCGATCGTCTACTGGAACGCCGGCTACAGCGTTCCGCGCGCGATCCGCCGGCTGCCCGTCGACGTGGTGATCCTCGACAACACGCTGCTCGTGGCGCGCTGGGCGCCCGAGTTCGCCGCGCGTCGGCCCACCTTCGACTGGCTGGCCGGCGCCGGCGCGCTGAAGATCGCCTTCCCGCAGGACGAGTACAACCACGCGCACGTCCTGGATGACTGGCTCGCCGACCTCGGCGTCGACGTCGTGTTTTCCCTCTTCGGGCCCGAGCACCGAGAGCTCCTCTATCCGCGCCTCGGCACGACGGCGCGCTTCGAGAAGTGCCTGACCGGCTACGTCGACGAGCTCGAGGTCACGCGCCAGGCGGCCGTCGTGCTGCCCCACGACCGCCGCGGGCTCGATCTGGCCTACCGGGCGCAGGCACTGACGCCGCGGTTCGGACGGCTCGGCCAGCTCAAACACACCGTCGCCGACGCGGTTGCCCCGGCAGCGCGGGGCGCGGGCCTGCACGTCGATGTCTCGACCGATCCGCGCGACGCCGTGCTGGGCGACCGCTGGTTCCCGTTCGTCGCCTCGGCGCGGGCGGTACTCGGCAGCGAGAGCGGGGCCAGCGCGATCGACCGCCGCGGTGAGTTGGTGGCCGCGGAGCGCGCCATGCTTGCCGAGCACCCGGGTCTCGCCTTCGCCGAGTTCGACGCCGCGATGCCCGCCGGCTGGGACGGGCAGCTGCCCGGCTCGGTCGGCCCGCGACACCTGGAGGCCGCCGCCGCCCGGACGTGCCAGGTGCTGGCCGAGGGCGGCTACGACGGCGTCCTGGAGCCGGACGTGCACTATCTCCCCGTGCGGCCGGACGGCTCCAACGCCGGCGAGGTCGTCGAGCGCCTCGCCGATCGCAAGCTGGTCGAGGCCACGGCGACGCGGGCCTATGCCGACCTCGTGCTCAGCGGCCGGTACGGCTATGCCGCTCTGGCCGCGCAGCTCGAGCGCGTTCTCGACGAGGAGCGCCCTGCCGGCGGCAGCCGGTCCGCCCCTTCGCTGCGCCCCGCCCAGGTCGCGGCCGTCGCCTACAACGCGACGGTCGTGCGTCCGCCTCGCTGGGCGTACAAGGCCGTCGATCGCGTCGCGCCCGCGCTCATCCGGCGCCTGGAGCGCGAGCGCGTGCGCTGGTACCGCCGCTGGGCGCGCTCCCGGTGACCGTCAGCGCCCGAGAGCCTGCCGCGCGCGCAGCTTGAGCGCCAGGAGGCGCGGGACCACACCCGCCGGCAAGAACAGGCCTGCGCGGAGCTGGAGGCGGTATGCGAGCCGCGTCCGCAGCGGCAGCCGGTAACGGCGCCGCAACTCCGGCTCGCGTGCGAAGAGCGCAGCGTGCCGCGCCCGCAGAACGGCGTACTGCCGGCGCAGGCTGCCCTGCGCGCCACGGTTGCGGCGGGAGACGCCGTGCTGGCGGTAGTGGAGCACCACCCGCGGCACGAGCACGCCGTGGCGATCCTGCTCTGCAAGCCCGAGCAGCAGGTCCCAGTCCTCGTACGCCGTGCCTTCGGGCACCCCGCCGACGGCGTCGAGCGCGTCACGCCGGTACAGGGAGGAGATGGCCCAGCGATTGGCGTGGAGGAGGATCCACGGGTTCCAGGCAGGCTGTCGCGCGACGAAGTCGACATCGCCGAAGAAGTGGATCCAGCCGAAGGCGAAATCGGCTCCGGGGTCGGAGTCCAGCGCATCCGCCAGCGCCGCCAGGGCGCGCGGTTCGGCGAGGTCGTCGCTGTTGAGGATGAAGACGTAGGGAGCGGTGGCGGCGGCCGTGCCGGCGCGCAGCGCGGCCGCCACTCCGCTGTTTGCCTGGCGGATGAGCCGAACCGCGCCGCGGGCGGCGAGGTCGTCGAGCACGGCGATCGTGTGCGGATCGCGAGAGCCGTCATCGACCAGGACGATCTCCACCGGCTCGTCCTCCACGATCGAGTCGACGGCCTCCCCCACCGTGTCGCCGTCGTCGTAGCACGGGACAAGCACGGTGATCCGGGGCGCCACGATGCGCATCGTACGCCGCGCCCGGCTAGGCATCGAGCCTTCGACTGCGGATTCCTGTGACAAGATCCCCGCCGTGCTCGCCCGCCTCCACGAGCTGCGTAGGAGGTCGGTCAGAAGCGAGGGGGATACTTCCGGCGCCCGTCTCGAGCATCGCCTCCGCGACCGGCGTAACAACTTTGACGTGCTTCGGCTTCTCGCCGCCTCGTTCGTGTTGTTTTCGCACTCGTACGCGCTCACGGCCCATGGTGAGCCGTTCGCCGACGTCAGCGGCTGGACGTTCGGCGAGATAGGAGTGGTGATGTTCTTCGCGATGAGCGGGTTCCTCATCGCCAAGAGCTGGAGCGAGCAGCCGCACTTCGTTCCGTTCGCCGTCAAGCGCGGGCTGCGCCTGATCCCGGCGCTCGTCGTGGCGGTGTCCGTGACGGTCTTCGTGGTCGGGCCGATCTTCACGGTCCTGCCGCTCAGCGGCTACTTCACCCATCCCACGACGTGGATCTACCTCCTGCGCTGCTCCTTCCTGATCACGTTCTTCGGGAAGCTTCCGGGTGTGTTCAGCACTAACCCGTACCCGGACGCGGTGAACGGATCACTGTGGACGCTGCCCGTAGAGGCGTGCTGCTACGTGATGGCGGCTGTGCTCGGCAGTCTTGGCCTGCTACGACGAAGCAGGGTGCTCCTCGCGTTCGGCGTCGTGCTCGTCCTGTTCGTCACGCCGCTGTCTTCGATCTCGCTGGCGCCTGCCGGCGGGACGACCAGCGGGAACCTCCCGCTCGTGATCATGCTCGGGGCGACGTTCGTGCTCGGAAGCCTCGCGTACTCGCTACGCGCCCGGCTGCACCTGAGCTGGACGATCGGAGCTGCGCTCATGGCGCTCTGGATCCTGACCTGGGGCGGCGGTTGGGCGAGGGCGACCGGCATCATGGCCATCGCGTTCGCCGTCCTCGTCCTCGCGTTCCGGACGCCGGCCTGGCTGCGACGCCTCACGGCGCCCGGAGACCTCTCGTACGGCATCTACGTCTACGCCTTCCCCGTGCAGCAGTCGGTGGCCGCGATCTGGGGTGCCATCGATCCGCTCCTGATGATGGTCATCGCGTTCCCCGTGACCTATGGCCTGGCGTTCGTCTCCTGGCGCCTCGTCGAGCGGCCGGCGCTGGCGCTGAAGCGTCTTGTCGCGCCGCGGCCGCCGGAGCCCGCGCCCGTCGTCCTGGTCAGGGCTCCCAAGCCCTCGCCGTAGGAGAGTTCGTTCAGAGCGCTTTCCGCACCAACGACCAGTAGCGGCCTAGAAGGCGGTTCAGGAAACCGGTCCCTTTCGGAAGAGACGTCATCTTCGGATCAAGCGTGGGCGTGAGAAGGTGGGCGAGCTCGCGGTCCCGGACGGTCCGAAGCCGCTGGGTTTCCCTGCGGTGGCGGGCGAGCCAGCGTGCGTGCCGCGCCAGCCACCACCAGCCCTCGAGCTTGCCGCGCAACCAGCCGCGGCGGGCCGCGAGCGCGAGCATCGCCAGCTCAGTCGCCGCGAGCACCGGCGCGAGCAGGAGGAGGAGCCGCAGCGAGTAGGCCGTCAGCACGAACACGATCCGGTTCCGCTCGAGCAGCTCGATCTTGGACGGGTTCCGGCCGAACTCGTACTCGTGGTAGACGTCGGCGCCGGGGTCGACGACCACGCGCAGGCCGTGCAGGTGCGCCCGCCACCCGAGCTCCATGTCCTCGAGGTACATGAAGAACTCCGGGGTGAAGCCGCCGAGCTCGTTGAAGACGTCCCGGCGGACCGCAAGCGCAGTGCCGCTCGGGGCGGCCACGTCGGTCAGGTCCGAGACACTCTCGGCCGGATCGCCGTAGCCGCCCGCCCAGGCGAGCCCGCTGACGTGGACGACGGTGCCGCCGGAGTTGAGCCGGTCGGGCTCGTCGAGCAGCCGCAAGCGCGCCATGGCAATCCCGATCGCCGGATCCTCGAGCGTCCGCCCGAGCTGCTGCAGCGCGCCTGCGACGACGACCGCGTCCGGGTTCAGGAATACGAGGACGTCGCCCGTCGACTCGGCCGCCCCTCGGTTGCAGCCCTCGGCGAAGCCGAGATTCCGGCCCGGCGACAGGAGCCGCACGCTCCGGGGGACCTCGGCGTCCCCGCCGTTGTCGACCACGATTACGTCTTCCGTGTCGAGCGACGCCAGGCAGCGGGCCAGCCGCTCCCCGGAATGGAACGCGACGATGACGGCCGAGACGCTCGGCTCACGCCGCTGCCGGGAGCGATCGTCGTTTCCGAGATCGCTTCGCCGAACCAGATCGACCGCTCTCAGCGAGGCGCGAAGGCGCGGACGAAGCCGCCGAGGTCGCCCGTGAAGATCCGCTGCTCCGCTGCGATCGGCGGCGCGATCGTCCCCCAGGCTGTCTTGAGCCTCCAGAGGGACTTGCCCGTGCGTGCGTCGAGCGCCGCAAAGCCGCCCTGATCGCCGCCCGGCGCGAACACGACGTTTCCGACCACGAGGGGCGGCGGCTCCTGGCCGACTCCGACGTTTGTCAGCCAGCGCTGGTGGAAACGGCACTTCGCGTCCACCGAGAGGGCGATGACGCCGTCGCCGACCCTCTTTCCGTTGATGGCCATCGCGGTGTGGCTGACGAAGATCGTGCGCAGCGCGGGCGAGTAGCTGGGTTGCCCGACGAACGCGGTCTTGCCGTCGCTGACGGGGAACTCGAAGCGCGGCCCGCGGCCCAGCCGGGTCCGGTCCCAGACAAAGAGCCAGCCGACCTTGCCGTTCGCGGCCGCGAGCGGTGGGCAGCCATGAGGGTGAAAGAGGAGCGGCGCGCTTCCGAAGTCGAAATCACCCGAGGGTGGGAAACGGTCCGGCCGGTTCCAGCCTCGGACGCGTAGGCCCGGCCGCGACAGCCTCACCATTGCATCGCCGTACCCCGCCGTGTCGACGTAGCAGGAGCACTTGGGGTCGTAGACGTGTGAGTTCCCGATACCGGTATAGAGGGCGCGCCCACCAGGCTCGACCGACACGCCGCCCCAGCCCCACATCCCGCCGAGGTTGCCGTCGCCGGGCACCGGGTCGAACGTCGCCGTCGTCTTGCGCCGATCGACGTTGATCGCGACGAGTCTGCCGTTCGTCAAGTGGCCGTCGGAGCCACGCACGTCACAGTAGGAGGCGACCGGGACGTAGAGAGTCCGGCCCACCAGGCGGAGGCCGCCCCACACGTAATCCCCGTCATGGTGTGCGGCCGTGATCGGCAGCGGCCAGCCCCTGCGCTCTCGTCCGTTGGCGAGGCTCAGCGCGTGGAGGAAGCCTTTTGCCCCGATCACGTAGATGACCCCAAGCTTCAGATCGATCGCTCCGGTCGAGTTGAAACCGTAGTCTCCACAAGTGGCCGTCGAGACGGTGCCGAAGGTGCGACGCCATTTGATCGAGCCCTTTCCGGAGCGCAGCGCGTAGACCGACCCGGCGTCGGTCTCGACGAAGAGTGTTCTGCGCGCGTAGACAGGTGACGCCCAAACCCCGCCGTCGAGCTTCTTCTGCCATGCGACTCGCAGCCGTCGCGCAGACTTCGGCGACAGTCCGGACATCTTCACGAAGTTGCTCAGCTGCGCGTCGTGGCCGTACGACAGCCACGCGGTCGGAGCCGTCGCCTTCGCCCGTGTCACCGTCGCTTCACGCGCCGCGGCAGGAAGCAGCATCACGAGCGCCACTAGAAGGATTGCGAGCCCGGTCCGCCCCAGCACCGCGTTCATCCTCGCATACCCTGGGCGGCGTGCCCGGCCGAACGGTCGTCGTCGTTTCGCGACGGCCGTACGCGCTCGAGGTCGGCGTCGACCATCAGCTCGACCAGCTCGCGGAACGACGTCCTCGGCTCCCAGCCGAGCTCGGCCTTCGCCTTCGAGGCGTCGCCGACGAGCTGATCCACCTCGGCGGGCCGCAGGAACGCCGGATCGGTGACGACGTGCCGCTCCCAGTCGAGTCCGGCGTGCGCGAACGCGATCTCCGCGAACTCGCGAACCGAGTGCGTCACCCCCGTCGCGATGACGTAGTCGGAGGGCTCGTCCTGCTGGAGCATCAGCCACATGGCCTCGACGTAGTCGCCCGCGAACCCCCAGTCGCGCTGCGAGTCGAGGTTGCCGAGGCGGAGCTCCCCGGCGAGCCCGACCTTGATCCGCGCCACTCCGTCGCTGATCTTGCGCGTCACGAACTCCAGACCGCGCCTTGGCCCCTCGTGATTGAAAGCTATGCCGCTGACGGCGAAGAGGCCGTAGGACTCCCGGTAGTTGACCGTGATGTAGTGACCGTAGGTCTTGGCCACTCCGTACGGGGAGCGCGGATGGAAGGGCGTCAGCTCGGTCTGCGGAACCTCTCGGACCTTGCCGAACATCTCCGACGACGACGCCTGGTAGAAACGGATTCCAGGATCGACGGCCCGGACCGCCTCCAGCACGCGCGTCACCCCGACCGCCGTGAACTCGGCGGTCAGCACCGGCTGGTTCCAGGAGGTCGGGACGAAGCTCTGGGCGGCCAGGTTGTAGACCTCCGCCGGCTGCGCCTCGCGCAGAGCAGCGTCCAGCGACGGCGGATCGAGCAGGTCACCCTGCAGCAGCGTCACCGATCGACGAGGTGCGCGATCCGCTCCAGGTTCTCCGTCGACGCGCGCCGCGTCATGCCGAAGACCTCGTAGCCCTTGCCGAGCAGGAGCTCGGCGAGGTAGGAGCCGTCCTGGCCGGTGATGCCGGTGATCAGTGCTCGCGGCGCGCTCACGAGACGGGCTCCATCTGGCGCGCGGCAGCGAGCGTGTCGGCGAGCGTCGCTCGAGCGGGATCTCGGGCTCCCAGCCGGTCGCCTCCCGCAGGCGGGCGGGGTCGCCGCTCAGCCGCCGGATGTCGGATCGCCGCATCCGCCCAGGATCCTGCTCCACCCGGACGGGAACGCCCGCGAGGCCGCTCAGCAGCTCGACGACGCGCTTCATCGGGACGAGCTCCCCCGGAGGCGACGTTGTAGGTCCCCGCCTCGACGCGCGGGTCGAGCAGCAGCCGGTACGCGCGGCAGACGTCGCGCACGTCCGTGAGGTCGCGCTCCACCGAGAGATCACCGACGAGGAGCGTACCGCCGCCCTCCGCCTCGAGCTCGCGATCTGCTTCGTCCAGGAGCCCACGGCGAAGCGTTCGTCCCGGCCCGGGCCCTCGTGGCCGAACGCCCGCGCGACGACCACGTCCAGCCCCGAGCTCTCGCAGCCTGGCCGCACGCAACCTCTGCCGCCGCCTTGTCGCCGCATAGGGCGAGACCGGCGCGACCGCTCCTCCTCGGGAGTCGGCATCCGCGCCGCTTCGCCGTAGACCTCCCCGGTCGAGGGAAACAACACCCGCGCCTCGGGCCGCTCCCGGCGCACCGCCTCGAGCACGTTGACCGTGCCGACGACGTTGATGCTCCAGCACGGCCCGCGTCCTCCCAGGACGCGCCCACCGAGGATTCGGCCGCGAGATGGACCACGGCGCCGGTTGCGTCTCACGCACCGCCGCGGCGAGAGCCGCCGCGTCCAGAACGTCGCCCTCGAAGGCACGAAGCCTCGCCGAGCTCGGCCCGCAGGTGGCCGCCGGCGAACCCGTTCGGGCCTGTGACGAGAACCGGTCGCACGCTAGTAGGCGCCGAACCCCCGGATGACGGCCGGAATCGTCTTGAGCAGGACGGTGATGTCGAGCCAGATCGACCAGTTCTCGAGGTAGTAGAAGTCGAGCCGGACGAGGTCGTCGAAGCCGAGGTTGGAGCGGCCCGAGATCTGCCAGAGCCCGGTCACGCCGGGAAGCACGAGGTAGCGCTTGCGGTGCCACTCGTCCAGCCGCGCGTAGTCGCGAAGAGGCAGCGGCCGTGGGCCGACGAGGCTCATCTCTCCGCGCAGGACGTTCCAGAGCTGCGGGATCTCGTCGAGCGAGAAGCGGCGGAGGAGCGCTCCCACCGAGGTCACGCGCGGGTCCTCGCGGATCTTGAAGAGCGGGCCGTCGGCCTCGTTCGACGCTTCGAGCTCGGCCTGCCGGCCCGCGGCGTCGGCGTGCATGGTGCGGAACTTGAGCATCCCGAACTCCCGCTCGCCGAGGCCGATCCTGGTGTCGCGGTAGAGGACGGGCCCTCGCGAGTTGAGCTTCACGGCGGCCGCGATCAGGAGCCAGAGCGGGAGCCCTGCGAGCAGGACGAGGCTCGACACGGCGAGGTCGAAACCGCGCTTGACGACCCAGTCCATCCCGCTGAACGCCGGCGGGCGCAGCTCGAAGAGCGGCACGCCCTGGCCCGGCACGAACTGGGCCCGCTGAGTGAGGAGCTCGGTCGCCTTCGGAGCGATCCGGACGTTGACGCCCTCGCGGTGAGCGTGGGAGACGATCTCCAGCAGCTCGCGCTCGCTGAAGTCCGAGTCGGCCACGATCAGCTCGTCCACCCTCGTCCTCGCGAGCACGGCCGGCAGGTCGTGCAGGTCGCCGAGAACGGGCAGGTCGATGCCGTCGGCAGAGGGCGCGACTGCGCCCACGAACTCGTAGTCGATTCCGTTCCGGCGCGCGCCGAGCGCGCTGTGCAGTGCGACGAGGCCCTGCCCCGAGCCGGCGAGCAGCGCGTGTCTCCGGGCGCCGAGTGCCCGCAACAGGTCTTGCGTGACCGCGTGATAGCTGGCCCGCAGCGTCGAGATCGCGACCGTGCAGAAGAGGACCGCAGCCGGGGTCAGCCCGTAGGTGGAGAACCTGTGCCCGGTCCCGAGACCGAATGCGAGCGTAATCAGCGCAACGACTACGAGCGAGGAGAGGACGCGGCCGAAGCCCGAGCGCCGCTCACGCTCCGCGTAGAGCTCCGCCTGGAAGAAGACGAGCACCGTGATCAGCGTCAGGAACGGGAGCCAGTCGGTCTCGACCCGCCAGAGGAACCCCCACAGGACGGGCGAGCCGTAGTAGAGCTCGCGGACTACGAGCGCCGCGTAGAGCCCCAGGACGAGTCCGACGAGGTCGAGGACGACCAGCGCGGCGATGCTCGCGAGCCGGCGGCCCGCGACCACGAGGCGGCTCCGCGCGAGAAAGAGGGGGTTTCCCGAGCGGATGTCGATCGGGACCCGGTCGGGCTGTCCCGGTCGCAGGGGCAACGGGGGCGGGGATGCGACCCCTCCCCCGTTGCGGTGTTCCTATCGCCACCCCTCTAGTGTGGCAGGCGCCTGAAGGCGGCGTAGGCCGGCTTCTTCCTGCCGGAGGCGGTCTCGAGGCCGGACTGCCAGCCGTCGAGCCGCCGCTCGTCGCGGAGCAGGAACCAGGTCATCAGCGTGATCCGGCGGTTCTTTCGCGCGATTGCGAAGGCCTTCTTCAGGTACTGCGCCTGCTGCTTCCAGGTCACCCCGAAGTGCCGGTCCGGCGGCTTCGTCTGGTAGCCGTACTCGGTGATCCAGACCGGCTTGTGCCCGTAGAGGCGGGTGAGCAGGCGGATCAGGACGTTGATTCTCGCGAGCGTGATGACGTTCTTCCCCTTCGGCATGCGTGGTTGGAGACTCGCGCGGGCGGCTGTAGTAGGGATGGTGCGCGTAGACGTCGAAGTGCCGTAGATGGAAGCGCTTCAGGGCCGCAAGGAACGTCAGCGGCGCGATCGAAGGCCTTCTGCCGCGGGCCTTGTTGTTCCCGCGGGGATCGGTCCCGCCGCAGGCGACGGTCTCCTTGAGGTGCGTCGCGTGCACGCCGTTCCAGACGGCGGTGCAGATCTTCGCGTAGGTGCTCGCCCCGACGGGGACGTTCTTCTTGCGAATGCGAGCCCACTGGGGACGCAGGAAGACGGGGTTGTTCGGCTCGTTCCACGCCATCCACCTGCGAACGGCGGGAAGGACCGTCCCGTCGGGACGCTTGTATGAGCCGCTGTAGCGCTTGGCGGCGACGTTCGCGAAGTAGCGCAGTGAGACCATGCGCTTCGGGGCCCGGTTCAGCTTCTTGCCGCCGTTCGCCCACGCGGGCGTCCCGTAGATCGAGAAGAGGACCGCCATCCTGTTTTTGTGCGCGTTCAGGACGAACTGGTCGTAGACGCCCCAGTCGTAGGCCGGATCCTCCGGATCGAGGGGGTGCGCGGGGGCCTTGCTCGCCACGGCGCGCCAGGGAAGGTCCATGCGCAGCACCTGAACCCGCAGTTTCTTGAGCGTGGCGAAGGTGGGGTCGGGCGCGATCAGCGGCAAGACCGGCTCGTACAGGCCGATCCGCATGTGACGCGCGGCCGAGGCGTCTCCAGGCCTCGCGGTCCCCGCGAACGCGCAGAGTGCGATGACGATCAGGGCGATGCTTGTCCTTCTAAACCTCAAGTGGCTCCCTTCCGAGGGCGGGCAACGTGCGCCTCGGCCCCTCTTCGAGCTCGATCTCCGGCTTCCAGCCCAGTAGTGCCTGGCACGTGATGTCGGGCCGGCGAACCTGAGGATTGTCGATTGTCAGTGCTTCGAATGATCTCGCTCTTAGACGATGCGACCTGGATATCGGTTTGTGCGAGTTCGAGGTCGTGAATTCAGGCGGCCTGCTCTGGACGAGGAGCTCCAGCGTGCTCGGCTCGCAGAGATGCGAGCCGAGAAAGCCGGCGTCGCCCATGATGGCCGCAGTGGACATCGAGCCATGGTATCGGCCTCCCAAGCCGAATCCCGGGTCTCAGGAGGAGCCTTACCAAGTCCTTACGCCGTCTTTGCGAACGGCGGTGGCGGTGATCGTGATCATCGACTCGATCACCTCCGCCTCGACGGTCGGCGGAAAGAGTTCGAGCAGGCGGCGCCGGCCGAGCAGCCTCAGATGCGTCCATTCGCTCCTGCCGAGCATCCGGAGGACGGGGTCTCTCGCGCTGTCCGGGAGCCAGTGGACGAACGGAAGCAGCGTGTGCGTCTCGATCGGAAACCACCGGTTCGGAGTCGAGAGGAAGACGCGCCGCCCGACCCGGCAGAGCTCCTCCACGAAGCGGCTCTGGTCGGCCCGCCCGCCGACGTGCTCCACCACGGCGTTCGAGAAGGCGATGTCGAAGGCGCCGTCCTCGAAGGGCAGGTCTCTCCCGTCGGCGGTAACGCAGCGGATCATCGGGAACGCCGCGGCGAAGTTGTGCAGTGGGACGTCGTTGACTGCGGTGATCTGCTCCGGCCAGGGGTACATCGCCTCGAAGAAGTTGTGCGTCCGGGCGACCCCGGGCTCGGTCAGGAAGCCCGTGTCGCCGGCGCCGACGTCGACGACGGTGGTGCCGCCGTCCGGGCGCATCGTCTCGAGGAACAGCCGCATCTTCCGCTCGCGGTTCCATAGCGAGACGCGTGCGGCAAGTCGCGAGGGATGTTCTCTCAAAGGAGGGGGCTCCGATCAGGAGCCCCGATAGTGGCAGAGCGCGTCCCGAGGGGGCTAGGTGAAGACGATCTCGCCTCCTGCAGCCTTCTCGTAGAACTCGCCGACGGAGATGATCTCCTCGACCTGCGGGACGAAGTCCGACATCGTCAGCCCGAACATGTCCACGCTCGCCTTGCACGCGTAGAAGCGCACGCCCGAGTCTCCGGCGAGCTCGACGAACTCCGGGATCGGCGGGATGTCGATCTTCTCCATCTGCCGCTTCATCATCCACGTGGCGAGGGCGGAGAAGCCCGGCAGCGCGCCGAGCCAGGTCGGCAGGTGCATTCCCGGATTCCCGACCGTCGCGACCTTGATCTTCCCGACGCGGTCCTTGCGGATCGCGTCGATGCCGAAGAACGTGAAGAAGAGATCGGCCTCGATCCCCTCCATCCGGGCGCCGTTGGCCATGATCAGTCCCGGATAGACGCCTTCGAGGGAGCCCTTCGAGATCACGATCGAGACCTTCTCGATCGTCTTCGGCTCGGTCGCCGTGACGTCGGGCTCGTGCAGAACGGTGGCCATCGCTTCCTCCTCTCTAGATGCAGCCCTTCGGCTTCGGAATGCCGCCGATCTTGGCGGCGAGCTTGGCCGGGCCCTTCGGGAAGAGCTGGTAGAGCTCCTTGACGGGAACGCCGGACTCTTTGCCGAGCGCGCGGATCGAGGGCGCGTTGCCCGTCGCGAGGAATCGCTCGCGCATGAATCTGACGACCAGCCAGTGGCGGCCGGTCAGCTCGGCGATGCCGTTCTCGTGCGCGATCGCCTCGGCGATCGGCTCGTTCCATTGCTCCGCGTTCGTCATGAAGCCTTCCGCGTCGACGTCGACGGGGGAGTCCGCAATCAGCGTCATGGTCATCATCCACCTACCTTTCCGGCCGCGGCGCCGGCGGGGATCCGCTTGCCGGCCCGCGGCATCGTCGAGCCGATTCCGGGGATGCTCCGGCCCGGCAGCAGCGCGTGCCAGTAGAGAGGCTGGAACGCGAGCTTGCCGAGGTGATCGAGCAGCGACTCCCGCAGGAGCGGCAGCCCGACCGCGGCCGGGTAGTGACCCGGCACGGGCTCGAGCTCGTAGTTGAAGTCGATCAGCAGCGCCTTGTGGAAGCCGGTCTCGAGGAAGCAGTTGACGTGCCCGTCGTAGACGGCCTCGAGCTCGCGGCCTTCGAGGGCCCGCGCGACGTTGTCGACGAGCAGCTCGCCCTGGAAGTGGGCCGCCGAGCCGGCCTTCGAGGTCGGCAGGTCGCTCGCGTCGCCGAACGCGAACACGTTGGGCTTGGCCCTGGCCTGCAGCGTGTGCGGGTCCACCGGGACGAAGCCGAGCGCGTCGCCGAGGCCGGGAGAGCGCGCGACGAACGGAGCGCCGCCGTGGAGCGGGACGGCGACCAGCAGGTCGAACGGAACCTCGCGGCCGTCGTAGGAGACGAGCCGTCCGCCTCGGCCGTCTACCTCGCCTGCCGCGAACTCGACCTCGAGGCCGATCTGCTTCTCGGCGAGCAGGTGGGTGAGATGCTCGGAGGCGATCGGCTTCGTGAAGCAGCCGTCAAGCGGCGTCGCGAGCACGATTTCGCTCTTCTCGCGGATGCCGCGCCTGCGCAGCCACCAGTCCGCGAGGAACACGAACTCGATCGGCGCGACCGGGCACTTGATCGGCATGTCGACGATGTCGACGACGAGCCGCCCTCCCTCGAAGCGCTTCAGCGCGTCCCGGAGCGCGACCGCGCGCTCGAGCTCGTAGAAGGTGTGCACGTTGTCTGCCCAGATGAGACCTTCCGTCTCCTCCGGCTGCAGCACCGCGCCGCTGGCGACGACCAGAACGTCGTAGCGAAGGCTCTCGCCGTCTGCGAGACGTACCTCGTCGTCCTCGAGCGAGACCGACTCGACCTCGCTCTCGTGGAACGCGATCTCGCCGCGGAGCTGGGCGCGCCGCGAGCGGACGAGCTTCTCGGGCTGAGCCAGGCCGAAGGGGACGAAGAGCAGGCCCGGCTGGTAGACGTGCCGGTCGTCGCGGTCGACGACATGAATCTCAGCATCCTCGGCGGCGAAGCGCCGCCGAAGCCGGTTGGCGGCCATCGTCCCGCCGGTACCGCCGCCCAGAATCACGATCCGTCGCTTGCTCACGTCCACAACTTGCCGCCGCGCGGGCCGGCCGCCATCCGGGCACGCACGGAACGGGGATTCGGACAACTACGCGGCTGAGTAGTTGTCCGCACGGCGGATCAGCGGCGCTGCGGATGATCCGTTCCGGCGCGCGCGACACGATCAGCGGGCGTGAGTACGTTCCCTCCTCCCTGGAAGATCAAGGTCGTCGAGCCGGTCGCGCTCCGGCCGGAGGCGGAGCGCCGGCGTGCGCTCGAAGCCGCCGGCTACAACACGTTCCTGCTCCGCTCGGACGACGTCTTCATCGACCTCCTCACCGACAGCGGCACGTCCGCGCTCTCGCAGGAGCAGCGCGCCGCGATGGAGCTCGGCGACGAGTCGTACGCGGGCTCGCGCAGCTTCTACCGGCTCGAGGAGGCGGTGCGGCAGCTGTACGGCTACCGGCATGTCATCCCGACCCACCAGGGTCGCGGCGCCGAGCACCTGCTCGCGAAGCTGCTCGTCGAGCCCGGTCTGCTCGTGCCGTCCAACCTCTACTTCACGACCTCGCGCGCGCACGTCGAGCTCGCGGGCGGCGTCTGGATCGACGTCTCGATCCCGGAGGCGAGCGACCCCGAGTCGCCGCACCTGTTCAAGGGCAACGTCGATCTGGTCGCCCTCGAGCAGGTGCTCACGGCCGCCGCGCCCGAAGGCATCGCGTTCGTGCGCGTGGAGGCCTGCCTGAACATGGCCGGCGGGCAGCCGTTCTCGCTCGCCAACCTCGCCGGAGTCCGCCGGCTGACACTCGAGCACGGAGTGCCGCTCGTCCTCGACGCGACCCGGATCTCGGAGAACGCGCTCTTCGTCAAGGACCGCGAGCCGGGCTACACGGAGCAGGCGCTCCCCGAGCTGATCGGGCAGATCTCGCTGCTCTCGGACGCGGCGGTCTTCTCGTCGAAGAAGGATCACTTCGTCCCGATCGGCGGCGTGCTCGCGCTGAATGACGACGCGCTCGCCGAGAAGGCGCGCGAGCTGGTCGTTATCTACGAGGGCTTCCCGCACTACGGTGGCATCGCCGGGCATGACATGGAGGCGCTCGCGCAGGGAATCCGCGAGTCGACCGACGAGGCGATCGTCCGGCACTATGTCTCCCAGAGCGCCTTCCTCGCGGGGCTCCTGCTCGAGCGCGGCGTCCCGATCGTCGTCCCCCCTCGGCGCGCACGCAGTCTTCCTCGACGCGAAGCGGTTCCTGCCCCACCTGTCGCAGGAGCAGTACCCGGCGCAGGCGCTCGCCGCCGCGCTCTACCTCGCCGGCGGCGTGCGCTCGATGGAGCGGGGCATCGTCTCCGGCGGGCACGGCGACGAGCTCTACGACGGCCTCGAGCTCGTGCGCCTGACGATCCCGCGGAGGGTCTACACCCAGGAGCACCTCGCCTATGTCGCCGACGTCGTCACGGACGTCTTCGAGCGCCGCGAGCAGGTGTCCGGCCTGCGCATGACCTACGAGCCCGAGTACCTCCGCTTCTTCCAGGCCCGCTTCGAGGCGCTGGCCCCGTTCCTCGAGCCGTCCGGCTCGGGGGAGGCGCGCGCGTCCTCAAACACCACGTGACCGGGGTCTGACCCCGGTCAGATCAGGTTGAGCTCGGCGCCGACCCGCTGGAACGCTTCGAGGGCGCGTTCGATGTGCTCCGGCTCGAGCGCGGCCGAGAGCTGGACGCGGATCCGGGCCGCCCCCTCCGGGACGACCGGGTAACCGAAGCCGGTCACGAACACGCCCTCGTCGAGCAGCCGCTCGCTGAAGCGGATCGCCTCGGCCGTCCCGCCGATGATGATCGGGACGATGGCCGCCTCTCCGTCGAGCGGGTCGAACCCGAGCTCGCGGAGGCGCGTTCGGAACTCCCGCGAGAGCGTGCGCAGGCGCTCGACCAGCTCGGGCTCGCGCCGCAACACGCGGACGGCCTCGAGCGCGCTGCAGGCGACCGTCGGCGGGATCGCGTTGGAGAAGAGCTCGGCCGCGAGCGCTGGGCGAGGATCTCGCAGACCTCCGCGCTCGAGGCGACGAAGCCGCCGGCCGCGCCGCCGAGCGCCTTGCCGAGCGTGCTCGTGATCACGTCGACCTCGCCGAGGAGGCCGAAGTGCTCGGCGAGGCCGCGGCCGGTCGCGCCCATCACGCCCGTGGCGTGCGAGTCGTCGAGGATCACCGTCGCGGCGTGCTCGCGCGCCAGCTCGACGATTTCGGGCAGGCGCGCGAGGTCGCCCTCCATGCTGAAGACCCCGTCCGTCACGACCAGCTTCCGCGCATCGGCCGGGCAGCCTTCGAGGCCGGCCCGGAGCTCGTCCATGGACGAGTGACGGTAGATCACCTTGCTCGCCGGGCGCGCGAGCCGGATCGCGTCGACGATGCTCGCGTGGTTGAGCTCGTCCGAGAAGATCACCGTCCGCTCGTCGGTGAGGCTCGGGATCACGGCCTCGTTGGCGTTCCAGCACGAGACGTAGGTCAGCGCGGCCTCCGTTCCGACCAGCTCCGCCAGCTCGCGCTCGAGCTCGTGGTGCGGCTCGAACGTGCCGCAGATGAAGCGAACGGAAGCGGTGCCGGCACCGTAGCGGCGCAGGCCCTCGATCCCGGCCTCCACGACCTCGGACCGGGCGGCAAGTCCCAGGTAGTTGTTCGACGAGAGGACGAGCACCTCGCCGCGGCCGGCCATCTCGACGACCGGGCCCTGGGGCGAGCGAAGCGTGTTGAAGTGCTTGAAGGTTCCGGCTTCGCGAAGCGAGTCGAGCTCCGTGCGGAGCTCGCCGGTGAGCGCCGCCTCGGTCACGCTCACGCGAGCGCCTCGACGGCCGGCAGCGCCTGAGCGCGCGCCGGGACGCCGTTCGGGTAGAGCACGATCTTGCAGGCCTCGCCCGCGCCGAGCGCCTCGAAGGCGCTCTCGAACCTCTCGAGCGGCAGCTCGTGCGTGATCAGCGGCCGCACGTCGACGACGCCGCTCTCGAGCAACCAGCGCGTCCGGTACCAGGTCTCGAAGATCTTCCGTCCGCTGACCGCGCGCACCTCGAGGTTCTTGAAGATCAGCGACTCGGCGACGTCGATCTCGACCGGCCGCTCCGGGATTCCGAAGAGGACGACCCGGCCGCCGTTGCGCGCGATGCGGAAGGCGTCCGACACCGCCCGCCCGGCGCCCGACATCTCGAAGACGACGTCGAAGCCGAGCCCCTCGTGGTGCTCGAGGAACCAGCCGGCCTCGTCGTCCACCGCCTCGACGTCGACCACCGCGCTCGCTCCCATTCGCCGCGCAAGCTCGAGCCGGAACGGGCTGCGGTCGCCCGCCAGCACGACCGCGGCGCCGGAGGCGCGCGCGATCCCGATCGCGAAGAGCCCGATCGGCCCGCAGCCGAGCACCGCGACCGAGCGGCCGGCCAGGTCCTGCTCGCTCGTCGCGAAGACGGCGTTCCCGAACGGCTCCTGAAGGGTCGCGATCTCGGGCGGCAGCTTGGTGCGGTCGTTCTGCCAGATCACCGACTCCGGCACGGCGACGTACTGCGCGAAGGCCCCGTCCCGCTCGACGCCGAGGATGGTGGTGCTCTCGCACATGTGCGCGTGGCCGGTGCGGCAGTGGAAGCAGCTGCCGCAGGTGATGTGGCTCTCGGCAGAGACGTAGTCGCCGACGGCCACGTGCCGGACGCCGGCCCCGGTTTCGACGACCGTGCCCGCCCATTCGTGGCCGAGCGTGAGCGGCGGCGCGATCCGGCCCTGCGCCCAGGCGTCCCAGCGCTCGATGTGCAGGTCGGTCCCGCAGACGCTCGCGGCCTCGACCTCGACGAGCACCTCGCCCTCCGCCGGTACGGGCACAGGCACCTCGACCAGGCGGAGCCCAGGCTCGGGCCCGAGCTTCCGGAGAGCGGGCATCGTCTTCATCTCCCCGAAGGCTCACCGGCAGCCCGTGCCGTGACATCCGGGAGAGTCCCGAACGCGCTTCGGACAAGTACGCAGCCGCGCTCGGCGCGATCCCCGATGGCGCGCGCGGGCCGGGGCCCGACGATTCGGCGAGACCCGCGCAGAGAAGGAGTTGACCATGGCCAGGAGCAGGAACCGCGGAGGACACGCCCGCGCCCAGCACCCGCAGGCGATGAGGACCGGGAAGACGCGCCGCGACCACGAGTCCGGTGCCTGGGCCCATCACCGGCGAAACAAGGAGATGCGCCGCCTGGAGAACAGCGGCCGGGACTCGTGGACGCCATGAGCGTCACCGCCAAGGAAGCCGACCTCGCCGGACCGGGCATCGGCGACTACGCCGAGCTCGAGCAGGTCCTTCCGGCCGACTACAGGCCGCTGCTCGGCCCGAAGGAGACGATGCAGGCTCTCTACGCCGCCAAGCACCTGATCGAAGAGCGGCTCTGCGAGGAGCTGGGCCTGACCCTCGTCCAGGTGCCGCTGATCGTCGACACGGAAAGCGGCGTCAACGACTACCTCGACCGCGACGGCTCGCGCACGCCCATCCAGTTCCACATCTCCAACGATCGCGACGCTGCACCCGATCGACGCGGAGATCGTGCAGGCCGCGACGAAGTGGAAGCGGATGGCGCTGCGCCAGTTCGGGATGGAGCCCGGCGAGGGGCTGCTGACCGACATGCGCGCAGTCCGCAAGGACTACTTCCTCGACCACGACCACTCGTGCTACGTCGACCAGTGGGACTGGGAGCGCGCGATCCGCGAGGAGGACCGGACGCTCGAGCACCTGACCGCGGCCGTCACGTCGATCTGGAAGGTGCTCAAGGAAGCCGACACGATGCTGCGCGAGCGCTGGCCCGCGCTCGCCGACCCGCACTACCCGGAGCTACCGGACGAGCTGGAGCTCATGCACGCCGAGGACATCCTGGCCGCCTACCCCGACCTGCCGCGCAAGCAGCGCGAGACGCAGATCCTCCAGGACCACCCGGCGATCTTCATCTACGGGATCGGCTGGCCGCTCGCCGACGGGCTGCCGCACGAGCTGCGCGCGGCCGACTACGACGACTGGTCGACCGAGACGGTCTCGGCTGACGGCCGCCCGATGCACGGGCTGAACGGCGACATCCTCGTCTGGAACCCGGTCACGCGCCGGCGGCACGAGCTGATGTCCGGCGGCATCCGGGTGACCAGGGAGTCGCTCGTCCACCAGCTCGAGCTCTCGGGCCAGCTCGACTTCCTCGAGCTCCCCTACCACCGGGCGATCATGCGTGACGAGATCCCCCTGTCGATCGGGGCCGGGATCGGCCAGTCACGGACCATGATGCTCCTGCTTCGCAAGGCCCACCTCGGCGAGGTCAGCGTCAGCGTCTGGCCGCAGGTGCTGAAGGACATGTGCGCTGCGCGGAACATCCACGTGCTCGAGTAGCGTTTCGGCCGGGCGGCGGTCTACACGAGAGAGGAGAAACGTGGCATCGGACTTCGAGGCACAGCTGAAAGAAGAAGCGCGCGCGATGCTCGAGCCGGGCGAGGAGATCCTGGCGTCCGTCGTGGCGCAGCCGCGCGGGACGTCCACGTCGAAGGTCGGCGGACTGGGACCGCAGGCGATCGGGAGCGCGTGGGCGCGCAAGTCGAAGGGCGGCGCCGAAAGGGCAGGCCTCGAGCTCACGAACCCGATGGCGCTGGCGCTCAGTCAGAGGCGACTGCTCGTTTTCGCCATCGAGACGAGCGGCATGGGCAAGCCGAAGGCGGTCAAGGAGCTCCACAGCTCGGCTCCGCTCGACGAGGTCGAGTCGATCTCGGTCAAGCGCCTCCTGGTCGGCAAGACGATGAAGATCGCGATGCAGGGCGGGGAGGTCAAGCTCGAGATCGGCGCGGGCCAGGACGCAAAGGGGCTCGCGGAGCAGTTCGAGCGGGCGAAGGCGACCGCCTGATTCGACCTGCCTGCGCCTGAGGTGCCTGCCTGACTAGGCGGAACGGCGGACGAGCCTGCCCGCGGGCTCCCAGAGCAGCGCGGCGAAGATCCCGAGCAGGAGCCCGATCAGGCCGGCGACGATCACCGCGTTCCGGCGGCTGCGGGCGGTCGTCTTCGTCGGCACGGCGCGGCCGATCACCTGGCCGCGCTCGACGGTCTGCGCGACGGACAGGAGCTGCCGCGCCGTCCCCTGAGACTCGACGATCTGGCTTCGCTGCGACGTGAGCGAGCTGAGCTCGATCGCCAGGATCAGGCCCCGGTCGGTGCCCGAGCTCGCCGCGGCACGGCTCAGCCTGGAGATCGTCCCGTCGATCTGGCTCAGGCTCGCCGTGTAGCTGTCGAGCTGGCTCTTCAGAGTCGAGATCTTGGTCGAGACGTAGCCGGAGGTGTCCTTGATCACGATCCTGGCGAGGGCGTTCGCCGCGATGCCGATCTTGCGCGGACCGCTGCCGGTGACCGTGATCCGCACGAGCGGGGTCTGGCCGAGCTTCGTCAGCGAGCCCGTGACCGCCTGCGAGGAGACGCGCCCCCGGAGCTTCGACACCGGCATCCCGGCCTCTCGCGCGGCCTGGCGCAGCGCCGCCTCGCCGTGGATGATCGCGCGCACGGTGGACGGGTTCGTCGCCTGGCTCTGGAGCTGCACGGCGCCCGAGGGCGACAGGGGCTGCCCCAGGTAGATGGTCGCCCGGGCGGTGTAGACCTGGCTCCCGCCGACCGCGAGCAGGAAGCCGACCGCGATCCCGACGACGAGCCCGGCCGCCGGCAGCCACCAGCGCAGGGTGAGCGCGTTCCAGTGCCGCCTGAGGTCGACCTCGCGCTCGGCGTCCACGTCCACGTCCGGACGCCCGCGTGACTTCGGCTTCGGCTCGGTCGAGGTGCTCATCGCGGCGCGACTCTACCGGCGGGCCCGGGTGACCATCGAGAAGACGCGGGAATAGCCGACGAGGTAGAGGGTCTTCCGGTCGGTCACGACCGCCCCGTACTTGCCGCGCTGGAAGAACCAGAGCAGCTTGCCCGTTCGCGCGTCGAGCGCGTAGGTGAGCCCCTTCAGGCTGGAGAAGTAGACGACGCCGTTGATCACGACCGCCGAGCCCGAGATCGGGCCGTTCGTCCTGAACCGCCAGCGGACGTCGCCGGTGGCGGCGTCGAAGCAGTAGAAGTACTCGTCGTAGGAGCCCACGAACACCCGCCGCTCCCACACCGCAGGCGAGCCGTAGACGTAACCGCCGGTTCCGTGCGACCAGCGCAGCTTCCCGCTCCTCGCTCCGAACGAATAGACCTTGCCGTCGGTCGAGCCGATGTAGACCCGCCCGTAGGCCACCGCGGGCGTCGAGTAGAAGGTGCCGCTCGAGCCGAGCCGCGCCTGCGCGCCGGCCTTCCAGACGAGCCGCCCGGTTCGCGCATTGAGCGCGTAGACATGGCTGTCGTAGGAGGCGAAGAAGACCCGCCCGCCCGCGTAGGCCAGCGCGTCCTTCACCTTGTCGGCGGTCTGGTAGCTCCAGACGGTGCGGCCGGTGCGTGTGCTGAGCGCGTAGACCTTGCCGCGCCAGTCGCCGACGTAGACCAGGTGGCCGATCACGAGCGGCGACGACTCGGTCGGGCCCATCCTCACCCGCCAGCGCACCTTGCCCGTGTCCGCGTCGAGCGCCAGGACCTCCCCGTCGATGCCGGAGCGCGTGGCGTTGCATGGCGGCTTGTTCAGAAAGGACATGAAGACGGTGTGCGCGGCGACTGCGGGTGTCGCCGCGGTGCAGCGCCTGGTCCACCGCTGCCAGACCGCCCCGCGCTGCTTGATGTCCACGGCGAAGAGCTTTCCGTTCGCGTTGGCGAAGTACAGCCGCCCGTAGGCGATCGCCGGGGGGAACTCGATCAGCAGGCGGCCGCGGAAGTACCAGTTCGGCGTGAACGGCGGGCGGATCGAGGCCGGAACTCCCGTCGCAGCGCCCCGGCGCGCCGCGTCGTAGCGGTACGTCGGCCAGACGATCTTCGCGGGCGGCGGCGGCGGCGGCTTCTCCTGCGTGGTGACGAACTCGATCGTCGAGGAGCCGTGGACGTCGTGGCCCTGGCGCTTCTTGTAGACGACGTAGGCGCCGAGAGCCGCGGCGGCGAGGACGACCAGCGCCGCCACCGCGAGCAGCGCGCGCTTCATCTGCGCCGCCGGGACTCGACCGCGTAGAGCCGCGAGAACCCGTGCAGGAGCAGGCGCCGCCCGTTGCCGGAGACCGGCACGAACGCCCCGTCCGGCCATCCGAACACGCGCCTGCCCGTGCGCGCGTTCAGCCCGTAGATGCGGTGGTGCCGGTTGCTGAAGTAGGCGATCCCGTCGACGACCGTCCCCGCCCCGCCGATCGGCGCCCCGCTCGAGTAGCTCCAGATCGTGGCTCCGCTCGCCGCCGAGAGGCAGTAGAAGACGCCGTTGTAGGCGCCGATGAAGACGCGGCCGTTCCAGACCACGGGCGACGCGTAGACGTACGAGCCCGGGTGCAGCGACCAGAGCCGCGCGCCGCGGGTCGTGAACGCCGTCAGCGAGTTACCGTCTGACGAGGGGACGAACACGCGCCCGTTCGCGACCGCCGGCGTCCCGTAGATCCGGCCTTCGACACTCGCCGACCAGCGGAGGCCTCCCGTGCGGGCGCCGAGCGCCAGCAGCCGCCCGCCGTAGTCGCCGATGAAGATCGTCCCCTTCGCGAGCGAGGCGCTGGAGGTGATCTTGTACCCGGAGCGGTACGTCCAGCGCGGCCGGTGCGTGCGCAGGTCGAGGGCGTAGACCGTCCCGCCCCAGTCGCCGAAGTAGTCCACGCCGTCCACGACGAGCGGCGACGACTCGATCGGCGAGCCCGTCGTGTAGCGCCAGAGCACGCGGCCGTTGTGCTTGTCGAGCACCCAGACGTGCCCGTCCATCCCGTGTACGACGAGCTGATCGCCGACCACGGCCGGGGAGGCGGCCATCTTCCCGTGTGTGTCGCGACGCCAGACGTTCCCGCCGGTGCGCATCGAGTAGGCACGGATCGTGCCCTTGAAGTTGGAGACGAACGCGACCTCGTCCTCGACGACCGCGGGGAACTCGATCAGGGCGCCCACGGGGCGGCTCCAGACGAGCCGGAACGGCGGCCGGATCTTGATGTGCGGCTGGAACTGCGTCCGCCGCGGCGAGGCGCCGTACATCGTCCACTGCAGCTTCTTCTGGAAGACGCGAACGGCGACGAACGGCCGGTTGCTAAACCGGATTCGCCGCCGGAGCGGGTCGTAGCCGGCCTTCGCGACCGTCGTGACGAGCCTGCCGCGGTGCGGCAGCAGGATGCGCGCGATACCCCGGCTGTTCGTTCGGGCCGGGTGGCCCATGACGCGAACGCGCGCATGCCGGACCGGCGTGCTGAGGTCGCCGTCGAGGACGCTCACGCGTATCCAGGACGGGCGGGGCTTCGGCTTCGGCGGCCGCTTCAGGGTGGCCGGCGCGGGCCCCGTGCGCGGCGCGCTTGCGCGCTTCTCCGACCCGCAGGCGACGAGCGCGAGCAGCAGCGGAACGAGAATCACGACCCCGAGACGGCGCATCACAGCAGGCTAGACCGGGTTTCGGCTAGCGGCTAGATGACTGATGCCACGATCTCGCGCGTCCGGATGCACGATCTGGCACGCCTGGGCCGCTCCGGCCCGGAGCGGACGAGCTCATGACATCAGCCATCAACGAGTCCCTTCCGCCTTCTCCCACATCAGTGGCGCGCCTTCGCGCAGATAGCGGCCGAGCGCCGCGACCGTCGCCCAGCTCATCAGCAGGTAGTAGTACGCGATCCCGGCCCCGGGAACGGGCAGCCGCAGCCTGCCCGCCGCCGCGAGCGCGAGCCATGCCGCCTGGGCCGCGAGCGCGGCCTGGTACGGCCGGCCCTCTCGGACGAGCGCGATGCTCGTCGCAAGCAGCGTCACGTGGAGGAATCCGCTCCCGTAGCGGAGCACCCGGTGCGAGACGAGCTGGCTCAGGTAGAGCGGCGGCACGCCGCGCAGGCTCCCCGCCTCGAACAGGTGCCGCCACGACCACGGCAGCATCCGCACCTTGCGCCGGTACTCGTCCTCGATGTCCTTGCTCGGCTTCTCGAACGCGAGCGCTTCCGGCTCGTAGACGGCGCGCCGCCCGCGCTGCACCATCAACGCCGGAAAGCCAAGGTCGTGCCCGAACGGCCACTCGACGTAGTCCGAGCGCCGGATCGCGTAGATCGCGCCGTTGCCGCCGGTGATCGAGCCGAGCGCGGACTCGCTCTCCCGCAGCCAGAGCTCGTAGCGCCAGTAGAGGCCCTCCCTGTTCGTGCCGTCCTGGCGCTGGAACTGCACCTGGCCGCAGACGTAGCCGACGTCCGGGTCGGCGAAGCTCCGGACGAGCTTGCGCAGAGCGTCAGGGGACCAGGTCGTGTTCGCGTCGGTGAACGCGACGATCTCGCTCTCGGTCTCGCGCACGCCCCGGTTGAGAGCCGGGAGCTTGCCGCCGCGCTCGCACTGCAGCAGGCGGACGCGGCCGTCGTAGCCGGCGACGATCTCGTCGGTGCTGTCGGTCGAGGCATCCGAGGCGACGACGAGCTGGAGCTTGTCGGCCGGGTAGTCGAGCGCGAGCAGGTTTTCGACCCGCTCACCGATCACGTCCTCCTCGTCGTGCGCGGGGACGATCAGCGCGACGCTCGGCGTGATCTCGTCCTTCGCGACCTCGCGCCGCCGCAGGCGCTGCAGCCCGGCCGCCGCGACCGGATAGCCGACGTGGGTCCACGCGAGCCCGCCGAGGCTCGCCCAGAAAAGCGCCTTCACGATCACGGCGCCACCGTACCGTCAGTCGACGTACTTCAGCGCGAAGTAGAAACCCGAGACCCGCCCGTGGTCGGTGTAGATGAGGTACCAGGGCTTACCGAAGTTGTCGCTGCTCGCGGCGAGCGAGCGCGAGCCCTGCCCGACTCTCACCCAGCACCCGCACGGTTTCTCCCGCAGCCGATTTTCAGCTGCGCTGCCTGTATGCCGGGAAGTATCCCCCGAGCCCTTCGCCGCCAAGCATGCGGTAACGGGCGTTGTCGTGAATCGCCTTCCCGACCGCCGACTCGATCAATCCGCCCTCGTCGAAGCGGAGCTTGAACTGGAGCAGCGAGTCGTCCGCCCCGCCGACGCCGCCGCCCAGATGGAAGCGCTCGTAGCCCTCGCCGCGCGCCCACTCGGCTGCGCGCAGGAAGAGGAGGTTGTTCGCCCCGCCGCTTCGCTCGGAGGCGCCGAGGTGGTAGTGGAGCCACGGCTTGCTCGCGAGGCCGAGCAGGGCCGCGGTCGGCTCGCCGTCTTGCAACGCCTCGAACAGGACGAGCCAGTCGCGGTCGGCCAGCGCCTGCCAGTACTCGTCCGGGAAGTAGTAGAAGCCGGTCGCGCCCTTCTCGGCCATCGTGCGCTCGTAGAGGCGCGCGAATGGCTCGAGGTCGGCCGGCGCCGGCGTGATCCGAATCTCGATCCCGGCCGCTTCGGCCTTGCGCACAGCCCGCCGGTGGTGCCGGTGGAGCCGCGCGAACAGGTCGCCCTCGAGCCGCCACGCGACCGTCCCTGCCCGCGGCTCTACGTGGAAGCGCGAGTCGCGCTGGTTCTGAAAGCGCGGGTGGAACCAGGTGAACGTCGTCACGACACCGCTCTCGCGGCACCAGTCCTCGTACGCATCGTAGAACCGCGGCGAGTCGCCCACGGGCCCGCCGAAACCGTAGAGGCCGGTCACGTCCCGCGTCCCGTCGAGCTCCCGCACGATGCAGGGGAAGACCGTCCCCTCGGCGTGGAGCAGCACCAGCTCGCCCGGATCGAGCACGACCGCGGTCTCGGCATACTCGCGGCTCACGTACGCATCGTCCGGCACGGCCGCGTCCCAGTCGCCGGGAGCGACCTCCTCCAGGCTCACTTGCGGGCCCGGGCGCGCTCGATGTTCATCGTGTCCTCGACGGGCTTCTCGCCGCTGCGGCCGAGCTCGCTGAACGTGCGCCAGAGGATCTTCAGGTCGAGCCCGAGCGACCAGTGGTCGATGTACCAGATGTCCTGCTCGATCCGCTCGGGCCAGCCGACCGACTCGCGCCCGTTCACCTGCGACCAGCCGGTGATGCCGGGCTCGACCGTCAGCCGGCGGCGGTCGTGCTCGGTGTAGTGGGCGGCCTGCTCGACGAGGTCCGGGCGCGGGCCGACGAGGCTCATCTCGCCGCGGAGGACGTTCCAGAGCTGCGGCAGCTCGTCGAGACCGGTGCGGCGGAGGAGGCGCCCGGGCCGCGTGACACGCGGATCGTTCTCGACGACGCCGAACGGGTCGTCCGTGACCTGCGGCGCCAGCTCGAGCGCGTTCTTGACCATCGTGCGGAACTTGAACATCCGGAACGTCCGGCCGTCCTTCCCGGCCCGGTCCTGGGCCAGCACCGCCGGGCGGCCGCCGTCGAGCACGATCCAGAGCGCGATCGCACCGAGCAGCGGCGAGAACACGGCGAGCAGGAGCGCGGCGAGAACGCGGTCGGCGGCGCGCTTCACGAGCCTCATCGCCGCACCTCGCGGTAGAGCCGGTCGTGCTCGGCGGCGGAGCGCTCCCAGGTCAGCGCTGCCGCCGCACGCTCGGCGCCCTTGCGCGCCGCGGCGAGCGCCTTCGGCTCGAGCAGGCGCGTACAAGCCTCCGCGAGCGCCTGCGGATCGTCCACGGGAACGACCTCCCCGGCGCCGAACTCGCGCACGATCTCCCCGAGCGAGCCCACGTCGGTCACGACCACCGGCCGACGGTATCCGATCGCAGTTGCGAGAACGCCGGACGAGTCGAGCCGCCGGTAGGGGAGCACGACCGCCGCTGCGCGCGCCATCAGCTCGGGGATCTCGGCGGCGGGGATGAAGCGGAGATGCCACTCGACCCGCCGGTCGGCGCTCTCGGGAACCGCGTCGAGCGGGTCACCGGCGACGATCAGGCGCGCATCCGGGATCTCCGGCAGCGCGCGCAGGAGGACGTCGAGGCCCTTGTAGTCGCGGATCAGGCCGAAGAAGAGGAGCGTCCTTCCCTCTGCGGGCGGAACCGGAGGCCCCTCGAAGACCGGGTGCGGGATCCGCGCGATCCGTTCGCCCCCGAGCCCGATCTCGACGAGCTGCTCGACCGCGCGGTGCGAGTGCACGACGACACGTTCGGCCGCCTCGAGCACCTCGGGCCAGACCGCCAGCGCCTTCGGGCGGCGGGGCACGACGTCGTGCGCCGTCAGGACGACGGGCCGGTCGTCCGCGAGCCGCCGCAGCCAGCGGAGGTCGAGCTCCGGACGCGGAAGCCACTGCACGTGGACGACGTCCGGGTCGATCTGCCGGAGCCGCCGCAGCAGCCGGGCGACACTGGGCGCGTACTCGAGCCCCTTGGCGGCGAGACGAAGCGGCGAACGGCGGAAGAGCCGCGTCGAGACGGGTGCGAAGAGCTCCTCGCGCGCGTAGCCGGCCGGCTCGGGCGCGCGGCCGTGCGGGAAGCGCGACGTCAGCAGCGTGACCGCGTGGCCTTGCCCGGCCAGCGCGGCCGCGAGCGCGTGGTCGTACGGCGGCGTGTAGGCGAGCGGGTCGACGAGCGCGATTCGCATCAGACGCGGGAGCGGAGGTAGCCGAGGCTCGCGACGACCGGCGCGGGATCGTCCGCGGCGAAGACCGCGCGCACTTTCTTGCGCTGCGCGTAATGGCGCAGGAACTCGCGGACGGGCAGCTCACGGCGGCGGGCCATCTGCGCCGAGACCCACATGTCCTTGGCGAGGTAGATCCAGGTCAACCGCTCGGTCATGGTCTGCCCGGCGGGCCCGGGGCGGCCGCAGAGATCGTCGTAGGCGACCCGGGCGATCCCGAGCTCCGGCCCGGTTGCGATCCCGGCCCAGACGGGCGGGCGCGTGTTCACCTCGATCGCCTTCAGGAGGCCGTCTCGCGGGTCGCGGACGAGCTCCACGTGCGCGAGCCCGCGGTAGCCGGCGGCGAGGAGCAACCGCAGGCCGAGCTCGTGCACCTCCTCGTCGTGCCCCGACGCGAACACCGCGCTCGTCCCGAAGCGGAGCGGCCCCTGCCGGACCTTGCGCCCGACGACGCTCGCGAGCGGGCGGCCCTCGCGCGAGATGTAGGTGAAGAGCGAGTAGACCTGCTCGTGCGAGTCGGGGATCAGCTCCTGCACCACCGTCTCGAAGCCGCGCTCGCGGGCGCGCTTCCACGCGGCGACCGCCTCGTCGAGCGTCGCGGCCGGGACCGCCTTCTCGCCCAGCGCGAGCGCGAACTCCTGCCCCTCGAGCGGCTTCACGAGCAGCGGCGGCTTGAGGCCTCCCTCGCGGATCGCCTCCTCGCTGTCGGCCCGGACCGTGTACGGCGACGGGACGCCCGCCTCGGCGGCGGCCTCCGGGAGCAGATCCTTGCGGCGCAGGCGGCGCACGGTCTCCGGGTCGTCCGGGAGCGGGACGTCCGCGAGCGAGCGCACCTCGTCCCAGTGGCGCAGGACCGTGTCGACGTTCTCGTCCCGCTCGAGAAAGAGCACCGGGCGCTCGCCCGCGGCGCCGGCGAGCCGGAGGGCCTCCAGTACGCCGTCGTCGTCGACCGCGACCGTGCGGCGGCGCAGGTAGCGCGAGCGCAGCCCGAACTCGTGCCGCTGCAGCGCGATTCCCTCGACCGGGATCCCCCCGCGGCCGAGGCTGCGCACGATCGCGAGCCCCGCGTGCAGGAGCCCGTAGACGACGGCCGGCCGTTGCCCGTTCACGCGCCCAGGGTACGGCCTAGAGGCTTGATGCGAATTGCGCCTGTCCCGCCTCCGCTCAGACGCGACGCCAGGCCGTCTCGTCGCCCTTGACCAGGCCTCCGGCCTGGCCTGCGGGCGCCGAGCCACCCTGGCTTGGTCTAGACGCCCCACGGGGGGCCGAATCCACATCAAGCCTCTAGGCTTGCGCGATGGCCAGGCTCATGCTCGGCAAGGCGCCTGCAACGTACGACGACGCCTTCATGGCGAAGATGGCGAGCGAGTACCTCGAGCAGACGGCCTGGACGCGGCTCCGCCTCGACGCGCTCCTGCCGCTGGTCGAACCCTCGGAAGGCGACCGCATCCTCGACCTGGGCTGCGCCGCGGGCGCGCTCACGCACTTCTTCTCGGAGTTCGGCGCGCACGTCACGGGCATCGACTCCGAGCGGAAGGCGATCGAGACGGCGCGGTCACTGTTCCCCGGGCTCGAGTTCAAGCAGGCGGACGTGGCCGACCTGCCCGAGCCGGATCGCTCCTTCGACAAGGCCGTCGCCGGCGACCTCGTCGAGCACCTGGACGAGGGGACGTTCCTGCGCATGCTCGACGAGCTCCGGCGCGTGCTCGTGGAGGGCGGAAGCCTGTCGATCTACACGCCGAACCCGCGCCACCTGATCGAGCGGCTGAAGGCCCGCAACCTCGTCCTCGCCCAGAACCCGACGCACATCGGCCTGCGCACGTCCGCCGAGCTGGTCGGGCTGCTCGAGCGCAGCGGGTTCGTCGTCGACCACGTCGGCTGGACACCGAGCTTCTTCCCCGTTCTGCGCACGGTCGAGCGCCTCGCCGGACGCCGGCTGGAGAGCTTCCGCTACCGGCTCTGCATCCGCGCTCACAGCGCCAGCGCCTCTTCGTAGGCGGCGAGCGTCGCGTCGGTGACGGCCGGCCAGGAGAAGCGCTCGCGCACGCGCTCGCGGGCGGCAGCGCCGAGCCGGCGCCGGAGCGCTTCGTCCGCAAGCAGCCGCTCGAGCGCCGCCCTCAGCGCCGCCGGGTCCCGGGGCGGAACCAGCAGGCCGGTCTCACCGTCCACGACGAGGTCGAGCAGGCCGCCGACCGCGCTCGCCACGACCGGGCGTCCGTACGCCATCGCCTCGGCGCAGACGACGCCGAAACCCTCGCGGTGCGAGGGGCACGCGACGACGGCGGCGCGCTCGTACAGAGTCCCGAGCGCATGGCGTGGCACGAACCCGCGAGCCTGGGGCACCCGCGCGCGCAGCGGCCCGTCTCCGGCGACGACGAGGTTCATCCCCTTCGCCGCCTCGACGAGCTCGAGGATCCCCTTCTCGCGTGACAGCCGGCCGGCGAACAGCACTTCCGGCGGCGAGGCCTCGTCGCCGACCGAGTCCGGCACCTCGACCCCGTTCGGGATCACCCGGACGTGCTCGACCCCGAAGCCGCGCACGACGTCGGCGAGCGCGTTCGAGACGCAGATCACGAGGCGTGCCCGCCGCAGCACCCGCCGGGCGAGCCAGGGCACGCGGCGAGCGAGCTCGGCATCCGTCCCGTGCACGTGCAGGACGAACGGACGGCCGAGCGAGGCCGCCACCAGGCCGGTCGGGAGCCAGTGCGCGTCGACGAGATCCGCCGCGGCGGCCCGCGGCCGGGCCGCCGCCCGGAAGTTCCTCAGCATCGCCGGAACCAGGAGCGCGCGCCAGGGATGGCGACGAAGGTTCCCCATCACGCCGGCGCCGTACGCGATCCCGTAGTGCCGGAACGTCGCGGGCGAGACGACGTCGACGTCGATCCCGCGCCCCCGGAGCTGCCCGACCGCCTCGCCGAGGAAGTTGACGGTCGGATCGCCCTCGTAGCGCGGGTACGAGGTCGCCAGCACCAGGACGTTCAACGCCGCGAGAACACCGTCGGCGTCACGAGCACGAGCATCGCGAAGACGTAGAAGTAGAGGAATGACATCGTCAGGTAGAAGATGTTCGCCGCCATCGTCGCGACGAGCGCCGCGGTCAGGCCCCATGCGAGCGGACGCAGGCGCGCGGCGAGCGGGTCGCGGGCCGCGGCGAGCGCTCTCCCGAGGCGCCGCGCCGCGCCGAGACGCGCGAACAGGTACCAGAGGAAGACCGCGAACAGCGCCGTCCCGACGAGCCCTCCCTCCACGAGCAGGGCGACGTAGTACGAGTGCGGGCCCCAGTTGGTCTTGCCGGTGACGAACTCGTAGTAGACCGAGAAGTTGTTGAAGCCGAGCCCGAAGAGGGGGTGCACGCGCAGGATCTGCGGGATGAAGGAGTAGACGTCGAGGTGCGTGCTCGCGCCCGTCCCGCCCGAGATCCGCGAGCGGATCACGACTTCGAAGAAATGCCGCCGGTGGTAGACCTCGTAGCCGACGGGGAGCAGCACGAGAACGAGCGGCAGTATCGCCAGGCGCGAGAAGAGCAGGTGCCGGTAGGGGAAGAGGAGCACAAGGGCGCCGAAGATCAGCCCGAGCGCGCCGCTACGGGAGAGCGTCGCCAGCTCGACGATCAGGCAGAACGCGATCAGCACGGCCAGCCAGATTCGCAGCGGGTGCTTCCGTTCCAGCCGCAGGTAGAGCGGCGTCAGGATCAGGATCGGCATCAGCAGGATGATCCCGAGGTGGTTCGGATCGCCGGTGAGCGCGTTCGGCCGGTAGACGCTCGTGCCGTTGACCGCGCCGTAGACGTTGATCTGGCTCGCCCCGTGCGTGAGCGGCTGCAGGAAGAGCGCGTCGAGGTTGTGTCCGGACTGCGCCGCGAGCAGCTGCAGGATCCCGTAGCCCGCGTTGACGACGATCCCGGCCAGGAACCACCCGAGCGTCCGCCAGTAGAAGCGCAGTGAGCGGCCGGTCAGGTAGACGACCCCGACGATCAGGAACCCGAAATGGAGCAGCCACTTGACGATCCCCTTGCCGAACTGGTTCAGCGCCTGTGTCGTCTCGAGGTTGAAGAAGCCGATCAGGTAGACGAGCAGGAAAGCGCCGAGGAAGACCAGCAGCACCGCTGCGGTCCTCGGCACTCGCCCGCGCGCGCGCCCGAGCCGGTCGAACGCAAAGGCGAGCAGGAACCCGGTCGCGGTCAGGTCGGCGAGGAACACCGAGCCGGCGACCTGCCACTGCACCTTCTCGAAGGTCGCGCAGAAGACCGCCGCCAGGAAGAAGAGCGGGACGAGCCTGCTCTCGCGTCTCATTCCAGGCTCCAGAGCAGCTCGGCGAGCTCCCCCGGCGCCGAGTCGGCGATCATGCCGTCGGCAAAGCGCTCGGCCAGGCGCAGGATCCGCTGGTCGTCGCTTCCCCGCAGGTCGGCGACCCACGAGATCCCGGTCAGGCGCTTGACGGCCGCGCCGGCCAGGCTGAGCGAAGCAGGCGGGCTCGTCGTGATCACCGTGTCTATGCCTTCGCGCCTCACGAGCCGGACCGCCGCCTGAGTCGCCATCGGGAACCAGACTCCGGGCAGCAGCGAACGGACGCGGTGCACGAACGCCTGCGTCGGCGGGGCCAGCTCGCCGTTCGGCGAAACCGAATCGTCGGGAACGAGGACGTGCGTCTCGATTCCGAGCGCCGGCAGCAGCTCGGCGCCGTCGGCCGGCGGGAATGACGTCGTGACGAGCAGGACCTTCACGGGACTCGGTAGAGAACGTACCGCCCTGCCGCGTACGCACGGGGCAGAGCGAAGCGCAGGTGCGGCGTGCGCTCACGATCGACGAGCAGCCAGCCGGCGCCGGAGCGGCGCACGACCGACAGCGGGCCGCCCTGACGGAAGAAGCGCTTCGCGGCGCGCACGCGGAGCGCCGGGTGGTTGGCGCGGGTGTCGCTGCTGTGCGTCGCCGGCGTCGCGTTCACGTAGACGGGCAGGGACGCGGCCAGCTTGTAGGCGGTCTGCTCGTCCGAGAAGACGACCGCCCGCTCCGGCAGGCGCTCGCGCAGAGCCTGGACGACTCCGGACGGCAGCAGCTCCCGCGCCGTCGAGGGACGGCCCCAGTGCGAGTAGCCGTGCACCGCGATCGGGAGCACGAACAGCGCGACCGCCGCGGCCGCGACGGGCCCGTCCCGCTCGAGCCGGGGCCGGCGCCGGCCTGCGAGCGCGGCGGCGAGCAGCGCGGCGGCGGCCGCCGCGAACGAGGCCCAGGTCAGCCAGCCCGGGCCACCCTGCTCGGGCCGGTAGGGCACGCCGAAGTCGCCCGGGAAGAACACCTGGAGCACGATCCCGGCCGCGAGCGCGAAGGGCAGCACGGCCGCGCGGAAGAGCCCCGTCAGCACGAGCGCTCCTCCGGCGATCACGAACATGCGCGGGGAGAAGCCGATCAGCCTCCGCGCCTGTGAGATCGAGACGGCATCCGCGAGGTGCGGAAAGACGAACGGGAGCAGCGCGACCGCGAAGCTCGCCAGCATCCCGCCGAGCACGAAGGCCGCCCAGCGCCTGCGCGCGGCCGCCGCGGCCAGGGGCAGCAGCACGAGCGCGGCGATCGCGAACGACCCGGCGCGGCCGAAGAGCTCGGGCTTGAGGCGATAGCTGTGCAGCCCGAACACGTCGAGGTCGTGCGGGTAGCTGGCGAAGGCCCGGCGAGCCTCGCTCGCGCCGGGGCCATACGAGGCCGTGTCGTGCACGACCGGGAGCAGCCAGAGAACGACTGCCGCCGTCGGCAACGCGACGCTCGCGAGCAGGGCGGCTCCCGGCACGACGTCCCGTCGGGCGAGCAGCACGCGTGCGACCACGAATCCGGCCAGCACGAGCAGGAGGAGCGCCGTGTGCGGCGCGTGGATCAGCGTCATCGCCCCGCTCGCCGCCCCGACCGAGAGCAGCAGCGGCCGGCGGGGCTCGCGCAGGTACGCGAAGGAGAGCGCGAGCAGCGCCGGCAGTACGAGCATCCGGCTCGCGCTCGCCGGCTGGCCGAGCGAGGCGATCTCGCCTCCGTGGCCGGAGGCGACGCCGAGCAGCGCGAAGCCGGCGAAGAGGGTGCCGAGGCCCGCCCAGCGCGAGCGGAAGAGCGCGACGCCCGACTCGTAGGTGAGCACGAAGAAGAGCGGGGTCAGAACGGTCCCCTCGTGCAGCACCGCCTTCGCCGGATCGGCGCCGGCGAGCTTCGAGACGAGCGCGACGAACCCGTGCCAGAGCGGGAAGGCGTAGCCCGGGTGGAGCCCCCCGTCGCGGTACTCGTCCAGGCTGCGCAGCGAGATCGAGCCGAGGTCGACCAGCTTGCGGACGCGCGCCAGGTGGAAGAACGAGTCGCCGCCGAAGGCCGCCGCCGACCAGAGAGCGATACCGGCGGCTGCGCCGAGCAGGAGCACACCGAGGCCGAAGGCCGGAAGCCGGCCGGCCGGCCGCCGCAGCGCGAACGGCAAAGCGGCGATCGCGATCCCGCCCATCACGCCGAGCGCGAGCCAGATCGAGCCGTGGACCGCGAACATCAGCGCCATCCCGGCGAACAGCGCGGCGAGGCTCCAGACGAGGACGGGGGCGAGCCCCTCCAGCCTCAGCGCGCGGGCGACCAGCGCGCCCGGCAACAGAAGGCAGGCCGTCGCGCCCGTGAGTCGCAGGCCGAGGCCGATCCCCTCCGCGGGCAGAAGGCGTGAAAGCCCGAGCAGCGCCGGGGCCGCGAGCCAGGCGAGCGGAAGCGCGCGCGGCGACCACGGCAGGCGAAGTTCGGCGGTCAGCGAGGTCACCGAAGCAGTCGGGCCACCTGGACGAGCGCCGGCTTGAGGTCGTCCCGGGCGAAGACGGCGTCGACGTAGGGCGGACGCTGAGGCGCGGGCCGTTCTCCGGGCAGGAACGTGATCGCCCAGCGGCGCCGGCGGCCGTTCATCGAGGCCGGCTCGGGCCGTCCTCCGGTCAGGTGCTCGTAGGCGATCCGCGGCAGGTCGACTCCGCACGCGGCGGCGAGGCTGTGCCACTGCCAGAGCCTCGGGTTGATCTCCATCAGCCGCAGCCCGCCGTCGCGTGCGTCCCGCTTGAGCTCGACCTGTGAGAGCCCCGTGTACCGGAGCGCCCGCAGCAGGGTCAGGCCCCGGTCGACGACCTCGGCGTCCCAGAGCGCCTCGCCGACCCGGCACGTCCCGATCCCGCCGGGCGGCGTCTGGCGCAGCTTGCGGCCGCAGAAGAGCCCGAGCGGCTCGCCTCGCTCGTCGAGGTAGCTGCCGAGGGTGAAGAGTGCGTCGGCGCCGCCCGGGATCAGCTCCTGGACGAGTGGCTCGTACTCCTCCGCGTCGGCGTAGGCGCGCTCGACCTCCGCCCCGGTCTCGCAGCGGAAGGCCTGGCGCCGGAAGCGGCGCTTGAAGCCCTCGGTCGAGGACGGCTTCACGAGCACCGGGTAGCCGAGCTCGTCCGCCGCCGCCCGCGCTTCCGTCGCGGAGCCGGGCGCGAGCGTACGCGGGACGGCGACGCCCGCTCGCTCCGCGGCTTCGAGCTGGGTGCGTTTGCTCTGGATTCGCGAGAGCGCCTCCCAGGGCGGGAAGGGGTAGCGGAAGCGCTCGCCGAGCCGCCCGGCCGCGCGTGCGATCGCGTTCAGCGGCTCGTCGTGGGTCGGGAAGACCGGGACCGGGCCCTCGAGCTCCTCCCCGAGCGCGGCGAGGAAGCCGACGAAGGCGTCCTCGTCCTGCGGATCGGGACACACGACGCCGGTCGCGTAGCGGGAGCGAAACCCGAGGGCGCTCGGGCGGTGGTCGAGGGCGACGACCGGCACGCCCGCGCGCCCGAGCGACCGGATCGCCGCCAGCCCGTTCACCCAGCCGACGTCCACCACGACCGCTGCCGGCCGCCCCGCCCCCGCGAGGCGCTCCCGAAGCCCTGTCACGCCTCGGAGCTCAGCAGGTCGCGGGTCTTCGAGCGAGACAGCCAGCGCGCCGCCTCCGCGGCCGTCCGCCGCCGCTCCCCGCGGAAGACGACCGAGCGCAGCCGCATCGACGCGAGCAGCAGGCGGCGGGCCCTCTCCGCCTCCCGCAGCCCCTCGTGCTTGGCGAGAAAGCGCAGGTGTCCGCGGAGCTGCTCCCGGTACATCGGCCCCCAGTTCTGCGCCGTGGTCGCCCCGCCGACGTGCACGAACTCCGCGCCCGGGTAGAAGAGCACCTTCCAGCCCGCTGCGCGGAAGCGGTAGCACCAGTCCGTCTCCTCGCTGAACATGAAGAAGTCCTCGTCGAAGAGGCCTACGGTATCGGCGGCCAGGCGGCGGACGAGCAGGCAGGCGCCCATCAGGAACTCGGCCTCGCGCACCTCGTCGTGCGTGAAACGGGAGCCGTAGAAGGCGTTCAGCGTCCGCGAGCCGGGCGCCAGCTTGCGCAGGAAGAAGTACTCGGTCGTGAGCCGCCAGAGCGTCGGAAAGCCGCGCACCGAGCGCTGCAGCGACCCGTCGGTGTTCAGCAGCCGCGGCCCGATCACGGCAGCGTCCGGCCGCTCCTCGGCGAAGGCGGCCAGCCGCTCGACCGCGTCGCCGAGCGCCCAGGCGTCCGAGTTCAGGAGCAGGAAGTAGTCGGCCGAGGAGGCGCGCATGCCGGCGTTCGAGCCGCCGCCGAGCCCGCGGTTCTCCTGCTGGATCAGTCGCGCGTTCGGGAACCGCTCGCGAACGAGCTCGAGCGTTCCGTCCGTCGAGCCGTGGTCGACGACGATCGTCTCGTGGCCGTGAACGCTTTCGAGGCAGCGTTCGAGCCAGGGCAGCGCGTTGTACGTGACGACGACGACCGCGACGCTAGGCATGTCTCGGCCGCTGCAGCAGCCCGCGGACGCTCTGCCAGGCGAGCAGCACCGCGCCGGGCACCGAGAGGCTCAGCGTGACGACGAAGAAGAGGAACCCCGTCGCGAAGGCCTTGTCCGCGTCCACGTGCAGGCCGCCGAGGAAGCTGACGAAGAACGACTCCCGCACCGCGATCCCGTTCACCGAGAAGGGCACGAGCAGGACGAGAAACAGCAACGGGCCCATCACGTAGTACGGCCGCGGCGAGAGCGGCACGCCGACCGCCTTGCCGGCGAACCAGATCGCGAGCACCCGTACCGACTGCACGGCCAGGGTCAGCGTGAAGACGCCCGTGAGCAGTCGCGGGTGCTCGCGGTAGGAGTGGATTCCCTCGTACGCCGCGCGGATGGGACGCTCGATCCAGATGCGCCGCAGGAGCGGAACGGTGCGGGCAAGCAGGGGCCGTACGCGGCGGGAGAAGAGCGCGACCGCGAGCACGATCGTGCCGACGACGAACGCCAGCTCGATCCAGAGGTAGGCGCCGACGTCGTAGCGGCCGACCGCAAGCGCGAAGCCGACTCCGGCGAGGGCCAGCGTCGCCGCGCCGCCGAGCGCCCGCTCGAGCAGCACCGAGCCGGCCACGTCGCCGCCACGCCCGGGATGGCGGCGCGCGGTCTCGAAGATCCGCACGGCGTCGCCGCCGACGGCGGTCGGGAGCACCTGCCCCACCGTGTACGCGACGAAGTAGGCGCGAATGAGCCACCGCAACCGGTCGTGGATACCGCGAGCGCGGAGGAGCTGCTGCCAGCGCCAGGCCATCGGGCCGACCGAGAGGGCCATGATCGCGACCGCGGCGAAGAAATAGCCGGCATTCGCGTGCGCGAGCAGGTGGCCCGTCCGCGAGAGGTCGATCTTCCAGACGATGTACGCCGTGCAGAGGCCGGTGATGGCCAGCGTCGCGGCGATCCGGACAAGCCGCTTCTTCAAGAGTCAGACAATCTGCGCATCGGCAGCCGGGAAGCGTACGCACTCGGCTGCGCGCATCGCACGCTCCAGAGCCTCGGAGCGGTCCGCGCCCGTCGCGAGCACGGTGCCCTCCTGGATGAAGCGCACGCAGGCCGCCCCGGCGCGCGGCTTCGGCCGCAGGCGGCGCGCGGAGATCGGCTCCCCGAGGGCGGCCGAGAGCGCGAGCCCGTTCACGTCGACGCCGAGCGCGGCGCGGCAGAGCTCGGCCTCGTGCGTGGCGCCGATACGCGCCGAGACCTCCAGGACCTTCGGGCCGTCGGCGTCGATCCGAAGCCGGGTGACGGTCGGGCCCTCTCGGATCTGAAGTGCCTCCACCGCCTGGCGCGCGAGCTCGGCCGCGGCCTGCACGTGCTCGCTCTCCCAGACCTCGGCGCCGGGAAGGCGGTCGGTCGTGGTCAGCGCCTGGAAGACGCCCGCCTGCGAGAAGGCGCTCACGGTCACGACCGGCTCCTCGACCAGTTCCTCTACGAGGCACAGTCCTATGCGCGAGGCCTTGAGCGCGGTCGTGACCGCGCGGCGCAGGTCCCGCGACGAGCGCACGAGCGAGCGGGCGCCTCGTCCCCGCCGGTCGGGCGAGCGGACGATGCAAGGCACGCCGACGACCTCGTCCGCGGTGGAGACGACCTTCCAGGCAGTCTGGGGAATGCCCGCCTCGGCGAGGCGCTCCCGCTGGCGGAGCTTCGACGTGGAGAGCACGGCGATCTCGGGCGCGAGCGGATGTGCAAGGCCGAGCCTGGCCGCGACCCGCGCCGCGGCGCCCACCGGCGTGTCCGCACCGGGGGCGATCACGCCGTCCACGTGCTCTGCCTCGGCCAGGCGCTCGAGAGCCGGCTCGTCCTCCACGGAGACGATCGCCCGGCGGTCGGCGTGGCGAAATCCGGGCGCGCCGGGATCCCGATCGACTGCGATCACGAACAGCCCGCGCGCCCGCGCCGCCGCGAGCAGCCCGAGCTGCGCGGCGCCGGCCCCGAGTACGAGCAAGCGCTCCAACACCTCCCATTGTCGCGAGCGGATGCGACGACACCGGTTCTCTGCGACAATCCGCACGTGACCACAATCCTCGGGGAGCGGGTCGAAGAGCTCCGTGACGATCGCAACCACGGCGGGAGCTGGCTGGCGCGCCGTGCGGTGGAAGCGCTCGTGAACGTCGCCGAGCACCAGGCCGCCGACAGCCAGGAGCTGCTGGAGCGGCTCGTCTCCGCCGGCAAGGAGCTGGCCGCGAGCCGCCCGGGGGTGGGCGCGATCGCCGGGGCCGCCGGGCGGGTGCTCGCAGCCGCGCAGCGCGAGGCACATCTCGAGCCCGAGCAGCTACGGCAGGTCGTGCGGGAAGAGGCGCAGGCCCTCGTCGACGGGCGCCGCCGGGCGGCCGCCTCGATCGCGATTCAGCTCCAGGAGCGACTGGTCGACGCCGTGGTCCTGACGCATTCGGCCTCCGCGACGGTTCACGAGGCGCTCCTGCACACCCCGCCGGCGCGGGTGATCTGCACAGTCTCCTCGCCGCAGGAAGAGGGGCGAGCGTTCGCGCACGAGCTGCGCGAGGCGGGCCTGAAGGTCGAGCTGGTCGAGGATCGGGTGGCGCCGCGGCAGCTCGAATGGGCCTCGCTGCTGCTCGTCGGCGCGGACACGGTCTTCCGCTGCGGCACGCTCTGCAACAAGCAGGGGACGCGCGAGCTGGCCGAGGCGGCCGCCGACGCGGGCGTGCCCGCGATCGTCGCGTGCGAGGTGTCGAAGCTGGCGCCGATCGACGTCGACGACGCGCCCGGCGTGGGCGAGGATCGCGACCTGACACCGCCGGAGCTGATCGACTGCGTCGTCACCGAGGAGGGCATGTTCATCGCGGAGGAGATCCCCGCCCTCGTCGACCGCACGCCCTTCCTGCGCGAGGGTTACGCGCTCCTGCGCGGCGCGTAGGGGAATCACATCTCACGGGCCGGGTCGACGATCGCCAGGCGCTCGAAGTACGAACGGTAGAAGCCGCGGTCGCGGGTCAACAGGCGTTCCGCCTGGACGATCGCGTGCGCGCCGATCAGAAAATCGGCGACGACCCGGGTGCGACTCCCACCGCGTTCGCGGGAGACGCTCCAGGCACGCCCGGCCTGCTCCGCTGCCGTGACCGACGTCGGGCTGAAGTCCACGCCGAGGCTCGCGAGGGCGTTCGCGGCGGCCTCGCTCCGGCCGAACGCCGCCGCGACCTCGGCCCAGACAACCGCGCAGGCGACGACCCGGCCCTCGCGCAGACAGGAGCGCAGGGCGGCCGCCGATCGCTCGCCGAAAACTGCATCCGCCCCGAAGACGTCGAGCAGGACGTTCGTGTCGACGGCTGTGATCACACGGCGGCGGCGGGACCGCGCAGCTCGTCGATCACGTCGTCCGTCGGCCTGCGGAGCTCGAGAATGCCGTAGACAGCGTCCACGGGATCGTCGGTGGCAGCCTTCGACGCGATCAGGCGCCCTTGCTGGGCCTCGAACTCGAGCGTCTGACCCGGGCGGATCCCGAGGCGGTCGCGAAGCGCCTTTGGGATCGTCACCTGGCCCTTCTCCGAGACCGTTGCGCGCAAACTCTTCATGTCGGAAATCCTACCTGGTAGGTAGGAATTTGGCGAGAGCTAGCTGATCGAGTCCTCGGGGAGCGGGATCAGGCGCGCGCGATCGCGGATGTCTTGGAGCAGTGTCAGCGCGCGCCGGGCGGCGACCACCGAGCGGTTCCACTCGCGGGTGTAGCGCTCGCTCGCCGGTGAGGCCGACAGCGCTCGCAGGCGAGCCCCGAGAGCTGCGACGAGCAGCTCCTTCGCGCGCGCGGTCTCGCCGCTTGCCCGGTCCCGGCGGAGGCGCGCCAGCGCGGTGCTCACGACCCGCCGGAAGGAGCGCGTCTCGCCGGCGAGCCCGCGGCGGTCGCGGTAGGCGCGCTCGTAGGCGGTGAGGGCGCGGCTGACGGGCTCGTAGTCGCCGACCAGGCGCTGCTGCTGGGCGTCGAGCTCGCGAAAGGTGAGCTTCGGTGCGGGCGGCTTCGGCCCCGGGCGTTTCGAGCCTCCGTGGCAACCGCCGAGCAGCAGCGCGGCGCCGAGAAGCGCGCAGACGCGCCAGTAGACTCGCCCGCGATGAGAATCCTCGTCACGGGAGCCTCGGGCTTCGTCGGGCGCGCGCTCGTGGAGGAGCTGCGTCACGGGGAGCGAGCTTACGAGGTCCATCCGCTCGAGCGGAGTGACGGCGATCTCGCCGAGGACGGAGTCGCCGAGCGCGCCCTGGCCTCCAGCGGCGTGGACACGGTCGTCCACGCCGCCGCCCGGATCGGCGTCGTCCGCTGCGAAGAGGAGCCCGAGCTCGCACTGCGTTCGAACGTGCTCGCGACGATCAGGGTCGCGCAGGCGTGCGCGGCACACGGCGCCAGGCTCGCGTACGTCTCGACCGTCGACGTCTACGGCGTCGCCGCGGTCGCGCGCGAGGACACGCCCCCGGCTCCGATCAGCTTCTACGCGCTGACGAAGTGGTGGGGCGAGCAGGCCGCGCAGCTCTACGCCCCCGATGGCCTCGTCGTGCTGCGGCTTGCGAACCCGTACGGGCCGGGAGTCGAGCCCGGCCAGGGCAAGGGCGCGCTGCCGACGATGCTGCACCAGGCCGGCCGCGGGGAGCCGATTCCGGCCTTCCGCGGGGAGGCGCGCTCGTGGTGCTGGGTCGGCGACGTCGCGCGGGCGGTGAGAATGGTGCTCGAGTCCGGCGAGGACGGTGTCTTCAACGTCGGCTCCGACGCCGACCCGGTCGCGCTCATCGACGCCGCCCGCATCGCTTGTTCGCTCACCGGCGCTTCACCGGACCTGGTCGAGGAGATCGAGCCGCCGCCCGGCCGCGTGACTCCGTCGATCGAGGTCGAGCGCCTCCGCGGGCTCGGCTGGCGCGCCGAGGTCGGCCTGGAGGAGGGGCTGCGACAGCTCCTCGAGTCCTGGCAGTCGGCGCGGTGAGCACGCCCGCCTTCGTGGTGATCGGGGGGTCCCGCTCACAGCTCGGGCTGCTGGAGCAGGCCCGCGCGCACGGTCACTCCGTCTGCGTCGTCGACGGCGCCGAGACCGCGCCGCTCCTCGCCGATGCCGACATCGCGATCGTCCGCAACTTCACCGACGTCGAGGGCGTTCTCGCCGATCTCGGAGCGCACGGAATCGAACCGGCGGCGGTCGCGACGATGGGCTCCGACCAGGCCGTCCTGCCGACGGCCCGCCTCGCCGAGCAGCTCGGGCTGCCGGGCCTTCCCGTGCGAACCGCGGAGACGGTCGCCGACAAGCGGAAGATGCGGGCGGCGTTCGAAGCCGCAGGCGTGCCGACCGCCGCCGGCCGGGAGGTGACGAGCGCCGAGGACGCGGCCGCCGCCTTCGACGGGCCGTCCGTCCTGAAGCCGGTCGACGGCTCCGCGCAGCGCGGCGTCACGGAGGTTCGCTCCCGGAACGAGCTGCCGGAGGCCTTCGAGCGCGCGCTTGCCGCCTCGCGCACGGGCGCCGTCGTGATCGAGCGCTACCTGGACGGCGACGAGCTGACGATCAACGGCTTCCTCCTCGACGGCGAGTACTTCCCGATGAGCATCACGAAGCGCCTGCTCCACCCGCCGCCGCCGCTCGGGGTCTGCATCGCGCACCGCTACCCGTCCGGGCTTTCCGGGGAGCGCGAGCGGGAGCTGTTCGAGCTCGCGAGGCGCGCGAGCGCCGCGGTCGGGATCGAGACGGGCCCGGCCTACGTCCAGGTTCGCGGGGACTTCGTGATCGAGGTCGGCGCGCGGCTCGGCGGCGGCAAGGACGCCGAGCTCGCGAAGCTCGTCACCGGTTTCGATGCGATCCGCGCGAACGTCCTCTGGGCGCTCGGGGGTCTGACCCCGGGTGAGCTCGCGCCCGGCGAGGCGGTCGCGCCGTGCGGGCAGGTCCGGTTCGTGGTCGCCCCGCCCGGGCGGATCGTGCGGCTCGACGCCTCACCCGCGCTGGCGCTCGACGGCGTGCACGAGGCCGGCTTCTACTGGCGGGAGGGAATGGTGCTGCCGCCGCTCACCTCGGGCGCCGGGCGGCTCGGCTACCTCGTCCTGAGCGCGGCCGGCGAGGCCGAGCTCGACGAGCTCACGGACCGCGCGCTCCACGCGCTCGACGTCGAGATCGCGGTCGAGCGCGCGCTCGTGTGACGTGAGGGTCCTCACTCCCCCGTCAACATCGCCGGTGCGCCCGGCGCGATCTCGCAGGGCCTGAAGGAGCTCGGGGTCGAGAGCACGCTGCTCGTCTTCAACGAGCGCCCGTTCGAGCGCGGCTTCGACCGCAACCTCCGGCTCCGCGACACGAGCCGGCTCTCGAGCATCCCCTTCAACCTGCCGAAGCAGCTCGCCGCGTTTGCCTGGGCGGTGCGGCGCTTCGACGTCTTCCACTTCCACGCCGGCCTGACGCTGCTGCCGCGGAGGCTGAACCTGCCCGCGCTGCGGCTGCTGCGGAAGGGGATCGTCTTTCAGTCCTGGGGCTCCGACCTGCGCGGGCGGCCGGCGTCGGACGTGCAGTACCTCCGCTCGGCGGACGCGGTGATCGTCGGCAGCTTCCTCACGCGCCGCCTGGCGCCGCGAGGGAACTGGCCGGAGTACGACGTCGTCCACCCGGCGATCGTGCTCACCGACTGGATCCCGTCGCCCGTCGAGCCCGGGGCGGTGCTGCGCGTGGCCCACGCGCCGAGCAAGCGCTCGGTCAAGGGAACCGACACCGTGCTCGCAGCGGTCGAGTCGCTGCGCGCGCGAGGCGCTCCGATCGAGCTCGACCTGATCGAGGGCGTCCCCAACCGCGAGGCGCGGCTCCGCTACGCCGCGGCCGACGTCGTGATCGACCAGCTCCGGATCGGCTGGTACGGGATGCTCGCGATCGAGTCGATGGCGCTCGCCAAGCCGGTCGTCGTCCACCTCGACGAGGAGGCCGCGGCGGAGACCGAGGAGGCTTTCGGGCTCGAGCTGCCGCTCATACGTGCCTCCGAGTCGACGCTAGAGGACGTGCTTGCCGGCCTGATCGAGCGGCGGGAGTCGCTCCCGGAGCTCGGCCGTCGCAGCCGCGAGCCTACGCCGAGCGCGTCCACGGCCACCTCGAGGTCGCTCGGCAGGTGCTGGAGATCTACGAGCGGGTCATGCCCGCGAGCTCGTAGAACCCGACCGGCGACCAGGAGAACCCGCGCACGCCCGGCTTGATCCAGACGTACTCGGAAGGCCGCCCCAGCGGCACCGCAGGTCCCGCCGCCGTCAGCTTGGCGAGGATCTGCCGCTCGATTGCCCAGCGTGCCCGGTCGTCGAGCGTGCGCACGGCCCGTCGCATCAGCGCGTCGTAAGACGGCTCGCACCAGTGAGCGACGTTGAAGGCACTTCCGCATGGAAAGAGGTCGAAGATGTTGTACGCATCGAAGATCTTCGAGCTCCAGCCGAGCAGAACAAGATCGGCGTGGACGCGCGCAAGCTCACCCAGTGTCTCGGACGGACGCGGCACGACAGCTACCGCGGGTCCAAAGAGCTGCCTCGCCACTTTGACCGCGTGCGTTGCGAGGGCATCCTGCCTGGCGTAGGCCAGGCGCAGATGAGCGGGACTGACGCCGTTCGGCTCGATCTGGGGGCCCTTCGGAACGATTTCGTCGTAGCCCGGCATAGCCTTGGGAACGAGCCCGGCTGAGGAACCGGTGACGCTTCTGTTCACGATCCAGAGCAGCTGGACGGAGAGCGTCGGCAGTGTCCGCCAACCGGGGCCGTTCGGCGGCTCCGCCGTCTGGACCCACGGGAGCCCTGGCGGCGCGAGACCGCGCGGGAGGATCGCGTCGGCGCCCCTGGTCTTCGTCGTCAGGACCAGGCGGCTCGGTTTGACCGCGTGGACGTTCCAGTAGTTGAAGTTCCGCTCGAGGACGAAGCGGCTGACGAGGCGGAACGGGCCGCTGTACGCGTTCGGGCGCATCGGTGCCGCGATCGGGTGGGCGACGAGCTGGTCGAGCCAGGGGATCGGGTGCTGGAGCGTCACCCGCAGCGTCCGGTCGTCGACGGCTTCGACGCCGAGCGAGCCGCGGCCGGTCTTGCGGAACACGCGAGCGCCACGGACGATCCCGAGGTCGGGACCGGCGAGCGGTGCTCCGGTCGAAGGGGCCAGCGCCCGCAGCCAGGCGCGCCGGAAGTCTGCGGCCGTGAGCCGCCGGTCGTCGCTCCAGCGCAGGTTCTTGCGCAGGTGGAAGGTCCAGACGAGGCCGCCCTGCTCGACGTCCCAGGACTCGGCGAGATCGGGTTTGACCCCGGTTCCGGAGAAGCGCGTCAACCCGGCGTAGAGCTCGTGCGCGACGTTCAGCGAGGGCATGTCTCCCGCCCTCGCCGGGTCGAGCGTGCGCGGGAGCTGCGGCAGCGCGAGCCGGAGCGTCGGTCCCCCGTTCGGCGGCGCCGACGAGCCGCAGCCAGCCAGCAGGGCGACCGCCAAAAGGGCGCCTAGACCAGCCTGCGCCAGACGTTGTCGAGCAGCGTCCACGTCAGGGACCTTTGCATCCGCAGGAAGCTGTAGTTGCCGGTCGCGAAGACCTCGCCCCGACCCGCCCGCGACCAGACCAGCGCGGCGTTCACGGCGCCGTAGTTGCCGGCGATGACCGCCTCGGCCGCGACGACGTGGTCGTGCGGCGTCAGCTGCGGGTCGATCCGGTCGCTCTCGGAGCCCGCGTAGCCGAAGCTCTGGCCGGGCCCGACCCCGGTTCCGCGGAAGAGCCACCGCACGCGCGCGAAGCCGGCTCCGGTCGCGGCCCGGTAGCGCACGGCGTGCGAGCGCGGGAAGCAGCAGCCGTCGTAGCCCACTCCGGCGAGCGCGAAGTCGGAGCGGCCCTCGCGCGCGTCGAGGTCGGTCATCACCATCGCGTTCCGCCCCCGGTCGAGCCGCACCTGGCGGTAGAACGGGTTCGCCTGCAGGAAGACGAGGTGCCCGCCGCCGTCGCGGTAGCGGCGGAGCAGGTCGTACGTCGCCGGCTCGTAGTACTCGCTGTGCCCGGGGAAGACGACCGCCGCGTAGCGCCGCAGCACCGCGGCAGGGAGCCGGCGAAGCTCGACGTCGGTCACGCTCTGGACGCGGGGCCGGCGCGAACAGAGCCAGCTCGAGAACGGCGCCGCCGCCCGGTGGTCGTCCTCCCGGCCCCCCGGCAGGAGCGCCCCGACGAGCGAGACACGCCGCTGCCGCCAGAACTGGTACCAGCTGTCAGAACGGCCGTCGAGGTTCGCGTCGTAGCCGTTGTACGCCCGCCACGTCAGGTACGGCCAGACGAGCAGCGCCGTCCGCGGCGGCGGCCGGTCGAGCGGAAAGCGCCCATTACGCACGACGAACGGGGCGGAGAACTCGTCTCCCGCCGGATCGGTGACGGCGTAGTGGTAGAGGCCGGAGTCGAGCCCGCGCGGAAGCGTCCGGCCGGGGAAGCGCCGGCCCGAGCAGTCCTGCTCGAGCTCGACCGTCGCCTCGCTCCGGTCGGCCGAGACGACGAGCGGCGGACGCGACCCCGGCTCGAAGCTCGCGGTCGAGTCGACGTACGCCGCCAGCCGCTCGACCCGGACGATTCGCGGGCGCGCGAGACAGCCGGAACGCCGCCACGGCGGCCGCGAGACGGTCGCCTCCGCAGGCCCCGGCCGCTGCTCCGCGGGCGCGATCACCGGAGGGAGCGCCCGCCCCGAATCCTTGTAACAGACTGTTACAAGGTAGGTTCCGTCGCGGACCGTGGAGCCGGTGGAGGTGGTCCCGTCCCAACTGGGGGTCGCGGTTCCGCCGGTCGAGGCTCGCACGGTCACGCCGGTGCGGATGCGGCGCCAGCCGTGCAGGCGCCCGCCCCAGACGTACGCGCGCAGCCCCAGCCCCGCCCCGGGCGCGGCACGCACGCGCAGGCGAACGGCATCGTTCACTCCGTTGCCGTTCGGGCTGATCACGGCGGGCCCGTAGCCGAGCAAACGCAGCTGCGAGGGCCCACGAGCGGCCGCGCCCGGCACGGCCACGACGGCCGCCGCCGCCGCGACCAGCAGAAACCTCACGCCTTGGAGGCCAGGCTCTGCACGGGCTGCCGCTCGCGGTACCAGGCGATCGTGCGCTCGAGCCCGTCGTCGAGATCCACCTGCGGCTCCCAGCCGAGGAGCTTGCGCGCCTTGTCCACGTTCGGGATCCGCATCTCGACGTCCACGTAGTGCAGCGGCCGGAAGATGATCTCCGACTCCGAGCCGGCGAGCCGCCGGATCCGCGCCGCCAGGTCGAAGACGGTCACGACCGAGCGCGGGTTGCCGACGTTGAAGACCTGTCCGACCGCCTCCTCGTTCTCGAGGATCGCGAGCAGCGCCTCGACGACGTCGTCCACGTAGCACCAGGCGCGGATCTGCGAGCCGTCCCCGTGGATCACGAGGTCGTCGCCCGCCAGCGCGCGCACGGTGAAGTGGTGGATCGCGCCGCTGCCGGTCTGGCCCGGCCCGTACACGTTGAACGGCCGCACCGAGACTGCCGGGAGGCCGTACTCGTCGAAATAGGAGTGCGCCAGGTACTCGCCGGCGAGCTTGGAGACCGCGTACGTCCAGCGCGCCTCCCCGACCGAGCCCTGGCTCGTGACGTGCGTCTCCTCGACCTTGTAGGCGTGCGTCCCGAACACCTCGCTCGTCGAGAAATCCACCAGCCGCTCGACTCCGCCCGCCTCGTGCGCCGCCTCGAGCACGTTGTACGTCCCGATCAGGTTGACGCGCATGGTGCGCACGCGGCTCTCGAGCACCTTGTCGACGCCCGCGATCGCCGCCATGTGGATCACGTGGGTCGCACCCTTCGACAGCTCGCGTAGCAGCGGCAGGTCGAGCACGTCGCCCTCGACGAGGCGCAGGTTCGGGTGCTCGGCCAGGTCGGTTCCGGTGAGCGAGTCGCGGTGAAGGTTGTCGAGGAGAACGAGCTCGTTGTCGCCGACGAGCCGCCGCGCGAGCGAGGTCCCGATGAAGCCCGCACCGCCGGTCATCAGGATCCGTTTTCCGCTCAGAGCCATTCGCGGGAGTCTAGCTTCGGCCAAAATCGGGGTCATGCTCGCGCGTCAGCTCTGGCGGCTCGGCAAGCATTCGGCCATCTACGGGCTGGGCGCGGTCGTCTCGCGCCTGATCGGCGTCTTCCTCCTGCCCGTGGTAACGCGCTACCTCGCGCGCGGCGACCTCGGCGCGGTCGACACGCTGATCGCGCTCTCGGCGGTGCTCGTGATCGTCCTCCGCGCCGGAATCTCGATGGCGTTCTTCCGCTTCTACTTCGACGCGAAGGACGAGCGCGGGCGCATCACGGTCGTCCGCACCTCCTTCTGGTTCACGATGACGGCGTCGACCACCGGCCTCGTCCTGGGGATCGTCCTCGCCGGCCCGATCTCGGAAGCGTTCTTCTCGACCCACTCGCGCACGAACCTCGTGCGCGCGGCGTTCGTCCTGCTCTGGGCGCAGATGAACTACGAGCAGCTGACCTCGCTCTTCCGGGTCGAGGAGCGCTCGGTGGCGTATGTGGCGGCCACCGTCTCGAACGTCCTGATCACGGTCGCCGCGACGATCCTGCTCGTCGCCGTCTGGCACAAGGGTGCGCTCGGGGTGATCGTCGGCAACTTCACCGGCACGCTGGTCGTCTTCTTCGTGCTGCTCGCCTACAGGCGCTTTCAGCTCGGGCTCGAGTTCGACCGGCCGCTGTTCCGCGAGATGCAGCGCTTCGGTGTCCCGCTCATCCCGTCCGGGCTCGCGCTCTGGGCGCTCGACTTCGCCGACCGTTTCCTGCTGCTGAAGCTGAAGAACGCCGCCGAGGTCGGCCTCTACTCGGTGGGCGTGCGCGTCTCGACCGCGCTCCTGCTCCTGCTGATCGCCCTGCGCACGGCCTGGCCGGCCTTCGCCTACTCGATCGCCGACGACTCGGAGGCGAAGCGCGCGTACAGCTTCGTCCTGACCTACGTCCTCTACGTGACCTGCTGGATGGCGCTGGCGCTTTCCCTGCTGGCGCCGTGGCTCGTGCGCGTCTTGACCGCTCCCGCCTTTTATCCCGGGTCACGCGTCGTACCGCTGCTCGCGTTCGGCGCAGCCGCCTTCATCGCCTTCAACGTGATGTCGATCGGAATCGGGCGCGCTAAGAAGACGCAGTTCAACTGGGTCGTCACCGGGACCGCGGCCGCCCTCAACATCGGCCTCAACTTCGTGCTGATCCCCGCCTACGGGATGATGGGCGCCGCCTCCGCGACCCTCGTCGCCTACACCGTCATGTTCGTCGGCATGACACTGCGCGCGCAGAGCGTCTTCCCGGTGCCGTACCAGTGGCGGCGCATCGCCCTCGCCGTCGGCGCGGCAGTCGGGCTAACCGTGCTCGGGAAGGCGCTCCACGTCCCGCTTGCCGGCGCCGCGGCGCTGGCGGCCGTCTACCCGCTGATCCTGCTCCCGCTCGGGTTCTACCTGCCGGTCGAGCTGCGGCGGCTGCGGGCGCTCGTCACGCCCGCCCGGTAGCGGCATCCTTGCCGTGACGGCCGCCAGGGCGAGCACGCCCCAGACGGTCGGGTCCTCGAAGAACGCGTTGTAGAAGAGGCTGTGCACGCCGATCGTGACGAGGACGAGACCGCACGTGAGCGCGGTCAGGCCCGCGAGGTCGGCGGCCCTGCGCCGGAAGGCCAGCCCGAGACCCGCGACCACGAGCCAGGCGAAAAGCGCGAGCCCGGGCAGGCCCGTCTCGGCGGCGATCGTGATCGGCGTGTCGTGCGAGGCGCCGGCCTTCGGCTCCTTCGAGCGCAGGTGCGCCTGCTTCGCGTACGCGCGCTTGAAGCCGCCGATCCCGACCCCGACGACGGGATGGTGGACAGCGATCTTGACGCCGTTCGAGACGAGCTTCGACCGCCCGCTGGTCACGCGGTTGAGCCCGCCGTCGGAGCCGTGGAAGGCCGCGTGCCGGACCCTCGGCGACGCGGCCGCGACGAGGGCGAGAACCACGGCGGCGAGAACGGCGAGCAGGAGCGCGCGCCGCCCCCACGCGACGACCGCGGCGACGATCACGCCCGCCACGAGCGCGGCGAAGCTCGACTGGGAGAACGAGAAGAGGAGCCCCACCCACGTCACGGCCACGCCGCCGGCGACCGCGAGAACCACCCGGGCGGAGCGGGCCCAGAGCGCGACCACCAGGCCGGCCAGGATCGCGACCACCAGGAAGCGCCCGTAGATCGAGGGGTCCCAGAAGACCGAGTTCACCCGGTAGAACGGCGCGTAGGTGTTCCCGACGAGCAGCTTCGGGTTCCAGAAGATGTCGCGCGTGATCCACTGCTCGATGCCGATCGCGGCGAACATGAGCGCCATCAGGGCGAGCTCCCCGAACAGCACCATGACCCAGCGGCCGTTCCAGGCGAGTCGCGAGAGGGAAACCGCCAGCAGCCCGAAGGGCAGGAAGAAGAAGAGCAGCTCGATCGCGCCCTGGCGAAGGTCCTGGCTCCAGACCAGGGAGAGACCGCTCCAGGCCGTGAACGCGGCGAGGGGCAGCGCCACCGGTCCGAGCTCCATGGAACGCCGTGCATTTCCACGCGCGAGCTCCCAGGCGAGTGCCAGGGCAGCCGCCGCGACGACGCCGTAGAGCGGGACGAGCAGGTTCGCCTGCGTCGAGCCGACGGTGACGGGGATCCTGGCCGGGACGCACGCGAGCACCGCGAGCGCGAGCAGCCAGGGCCAGCGGAGAAGGAGGGCGGCGCCTCCCGCTGCGAGCACGAGCCCCGCGACGGCGGCGGCGGCGAGCAGCGCGGCATGGCCCTTCGGCGCGAGGTAGACGGCGAGCGCGCCCGAGCCGAGAGCCCAGGCGGCGAGCCCGACGAGCCGGTGGGCTCGCGCCGGCGCGAGCAGCAGCGCGACGAGCCCGGCCACCCCGACCGGCCCGGCCGCGCGGGCGAGCTCGGCGGTCACTTGCGCCGCTCCACGATCACGACGGAGCGCGCGGAGTGGCCGTTCGCGGTCACCTTCAGGACGTAGCGACCCGGCCCGCCGGGGGCCCGCAGCTCGAGGAGGCCCGGTGCGGCGCGGCCACCACCGTGACCAAGCCGCCAGCGGAACCGCTTGGCGTCGGTCCTGACGCGGAAGCCGATCCGGGCCCGCGGCGCGGCGTGGAGCACGTGCGGCCGCACGCCGACGAACCGGATCCGCACGACGCCGGCGGAGACCGGTGCGGAGCGGTTCCCCGCGAGGTCGACCGCCCGAAGAACGAGCCGGTAGCGCCCCGCCGGGAGGCCCGACCCGAACCAGCGCACCACGCCCGCCCGCCCGTACCGCCGCAGCTGAACGCGAAGCCGGCCGTTGACGAACAGCAGTGCGCGGGCGCGCTTGCTCGCCCGGAAGCGCAGGCGGACGACGTCGTTCCGGGCGTCGCCGTCGGGCGAGAAGGCCCGCGACCAGACCGAGGCGAGCGCGATCCGCGGAGCGATCGGGTCGACCCTGATCGGGTTCGGCATCAGGATCGTCCGGTGGTCGCGCGCGAGGTGGAGCCGGGGCCGGTACGTCCCCGCCGGAACGACCTGCCCAGAATCGTCGCGCCCGTCCCAGGTGAACCGCTGGACGCCGGCCGCCCGCGGCCCCGAGTCGAGCAGCGTCCGCACGACCCGGCGCTGCGAGTCGACGAGAACGACCGTCAGCGTCTCGGCCTTGCGCAACCGAAACTCGATCTTGATGCTCTCGTGCTCGCAACGGCAGCGCGGGCCGAGGAGCTTGCCGACGTGCGTCCCGAAGACCGGGCTCCGTTCCAGCTTGAGCTGCTCCGTCAGCGCGAACGCGACCGCCGTCCCGCCGAGCAGCCCGACCGCGACGACCGCCGCGAGCAGGCGCGCCCGCGCCTCAGGCGACATTCCGGACGAGGACGAAAGGCTCCGCGTACTCGCAACCCACGCTCGCGCCGTAGAACTCGGCCTGCGCCCGGAGCGAGCGCTCGCTGCGCGGGTGCGGGTAGTCGCGCCGCTCGGTCTCGAAGCAGGCGAACGCCTCTAGCTTCCGCTCCAGCGTGGCCGTGACGTCGACGAACCAGTTCGGGACGAACCAGTTGGTCGCAGCGGGCGTCCACTCGGTGCTCGAGGCCGGCGCGTAGGTGAGGACCCGGCGCACGGGCTGGCCCGGCGTCGGCCTCGTCGCGACCGCGACCGAGTCGAACAGGGCGCGGTGGTCGCTGTTCACGTCGGGGTGCGCCGTGTAGACGACCTCCGGTCCGACCTCGTGCACGTGCTCCTCGACGACGCGGTTCAGGTCGGCGTGGGCGAGCGTGTCGAGGCGCATGTCCGGCAGGTCGAGGTGGGCGTAATCGGTCACGCCGAGAACCGCAGCCGCCCGCAGCGCCTCCTGGCTCTTGCGCTCGCGCAGCTCCGTGTCACCCGGGTACTGGGTCGAGCTGCCGTCGGTGACGCAGACGACACGCACCTCGTCGCCCCGCTCGGCGGCGTGCAGGCAGAGCGTCCCGCCCATCCCGAGCACCTCGTCGTCCGGGTGCGCGGCCATCACGAGGATCTTCATCCGAGCCGGGCACCGACCGGCAGCGGCCCGGCACCCTCCACCTCCTCCAGCACGAGCCCGCCCTCGCCGCAGGCGACAATCGGTTCGCCGCCCTCCAGGCCGACCACCGTTCCCGCGGGCGCCTCCTCGTCGAGCGGAACCGGCCGCGCCCGCCAGACGACGAGCTTCTCCTCCCCCAGGTACGTGAACGCGCCGGGGTACGGCCTCGTCTGCGCGCGCACCCAGTCGTGGAGGTAGGGCGCGCGCGTCTCCCAGTCGATGATCCCGTCGGCGGGGGAACGCTTCGGCCAGGAGCTCGCGCGGCGCCTGTTCTGGGGAACGCGCGGCGCGCTTCCGTCGAGGAGCTGCGGGACGTGGCGGCGGACGAGCTCGAGGTGCGCGGCCGTGACTTTCTCGTAGAGAGTCTCGGCCGTCTCGTCGGGCGCGAGCGGCACCTCGACCTGGCCGACGATCGGGCCGGAATCGGCCGTGCCGTCGGCGATCTCGAAGAGGGTCACGCCCGTCTTCGCGAGCCCACTCAGGATCGCCCACGGAATCGCCGCCCTACCGCGGTGCCTGGGGAGCAGGCTGGGATGCATTCCGAACACGCCGTGCCGCGGGAGCCCGAGAAAGTCGTCCAGCACGAGCTGCGACCACCCGACCACGAAGATCAGATCGGGATCGACCTCGCGCACGGCGGCGATCGTCGCGGGCGAGTTGACGTCGGCGGTCTCGATCAGCTTCGCCCCGAGCTCGGCCGCGACCTCGTCGAACGAGCACTGCCCGGAGCGGTCCGACTCGATCGGCCCGGGCAGCGTCACGACCGCGGCCACCTCGGCGCCGGCCTCAGCGGCCGCAACGAGACAGTCGCGGCCCATCGCGTCGAAGCTGACCCACACAAGCCGCATCCCGCCGCTGATCCTAGTGCGGCGTCACAATTGGCGCGGATGACCAACCCCACAGCCGCACCGACGACGGAGCTGCGCTACGTCGTCGGCGACCGGGCGGCGGTCATCCCGCTCGTCTACGGTCGCAGCACCGCGTTCGTCCGCCCGAACGTCCACGGCTGGTGGGAGTTCGGCAAGAGCTCAGCGTCATTCGCGGATCTGCGAGTCCAGCGCTAGCTGCCGGCTCCCGGCGCGAGCCACGAGGCTCCACGCCGCAAAGCCGATCACCGCCACTATCGCTCCGCCCGCGATCACCCAGTTCGCGCCGGAGAAGTCCAGCAGCTTGATGCCGCTCAGCAGCAGCACGCTCGCGAGCACGAGGCGCAGCACACGCTCGGGCACCCGCAACGTGAACTGGCTCGCGGTCAGGACACCGGGCACCGAGCCCAGCGCGAGCCATCCCACCGTTCGCATGTCGACGTTGCCGGCGACGAGGTGGCCCATGCCCGCCACCCAGAGCAGGGCGGCGGCGTGGAAGATGTCCGTGCCGACGATCTTCGCCGCGCGCAGCGGGAAGACGATCAACATCGTCAGCCCGAAGAAGACGCCCGTGCCGACGGAGGTCAGGCCGACGATGAAACCGCCGAAGAATCCGATCGCAAGCGCTGCGATTCGGTCTCGCCGGGTCAACAGGAAAGGCGCGTCGCTGCGCTCCTGGTAGTGGACGAAGCTCTTGGCGAAGAGCCCCACCGCCCCCAGCAGCAGGGCGACCGCCAGCACCTCGCCCATCGTGGACTGCGCGCCGCCGCCGTACTTCCGCTCGAGCCAGCTCGCGAGCCAGACGCCGACGAGCGACATCGGCGCGCTGGTCAGGAACATCCAGGCGCCCAAGCGCGCATGCACTGTGCCCAGCCGCCGGTGGCGGATGCCGCCCACCGTCTTGAAGAGCGCGCCGTGCGCGATGTCGGTGCCGATCGCGACCGCGGGATTGAAGCCGAAGACGATCACGAGCAGCGGCGTCATCAGCGAGCCGCCGCCCATCCCCGTCAGCCCGACGAGCGCGCCCACCAGAGCGCCGCTCAGGATCAGCTGCCACCACATGAACGCCTCCGCGGTCTCAGTTCCCTACATTCCTTACATATAAAGTCAGTAATATCGGAGCGACACGCTAGAGGATCCAAGGCGTTCATGTCAAGCTCGTACTGTCCCGTGTGGATCTCACGCCGTACCGACTACGCAACCCGGGCCGTGCTGGCGCTGGCCGTCAGCGAGGGCGGCCCGCTGAAGCTCAGCGAGATCGCGGAGCTGTCGGGTGCGCCGCGCTCGGTCCTCGAGCAGGTGATGCCGACCCTGCGCACCGCCGGGATCGTCCGCTCCGGCCGTGGCCGGGCAGGCGGATATACGCTCAACCGGCCTCCGGGTGAGATCACGCTCGAGCGCGTCGTTCGGCTGTTCCAGGGACAGCTCGCGCCGATCGGGTACGCGACGAGGCATCGCCCCGACCCCACTCCGCCGATCGCGCGGGGGTCGCTGCGACCCGTCTGGGAAGAAGTTCGCGATGCGACCATCGAGATCCTCCAGCGCACCACGTTCGCCGAGCTCGCGCGGGCGGCGCAAAAGACGCCCTCCGATTAGCTTCGATAGGCCGAGATCAGCACTTGCGCCACTTCCGGGCGGGAGAACTCGGCCGGCGGCAGCTCACCCGCGGCCAGGAGCTCGCGCACCTTCGTCCCCGAGAGGAAGACGTGGTCGTCGCCGCCGTGCGGGCAGGTCTTCGGCGTCGCCATCTGACCGCACGCGCGGCAGTAGAACGCGTGCTCGAAGAACATCGGCTCGATCCCGAGCTCGTCCGGCTCGAGCTCGTCGAAGATCAGCTGGGCGTCGTAGGTGCCGTAGTAGTCGCCCACGCCGGCGTGGTCGCGGCCGACGATGAAGTGCGAGCAGCCGTAGTTCTTGCGGCAGATCGCGTGCCAGACCGCCTCACGCGGGCCCGCGTAGCGCATGGCCGCCGGAAACGCCGAGACGACGACGCGGTCGGCCGGGTAGTAGCCCTCGACGAGGACGTCGTAGCACTCGACCCTCGTCGCCGCCGGAACGTCGTCCGACTTCGTCTCGCCCACGAGCGGATGGATCAGGAGGCCGTCGACCGTCTCGAGCGCGACCTTGGTCAGGTACTCGTGCGCGCGGTGGATCGGGTTACGGGTCTGGAACCCCACCACCCGCCGCCAGCCGCGCTCGGCGAAGGCGCTGCGAGTCTCGGCGGGATCGCGGGCGAGCCCGGGGAACGGCGGCTCCTGCCGCTCGAAGACCGTCACGCGGCCGCCGAGGTAGAACGGCTTCTGCCCGAAGAGGCGGGCGACGCCGGGATGCGCCTCGTCGGTGGTGCGGAAGCAGCGCTCGGCCTCGCGCTCGCGGTCGTATTCGTAGGCCTCTTCCACCTCGAGCACCGCGAGGGCCCGCCCATTCTCGTCCGTGAGGGCGACCTGGTCGCCGTGCGGCGGACGCTCGACCGCGAGGCAGACCGGCAGCGCCCACGGCAGGCCGCGCTCGAGCCGCATCTCCTCGACGACTAGCTCGTAGTCGTGAGCGCCCATGAAGCCCTGAAGCGGCGAGAGGGCGCCGCTCGCGAGCATGTCCAGGTCGGAGAGCTCGCGCGAGGTGAGCGGGAGCTGCTCGAGCCGGTCGACGCCGTCGGGCCGGGGCCCCGTGCGGTCGACGAGCTTCCCCCGTGCGGCGCGATCAATCCCTGCGTCTCGACGACCGTCACGCCGCCACCTCGGCCGGGACGAGACCGAGCTCCTCGAGCCTCGCGACGACGAGCGCCGCGCATTCCTCCGCGCTGTGCTCCTCTGTGTCGACGACGAGCTCGGGATTCGCCGGCTCCTCGTAGGGATCGCTGACGCCGGTGAACTCCTTGATCTCACCCTTGAACGCCTTCTCGTAGAGCCCCTTGACGTCGCGGCGAGCACACTCGTCGACCGAGGCCTTGACGTAGACCTCGACGAAGGTTCCGACCTCCTCGACCCACTCTCGCGCCTGCCGCCGAGTCGCCTCGTAGGGAGAGATCGCGGCCGTGATCGCCGCGCCGCCCTGCCGCGTCAGGCGCGATGCCACCCAGCCGACGCGCTCGATATGCGTGTCGCGGTCCTCCTTCGAGAAGCCGAGGCCCTTCGACAGGTGCATGCGGACGTTGTCGCCGTCGAGGTATTCGACGACCAGGCCGCGCCGGTCGAGCTCGGGTCCGACCAGGTGCGCGATCGTCGTCTTGCCGGAGCCCGGAGAGACCGGTGAACCAGAGGGTGAAGCCGCCTGGCCGGACGTGTGTCGTCTCGGGATGCTCGGCCGCGTAGATGTGCTCGCTCATGTCCCTCCTATGGGAGTGTCGTGAGCGTGGATGCCGCATTCCAGCTTGTCGGAGCCCGCCCAGCGGCCGGCCCGCTCCTCCTCGTCCGGGCTGATCGGGCGCGTACAGGGAATGCAGCCGATCGAGCGGTAGCCGGTGTCGTGGAGCGGGTTGTACGGGATCTCGTTGACCTGGATGTACGCCCAGACCCGCTGCTCGTCCCAGTCGGCGAGCGGGTGGATCTTCCAGACGCCGTAGCGCTCCGACCACTCGACCTTGGGCGTACCGGCCCGCGAAGGCGACTGGTCGCGGCGAATGCCCGAGATCCAGGCGTCGTAGGGCTCGAGCGCTCGGATCAGCGGCTCGACCTTGCGGATGTGGCAGCAACGGTCGGGGTCGCTTCCCAGAGGTTCGGCTCCTCGCGCTTGTGCTGCTCCGCGACCGTGATCACCTGCGGCTGGATCAGCTTGAGGCCGTAGCGCTCGACGAGCGCGTCCCGCGTCGCGTAGCTCTCCTTGAAGAAGAGCTGCGTGTCGAGCTCGATCACGTCGACCGGCAGGCCGAGCTCGCTGACCATGTGCACGAGCACCGACGACTGCTTCTGCCACGAGCAGGTCAGGCACAGCCTCTGCCCGAACTCGACGCACGCCCAGCGGATCAGCTTCTCCGCCGGCATCGCCTCGAAGTCGACCTCAGGCAGTGGGGGCGCGCTCGCCATCGAGCAGCACCTCCTTCAGGGTGTCGGCGCGCAGGCCCAGGCGGAGCGTCTCGAGCGGGATCACCTCGTCGGGCGGGATGTTGCCGAGGTTGACCGACGGGCCGAAATGCCGGATGAACCACGCCTGCGAGGACTTCGTCGGCGCCTCCCAGATCAGGTCGTGGAAGTCGATCGAGTGCTCGATCTCGTCGACGAGGCCGGTGCGCAGCTCACCGGTCGGGCGGTAGATGCCGGCGGTGCCGCCCTCGCGCCCTTCGGCGATCACCTTCCAGGCGCCGGCCGCGAGCTCCTCGCGGATCCACTGCACCCAGAGGTACGGCGCGATGTTGACGTCGGAGTCCTTCGACCCGACCTCGGAGAGGACGACGAAGTCCTGGGCGAACTCTGCGATCAGCTCGAGCTTCCGCTCCCGTGGGATCTCGATCGTTCCGTCGGAGATCTCGACATGGGAGAAGCGGAACTCCTTCAGCCAGCTCTTGAACTCGTCCAGCTTGCCGCGCCCGTAGACGGCCTCGAACAGCGTCCCACCGCAGACGACGGGTGAGCCCAGCGAGCGGTAGAGCGCGATCTTCTTCTCGAGGTTGTTGGTGACGTACGACGTCCCCCAGCCGAGCTTGACGATGTCGACGAACTCGCCGGCGGTGTCGAAGAGACCCTCGATGTCACGCAGGTTGAGGCCCTTGTCCATGACGTGGGTCAGACCCCGGTTTCGCGGCTTGGGCTCGCGCGTGGGGACGTCGAGCCAGTGATTAGAGTCGGGCATAGATCTCCTTCAGCTTCTCGTGGGCGGCGGCCTGGACGTCGTGGTAGAGCGAGTTGCCGTGGGCGTCGATGCCGACCGTGAGCGGTCCGAAGTCCTTGACGCGGAACTTCCAGAGGCACTCCGGCATCAGCTCCTCCCACGCGACCTCCTCGATCTCCTCGATCTGGGTCGTCTCGAGCGCCGCCGCGCCGCCGACGATCGCGAAATAGACCATCCCGTGCGTGCGCATCGGCTCGATCGCCTCGTCCGGGAAGCCGCCCTTGCCGCAGATCGCGCGGACGCCGTACTGCGCGCCGAGCGGCTCGGTGAAGCGCACCATCCGCGCGCTCGTCGTCGTGCCGATGCAGACGGGCTCGTACTTGTCGCCGACCTTCTTCACGCCCGGGGCGGTGTGGAGCAGGAACGCGCCGCGGAGGTCCATGGGCGGCTCGACTCCCTCGTCGAAGATCCTGATCTGCGTCCGGTCGCGGATCCCGATGATGTGTCCCTGGACGACGACCTCGTCACCCGCCCGCAGCTTCAGGAACTCAGCTTCATCGGTGATCGGGAACGTGACCTCGTGCACGGCCATGGCTAGAGCTCCCGCGTCCGAGGGACAGTCCCTCGGACGTGTCCGTTGCGGCCGCGGCTGAGGGACTGTCCCCGGGGCATGGCTCAAGCCTCCCGGTCGAAGTCGACCGTTCCGTCCGCAGCGATGTGGGCGGTCGCGCGGCGGGCGGCCCAGCACTGGTAGTTGACGGCGACCGGGTTGAGGGTCATGTGCGTGTCGGCGTGCTCGATGTGGCAGCTGAGCACGGTGACGTCGCCGCCGAGCCCCATCGGGCCGATCCCGGTCTCATTGAGGAGGTCGAACAGCTCCTCCTCGAGCTTGGCCACATGCGGGTCCTGGTTCCGCGTCCCGACGGGCCGCGCGATCGCCTCCTTGGCGAGGTACATCGCGTAGTCGGCCGAGCCGCCGATCCCGACGCCGACGATCCCGGGCGGGCACGGCTTGCCGCCGGCGTCGACGATCGAGCTGAGCACGAACTGCTTGATCCCCTTCACCCCGTCGGCGGGGACGCACATCTTCAGGAAGCTCATGTTCTCCGAGCCCGACCCCTTCGGCACGCACTTGACGTCGAGCCCGTCCCAGTCGGGAATGAACTCCCAGTGCACGATCGGGAGCCGGTAGCCGGTGTTCGGGCCGGTGTTCTCGCGGGTGAGGGTGTGGACGGCGTTCGAGCGCAGGGGATGCTCGAGCGTCGCGCGCTCGGTTCCCGCCTTGAGCGCCTCGTAGATCCGCGCCGGGTGAAGCGGGAAGCCCTCGCCGACGCGGCACGTGTAGACAGCGATCCCGGTGTCCTGGCAGACGAGGTTCTCGCGCTCGTCCGCAACGGCGACGTTACGGACGATCGTCTCGAGCACGCGCCTGCCCGGGACCGAGGTCTCGCGCTCGGCCGCTTCGGCGAGGGCGTCACGCAGATCCTGCGGGATGTCCTTCAGTGCCCAGACGTAGAGGTGCGCAGCCGCGTCCTCGAGGGTCTGGCGGAGGTCGGTCACGACAACGCTCATGCGGCCCTTTCCGCGGCAGCCGCGCCGGCGCGCCGGCCGAAGACGGTGCACTCGAGCAGGCTGTTGCCCATCATCCGGTTGCGACCGTGCGTCCCGCCGGCGATCTCGCCGCAGGCGAACAGGCCCGGCAGGGTCGTCTCGGAGCGCTCGTCGATGACGAGGCCGCCGTTCTGGTAGTGGAGGACGGGATAGGTCAGGATCGGCTGCTCGAGAGGGTCGATGCCCGCCGAACGGTAGCGGCGCAGCATGTAGGGGAGCGAGATCTCGGCGTCGCGTTCCGGAATCCGGGTCGTGTCGAGCAGGACCGCGGGCCGCCCGTCCGGCGTCTCCACGCCGCGGCCGGCCTCGACCTCGTCGAAGATCGCCCGGGAGACCGCGTCGCGCGGGCCGAGCGCGTCGGTGAACTCCTCGCGGTCCGCGTTCAGGAGCGTCGCGCCGTACGCGCGCGTCGTCTCGGGGATCGAATACCCCTGCATGGTCTGCGGCCAGGCGCCGCCGTTCGGGTGGTACTGGAGCGCGTCGAGGTCGCGGCTCTCGGCGCCGAGCTCGAGCGCGATGCTCGTGACCTCACCGGTCGCGCCCGGGTGGTTGGTGGAGAGCTCGCCGCGCTCCTCCGCCTCGCGGTAGCAGCGCCCGCCGGCCGCGAGCACGACCGTGCCCGCGTCGATCAGCACCTCGTCGCCGTTCCTGCGGCGGCACGTCGCGAGCCAGCCGTTGCCGGCAGGCTCGAGCGCGACGAGCGGGCAGTTCGGGAACGACTCGCCGCTCGAGGCGAGGAAGGCGTCGCGGAGGGCGGTCGTGATCGCGTGTCCGGTGCGGTCACCGACCTGGAGCAGGCGTCTGCGGCTCGCCCCGCCGCAGCGGGCGAGGCGGTAGCCGCCGTTTTCGCGCGTGAACTCGACCCCCTGCCCCTCGAGCCAGTGGATCGCTGTCGGCGCCTCGCCGGTCAGCACCTCGACAAGCTGCCGGTTCGCGGTCTCGTGCGAGCTCTGCCAGACGTCCTCGGCGTGCTGGGCAGGCGAGTCGTCGTCGCCGAAGGCCGCCTGGATCCCGCCCTGGGCTTTCGCCGAGTTGCAGGACTGGAGCGCTCCTTTCGCCACGAGCCCGACGCGCGCGCCGGCCCGCTCGGCCGAGACGGCCGCCGCGAGCCCCGAAGCGCCGCTGCCGACCACGAGCACGTCGAATGCGAGCCGCTGCGCCATCGCGGCGATGCTATCAACTAATCGAGCTTATTAGAACTCGTTATCCGTCAGACGGGAGTGAGCCGACGGCGAACGGCGAGCCTGCACGCTTCCTCCGTGGGCAATGCGCGTCCCTGCTCGTAGAGCTGCGTATACGTCGCCGTGTCGAGCAACCTGAGCGTGGTGGCGAGCCAGCGCTGGTACAGGGGCCGCTCGTCGGGCGGACGGATCAGCCCGATGCCGTCCCGGGCGGCATCGGCTGCGCCGAAGAGCTGCGCCGCACGGTCCGCCTCGCCCCGAGCCGCAGCGATCCCCGCGGCGGTCTCGAGGCCCGGGGCAACGGTGATCAGATCGCCGATCCGGCGCGCAAGGTCCAGGCTCTGCGCAATGCGCTCGATCGCACCGTCGAGATCACCGGTCTCGAGCAGCGCGGTGCCAAGCGAGCGAAGCGACGAGGCGACCTGGTGCTCGTCGCCGGAAGCGCGCGCGCTCGCGATCGCTTCCTCGAAGAGGGTCGCCGCCTGCTTCGGCCGGTCCTCGTCCAGCTCGAGCGCCCCGAGATTGTCGCGGGCCACCGCCTGGCGCCGGAGATCGCCGACCAGCAGCGCGGTCTCCAGGCTCTCTCCGTACAGCCGCCGTGCCTCGCTTGTGTCGCCCTCGAAGAAGGCGAGATTGCCGAGATTCGCAAGGATTCCGGCAGTCTCCGCCTGTTCACCGATCTCGCCCGCCAGCTCGAGAGCCTGCTCGAACGCCGCCCGAGCCGCTTCGAAGTCCCCTTGCTCGGCCGCGAGCAGCCCGACCGAATTGACCGCGTGAACGCGGAGCAGCGGGTCGGCCCCGGGGTTCTGCGCGAGCGCGTCTTCGATCATCCGGCGGCCCTCGGCCAGGTGCCCGTGAATCTGCCAGAACCGCCGCAGCGAGACGACCGCGCGGAGCCGGCTCTCGCCCTCTCCGTTCTCGCGCCAGAACCCGTCCGCCGCGCGCAGGTTGTCGAGCTCCAGCTCCACGCGCTCGATCCAGGCGCCCTGCCCCGACCCGTGCAGCTCGGCCCCCGCGAGCCGGCTGAGCTCCAGGAAATACTCGGCGTGACGGCGCCGCAGAGCCGCCTCCTCGCCTGACGCAGCGAGCCGCTCGCGCGAGTATTCCCGAACGATTTCCAGCATGGCGAAGCGTGCCTCCCCGCTGGGAGAGCGCACGATCAGGCTCTCGTTCACCAGCGCCGAGAGCCCCTCCAGCACGGAGCTTCCCGGCTCGGCGCAGATCGCCTCCGCGGCGTCGAGCGACCAGCCGCCGGCGAAGACGCCGAGGCGGGCGAACAGCCGCTGGTCGGCCTCTCCGAGCAGGTCGTGGCTCCAGTCGATCGTCGTCCGCAGCGTCTGCTGGCGATCGGGAGCGTCGCGCCGGCCGCCTCCCAGCAGATCGAGCCTGTTGCCGAGGCGCTCGAGCAGCGCCCTCGGCGAGAGGAGCCTCGTCCGCGCAGCCGCGAGCTCGATCACGAGCGGCAGCCCGTCGAGGTGTCCGCACAGCTCTTCGATGTCGGCGGTCGACTCCGTCTCGGGAAAGTCCGGCTTCGCCGCCCGCGCGCGCTCGACGAACAGCTCGACGGCCGCCGGCAAGGCGAGCGGAGGTACCGGCAGCTCGTACTCACCGGCCACTCGCAGCGGAGACCGGCTCGTGACGACGATCTTGAGGCGAGGCGCGGACTCGAGCATTCCGGTCACCAGGGACGCGGCCTCCACGACGTGCTCGAAGTTGTCGAGCAGCAGCAACAGCTCCGCGCCGCGCAGTTGCTCCGCGAGCACCTCCTCCGGCGACGGACGGGTCTCCTTCAGCTCCAGGGCCTGGACGATGGTCGCCGGGATCAGCGCGGGATCGGCGATCGGGCCGAGCGAGACGAAGGCCGCGCCGTCGGCGAACTCCGGCATGAGCTCGCGGACGAGCTCGAGACCCATTGTCGTCTTCCCGATCCCGCCCGGCCCGGTGAGAGTCAGCAGCCGCACCCGGTCCTCCCGGAGCAGGCGCGCTCCGGCGGCGATTTCCTCGCCACGGCCGAGCACGCGCGTGAGCGGTGGCGGCAGCGTGCGGGTCGGCGGGGTGGCTCCGGGCGCGTCGAGGTCGGGGTCCTGCCTGAGCACCGCCGCCTGTAAGGCTTGCAGTTTCGGACTGGGGTCGAGCCCGAGCTCCTCACGAAGCGCGGATTGCAGGCGCCGGTAGACATCGAGCGCCTCGGCCTGCCTCCCGGAGCGGTAGAGCGCCAGCATGAGCTGGGCGTTGAGACGCTCCCGGAGTGGGCTTTCCGCCACCGCGGCCTCGAGCTCGGCGACGGCCTGCGCGTGCTTCCCGAGCCGCAGCTCGGCCTCGACCGCGCTCTCGAACACCGTCAGGCGAAGCTCTTCCAGGCGAGCGATCTCGGCCTGAGCCCATTCTTCGTACCGGAACTCGGCCAGCGGCGGGCTCCGCCACAGGTCGAGAGCGTCCCGTAGGAAGCGCGCGGCGTGGTCGGGGCGATCCTCCGCCAGCGCCTGCTCGCCTGCCCGCGCGAGCTGCTCGAAGCGCGCTTTGTCGAGCGCATCCGGATCGACCCTCAGCCGGTACCCCCCGCCCTCGGAGCGGAGGAGCTCCGGCTCGGCGCGCGACGCGCGGTCGCGCTCGAGCAGCTTCCGGAGGCGGCCAACGTGGACCTGGAGCGCGTTGGCGGCCGTTCGGGGAGGCTGCGCTCCCCAGAGCCCGTCGATCAGCGTCTCCTTCGGCAGCACCGTGTTCGCCTCCAGGAGCAGCAGCGACAGCAGCGCGCGCTCCTTTCGGCCGGTAATCGAGACGCTTTCGCCGTCCCGCAGGACCTCGAGCGTGCCCAGGAGGCGGTACTCCATAGGGGGATTGTGGGACCTCGTTCGGCTCCGAAGCGAACGACGGTGGGCCTATCCTCAGCCGTCATGCGCTGGCTCGCGAAGGCCGCTCTACAGCGGAGCCTCGGATTGCTGCCCCAGGGCGAGCGCCTCAACTACCTCTTTCAGCGGCACGTGGCCCGCAGCCTGCCGGCCGGGGAGTCGGTCTTCCGGCGCAAGTTCTCGCGCGCGCTCCAGCATCTGCGGGCCCACGACGAGCACGGCCCGGGAACGCCCGCCGCGGACGCCGTCTTCTACGAGTTCGGCGTCGGCTGGGATCTCGCGATCCCGCTCGCGTACGCGGCGCTCGGCGTCGGCCGGCAGCTGCTCGTCGACATCCGGCCGAGCGCGCGCGTCGAGCTCGTGAACGCGTCTCTGGCGACGTTCGAGCGGCTCCGGGACGAGCTCGGGCAGGAAGCAGGGCGCGCGCTGCGGCCGCTCGGCGGGCCGGTGGGCTCGGTCTGGGAGCTCGAGGAGCGGCTGGGGATCGCCTATCTGGCGCCCCGCGATGCCCGCTCGACCGGGCTGGAGGGAGAGTCGGTCGATCTCGTCTCGAGCACGGACGTCTGCGAGCACGTTCCCGCCGCGGATCTGGCGCGGATCTTCCTCGAGTGCCGCCGGATCCTCCGCCCGGGTGGGGTCTTCAGCTGCCGGATCGACCTTCAGGACCACTACGCGTATTTCGATTCGAGCCTCTCGCGGTACAACTTCCTGCGCTTCTCCGACCGCGTCTGGCGGCTTGTCGACTCGCCGCTCCACTACCAGAACCGGCTGCGGGCGCCCGACTACCTTCGACTCGTGAGGGATGCCGGGCTCGAGCTCGTCGTCGAGCGGCCGTCCGGGCCGGGCGCGGACGGGCTCAGGGAGCTGCGGGCACTCCCGCTCGCGCCGCGCTTCCGCGGCTACGCGCTCGAGGAGCTCGGCGTCACGATTCTCTCGTTCGTCGCGCGCCGCCCCGCCTGACCACCCGCGCTCGACCGAACGTGTGCCGGCAGGTCACCAGATGCCGCGCAAGAGCTCGGCGATCTCGGCTGGGCTCGCCCGCCGCGGGTTCGCGAGCGCGCCTGGACGGACGGCGGTCGCCTCTGCGACCTCGTCGAGCTCCTCTTCCGGCACGCCCAGGTCGCGCAGCCGCTCGTAGCCGGCGAGGCGCGACAGCTCTTCGCAGCGGGCGGCGGGATCGTCGGCGCCGATCGCCGCGCCGAAGCGCGCGATCTCGTCGCCGGCGGCAGGCTGGTTGAAGCGCAGCGCCGGCGGCAGGCAGAGCGCGTTCGCGGCTCCGTGCGGGATCCCGTAGCGGCCGCCGAGCGCCTGCGCCATCGCGTGCCCGAGCGCCAGCCCGGCCGCGGCCAGCGCCGCGCCCGCGTGCATCGCCCCGCGCAGCAGTGTCGTCCGCGCCTCCAGGTCGCTTCCGTCCGCGAGCACCTGAGGAAGCGATTCGGAGATGAGACGGGCACCCGTGAGCGCCTGCTCGTCGCCCCCCGGGTTGCGGCCGGCGACGTAGAGCGCCTCGGCGCAGTGGGCGAGCGCGTTCAGGGCCGTGCCCCCACTCTCCGCGCGGGGAAGCTCGAGGGTCAGCTTCGGCTCGTAGAGGATGCCCGCGAGCCGGGCTCCTGCGCCGCCGCCCCTCATCTTGCGCTCCGGGTCGCGGATGCCGAAGAACTGCGTCCACTCGGCGCCGGAGTACGTCGTCGGCACCGAGACGACCGGGAGCCCCGTCGCCGTCGAGACGGCCTTGGCGAGATCGATGGCGCTGCCGCCACCGACTACCACGATCCCGTCGGAGCCCTGCGCCCGCCCGGCGATCTCGTCGATCCGCTCGCTCGGCACCTGGGTCCACCTGTCGGCGACCGGTAGGTCGAGCCGGAGACCAGCGGTCGCTCGCGATCAGGAACGGGCGCTCGATGTCCAGCTCGGCGAGCAGGCCCGGCAGCTCCTCGAGCCCCCAGCGGACGATCACCTTAGAGGCCCCAACACAATGAGCCTTGTGTTCCCGGGGTGCGCTGCTCGCCCCGAGGCGGCGTCCTCGGAAACCCCCAGGCTGACCAGCCTGCGGGCTTCCTGCGTCCTTGCCTCGGAACGACCATCGCACCCCGGGAACGAAGCGCATCATGTTGGAGCCTCTAAGCGTTCCTTGGCGAAGGCGACGAACGCCTCGGCGGCGCGGCTCGGCGAGCGCCCCGAGGCGCGGACGAGCGAGATCTCCCGCGCGGGGTCGAGGCCCTTGACGCGGGCTGCCGCGAGCGCGCCCGAGGCAAGATCGGCCTCGATCGCCGCGCGCGAGATGAACGTCACGCCGTAGCCCGCGGAGACGGCCGAGCGCGCCGACTCCTGCAGGCCGAGCTCGAGCTGCGGCTCGAAGTCGCGCAGCCTCGTCCCCGCCCGGCGAAGCTCGTCCTCGATCACCTGGCGCACGCCGGCGCCCTCCTGCATGACGATCAGCGGCTCGCTTCGCAGCTCGTCGAGCGCGATCGAGCGTCCGGCGAAGCGGTGGTCGGGCGGACAGGCGAGCACGACGTCGTCGCGGAAGAACGGCTCGAACGTGACGCCCCGGTGCCGCCGCGCAGCGCCCACGACGCCGAGCTCCAGCTCGCGCTCCGCGACGCGTTCGACGACGGTCTGCGTGTCGGAGATCGAAAGCGCGACCGCGACCTCCGGGATTCCCGCGCTGGAACTCGCAGAGCAGGACCGGGACGACGGTGCTGCCCGGCCCGGTCGAGGAGCCGACGCGAAGCGTGCCCCCGAGCTCGCCCTCCTCGGAGCCCTCGAGCTCGTCCAGGAGCTGCTCCTCGAGCGAGAGCAGGCGCTGGGCGCCGCGGTAGAGGGCCAGCCCGGCCTCGGTCGGCTCGACCCGCCGGCCCGAGCGGTCGAGCAGCCGGCGCCCGAGCCGCTTCTCGAGCGACCGCACCTGCAGGCTGACGGCCGGCTGCGTGACGCCGAGCCGCTCTGCGGCCTGCGAGAAGCTCTTCCGCTCGACGACGGCGCAGAACGCCGCCAGCTGCCTCGTATCCATAAGGAACGAGGGGATTATGTACTTGACGAACCCAAGCTCTCCCCTTATCCTCCCTTCTCGCGGCAGCGAACTTCGCATGAGTATTGCTTATCGAGGCGATGGAGTCGGCACCGCTTCCGACTTTTCACGCGCCAATTCGAGGGGTAAGGTCGATGTGTGTGGAGTTCCCATGTGTAAGAGCCAGCGTCTTTGGCCGTGTTGATGCGCAAGCCGTTGAGCTACAAGGTCACGCGACAGTCGGGATCGCACCGCACCCTCGAATCAGACAACGGCTACCCCAAGCTGGGCTTCTCCTTCCATGACGGCGTGGACGTGCCATCCGGCCTCGTCCGCAAAATCCTTGTGAGGGATGTCGGTCTTGCCGAAGAAGAAGCTCTGGAGCCTCTCTAGGAGACGCATGCGCGTACGAGTCATTTACCGAGCAGAAGCAGAGGGTGTATGGGCCGAGTCGCCCAACGTCCCCGGCTACTCGGCTCTGGGTGGGTCGATGGACGAGGTCAAGCAACTCGTCGCGGAAGGACTACCCGAGTTCTTGGGAAAGCCGGTCGAGTTGGTGGAGAGCAACGCATCGATAATCGACGACCTCCAGCAGGAACTCACCTTCCGCCGCCACACCGAGAAGCCTTACGACGCGAGCTTCGACCAGCCGAGCACCGGAACGCGCCCGAAGCTCATCGCGTCATAGACTGACCTCGGGAATGGAGGTCACGATGATGCTGTGCGACGCGGCCGCGGTGGCGGACGGCAAGCTCTACGTCCACGGCGGAGGCTGGACGCACCTGTGGGCGCCTGACACGCCGACGAACATGGCACTCGCCGTCCTCATCGCGGTCCTTGGGACCGGACGAACCAGCAGCACGACGTTCGGGCAGCGCTGATCGACGACGACGGGAACCCCGTAACGATCGAGGGCCAAGAAGTGTTCGCGCAGGGCCAGCTCGAGGCCTCGGGCGACCAGCAGGTCTTGAAGGCGGGAACGACGCTGAACTTCCCGCTGGCACTTTCCCTCAATGGCCTGGGGCTACCTGCTGGCGGGTACGTTTCGGGATCTCCGGATCGGGAATGAGGAAAAGGCGCGCGTCCCGTTCCGGGTCGAAACACCACCCAGCTAGGAGGTCACACCGTGGCGAAGGCCGAGATCGATCTACACAACGCCCAAGACCACGAATCCGGTCGGGACTCCGGTCGTGCGATCCACGACCGCGCAGCCGGCGCCCGCACCTGCGCCGAAACCCGCGCGGTAGAACGTCAGCCCTTCCGCCGCGGCTTCTTCTTCACCTTCGTTCCCGGCTGGCGGCTCACCCGCCTCGGTTCTCGACCGAACCTCCATCGCAGCTCGAATTGCTTCCTCGAATGGAAGCGGGACATCGCAGACGCGCCGTTGCGCTCCGCGTTTACCGCGGCTGGGCCATTGGTTGCCTCTCGGTAGAGCAGTCGCTTCCCCTGTGCGCCTCTAAGAGCGCGCAACGTTCGCTCGCTGTCGCTGATCCCGTGCCCTGTCCGGTTGTTGTAGCGGAAATCGAACTCAGAGAGGTAGCGCGGTAGGTGCGCTTCGCTGACGTGGTGATAGACCCCGTTGATCCCGCGCTTGAGGATGGAGAAGTAGTTCTCAGCGGTGTTTGTGTGGGCGTCGCCACGGACGTACTCACCGTCTGCGTGGCTGACGATTTCGTGCGCCGCGTACTCGTTCGCCAGGCCCGCGTAGCCGCGGCACGCGTCTGTCATCATCCGCGCCGACGGGTCGACGTTGCGGCGGATCGCGCCCTTGAGCTCTTCGCCTGTCACGTTCGCCATGCGGAACGAGCGAGCATGATCCGCCGCGCTCGACAAGCGTCATCACCGGCGTCTTGCCGGTGCCGCGCCCGATCTTCTTCTGCTTGTCCGCGCGTCTTGCGGTTGCGCTCTTTGCCGCCGACGTAAGGTCTCGTCCGCCTCCACGATCCCCGCCAGCCGCCGCTTGAACGGTTCGCTTCCTTCATCGCTTCACGGACGCGGTGGCCATGAACCACGCGCTCTTGTAGGTGACGCCGAGCATCCGGTGTAGCTGGTGGGCGCTCATGCCCTTCTTCGAGGAGCAGAGCAGGTAGAAGGCCCACAACCACTTGTGCAGGGGATATGCGACGACTCGAAGATCGTCCCGACGGTGACCGTGTACTGCTTGCGGCAGGCGGCGCACTTCCAGAGTCGCCGCGTCTGAGACTTGAGGCGGTAGGGCTTGCGCTCCGACTCGCCACAGTGCGGACAGACCGGGCCGTCCGGCCAGCGGATCGACTCTAGGTACTCGGCGGCCTTGAGGGAGTTCGGGAAGCGCTCTGCAATCTCCAAGATGCTGAGTTCATCGGGGGTTACTCCACTTTTCTCCATGCGATATTCTCTCAGTTCGCATGGGTTTGTCAAGTATATAATCCCGAGGAACGATTATGCCTGCCGTCACGCTTTCGTCACATTTCCGTGACGGACGATGCGAGCTAGTGGTGCCGGAGCTCTTCCAGCTCGTCTGCGCCGAGATCCCAGTCCGCAGCGGCGGCGTTTTGCCTCACCTGCTCCGGAGTCGTCGCGCCCGCGATCACGGAAGCGACCGCCGGCTGGGAAGCCAGCGCCGCGACCGCGAGCTCGAGCAGCGTATGGCCACGCGCTGCGCCGAACTCCTCCAGCCGCTCGATCCGGTCGAATGCGTCGTCGCTCAGCGCATCCGGCCGCCCTGCGAGCCGCGTCCCGGAAGGCGGCGGCTCCCCGCGGCGGTACTTGCCCGTGAGCAAACCGCTTGCGAGCGGAAAGTACGGCACGAACCCGATGCCGAGCTCGTGGCAGCGCGGCAGGACGTCGGACTCGGCCGAGCGCTCGAGCAGGCTGTAACGGTTCTGCAGCGCGGCGATCGCTCCGGTCTCCGCGGCCTCGTCGAGCTGCGCGACGGAAAAGTTCGAGACTCCGATCGCGCGCACCCGGCCCTCCTGCACCAGCTCGCTCATCGCGGCGATCGTCTCGCCGATCGGCGTCGCGTCGTCGGGCTGGTGGTAGTAGTAGACGTCGACGTAGTCGGTACGCAGCCGCTCGAGCGAAGCCTCGAGAGCGCCTCGCAGGTACTCGCGCGAGCCACGCGCCGGCCCACGGTCCGGCCCCATCCCGAACTTCGTCGCGAGCACGACCTCGTCGCGGCGGCCCTCGAGGATCTCGCCGAGGAAGCGCTCGCTGTCGCCGTCGCCGTAGATATCGGCCGTGTCGAGAAACGTGATCCCCTCTGCGAGAGCGGCCTCGACCACTGCGCGGGTTCCGTCGAGATCGAGCCTGCGCCCGAAGTTGTTGCAGCCAAGCCCGACGCGCGAGACGCGGATGCCGCTCCGGCCGAGCTCGTGCTCCTGCATCGGAGCATTCTTCCCGAAGGGCGTCGCCGAGCGGTGATTAGAGTGGCCGTCGTGCGCGGAACCTGCAGCATCGGGTGCGTGGAGGCGCTCTTCCGCTGAGCGATCTGCCGCCGTTCGAGCTCGGCTGGGCGCGGACCGAGTTGCGCCGGGAGCTGGTCGAGGCCGTCCTCCGGGGCGAGAAGACCGCGACCGCGGGGCTCGCCGAGGAGGAGGAACTGTCAAAACCCGGCGAGCGGCTCGCCCTGCTCGGCTTCGACGACGAGCCGGTCGGCGTGGTCGAGCTGACCGAGGTCCGCGTCGTCCCCGCAGGTGAGATCGACCTGCAGTTCGCGCGCGACGAGGGCGAGGGCTTCGAGTCGGTCGACGACTGGCGGAAGGCCCACGAACGGTTCTTCGAGCAGCCGATCCACGCTGACACGCCGATCGTCGCGGTCCGGTTCAGGCTGGTCGAGCGGTCTTGAAGGTCTGGGTCGACATCACGGCGCCTGCCCATGTGCTCGTCTTCCGGCCGCTGATCGCCCTGCTGCGCGAGCGCGGCGACGACGTCGAGGTCACCGCGCGCGACTACGGTCAGACGGTGCAGCTGCTCGAGCTGCACGGCGTCGAAGCCGACGTGCTCGGCCACCACGGCGGCCGCTCGCGGCTCGGTAAGGCCCGCTCGCTCTTCTCCCGCGTCCACGAGCTGCGCGCCTGGGCGCGCGGGAAACGCTTCGACGTCGCGCTGGCCCACGGCTCGCACGAGCTGACCCTGAACGCCCGGTGGCTCGGGATCCCCAGCGCGACGACCTTCGACTACGAGTTCGCGTGGCTCCAGCACCAGCTCGGCTGCCGGGCGGCCACGCGCGTCGTGGTTCCGGACGCGATCCCGCCCGACCGCCTCGAGCGCTACGGCGTCGGACCGGACAAGCTCGGCCGCTACCCGGGCCTGAAGGAGGAGTACTACCTGTCCGATTTCGAGCCGGACCCCTCCGCTCTCGCCGTCTGGGAGATCGACCCTGCGCGAACCTTCGTCGTCGTGCGGACGCCCCCGGACGTGGCGCTCTACCACCGCCGGTCGAACCCGCTCTTCCCGCAGGTCCTGGAGCGCATCGGGCGGGACGAGTCGGTGCAGGCGATCGTCATTCCACGGACGTCCGAGCAGCGCGACTACGTGCGGGGGCTCGGCCTGCCGTCCGTGCTCGTTCCCGACGGTGCCGTCGATGCCCAGAGCCTGATCGCACCGGCCGACCTCGTCGTCTCGGCCGGCGGGACGATGAACCGCGAGGCAGTCGCGCTCGGCGTGCCGGTCTACACCACCTTCGGCGGGCGCCTCGGCGGCGTGGACGAGCACCTGATCCGGGAAGGACGACTGATCCCGCTCGGCGATCCGGGCGCGCTCGACCTGCACAAGCACGAGGGCAGACGGGAGCGCATGCGCCGCGACCCGGCGGTGATGCTCGACCTGCTGCTCGGCTCCTAGAAACTCCTAACCTGATGGGCACTCGTTCCCGGGTGCGATGGGCGGCACGCCCAGCGCGGCCGGAGGACACAGCTGTTCATTGCGTCAGGAGCTCTTAGTCGCCGAGTGAGGGAAGGTGGATCAGCCCGGCCTCCGTTGGCCGGAAGCCGCACGCGTCAAAGTAGAAGCGTGCGTGCTCGGCGCCGAAGTCCACATGAAGCCACTCGCAGCCCGCGGCTTTCGCGTGCTGCGCTGCGAGGCTGACGACCCGCGTCCCGATCCCCTTCCGTTGGTGAGCGCCGTGCGTCTTCGTGTCGATGAGAAAGGCGTGGTCGCCGCCGTCGGAGACGACGTTGACGAAGCCGACGAGCCCGTCGGCGTTCCTGGCGGTGACCCAGCCCAGGCTGTGCGGACGGACTCGATCCCACCAGCCCGCCTCGGACTTCCCGCCGAAGGAATCGACGAGCTCGATCATCTCGGCATCGGCCAGCGGGCCGCGCCAGCGGTAGGTGACACCGTCGGACACCGACATGTCCGGTGCCCCTTGCGCGTCGCTCACGCCGCGGCGAGAGCCGCGAGTAGCTCGCTGCCGTAGCGCTCGAGCTTCGCCGGCCCGACTCCCGGGACCGTGGCCAGCTCGCCGATCGTGCGCGGGCGGCGCTCCGCGATCTCCGCCAGCGTCGAGTTGTGGAAGACGACGTACGCCGGGACCTCGTCCCGCTTCGACCTCTGCAGACGCCACTGCTTGAGCGCCGAGTAGGTCGGGTCGCTCGGCTCCTCGGAGCGCGGCGGCCGCGGCCGTGGCGCCCGCACCTCGACGCCCAGCTCCAGGAGGAAGCGGCTCGGCCGCCCCGCCCAGGTCAACGTGAGGTGGCGCTTCGCGCGGGTGATCCCGACGTAGAGGAGCCGCCGCTCCTCGTCGAGCGCTCCAGGAGCGCGCAGTGCCTGCTTGCAGGGCAGCTCCTTTTCCTCCACGCGCGGGATGAAGACCGCCTCGAACTCGAGCCCCTTCGCGCGGTGGAGCGTGAGCAGGTGGACTCCGCCGCCCGCGCGGTGGTCGAATCGCGCGCGCAGCCACTCGACCCACTGCTCGACGGTCTTCGTGCCGTCGTCGAACTCCTCGGCCAGCTTGCAGAGGCGGGCGAGGTCGGCCTGGCGCACGAGCTCGCGCTCGCCGAGCCCGTCCGGCACCGGCTCGACGAGGCCCTGCTCGCGGGCGACCCGACGCACCTCGTCGGCGACCGAGCCGAAGCCCGCCCCGCGCAGCGCCTTCAACAGCTGCCGCGCCCCGTCACGGGCCATGAGCGCGGCGCCCTGGAACGGGATCTTCGCGTCGGCGAACAGCTCCTCGAAGTCGGCGGAGCGAGAGTTCAGCCGCATGAGAACGGCCATCTCCTCGTAGGGCACACCCTCGGCCGCCAGAGCACGCACGCGCTCGAGCACGAACGCCCCCTCTTCCTCCGGCGACTCGAAGCCGCGCAGGAGCGGCTCCGGGCCCTCGGCCCGCGTGGGCCGAAGCGTCTTCTCCGCGCCTCCGAGCCTCGGCACGAGCCGGTTCGCGAGCGCGAGCACCTGCGGGCTCGAGCGGTAGTTCGCCTCGAGCCGCACGACCGTCGCGGCAGGGAACCGCTTCGCCAGCCCGAGCAGCCACTCGGGCGAGGCTCCGGTGAAGCCGTAGATCGACTGGTAGTCGTCGCCGACCGCACAGACCTCGCCACTCTCGCCGAGCCAGAGCTCGAGCAGCGACTGCTGCAGCAAGTTCACGTCCTGGTACTCGTCGACCGTGAAGCCGCGGTAGCGCTCCCGCAGCGCGGCCAGCGCGAACTCGTCCTCCTCGTACATCCGCACGCAGAGCTCGAGCAGGTCCTCGAAATCGATCAGTCCGGAGTCCGCCTTGCGGCGCTCGTAGTCGCGGAAGACCCGGGCCATCAGGTCGGCCGGGATCGGGGGCTCGTGGTCGCCGAGCTCGCGCCGGTAGCTCTCCGGCGTCAGTCGCCGGTTCTTGGCCCACTCGACCTCGGTCGCGAGGTCGCCCGCCGGCCGGAAGCGGTACGGCCTCGGGAGTCCGTTGCCGATCTGACGCAACATCAGCGCCTTGGTCGCGAGGATGCGGCCCGGCCCCTCTCCGCGGGCGCGCCGAAGCTGGGCCAGCGCAGCCGAGTGGAACGTGCGCGCCTCCACGCCGTCGACCCCGAGCCGCTCGAGCCGCCCGCGCATCTCCGTCGCCGCCTTGTCGGTGAACGTGACGGCGAGGAGCTCGTGCGAGCGAAACGCGCCCGAAGCAACCTGCCAGGCGATCCGGCGCGTGATCGTCGTCGTCTTGCCCGAGCCTGCGCCCGCCAGGATGCAGACCGGCCCGCGCACGGCCTCCGCAGCCCGCCGCTGCTCGGGGTTGAGCCCGCCGAGAATCGCCTCCGCGTCCACCGAGCCACCCTAGCCCGGGACGCGGACGGGCTAGGCCAGCTTCTGTCCCGAAAGTGTGTCTTCTTCGTGCGCGTGCGCCGGCGCCGTAGCCTCGAGCAGTTGCGGGGCGCGCAGCATCGCCGAGAGGCGCGTGACCACCTCGAGCGTGTCGCCCTCCCGGACCAGGCTCTCGAGCTCCGCCAGCTCGTCCTGGAGCCACTCGGCGTCCACGATCGGCCCGCTCACCCGCATGATCTTCGGGTGCGAGGTCGCCACCGTGGTCTCGTCCTCGCCCCAGAGCTCCTCGTGCAGCTTCTCGCCGGGCCGGGCGCCGACGACGTCGATCGCGATGTCGCGCTCGGGCTCCTTGCCCGAGAGCCTGATCATCTGGTGGGCGAGGTCGATGATCCGCACGGGCTCGCCCATGTCGAGCACGAAAAGATCGCCGCGGCCGCCGATCGCGCCGGCCTGGATCACGAGCGAGACAGCCTCGGGCGTGGTCATGAAGTAGCGCGTCATCTCCGGATGGGTGACCGTCACCGGGCCGCCCTTCGCGATCTGCCGCTTGAAGATCCGGATCACGCTCCCGGACGAGTCGAGCACGTTGCCGAAGCGGACGGCGACGAATCGCGTCGGGACGTCTCGCCGGGCGCCGTGCGTCTCGACAATCCACTCGCACAGCGCTTTCGACTGGCCGTAGACGGACTGCGCGTTCAGCGCCTTGTCGGTGGAGATGAGCACGAACCGGTCCGCGCCGAACTCGACCGCGACATCCGCAATCGTCCTCGTGGCGAGGACGTTGTTGCGCACCGACTCGAGCGGGTTCGCCTCCATCAGCGGCACGTGCTTGTAGGCGGCGGCGTGGAAGACGACCGACGGACGGTAGCGCTCGAAGATCTGGCGCAGCTTCGTGCGGCTCTTGCAGTCGGCGAGGACGGGGACGCTGGCGGGGAAGTCGCGTTCGTCGACCAGCTCGCGCTCGATGTCGAAGAGCGCCGTCTCGGCGTGGTCGAGGAGGATCAGCCGCGCCGCCCCGGCGCGGGCCGCCTGGCGACAGAGCTCCGAGCCGATCGAGCCCCCGGCTCCGGTGACGAGCACCGTCCGGTCGCGGAGATAGGCCGAGATCTCTTCGAAGTCGACCTCGACGGGCTCGCGGCCGAGCACGTCCTCGACCTGAACCGGGCGCATCTGCGTGGCGAGGTCGTTCTCACCCGAGATCAGCTCGTAGAGCCCGGGAAGCGTCTTCACCGGGATGTTGCCCTCGCGCGTGAAGGTGACGATCCGCTGGCGCGCCTCGCCCGACGCAGACGGCAGCGCGATCAGCACCTCGTCGGGCTTGTTGTCGCGCAGGATGTGCGGCAGGTCGTCGGTCGTGCCGAGCACGCGCACGCCGTGGACGCGCAGGTTCTTCTTCCGGAGATCGTCGTCGATCAGGCCGATCGGCGTGTAGCCGAGCTGGCGGCTCCGCTGCAGCTCGCGGATCACGAGCTGGCCTGCGTCCCCGGCGCCGACGACGAGCACCTCCTTGCCCCGCGCGACGAGGCCGGTTCCCGGCCGCTCGATCACCGTGCGCGCGAGCAGCCGCGTGCCGGCGATCAGCCCCAGCAGCAGCAGCCAGTCGAGGATCGCGACCGAGCGCGGAAGCCGGACCTGGCCGACGGGCGAGAAGAAGTAGACGGTCAGCCCGGCGACGAGCGAGGCGATCGTCACGCCGCGCGCCGCGCCCCACATGTCTCGCACCGAGACGTAACGCCACCAGCGGTTGTAGAACCCGCTCAGCATGAAGACGGCCAGCTTGATCGCGACGACGATCAGGATCGTGCGTTTGAAGAGCGTGTCGTAGTACGGCGGCACGCCGTGGTCGAAGCGAAGCTCGAACGCGAGGTACCAGGCGAGCGCGATGAGGCCGGCGTCGGCCACGGCCTGCCACACCCGATGCCTGTTGATCCGAATCACGCGCGCACCGCGGCGGCTTCCCGGATGACGGACACGACCCGCTCCTGGGTCTCCGCCGGGATCCCGGCCCACATCGGCAGCGCCAGGTTCTCGCGCGCCGCCCGCTCGGTCTCCGGCAGCGAGCCCTCCGAATAGCCGAGGTAGCGGAGCGCCGGCTGGAGGTGGAGCGGCGTCACGTAGTAGGACGCGTGCCCGATTCCCGCGGTCGCGAGCGCCGCGCCGAGCCGGTCCCGCTCCGGCGAGCGGACGACGTACATGTGGTAGACGTGGCCCGTCTCGTCGGCCGGCAGCTCACAGAGCTCGCCGAGACCGAGCTCCTCGTAGCGCGCGGCAGCCTCGCGCCGTGCGGTGTTCCAGCCGTCGAGCTCGCCGAGGAAGAGGCGCAGCACGGCGGCCTGCAGCTCGTCGAGCCGCGAGTTGTAGCCGACCGCCTCGAAGTCCTTCTTCTCGCGCGAGCCGTGGAAGCGGAGCAGCGCGATCCGGTCCGCGAGCTCCTCGTCGGTGGCGGCGACGAGACCGCCGTCGCCGAGCGCGAACAGGTTCTTCGTCGGGTAGAAGCTGAAGGTCGACAGCACCCCGGTCCGGGCCACTCCCTCGGCGCCGAAGGCCTGAGCGGCATCCTCGACGATCGGCACCCCCAGCTCGGCGAGGCCCGCGAGCGGCAGCACACGGCCGAACAGGTGCACGGGCATGAGCGCGCGCGTCCGGTCGGTGATCTTCGCGGCGACGTCCTCCGGATCGAGGTTGAGCGTCGCCGGGTCGATGTCGGCGAACACGGGAGTCGCGCCGCGCCGGGCGATCGACTCCGCAGTCGCGTAGAAGGTAAAAGCCGGGCAGATGACCTCGTCGCCGGGGCCGATCCCGAGCGCGTCCAGCGCGAGGACGAGCGCATCGGTCCCGTTGGCGACGCCGACCGTCCGCGGGACTCCCAGGTACTCGGCCGCCTCGCGCTCGAATGCCTTGACGTTCGGCCCGAGGATCAGCGCGGCCGAATCGAGCACATTTCGCGTCCGTTCGAGGATCTCCGGAATCAGGCGCTCGTACTGCGCCTTCACGTCGACGAGGGGGATGCTCGGGGCCTCAGGCACGCTGGTTGAGTCTAGATGACCGCCTTCTCAGCACGAGGTACAGCGCGAGCAGCACGGCTCCTGCCACGATCGCCAGGTCGACGTACCGAAACGCGCTGTGAACCCGGCCCCAGCTCGAGCCCAGCGCGTATCCCGCGCCGCCGAGCCCGAAGCAGAACGGGATGCAGCCGATCAGCGCCAGCGGCGCGAAACGCCTGAGCTCCAGGCGCGCGATTCCCGCCGGGATCGCGACGAACGAGCGCGCGACCGGGACCGACAGACCGCCGGCGACCGTGAGCGGCCCGAAGCGTTCGAACCAGCCCTCGGCGCGCTCCAGGCGCCGCGGCGTGACGTGCAGCCAGCGGCCGTAGCGCTCGAGGAAGGGACGCCCGCCGAACGCACCGATCGCCCAGCCGAGGAGCGCCCCGAGGAAGCAGCCGAGCACGCCGGCGACGGCCATCGCCACGTACGCCCAGCCTCCCGACGAGAACCGGTGCCCGAAGACGACGACGTGCGCGCCCGCGAACGCGCCGGCCGCCACCGCTCCGGCGTAGAGCATCACGACCTCGCTCGCCGCCGGGACGACGGCCGACAGCAGCATCAGGGCGAAGACCGCGTAGACGCCGTGGTTGCCGATGAAGGAGGTGAAGGAACCCGTCAGGGAGGCGAGCACCGGCGGAGTGTAGGTGCCCGCTAGTGGCGGACGCCGAAGCCCTGCGCGACCGTCACCGGCCCGTACGTATTCCGCGCGTAGACCTTGAACACGTAGCGCCCGCGGTAGGCGAGCCCGCCCTTCGGGAAGCGGCCGTTCCACCGCAGCACCCATTGCCCGGGCCTGAGGCTGACCGGCCGGAGACGGCGCACGAGCACGCCGGACTTCGTCCAGACCGAGCCGATCACCTTCGCCGGATGGGAGAGCCGGAAACGCGCGGAGACGACGTTCCGCCGGTGGGGCTTGAGCCGGGCGACCCGCGGCGTGACCTTGACGAACCCGAGCGTGTCGTTGACCCAGAAGCTCCGGTTGACCGACGAGGCTTGACCGAGGTCGTCGGTCGCGCTGACGACCCACTTCCAGCGCCCCAGGGTGAGCTGATCCGCCTTCTTCCTGTGCTTCCTGGGGCCGGCTGCCGGCCAGGTGAACGTGTACCTCCCCGGGGCGCGCTCGTCCGAGATCGTGAGAGCAGGAACGCCGTTCGGGTCGAGCAGGTTGGCGGTCACGGTCGAGGGGCGGACGACCTTGAACGCCAGCGTCTGCCGCTCGCCGGTCCCGTCGCCGTTCGGCGACAAGACGTCGAGCGTCGGCGGCGGCGCGTAGACGCCGGTGTACTGGATAGCAAGCGTCTCCGAGACCGACCGCTCCCCGCCCCGGTCGGACGGGCGGTTGAGGAGCGCGCCGTCGAAGGCCATGGCGCTCGAGCCCCCGGAGTCGAGGGCCGAGCCGTTCACGACGCCGAGCCGGACCATCGTCTGGGCCAGCTCGAAGTTCGTCATGCCGACGCTGTAGCCGCGGCGCCCGCCGTCGACGACCACCATCACGATCTGGCCGTTCCGCCGCTGGCCGATCCCGGTGCGGGCAGCGCGCGGAGCGAGCTGCGACGGCAGGAACTCCTCGCCCGCCGTCCAGACGGCGCGGCCGTTCCTGACGGTGACCGGCCCGCCGCCGATCGCGTCGAGGATGCCGGCCGAGGGCCAGTTCGGCGAGAGCGAGAACTGGGTGTGGACGAGGGTCCCGGGAGGCGTCTCTGCTGCCAGCCTGGGAGCCTGGGAGCCGATGGCCATCATCACGGCGCCGTCACGCGGGATCACCGTCCCGCCGCCGCTCGACTGGGCCACGGCCGTCCCGTCGAGCGTGCCGCCCGCCTTCACGGGCGGATACGGCTGGAGCACCGTCTCGACGGCGCCGGCGACTACGGGCGTCCTCGCTCCCCACGCCGGCGTGAAGACCGTCGTCCCGTCGCCGACCGGCGTCTTGTTGACGCTCAGCGGGCGCCTGCTCCCGAGGCCCTGCCAGAAGCCGAACTGCGCGACCCGGCCGACGACGAGATCGCCGGCGGTGGAGAACCCGATGCTCGAACGCTCGCGGTACGGCGGAACCTTGATCTCGCCGCCCTGAAGCACGATCCCGCTCGGATGGCCGTCGCCGAAGTTGAAGAAGTCGCCGTTCACGCCGGCGACGGTGGCCGTCGAGGAGATCGACTTCTGCATCGCGGTCACACGCTGGCGGCCGGTCACGGTGCCGTTCGAGAGGATGGGCTTGAGCGAGTAGAGCCCGGTCGGCTTGGGAGTCGTCAGCACGTGGATCACGACCGGCCCGTGCGCGGTGAACTGGATCTGGCGCGAGTAGGTGACGCCCGGCATCAGCGCCTGCGAGGGGTAGGCGTATGCAGGCGCCGCGACGGCACCGGCCAGCCCGAAGAACAAGGCTCCGATGAGGATTCTGCGGAGCACGACCCCGCATCACGGTAGCGAAAGTCCGGCCGGAAAGTGACAATCGGGCAGATGCGGCGCCCGCTCGCAACGCTGACGGCCCTGCTCGTGCTCGTGGGCGGGATCGCCGTCGCGGTCGCGCTCGCGACGGGCTCCTCCGGCCCGAGCTCCAGACGGGTCGTGCCGCCGGCGAAGGCCCCGTCCTCTCATCCGAAGCCGCCCGCCGGCCCCAGGATCGTGCGCGGCCGGCACGACGCGCCGGTCCCGATCCTCATGTACCACGTCCTCGGAGTCCCCCGAGCGGGCGCGCCGTACCCCGACCTCTACGTGAAGCCCGCAGACTTCGCCGGTCAGATGGGCTGGCTCGCCCGGCACGGCTACCACGCGGTCACGCTGGGCCGGGTGTTCCGCTACTGGCGCCGGGGCTCGCCCTGCCGCGGAAGCCCGTCGTCGTCTCGTTCGACGACGGCTACCTGAGCGACTTCACGGTCGCGCTCCCGACGCTGAGGCGGCAGGGATGGGCCGGCGTGCTCAATCTCGCGGTCAACAACATCCGGCCCGGGCGACATCACCGCCTGGCAGGTGCGGAAGCTGATCGCGGCCGGCTGGGAGATCGACGCCCACACGATCTCCCACCTCGACCTGACCGGGCTCGACGATGCGCGGCTCCGCTACGAGGTCGCCGGGTCGCGGGCAGCCCTCCGGAAGCGGTTCGGCCGGCCGGTCGCCTTCTTCTGTTACCCGGCCGGCCGCTACGACGCCCAGGTGATCGCAGCGGTGCGCGCCGCGGGCTACCTCGGCGCGACGACCGTCGACCCGGGCCTGGCGAGCCCGAACGAGCCGTACACGCTCAAGCGGATCCGCATCTCCTACACCGACGGCGTGAGCGGCTTCGCGGCAAAGCTCGATAGGTTCCAGCCGTGAGCGCAACCGTCGGCACGCGCACCGGGCTCGTCGAGGAGCTGGTCGAGCGCTATCCGGAGATCCCGCCGGAGGCGGTGCTGAAGGAGGACCTGCTCCGGACCGGGATCGCGTTCGACGACGACGCGTTGACGGACAACCTCGACGGGGCGGTCAAGCCGAAGTCGTACTTCATCTTCTCGTTCGACCAGAAGCCGCTCACGGAGCTCGGCGCAGCGGCGCTGCAACGGCCGCCGGAGGAGATCGCGCTCACGGGCGGGCCCTACGAGCTGCACCGGACGATCGTCTCCGTGCGGGTCAACCCGAGCTCGCCCTACCGGATCGACCGCGAGCTCAGGCTCTCCCTGGAGGGCCGCGAGCTGGCGGACGTAAGCCTGCCGCCGATGCCCGAGTACTACCGCCACACGCTCTCGAATGGCAAGAGCGTGATGGAGACCGCACCGACGATCGAGTGGGGCTACCTGATCTACCTGACCGTGCTGCGGCTCTGCCAGTACTTCGGCGCGAAGGAGGAGTGCGGCTTCTGCGACATCAACCACAACTGGCGCCAGCACCGCAAGGCCGGCCGGCCGTACACCGGCGTGAAGCCGGTCGAGGACGTGCTCGAGGCGCTCGAGCTGATCGACCGCCACGACGAGGGGCACACGCACGCGTACACGCTCACCGGCGGCTCCGTTACGAGCACGGTGGACGGGCTCGCGGAGGCGGACTTCTACGGGCGCTACGCCCAGGCGATCGAAGAGCGCTTCCCCGGCCGCTGGATCGGCAAGGTCGTCGCCCAGGCGCTGCCCAAGGCCGACGCCCAGCGGTTCAAGGACTACGGGATCTCGATCTACCACCCGAACTACGAGGTCTGGGACAAGCGGCTCTTCTCGCTGATCTCGCCCGGGAAGGAGCGCTACGTCGGCCGCGAGGAATGGCACCGGCGAATCCTCGACGCCGCCGAGGTGTTCGGCCCCCGCAACGTGATCCCGAACTTCGTCGCGGGCGTGGAGATGGCGCGGCCGTTCGGGTTCGAGACGGTCGACGAGGCGATCGCGTCCACCACCGAAGGGCTCGACTACTTCATGAGCCACGGCGTCGCCCCGCGGTTCACGACCTGGTGCCCCGAGCCGACGACGCCGCTCGGCCGCGACAACCCCGACGGCGCGCCTCTGGAGTACCACGTCCGGCTGCTCGAGGCCTACCGCGACGCCCTCGGCCGCCACGGCCTCGGGCCCCGCCCGGCTACGGCGAGCCCGGCCTCGGCAAGGCGGTCTTCTCGGTCAGCTCGTTCATGGACGTGCTGTGAGCGTAGGCTCGACGGAGCTCACCAAGGAGCGGAGGCGGCGGCTTCGCCGGCGCCGGGAGCGGGCATGAACAGAATCTCCGTCGACGAGGCTCGCGAGCTGTGGCTGCACGCGTCCGACGACGAGCTGAAGCGGCTTGCCCAGGAGGTGCGCGGCCGCTACCACGAGCCGAACCGCGCGACCTACATGGTCATGCGGATCATCAACTACACGAACGTCTGCGTCGCCCAGTGCGACTACTGCGCGTTCTACGTGCTGCCGAACTCCGACGGCGGCTACGTGCTCTCGCGCGAGGACGTGTTCGCGAAGATCGACGAGCTGCTGGAGGTGGGAGGCGACCTCGTCGGCTTCAACGGCGGCTTCAACCCGCGCCTCCCGCTCGACTTCTACTGCGACCTGTTCGCGCGCGGTGCGGGAGCGCTACGGCGAGCGGGTCGAGTTCTACGCGCTCACGATCGCCGAGTTCGTCTTCCTCGCCGACCGCGCGCGGATCTCGTACGCCGAGGCGGCAGCGCGGCTGCGCGATGCGGGCGTGCACTGGATCACCGGCGGCGGGTCGGAGATCCTCACCGAGGATTTCCGGGCGCGGCACGCGAAGTGGAAGTACACGGTCGCCGACTACTTCGAGGCGCAGCGGGCGATCGTCGAGGCCGGCCTGCAGACGACGGCGACGATGGTGATCGGCTTCGACGAGACGCTCGACGAGCGCCTCGAGCACCTGCAGCGCACGCGCGACTTCCAGGACGAGGTCGGCGGCCTGTTCTCGTTCCTCTGCTGGACGTACAAGCCGTACGGCACCGCGTTCGGCGGGCGCGAGATCTCGGCGCAGGAGTACTGGCGCCACATGGCGCTGAGCCGGATCTTCCTCGACAACGTCAAGCACATCCGCACCTCGGTGCTGACGCAGAACGAGGACGCGTTCCGCGCGCTGGACTACGGCGCGGACGACTTCGACCTGCCGATCGAGGACGAGGTCACGCAGAAGGCCGGCGCCAGAATCGAGCTCGACCTGGAGGGCCTGCTCGCGATCCCGCGGCGGCTCGGCTACGAGGTCCAGTACCGCCGAGCGGAACGCCCGGCCGCCCTGTCTCCGCGTTAACGGACACGGCCAAATCCGCGAATTGCCAGGAGCGCCTCCGCGCGCAAGCTTCACCCGTGCCAGATGGCCTGCTCGAGCGCGACGAGGTGGTTGCTCTACTCTTCAACGTGAGTGACATCGCGGTCACGCTCACGAAGATCGAACGACTGCTCCGAGGTGGCGATGAAGAGGAAGAAGACGAAGGCTGAGCGCGAGGAAATGAACGCCCGGCACGAGCAAGTCCTCGCCAATGCCGAACGCACCCGCAAGCTCGCTGAGCGAGCGCAGGCGAAGCTCGACGCTCAGCGCTCGAGCAAGTAGATCGCTGGCCTGCGCCAGCGTTGCTCCTATGTCAAGAGCGGCTCCTTCTTGAGCGTGGTGTAGACGGTGCGTGCTAGCTGTCGTTTCAGGCAGCGGAGCGCCTCGCGTCGGCTCTTCCCTTCGGCTTGTTTTCGTTCGAGGTAGGCGCGTGCGGGCGGGTGGACGCGGCCTTGCGTGATCGCGATCCGGTGCAGTGCACAGTTGAGTTGGCGGTTCCCCCCGCGGTCGAGCCGATGACGCTGGTACTTGCCGGAGCTGGCTTCGAGCGGTGCGACGCCGGCGTGGCGGGCGAGTTGCGCGTCGGTCTCGAAGCGTTCGATCGGGCCGATCTCGCCGAGCAGCTTCGCGGCGCTGAGCGCACCACAGCCGGGCAGCGCGAGCAGCGCCGGAGCGGCCGTCTCGATCCGAGTCTGGAGTTCGCGGTCGAGGGCGAGGATCGTGCGGGTCAGCGAGCGGCAGCGGCCGACAAGCTCGCGCGCGATCCGCACCTGGACCGTCGGCTCGGCGCGACGCAGCCGGCGGGCGACCCGCTCAAGCCAGAGCGGGCGGTCCAGCGCGCCCGGCGGGACCGTTAGCTCGGGATCGAGGTCGTGCAGCTGCCAGCGCAGCCGTTGCTGGGCCCGCCGGCGCTCGTCGACGAGGTCGTCACGGTGATCGACGAGCAGCTTCAACTCACGCGTCGCCGCTTCGCCGGGCCGCGGATGATTCAGGCGCGGCTCGCGCAAGGCCGCCCTGGCCACGGCGAGCGCGTCGATCGGGTCTGACTTGCCTCGTGCCCGGCCGCTGCGCCGTTGCGGGGCCATCAGCTTCGGCGGCACCCGCACCAACGACTCGCAGGCCGTAAGCAGCGCCCGCTCGAGCGCCCCGCTCAACTGGCGGCAATCCTCTACGGCCCAGAGCCGCTCCTCGTCAAGCGACGCCGACCAGATGAGCAGCTCGCCTACCGAGCCGACCGTCCGCTCGGCGACCGAGCGCCCGACCTCGTCGACTGCGACAGCCGTCAGCGACTGCTTGTGAACGTCCACACCAACAACGATCATTCAGATCGCCTCCTCCAACGCTGGGGGCGACCGGCGAGCGGACAGACCTCACTCGAGGCAGCTGCCAAGCTCCTATCAGGTCACGCTCGGCGGTCTCGGGAAGGCGGCGGCGACACAACGCTGGCAAGTCAACCCTCGGGGCGACATGCGGGAATGGAGTCAGCCGCCGCCGACCCGAGTCTCTTCAACGCGACGGACGCCACCACCCGCCGAGAATGACAGTGAGTGCGGGAATGACCCCTGACGGTGAGGGCATAGTTCAGCCGTGGCGACGGTCTCCGAGATCGATGCGGTGCTCAGGCGATGGTCAGAGGACCGAAGCGTCCCGCTATTCACGAGCTATAAAGGTGAGCCGTCTGTTCGTTCCAACTGGTGGGGAGCGTCCGGAACGAGTCGATGTCAGATTTGGGTCGAGGCCGGCGAGAACGTGGCCGTGAGCGTCTGGGACTACGGGGACCGCAAGCGCAAACTGGAGGCCCACATCAGCAATCTCTACGAGCGGCTGGACGAAGCCTTGCGCGTCGGCCGATCGTGGCTCTAGACGTTCGCCCACCGGCAGCGTCGCATGCGCGAGCGTGCTTACGCTTGACGGAGCCACACCGCTTGGCTGGGTCGACTTCTGGATCGATCGGACGTCGTAGGCGTAACGGGCGTGCTGCTCTTCGCCCGGGGGGCCCGGTCCTCGCACGCAGGTTCCGGACGACCGGAGACCGACCTCCTCTAAGGGCTGACCAGCTCCTTGAAGGCCGGCTCCTCGCGGATCGGATCGAAGTCCGAATCGTCCCTTCGCGTACGTCGCGAAAGCTGCTCCGACCGGTCGATCGCGCGCCGGAGGTGCGTCGACCGCGTCGGCCGTCCGGCCGGCGAGGCTCTCGCAGCAGGCGAGGTTGTAGAACAGCCCGGGTACTGTGGATCGAGCCTCGACCAGCTCGCGTCCGCGGTCGGCGGCCTCGGCGTACTCGCCCGCCTCGTAGAGGGCGTTGAGCGGGACCCAGAGCTCCCAGCCGTGAGGCCTCGTACGCCTTTCCCGGTACGCCGCCGACGGCGACGATCGTCGTCCCGGGCTCCTCGGCGAACGCCGTTCGCTTGACGTCGGGCCGGACGAAGACGAAGGTGCCGGCGGGCGCGTCGACCCGCTCGCCGTCGAGCTCGAACACGGCGCGCCCCTGCATGACGAGGTAGAGCTCCTCGTTGCCGTCCGGCTCGTCCGACTCGTCGTGCTCGTTGATGATCCGATCGCCGGCCGTCCGCGCCGTCCACGCGTTGACGCCGAAGGCGCGTGATGCCCAGGTGGTGCCGGACAGGCCGCCAGGGGACAGCGCCCGTCGCTCATCTCCTCGATCTCGTCGAGCCTTGCTACCGCGTACCCACTCATGCGACCTCCCTGTCGTCGTTCGCGTTGTCGTTGCCGACGGTCGCGGCCTCGCGCGGCGCGCTCTCGTGCGCGAGCCAGATCCGTCGTGGAGCCAGGCCGGCGAGCATTGCTGCGGCCGCGTTTGCGGGATCGTCGAACTCGCTCCACGTATAGGCGACGTCCCCTGCGACGACCACGAGACCGGCGTCGGTCTCGACGAGCACCGACTGGTGGCCCGGCGTGTGCCCCGGAGTCGGGACGACCCGAACCCCGGACACCAGCTCCTGCTCGCCCTCGAGCTCGACGTACCGGGCGCCCTCGAACTCCACCCACTCCGGAATCGTGTAGCCCTCTGCCCGGGCTGCCTCGCGCTCGAGCCGCTGCACGTAGATCGGCACGCCGCCAAACAGGCGGTTCCCGCCGCAGTGATCGAAGTGCAGGTGCGTGTTGACGACGCACGCGACGTCCCGCGGAATCGTGTCCGGGTCGAAGCGCGGTGACCACTGCTCGTCGAGCTCGGGCGTCGACTCGATCAGGCCCGTGTCGACGAGCACGCGGCCTTCAGGGTGCTCGATCACGTGCAGATAGCCCGGCCAGCGCTCGCCCTCGACGAGCACGTCGCCGTAGCGGATTGCGTCAACGTCCTCGAGTCGCATCTTCCGGGGCACCGTACCTACACGACCCTGGGTAGCCTCGCACCATGGAGCAGCGCGTAACCCTCGTCACCCTCGGCGTGTCGGACTACGGACGGGCGAAGGCGTTCTACGAGGCGCTCGGTTGGTCGCCCGCGCTCGACGTTCAGGAAACCGCCTTCTTCCAGGCAAACGGCGTGATCCTCGTCCTCTGGGCGAGAGAGAAGCTTGCGGACGACATGGGCATCCCCGACGACGGCGCACGCTGGAGCGGGATCGCCCTGGCCCACAACGTCCGCTCGCGGGAGGAAGTGCACGAGGTGATCGAGCAGGCTCGGAGGAACGGCGCCGAGGTCACACGCGCGCCGGCGGAGACCTTCTACGGCGGCTACGCCGGCGCTTTCCGCGATCTCGACGGCCACGCCTGGGAGGTTGCGCACAACCCCGGCTTCGGCCTGGACGACGACGGCAACGTGGTCCTTCCCGCTGCCGGCACGTGACGTGACCTGATGCACAGGCTCACGAAGCCGCAGGCCCGGCGGATCGCCGTGCGGGCGCAGCTGCTCGAGGCGCCGCGCCCGGGCGACCTGCTCACGGTCGTACAGCAGCTGACCCTGCTGCAGATCGACCCGACCGCGGCGATTGCGCCGAGCGCGGACCTCGTCGCCTGGAGCCGGCTCGGCTCGTCGTACCGGCCCGACGACCTGAAACGGGCTCTCGAACAGGACCGCACGCTGTTCGAGCTGGACGCGATGGTGCGGCCGATGAGCGATCTCGGCCTCTACCTCGCCGGCGCGGAAGGCTGGCCGGACTACGAACGCGTCGCGCGCCTGGTTCCGCGACAACGACCGCTTCCGGCGCGACATCCTCGAGCGAGCTCGGCAGCTCCGGCCCGCTGAGCTCGCGCGAGATCCCCGACACGTGCGTCGTGCCGTGGGCCTCGACCGGCTGGACGAACAACCGCAACGTCACCCAGATGCTGGAGTTCCTGATGATGCGAGGCGAGATCGCGATCGCCGGGCGCGTCGGGCGCGAGCGGCTGTGGGACCTCGCCGAGCGCGTCTACCCGGCCGACGTCGAGATCCCGCCGGTCGAGGAGGCCGAGCGCAGGAGGAACGAGCGGCGGCTGGCCTCGCTCGGCATCGCGCGCGAGAAGGCCCGGACGATGCCGATGGAGCCGGTTCACGTCGGCGAGGCCGGCGAGCCGGCCGTGGTCGAGGGCGTGAAGGGCGAGTGGCGCGTCGACCCCGCCGCGCTCGGGGACGACTTCGAGGGCCGCACGGCGCTGCTCTCGCCCTTCGACAGGCTCGTCCACGACCGCGCTCGCGCCCAGGAGCTGTTCGACTTCGAGTACACGCTCGAGATGTACAAGCCTGCCGCCAAGCGCCGCTGGGGCTACTTCGCCCTCCCGATCCTCCACGGCGACCGCCTCGTCGGGAAGGTCGACGCCTCCGCCGACCGCAAGGCCTCCGTGCTGCGGGTCAACGCGATCCACGAGGACGTCGGCTTCACGCCGCACAGTGAGCAAGGCCGTACAGGCGGAGCTGGACGATCTGGCCTCGTGGCTCGGGCTCAGCGGGGTCGAACGGGCCGATGGTCGAGGTTCCTGACGTCGTTCGCGAGAAGGCGCTGGCAGTCGGGGCAGGCGCCTGGCTCGATGAACTTCCGCTGCTCGTCCGCAGCGTCGAGGCCGATTGGGGGATCACCGTCGGCCGCGCCTACCGGGATTCGACCGAGGCCTTCGTGGCGGAGGCGGTCTGCGATGACGGTACCCCGGCCGTCCTGAAGCTGATCGTCCCGCGCGGCGACGACGCGGCGGCGCAGGAGGCAACCGTCCTGCGGCTCGCCGCCGGCGAAGGATGCCCGCGCCTGCTGCGTGACGACATCACCAGGGGCGCACTCCTGCTCGAGCGCCTGGGCCGCTCTCTGTACGAGCTGCGCTTGCCGCTCCGCAGACGGCACGAGATCCTGGTCTCCGCCGCGGCGCGGATCTGGCGCCCCGCCCCGGACTGCGGTTTCCCGACCGGCGCCGACAAGGCCCGCCGGCTTGCCGCGTTCATTACGGCGATGTGGGAGGAGCTCGATCGCCCCTGCAGCGAACGCGCGGTCGAGGACGCGCTGGCCTGCGCGGCGCGACGCGGCGACGCGTACCGCGACGAGACCGCCGTTCTCGTCCACGGCGACGTTCATCAGTGGAACGCGCTCGAAGCCGCCGGCGAGTTCAAGCTCGTCGACCCCGACGGCCTCCTCGCCGAGCCCGAATACGACCTGGGCATCATCATGCGCGAGGACCCCCTCGACGAAGACCTGCGCGAACGAGCCCGGTGGCTCGCAGACCGGACGGGCCTCGACGAGGACGCGATCTGGGAATGGGGCGTGGTCGAGCGGGTCTCGACGGGCCTTCTCGGCACGCGTGTGGGCCTCCAGCCGGTCGCCCGCCAGATGCTCGCCGCCGCCGATCGCGTAGGCCCTTGACCGGCCGGTAGGTTTCGCCTCGATGGCAACCCGAGAAGCCGCCTGTCACTGCGGGCAGCTTCGCCTTGAAGGTCTCGGGCGAGCCGTTCGCGGTCACGATCTGCAACTGCCTCGCCTGCCAGCGCCGGACCGGAAGCGCTTTCGGGATGCAAGCGGGATTCAAGGCCGATCAGGTGCAGGTCACTGGTCGCTTCAAGACTTCACGCGCATCTCCGACGAGGCGGACCGGAAGGAGGACGTCTTCCATTTCTGCCCTGACTGCGGCTCGCAGGTCTTCTACACCGAGCCGACGGCTTCGGACCTGATCGTCGTCTCGGTCGGCGCGATCGCCGACCCGTCCTTCCCGCCGCCGACCGAGTCGGGCTACGAGTCACGACGGCATCCGTGGATCAATCTGCCCGCCTCGATCGCACGCCAGGACCCGCAACCCTGGGCCTCGCTCCACCCTCTCTACGAGGCCGGCGAATACGCCGAGGCGGCCGACCGCGGTCTCGAGTTGCTCGACACGTATCCCCAGTTCGCCGGGCTCTACTACAACGTCGCCTGCTGCGAGAGCTTCGCCGGCCGGACCGCCGACGCGCTCGAGCACCTACGGCGCGCTATCGAGATGTCCGAGGACTTCCGGGCCCTCGCGACCGGCGATTCGGACTTCGCTCCCATCCGCGACGAGCCGGAGTTCGCGGAACTGATCAACGGCTGAGCCCGTTCCCAGGCTCCGGCGCCTGTGCCCGCTGCGCCAGCGCTAGAGCGCGCCCAAACAGGGCGCTCTGTGGCTGGGTCAACTCATCGACGATGGTGAAGTGATTTGCGCCGGCAGCCTCGAGGTATTCGGTATCTACGCCGGCACGGCCCCAGCGCTCGACGAGCTCGCGGCTCTGGCGAAGAAACTCCGTGCTCTCTGCGGCGCCCACAGCGGCGACGAGGGTTCGTCCTTTCGAGGTCGGCGGCCGGAACGCGGGGCTGGCGGCGCGCGCCTTCTCGAGATCGAGTCCCAGCGCGTCGTTGATGCTCGTCGCGACCAGCGGCCGCAGGTCGAATATGCCGCTGATCGCAAGGCCGGCACGCACCAGATCGTCCGGTACGTCAGCGACCGCGCCCCAATCGGTAGCCACCATCGCAGCTGTTAGATGTCCCCCGGCCGAGTGGCCGACCACGAGCGGATGGGTGCCGGTTCGCTTCCAGAGCGCCGCCAGGCACGCGCGGAGCTCTCCGACGATGTCCAGGACGGAGACCCTTGGGCAGAGCGAGTAGGAGGGAACGGCGACCCCCACTCCGTTCGCGTTCAGTTCCCGCGCGAGGAAGGAGTACAGGGCTCGATCGCCCTGCTGCCAGTAGCCGCCGTGCAGGTACACCACCAGGGGTGCACGTGCGGTATCGGTGAAGAACAGGTCGTAGCGGTGCCGCTCGCCGGGGCCGTACGTTTGGCCGAGCTCCGCATGTGCCGTTTTGCGATAGGCGGCCGAGGCAGCCTCCCAACGCGCGGTGATCGCATCCGCCTCGGGTACCCGCCCACTGTTGTCGTACTCGACCTCATAGTCGGGAGTCGCCACGCACGTTGAGCGTATTGCTGCGCGCTACCGGATGCCGAGCCGTTCCGCGACGCCGGGCGGGAAGGGGTCGGTGGCTTCCGTGTACCACTCCGGCTGCGACTCCTGTGCCCACGCATCGACGATCGTCCTCAGCTGCCCGACGACCTCTTGGTCCGCCGCTGCCGCGTCGTCCATGCTGTCGAAGCCGCTCAGAAAGTAGGGAACGATCGGCGCAACCGCGGCGTTCATCGCCGCCGCAAGCGGGTCTTTCGCGTCCCGCCAGGTCTCGAGCTGCACCTCGAACTCGACGTCGCCCACGCGCGTCCAGCCGGCGGCGGTCATCTGGTCGACGACGTCGCGGCCATTCGGCATGCTCGCGTCGAAAGTCACGTCGGTCGGCTGTCGGACGGGCGGCGCCGATGCGGCATCGCGCACGCATCGCTCGGCGAAGGTTCGGATCGCGTCGAAGCCCTCCTGCGCGTCGGGAAACACCGGGCACATCGCGTCGCGGCCGATGGACTCTTGAACAATGAGGAATGGCGTCTCGGCGAGAGAGCCGAGGGTCTGCCGGTGGAAGTCGTTGCCGGTGATGCCGAGCAGCGGGAGCCCGGACGCCCAAGCTCGACCGTGGCTCTCGGAGATGAGCTCGCCGTCGGCGCGCAACCGCAGCCCGGGAAGATAGGTGTGCGACAAGAAACCGTCGACGCCGCCGCGCGGGTGGTAGCCGACCTGGAACGTCGCATCGACGCCGTGCTCTCGGAGCTCGAAGTCGCGCCACGTCTCGAGCCGCGCCCCGTCCGGCAGCGCCTCCGGCGAGACATTGACTGTGTTTCCGCCGTGGTTGTCGAGCACGACGAGCTCCGAGGCCCCGCCTGCGAGGAGGCCTTCGCACGCGGCCGCGACGTCCGCCTCGAGCCGGGGCTTGCCGGTCTCCCAGTATTCCGGCAGGCAGCCGAAGATCTCGCGCACGCCGCGAAGCTGCGACGCGCCCTCCATGTCGACGCTGACGGCGACGAGGGTTGGCACCGGCTTATCCACCGGCCCCTCGGGCTAGCTGACCGAGTCGCGGAAAGCCACGCCCTCGGCGGCGATCCCGGACGACTCCTCGATCGGCACGATCGGGGTAGCCGTAAAGCGCAACCACGGCGTCCAGGGCGCGGACGTGCGAGCGAGCGTCGCGGCACTGTCAGCCTCGATGAGCGCAACTCCGCCGCCGCCGTTCGCGAAACCGTAGAAGCCCTTGAACTCCGCGCCGTCCGGCGGCTGCCACTTCTCGAAGAGCGCGAGCGAGCGCCGCTCCCCTTCCTCGCTCGTGTCGATGAATTCCCAGGTCACGTGAAAGAGCATCTGCCGATCCTTTCCTTGGAGGCGGTGAACGAGACCATTCTCTGCCATCGCAGCCGCACGCGCACGGTCTGCGCGAGTGCGGGAATGGGCTAGCTCAAGAAGAGAGCGCGCGCTCCAGGGCGGCACGGTCATGCGGTCCGCCGTGCGTCGCGAGCACGTGTTCGACAGGCAACTCGAGCAGCGGACGCAGTCCCTCGACCACCTGCTCGCGCGTGACCCGCTGCTGTTGCAGCCAGCGGGCGTTGAGATCGGCAAGCGTGTAGCGTCTGCGGGCGATGACTCGGTTCGTCGTCGACTGCGAGACGCTGCTCCGGATCGCGGCCGGCGAGGTCGAAGTCGCCGCCGAGCACAAGCTCGTCGCGCCCACACTCGTCCGCTCGCAGGCTCTATCGGCTCTGTACCAGGCGGCCCGCCGGGGTGAGATCTCGGCCGCCGAAGGTCTGGAGCGGGTGACGCGAGTCAACTCGCTGAAGGTTCGCTTCCTCGGCGACAAGGTGCTCCAGCGGACGGCATGGAGGGTCGCGGATCAGCTGGGCTGGGAGACGACGTACGACGCCGAGTTCGTGGCGCTGACTCAGCTACAGGCGGACGTCTTCGTCACTTCCGACGCCGATCTGGCGCGGGCGGTCTCCGGCCTCGTCGAGACGGCGACGATCGACGCGCTGCGCAGCGCCTGAAAGGCGAGACGAGAGGCAACCTGCGCGCGAGAGAGCGCGTTGCCGGCCGAGGCCGGTGATAATCCGCTGACACCACCATGCCGAACGAAGACCTGTCCGTGGACGACCACTCTGAGCAGCCGGAGCAGCCGGACCGCGGCGCGCACCCCGTCCGCCTCGTCGTCGAAGACGAGCTCCGGCGGAACCGCCTGACCGTCTTCTTCCGCATAATCCTCGCGATCCCGCACCTGATCTGGGTCATCCTCTGGACGATCCTGGCAGTCGTCGTCGCGATCGTGACCTGGCTCGTCACCCTGATCGCGGGACGGCCGCCGGCCGGGCTGCACGGGTTCCTGTCGAGCTACGTGCGCTACACCGTCCACCTCAACTCGTACCTGTACCTCGCGGCGAACCCGTACCCGGGGTTCTTCGGCGAGGCCGGCTCGTACCCCGTCGACGTCGAGCTGCCCGGCCCGGAGCCGCGGGCACGGTGGAAGACGTTGCTGCGAATCATCCTCGCGATCCCGGCGCTCCTCCTCGCGACCGCCCTCGGCGGCGCGCGGCCCTTCGTTCGACGTGGCGGGCGGCGGGGCGCGAGCACGTACTCCGGGGGCGGCGGTGGCCTCATGCTCGCCTCCGGCTTCCTCGGCTGGTTCGTGTCGCTCCTCACGGGCCGGATGCCGCGGGGGCTCCGCGACGCGTGCGCGTACGGCGTCGGGTACAACGCCCAGGTCGCCGCCTACACGCTGCTGCTCACCGACCGGTATCCGAACCCGGATCCGGGCGCGATCCTCGCGGAGCTCCCGCCTCCACCCCGGCACCCGGTCCGTCTGGTCGAAGACGCGAGTGACCTGCGCCGCTCGCGGCTGACCGTCTTCTTCCGCCTCCCGCTCGCGATCCCGCACGTCGTCTGGCTCGCTCTTCTGGTCGCTGCTCGCGGTGCTCTTCGGGATCGCTCAACTGGTTCGCCACGCTGTTCATGGGAGCTCCGCCGCGCTTCTTCCATCGCTTCTTCAGCGCCTACGTCCGCTACACGCTTCACGTCTACGCGTTCCTCTACCTCGCGGCGAACCCGTTCCCTGGCTTCACCGGGACGCCCGGCCAGTACCCGCTCGAGCTTCGAGCTGCCGGCGGCAGCCGCAGCGGCAGAACCGCTTGAAGACCGCCGTTCCGGATCGTTCTCGTCGTTCCGGCGATGATCGTCAACACGGCGCTCGGCTGGGCGCTGACGCTCGCGGCGGTCTACACGTGGTTCGTCGCGCTCCTTCTCGGCCGCGCGCCGTCGGGGCTGCACAAGCTCTCCCTCTATGCGCTTCGCTACGGCGGCCAGCTCAACGCGTACCTCACGCTCCTGACCGACCGCTATCCGTACGCGAGCCCGCTCGAGGGTAAGGACGAGCCGGCACCGGTCGAGGAGCCGGAGCCGCTCCCAACTTGACGCGCCGCTTCGCCGCGCTCGTCGTCGTGGCGGCGGTGTGGGCGCTCGCGTCCTGGGCACTCTGGCGCTCGTCGCTGCCGGCGTACGACCTGCCTCGTATCGAGGTGAACGACGTCTTCGCGCCGCATACGCTGCAGCAGGCGCGGCACTTCAGCAGCGTCGAGCGCCTGTTCTGGCTCGCGAACACGCTCGCCCAGCTCGTCGTGCTCGGTCTCTACGCGCGCTACGGCGTCCGCTTCGCGCGCGAATCGGCGGCCGGGCCGGTCGGCACCGGAATGCTGCTCGGGATGCTCGGCTTCGCCCTCGTCTGGGTCGCGCAGCTCCCGTTCGCAGTGCTCGACGTCTGGTGGCGCCACCGCTACGGGCTGAGCGGCAGCTACGCCGAGGCGACGATCGGGAACTGGCTCGCGCTCGGAGTCACGTTCCTCTTCCTCTGCTTCGCACTCGCGGTCGTCATGGGCCTCGCTCGGCGCATCGGCCACTGGTGGTGGCTACCCGCCACGCCCGTCTTCGTCGGGCTGGTGGTCCTGTTCGCGTTCGTCACGCCGTGGCTCCTCGGCGGCACGCCGTACCGCGCTCCCGACACGGCGAGCCTGGAGCGGGCGGAGCACGTGCACCACGTGCCCGTCCGCGTCCTCGACGGGTTCGACGAGCCGAACGCGTTCGCGACCGGGCTGGGCGCAAGCCGGCGCGTCTTCCTGTGGCGGCCGATCCTCGAGCCGCCGTTCACGCCGCAGATGGACCGGTTCGTGCTTGCGCACGAGCTCGGGCACCTCGCGCACCAGCACATCTGGAAGTCGATCGGCTGGTACGCCCTGTTCGCCTTCCCCGGCGCCTGGCTGATCGCGGTCGCCGCGCGCCGGCGCGGCGGAATGGGCGGGCCGGGCGCCGTGCCGCTCGCGATCTTCGTGCTCGTCGTCCTCCAGCTCGTGCAGCTCCCGCTCCAGAACGCGATCACGCGCCACATGGAGGCGGAAGCGGACTGGGCGGCGCTCCGCGCGACGCGCGACCCGGACTCCGGACGGCAGCTCTTCCGGCTCTTCGCCACGCAGACGCTCGCCGACCCGAGCCCGCCGTTGTGGGACTACGTCCTGCTCGAGAACCACCCGACCTTGCTGCAGCGGATCGAGATGACGCGGTACTGGTCGAGCGCCGGCTCGCCGTAGCGCGACGCGCGTCAGGCGGTGACTTCGGCGCGGGCCACGAAGCGGAGCTCCGGGACCTCGTCCAGCTCGCCGACGTCTCGCGCCAGCTCCAGGAACGTGAGCAGGCCGGCGCGCTCGCGGGGGCCGAAGCGGTAGCGGAGCTTCTCGAAGTAGCGGGCGAGGAAGCCGGGCGGGTAGCCGTAGCGCTCGCTCGACTCGTACGCGAGCTGCTCGGGCTCGGCGCGCGCGGTCAGCACCGAGTCCACGAGCGCCTGCTCGAGCTCGGCGAGACCCGCGCAGACCGGCTCCGGGCACGCCCAGACCGCGAAGACCATCGGCAGGCCGGTGCGCTCGAGCCAGAGGCGGCCGAGGTCGTGGTGGGGCGTAGGGTCCTCGAACGCGCTCTTCAGGGCAGCGTCGCCGATCAACAGCTTCGCGTCGGCTTCCTCGCCCTCGGGGACGTGCGAGGCCTCCGGGAGCAGAACCTTCGTCAGGACGACCGAGGTCGCGCTCTCCGGGGTCACCGCGATCGTGCGCACCTGCTCGAGCGGTTTGTGCGCGACCAGCTGGATCGAGTCGACGGCGCCCTCGGAGGAGACGCAGAGACGCGGCAGCAGCCGCAAGCGGTCGGCGTGGCGCGCATACTCGATCGAGGAGATCGGCGCCAGGTCGAGCTCGCCGCGCAGCAGGCGCGCGTTCAGGTCGGTCGGCACGCCCTGCACCTCGTCGACCTCGGCGTCGAGCCGGTAGAAGACCGGCGCCATGTTCACGTAGGAGATGCGCCCGAGCCTGATCACGACTCCCGGTCCACCACTGCGTCGGTCAGGGCTTCCAGCTCCTCCGCGGCGCAGGTTGCCGTCCAGGCAGGCGCGGGCCTGCTGGGCGTAGTCGAGCGCGACGAGGCGGGCGCGGTCGAGGGCGCCCGTCTCCGCGACGCGCACGAGCGCGCCGTTCAGCGGGCCGCCGCCGAGTGCCTGCCGCACCGACTCGTCCTCCCTCGCGGCCAGGATCAGCGGGAGCGTCGGCGTCCCCTCGCGCAGGTCGGTGCCGGCGATCTTGCCGGTCTCGATCGTCTCGCCCGAGCAGTCGAGGATGTCGTCCGCGATCTGGAAGGCGATTCCGAGCGCCAGGCCGAACGCGCCGAGGCTCCGGTCGCCGCCGCTGCCGAGCAGGCACGCGGCCTCGAAGAGCTTTCCGGTCTTGAGCGCGCAGCGGTCGAGGTAGCTCTCGACGCTCGTCTCGGGATCGTGCGTCTGGATGCGCTGGAGCGCCTCGCCGCGGGCCAGCGCGAGCGTGGCGCGGGCGAGGACGCCGACCGCCTGATGGTCTCCTGTGGCGGAGAGCTCGGCGAAGGCGCGGGCGAAGAGGTAGTCGCCGGCGGCGCGCGCGGCCGACGGGCCGTAGCTCGCCCAGGCGGCGGCGCGGCCGCGGCGGTACTCCGCGCGGTCGATCAGGTCGTCGTGGACGAGCGTCGCTGTGTGCACGAGCTCGACGGCCGCCCCCGCAGCGATCGGCGAGGCGCCCTCGGGCGCCGTCAGGAAGACGAGCAGCGGCCTGAGCCGCTTCCCGCCGGCGGCGAGCGCCTCGGCCCCGACGTCGGCAACGAGCCCGGGGCAGGCCTCGACGGCGGCGGCGAGCCGCTCCTCCAGGCCCTCGAGGTACGCGTCGAGCCCGGGGCTCTCGCGGATCGTCGCGAGGCTCACTCGGCGACTCCTGTGTGCAAGGCGACGATCCCGCCCGCGAAGAGGCGGTAGCGGACGTCCCCGAAACCCGCGGCGCGCAGGAGCTCCGCGAGATCCTCGGGCCCGGGGAAGCGCCGAACGCTCGCGGGCAGGTAGCTGTAGGCGTTCCCGCCGGGCAGCAGCTTGCCGAGGAGCGGCACGAGCACCTCGAACCAGACCCGGTAGAACGGCGCGAGCAGGCCCCGCGGTGTTGTGATCTCGAGGATCCCCACCCGGCCGCCCGGCGCAAGCACCCTCCGCAGCTCGGCCAGCCCGCGCTCGAGGTCGCTGAGGTTGCGCACGCCGAACCCGACCGTCGCCGCCTCAAAGGAGCCGTCCTCGAACGGCAGCGCGAGCGCGTCCCCGCGCACCCAGTCCACCTGCGACGACTTCCGGCGGGCGCGCTCGAGCATCCGCTCCGAGAAGTCGACGCCGGTGACGCGGCCGCCCGCGCGCAGGCAGGCGAGAGCGAGGTCGCCGGTCCCGCAGCAGGCGTCGAGCACGCGGTCGCCCGGCCGGACGACCGCGGCGGCGGTCTCCGCGCGCCAGCGCCCGTCCAGCCCCGCGGTCATCACACGGTTCATCGCGTCGTAGACGGGCGCGATCCGGTCGAACATCGCCCGGACGCCCTCGGCCGGAAGCCTGCCTGCCGCCGAGCTCACTCCTGGCCCCAGCGGCGCACGAGCTCCTGGTCGAGCCCGAGCTGGTCGAGGCAGCGTCCGACGATGAAGTCGACGAGATCGTCCACTGAGCCCGCCCCGGCGTAGAACCCGGGTGCGAGGAAGAGCACGGTCGCACCCGCCTGCTTGACGCGCAGCATGTTCTCGAGGTGGATCAGCGAGAGCGGCGTCTCGCGGGGGCAGAGCACGAGCTTCCGCTCCTCCTTCAGCGCGACGCTCGCCGCGCGCTGGATCAGGTTCGACATCGCGCCGGACGCGATCGTGCCGAGCGTTCCCATCGAGCACGGGCAGATCACGTAGGCATCGACCTTCGCCGAGCCGCTCGCGTAGGGCGCGTGCCAGTCCCGCTCGTCGTAGAGAGTGACCGCCTCGCGCACGGGCTCGGTCAGGCGGGCCAGCGTTTCGTCGGCCGAGAGGCGTGCGTCACCGTAGAGCTCCGTCGCCATCACCTCGACCCCCGCGCGCGACGCGCAGAGACCGATCTCGCAGCCGGCGCCCGCCAGAGCCTCGAGCAGGCGAGCCGCATACGGCGCCCCCGAGGCCCCGGTGACCCCGAGGAAGACGTGCACTACTTCGGACCTTTCGAGGCCTCGAGGAAAATCGCCAGCTTGCGAAGGTTGTCGTTGCCGAGGTCCTTGAAGGCGGGCATCGGGGAGCCCGAGTTCACGCAGCTCGGACAGGTCAGGTGGTCGATCTGGAACTGGACGCCCTTGTTCTTCGCGCCCTCCGCCGTCAGGTCCGGCGCGCCGAGCGCCGAGGAGCCCGTGCCCAGGTAGGTGTGACAGCTGGTGCAGCTGGACTCGGCGAAGAGCACCGCGCCGGCGTGCGCGTCCTTGTTCCCCTGGAACCCCTGCTTCGCCTCCCAGCTCGGGATCGCGGCCTTGACCTCGCTCGCGATCGCCTCCTTCGCGACCGCGCCCTTGTAGGTGAGCACACCCATGGCGAGGACGGTCAGCGCCGCGGCGACGACCGCGACCGGCCGGCGCGAGAGCCGCCGCTCGATGCGGAGGTCGACGAAGGGCAGCGCGAGCAGGAGGATCAGGCAGAGCGTGGGAATCCCGACCGTCGCCAGGATCACCGACTCGGGCCACTTGAAGATCCGCAGCAGGTAGAAGAGGAAGTAGAAGTACCAGTCGGGCCGAGGCACGAACGTGCGCGTGCCGGGGTCGGCCTCCGGGCCGATCAGCGGGCCGAGAATGTCCGTGTAGCGCCAGATGACCGCGAGCCCGACGATCACGAGCACGACGACGAGGCTCATCACCGTGTCGTGGAACATCGCGTACGGGTAGAACGGCTTGCCCCGTTCCTTGACGTCCTCCTTGTAGCGCTGGAACCGCGCGCGGCGTTCGTCCAGAGCGCTCATTCCGTCGGCCTCCCTCGTACGCCCGCGCGGGGCCTCGGCTGGACGAGCCCGGCCCTGGCGGGCGGAGGCTCGGGGTCACGCTCGTCTCCCGCCGCCCCCCGCGACCACGGCGGCGAGGAGACGCCGAGCCGAATGACGAGGTAGAGGTGCAGCGTGATCAGGCCGATCAGGGCCCCGGGCACGAGCAGCATGTGGAGCGAGTAGAAGCGGGCAAGCGTGTCCGGTCCAATCTCGGCCCCGCCCCGCAGCAGCGAGGCGAGGAACGGTCCGACGAAGGGCGCCGTCCCGTTGATGTTGATCGCGACCACGGTCGCCCAGTAGGCGGTCTGGTCGAACGGGAGCAGGTAGCCGGTCAGCCCTTCGAAGAGGCCGGTCGCGAGGAGGAGCACGCCGATGATCCAGTTCAGCTCGCGCGGGTACTTGTAGGCGCCGAACAGGAACACCCGGCCCATGTGTATGAACATCAGGATGATGAACACGCTCGCCCCCCACTTGTGCATCCCGCGGACGAGCCAGCCCAAGGTGACGTCGTGCGTGATGTGCTGGACCGAGGCGTGGGCCTCGGAGGGGCTCGGCTTGTAGTACATCGCCAGGATCACGCCGGTCACGAGCTGAACCAGGAAGGCCGTCAGCGTGGCCGAGCCGAGCGTGTGGAACCAGTTCGTGTCGCCCGGGACCTTGCGGAAGAGGAAGTAGCGGACGCCGCCGACGAGGCCCGAGCGCTCCTCCAGCCAGTCGACCGGATACGTCGCCATGCGCTCCAGCTGCTGCATGCGGGCTGACTTACGGCGCGGCATTAGTGCGGCGGCTGCAGGGGGTAGAGCCAGGCCTCGGGGCCGTCGACGTGCTGGCCCGGCCCGGTGAGGACGTAGCGCTTGATCCGCGCATCCTTGCCGGCCCCGCTCACCTTGGCGACGCTGTAGGTGTTGCCGAGGATCAGATGTCCGTTGCGGATCGAGAACTCGTACCGGTCGAGCCCCCGCACGGGCGGGCCGGCGGTGCGGTTCCCCTCCTGGTCGTCAGGACCCGCCGTGGCAGGGGCAGATGAAGCCCGCCGCCGGGAGGGCCGGGATCAACGTCACCTCGCCGTTCTTGGTCTTGACCTGCTTCGTCTTGCCGTCGAACGTCGGGCCGCCTGGCTGCACCGGGCAGCCGAGGTGCGCGCAGCGGTTCGAGATGCAGGTGAAGCTCGGCTCTCCCCGAGGAGGCCGTTGTTCCGGATGAACGCGGTGCGCCGCGAGACCTCCCCCTGGGACGGCTCGCGCAGGAACGTCGCGACGACGAACTGGCCCTCTGGGAAGTCCTCGATCGGGCCGATGTCGACCTCGTGCCCGTGCTGCTTCAGGAACGCGGGCAGGACCGCGAAGCCGACCGCCGGGACGGTCACGACACCGCCGATCACCGCACCGAGGCCGAGGGTCGCGCTCTCGAGGAAGACGCTGCGTGGGAAACGCTCACCGGGCTCGGGCTCCGGCATCGCGGCCTCTCCGGCGTGGGCCGGCACGGCGGGAGCCTGCGCCGCCTGAGTCCCCTCGGGCGGCTCGCTCACGGGCCTGGCGCTCCCGCTGATGACGTCGCGCACCCAGAGGAAGCCGCAGACGGCGACGAGGCCCGCGCCGATCGCGACGGCAATCCAGGAGGTGACGATCAGCCCGACGAGCAGGCAGACGACGCCGACGGCAAAACCGACAGGCCAGAGGCTAGGCGGTGGCTGGTGCTGTTCGTCCCCCCGAGGGTGTTCCACCCCGGCGCTCCCCTTCCGTTAACAGGCCGAATCTCGCCGCTGGATTCAATCGTCGCAGGTCTGCCGCGTCAACGACGTAACAGTTGGCGCAACGCGCTCGCGCGCCGTCCGTCGGCGGCCACGGGCGACCCGTCGAGGCCGTACTCGGCCCAGCGCTCGTCGACGAGCCGCTTGATCTCGTCGCTCATGCCGATCTCCTCCGGCCACGGCCGCGCCCCTTCGGCCGGCCCCTTGTGGGTCGCGTCGATCCCAATCTTGCCGCCGTAGAACTGCAGCGAGGGGGCGTGGTCGAGGTGGTCGAGCGGGCCCTCGGAGATGAGCACGTCGCGCTTCGGGTCGACGTTCGCGCCGACGCGGAAGAAGACCTCCTCGTAGTCGTGCACGTCCACCCACTCGTCCACGACGACGACTGCCTTCGTCAGGCTGAGCATCCCGAGGCCCCAGATCGCGTGCATCACCTTCTGCGCGTGGCCGGGGTAGCTCTTGCGGATCGAGACGAGGCAGCAGTTGTGGAACGCGCCGGCGACCGGGAGGTCGTAGTCGACGATCTCGGGCACGCTCATCCGGATCGCCGGCAGGAAGATCCGCTCGGTCGCCTTTCCGAGCCACGCGTCCTCCTGGCCGGCGGCTTGCCGACGACGATCGACGGGTAGATCGCGCCGCGCCGCATCGTGATCGCCGTCGACGTGGAAGACCGGGAACGGCTCGGGCGGCGTGTAGTAGCCGGTGTGGTCGCCGAAGGGCCCCTCGTCGATGAGCTCGTCCTGCCGCGATGTAGCCCTCGAGCACGATCTCGGCGTTCGCGGGGACCTCGAGGTCGACGGTCTTCGCGGGCACGAGCTCGACCGGCTCGCCGCGCAGGAAGCCCGGCGAGCATCAGCTCGTCGACGTGCTTCGGCAGCGGCGCGCTCGCGGAGTAGGTGGTGATCGGGTCGAGCCCGAGCGCGACGGCGACCTCGAGCTTCCCGTCGGCGAGCAGGTAGTCGGCGCGGCCGTCCTTGTGGATCTGCCAGTGCATGGCCGTCGTGCGCTCGTCGAGCACCTGCAGCCGGTACATGCCGACGTTACGGCCGCCGGTGCGCGGGTCCTTGGTGATCACCGCGGGGAGCGTGATGAACGGCGCCGCGTCGCCGGGCCAGCAGGTCTGGACCGGCAGCCGGCCGAGATCGACCTCGTCGCCGGTCAGCACGATCTCCTGCGCGGGGCCGGTGCGGACGCTCTTCGGCTGCGAGTCGGCGATCGACTTCAGCCTGCGCAGGCCGCGCACCTTCTCGACGAGCCCCGCGGGCGGCTGCATCTCGAGCACCTCGCCGATCTTCCGGCCCGCGTCGTCGAGGCTCTCGACGCCGAGCGCGAGGCACATCCGCCGCTCGGTGCCGAACTGGTTGATCAGCAGCGGGTGGCTCGGACTTCGGGTTCTCGAACAGGAGCGCCGGCCCGCCGGCCTTGACGACGCGATCGACGATCTCGGTGACCTCGAGGTGCGGGTCGACCTCGGCGGAGACGCGGACGAGCTCGCCCTCGCGCTCGAGGAGCGCGATCCACTCCCGGAGGTCTCGCGTGGCGGTCAGTCTAGGTCGGAATAGGGCGTGCCAGCACCGCGCCGCTCTTCGAGCGAAAGCGGCTCCGGCCGCAGGCCCTGCGCTACGGCGGGCACGGGGAGGTTGCGTCTGGTGAAGCGTCTTCAGGCGCGGGAACTCGCCTCGGGGCCTGCCTGGTAGAGCCGCTCCGGGCGCGCTCAGGTCCTTGAGCCGGTGCTCTCCCGAGGTCAAGTAACAGACTGTTACTTGCGTCCAGGAGTGCCGCGGTCGAGGAGGAGACGAGCACTCTGCCGCCCGTGGCCGGCGGCCGCGATCCGGGCGGCGCGGTGGACGTCGGTGCCGACATACCCCTCCTCGGCCACGAGCGGCGTGCCGGTGTGCAGGCCCATCCGGACCGGAAGCGAGAGCGCCGCCTGTGCCTCCCGGGCCGCCTCGAGCGCGCCGGGTGCGGTCGGGAAGGCGACGAAGAAGGCGTCGCCCTGGGTGTCGACCTCGACCCCGCCGTGGCGCGCGAATGCCTCCCGCAGGACGCGCCGGTGCTCGGCCAGCTCGTTCGCGTAGCGGTCGGCGCCGAGCTCGTGCAGCAGGCGCGTGGAGCCCTCGATGTCGGTGAAGAGGAAGGTGACAGTGCCGGACGGGAGCGCGCGCACGGCTCCGTTTGCTCTCTTCAGTGCCGGCGGTGGCGCAGGAAGCGGCTCAGCTCGCCGAGGGCGACGACTCCGACGAAGACGAGCCCGACGACGAGCATCGCGATGATGACTTCCTTGCCCTCTTCCGCGGCTGTCTTCGCGAGCGGCCCGACCATCGCGCCGACTTTACCCCACCCGCCGCCGGTGGGACTGAAGCGCGCGCTCGAGTGCGTCGGGCTCGTCGGAAGACCAAGCCGAGCGTACGGCGGGCCCGGCGCCGAGTGTCGCCGCGGTTGCCGCCCAGGCCTCGCCGTCGCCGGGCAGGCCGTCAGCCCGGAGCTGCGCGCAGAGCGAGATCAGCGCCGCCAGGTCGGTCACGGCCTCGACAGTGCCCGCCTCCGCGACGCGCACGAGCCCGTGCGCGTAGAGGTAGTCGCCGAGGAGCAGGGCGGTGTCGTCGTCATGCGGAGCGAACAGGCGCGAGCGGCCATAGTGGAGCAGGTAGCCCTCGTAGATCGTCTCCAGCCCGAGCGCGTAGCGCTCCTCGCCGAGCGGCGAGAAGACCGCCTCGGGCTCGCGCTCGGATTCGGGCCGGAGAGCCTTGGCCCAGAGCGGGCTCTCGAGAGCCGCTTCCTGCGCGATCGTCTGCCAGAGATCGAGCGTTACAGCCAAGCTGCGAGCTCCTTCGTCCAGTAGGAGACGACGAGGTCGGCGCCGGCGCGGACGATCGCCGTCAGCGACTCGAGCGCGGCCTGCCGCTCGTCGATCCAGCCGCGCGCGCCCGCCGCTTTGAGCATCGCGTACTCGCCGGAGACGTTGTAGGCACCCACGGGGAGGTCGAAGCGCTCGCGGACGGCTCGGATCACGTCCAGGTTCGGGAGCGCCGGTTTGACGATCAGCGCGTCGGCGCCTTCGCGGACGTCGAGCTCGCACTCGCGCAGCGCCTCGCGGACGTTCGCCGGGTCGAGCTGGTATCCCCGCCGGTCGCCGAACGCGGGCGCCGACTCGGCGGCCTCGCGGAAGGGGCCGTAGAACGCCGAGGCGTACTTGGCGGCGTAGCTCACAATCGGGGTCTGACCCCGGTTCGAGTCGTCGAGCGCGGCCCGGATCGCGGCGACGCGGCCGTCCATCATGTCGCTCGGGCAGACGGCGTCCGCGCCCGCCTCGGCGTGGCTAACGGCGGTGCGCGCCAGCAGCTCGAGCGTCGAGTCGTTGTCGACCTCCTCGCCCTCGAGCACGCCGCAGTGGCCGTGCGAGGTGTACTCGCAGAGACAGACGTCGGTCAGCAGCACGAGCCCGGGGCTTGCCTCGCGAAGCGCGCGCAGAGCACGCTGCACGATCCCGTCCTCGTCCCAGGCGCCCGAGCCTTCGGCGTCCTTTTCTTCCGGAATGCCGAACAGGAGCACTGCGCGCACGCCCAGCCGGTCGAGCTCGTGCGCCTCGGCCGCGAGATCGGCGACCGCGTGCCGCCCGAGCGCTGGAAGGTCGGGGTTCGCCTGCGACTCCGGGCCGACGAACAACGGCAAGACGAAGTCCTCGAGGTCGAGGCGCGTCTCCCGCACGAGCGAGCGCAGCCGGTCGCTGCGGCGCAGGCGGCGCAGGCGTGTTGCCGGAAACGTGCTCATCCCCGCTCTCGGCGCCGGCAAAGCCGGCGCCTCCGCTCCCTGTTCCCGCTCCCGGCCGCGGCAAAGCCGCGGCCTCCGCTCCTGCGCGGCTCCGTCGAGCCTGCGCCGCTGTTGAGCTCCGTCGAGACTACGCTCATGCCCGCTCTCGGCCGCTGGCAAAGCCAGCGCCTCCGCTCCCTGTTCCCGCTCCCGGCCGCGGCAAAGCCGCGGCCTCCGCTCCTGCGCGGCTCCGTCGAGCCTACGCCGCTGTTGAGCTCCGTCGAGCCTACGCTCATGCCAACAATCTACGCGCTCCAACGCGGGCGAGACCGCCGAAGAACGCACCGAGCGCGGCGAGCCACGCGGCCTGCCGCGCGAGCTCACCCCAGGGGCTAAGGTCGAAGAGCGCCGAGTCGAAGAAGCGGACGGCGTGCGTGAACGGGAGCGCGCTGCTCGCCCAGCCGGCAGGTGGCACGACCTCGGAAGGGATCAGGCCGAGGAAGACGATCGGCAGCACGACGAGGAGGGCGACGAGGGACGCGGAACGGGCCTCGCGGGCGAGCGCGCCGAGCAGGGCCCCGAGCGCGCCCAGCGACCCGCCGGCCAGCACGAGCCCGAGCACGAGCAGCGGCAGCCGCCGCCAAGGCTCCCCGCCGGTGACGCCCCCGATCTCGATGATCGCCCCGAACGCGACCACGATCGCCAGCCCCAGGACGAGCGCGAGCGCCGCGGCCAGCGCGACCTTCGCCCAGACGAGGTGGCCGAGCCCGACGAGCCCTCGGGCGAGGCGTCCGATCACGTTCTCGTCGCGCTCGGCGGCGAGCGAGCCGGCCGCCAGCATCAGCGTCAGGAACGTGATCGTCAGGCCGAGCGCGTAGGCCTGCACCTGCGCCGAGAGCGCCCACGTCCGTCCGCGGTCACGCGCCCGCCGCACCTCGATCGGGTGCGCGGTCGCTCGCAGCGCGCCGCCGGTGTTGGCGAGTGCAAGCCTGGCGTCGCGGACGAAGTCCTCCAGCCGCTGCACACGCGGGGTCTGCGGCAGCTTCTCGAGCTCTCGCCCGGCGCGCTCGAGGCCGATCACGTCGATCGGCCGGCCGAGGAAGCTGCCGCTCCCACCGTGGAGGATCAGCCCGACGTACTCGAGGTTCGTCTCGATGTACGCGCGTTGGAGCTGGCGGTTGAGCGAGTAGACGAGCGCCTGCACCTGCTGGTCGACGCGGGAGGAGATCGTTCCGCGCGAGAGCTCGACCTCGACCGTCGGGCTCCGAACCATCTCCTTCAGCGTCGCGACGAACCCCGGGGGGACCGTGATCACCGCGACGACCTTCCCGCTCCTCAGCTCCCGCTCGGCGGCCTCGGACGAGAGGCGCACGAGCGTGACGTTCTTGCTGACCTCCTCGATCGTATGGTCGACGTGGAAGCGCTTGCCGCCGATGACGACGGTCGGCGGCAGGTGGTCCTCGTCGACGAAAGCGACCCGGGGCTTCGCGTTCGAGTAGCTCGCGACGAGCCCGACGAGCACCGCCACCGCGACCGGGTAGGCGAGCAGGATCCCGAGCAGAAGCGGCGAGCGGCGGAGCACGAGCAGGTCCTTGCGCAGGAGCAGCAGCGTTCGCTTCATTCCCGCTCCCGCCGGCGGCAAAGCCGGCGCCTCCGCTCTTTGCCGAGCTCCGTCGAGCCTACGCTCATGCGAACAGAGTGTCGGATTGCGAACGGTCGTACTCGGCGACCGGCCCGTCGAAGACGAGCCGCCCGTCGCGCAGCGCGGCGACCCGCCCGGCGTGACGCTCGACCTCGTCGAGATTCTGCGTCGCGAAGACGACCGCGCCGCCGGCCTCCCGCAGTGCTTCGCAGCGCGCCCACAGACGCTTCCGCTGCCCGGGATCGAGTGCGGCAGTCGGCTCGTCGAGGAGCAGGACGTCGGGGCTCCCGAGAAAGGCGATCGCGAGGTTCAGCCGCTGCCGGTTACCGACGGAGAGATTCGCGCTCGGCGACTTTTCGTCCGCCAGGAGGAGCTCCGCGAGCAGCGCCTCCGCCGCGCGCTCGGGCTCCGGCTCGCCCTCGAGCCGCGCGAACAGCTCGATGTTCTCCCGCGCCGAGAGCCGCCCGTACTGCGCGGGGCGCTGCGGCGCCCAGCCGACGCGTGCGCCCGGCCGCCGGTCGATCCGGCCCATGCTCGGCTTGAACGCCCCGGCGAGCAGGGCGAGCAGCGTCGACTTGCCGGCGCCGTTCGGGCCGACGAGCGCGACGCTCTCGGAGTCGTGGAGCTCGAGCTCGACAGGCTCCAGGGCGCTCGTGCGGCCGAACTTGCGCCCCGCCCCGCGGGCGGCAAGGAGCGGCGGGCGCGAGCTCACCGGCTGGCTGCGGCCGGCGGGTCCGCAGGCGGCACGGGCGCCATCGGGCGCGTCGCGGCGGGATCCACTTCGACCTCGACCGGGACTGTCCCGCCCTCGTCCCACGCCTCGAGCGAGAGGCGCTCGCCGAAGAACTCCCAGATCGCGCGTCCGGCGGCGAGCAGCGGCAAAGCGACGAGCGCGCCGGGAAGCCCGTAGATCTCACCGCCGGCGAGCAGCCCGAAGATGACGAGCAGCGGGTGCAGGCGCAGCGCGTTCCCCATCACGTTCGGCACGACGATGTGCCCCTCGACCTGGTGGATCGCGAGGAAGAGCAGGCCGACCCAGAGCGCCGCCAGCGGATGGACGACGAGCTCGTACAGAAACGGCGGGATCGCACCGAGCCAGGGGCCGAGGTACGGAATCAGCTCCGTTACCGCCACCCACGCGCCGAACAGCACCGCGTACCGGTCTGCGCCGGGCGCCCAGCCGAGCGTTCCGAGCAGCCACAACCCGAGACCGGCGCTCGTTCCGATGATCAGCGATAAGAGGACCTGTCCACGCACGTAGCTCGCGAGCGAGCGCTCGATCCGCGTCAGCAGCGGCGGCGAGCCCGGATGGGGCGGGAAGCGCCGGTCGACCGCGCGTCGCAGGCGCGGCATGTCCAGGAGCATGTAGATCGAGACCACGATCACGAGCACGAGGCTGAAGAGGAACTTCAGTGTGCTCAGCGCCGCCCCCTCGACGAAGTCGATTACCTTGCCCGTGTACTTCGAGACGTCCTTCTTGCGGATCCGGTCGACCAGGTCGTGGCCCTGCTTGCGCACCTTGACCGAGCCGAGCCGGTGCGAGTCGAGCCAGCTCTGGAAGCGGTCGACGTCGCGGTCGGCGTGCGTCTGGGCGGCGCGTCCGTGCTCGACCGTAAAGTAGTCGTCCACGCGGCTCGCGCTCGATTTCGTCTGGTTCACCACGACGGTGCCGAGCGCGGCGCCCGCGGCGATGACGATGGCAGCAAACGTGAGGTAGACGATCGCAACGCCGAACCCGCGGGGAATCCAGACGCGCGTCAGCGCCCGCACGATCGGGTTCAGCAGGAACGCGATCAGGGCGGCGACCAGGAAGAGGAAGACGACGTGACGCGCGGCCCCGGCAACCACCCAGAGGAAGAGCAGGAGCAGCGGGAGACCGACGAGTTGAATCCAGCGCGGAATCTGGATCTTCGCGGCCTCGGCGGGAGGCCCGGCCATGGCCGCCATCGTAGCGCGCGGGTCGTACCGCTTCGGCCCCCGCGGTGGGACTGGGACATCGAGCTTGACGGCGCTCTGGCGCTCAGCCCGCGGGCGGAAACGTCCCCGCTGTCCACGCAACCCGAGCCGAGCTACGTTACCCTGCGACGGATGTCACCACCCTCCGGGTACGCACTCACAGTGCGGCAGAGGCGGGCGGAGGCCGCAGCCGCACGCCGGAAGAGACGAGTGGTGGGCCTGCTGTTGCTCGCAGCGGTCGCCCTGATCACCCTTCTGTTGACGGCCTTCGGCTCGAGCCGTCCGGCTCCCGTCCCCGCAACCGCCCCCGCGCCGGCAACGCGGCTGCTGCCGTCTGGGCCGCCGCAGCCGCAGGTTGTGGCGATGCACGGCCCGCTCCGGCTCGATCTGCCGATCGCCCAGAACCGTGTGACAGCGATCGGCTACCACGCGTCGGGCGACGGCGCCCTCGCGCTCGATGCGGTCGGGCATCAGGCAAACGCGGGCTTCGTCAGCCGCATCGGGCACCGGCTCTTCGGCGGAGGAAGCAGCGGGTTGCGCTACTACGTGATCTCCGGCGGGACCGGGTCCGAGACGGCAACGCTCGACGTGGGCGCCGCCCCGGGCACCGACGTCTATTCCCCGGTGGACGGCACGATCGTCGGCATCACCCCTTACGTCCTCGACGGGAAGGCCTACGGCGCCAGGATCGACATCCAGCCGAGCGGGAGCCCGTCGCTCGTCGTCTCGCTGACGCACGCTGCGCCCGGATCCGGGCCTGACCGTGGCTCTACGATCGGCGCGACCGCATCGAGGGTCGGCACGGTCGTCGACTTCTCTGGCGTCGAGCAGATGGCGCTCGCCCGCTACACCCAGGACGCGGGAAACCACGTCGCGATGTCGCTGCACACCGCGGCGGTCCCTACTTCCCCCTAGGAACGGCCGGCTCCTGAGGCTCCTCTTCGTTGCCGACGTCTTCGGCACTCCCGGCCGCGCGGCGCTCGAGGAGCGCCTGCAGGGCCTGAGGGAGGAGCTTGGCGCCGGGTTCTGCATCGTCAACGCGCGAGAACGTCGCCGACGGCGCGCGGTGTCACGCCGCGGCTCGCCGACCGCCTGCTCGCGGCCGGCGCGGACGTGCTCACGCTCGGCAACCACGTCTGGGCCGCGCGCGAGATCTGCCCGTACCTCGAGAGCTCCGATCGGGTCGTCCGCCCGGCAAACCTCGCGACGGGCGCTCCCGGCCGGGGCCGACGGTCGCGGACAGCCGCCGACGGGACGCCCGTCGCGGTGGTGAACCTTCTGGGCAGCCTGTTCCTGACGACCCCGGTCAGCCCGTTCGAGGTTCTCGACGCGCTCGCCGACGAGGCGCGCTCGCGGGCGAAGATCGTCGTGGTCGACTTCCACGCGGAGGCGACGAGCGAGAAGGTCTCGGTCGCCCGCCTGCTGGACGGCCGGGTCACCGCGGTCATCGGGACGCACACGCACGTCCAGACGAGCGACGCCCGCGTGCAGCCGGGCGGCACGGCCGCGATCACCGACGCCGGGATGACCGGGCCGCACGACTCCGTGATCGGCGTCAAGGCGGAGCTCGCGATCCGGCGCATGCGGACCGGGATGCCGGTGCGCTTCGAGCCCGCCGAGGGCGGCGTTCGGATCGAGGGCGTGCTCGTCGAGTGCGACGCCGAGGGCCGGGCGCTCAGCTGCGAACCGGTGCGGCGTTCCCGTTCCCTGACGAGCAGGACCGCGAGCAGCGCGACCAGGACGAGGTCGCGCGCGAGCACGAGCCAGGAGGGGTCGCGTCGAGGCGCGAGCGCGAGGTCCCAGTAGCGGAACGGGAACCAGAGCTGCGTCAGCACCAGCGCGAGCCCGAGCAGCGCCGCGGCGGCGAGCCCCCGGCGGCCGCGGACGAGCGGCACGAGCGGGACGAGCCAGATCATGAACTGGGGCGAGAGCACCTTGCCGAACGCGACGAACGCGAGTCACCGCGGCCGCCGACGTAGCGGACGAGCCGCTCCGGCTGCGGCGGGCCGCGCGCGAACGCCGACCCAGATCCCGAGCAGGCCGCCGCGATGGAGGACGGTCTGCGGCGCGGCCGAGCGCGTCCGGCAGCGCGCCGGCGAGGTTCTGCGAGCCGTGGCTCGTGACGCACGTGACGCGAGACCGCCGAGCTGGTGCGCGGCGAGCAGGACCGCCGGGCCCAGGCTCTCGATCTGCAGCGGCCGGGCGTCTGGCGGCCGAGGCTGTCGCCAGACGCCGTCCGGCGCGAGCACGAGGAACGGCACGAAGCAGGCCGCGAGCGACGGCCGCGAATGCGACGGCAGCTCGGAGCGCCTGCGCGCCGGCCGCGGCGCCGCCAGACCCAGGCCAGCGCGAGCGGCAGCGAGCACGGCCGGGTAGAGCTTGGCCGCGACCCCGAGCCCGAGCAGCGGCGAACCCGAGCCGCTCCCGTCCGGCGACGAGCGCCGCGAGCGCGCGCGACCGTCAGCGCGGCCGGCCAGAGGTCGAAGCGCGAGAGCACGACCGAGCCCAGCAGCGAGCGGCGCGAGCGCCGCGAAGCCGAGCGCTCGCGGCGGAGCGCGGACGCGGCGCCCGCGCCGAGCGCAGCGAGCGTAGCAGCCATCGCGAGCGAGCGCGGCAGCCGCCGCAGAGCCCGAGCATCGCCATCTCGAAGTCCCGCCGGTAGCCGTGAAGCCGCCCCGCGTCGCGCGGCAGCGGGTACGACGAAGCACGGGCAGCGCAGCCGGGCGGGTACTCGAGCCGGAAGTCGCGGTAGGGCACCTGCGCCGTTCGCCATCGCGCTCGCCGTAGCGCTGGTAGACGGCGTGTCGACGATCGGCGATGCCGGTAGAAGCCGTCGTGGAGCAGCGCCCAGAGAGACGAGCAGGAGAGCGCGACCGAGCGGCCGCCAGCGCGCCCGCGCGGGCTCAGTCGACCGGCCGGGACCAGCTCCGGGCGAGCTCGCGCTCATGCGGCTGGCCGCGGGCGCCGCGCCGGCGCCGGGGTCGGCGCCAGCACCGCAATCGCGGCGAAGGGGAAGAACCAGGGCATGTAGAGGTAGAACCAGTGCGTCAGGACGATCTCGAAGCCGAGCGAGCAGCGCGCCCGTGAGCGCGGCGAGCTGGAGCGGCGACTTGCGCCTCGGCACGAAGGCGGCCGCGAGCGCGCCGGCGACCGAGCAGCGCCTCGAGCACCTGCTGGAGCAGTGGAGGTCGGGCAGGCCCGGCGTGGTACTGGCGCCAGTCCCAGAGCGAGAACGGCGAGTCGCGCCCGACCTGCCAGCCGATCGTGCGGTCCCAGAAGACGCGGGCGGCGTGCGAGCGGGTTCGGCTCGAGCAGCAGGACCGAGAACGCCGCCACCGTCGCGAGAGGAAGCCGCCGGCGAAGAGCAGCGCCGCCCGGGGCCGGCCGCCGCTCGGGGTAGGTCAGCCCAGAGCGGCGCGACGATGAGCGCCGCGAACTTCGTCCAGCCGGAGAGGGCCGACGAAGCGCGCCGCGGGCCGCGGGCGACGTCACCAGCCAGAAGCCCCAGATCAGGAAGGCGCGGCATGATCGCGTCGTTCGTGTTCGAGCTCGAGGCGTACTGCGTGAACGGGTAGGCGGCCCAGGCGAACGCGAGCGTCGCCGCGAGCCGGGTGCCGCCGAAGCGCAGGCCGACGAGCGCCGAGCCCGAGCACGCAGAGCAGGTCGAAGGCGATCGAGGTGAAGTGCGCGGCGGGCAGGTCGTCCCACTTCCCGCTCCAGCCGAAGACCAGGTAGCCGGGCAGGTAGGCCTCGTAGGCGACCGGCCCGTACGTGTCGCCGCTGCGGGTTCGCCGACTCGCAGCGGCCGTTCGTCTGGATCCGGTCGCGGATCTCGCCCTCCGGTCCGCCGGGCCGCACGGCTTCAGGTCGTCCTCGACCGGGAAGTGGCCGTACGGCGACTGCCCGTGCGCGATCCGCTGCGCGCCGATCGCGCCCGAGTAGCCGACGTCGATCACGTTCGAGGTCGCTGACGTTCAGCCCGATCCGGAAGCCCGCCGGGAAGACCGTCGCGGCCGCGAGCACCCAGACCGGCCAGACCGGGCGCGAGGCCGGCGGCGGCCGGTCGCGCGCCGCCGATCCAGAGCATGCGCCCGAGCAGGTAGAGCGAGCGGCGGGTAGGCGAGCGGGACGCTCGTGAAGATGTCGCCCTGGTTGAAGTACCAGAGCGAGACGGAGAAGGAGAGCAGCGCGAGCAGGTCGAGGTTGCGCAGCGCTCAGCGGCCGCCGGAGGTCGGCCAGCCCGAGCAGGAAGACGGCGCAGAAGCGCGAGCCAGACGGCGGGGTTGTTGATCTTCCTGCCGCCGAACGCGCCCGGCGTAGCCGCGGGCCATCTTCCACGCGACCTGCGGGCCCGTCCAGGCCTCCGTGACGCACCCGCTCGCGTCGTCGACCCGCCCGGTCGCGATCTCGCCGGCCGGCGCCCGACCAGACCTTCACCGTCCACAGTCCGTGTCTCGGGTCGTACGTCGCCTGCGTGACCGGCTCTTCCGCGGGTACCGCCGCAGCCAGTCCGCCACCTTCGGGTCGGCGAGGAAGATCGCGATCGCCTTCGCCTCGGTCGAGCCGCGGCGCGGGCGGCCGGCGAATGGCGTCTGCGATGAGCCGCGAGCCGCCGTCGTCGTCGGCGGCCCCGAGCGCGCCGCCGGCAGCCGCCAGCGGCCGGGGCGGCCGGCCAGCGCGACGGCGCGCGCGTGCACGACCGCGTCAGCGCTCAGCGCCGGAACGACCAGAGCTTGTTGCCGACGAAATTGAGCGGCGTGACGAGGATGATCGCGATCGCCTGGGCGAGCATCTTGTCCATCGCCGAGCGCGACGAACCCGGTCAGGATGCCGAGGTTCGCCGCCAGCGCGGCGACGCGACGACGATCAGGAACCGCAGCCCCTGGTGGCCGAGGTGGCCGCGCTGGCCGTGGAAGGTCCAGAGCCGGTTCCAGGGTAGTTGTTCGTCACGGCGACGACGAACGAGCACGCCGCCGCGAGGAGGTAGTGGAGCCCGGCGCCGCGCAGCAGCGCCGCGTAGACGGCGAGGTTGACGGCGTAGCCGCTCGCGCCGACGAGCGCGAACTTGCGCCAGCTGAACCCAGTTGTGGGCTCCGGCGGCAGTGCGCGCCCTGCGCGGGACCGATCCAGGACTGCAGCGAGTGAGAAGGGCACGGCGGGCGAGCCTAGCAACTCACCTTCCGCACATTCGCCTCGGACAGCGGCTACCGAATCTCGAATCCGGCCTCGCCGACAGGGGCCTCACTCGAGGTCTCGACATCTGCGACCGAAGCGCCCGCCGGCCCTCGCCGGCACCAGGCGGCCAGCGACTCCACGCGCTCTTCGTCGCCCTCGAAGACCGCCTCCACGCTGCCGTCCGGCAGGTTCCGGATCCACCCGGCGACCCCGAGCGACTCGGCCCGGTCCCGCGCCTCCGTCCGGAAGAAGACACCCTGCACGTGCCCACGCACCACGACCCGGACGCGTACCGGACTCACGCGGAGAACCCCTCCTCACCGACGAGCGGGACGAACCGGCACGGAACCGAGTGGACGACCGCGGGGCCCTCGGGGCTGCGCACGAACACCTCGAGCCGCTGCGTGCGCTGCCCGCCGACGGGCACGACGAGCCGTCCGCCGGTTCGGAGCTGCTCGTAGAGGCTCTCCGGCAGCTCGGGAGCGGCGGCCGCGACCGCGATCGCCTCGAACGGCGCGCGTTCGGGCACGCCCAGCGTCCCATCCCCGACGACGACCTCCACGTCCTCGTGACCCGCCGCGGCGAGATTGGCGCGCGCCTGCCCGGCAAGCTCGGGAATCCGCTCGATCGTCACCACTTCGGCTCCGAGCTCCGCGAGCACCGCCGCCTGGTAGCCCGAGCCGGTGCCGACGTCGAGCACCCGCTGTCCCGGCCGGACGGCCAGCGCCTCGCAGATCCGAGCGACCATGTACGGCTGCGAGATCGTCTGTCCGGCCCGATCGGAAGAGCGGCGTCGTCGTAGGCACGCCACCGCTCCGGCTCCCGCACGAACAGCTCTCGCGGAACGCGCGCCATCGCGCCGAGCACGCCCTCGTCCACGATGTCCGCGTGCGCGCAGCTGGCGCCTCGACCATCTCCCGCCGGGCTTCTGCAGCCTGCTCAGGCTGCATCCGACAGCCGGCGCGCGTACACGGGCGGCTCGACGCCGAAGTGCCTGAGCACGAGCGGGGCGACGTCCGCGATCCGCCTCGGAGCGGGGCTTTCGAGGCCGACCGTCAGGACCGGAACCTCGGAGTCGGCGGCGTCGAGCGAGCCGTGGCTGCCGCCGCCGAGGTGGCCGTGACCGGCGAGGTCCAGGAACTCGACGCCCGCCGGTGGAGAGACGATCACGTCGCCCGGCGTTCGGATTTGCCAGCGCGCACCAGGCGCGCTCGAGCGCCTCCGGCTGGTCGAGGAGCGCCGTGTCGCCGCTCGTCCGCCAGCCGCCGCCGGCGGGAGCGAACCTGAGCTCCTCGCCCTCTCGCCGCGCGACCGCCTCGGCTCCCTCGCGACGGAGGAGCGACCCCGGCTGCGTCCGTGCCGTCGAGTCGCCGGGCGATCTCCGCAACGTCCTCGCGGCACTCCGGGAGCCGGTAGATCATTCCGGCGCGGTTCGACGCCGTCACCACGACGCCGTCGAGACCGGCATAGCTCTCCTGGAGCGAGACCATGCCCTCGACGCGCGTCTGGCCGTGGTCCGAGCACAGGACGACCGCGTAGCGCTCGAGGAACTCGTCCGGCCCCCCGGCCGCTTCGATCAGCGCCGCGACGGCCGCGTCGCTCCGCGCGAGCGCCTCTTCGGTCGCCCTCGGGCCGAGCGACGTGTGACGCGAAGTCGTAGTCGGGCAGGTAGTAGAAGAGGAAGTCGAAGCCGTCGCGCGTCACGAGCCAGCGTCCGACCGCGGCGGCGTAGGCGTCGATCGAGCCGCCCGAGCGGCCGAAGACGGCCATCGGCGCTCCGGTCACGTCGGACTCGAAGAGGTTGTAGAAGAAGAAGCGCTTCGGGCCGAAGGCCGGGCGGGCGAATCCCGGCAGGAGCGGGCGGTGGCGCGTCCGCCCCCGGTAGCACGTGAAGTTCACCGCCGCGGTCGTCAGGCCGGCCTCCTCGAGCGCCTCGAAGACGGTCACGGCGCCGGCGGCGAGGTGCCGCTCGTTCATGTTGAAGATCGCGTCGAGGATCGACCGGCGAGTCCCCGCGGCGCGGATCGCCGCGAACGAGGAGCCGTACTCCACCAGCCTGCGCTCGGCGCGGCGGTACCAGACGAGGTGCGGGATGCCGTGCACGTCGGGCTGGGCACCCGTCGCGAGCGACGACAGGCAGACCGGCGTCAGCGAGGGGAACGCCGAAACCCCCCGGGCATACGTGCCGTGCGCGGCCAGGAACGCCAGCGCAGGCGCCGCGCCCGTCTCGACGGCGTCGCTCGAAGACGGCCGGGGTGAGGCCGTCGATCACGACCAGAATCAGCTTCTTGTGCACGGGACTAGTCTCGCGCGAGGATGCGGAGCCCGGCGTGGCGGGTGCTCCGGCGCCGTCGCGCCCGGGCGGCGACGACAGGCACCGCGCCCGCTTCGAGGTAGCCGACGAACGGAACGACGGCGAGCCCGCCGAGGAGGAGGGCACCGCCGGCGACGAGCAGCGCCAGTCCCGCCCCTCGTCCCGCCGCGCTCGACGGTCGCCCCGACGAGCCCCCCGGCCGCGAGGGCCGCGAGCGCGGCGCCGGCCGCTCCGGCGACGGCCTCGTGCCAGCCGCCGATCGCCCAGCCTGCCCCGGCGCCTCCGGCCGCGCCGCCGACCGCTACCGCGACCAGGAGCGCGCGGCGCGGTGCGAGCAGCCCGCAGACGAGCAGCCCGAGCGCGATGCCGAGGCCGAGCGAGAGTCCGATCCGGTACGACTCCCACATCTCGCGAGAGTGTAGACGCGCGCAGACTGAGGTCCATGTTTAACGGCTTTTTTGCAGGGAAAAGTGGTCTTGTAGCCCGGCAGTCCCGAACCGAGGAGAACACTTTGAACAGCGATCCCCGACCTCAACTGGTCTTCTTCCGCTCGGCCAGCTCCGGCCCGGCCCGCCGGATGGAGAGCCTCGTCGCGCACGTCGCGCGCAAGGAGCGGACGCGCCTGCTGGTGCGCCAGGTCGACGTCGACGACCAGCCCGAGCTGGCCGAGCGCTTTCGGATCACGACCGTGCCCACGATCGTGCTCGTGAAGGACAAGCGGGTCGTCGGGCGGCTCGAGGGACGTGTGAGCGCACCTCGGATCGAGGACCTGCTCGACCAGCACCTGGGCGAGCTCGTCGCCTAGCCGTTCTCGAGGCGGCGAATCACCGCGAGGCCGAACTCCGCGGCGCGCGCGCCGTCGATCACCCGATGGTCGAACGTGACCGAGACGTAGCCGACCGGCCTGACGTCACCTGGCCGTCGCGGACGACCGGCCGCTCCGCCACCCGGCCGACGCTGAGGATGGCGACCTCGGGATGGTTGACGATCGGGGTCGTGAGCAGGCCGCCGAGCTTGCCGGCGCTCGTGACCGTGAAGGTCGAGCCGCGCAGCTCCTCCGGCTTGAGCGTGCCGGCGCGGGCGGCCTCGGCGAGACGCTCCACCTCGCGGGCGAGGTCATCCACCGAAGCCTCGTCGCAGCCGCGCACCACCGGCACGACGAGTCCCTGCTCGGTCTGCACGGCGACGCCGAGGTCGTAGCGCTCGAGGTAGGCGATCTCGTCTCCCTCGAGCCGGGCGTTGAGCTCCGGGAACTCCTTCAGGCTCTCCGCGACCGCCTTCAGCGTGGACGGCACGAGGCGGGCGAGCTCGACGTCGCCGAAGTCGCACTCCTCGACCCACGTGACCGCCGGCACCTCCTCGTGGGCGCGCGCCATGTGCTCGGCGACGAGGCGGCGGACGCCCCGCAGCGGCTCCCGCCGTCCCTCGTCGGACACGACCGGGGTCTGACCCCGGGCGGTGGCCGCTTGGCGCACGTCTTCGTCGGTCACGCGTCCCTGGGGGCCGGTCCCTTTCCAGGCCCGCGAGCTCGACGCCTAGCTCCTGGGCGAGCCGGCGCACGAGCGGCGTCGCCCGGACACGTCCGCTCCCACCCCTGTCCGGGGTCTGACCCCGGGCAGTGGTCTTCGAGGACGGCTGAGGCTCGGTACGCGGCTGCTCGTCGGCGGTGCCCGCGGAGCCGTCGCCGCCGATCACGACCAAGACCGTCCCGACGGGGACGACCTCGCCCTCGCCGACGAGGATCCGGGCCACCTTCCCCGCCGCAGGCGAGGGAATCTCGACGGTCGTCTTGTCGGTCTGGATCTCGACGAGCGGCTCGTCCTCGGCGACTTCCTGACCTTCGCTCACCAACCAGCGGGCGACCTCGCCCTCCGTCAGCCCCTCGCCGAGGTCCGGCAGCTTGAACTCGAACGCCACGCCTAGCGGGGAGCTCCGAACGGAGAAACGCCGAGCCGCGAGCCCGTGCGAACGTCGCAGCGAGGACGGCCGGACTCCACACCCGTGTTCACGGACCGACCCGTGGTGAGCGACACGCGAGCAGTCAGCTTCCGAACGTAGACGCCTCGAGGCCAGGAGCCGCACCATTCGCTCCGTTGGAGGTAGAGCCGGGCGCGCTGCCCGGAACGGAGCGCCGTGATTCGGCGGTAGCCGATGTCCTTCAGGGTGAGCGCCTCCTCTCGCGTCCTGAGGAGGTGCCCAGAGCGGGTGTAGATCGAGACGTGAGGCCGACCTCCGAGGCTGCAAGCAGACGACGAGAGGTTCCGGAAGACGATCGGGCCCAGCATCGAGCCCGTCGCCCCCTGCAGCTGCCCCGTCCCATGCAGGTCGCCCGCGGTACAGGCACGCAGTTGCGTGACGCTCGCGCCGGCAGGCACCAGTGCGAGAGCGCCCACCGCAGCAACGAGCCCGATCCGCACCCCCTTCAAAACTCGAGGACCTTCCGCACCGCGTCGACCACCCGCTCGACCGACGGCATGTACGCGTCCTCGATCTGCCAGTACGGGTACGGCACGTCGTAGCCGGTCACGCGCAGCACCGGGCCCTGCAGGTCGAAGATCGCGTTCTCGGCGACGACCGCGGCCAGCTCGGCGCCGTAGCCCGCCGTGCGCGGCGCCTCCTGCACGATCACGACGCGACCTGTCTTCGCAACCGACGCGAGCAGCGTCTCCTCGTCGAGTGGCTTCAGCGTGCGGATGTCGACGATCTCCGCCGACACGCCGTCGAGCGCATCCGCGGCGCGCTCGCAGAGCGGCACCATCGACCCGTACGCGACGAGCGTGACGTCCGTCCCTTCGCGCGCCACGCGCGCCTTCCCGAGCGGGACGACGTGCTCGCCCTCGGGAACCTCGCCGCGCATTGTCCGGTAGTGGAGCTTGGGCTCGAGCACGACGACCGGGTCCGGGTCGCGGATCGCAGCCGCGAGCAGACCCTTGGCATCAGCGGGTGTCGCGGGGATCGCGACCTTCACGCCCGGCGTGTGCGCGTAGTAGGCCTCCGGCGAGTCGTCGTGCAGCTCGGGCGCGCGCACGCCGCCGCCGTAGGGCATCCGCACGACGAGCGGGAACGCCATCTTCCCGCCCGTGCGCCAGCGGTAGCGCCCGACGTGCGTGATCAGCTGGTCGAGGCACGGATACGAGAAGGCGTCGTACTGCATCTCGCAGACCGGGCGCCACCCGGCCATACAGAGGCCGACGGCCGAGCCGAGGAGTCCGGCCTCAGCCAGCGGCGTGTCGACGCAGCGCTCGGCCCCGAAGCGGTCCCGCAGCCCTGCTGTCGCCCGGAAGACGCCGCCGGCACGGCCGACGTCCTCGCCCATCACCATCACGTCCGGGTCGCGCCCGAGCTCGACGTGGAAGGCGTCGTTCACGGCTTCCACCAAGGTCAGCTCAGCCACCGAGGATCCTCCGCAGCTCGGCGAGATCCGCCTGGAACGACGCGGGCGGCTCGGTGTAGGCGTGCTCGAACACGAGCCCCACGTCCGGCGCCGGCTCGGCCTCGGCCAGCCCGATCCCCTCGCGCATCAGCTCCGCGGCCCGCGCCCGCACCGCCTCGGCCGCCTCGTCGGAGAGCAACCCGAGCCGCCGCAGATACCCCTCGTAGCGGCCGAGGCACTCCCGCTCCTTCTCTTCTTCCACCCGTGCGGGGTCGATGTAGGCCGAGGATCGTCCGCGGTCGCGTGCGGCGCCGCCCGGTAGGTGACCGCCTCGATGAAGGTCGGCCCTTCGCCGGCCCGAGCCCGCGCGACGGCATCGCGCGTCGCCTCGTAGACCGCGAGCACGTCCGCCCCGTCCACGCGCACGCCCGGCATCCCGTAGCCCGCAGCCTTGTCGGCCAGCGTCTCCGCCGCGGTCTGGGCCTCGAGCGGCGTCGAGATCGCCCACTGGTTGTTGTTGCAGAAGAGCACGAGCGGCGCGCGCATCACCGCGGCGAAATTGGCGCCCTCGTGGAACGACCCCTCCGAGGTCGCGCCGTCGCCGAAATAGGCGATCGCACAGGCGGGCTCGCCGCGGAGCTTCTTCCCCCAGGCCAGCCCTGCGGCGTGAGGGACGTGCGTCCCGATCGGCACGCAGATCGAGGCGAGGTTCCAGTCGAGGGGGTTCCACCAGCCCGCAGGGTGGCCGCGCCACCACGAGAGCACGGTCGAAGCCGGCATCCCGCGCAGGAGCCCGATCGCCGACTCGCGGTAGCTCGGAAAGATCCAGTCCTCGCGCTCGAGCGCGAAGACCGAGCCCGCCTGCATCGCCTCGTGGTTCCAGAAGATCGCGTAGGTGCCGATCCGGCCCTGCCGGTGGTAGACAACCGAGCGCTCGTCGTAGGTGCGAAGGAGAACGAGCCACCTGTGCAGCTCGAGCAGGTCTCCCTCGGAGAGCCCGTCGACCTCGCCGTCCGGGACCGCCTCGCCGTCGCCGATCACGCGGCGGAGGTCTCGCTCGGCTGGCAGAACTGCCATCAGGCCCCGAATCTATCTCAGCGCCAGGCTTCGAGCTCCCGGGCGCAGACCGTGTTGCGCCTCACTCCTGCTCCCTGACCGGCCGGTGCGCGAGAAGCGCGACGACCGCGACGGCGGCGACCGCGGCGGCGACGCCTGTGAGCTCGAGCCCCGCACCGCCCCGGAGCGGTGCTCCGGCGACGACGACGATCAGGGCCGCGAGCAGAGCGCCGGCGGCGCACACGCCGACGATCGCGGCGAGCCGCCGCAGAGCCAGGCCGTCGTCGGTCCACGAACGGACACGCGGCTCGATCGACCACCAGGCGAGCTCGGCCGCGAGCAGCAGCGCGGCGGCGTACACGGGGGTCCAGGGATCGACCGAATCCGGGCCGTAGGCGAGCCGGACCGCCTGCTCGGCGCCGAGAAAGGCGATGCCGGCCGCAAGCGGCGCGCTCCATCTCGTCGCCAGCCCCAGCGCGAACACGAACAGCCCGGCCGCTCCGAGCCCGAGGACGGCGAGGTTCTGGCCGAGCCCCCCGGCGGCTGCGATTCCGGCCGCGGTCAGCAGCGCGGCGCTTCCCGTCGCTAGACGCGCGCGACGCGGGCGTGGCGGTTGAATCTCATCACCTCCTCGAGTGCGACCTGCAACGGAGTGTCCCCGTGCCACTCCACCACCGGGACCCCGAGCCTGAGGTAGCGCGAGCGCAGAGCCTCTCGCCGCAGCAGCCAGAGCCGCCGTGCGAGCGAGTCGAGCTCCTCCTTCCCGACCGTGCGAACGGGACCGGTGAGATCTCGATCACCGCAAGGTCGAAGCCGCGTGCGCGGAGGTCGAGCAGCGCGGTCACGCCCCGCTCGTCCAGGAGCGGCGACAGCGCGATCACGAGCGCCCCGGACGGCAGCGCGCGCACCGGCACGTAGTCGATCTCCTTCCACGCATAGCTGAGGAAGATCTCGGCGTCGAGCAGCGAGTCGAGCACGCGGTAGAGCTGGACGATCCCGCTGGAGGCCGTGAGCCAGTTCGTGACGCCTCCGAAGGAGACGAAGCCGACCCGGTCCTTCTCTCCGAGGTAGTGGACCGCGAGCGAGGCGGCGGCGCCTAGCGCCAGGTCGAGCGTGCTCGCGTCCTCCCCGCGCGCCTCCAGGAAAGTGTCGAGGAAGATGACGACGTCGGAGTTCCGCTCCGGATGCGTCTCGGTCACCCAGGGCTCCCCGCGCCGCGCCGTGGCGCGCCAGTTGATGCGCCGGATGCGGTCGCCCGGGACGAAGGGCCGCAGGTCCGCGAACTCGATTCCCTCGGCGCGGGCGCGCGGGACCTGGTTTCCGGCGAACGACTGCGTCTCCATCGGCCGCATCAGGCGGCGAAGGGTCTCTCCGCGGGGGTAGACCTTCAACGGCTTGTGCCGCTCGAGCGACCACTCGTAGACGAGCAGGCCGAGCGCGTCCTGCGACCGGAACACGAGATCGCCGACGAGCTGCGCGCCCCAGTCCTTGCAGCGGATGGTGTAGCTCGAGCGTCCGTCGTCCTTCCCAGCCGAGGTGGAGGATCTGCGGGTTGGGAGTCTCGGCGACCAGGGCGTCCGGGAGATCGAGCAGGAGCTCGACTCGGCCGCCCCGCCCCCGCGCCCGCGCCCGCAGCTCGAGCTCGGCGGCGACCGTCTCGCCCTGGACCTGCCGTTCCTGCTCGAGGTCGAACACCGCGTCTACATTCGGGGCCTGCGCGAGCGAGAGCCCCGCGAGGAGCACGAGCGCGAACGGCGCGGCCAGCGCGACGAGTTCGGGCCGGCCGAAGACGAGCGCCCCGAGCAGTCCCAGCCCTGCCAGCGCGGCGTAGGCGCCGAGCTTGGGGGTGGCGGTGCGCGTCACTCGGCCGCGAGCTCGGCTTCGGGCTCTGTCTCGGCCTTCGGAGTCGGGACGCGGTCGAGCAGCTCGGCGACGATGTCGTCCGGCCGCAGCCGCTGCACCCAGAGCTCAGGCCGGAGCGCGAGCCGGTGGGCGAGTGCCGGGACCGCGACCGATTTCACGTCCTCGGGGATGACGAAGTCGCGGCCCTCGAGCGCCGCGCGGCAGCGCGAGAGCTTGAGCAGCGCGAGCGAGCCGCGCGGGCTCGCGCCGACCTGGACGCCGGACGCGCTGCGGGTCGCGGCGACGAGGTCGACCATGTACAGGCCGACGCTTCGGTCGACGTGGACCTGCTCGACCGCTCGCTGCATCTCGAGCAGCTCCTCACGGCCGACGACCGCCTCGAGCTCGATCTCGTCCTCGGCGCGGTCGAGCCTGCGCTGGAGGACGTCCCATTCCTGCTCGCGGTCCGGATAGCCCACTCCGAGCCGGAGCAGGAAGCGGTCGAGCTGCGCTTCCGGCAGCGGGTAGGTGCCCTCGTACTCGATCGGGTTCTGCGTCGCGAGCACGAGGAACGGCCGCTCGAGCGGGCGGGTGGCTCCCTCGATCGTGACCTGGCGCTCCTGCATCGCCTCGAGCAGCGCCGCCTGCGTCTTCGGCGGGGCGCGGTTGATCTCGTCCGCGAGCAGGAGGTTGGTGAAGATCGGACCGGGCCGGAACTCGAAGTCGACTTCGCGCTGGTTGAAGATCGAGGCGCCCGTGACGTCGGAGGGCATCAGGTCCGGCGTGAACTGGATCCGCGTGAAGCCGATGCTCGTCACCTGGGCGAACGCGCGCGCGATCAGCGTCTTCGCGAGACCCGGGAAGTCCTCGAGCAGGACGTGGCCGTCGGCCAGCATCCCCATCAGGACGAGCTGGAGCGCCTCCCGCTTGCCGACGACGGCGCGCTCGACCTCGTCCAGCACCCGGTCCGCGGACCGTGCCAGCTCTTCGATCGTCACAGCGCCTCGAGGCGGTCGACGACGCGCCGCAGCGCCAGGGGGTCGAGACCGGGCGCGAAACGGTTGTTCGGCACGACGCGGTCGGGCCGGACCAGCTCCCAGAGCTCCTCGCCCAGGGCGGCCTCGACCCGCGGCCCGCCGGAGTCGAGCGTGAGGCTCCGGCGGTCGCCGAGACGCTGCTCCGCGACCTCGCGCAGGATCGGCCGCAGGCGGAAGTGCAGGTCGAACGCGGTCGAGGTCGCCATCGTGACGATTCGTTCCGTGCGCTCGAGGTCGAGCGGCCGCAGCGGCTCCCGTGGCTGGGTCTCGAGTGCCTCGGCGAGCGCGGACCCTCTGGCCGGAGGGTAGGCCCGCCGGACGGCCAGGACGGTGGTCAGGACGGCCATCCCGCCGACCACGAGCAGGTAGACGTCGAGCTCGAGCCCGCGGCGCCCCGGCTCGAGGTAGGCGAAGACGACAAGCGCGATCGTGGGAGGCGTGGCCGCAAAGAAGAAGCCGCCGAGGAGCCTCTTCACGCCGCCACCTCCTTCGGCGCCTCGAGCTCTGCTCGGAGGCCTGCGAGGGCGTCGATCGCCTCGTCCTTCATCCCGGCGTCGATCTGGTGCTCGCTGAACTTCGCGCGCGAGAAGAGCTGCGTCACCCTGCGGGCCGAGTACACGCTCACGCTCAGCCGGTCGAGCACCCGCGCGACGTACTCGAGCGGCGCCTCGGACTCCAGGCGCGGCACGCCGTAGGCGGCGAAGGTCTGCTCCATCCTGGCGTAGGTGCGAATCACCGCCTTCCGCGGGTCACGCTCGGCCCGCAGGTCGTCGAGCGTGTCGGCCAGCACCTCGTCGAGTGCCGCCAGCATCGCCGCCTCCTCGTCCCAGGCGTCGCCGTGCCGCCGCCGCCAGGCGAGCGAGACGGCCGCCGTGACGCCGAAGCCGAGAAGGAGCGACCCGACGACGATTGCCGGGAGCCACTGGAAGTGCGTCTGCGCGACCGGTTGGCTGCGATGCTTGCCCTGCTGCGGCTTGCTCCCGGTCGTGAGGGTCGGCGTGCGACTCGGAAGGGTAGGCGGCCGAGGCACGGAGCCCGGGTGCAGGTGGCGGACGACGAAGAAGGTCGCGACGAGGATCGGCACCATCGCCCCCAGGAGCACGAGGCTCCGGTACCAGCTTCGTTGCCCCGAGAGCACGGCCTGGCGGCGGCTCTGGGCCATCGTCCAGAAGATGAGGATCCCGGCGATCGGCATCAGGACGAGCATCAAGCTCGCGGCGTACTCCCAGAGGATCTTCGGCGGGTCGTGCGCGGCGGCTCCGCTTCCGCCTCCCGGCCGGTGACCGCGGCTCGCGACAGCCACGAGGGCGAGCAGCGCGGTGAGCGCGATCCCGCTCAGCATCAGTCGCCGGACGCCGCTCATCGGCAGAACCCTAGACGAGCACGCTCACCGCGCTGCGCTCGGCCTCGAAGACGGCCTCGCGGACGTCGCCGAGATCCTCTCCGTCGGCCTGGAGAGGAAGCGCCCGGTCGCACGTGACCTCGATCCGGTCGAGGTCGTGTCCGTAGTGGAGGCCGGCGGCGCCGGCCCGGCCCCGGCCGCTCAGGATGTAGCCGAGGAGCCGCGGCAGCGCGAGCGGCCCGACGTCCTTCGGCGCGACGACGTCGAGACCGAGGTCGAACCGGGCTCGGGGCGCGACGTGAACCGGGACCGGCCCCGCGTAGGTGTACGGGTCTCCGTTCGCGACCAGCACGAACGCCGCGCGTCCGAAACCGCGGAGCTCGAGCGCCGGCTCGAAGCGCGCCCGGCGCCGGGCGACGATCGTCGCCGCCACACGCAGGTAGGCGAGGTCGCCCGGCCGGCGGCCGTCCGCGGCGCGCCCGAGAGCATCGACCGACCGGACGAGCTCTGCGTCGAACCCGAGCCCGGCCGCGAAGCCGAAGCGCCGGCCGTTGACCCGCCCGAGGGAGATCCGGCTCGTGCGGCCGTGCTCGAGCGCGTCCGTCAATCGTCGCGCGGCGGCGACGGGCTCGCGGGGCAGTCCGAGCGCCCGCGCGAGCACATTGGTCCCGCCGCCCGGAAGGAAGCCGATCGGGACCTCCGCTTCCAGCCCGTTCAGCACCTCGTTCGCAGAGCCGTCCCCGCCGTAGACGACGATCGCGTCGACCTCACCCGCGCCGGCGGCGAGCTCGGTCGCATGGCCCGGGTGCTCGGTCAGCACCTTCAGCGCGGGCCTCAGCACCGCCTCGATCTCGCGCAGGCGCGGCTCGGTCACGTTCGACGAGAACGGGTTGACGATCAGGAGGACCTGCACGGCGAGATCGTAAGCTCCCCCCGTGCGGATCGACCACGCGGCCTTCGAGACTCGAGACCCCGCCGCGACCGCGCGCTTCTACGAGCGGGTCTTCGGCGCGCGCGTCGTCAAGGCAGAAGGTCATCCGGTGATCGCGTACGTCGGGAACACAGGCTTCGCGTTCCACGAGCCCGACGGGCCCGGAGCTCACGTCGCAGTCCGTCTCTCCGAGGACGAGCGCGCCGAGCTGAAACGGCGGCTGGACGAGGCGGGTGTCGAGTGGGACGAGCGCGACCACGGGATCGCGAAGGGCGTCTTCTTCCGCGATCCGGACGGCAGGCAGCTCGAGGCGATCACGTACCGGAGCGGCGACGACCCGCGCCGGCCGTGAGACGTGCTGCGGTCCTGGCGGTGGCCCTTGCGCTCGTGGCACTTGGAACGGCGCTCGCGCTCGACCGCGGAGGCGACGGGAACAAGGCGGTCGCGCACGTGGGCGGGCAGACGATCACGAAGCGTCAGCTCGAGGCCGTCGTCGACCATTTCCGGCTCGAGGCGAAGCGGGAGGGCAAGCCGTTCCCCGCCGACGACAGTGCCGCAGGCCGCCGGACGCGGAACCGGCTCCTCGGCGTGCTCGTCTACCGCGCCGAGCTCAAGCAGGCGGCAAGACGCTTCGGGATCGCGGTCATGCCCGTGCAGGTGCTGAAGCGGCTGCGCTCATCGGGCTCGAGCTCCGGCGAAGAGGCCGGCCGGGATGCGTTCGAGTACGGGTCCGTCGAGGCTCAACTCCTTTACGAGGCCCTCTTCCGGAAGGTCACGGCCGGAGTGAGCGCTCCGACCCGCGCGGCCCGGAGCGCTCGCCGCAACGAAGTCGCGGCGAGCTACCTGGCCCGCCTCCGGCGCGAGACGAAGGTGCGCTACGAGCCCGGGTACGCCCCAGGCTCGTAGCGCTCCGCGACGTCCTAACAGGTCGCTCCCCCCGGTGCTGACCCGAGGACGTAGTCGAACGACGGGGTCGCGTCGACGTCGGCGTAGAGATCCTGGTCGGCGTTCCGCCCGCCCGAGAGGGCAGTGACGTTGTAGAGCAGCGGCCCGTTGACCGGCGCTCCGAACGCCGAGAGCGGGACGTCGGCGACTAGCGTGTTGCCGCAGACCCGCCCCGCGATCTGGTTCTGGACCGGGTAGTTGACCACCTTGCAGGTCCCCGGAGTGCTCTCGGTGCAGGTCGTCGAGCCGGCGAAGAAGCCCGGGGTCAGACCCCCGGTGGACTGGGCGCCGACATAGAAGATCCGGTAGGCCTCCTCGCCGGAGTTGCCGGTCGAGAGCGTCTGGAACCGGGTCAGCCAGAAGGCGCTCGTCTTGCCGGCCGGCGGCAGCAGCGAGGCCAGGCTCGAGAGCGACATCCGCACCCGGAGCGTGCCCGCGGCCGGCTGGCCGATCTGGAGGCCCGTGAAGTCGAACTGGGGCTGGTTCGCTCCGGCACCCGTGGGCGAGTAGTGCGGCCACTGGGCGTCTCCCGCGGGATCGGCGACAGGGTTCGCCGGGACGGTCCCGCGCACGTTGCCACCGAGGATCGACCTCCCGCCGACCTGGCGGATCTCGTAGAGGTGCGCGCCGTGATGCTGGCTCGTCACGTCGTTGTAGACGATCCGCATCCCGCCGTTGCGATCGGCCGCGAAGCCGAAGAAGTCGGCCATCGTCCGGTCGCCGCCGGAGACGCTGCAGCCGATGCCCTGGTTGCAGATCTGGCCGTAGTACATCGGCTTCTCCGTGAAGCGCTGCTGGGCGATGGTCGCCCGCGAGGAAGTCGCGCCGGTGATCACACCTGTGTAGCCCCACCACTTGTAGGCGGTCGCCCCGTTCGGATCGTTGAACCAGCTCGGGAAGCTGTCCGGCTGACCCTGGGCGTCCGTGCCGTACCAGGCCAGCGCTACCGTGCCGGCTGCGCCGCCCTGCGCCCAGAGGAACTCGTTCGTGACCGCGGGCCACGAGTTGACCTGGACGGGCGTGCTCCAGCTCTGGCCCTGGTTCGTCGAGTACGAGTAGTAGACGTTGCTGTCGTTGTCGTCGATCCAGGCGGCGTAGACGTTCCCGCCCTGGTCGACCGCGAGCGCGGGGAACAGGTGCCCGGGACCGCCGCCGCCCGGCGAGACCGGCAGTGCGACGTTGTGGTACGCGATCCCCGTGCGCTGCCCCGGTGCGACGTGGCCGATCGTCATCCGGACGTGGTCGCCCTCGTTGCACGCGTAGTAGAGGTTGCGGCTGACCGGGTCGAAGCGCGGCTGGCCGCAGGTGGCGTCGTTCGCCAGCGGCAAGGGTGAGTTCGCCGAGGAGTTCTGCCAGACGAGCCCTCCGACCGGATCGGTCGAGCCCGTCGAGCCGGGGCTCGAGTAGATGAACGTACCGACCGCGGACTCGTGGAAGGCGAGGAAGATCGTGTTGTCGGCGGCCGAGGAAGTCGTCCCGTTGTCGACGGCGTACCACTGGCGGTCGACCGCCGTGTTCTGGACCGCGGCCGGATTCTTGCGCCAGTTGTTGCCGCCGTCGTTCGAGACCGACGTTCCGAGGTTCACCAGCGACTCGAGGTCGACGAAGTACTCGTTGCCCTGGTCGTCGGTGATGATGTCGGTGTCCCCGCCCCCGGGGCCGGGATCGGGCCTCAGGCCTGCGGGGCTGTCGACGTGGAAGGAGAGCCCGTTGTCGGTCGAGCGGTGGATGAACGAGTTGTTGGTCGTCGTCCCCCACGGCCCCGACTCCCAGATGTTCCCGTTCTGGTCGAAGTGGTCGAGCGGCTCACCCTCGGTCCGTTGTGCGTCGACGACGGTCGCGTTGCTGAACTTGAGCTTGCCCGTGACGCGCCTGATCGTCGGCGGGCCGAACTCGCCGCCGGCCTCAGAGCTTGGGACTCCGACCGCCGGGCCGTTCGAGACCGACCAGGCGCCCGTGTAGTCGTACGGTGTGGTGACGACGCCGCCTGCGAACGGGCAGACCTGGAGGTGGTAGGTGCCCGGCGCGAGGTTGTCGCTCGCGTAGTGCACCGACTCGGGACTCGTGAGCGTGTCCCCGTGAACCAGCAGCCCTCCACTCGGGCTGTAGAGGTCCAGCGTGATGTCGTTCGCACTGACGTACTCGGCGGCTACCGCGTCGATCGTGGTGTCGCCCTGCGCGACGGTCACGTCGTGCATCGGACCGCAGCTCGTGGGCGTTATCGCACCGGAGAACGTTCCGGTCCCGGTCGCGCCCGCGGCGCCTGCGAAGAGCGTGAGCAGCGCCAACGCGAGTACGGCGCCGATGGCAAGTCTTGGGCGAAGCTTCACCTTCATACCCCCCGGAGGTCGGCTCTACGCGACTGACGCGCGCAGAATTGCGGCGGGAATATACCCCCGGGTAGGTGAAAATGAAACCTATCTATTCCGGCCCATTGAACGAGCGTTCGATTGACAAATCAATCGGTAAATTGACTGATAAATCAGTCGCGGAGATTTTTCGGGAGAAACCTGCTGGAACCTACGGCGTCGCGTAGCCGCGGATGCCGTCCAGCAGGAGGCCGTAGAAGCGGTCGGCGAGCTCGTCCGTGTCGCGACCCGGCCGCAGCCAGGTGTACGCCCAGTTCGCGGCGGAGAGAGCGAGCAGCGCCGCGCTCGCGTCGTCGAGGTCGCTCCGCAGCTCGCCAAGCTCGCGCCCTTCGCGAAACAGCGCCCGGATCCGCTCCTCGTAGCGGCGGCGCTCGGCGAGGATCTCGTCTCGCCGCTCCCCTTCGAGGTAGCGCCACTCCTGGACGAAGACGGTGGCGACGTCGAGCTGCTCGGAGACGACCCGCAGGTGCGAGCGCAGCGCGTGCCGGATCTTCTCGGTCGCCGGCAGCTCGTCTCCGATCGCGTCCAGCCCCGCGTGAAAGGCGCGCGCGCCCTCGGCCATCGTCTCGTAGAGCAGGTCCTGCTTCGAGGCGATGTGCGAGTAGAGCGAAGCCTTCTGGACGCCGAGCGCCTCCGCGATCTCGCCGATCGAGGTGCCGTGGTAGCCCTTCTCGGCGAAAAGGCGGGCCGCCTGGCGGGTCAGCTCGGTGCGGCGGGTCGACACGTTGGTACCCTAACGACCGTTCGGTTATGGAAGCACGCGAGCAGGAATTCCTCGAGTACGTCCAGTCCGGCGGCCAGGTCGAGAGCGGCGACTGGATGCCGGACGAGTACCGCGCGCGCCTGCGGAAGTTCATCGAGATGCACGGGAACTCCGAGCTGATGGGCGTCCTGCCCGAGCGCGAGTGGATCCTGCGCGCGCCGACGCTGCAGCGCAAGCTCGCGCTGACGGCGAAGGTGCAGGACGAGGTCGGGCACGCGCAGCTCATCTACCGCGTGGTCGAGGACCTCGGGAAGCCCCGCGAGCAGTGCCTCGAAGACCTGATCTCGGGCAAGTCGAAGTTCCACAACGTCTTCCACTACCCGACGAAGACCTGGGGCGACGTCGGCGTGATCGCGTGGCTCGTCGACGCGGCCGCGATCATCAGCCAGAAGGCTCTGCTCAAGTGCTCGTACGCGCCGTACGCGCGGATCATGAAGAAGATCTGCTGGGAGGAGTCGTTCCACATCCTCCACGGCCGCGACGTCGTCCTGACCCTGATGCTCGGCACCGACGACCAGCGCGAGCTCGTCCAGGAGGCGCTCACCCGCTGGTGGGGGCCGCTGATGCAGTTCCACGGCAATCCGATCCCGCCCGAGGACGATCCGATGTACATCTGGCGGATCAAGAGCCAGGGCAACGACGAGGCCCGCCAGCAGTTCCTCGACGGCTACGTCCCGCAGATCTGGGAGCTCGGCCTGACCGTGCCCGACCTGGAGCTGCGCAAGGACGAGGAGACGGGGCGCTGGCACTACACCGAGCCCGACTGGGACGAGCTGATGCACGTCGTCACCGGGCACGGCCCGAAGAGCGCCGAGCGCCTCGACCTGCGGCGGGCCGCGCGCGAGAACTCGGCCTGGGTACGGTCGGTCGTGCTGGCCGAAGCAGCGTGATCTGGGAGGTCTTCCGGCAGGAGCGCAAGGGCCAGGCGTTCCAGCACGCGGGCTCGATCGAGGCGCCGGACGAGCGCTTCGCCGACTCATACGCACGCGAGCAATACGGCCGGCGGGGGGAGTCGGCGGCGCTCTGGATCGTGCCGCGCGAGGCGGTGCATCCGATCGAGGACTTCGTCGACGAGCTGAAGCGCAACTACCACCGCGTCGACGGCTATCCGCTCAAGGAGAAACTGAAGGAGGCCCGTGAACGCGCGAGCGCAGCTGCTCCTGGGGATCGCTGACGACGAGCTCATCCTCGGCTGGCGCGATTCCGAGTGGACGGGAATCGCGCCGTTCCTCGAGGAGGACGTCGCCTTCTCCTCGATCGCGCAGAACGAGGTCGGCCACGCGCGCGCGCTGTACGAGCTGGCCGCGGGCGAGCTCGGGACGACCGCGGACGAGCTCGCGTTCGACCGCAAGCCCGAGGAGTACCTCTGCGCACAGCTCGTCGAGCTGCGGCTGCCGGACTGGGAGCACACGATCGCGCGCCACTACCTGTACGAAGAGGCCGACGCGGCCAGGCTGGAGCGGTTGAAGGCCTCGGACGACGAAGAGCTCGCGGGCCTGGCGGCCAAGATCGACCGCGAGGAGGTCTACCACCGGCTCCACGCGAAAATGTGGTTCGAGCGGCTGAAGGACGAGCCGCGCTTCACCGCTGCGCTCGAAGAGCTGCGGCCGCTCGCGGCCGCCGTCGCCGACCCGTCGCTGCGGAACGGCCACACACCGGAGCTAGCCGAGATCTGGGAGCAGATGACGGAGGTGCGCCGCTCGGTTCCGGGGGCGACGTGGTAGCCCAGTCGGTTGCCATCCGCATCTGCGCGGAACGCGACCTCGACCACTTCGGCGTGTTCGGCGCGCCGGTCCACGTCGGCTACTGCCGCGAGCAGTTCGACCGCGGCCCCGATGCCGTGGCGATCCTCGTCGCGGTCGACGGCGACGACCTTCCGATCGGCAAGCTGCACCTCGACTTCGTCACGCGCGCTTCCCGGCGCGAGGCAGTCCTGATCGCGGCCGCGGTCAAACGCGAGCTGCAGAGCCGCGGGATCGGCACGGCACTGATGGGTGCGGCCGAGGAGCTCGTCTGCGAGCGCGGCTTCCACGGGATCGTGCTCGGCGTCGAAGACTCCAACTCCCGAGCGCGCCGGCTCTACGAGCGACTCGGCTACGCGGCCTTCGCGAGCGACGAGTTCAAGTACGTCGGCGCGCCGGTGCCCAACCCCGGCGTCTGGATGCGCAAGGAGCTCGAATGCTGACCGAGGAACGGGTCTGGCAGGCACTCCGCGAGGTCGAGGATCCGGAGATCCCGGTGATCTCGGTGGTCGATCTCGGCGTCGTGCGGGACGTGAACGTCGAGGACGGCCGCGTCCACGTCGAGTTCACGCCGACCTTCCTCGGCTGCCCCGCGCTCGAGGTGATGCGCGCACAGATGGCGGCGAAGATCGCCGAGCTCGGCGGGGAGCCGGACGTCGAGGTGATCCAGGACGACTCCTGGTCGACCGACCGGATCACGCCGGCCGGCCGCGAGAAGCTCCGGGAGGCCGGCTTCGCCCCTCCGGCCCCACGCGAGACGCGAGCGCCGACGCTCGTCCAGCTCGAGTCGAACGCGTTCAGATGCCCGTACTGCGGTTCGAGCGATACCGCACTCGAGAACATCTTCGGCCCGACGCCGTGCCGCTCGCTCCGCTACTGCCGCAACTGCAAGCAGCCGTTCGAGCAGTTCAAGACGATCTGACGCCTCCTCTGGCGGGCTCACGGTCCTACGACCCATGTCTCATTGCGACCTGGACCGGACTACGGGCAATCTCGATCCAACCAGTCGAGACCCCCAAGGAGGGTTCATGCACAAGCTCACACTCATCGGAATCGCCGCCCTCGCGGCCGCGATGCTCACCGTCGCCTCGACCGCGTTCGCAAGCGGCGGCAAGGGCGGCAGGCAGATCATCAAGACCGGCAAGTGCAGCGCTTCGAGCACGTGGAAGCTGAAGGTCAAGTCCGACGACGGACGGATCGAGACCGAGTTCCAGGTCGACCAGAACCGGGTCGGCAAGCGCTGGCGCGTCAAGCTCTTCCGCAACGGCTCGGCCGTCTTCACCGGCATCCGCACGACCCGGGCCCCGAGCGGTTCCTTCGAGGTGCGCCGCCTCCTCGCCGCCTCGCCCGGCACGAACCGCATCGTGGCCTCCGCAAAGGCCATGCACGGCGGCGAGCGCTGCCACGCCGTCATCACCTTCTAGCAAGCGGTCCTCCCCCGCGCCCCGACCGGAGGCTCCACGCCTCCGGTCTCGGCGTTTCGTCAGGCCCTCCCCCTAGGCGAGGTCGTGCTCTCTGGCCCAGAGAGCGGCCTGAGTCCGGTCGGTGACGCCGATCTGCTGGAAGACCCGGGTCAGGTGCGTCTTCACCGTCTTCTCGCTGATCCCGAGCTCGCGCGCGATCAGCTTGTTCGGCTTCCCTTCGGCGACGCAGCGCAGAACCTCGCGTTCGCGCCGGCTCAGCTCGGCGCGCCCGGTCTCGCCTCGGGCCTCGAGCAGGGCGCGGGCGGCTTTGGGGGCGAGCGGCGACTCTCCCCGCGCCGCCGCCCGCACGCCGCCGATCAGCTCGGCGGGCTCGGCGTCCTTCAGCAGGTAGCCGACCGCTCCGGCGTCGAGCGCGGCGAGGATCCGCTCGCGGTCGGTCAGCGAGGTCAGCGCGACGACCTGAACGTCGTCGCCCGCCGCCAGGATCGCGCGCGTCGCCTCGATCCCATCGACGTTCGGCATCGAGAGATCCATCAGCACGACGTCCGGCCGGGTCTCCGCCGCGAGCTCGATCGCCTCCGCGCCGTCCGCCGCGCCACCGACGACCTCGATGTCCGGCGCCGTCGCGAGCAGCCGTTCCAGCCCCGCCCGCACGAGCCCGTGGTCGTCTGCGAGCAGTACTCGGATCACGAGGCGAGCTCGACCTTCACGCGCGATCCCTTCCCAGGAGCGGACTCGATCTCGAGCTCACCGCCCGCTTCGCGGACCAGGTCCTCGAGCATCCGCAGGCCGAAGTGCCCGTCGCCGCCTGCCCGCTCCGGGTCGAAGCCGCGGCCGTCGTCCTCGACGAGAAGCCGCGCGCGGCCGTCCCTCGGCCCGATCGTGACGCCGAGGTGCCTCGCGCCCGAGTGCTTCACGGCGTTCCGGACCGCCTCCTGGGTGACGCGGAAGAAGAGCGCCTCACCGTCGCGCCCGAGAGCCGACCCGGGGATCGAAGTCGAGTGTGGTCTCGATCCCGCGCGCCTCGGAGCCCGCGAGCAGGTCGCCGAGCGCCGCCGCAAGGCCGGCGCGGTGCAGCTCGGGCGGGTAGATGTCGACGAGCAGCGCGCGCAGCTGGCCGATCCCGTGGCGAGTCTCCGCAGCGGCCTCGCGCAACTCGTTGTCGAACGGAGCCGGCGCGCCCTCCGCCGCCGCGGAGAGCGAATACGACACCGCTGCGAGGTCCTGCACCACGCCGTCGTGGAGGTCTCGTGCGATTCGCCTCCGTTCGAGGTCGGACGCCTCGATCGCGCGGCTGAGCAGCCTTGCCCGCTCGTCCTGGCTTCTCTTGACGCGCCGCGCGAGCCACCAGGCGAGCGGAAGCTGGATCAGGGCAAGCAGGACAAGCGCGCCGAGCATCAGCGGGGCGAACTGGCGCGAGATCCGCCGGGCGCGGGCCGAGATGAAGCTCGAGTGGTAGTACGTCTCGTAGCGGAGGCGCTGCCCGCGCGGCGTCTGGATGGGGAGGTAGACCTCCAGCAGCCTGCCGAACCGGCGCTCGAACCGGTTCTCGGGCTTCGAGAGGTTCGTCACCTCCGCGTCGACATGGCTGCCCTGGAACTCGGCGCGATCCTTCGGGCTCAGCTGGTAACGCGCCCCGATCAGGCGCGGCTCGTCTGAGTAGACGATCCGTCCCGAGCGGTCCCAGATCTTCACGCGCGCGATCGCGTCGTCGCTCAGCACGCGCTCCCGGATCACACCGTCGATCGTCTCGAGCGCCTTTGGGTCGCCGCGGACGAGGGCGTCGGTGAGGAAGGGCTCGACGGTCCCATGCGCCGCGATCCGCGTCTGGTCCTTTGCGTCCCGGATCGCCTCGGCCCGACCGGCCCGCCGGAAGAGCCAGACGCCGAGGACGCTGAGCACGACGGCCGTGGCCAGAGCGATCGCGACGTACCTGAGCAGAGCATCGCGGACCGGATCTCGCTCGGCCTGCGACCGGAAGAGCCCTTTCACGCCTGGAGTTTGCCTTTCGCGCGCTCCCGGCGCGCGCCGCGGGTCAGGACTCGATGCCGATGTTGAAGCTCGGGTAGCGCCCTGTCAGCAGCATCACGTACGCGTAGGTCTGCGTCTCGATCCGCAGCGCGAGCGCGGCGAAGTCCCTCAGCCCCTCGGGCACGCGCCCGAGGACGAGCGCGACGAACCAGCTGAAGACGGCGAGCAGCTGCGAGAGGTTGGAGAGGATGTTCGAGAGCACCAACGCGGGGATCGCGAGAATCACGCGGAAGAAGACCGTCCACCGGTTCTGCTCCTCGGGCGGGTCGACCTCCAGATCGATCGGATAGCTCCCCGCCTTGCCCGTGAACCCCGGGAACGGGTCGGCGATCAGCAGCAGGTATGCCCGCACATGCGTGACGTACCGGAGGAACGTCGCGAGGAAGGTGTGCAGCCCGTCCGGCGAGCGGCCCATGAAGAGGGTCGCGAACCAGTTCACGACGACCGCGAGCACGGCGATCACTCCCCAGAGGGATACCCAGACGAGGTGCGGGATCGCCAGGATCAGCCGGAAGAAGACCGTCAGGCGGGTGCGCTGGAGATCGTCGTTGACGACGATCCGGACCGAATGCTGCGAGGGCGCGGTGGCTGCTGTGCTCTCCATGTGCCGATCCTAACGCGTACTCAGGCTCCGTCAAAGCGCGGCTCGCGCTTTTCGAGGAACGCGGCGACACCCTCGCGGAAGTCGGCCGTCTGAGTGGCCGCGGTCTGGAGCTGGGCCTCGAGCTCGAGCTGCTCCTCGAGCGTCGTGTGCTCGGCGTGGTCGAGCAGGCGCTTCGTCAGCGCGACGCCGCGGGTCGGCAAGGCGGCCAGCTCGGCGGCGAGCTCGGCGGCACGCGCGGCCAGGCGGTCGGCCTCGACCACCTCCGAGACGAGGCCCCAGGCGTGGGCCTCGGCCGCGGTGAGCTTCCGCCCGGTCGCGAGCCATTCGAAGGCGCGGGCGGTCCCGAGCAGGCGGCGGACGAAGTAGGTGCCGCCCGAGTCGGGAACGAGGCCGATGTTGATGAAGGCCGGGACGAAGGTGGCGCCGTCGGCGGCGATGCGGAGGTCGCAGGCACAGGCCAGCGAGAGGCCGGCGCCGGCGGCGGGGCCGTTGACGGCCGCGAGCACGGGCTTCTCGAGCGCCCGCAGCGCGAGGATGTTCGGGTGGTAGTTGCCGCGCAGGCGTGAGCCGATGTCGCCCGCGGCCTGGCGGAACTCGGTCAGATCCTGGCCGACGCAGAAGCCGCGGCCCGCGCCGGTGACGACTACCGCCCGGATCTCGGCTGCCCGGGCCTCCTTGAGCGCGGCCGCCAGCGCCTTGTGCATGCCGGCGTTGAGCGCGTTCAGGACGTCGGGCCGGTTGAGCGTGATCGTCAGCACCGCGCCCTCGCGGGTGGTCTCCACCTCGGCCATCCGCCGCAGCCTACAAGCGGGTTGCTAGCTTCGGCGCATGGCCGAGCTGACGTTCATCTCGTCGGACCAAGACGCTCTCGACGCCTACTCGAACGCGGTGGTCACCGTCGCCGAGCGGCTTGCACCGTCGGTGGCGAACCTGCGGGTGAGGCACGGGCGCAGGAACGGCGGCGGGAGCGCGGTCGTGATCACACCGGACGGGTTCATGCTCACCTCGGCTCATGTGGTCGCCCGCAGCGACGGGCGGCGGCCGGGCCTCGTTCGTCGACGGCCGCGAGCTCCGCTTCGACGTCGTCGGCGCAGACCCGCATTCCGACCTGGCCGTCCTCCGGGCGGATGCGCGCGACCTCGTCCCGGCGGAGCTCGGGAACGCAGAGCAGCTGCGCGTCGGCCAGCTCGTTGTCGCGATCGGAAACCCGAACGGATTCGCAGGCTCGGTGACCGCCGGAGTGGTGTCGGCGCTCGGCCGCTCGCTGCCGACGCAGAGCGGGCGCGTCGTCGACAACGTGATCCAGACCGACGCCGCGCTCAACCCCGGGAACTCGGGCGGCGCGCTCGCCGACGGCCGCGGGCAGGTTGTAGGAGTCAACACCGCGGTGGCGGGCGTCGGGCTCGGGCTCGCGGTCCCGGTGAACGCTGCGACGCGCCAGATCGTGGCGGCGCTGATGACCGAGGGCCGCTTCCGCCGCGCGTACCTCGGAATCGCGGGCGGTTCGAGGCCGCTCCCACCGCGCCTGGCCCGGCGGCTCGGCCGCGAGTCGGGCGTCGAGGTCGTGCAGGTCGTCGAGGGCTCTCCGGCCGCGGCCGCGGGGTTGAAGCCCGAGGATCTGATCGTCGAGCTCGACGGCGTGCCCGTGAGCGACGTGGGCGACATCCAGCGGCTGATGGTCGTGGAGAAGATCGGCGCCGCCGTGCCGATCAGGCTCTTTCGCGAAGGCCGCGAGCTCGGGCTGGAGCTCGTCCCGGCCGAGCTCGCCGTCTAGAGGATCCGCGGCAGCATCAGCCCGTGGCGCTCGTGGCGCGCCAGCTCGAACGCCACCTGCGCGCCCAGCGCGGCCGCCAGCAGCCAGAGCACGAGCAGCGGCGAGAGGTGCGAGGACAGCGCGACGAGGGCCCCGGCGAAGATCGCCGTCGCGACCCGAAGCGCCACGTCGGCGTCGAAGAGCGTCGGCGGCGTCGCGAGCTGGACGGCGGCGAGGCCGGCCATGCAGACGGCGATCCCTGCCGCGGCGATCCAGCCGGTCCGGTCGTAGCGCGCCCCGGGCCCGGCGGAGAGAATCGCAAGCCTTACGCCGGCGCCGAAAGCAGCGATGCCTGCCGCGACGAGGTAATGGGCGTAGACGAACGTCATGCCGCTGAGGACGTTGCGGTTGACCGCGGCCGAGGCGTCGAGGAAGCCGAAGTAGAGCCACCAGATCGACGCCGCCGCGACGAAACCGCCGAAGGCGGCCGTGCCGGACAGTGCCGTCCAGCTTTCCGAAGCCGTCCCGAGGACGACGGCGATCACCGCCTCCCCGAGCACGATGATCACGAGCAGGCCGAAGCGCTCCGGGATGTGGGCGGGATGGATGGGCGCCGCGCGAAGCATCCTCCAGGCGCGCACCGGCGCCGAGTACTCGAAGGCGAGTGCGAGGCCCCAGAGGACGTAGTTCCAGGGTCCAGGTACTGCGAGCGAGAGCAGCCACCATCCGACCGCGACGCCGAACATGACCATGAACCACCCCGCAAGCGGGCGGGCGACGAGCACATGCGTATACGCACGCGCGTAGAGGACGATCAGGATGCAACGGACGACGACGTATGCCGTCACGAATCGGTGCTGTCCGCCGTGGAGAGCGTCCGGCACGGTGCTCGCCAGCGCGGCCACCGCGAACATGCCCAGCAGCGTGAGCAGGCGGTAGAGGAGATCGTCCGTGTCGAACCTCGTCGCGTAGAAAGTGAAACCGGCCCACGCCCAGACGATCGGCAGGAACAGCACCAGGTAGCGACCGAGACCGGCCGCGGTCGGGTCGTGAGTCAGAGTCAGGCCGGCTTCGGCGATCGCGGCGACGAAGACCAGGTCGAGGAAGAGCTCGAGCCACGTCGCCCGGCGATCGCCCTCCGGCTCGGCCGTCCGCAGACGCGGCGGATCGAGGAGACGCGAGAGCTCGCTCAGCGGCCCTGGAACTCGGGCCTGCGCTTCTCGCCGAAAGCGGTCAGGCCCTCCTTCGCGTCGTCGCTTGCGAAGGCCAGGTAGAGCGCGCGCCGCTCCGCTTCGAGGCCTGCAGCAAGCGTCGTCTCGTAGGCGCGATTGACCGACTCCTTCGCGAGCCGGGTGGCGACCGGGCCCTTCTCGGCGATCTCGCGGGCGACGCGCTTCGCCTCCTCGAGCCAGGCCTCCTTCGCGACGACGCGGGCGACGAGGCCGGCCTCGAGCGCCTCGCGCGCGGACAGGCGGCGGCCGCTGAGGATCACGTCCATCGCGAGCGCCTTGCCGACCGCCCGGGTCAGACGCTGTGTGCCTCCCGCCCCGGGAATGATCCCGAGGCCCGTCTCGGGCTGGCCGAACTGCGCGGTCTCGGAGGCGACGATCAGGTCGCACGACATCGCGAGCTCGCAGCCGCCGCCGAGGCAGTAGCCGGAGACGGCCGCGACGAGCGGCGTCCAGAGGCCGCGGATCGCGTCCCAGCGCTCGACCCGCCGCTGGTAGTAGAGGTCGATCGCAGAAGCCTGCGCGAGCTCGCCGATGTCGGCGCCGGCCGCGAAGGCGCGCTCGTTCCCGCCGAGCACGATGCAGCGGACGCCGGGGTCGCGGTCGAGGTCGCCGAGGGCCGTGACGAGCTCGTCCATCAGCCCGTCCGAGAGTGCGTTCAGCGCGTCGGGACGGTTCGAGCAGGACGAGGGCGACCGCGCCGTCGCGCTCGACCTCGACGAGGCTCACTTCCGCTCCAGGAACTTCTCGATCGCCGCTCTCGGCTCCTCGGTCGCCATCGACAGCGCGAGCCAGTCGCGGGCGTGGTTGATCGTCTCGTGCCAGGCGAAGTCACGCCAGAAGTTCAGGTGCTGCTTCGCATAGCGCGTCGTCTGCGGAAGCTTGCGCGCCAGCGACTCGACGACCGCGTCCACCTTCGCGTCGAGCTCCGCCGCCGGGACGGCCCAGTTGACGAGCCCCCACTCCGCCGCCTTGGCCGCCGGCAGCTCCTCGCACATGAGCACGATCTCGCGCGCCCGCCGGTCGCCGACCATGATCGTCAGCCACTGCGTCGCGCCTCCGGCCGGGACCGATCCGTGCTCGGGCCCGACGTGCCGGATGAAAGCATCGTCGACCATGACTGCGAGGTCGCATGCCATCTGCAGCTCGTTGCCCCCGCCGACCGCGATCCCGTTGATCCGCGCGACGGTCGGCTTGCCGATCTCCCGCAGCCGGTCGTGCATGTCCTTGAAGGCGCCGAACCACTTCCAGTACTCGTTCGGCTTGCCGAGATAGTCCTCCGCCCACGAGCGGAGGTCGGCGCCGACGCAGAAGGCGCGGCCCGCGCCCGTGACGACAACGACGCGGATCGAGTCGTCCCAGGAGGCGTCCTCGCAGGCCCGCGCGATCTCCCGCAGCATGCGGAAGTCGAACGCGTTCAGGACCTCGGGCCGGTTCAACGTGATCGTCGCCCGCGGCGGCGCCTTCTCGTAGACGATCCGCTCGAAGCCGAGCTCTTCGGGCGCGAGAGGCCGCGGGGCGTCGGGCTCGGTCATGCGATCTCCGCGAAGTAGACCCGGAGCTCGACGCCGAGCTTGCGCCCGTCCTCGGCCGTAGCCATCAGACCCGCCTGGGCTTCCTTCCATGCGTCCCGGTCGGGGAACTCGAACTCGGCGTAGTAGCCGGCGTCGGGATCGGGCACGCCGCCGAGCACGCGCCCGTGCCTGATCGTGGCGCCGGGTACCTGCTGCCGGCAGAACTCTGCGTGCTGCTCGTACGCCTCGGCGTCAGGCTGCTCGGCGTAGAGGACGAAGACCCGAACCACTCGCTCTCCTTCCATCGGGAACGATTCGGAGCGTAACGGCGTGGTAGCGTCGCGCGCGCCGTGAGCGCGCTCGCAACCGCCCTCGCCATCCTCGCCGGCCTCGCGGGCTCCGCGCAGGTCGCGGTCATGTCCCGGCTCGGCGACCGGGTCGGCGTCTTCGCCGCGCTCGCCTGGGCGGCGATGCTGACGGCGCTGCTCGCGCTCGGCCTGCTGCTCGTGGCAAGGCAGAGCTTCGACGGGATCGCCGCTGCCGCCCGCCAGCCGGTGTGGCTCTGGACCGGCTCGATCTTCGGCCTGCTGATCGTGCTCACGATCACGTTTGCGGGCTCGCGGCTCGGGGTGGCCGCGACGGTGGGGATCCTGATCGCCGGCCAGCTCGCCATGGGGACGGTGATCGACCGCTTCGGCCTCTTCGGCGTGGAGCGCGTCGGCCTCGCCTGGCCGCGGGTGATCGGAATCGTCCTGCTCGCGCTCGGCGCCGCCCTGACGCTGCGCCGCTAGCCCTCCTAGCTAGAGCCGTCGCAGGAGCTGGACGCCCGCGAGCGGGAAGATCGCGGCAAGTCCGAAGGCGACTCGCCAGGACGTCGCCGAGACCACGGCCGCGAAGACCGGTGGGATCACCGCGCCCGTCCCCGCAAGGGCCGTCTGCTGCATCCCGAGGGCGGCACCGCTGCGGGCGCGGCCGGCAAGCTCGGCGGCGGCGGTGAACGAGAGCCCGTTCCACGCCATCGCGAGCCCGCCCGCCACGACCAGTGCGGCGACGAGCACCGGGGCAGGCGCATCGACGAGCACCGCAACGAGCGCGAGCGTCGCGCTGCTCCCCATGCCGACCAGGCGCAGCGGCCGCACCCGCGACCCGACCACGTCCGACCAGCGGCCCGCGCCGATCCGAAGGACGGCCGCGAGCACCTGCACCCCTGCGAGCACGAAAGCGGCGTGCACGCGCGAGAACCCGCGCTCGTCGTAGAGGAAGAGGACGACGAACCCGGTCAGCGCGAGCTGCGCCACCAGGTAGAAGCCGCTTCCGGTGCAGAGCACGCCAGAGCCGTCCGTCGCGCAGCGTGTCGGCGAGCCGGCGTGGCTCGAGCACGTCCTCGGCGCCCTCCGGTCGTGGATGACAGCCGCACCGAAGAGCCCACCCGCCACGCACAGGGCGGCGAGGAAGACGAGACCGTTGCGCAGGCCGAGCGCCGGCAGGGCGAGGGCCGAGACGAACCCGCCGACCGGGATCGCGGTCTGGCGCACTCCGAGCGCGAGGCCGCGCTCGGCTGCGGGGAACCAGTACATCACCGCCCGGCCGCTCGCCGCATTCACGCTCGCGCCCGCCGCTCCCGCGATGCCGAGCAGGAGGAGCAGCCAGCCGAAGGCGCCGGCGTGAGAGGCGCCGACGAGAGCCGCACCGCTCACGCCCAGCCCGATCGCGAGCACGATCCGCTCCCCGACCCGGTCGGCCAGGAGCCCCCACGGGAGCAGGGTGAGCAGGCCGCCGATCCAGACGCTGTCGATCACGAACCCGACCTGGACAAGGCTCAGGTCGTAGGCGTGCCGGATCTGTGGCGCGAGCACGGGCAGCCCGATCAGTACCGCCGAGTACGACGTCTGCGCCGCCGTCCCCGCGGCGAGGACGAGCCAGCGGTAGCGGCCGGGCGCGTCTACGGCACGGGCGCGGGAACAACCGCGCTGTCGCGCGACACCATCACGACGCTGCTGACGAGCACGAACAGCAGGAAGAGCACGAACCCGATTCCGTCGAGGACGAGCCCGACGTTCGAGACAACGCCGCCGAGGCCGAAAGCCTGGCCGAAGAGGAAGGCCGCGGTGGCCAGAGCGACCCAGCCGAGCCAGCGCGACATGAGGTTGCTCCTGAGGACGAGCAAGCCCGCCGCGAACATGAACAGGCTGCCGAAGACGTCCCCGACGCTGTCGAGCGCGAAGGTCAGCAGGTAGAGCGTGTAGCTGAGGCCGTGGTCGTGCTGGACGCCGTACGAAGCGAGCTTCCCCGCCAGCAAACCGTAGATCCCGACATCGCTCACCGCATGGAGCGCGATCATCAGGAGGCCGCCGACCAGCACCAGCGCGGCCAGCGCACGGTCGCCGTACCCGCGCACCAGGGCGTAGAGCTTGCTCAGGTAGATCGGAAACGCAGCCGCGTAGACGACGCAGAGCGCCATGACCAGAACCAGCCTCCCGTGGTGATCGTCGAGCGTCTTCGCGATCTTCGCCGCCGAGTCGTCCTGGTTGATCGGGAAGCCGAACGAGAGCGCCGACTCCGCCACGAGCGCGGCGACGAAGACGATCCCGGCCGCCCACAGCCAGCGCTCCCAGGCGCCCGGCGTTCGGGTCGACTCCACCCGAGGCTCGCTACAGCCCGAAGGGGTTGAACGGCTTCGGGCTCGTCGAGACGATCACGCTCTTCGTCTCGAGGTAGAGCTCGAGCGTCTCGAGACCGAGCTCGCGGCCGAAGCCGGACTGCTTGTAGCCCCCGAACGGAATGCCCGGGAAGGCGGTGTAGGGCATGTTGATCCCGACCGTGCCGGCCTTGATTCGGCGGGCCAGCCTGTGACCGCGGGCGGGGTCGGCGGTCCAGACCGTCGCCATCAGCCCGTAGCGGCTCTCGTTTGCGATCCGGATCGCGTCGCGCTCGTCCTCGAACGGGATCACCGTGACGACCGGGCCGAAGATCTCCTCCTGCGCGACCCGCATCGAGTTGTCGACCTTCGCGAGCACGGTCGGCGGGTAGAAGGCGCCGTCGCCGCTCGGGCAGGCTGCCGCCGGCCACGACCTCCGCGCCCTCCTCGCGGCCGGTCTCGACGTAACCGTGCACCCGGTCGCGATGCTCGCCCGAGATCAGCGAGCCGACCTGCGTCTCCGGGTCGAGCGGGTCGCCGACCTTGAGCCCGCCCGCGAGCTCGGCGAACTTGCCGACGAAGTCGTCGTACAGCGGCGCCTCGACGAGCACGCGCGAGCGCGCCTCGCAGCTCTGGCCCGCGGAGTAGTAGATCGACCAGACCGAGCTGGGCAGCGCGTCGTCGAGCTCGGCGTCGGCGAAGACGAGGTTCGGGCTCTTGCCGCCGAGCTCCAGGATCAGGCGCTTGATCCCGTCGGAGGCCAGGCGCATGATCTCGGCGCCGGTCGCCGTCGAGCCGGTGAAGGCGATCTTCTCCACGCCGGGGTGCTTCACGAGATGAGCGCCGACGACGGGCCCCGGTCCCGGGACGACGTTGATCGCGCCGGGCGGGAAGCCGACCTCGGTGGCGAGCTCGGCCATCCGCAGCGCCGAGAGCGGAGTCGCCGAGTCGGGCTTGAGCACCACCGTGCAGCCGGCCGCGAGCGCAGGCGCCAGCTTCCAGGTCGTCATCATCAGCGGGTAGTTCCACGGCACGATCTGTCCGCAGACGCCGACCGGCTCCTTCAGCGAGTAGTAGAGAAGCGAGCCGCCGATCGGGTTCGAGCGCCCGGCGATCGACGCGATCGCCGATCCGTAGAAGCGGAAGTTCTCGATCGCCTGGGCGAGCTCGGCCTTCACCGAGGAGATCGCCTTGCCGACGTTCCGCGCCTCGAGCTCGGCGAGCTCCTTTCGATTGGCGGCGAGGGCGTCGGCCAGCGCATGCAGGAGGCGCGAGCGCTCGGTCGGCGGCGTCTTCGCCCAGGGGCCGTCGAGCGCGGCCCGGGCGGCATCGACGGCGCGGTCGACGTCCTGCTCGTTCGCCTGCGCGACCGTGGCGAGCGCTGCGCCGGTTGCGGGCTCGGCCAGGTCGCGGGTCTCGCCGGAAGCCGGCTCGGCCGACTCGCCGCCGATGAAGAGGCCGTATTCCCGGGTCGCGACCGCCATCGGGGCCGGAAGATACCGGTCTAGGGCGTCTCGCCGCCGGAGCCCGCGACATAATCGCGTTCATGAGCGACAACGTTCACGTCGAGGCAGCCCGGATCCCGGACCGCGACCGGCTGCTCGAGGAGCTCCGGGCAAACGGGCTCGATGCGCGCGCGGTCGACGAGGTCGGGATCGAAGTGCCGGTCGGAGACGACGGCGAGCAGGTCGCGGACGAGCTTTTCGCCCACGCCGAGCGCGTGATCATGAGCATCGGCGCACCCTTCGTGCCGATCAAGCACGAGGGCACGATCTACATCCGCCCGCCTTTGAGCTGAAGCCATCCGGGCCAACCCGCGCGCGCTTCCGCGTCAGGCGTCAGGACACTGGCCCAGGCCAGCCGCGAGCGGCTCGTCCGATCTGGGAGGTGATTAAGCCAGCGGAAGCCCTCGCTCGGGTGGCCGCGCAACCGCTCGCGCGCAAGATTCGGGTTGGCAGCAATGCGGGCTGCACCTCGATGCGAGAATTCAGGTGCCATGCCTCCGAGCCGTGACCCGCCTCTGACCGAGCAAGCGCCGGGCGGGCAACCGCGAACGCTCCTGAGGGGCCTCGTCGGCTTCGAGGTTCTCCTCTATGCAGCCGTCGCCCTTCTCCTGGCTGCCGCCGCCGTTCTCGTTCTGGTCGGAACCGTGCACGAGCTCGCACACGGGATCTCCTCCGGACAAAGCGCGGTCGATCTTGCGGTGACGGTGCTCGACCGCATCCTGCTCACGCTGATCATCGCGGAGCTCGTCTACACGCTTCGCTTCGTGCTGCGGACACATCAGATCGCGGTCGAGCCCTTCCTGTTCATCGGGCTGATCGCGGTCGTTCGGCGGATCCTGATCGTCACGGCGGAGTTCGAGCGCGCTCCGCTCGCAGGACGAGCGCTGACCAACCTCTTGCTCGAGCTGGGCCTGCTTGGCTTCCTTGCCCTGGCGCTCTCGCTGGCTGTCTTCCTCGTCCGGCGCGGTCGGAGCGGGGACAGCCTCGGGTGACGGAACGCTGGCCCAGGCGACGACTGTTGTGCTTGTAGGTCTCCCTCTCAGGTCTCCAGAAGCTGATCGACCTCGGCGCGCAAGATCCGTGCGGAGTCGACGAAGCCAAGCCGGTCGTCGAGGACCCGTGCCGCCTGATTCGGCGTGTCGACGCTGAGGACGACGTAGCTGCGACCCTCTGAGCGAAGCTCTGCAGCGATCGCGCGCATCAGGGCACGAGCGATACCGCGGCGCCGGGCCTCTGGTCGGACGTACAGCCCGAACACAAAGCCGTAGTCGGGACTCGCTGTGTTCGCGTAGACCGTGCCGACGACCTCGCCGTCTTCCTCAGCGATGAGCGCCAGATGGTCGGTGACAAGACGAGGCTCGAACGGGACGCCCGGATAAGGAGCGAAGGTCGCCTCGGCCGTGAACTGCTCCCACAGCGGCCGCAGCGCGACCGGATCGGCTTCAGTGGCACGGCGGACCTCCATCGTCGCAACGCTAATGCCTCTTCCGACCGGACGCTCTCGAATGCTCACTCAAGCTTCATTCCGCGAACTCAATGTCATTCTCGGCGGGTGGCGGCGTCCGTCGCTGGCGGAGACTCGGGTCGGCGGCGGCTGACTCGATTCCGAATGTCGCCCGAGGCTGACTTTCCAGCGTTGTGTCGCCGCCGCCGACCGAGACCGTCGAGCGTGACCTGATAGGAGCGTGGCCTTGCCTCGATTGAGGTCTGTCCGCTCGCCGGTCGCCCCCAACGGTTTGGAGGCGAGACTGATGATCGTGATCGGAGTGGACGTGCACAAGCAGTCGGTGACCGCTGTCGCAGTCGACGAGGCCGGCAGGACGCTCGACGAGCGCACGATCCCGGTCGGCAGCGACGAGCTGCTCGTCTGGGCGGCGGCGCTCGACGATGAGCGGCTGTGGGCGGTCGAGGATTGCCGGCAGCTGACCCGCTGGCTCGAGCGGCAGCTGCTCGGCCTCGGCGAGGAGTTGGTGCGGGTGCCGCCGAAGCTGACGGTCCCGGAGCGGCGGCCGGCAGGACACGCGGCAAGTCAGACCCGATCGACGCGCTCGCCGTCGCGCGGGCGGCGCTTGCGCGAGCCGCGACCTGACCCGGCCGCGGCCGGGCGAGCGGGTCCACCGCGAGTTCAAGCTGCTGGTCGATCACCGCGACGATCTCGTCGACGAGCGCCGGCGCACCCAGCAACGTTTGCGTTGGCATCTGCTCGAGCTCGACCCGACCTACCAGGTGCCGTTGCGGCACGCTCGGCCGCCCGTCCAGCTTGAGCGCGTCGCGCCGCTGGCTCGCCCGCCGAGACCAAGAGGTCCAGGTGCGGATCGCGCGCGAGCTTGTCGACCGCTGCCGCTCGCTGAACCGACGATCGCGCGAGCTCGACCAGCGAACTCGAACACGAGTCAGACGACACTCGCGCCGGCGCTGCTCGAGCTGCCCGGCTGTGGCCGCTGTCACCGCCGCGAAGCTGCTCGCCGAGATCGGCCCCGATCGACCGCTTCGAGCCGACGCGCAGCTCGCCCGCCACAGCGGCGTCGCACCGCTCGAAGCAAGCTCAGGCAAGCAGCCAACGCCACCGGCTCGACCGCGGCGGCAACCGCCAACTCAACGCCGCCCTCTACCGGATCGCGATCACGCAAGGCCGCGCTACCACGCGCCGCGCACGCGCCTACCTCGAACGCAAACAGAGCCGAAGGCAAGAGCCGACGCGAAGCGCTCCGCTGCCTGAAACGACAGCTCGCCCGCACCGTCTTCAACACGCTCAAAGACGAGCCCGCCTTGACATAGGAGCAACGCTCGCCCAGGCCAGAGTCACCGCCCTAGGAGTCTGGTCGCGCGGGTACGTCGCTGTCTCTACGGGACTGGGACACGCGCAAGCGTTCGGGAACGGCGTTAGGCGTTCTCAGGCTTGCGTCGGTTGAGCCGCGGCGAGCCTCTCGCGGACGCGGCGCGCGAGCGGGATGATCCCCTTCCGCTCGTAGCGGTCGAGCGCCTCGCGCCACGCGTCGATCGCGGCGTCGCTGTGGCCGGAGGCCTCCAGCACCTCGGCAAGTTCGCACCACGCGTCTCCTTGCCACGGGAGATTGTCGCTCTCCTCCGCCCTTGCCACCGCCTCACGGGCGAGACGTTCCGCCTCTGCGTGCTCGCCGCGATGCGCGAGAACGCGAGCCTGCACCTGCCGCCAGAGGCCGGAATCGACGTTGTCATCAGTGGCGAGCTCTCGTCCGCGGTGGGCGAGAGCTTCAGCTTCGTCGAAGCGACCGAGGGCGCAGAGCTCGCGGCCGAGCAGGCACACGTACGTTCCGAGCATGCCGTATTGCTCTCGCTCCTCGAGCCAGGCACACAGGGTCTGGAGGTGACCGGCCGCCGCCTCGTGATCTCCCGCCATGCGCGCGATCTCGGCCAAGCGAATCTCGCCGATCCGGCGGCCGTCGAGCTCTCGCAGGCGCTCGTTCGAATCCCGGGCGAGCGGGACGGCTTCGTCGAAGCGGTCGAGCATCGCCAGGAGCCAGGCCCGCGTGAACAGCGAGAACGGCCAGGGCGTCGCGGGCAGCAGCTCGTCGAGCTGCGCCAACGCCTCGGCCGCCGGAGTCGGTCCCGATCGCGAGCGCGAGCTCGATCCAGAAGAGACCCGTCCGTTGCTGGCGCGCGAGCCTCGCGTGCTCCAACGCCCGCCTGCTCGCCCGGGCCGAGTCCGCCCATTGCTGGCGTGCGTTGTTGACAGAGACTGCGAAGACCTCCCACACATACACGAGTGCGGCGTGGTTTGCCTCCCGCTCCAGCAGCGGCAGCGCCTTCTGCAGCAGGATCTCGAGCTCGTCGGCCGTGCATTCGGTGCGATTGAACCGGTGGTAGCCGGCCATCGCACGGGCGAACAGCCTCGCCGGTCGCGTCGCCCTCGGCAGCCGCTCGCTCGGCCGCCGCCTCGACGATCTCTGCTGCGCGGCGCGAGTCCTCGATGAACAGCGTCGCGGCGAGGTCGACCTCGAGCAGGACGTCGAGCCGGAGGGGCCGGGTCAGCTCGAGCGCGCGCTCGAACAGAGCCCGCGCGGCACGCCTGTCCTCACGCCAAAGGGCTCGCCGGCCGCTCGCCGCCAGTCGCTCCGCAGCGCGCCCGGCCAGCTCCTCGACCGGTTTCCCCAGCTCGCGACGGTAGCCGACGGCCTGCTCGAGGTGATAGCCGACGATCTCGTCCAGCTCGACGAGCTCCGTATGCGAGACGAGCCAGTCGGCGAAGCGCTCGTGCAGCTCGGCCCGGACGCTCTTTGGCAGCGAGTCGTAGGCCGCGTCGCGGACCAGGAGGTGGCGGAAGCGGAACCCGTCGTCGCCGGCCAGCAGAGCACGGTCGGGTCGCACGAGCTCCCGCCGGACCAGCGCTGTCAGCCGCGCCGTCACCTGCGGCTCCTCCGGTGCCAGAGCCTGCACCCCGCCCCGGTGGAAGAGCTCGCCCTCGATCGAGCCCCGCTCGAGCACCCGCCGCTCGGGCTCGTCCAGCTGGTCGAGCCGGACCGCGAGCAGCGCCTTCAGCGTCGGCGGTACCTCGACGTCCTCGTGCTCGCGGGCCATCGCCAGCATCTCCGAGATGAAGAGTGGATTGCCGCCCGCGGCGTGCGCGATCCGCTCGTGCAGCTCTCCCGTCACCTCGTCGCGGATCAGCTGGTCGGCTTCGTCGTCGCTCAGGGGCTCGAGACGCAGCGTGCCCGGCCAGGCGGGATGGCGCTCCAGCAGCTCCGGCCGCGCCATGCAAAGCAGCAGAATCGGTGCGTCGCCCGTGAGCAGCGCGGCCGCTTCGACCAAGTCGAGGAAGGTCTCCTCGCCCCACTGGATGTCGTCGAGGACGACGACGAGCGGCGCCTGCTCTACGAGCAGCTTCCGAAAAGCCCAGGCGATCTGGTCTGCGCTCGTGCCCTCGTCGCTCTCGCCGAGCAGAGAACGGACCGCGACCGCGGCGGCGGGATCCGACGGCAGCGCCGCGAGCTGCTTCACCACCTCGATCACCGGCCAGTAGGTGATTCCCTCGCCGTAGGGCAGACAGCGGCCCCGCACGACGCGAGCGTCGAGCGAATCAAGCGCCTCGGCAACCAGCCGTGACTTACCCACGCCGGCGTCGCCAACCACCGTCACGAGCTGGCAACCCGGCCCGGCCAGCGCCCGCTCCCAGGCGTCCACGAGCGTCGCAAGCTCCCGCTCGCGGCCGATGAAACGGGACGCGTGCGAGCGCTCCGGTGCTTCCTGCACGGCAAGCAGCGGGTGGGCGGCGACCCGCTCGCTCTTCCCCTTCAGCTCCAGCAGCCGCTCCTCGCCAACCTCCACCGCCGGCGCGACGAGCCTGAGCGTCTGCGCGCCGAGCAGCACCTCCCCCGCCTCCGCCGCCTGCTCCAACCGCGCCGCGACGTTCACGGCGTCCCCCGTCGCCAGCCGCTCCTCGGTGCCGGTCAGCACCTCCCCGGTGTTCACGCCGATCCGGGCCTCGACCCCCAGCTCCGGCAACGCGTCCCGCATCTCCACCGCCGCCCGACACGCCCGCAACGCATCGTCCTCGTGCGCCACCGGCACCCCGAACACCGCCATCACCGCATCCCCGATGAACTTCTCCACCAGGCCACCGTGCGCCTCGACGATCGTCCTCATCCGCTCGAAGTACCGGTTCAGCAGCCCCTGCAGCGCCTCCGGGTCCACCGACTCCCCAAGCGCCGTCGAGCCGACCACGTCGCAGAACAGCACCGTGACCACCTTGCGGTGCGCGCTCACGGCCCGAGGCTAGTCCATCGCCCGCCGCGAGGGAAGCCGGCGCGTAGGATCGGAGCGTGGCAGTGCCGGAGCCGATCGACCTCCACCATCTCGGCCGCGAGCGGGTGATCGCGAGCTACCTCGTCGACACCGACGACGGCCCGGCGCTCTTCGACTGCGGCCCCTCGACGACGATCGAGGCGCTGAAGCAGGGGCTCGGCGACCGCGGCCTCGTCCTCACCGACGTCCGCCACCTGCTGCTCAGCCACATCCACCTCGACCACGCGGGCGCAGCAGGCGTCCTCGTGCGCGAGCATCCCGCCCTCCAGGTGCACGTCTCGGCGATCGGCGCGCCACACCTCGTCGACCCGGAGCGGCTCGAGCGCAGCGCGCGCCGACTCTACGGCGACACCTTCGACACGCTCTGGGGCGAGCTCGCCCCGGTGCCGGAGGAGAGCGTCCACGCGGTCGAGGGCAGCGTGCTCGGCCTCGAGTCCTTCCCCTCGCCCGGTCACGCCTCGCACCACGTCTGCTACCTCGACCCCGACGGAACGCTCTACGCCGGTGACGCCTGCGGCGTGCGCGTCCTGCCCGGACGGTCGGTCATGCCGCCGACGCCTCCGCCCGAGGTCGACGTCGAGGCGTGGGAACGGACGCTCGACGAGATCGAGCGCCGCGACGCCGAGCGTTTCGCGCTCATCCACTTCGGCGTCGCCGAGGACGTCTCCCGCCACCTCACCGAGCTGCGGCTGAACCTGCTCGACTGGGCGGAGTCGGTCGAGGGCGGCGCGACGGAGGAGGAGTTCGTCGAGTACGCGCTCGCCGAGCTCGCCGACGCCGGCGAGGACGTGGCGGCGTACGAGCAGGCGATGCCCTTCTGGCAGTCCTACGCCGGGCTCGAGCGCTGGGCACGCAAGCGAGCGGCCGCAGGTTAGTCTCAGAGCCGTGCCGCGCATTCCCGTCCCGCCCGAGGTCGACGCCTTTCTCGCCGAGCCGAATCCGGCCGTGGTCGCGACCGTGAGCGCTCGGGGGGCGCCGCACACGGCGGCCACCTGGTACGACTGGGAGGACGGCCGCGTCCTCCTCAACATGGACGAGAGCCGGCTGCGGCTCCGCTACATGCGGCGAAATCCGGCCGTCGCGCTCACCGTGCTCGGCGTCCGCGACTGGTACCACCAGGTGAGCCTGCTGGGCCGCATCGTCTCGCTCGACGACGATGCCGAGCTGCGGGACATCGACCGCCTGTCCGTCCGCTACACCGGCAAGCCCTTCGCCGGCCGCGACGCCCGTCGCGTCAGCGCCTGGATGCAGCCCGAGCGCTGGCACGCGTGGCCTCTCGCGCCTCTCGGCGGCACCGGCTCCCGCCCGGCTAACCGGGGCTCCGCCGGCGCCTGACGCCGAGCGACGCGAGCTCTTCCTCGCCGAGCTCCTCCGTCTCGACGAGCCAGAGCGGCCCGTCGCCGCACTCGACGCGCGACGCCCCCGCCACCTCGTCGAGCGACGACCCGAGCAGTCGCACCGGAACGCCGTCGAGCTCGAGCAGCGCGCCCTTCACCCCGTCGCCGGGCCGTTCGGAGTAGCGCCAGGCCCAGACGAGCCGGTGCACCTCGACCGCCGGCCGGGAGAGGTCGAGCCAGGCGTCCTCCTCGGCGAAGAACGTCTCGTACTCGCCTCCCTCCTGCACGGTTCCCTCGTCGCCGGCCTCGAGGCGGCGGAGCGCTTCGACCAGCGTCTCGATCACGACCGGCCCGAGCCGCGGGTAGAAGACGTCGGGCGGCTCGTACTCGCCGAGCGGAAACTGCCGCTGCGCGAGGATCGCCCCGGTGTCGAGCCCGGGGTCCATGCGGTGGCACGTCACTCCGATCTCGCTGTCCCCGTTGCGGATCGCCCACGCGACGGGGATCGGGCCGCGGTGCCGCGGCAACAGTGACGGATGACAGTTGACCCAGCCGAGCGGCGGGACGGCGAGTGCGGCGGCGGGAACCTTCCACGGAAAGCCCATGCAGACCACGAGGTCGGGCCGCACCGCGGCGAGCAGCGGCGCGATCGTCGAGCGCCGGGCCGGCAACAGGATGTCGAGGTCGGCCGCCGCGCTCAGCACGAGCGAGTCCGTCTCGTCGAGGCCGCCGTAGCGGCCGTCCGTGCTCCGCGTCGTCAGCAGCGCGACCGGCTCGTGTCCGAGCTCCCGCAGGACGGCGTCGAAGCCGGCGAGCACGGGCGGGACGCGCGTGACGATCGCGACGCGCAGGCTCACGCGTCGCGGAGAACTCGCGCGCCCGACGACTGGTTGCGCGCCTTGACCACGATCTCGTCGACGTTCACGTGCCAGGGCCGCGTGAGCGCGAAGAGGATGCAGTCTGCGACGTCCTCCGGCCGCATCGCCTCGACGCCCCGGTAGACCGAGGCCGCCCGCTCCTCGTCGCCCTTGAAGCGGACGAGCGAGAACTCCGTCTCGACGAGCCCCGGGTCGACGGTCGTGATCCGGAGCGGCCGGCCGAGGAGATCCTCGCGCAGCGCGTACGTGAAGCCGCGCTCGGCGAACTTCGCGGCGACGTACGTGGCGCCGCCCTCATACGCGGCGCGGCCGGCGACGGAGCCGAGGTTGACGAGATGGCCCCAGTCGCCGAAGTGCGGCAGGCAGAGCCGCGTCATGCGGACGAGCCCGGCGACGTTGACGCCGAAGACGGTCGCCTCGTCCTCCTCGCTCGACTCGTCGACCGGAGCGCGGCCGAGCGCCAGGCCGGCGTTGTTGACGAGGATGTCGAGCCCGCCGAACCGTTCCACGACGTCCGCGACGAAGCGCTCGCAGCTACCGGCGTCGGTCACGTCGAGCTCGAGCGCGACCTCCGTCTCCAGCCGCTCGACGCGCCGTGCGCCGCCCGCGACGCGCACGCCCGCCGCCGCGAGGGCGTGAGCGGTGGCACGCCCGATCCCGGACGAGGCGCCGGTGACGATCGCCCGCTTGCCGGTCAGGTCGACGTCCGCCATCGCGTCTGACTCTAGGGATGTGCGGCGCGCCAGGTGTCGCCAAGCGCGAGGCGCTCGGGCGGCGTGGGGTGGCTGAAGAGAAGCAGGTACGCGAGCCGCGGCGGCTCGAGGCTCGGAGAGGTTCCGGCGCGCGAGCTCGACGTGGGCGCGCGCGAACGCGTCCGGCTCCTCCGTCAGGTCGAGCGAGCAGCGGTCGGCGGCCCGCTCCCAGCGGCGGGAGAGCCACGCGCCGGCGGGCAGCGCGGCGAGTTCCAGGGCGAGCAGCAGGAGGAGCACCTGCGGCAGCCTCCGCGGCTGCGCGATCCGCGTTCCGAGCACGACCCAGAGCACCGCGACGGCAACGGCGGCCGCGGCCATCGCGAGCAGCGTGAGCTTTGCGACGTGCCGGTCGCGCCGGTGGCCGAGCTCGTGCGCGACGACCACCCGCACCGCGCCGGGACCGGTGGCCGCCAGCAGCGTGTCGAAGAGGACGACGCGGCGGGTGCGCGCCGATCCCCGAGACGTAGGCGTTGACCTTCGTCGTGCGCCGGCTCGCGTCGGCGACGAGCACCTCACGGACGGGCACGCCGGCGGCCTCGGACGAGCGCGAGCAGCTTCGCCGCCAACCCCGCGTCGTCGAGCGGGCGGAAGCGGTTGAAGAGTGGCTCGAGCACGACGGGCGCGACGAACGAGAGGAAGAGCACGGCAAGGGCGAGCGCTCCTCCCGCCGGCGCCGCCCACCAGCCGGGCAGGGCACGCGCGAGCGCGACCGCCGAAGTCCAGGCGGCGGCCGTCAGCACGACGTTCACCGCGAGTCCCTTCGCCTGGTCGGCGAGCCAGCCGCCGAGGCCCTGTGTCGAGAAGCCCCAGCGCCGCTCGCGCAGCCAGCCGCGCCAGCACCCGAGCGGCAGGCGCACGATGCTCGAGAGGGCGACGACGATCGCCGCGTACACCGCCGCGGCTGCGGCAGGCGGCAGCCCGCGCGGGCCGGTGTAGAGCCATGCGCCGAGCCGGCTCCAGGACAGCGCCGCGAGCACGCCCGCCGTCAGCGCGAGGTCGAGGAGCAGGGCGAGGTAGAGCGGCCGGTGGTAGGCCCTCGCCCGCATCCGCTCCGCCTCCGTGAACCCAACTTCCGGCTTCATCCAGCGTCAAGGATGATACGAAACCCCCTGGGTAGACTCCCCTCCCTCATGGCGACCACACAGTCAGCTGGGCCGTTGCGGGCGAGCGAGGAGTCGGTGGCGCTCGCGACGGAGCTCCGCCGTCTCGCGCGCGTCGCGACCGTCGTCGCGCTGCTGACGAGCCCCGCGGTCTTCATCTGGTTCCACCGCGTCACGCCGGAGCTCCCGTCGTGGAAGTCGGTGCTCGCGACGTCCGCTGGTCGTGATCGCCTTCCGCGGCGTCATCGACCTCCTGATCCGGCGCGCGATCCCCTGGCCGAGCCTCTTCGGCACCGACGAGCCGCGGCTGCGGGAGGAGGACGTCGTCAACCGCCGCCGCGCCTGGACTGGCGCTTCTGGCTCCGGCTCGCGATCTGTCCTCGTCGGCTGGTCACCCTGCTCGTCTGGCTGGTCGCGCTCGACTGGCGCACCGCTCCTGGGGCGGCACGTGCGCCACATCTCGTCGCGATCGGGCATCGGCTCACGCAACCGGCACGCTCTGGCTCCAGGTCGTCTTCGTCTTCTTCCTCTTCTTCGCGAACTTCGCTGATCCTCTTCGGGCCGCTGCTGCTGATGGGCCTCTCGCAGATCCGCGGCTACGAGCCCGGCGACGCCGAGTGGGGCGTCAAGCTCGAGGACGTCCGCGGCCAGGCGGAGGCGAAGGAGGAGGTCCGCCGCGTCGTCTCGCTCTGGCAGTCGGGCGAGGCGTTCGAGCAGGCCGGCGGCAAGCGCGAGCGCGGGCTGCTCTTCCTCGGCGCGCCCGGGACCGGCAAGACGATGCTCGCGAAGGCGATCGCGACCGGCTTCAACTCGCCGTTCGTCTCGATCCCGGGCTCGGGCTTCGCGGCAGACCTTCATCGGCATCGACGCGATCATCGTGCGCTATCCTCGCCCGCAAGGCGAAGCGGCTCGCGCGCAAGTGGGGCGGCACAGTGCATCGTCTTCATCGACGAGATCGACGCCGTCGGCATGCGCCGGCAGGCGCTCGGCGCAGGCGCACCGGCGCAGCGACGGCGACATGCCGCCCAGCATCCACGACCTCCTCTTCTTCGGGCCGCAACGGCGCGCTCAACCCGAGCGGCGACCTGATCCTCGAGACGCGGACGTGGCGCGAGCGGCTGTTCGCGGAGCGCGCGCCGCGAGCCCGGCCGCCGTACCCGCGCTTCGCGGCGCTGGCGGGATCGTGAACCAGTGTTCCCCGGCATGTTCGGCGGCATGGGCGGCGGCGGCGGGCTCGCGCTCAACCAGCTGCTGGTCGTCATGGACGGGATCGACAACCCGCCCTTCCTGCGCCGCGTGTTCACCAACAGGGTCAACACGTTCCTCGACGCCATCTACGTCGTCCCGCGCCGCATCGGCGGCGTCACGCTGCGGCTGCCGCCGCCGCGGCCGCGCCGCGACCAGATCTACTTCATCGGCGCCACCAACGTCCCGATCGACATGCTCGACCCGGCGCTGATCCGCCCGGGCCGGATGGGCCGCCACGTCTGGTTCCGCACGCCGACGAAGCACGACCGCAAGGACATCTTCGACCTCTACCTCGACAAGGTCGCCCACGACGCCGACCTCGACACGCCGGAGCGGCGCGACGAGATCGCGCGCGATCACGAGCGGCTACTCGCCCGGCGATGATCGAGCAGGTCGTGCTCCATGGCGCTGACGCATCGCGCACCACGGCGGGCGCGAGCGCCTTCGGCTGGGAGGACCTCGTCGAGGCGATGACCACGCGTCGAGGCGGGCACCGCGGTCGGCGTCGAGTACATCGCCGCAGGAGACGCGCGCGGTCGCGATCCACGAGGCCGGGCCACGCGGTCGCCGCGCCACGTCTACATGAAGGGCGCCGAGTCGACGCCGGCTCTCGATCCGCATGCGCGGCGGCTCGCTCGGCCACCACCAGGCGCTGCGAGAAGGAGGAGCGCTTCAGCCGCTGGCGCAGCGAGGAGTTCGGCCCGGCTCGTCTGGGGCCTCGGCGCGATGGCCGCGGAGCGGGTCTTCTACGGCGAGAACTCGAACGGCGTCGGCGGCGACGTCCAGTGCGTCACGGCGCAGGCGGCGCTGGATGGTCGGCGCCGTCGGGCATGGCGCCCCGGCCGATCGAGCTGAACGCGCGACTTCGACGACGAGAGCGGCGAGGAGACGCGCAAGCGGATCATGAGGCGCTTCGAGCGAGATCGGCAGCCGGCTCCTCAACCGCTCGAGCCACGACGTCGGACGCGGTTGCTCGACCGCGCGAAGCGCGCCTCGCAGCGCAGTTCCTCGGCGCAAGCGTTCGTGACCGCCTACAACCTCGTCCGCGAGAACAGGGGCAGGTCGAGCGCATCGCGAACGCCGTGATCGAGAAGCAGGAGATCTTCGGCGACGAGCTCGTGCGGCTCCTCGACGCACAGAACCTCAGGCAGCCCGAGCTCGACTGGACGGAGGAGGAGACGTGGCCTACGATCTGACGAGCCGGCAGCCGCCGGCCGCGGAGCTCGCGCCCGCCGCCCCCCGGAGCGCGGCCCCGCGGCCGCACTGGTTCCGGTTCTACGCGATCTACGTCGTGCTGGGCGCAGCGCTGTTCGGCGCCGTCGTCGTCGGGGTCCTCTCCGCGACGAAGACGAGCAAGCCCCGCCCGGCCTGGTCCGCATGGCGGCCTGCTGGACGGCGGCATCGGGCGGCGGCCGAGATCGCGAACCACGTCGGCGGCGAGTACCGGCTCGACGACGGCGACCAGCTCGTGGACGTGATCCCGAAGGCGCCGTCGGTCACGGCGAGCAACCCGAGCATCCGGGTCGGCTACGTCGCCGTCCGCGGCACCGGCGGCAAGCCCGACGGGGTGATACCCGTCTCCGGCTCGAACAGCGTCATGTACACGCTCTGCGGTCTCGGCACGTCGTGCGCGATCGCGACGGGGCAGGCGTCCACGGCCCGTGGCAGGCTCCTGCGGCGGGAGTCCTGGAGCTCGCCCTCTACACGTTCCACTACGAGAGCGGGGTCGACAGCGTGATCGCGTTCATGCCGCCGCGCGCAGACCGCCAGCCCCGCCGTCGTCTATCTGCGCCGGAGCGACCTCGGGCCGCAGCTCGGGCAGCCGCTCGGCAGCTCGCTCGATCCGCAGGCGCCCGGGCCGACGACGATCACCCCACACGAGACGAAGCTCGTGGACGAGACGACCGGCAGGCGCGCGTACTCGTTCAGCATCACCCAGGCGCAGGACGGCAACGCCGTCCTCATCCTCACGCGCCTTCCCGCGTAACCGCCCGCCGCGCACAGGCGTTTCCCCCCTCTTCAGACCGAAAAGAGGCCCCCGGCTGGGGCAAAGGAGGGGTATCGATGGTGCTCCTGGTTGTGCTCGCAATCCTGGCGCTGATCGCATTCGGCGTCGGCTTCGTCGTCCACTGGCTCTTCATCGTCGCCGCGGTGCTCGCGCTGATCTGGCTGATCAGCCTGTTCACTGGCGGCATCGGCCGAAGCGGCGCCAGACGCTGGTAGCGGTAGTCCGCGCCGTCTTCGCAGGATGAGCCGGGCGGCCCATTGCGGGCCGCCCGGCCGTGTGCGACCGTGACGGCGTGTCCCGGACGAGATCCTGATCTGGATCCTCGCCCTCTTCGCCCCTCGAGGTGCAGCACCTCAAGTGGATCTGGTGGGAGTTCTGGGACTGCCGCAGCTGCTCCACGAAGCACAAGGACTGCAGCTGCGGCGCGACCCGTTCCTGGGTCATGTACCTGTAGCCTGGTTCCGCTCTTCGCCCCCATCGACTAGCGGTCAAGGTCGCGGCCCTTTCAAGGCCGTAGCGCGGGTTCGAATCCCGCTGGGGGCATATCGGGTCGGATCGCACAAGCGGTTTGGCGCAACCATGCGGGTCATGTGAGTCAGAGATGCCGCTGATGCCCGCCGCGTGCGTGCACCGGTGCGTGCACGGATATCTTGCCTCGCTTGGCAACAGAGCCCCCGGCGCCAACGCCGCCTTGTGTAACCGTTTTCGAGCGCCTGCTCGTTTAGGCGATGGCGCCCGCCTGCGCGGCAGAAGGTGCGACAGTCGGCCTTTGGCGCGTGCTCAACGAGTCCGACGGGAGTGGTAGACGTCCGGCTGGGTCCGCTGGGATCTGCCCCACTCGGTCGAACACGACGGAGCGCCAAAGCCGTGGGGCGACATCTCCGTGTCGCCCTGCCTGGATTCGAACATGCCTGCAAATAGGCACTTTTTGTATGTTGGTGGGGGCACCGGGGAGGGCACGCTCTGCGCGCAAGCGGGCGCGGATGACACGTATGGACACGCGGCCGGCTCAGCGCGAGCCGGTCGGCGGCGGGATCTGGAGGTCGGCGCAGATCTTGCGGGCGAGCCGAAAGTCGATCTCGCGGTGCCGCGGGACGGCGGTCGAGCGCTCGGCGTCGAAGCCCCAGAAGCTGTGGTTTCCGCCCTCCCGCAAGAGCCGGGCGCCGTGGTCGCGCAGATGGCGCTCGAGGTCGCGGCGCTTCACTCGCCAATGACGAGTTTGAGCGGCTCGCTGTCGATGCCCTCGCTGACGTCGGGGTGCCCTTCGAAGCGAAGCTCGAGATCCGTGCAGGGCGTCGACGACGTTCGCCCGCGCCTCCTCGCGCGTGCGTCCCTGGCTATGCGGCCGGGCACCTCGGGGATCGAGGCCACGATCCAGCCGTCTTCGCCACGTTCGTAGACGATCGTGACCTGTAGCGACTCGCTCATCGAGCGAACGGTAACCGAGGTCGAGGGCTCATGGACGGTCACGCTCGTCGTCTTCTCCCCGTAGCGGCGCTGCGGTTTTCGAGCACCTGCTCGTTTGGCGTGGCTACGCGATACGTACAGCGGCCGATCTGCTAGATAGCTTTCCGATGGAAGAAGCCAACTCAAGACGGACACGCCAGCGTCTGCGAGTCTCCTCCCGACGGCCCGACCGAGGCCGCCCCGATCTGCGCGGCCACGTCCAGCGCAGCGAGCCAACTAGGTCTTCAAGACCTTGTGCTGCTACGAAGGCCGAACTAGCTACGACTACGCCGGCCAAGACCCCATCAACGGCTACGACCTGAGCGGCACATACCACTACGAGGGCGTGGACAACACCCCTTGGTGTGGTCGGCTCCGGGGCGAAGCAGGCTACGCATGCGTAATGCACGCCCTCTGCGAACGACATCGACTTGTCGGGCCTGGAGACTGCGACGGCCCGCCACCCGCTTGGGTGCGCGCAATCGCAGGATGTATCGACTCTGTCCTTCCTGGCTCTCTTAGCGACTACGCCAAGGACAAGATCCGCGACAAGGCGCTTGAGTGGCTGGCGAAGCATGGCTCGCGTGCAGCGCGCTATGCCGTGAGGGCCGAACCGTGGGTCGACGTGGCCATGTGCGTCAACGGTGGCGCCCAGGCAGGCTTGCGCAAGTGAGCAGGAGCCTGCTGACCCTGGCCGTGGTCGGCTGTGTCGCGCTGGCGGTACTGCTGGCGGGATGCGGCGCTGGCGACTCCGAACGGAAGGCGAACGGCGCCTATGCGCGCGGCGTGTGTACGACGATCGGGAACTGGCTGACGGAGGTCAGGAGCATCGACACTGTGCCTTCCTCAAGCGGGGTCACGAAGGCTTGGATCGAAACGAAGCTGAACCACTTCGAGACGGCCACCAGACTCTTCCTCTCGCACATCAAGGCCGTTTCGGCGCCGAACACGTCCGAGGGGCGGGCGGCGAAGAGGAAGATCGACCAGTCGCCGCTCATACCGCGCGCTCAGGGAGAGATCGCCACCGCTAAGACGATTGCTTCCACGGTCGCCACCGCCACCGACACGATGGAGGTGGTCGGAGCGCTGGGGGCGCTAC
>CAWAAD010000009.1:0-163400 GCA_963779895.1 uncultured Actinomycetes bacterium | reverse complement strand
CTGTACCTGCTCGACTCGTCGTTGTTCTCGGCCGCGTTGCCGACGATCGCGACGATCACGACTGCTACGAAGAACTCGCTGAGAGGTGGGCCTTGTGGGCGAACTCTTCGAGCGGGTGCACGAGGATCTCGCTCGACGAGCGCGGTCGCACCGTTGCCTGTGGCGCCGGCCAGTCGAGCAGCGCCGTGCGGAGCGTCCACGCCGCTCGCTGCCGCGCCTCCCTCCGCTCTCTACGTGCCGCCCTGGTGGCGCCGCAGCGCCAGCCAGGTCACGCCGACGTAAACGAGCAGCAGCACGGCCGAGACCGGCATGCTCGCCACCGCCAGCGAGTGACGGTCGGGGTCTCCCGACCAGCCCGGAATCGCGCACGGGATCAGGAACAGCGCCGCGGCGAGCGAGCACGATGCCCGAGCTGAGACGAGCGACGACGGCGGTCGACCGCGCCCGCGTCCACCGAACAGCAGGGCGAAGCCCAGCACCAGCATCAGGTTGGCGACGACCGCTCCCGCCAGCGACCCGCGCACGACCTCGGTGAGGCCGTTCTCGACCGCGAACAGGGCGATGATCAGCTCCGGCGCGTTGCCGAAGCTCGCGTTGAGGAATCCGCCGATGCCGGGCCCGGTGTCCTGGGCCGCGTGCTCGGTCGACTCGCCGATCAGCCACGCGAGGGGGACCAGGGCCGCGGCGGCGAGCACGAACAGCACCGTCTGCCGAGTGACCGGTTCCGAAACGGAGCGCGAAGACAACCGGCGACAGGGCGAGGCCTGCCAGCAGGAGCTTCCGGCCCGTGACGCTACGCTAGCGGTAGCGCCGCCGTGGAGGCGGTCCTCTTCGACTGGGGCGACACGTTGATGGAGTTCCGGTACGACGAGGGCTCCTGGATGTCGCCTTCCGCGCCGGTCTCACGGCCCTCGGCCGCGACGATCTCGCTCCGGCCGACGAGATCCGGGAGCACTTCCGGGAGCACTTCGAGCCCCTCTTCTGGGTGCCCGGGACGCTCGAGGAGATCGAGTACCCGGGGCTGATCCGCCGGGCCCTCGCCCGACTTCGAGGTCGAGCTCACGGAGGCCGAGCTCGTCCGCTTCCTGGAGGCCGAGCACGCGGCGTGGCGCCGGCGCGCGTCATGGGGGCGACCACGCATGCGCTGCTCGAGTCGCTCCGGAGCGTGGCCTCAAGCTCGGGCTCGTCTCGAACGCCTTCGACCCGGGCTGGCTGCTCGCCGCGATATCGGAGCAGATGGGCCTGGCCGAGCGGCTCGACTTCGCCGTCTTCTCCTCCGAGGTCGGGAAGCGTAAGCCCCACCCGGAGATCTTCCAGCGCGCTCTCGAGGCGCTCGGCGTCGAGCCGGAGCGCGCGCTCTTCGTCGGGGACCGGCTCTACGAGGACGTCCGCGGCGCCCCCGAGCTCGGGATGACGACGGTGCAGGCGCTCTGGTTCCGCGCCGACGAGCACCCGGACGGCCGCGAGCCCGACCACCAGGCGTTCACCCAGTTCGACATCCTCACGATCGTCGACCGCGCTCGCGGCCTAGCCTCCGGCGGACTTGTCAAGCTTGCGCAGCGGCCGCTATTGCCAGCACAATCAGTCCATGCAGATGCGTGACCCCGCAGGCGCCGGCGAGGCCGCCCGCGCTCCCCCTGCGCCCGCAGGACGAGGCCGAGTGCCGCCGCTGCGGGGTTCTCTGCGACAAGGTCGTGTACCCGGCCGCCTGCGTCGACCGCGGCTGCCCGTTCCTCTACTCGTTCGAGGAGTTCGGGCACACCTACGTCGGCTGCATGCACAACGTCTTCGAGGTCGAGATCGACTTCGACCTGCTGCGCGCGGCCGAGTCTGCGCGCGGCGGCTTCGGGGCGGTCAAGGCGACCGGCGCGCCGCTGCCGCTCTGCCGGGTCGAGGTCGAGGCCTGCTACGAGGGCCGGACGGAGGAGCTCGGCTGCGTCAACCCCGAGTTCCACGAGCTGCCGGTCGGCGAGCCGTCGTTCCGCGTCTTCGCCCAGCTCCGCGCTTCGTAGCCCTCGCGTAGAGCTCGCGCAGCTTCGTCATCTGCTCCAGGTCGGGCCCGTGGCCGTCGAGGCCGGGCACCTCGAGCAGCGCCGGCAGCCCCCGGAGCTTCGGGTGGGCCAGGAAGACGCCGAGCTTCTCGCCCATCAGCCCGTCGCCGATGTTGTCGTGGCGGTCGCGGTTCGAGCCGAGAGGCGTCTTCGAGTCGTTCACGTGCAGGCAGCGAAGCCGGTCGAGACCGACGCGGTCGTCGAGCTCGGCGAGGAGCGGGTCGAGCTCTCCCTTGTCGGTGACGTCGTAGCCGGAGGCGAACAGGTGGCAGGAGTCGAGACAGACCCCGAGCCGGGGGTGGCGGTCGAGGCCCTCGTGCAGGGCGGCCAGCTCGTCGAGCGACCGGCCGATCGTGTCGCCGGCGCCGGCGGTGTTCTCCATGCAGAGCCAGGTCGTCTCCGAGCAGCGCTCGAGTACCTCCTCGAGCGCGGGGATGACGCGTTCGAGCGCGGCCTCGAATCCTGCACCTTGGTGCGAGCCGACGTGGAAGACCACGGCGTCCGCCTCGATCGCGCAGGCTGCGTCAACGGTCGAACGGAGGGTCGAGACGCTCTTCTCGTACAGCTCGTCCTTCGGGCTGGCGAGGTTGATCAGGTAGATCGCGTGCACGGTGACGGCGCCGACTCCGAGCTCCCGGCGGCGCAGCCGGAACGCCTCGAGGTCGGCCGGATCGTGTTCCGGGAAGCGCCACGCGCGCGGGCTCTGGACGAAGAGCTGCACGGCGTCCATCCCGAACGCGTGCGCGTTCTCCAGCGCCTTCTTGATTCCGCCCGAGCAGTGGCCGCCGAGGAGCACGCGCTGACGCTAGCGAAGCCAGGCTTCGAGCCGTGCGGCCTCTTCCTCGAGCTCGCGCCTGGCCATCCGCGGCAGAGGGGCGAACGGCTCGAGCCGCACGCGGCCCTTCTCGACGCGCCAGGTCCCCGCGACGAAGCCGTCGACGAGAAACGTCGCCTCGATGATGCCGGCTCCGTGGATCACGACCTTGCGGTGCTCATCCGCGATCACGCGTGTCCGGTCGGCGTGCGAGAGGACGAGGTTGTCGTAAGCGCGGAAGCAGCCGCGCGGGAGCAGGCGTCTCCGGCGACGGCAGCGGGGCGCGCCCGAGGTCGAGCAGCTCCCGTCCCCGCTCGTCGGCGAAGCGGCGCAGGGGTCCGAGCGCCTCGAGTCCGGCCGCGAAGTCGCGTACCCGCAGGCCGCTCCACTCGGCGATGTCCGCGCGGGTCGCCGGCCCGAAGGCCCGCAGGTAGCGCCGGACGAGCTCGGCTCTTGCGGCCTGCGTATCGACCTCCTCGTGCTCCAGTGCGACGTGCGTCGTTCCGCGCGGCGGCTTCCAGAAGCCGGTCTCCGGCGCATGGGTGAGCCGTCCCACCATCCGGAGCGCGTACCACAGACCGGCGCCGCCGTCGTGCTCGAGGCCGTGCTCCTCGTTCAGCCACTCGAGCACCTCCGCGCGCGTCCGCGGCACCCGCGCGAACTCGCGCAGCGCGTGCCGCACGCGCTCCGCGAGCGCCGCCGACTCCGGCCTCACCCACGGCGGCAGGCCGACGGCCGCGCCGAAGACGCCGTGGTCCCGGCGCGAGACGAGGTGGACCGTCCCGCGCATGAGCACCGCCCGCACGAGCCGGCCGCTGCGGAGCGCCCGCTCGAGCGCGGACCGCTCGAACCCGTCCAGCCGCGTCCAGAGCCCCACGTACGGCGCCGAGCCGAGCTGCGCCTGCAGCCCCGCGACCCGCTCCACCGCCCGGCCGAGGGGCAGCCGCGCGCGCTCCAGCAGCAGCTGGCGCGCGAGCGTCGCGCGGTTCAGCTCGCGCTGCGTCAGGACCCGCTCGCCCACGCCAGTACGCTAGTGCCCATGAGCGTCCGAGTCCGCATCGCGCCGAGCCCGACGGGCTGGTTGCACATCGGCACCGTTCACACCGCGCTCTTCAACTGGCTCTTCGCGCGGCACGAGGGCGGCGAGTTCCGGCTCCGGATCGAGAACACGGACACGGGCCGGGAGGTCGCGGGCGCGGTCGACCAGATCCAGGATTCGCTCCGCTGGCTCGGGCTCGAGTGGGACGGCGACGTCACCTTCCAGCTCGACCGCATGGACCGCTGCCGCGAGGAGGCGCAGCGCCTGCTCGAAGAGGGCAAGGCCTACGAGGACGAAAGCGCGATCCGGATGCGGATGCCCGACGAGGGCGTCACCGCCTGGGACGACCTGATCCGCGGCCGGATCGAGTACCCGAACGAGAGACTCGAGGATGTCGTGCTCGTCCGGGGCGACGGCCGTCCCACCTACAACTTCGCGTCCCCGGTCGAGGACTGGCTCGACGGGATCACGCACGTCCTGCGCGGCGACGACCACATCTCGAACACGCCCAAGCAGGTCCGGATCCTCGAGGCGCTCGGCGCGCCGATTCCCGCCTACGGCCACCTCGCGAACATCCTCGGCCCGGACGGCAAGAAGCTTTCCAAGCGGCACGGTGCAACCTCGACCGAGGAGTTCCGGACCCAGGGGTTCATCGCCGAAGCGCTCGTCAACTACCTGGCGCTGCTCGGCTGGAGCTACGACGACCGCACGGAGATCATGTCCGTTCCGGAGCTGGTCGAGCGGTTCACGCTCGAGCGCGTCGGGGCGAGCCCCGCCGTCTTCGATCACAAGAAGCTCACGCATTTCAACGGCCTCTACCTGCGCGCGCTCCCTCCGGACGAGTACGCCGACCGGCTCGTCGCGTACCTGCGCGAGCAGGGCTACGGCTGGGACGAGGAGCTCGTCCGCCGGGCCGGGCCGCTCGTGCAGGAGAAGATCGCGACCCTCGGCGAATTCCCGGCGTTCGCCGGCTTCCTGTTCGCACGCGTCGAGCCCGAGCCCGGGCAGCTCGGGGACGGAGCCGTGCTCCCGGCGGCGGCGGAGGCGCTCGCCGAGGTCGACCCGTTCGAGGCCGGGCGGATCGAGGAGGCGCTACGGGCGCTCGCCGAGAGCCTCGGGCTCAAGCCACGCGACGCGTTTCAGCCGATCCGTCAGGCGGTGACGGGGTCGTCCGTGTCGCCGGGCCTCTTCGAGAGCCTCGAGCTGCTCGGCAAGGAGGAGTCACTGGCGCGCATCGGCGGGAGCGGCCGGGGCGAGGCCAGCGGATCGAGCGCGCGCTGAAACTCGAGCCAGGCACGGCGCCGGAAGCGCGCGGTCGGGCGGGGCAGCGGATTTTCGGTCGGCAGGGATACTGGCACGAGGCTCCGGACAATACTATTCGTGAATAGTAAAACGTGGGCAGGCTCGAAACGGGTACGGCCGCCTACCGGCGCCGTCGGGTAGATTCCAGCGCCTGTGAGCGTGACCGAAGTACTCCAGCCGGCCGACTACGAGTCGCGGCTCCAGCGATACCTGCTGGAGCGCAGCGAAGAAGGACGCGCGGTGCGCGTCGGCGAGAAGGAGGTCTCCGAGAGCGCGGAGATCGTCGCCCGCTACTCCGATCTCTTCACGCGCGAGCAGCTCGAGGCCCTGCGCGCGGCGGAAGAACAGCAGCCCGCCGGTGAGGAACGTGAGCGGCTCTACCGTCTGGCGAAAACCTGCGAGGCAGGCCTGATCACAGCCGAGCTGGCCGAGCGCGAGGACGCGCTCGAGAACGCGGTCCTGGCGGCACGGGTCGACTTCAGGGGCGAGGAGCTGCCGCTCCGCAGCGCACAGGCGCGGCTCGCGGTGCTCGAGTCCTATGCCGACCGGGACGAGCTCGGAAAGCTTGCGGGAGACGCCTCAGCGGCGTTCAACGACGAGCGGCTCGAGGTGCTTCGGGAGGGAGAGAAGCTCGAAGCGGAGGTCAGCGGCATCGACGATCCGATCGCGCGGAACGAGGAGGAGAAGGGCATCTCGCTACGCGAGCTCGAGCGGGCGCTCACGCGTGCGAGCGAGGCCGCCGAGGGCGTCTACACGGATCTGCGCGAGCGCTGGTTCGAGCGGCTGCTCGGGCCCGAGCGGGAGCCGGTTCCGATGTCGTACCACGTCGCGTACATGCGCAGGCTCTCGCCGCTCGAGCGCACCTATACGAAGGAGCGCGCGGTCCCGATCTGCATGGACACGCTCGCCCGACTGGGGTTCGATCTCGAGGCGGAGCCGAACATCAAGCTCGACCTCGACGACCGGCCGCAGAAGTCGCCGCGCGCCTGCGTGATCCCCTCGGACCCGCCTCAGGTTGTCCACCTGATCACGCGCGCGCAGGGCGGGCTGCACGACTACCAGGCGTTCCTCCACGAGGCCGGTCACGCGCTTCACTACGCCGGCTGCGATCCCGCGCTGCCGTATACGTTCCGCAACATCTCGCGCGATCATGCGCTGACGGAGATCTACTCGTACATCGTCGAGGCGATCTCACGGCTGCCGGACTGGCACGCCCGCTACTTCGGGCTTTCGGACGAAGAGGCGGCCAAAAACGCGGATGCCACCGTCTTCATGGAAGCGCTGCTCTTCCGGCGCTACGTCGCGAAGTTCCAGTTCGAGCTCGACTTCTGGGGACGGTTCGCCGACGACGGCGGCACCCCGGGCGGGTACTCCGATCGCCTCACCGCGGCGACCGGGGTGAACTACCGCTCCGACGGTTTCCTCGCCGACATGGATGCCGGCTTCTACTCGGCCGATTACCTGCGGGCCTGGATCCGCTCCGCGCAGCTGCGCTCGTACCTCGAGCACGAGGTCGGTGAGGACTGGTGGGCGAGCGAGGACACGGGCGATCGCCTCCGGGCGCTCTTCGCCGAGGGCACGAAGCCCTCCAGTGAGGAGATCGCGGGGCGGATCGGCTTCGAGCCGCTGGACACGGCTCCGCTGCTCGCGGAGCTCGGCGTCTAAGGCCCTTCGCGCGGTTGCCTCGGCGGGGTCTTAGCGCCCGCAAGCATCGCCGACTGCAATGGCTTGTATTTCGGCGCGGGTTTTCCCATACCGGCCACACGACAATGGCGCCGACGCCAGTTGCTCATTGAACTCCGCACCGGTCGGTTGTAACATCCGTCGCAACCCATCGAGGGGGCGCTTTAGAGCCCGTCCGCCGGCAGGCGCGGATCTGCGTCACTCCCTCCAGACCGGACGCAAGTGCGTCCGTTTGGAAAGGAGTGGCCATGAGCGAGCCCTTCCACGAGGGCGACCCACTCGAAGAGATCCAGGCGATGGCGGCGGCCGCAGAGCGGCTGGCCAGGAAGCCGGAGGCCTTCGACGAGGCGTTCAAGGCGTTCCTCGCCGAGGACTCTGCGCGCTTCCAGGCGATCCTCGACGACGCACGCCTCGGGGACGAGTGCCACCGCATCTGCTTCCTCTTCTGCCAGAAGCGGTGCGTCGGCGTCTGCTTCCGGCTCTGCCGGGAGGCCGTCGGCCGTCCGGTCGACGCGGAGGAGGTACGCGAGTTCGTCGAGGCCTTCTCGAAGGTCGCGCGGAGCAAGCAGACGCTCTCGCGGCTCGTTTCACTGGCCGAGAAGGAAGACGTCCGGGGCTGGCAGGCGGAGCTGCGGAAGCACGGCCTGCTGCCGTTTTGCCACCAGGTCTGCCACTTCGTCTGCCGAATCCGCTGCCGCCGGATCTGCCGCGAGATGTGCGCCCGGCCGCTGATCACGCGGGTGAGCTCGATCCCGACGTCCCAGTTCGATCCCCAGGGGTTCGGCAACGGCCCGAGCATCCCCCCTTTCCAGGTGCCGCCCCCTAACCCGCCTGCGGGGGTCGGCGACCATCCTGTCGGAGGCTCGTCCTGGCTGATGGGCGTCTTCAACATGCCGACGGCCACGCAGTACAAGGTCGAGGTCGCCTCTGCGCCCGGCGGGCCCTATAGCGCGATCTCCGTGCCGGTGCTCGGTTACTCGAGCGTCTTCCCCGTGTACGTCCCGGTCACGCGCTTTCCGTCCGGCGGAGGCGATCCCGGCTGGTACGACGTCGCCGACATCCCGCTCTCCGACGGTGGCAACTCACCTCTCGGCGAGAAGACCCTGCTCTACTGGCCGACCCTGCCGGACGGCCTCTACTACCTGCGCCTGCGCGTCCGCGACGGCTCCTCCGAGCTGATCTCGAGCCCGAGGGCCGTTCGCACCGACAACACCGCACCGGCGACGCCCGTCATCAAGCTGGAGCTGAAGAAGCCAAACGGGCAGCTCGAAGAGCTCAAGTGCGGAAAGGTCAAGAAAGGCGCCGGCCTGATCCGTGTAACCGTGCAGGCCTCCGACCCGAACTTCAGCAGGCTCGGCGTGGCGGCTCAGGGAAACTCGAGCCTGTCGGTGCCGGTCGTCGCCGTGCCCGACCCGCCGGGCGTCGGAGCGGCCGTTCCGCTTTCGAAGACGTACAACGGCAACACCGCCGACACGGGCTACCCGGCTCCGACCTCGTTCATCTGGGACCCGTGGAGCGATCCGGCGATCGTCCCGTGCTGTTACGTGGTCCGGATCGACATCTGGGACCGCACCGTCATCAACAACGTCTGGGGCGGCGGCCACGGCAACTCCGGCTGGGAGGCAATCGAGATCGGCTTCTGACGAAAAACGAGGGCGCCGAGAGGCGTCCACCGGGGCCAAGCCCCCTGGCCTGACGGTGCAGAGAGGCGCATACGGGATTCGAACAGCCCTGCCAATCGAGGGGTTTCAGACGCCGAGGCAGCACGGGGGGTAGCACCGCGCGAGCGGGCGTCTGGTCGGTTTTAGGCCGGTAAACGCGCTCAGCGGGGCCAGCGCGGGATCCCCGAGCGGCCCCAGACGCGACCGATCGCGCGCCGAGCCTGCCGCTTGGCGACGGCCGTCGGCCCGCGGCGGACCGCCCGGCCGGTCGCGCTTAAGCGTGCCGCGCGGAACAACATCGACGTCAGGCTCATGCCAACATCTTTCCGTAGTCGAGTTCGCCCTCGGCGACGTGCAACAGGGTCAGAGGCGTTTCAGGTACAGCACGAAGAATCAGGTACAGCACGAAGAAGTAGAGGAACAGCACGGAGAGAGCGAAGATCACGGCCGCGACCATGCGCTCAGTGTACGCCGAGCAGCTAGATGTTCGGCGCTCAGGGCTGCGCGACTCTCTAGGGCCATCCGGTTATGATCGGCGTGCCGTCCGGCCCCAGCGAGAAGGGAGATCGGATGGCTTTCCTCTACAGGCTCGAGACGGCCGACGGCCTCACGGCTGAGCCCTCTACGCACAAGACAGCCGTTCCGAACTGGCGGGAGGGTGACACGATCCCGCTGGGCCATCGAACGCTGCGCGTCGTTGCAATCCGAGACGACGACGCCGACGAGCTCCCAGTGCAGCACTGGGGGTAGCACCGGGTGAGCATCTCCGACCCCTCCGTCACGCCTGACCCGCGTAACCATGCGGATCTGGCGCAGTCAACCGCAGTAGGAAGGCGCATACGGGATTCGAACCCGTGTCGCGGGAGAATCCTATCCCGGAGCCTCTTCGCCGGAAACTGGAGGAGCTAACGGCGCGAACGCCCCAGGGGCCGCGCCGTGGACGCCGCTGAACGACTCGCGGAGAAGGCGCGGGAGTACGAAGTGCTCGCCGCGTCAGGAGGCTGCGTAGTGGCCGGCCTTCTGCGGATGAAGATGAGCGCTACGTCGCTAGCGCAGCACCCGAATCTGGGACGGCGAACGCGCAAAGATTTCGGCGACCCCGCGATAGCTGCGTACGAGTCCTCGGACGCAGATCGTCCTCAGGCGGTACCGCACCTCGGGTCGTCCAAACGCGCTGCGGTTCTCGATCCAAATCACGACTGTGAAGCGACGCGGATTTGGGTAGTTCAGGCCGACGTTGAGGAACGTCGGCGATCCGTTGCTCGCCGAGGCGAAGCGGGTGCCGACTACGGGGCCACGGATCGTGGCCACGCGTCCAATGGCAGTCCGCGCCTTCTGCCAGCCGATCGCGCCGCTGCAGGTGACGGAGGTCGAGGCGGTGGAGGTCGTCTGGGCAGCCGAACTGCCGCTGATAGCCGGAATGGCTGCCACGGCAAGCAGCAGAGGAAAGAAGCGTCGCACGAAGGTCCCTTTCAGTCGGTTGTTCCCGAACTTCGGCAGACCGGTGACAATCTTCAAGAGGGGAAACTACGGGTCGGGCCTAGTAACACCCGACCTGGGGCCACTACTGGCACCCCAGACGTTTCGGGTTGGCGCGATGGGGACGACCTGCGCGCCTTCCGTGGCTATGTGGTCAACCGTTGGACGGGCGAAGTCATGTCCTCGGTGATCGCCGATGTGATCCGGGAGCGGGGGCGGTGAGCGCCCTCGTGACGGAGGCGCCTACCAGCAGCTGCTCGATCGGCTGAAAGAGTACGGCGTGGAGCGTCCAACGACGTTCCTCGGCCTTGGTCGCCTCGACAGCACCGTCACGCAACGTTTCGACGAGCCGCGCGAAGGGCTCGCGACGCTCATGGGCATCGCTGCGCTCGATGTGCCGGCGTGCAAGCCGTAGGCTCGAGACAACACTCATCTACCTGCGCCGCAAGGACAAGGCCTGGGCCAAAGAGGCCGTGCGTGACCTGTCCTGGCGCTCCAACGTGTTTCCGGAGGAAGCAGAAGAGGCGCATACGGGATTCGAACCCGTGCCGCCGCCGTGAGAGGGCGGTGTCCTAGGCCACTAGACGAATGCGCCGGGCGGAGGCTTAGTGTAGCGGCGGACGGGAACAACCCGGGCGATGCTGGGACGATGGCGAAAGCGCGGTGAGAAGGCGCGCGCGGCGAAGCAGCAGGGTGATCCGCATGCCCTCGACGTCGAGGGCGACCCGCGCGGCGGAGTCCAGAGCGACGAGTACCGCCATGCCGACCCGCGGGAGCTGGTCGAGGAGGAGGGCACGGTCATGAGCGGTCCGGCCGGCGCCCCGCAGGAGGGCGAATCAGTCGAGGAGCGCCGCTCGCGGGACCGCCCCGAATCTCCGTCCACGGGCTAGACTTCTCGCGCCGCAACGGCACGTTGCGGGGTCGTCTAATGGTAGGACGCTCGGCTCTGGACCGAGTAGTCTAGGTTCGAATCCTAGCCCCGCAGCCTCGGTTTTCCAGGACTTTCAGGCGACATCCGCGGCCCAGTCGCCGTACAGCGAGGTGTAGAGCCCGCGGAGGCGCATCAGCTCGTCGTGGGAGCCCTGCTCGACGATTCGGCCGTGCTCCAGCACGACGATCAGGTCGGCGTCACGGATGGTCGAGAGCCGGTGGGCGATCACGAACGCGGTCCGGCCGGCGAGGAGGGTGCGGAGCGCTTGCTCGATCTTGCGCTCGGTGCCGATGTCGACCGACGAGGTCGCCTCGTCGAGGATCAGGATCCGCGGGTCGGCGAGGAGCGCGCGCGCGAGGGCGACGAGCTGGCGCTGCCCGAGGGAGAGGCGGCTGCCGCGCTCCTGGAGCTGCGTCTCGTAGCCGTCCTCGAGGCGCAGGATGAACTCGTGCGCGCCGATCGTCTCCGCCGCCCGCACGACGTCCTGCGGCGGCGCGTCCGGCCGGCCGAAGGCGATGTTGTCGGTGACGGTTCCCGCGAAGAGGAAGCCCTCCTGCGGGACGATCCCGAGCTGGCGCCGCAGCGACGCCTGGGTCACGTCGCGCAGATCGTGCCCGTCGATCGTGATCCGGCCCTCGCGCGGGTCGTAGAAGCGCGCAAGCAGCTTCGCGATCGTGGACTTGCCCGCGCCGGTGTGGCCGACGAGCGCGACCGTCGTTCCGGCCGGGACGTCGAGGTCGAGCCCGTGCAGCACCTCCGGGCCGACGGCGTAGCCGAACGAGACGTGCTCGAAGCGCACGTGCCCCTCGACCCTCGGCAGCTCCTCGGCGGCCGGCCGGTCGACGATCTCGGGCTCCTGGTCGAGGACGTCCACGATCTTGTCGAGCGCGGCCGTGGCCGAGAGGAACGTCCCGTAGAGCTGTGAGAGCTGCTGGACGGGGTCGAAGAAGTTCTGCACGTAGAGCATGAAGGCGAAGAGGGTGCCTAGCGTCACGTCGCCCTGGAAGTAGAGGTGGCCGCCGTAGCCGAGCACGACCGCGAGCGCGACCGACGAGAGCAGGTCGACGAACGGGAAGTAGAGGCCGTTGAGGACGACCGTCTCCATGTTCGATTCGCGGTAGCTCTCGGTGACCGCGCGGAAGTTGCGCATATTCGTGCGCTCGCGGGTGAAGGCCTGCACGATCCGCATCCCGGCGATGTCCTCGGCGAGCGTCGCGGTGACGAGGCCGAGTCGCTCCCGGACGGCGGAGTAGGCGCGCGCAGAGCGCCTGCGGAAGATGGCCGTGGCGATGCTCATGAACGGGATCACGAGCAACGTCGCGAGCGCGAGCCGCCAGTCGAGCACGAAGAGCAGGATCGCGGTACCGACGAGGGTGAGCGTGTTCTGGACCAGGCTCGTGACGCCGTCCGTGACGAGCTGGTCGATCGCCTCGACGTCGTTCGTCAGCCGGCTGATGATTACGCCCGCCCGGTTGCGTTCGTAGAAGCCGAGCGAGAGGCGCTGCAGGTGGTCGAAGAGCCGGTTGCGAAGGTCGGCCAGGATGCGCTCGCCGACCCAGCCAGTGAGGTAGGTCTGCGCGTAGCTCATGCCCCAGTTCAGGAGCCCGGCGAGCAGGAAGGCGCCGACGATCCACCAGAGCTTGGTCAGGTCGTGGCGCCGGATGCCGTCGTCGAGCGCGTACTTCGAGAGGAACGGCGGCGCCAGCGCGGTCACCGTGGCGAAGAGGAGCGAGAAGACCGAGAGGACGGTGCGCGTGCGGTAGGGCCGGGTCAGGCGGACGAGCGCCCCGAGCCGCCGCCGCGTGCGCTGCCACGACCAGTCCTCGACCTTCGCACCGCGCTCCCGCATCAGGTGCCCGCCCGGCTGCCAGACCCTCATCGGCGCCACCCCCGACCCACCGGCCGCCGGCCCGCCCCCGAGAGCACACCCCCACCCAATCCGAGGGTGGGGTTGAACCCGCCACCCTCGCCGGTGACGCTACCCGTCCCCGGCGCACAGGTGTGTGACGGCTTCAGGCCAAGTCCGTGCCGATCCGTCCACAGCGCGCGAACCCCCGTCATGACGCCGCCTCCACCGCGTCGCCCGCGCGCGCCTCGACCGCGTCCGCGAACTGGCGCTCGAGCAGCCCGTGCTCGTAGATGTCGCGATAGACCGCGCTCGTGTCGAGCAGCTCGTCGTGCGAGCCGCGGGCCGCGATCCGGCCCTGCTCGAGCACGACGATCTCGTCGGCCAGCGCGATCGTCGAGAGCCGGTGCGCGATGATCAGCGTCGTCCTGTTCCGCATCGCCTCGCGAAGGCCGACGCGGATGCGCGCCTCCGTCGTGGCATCCACCGACGCGGTCGCGTCGTCGAGGATCAGAATCCGCGGGTCGACCGCAAGCGCCCGCGCGATCGCGAGCCGCTGCCGCTGGCCGCCCGAGAGCGTGATCCCGCGCTCGCCGATGATCGTCTCGTAGCCGTCCGGCAGCTCCGCCACGAACTCGTGGGCCTGCGCCTGGCGCGCGATCCGCTCCACCTCGGCGTCGTCCAGGTCGGGCGCGCCGAAGGTGATGTTCTCGCGCACGCTCGCGGAGAAGAGGAACGGATCCTGGGAGATGACGCCGATCGCCCGGCGCAGCGAGGTCAGCTTCACGTCGCGCACGTCGGTGCCGTCGACCAGCACCCGCCCGGAGGTGACGTCGTAGAAGCGCGGCACCAGCGAGGTCAGCGTCGTCTTGCCCGAGCCGGTCTGGCCGATCAGCGCGATCGTGCGTCCCGCCGGAACGTCGAGCGTCACGCCGTCGAGCACGGGCCGCCCCTCGAGGTACTCGAAACGCACGTCCTCGAACCGCAATTCGCCTTCGCCGGCGGGGAGGTCGATCGCATCCGGCCGCTCCGCGATCTCCTCCGGCTCGTCCATAATCTGGAAGATCCGCTCTCCGGACGCGGTCGCCCGCTGCGACTGGCCGATCCACATCCCGAGCGAGCGCAGCGGCATCACGAGCATGCCGAGGTAGAGGTTGAAGGCGACGAAGCCGCCGACGCTGAGCTCGCCGCTCGTGACCATCCGCGCGCCGACGAGGAGCACCGCCGCCTGCGCCAGCAGCGGCACCCAGGAGATGAGCGGCACGTAGGTCGCGCGCTGCCGGTTCGCCCGCACCGTCTCCAGAAAGACGTTCTCGGAGCGCGCGTGGAACTTCGCCGACTCCTGGGGCTCCTGCGCGAACGCCTTCACCACGTGGACTCCGACGATGTTCTCCTCGGCGACCGTGGCGACGTCCGCGAGCTTCTGCTGCACCTCCCGCAGCGTCGGGTGCGTGAGATGGCTGTAGCGGTACGCCAGCACCACGAGCACCGGAGTGATCGCCAGCGCGATCAGCGCGAGCTTCCACTGGAAGACGAGCAGCACCGCCGTGACGGAGATGACGGTCAGGATGTTCTGGAAGAAGAAGATCAGGCCGTACCCGAGGAAGAAGCGAACGCCCTGCAGGTCGACCGTCGCGCGCGACATCAGCTGTCCCGTCTGATGGCGGTCGTAGAAGCCGAAGGAGAGGCGCACGAGATGCGCATAGAGCCCCTGCCGCATGTCCATCTCGACGGCGAGCGCCTGGCGGCCCGAGATCAGGCGTCGCCCGGCCATCAGGACGGCGCGCACGAGGCCGAGCGCCAGGATCGCGGCGACGAAGATCCAGAGCTTGTGCCGGTCATGCGGGGCCAGCGCGCCGTCGATCACGTGCTTCGTGATCCAGACGAGCGCGATTTGCGCTCCCTGCGAGCCGACCGCGAGTACGATCGAGACGATCAGCGAGACCTTGTACGGCCGCAGGAAACCCAGCAGCCGAGCGAAGGTGTCGCGATAGCGGGGCGTCTCCGGCACTCTCGAAATCTAGCCGTCGAGGAACTTGCCGAAGCGCGGCCGGGAGCGGAGACTGTGTCCGTGGAGACTCCTGAGACAGGCTATGCGCAAAGCGGCGACGTCTCGATCGCCTACCAGGTCGTGGGCGACGGGCCTTTCGACCTCGTATGGGTCCCGGGGTCGGTCTCGAACGTCGAGCTGATCTGGACGAACGAGAGGCAGGCGGCGTTCTTCCGCCGGCTCGCTTCCTTCGCCCGCCTGATCCTGTTCGACAAGCGCGGCACCGGATTGTCCGACCGCGTGGCCGGCATCGCCGATCTCGAGACTCGCATGGACGACGTGCGCGCGGTCATGGATGCCGCCGGCTCGGAGGTTGCCGCCGTCGTCGGGGCCTCGGAGGGCGGGCCGATGAGCGTCCTCTTCGCCGCCACCTACCCGGAGCGCTGCCGCGCGCTCGTGCTCTACGGGTCCCTGCCGCGCTTTACGCGCGCGCCGGGCTTCCCGTTCGGGATGACTCGCGAGAACGCGGAGCGCGAGAACGCGGAGGACGAGCGCCTGTGGGGCACCGTCGAGCTCGCGCGTTCGTACCTCGAGAGCGAAGGGGTGGACGAGGAGGTCGAGGACTTCGCGCTCCGCATGCGGCAGAGCGCGAGCCCTGGGGCCGTGCGCCAGCTCAACCTGATGAACATGGAGATCGACGTTCGCGACGTGCTCCCGTCCGTGCGCGTGCCGGCGCTCGTGCTGCACCGTGCCGAAGACCACATTCCGATCGGCGGAGCACGCTGGATGGCCGAGCGGATCCCCGGGGCGCGCTTCCTCGAACTCCCGGGAGGCCCACACATGGTGTTCGCGGGTGATTGGAGCCGCGTCGCCGGCGAGATCGAGCGCTTCGTGGTCCCGATCTGCACGGGGCCGGAGCCGGAGCCGCTGCGGGACAGCGTGCTCGCGACGATTCTCTTCACGGACATCGTCGGCTCGACCGCGCGTTCCGCCGAGCTGGGTGACCGCGGCTGGCTGGAGCTGCTCGAGCGGCATCACGCCGCGGTCCGGCAGCAGCTTGCTCGCTTCCGCGGCGCCGAGCTCGACACCGCCGGCGACGGCTTCTTCGCGCGCTTCGACGGGCCTGCCCGCGCGATCCGGTGCGCCACGGCGATCAGAGGGGCTCTGGAGGGGATCGGGCTCGAGGTCCGCGTCGGCCTCCATACAGGCGAGTGCGAGGTCCTGGACGGCAAGGTCGCCGGGATCGCGGTCTCGATCGGCGCCCGGGTCGCGGCGCAGGCCCAGGCGGGGGAGATTCTGGTCTCACAGACCGTCAGGGACCTCGTCGCGGGCTCCGGGATCGAGTTTCGCGACCGCGGCCAGGCTTCCCTCAAAGGGGTGCCCGGAGAGTGGCGGTTATTCGCCGTCGATGCGGTCTAGCTGGACGCGGATCAGGCGCGCGGCGTCGACCACCCGAGCTCGGTTGGCGGGGTTGTTGAGCCAGCCGCTCGCGCCCGATGGGTGCGGGAGCGGGATCACGGCCGCGCCGTCGTGCTCGTAGAGGCGGCCGACGCATTCCGTCACGCTCTTGAGCCCGAGCAGACGGCGGGCGGCGAGCCCGCCGACGGGCACGATCAGCGCCGGCCTGAGGAGGCGGAGCTCCCAGTCGCGCCAGAAGGCGCAGAGCTCCTGTTCGCGGGGCGCCGGCGTGCGGTCGCCGCGCCCGCTCGGCGCCTTACCCGGGTAGCAGCGGGTGACGGAGGCGCAGTAGAAGGTCTCGTAGAACTCGTCCTCGTCCAGGTCGAGCCAGCGGCGCAGCGTCCGGCCCGCGCGGCCGCGCCAGGGACGGCGCTGCTCCCCCTCGACCGCGCCGGGCGCCTGCCCGAACATGTAGGCGCGCTGGCCGGTGTACGGCTGGACGATCGGGAGCGACTCGAGCGGAAAGCCGGCCTCTGCGCAGGCGCGGCAGACACGGTTGTCGCGCTGGAGCGAGGCGAGCGAGCGGTAGCTCGAGCGCCGGCGCGTCAAGAGCGGACGGCGACGAACCAGCGACCGGCGAAGACCATTTCGCCCCCGCCGAGCTCTTCCGCGAGCTGCTCCGGCGTGAAGTAGCGCTTGTAGACCTCCCAGCGGGAGCCGTCGTCGAGGATCCGCTCCTGCCGTTCCTCGGAGTCGACGTCCGGTCGCAGCGCCGAGTCGACGACGACGAGCTCCAGGGCTACGCGCCGCGCCTCCCCCAGGAAGGCCTCGCGCTCGGAGGGGCCGAGATGGCCGTAGAAGTGGGCCGTGAAGACACGTCCGAAGGAGTCGCCCGGGAAGGGAAGCTCGAGCGCGTCGCTCTGGACGTACGTGGCGGCAGGGGCCTGGCGTCGAGCCTCCTCGAGCATCGCCGCGCTCTGGTCGAGGCCGACGATCTCACCTGGGAGGTGCTGCGTGAGGAAGCCGGTTCCGCAGGCGACGTCGAGCGTCCGGGCAGGCGGCAGGGCCTCGAGCGCGCGCCGCAGCGCATCGAGCTCCTCGTCCCAGCCGGGCCGGTCGCGCTCGGCGAACCTGCCGGTCCCGAGGTACCAGTCGTCGTACTCACGGGCCCGGCGCTCGTAGTAGGTCTTCACCGTTCCTAGACTACGTTTGTGCGGCCTCTCGAGTCGGTCCCGAACTTCTCCGAAGGCCGCGACCGGGCGACCATCGACGCGCTCGCCGCGGCGCTCGCCTCGCCGGCTCGTCTGCTCGACGTCCACGCGGACGAAGATCACAACCGCTCGGTATTCACGCTGGTCGGCTCGGAGGAGGAGCTCACGGAGTCGCTGGTCGCGGGGATCGCGTGCGCGCGGGAGCGGATCGACCTGCGCCGGCACGAGGGAGCCCATCCGCGAATCGGCGCCGCCGACATCGTCCCGATCGTCCCGATCGTCCCCGAGGAGCTGGGGCGGGCCTGCGCGGCGGCACAGGTGCTGGCGGAAAGGATCGAAGCAGAGCTCGAGCTCCCCGTGTTCCTCTACGGGGAGCTCGCTTCCGGCCGGGGACCCGCCTTCTTCCGGCGTGGAGGCCTCGCCGAGCTCCGCCGCCGGGTCGAGGCGGGCGAGCTGCGACCGGACTTCGGGCCCGCAAGGCTGGACGAGCGGAGCGGAGCGGTGCTCGTCGGCGCGCGGCGGCCGCTGATCGCGTTCAACGTCAACCTGCGCGGCTCGCTCGAGGCGGCGCGCGAGGCCGCGCGGGCCGTGCGTGAGCGGGACGGCGGCTTCCCGGGCGTGCGGGCGCTCGGGCTCGATCTTCCGCGCGCGGGCCTCGTACAGGTGAGCATGAACGTGGAGGACTACGAGGCCGCGGCGCTCCACGAGATCGTCGCCCGGGTCGAGCGCGAGGCAGAGGCGCACGGAGCGGAGGTCGTCGGCTCCGAGCTCGTGGGCCTGATGCCGGCCGGCGCCGCGGTCACGGCCGCGGGCGCCCTGCTTCGGATCGACGGCTTCGACCCTTCTCGGGTGCTGGAGCTGCGCCTGCTCCAGGAGTGAGAGCGCACTTCAAAGTCACACTTTCGGCGCGAATCCGTGACGGAGATGTGCGCCTTTCCCGACTGGCCGGGCGGCGCTCAGCAGCGGGATAGACTCGGAAACGTGATCGAGAGCAGGGCTCTTACAGGCGAAGACCTGACGATTGCCGACGTCTGGACGGTCGCCGTCGGTCACGCTCCGGTTGCGCTTGCCGACTCGGCGCGGGAGCGGATGAGCGCGGCCCGGGAGCTCGTAGAGCAGACGGTCCACGGCAGGCGAGAGCACACCTACGGCGTCAACACGGGCTTCGGCCGCTTCGTCTCGCGCTCGATCCCCGAAGAGCTCGCCGAGGAGCTCCAGGTACGCCTCCTCCGCAGCCACGCCTGCGGCGTCGGAGAGCCGTACCCGGACGAGATCGTCCGCGCGGCGATGCTCCTGCGCGCGAACGCGCTCGCGAAAGGCTTTTCGGGCGCACGTATCGAGACCGTCGAGCTGCTGGTCGAGTGCCTCAACCGCGGTGTCCTGCCGCACGTGCCGAGCCGCGGCTCCGTGGGCGCGAGCGGCGACCTCGCGCCGCTCGCCCATCTCGCCTTGCCGCTGATCGGCGAGGGCGAGGCCTGCTTCGAGGGAAGCCGGCTCTCCGGGGCGGAAGCCCTTGCCGCGGCCGGGCTCGAGCCGATTCGCCTCCAGGCGAAGGAGGGGCTCTCGCTCGTGAACGGGACACAGTTCATGAGCGCCTTCGGGGCGCTCGGACTGGCGCGCGCCCGGCGGCTGGCTAAGACGGCAGACATCGCCTGCGCCGTCTCGATCGAAGCGCTCCAGGGCTCGCTCACCAGCTTCTGGCCCCAGATTCACGCCGCTCGTCCGCTGCGAGGCCAGATCGACTCGGCTGCAAACGTGCTCACGCTGCTCGAGGAGTCGGCGATCAACGAGGCCCACCGCTGGTGCGACCAGGTCCAGGACGCGTACTCCCTGCGCTGCGCTCCGCAGGTGCACGGCGCGAGCCGTGACCTCCTCGCCTACGGGGAAGACACGGTTGGGATCGAGCTGAACGCGGCCACCGACAACCCGCTCGTTCTCCTCGAGGACGGGGTGCTCGTCTCGAACGGCAACTTCCACGGGCAGCCGCTCGCGTTCGCGCTCGACACGCTTGCGATGGCCGTCGCCGAGCTGGCCGACATCTCGGAGCGGCGAATCGAGCGACTCGTCAACCCGAACCTTTCCGGCGGGCTGCCCGCGTTCCTCACCGGAGACGGCGGGCTCAATTCCGGCTTCATGATCCCGCAGTACGTGGCTGCCTCGCTCGTGAGCGAGAACAAGGTGCTCTGCCACCCCGCCGGCGTGGACTCGATTCCGACGAGCGCCGGCCAGGAAGACCACGTCTCGATGGGAAACGCCGCCGGGCTGAAGGCGTGGCAGGTGCTCGCCAATGCGGAGCGAGTGCTCGCAATCGAGCTGCTCGCGGGCGTTCAGGGGGTCGAGTTCCTCGCGCCGCTGCAGCCGGGCCTGGGCGTGCGTGCTACCCGGGAGTTCGTTCGCTCGCTCTCACCTCGTCTGAAGGACGACCGGCAGCTCTCCGGAGACATCGAGATCGTCGCCGACGCGATTTGCTCCGGCGCGCTCGTCGAGGCGGTCGAGGCCGAGATCGGCGAGCTGCGGTGACGGCCACGAACGGCCGGCGCCCGCCCAGGCGCAAACCGCGTCCCTACCGGGACAGCGCCCTCGTCTACGGAGCCTTCGGGCTGATCGTGATCGTTCTCGGGGTGGTGACCGGAGGGCACATTCTCTGGCCCGTCGTGGCCGGGGTCGGGGCGTTCCTCGTGGCGACGGGCTGGACGTGGCGCTCCATTCGCGAGCGCGAGCGGGTACGCGCGGGCGGGCGGCGTTGAGCGCGACCCGCTCGCTGGACGAGACGGTGGAGGTTCTTTGCGGCGACCTCTCGGCGATCCGCGCTCCGCGCGGGCCCGAGCTGAACGCGCGCTCCTGGTCGACCGAGGCGCCGTTGCGGATGCTGCTCAACAACCTCGACCGCGAGGTCGCGGAACGGCCGGAGGAGCTCGTCGTCTACGGAGGGTCGGGGAAGGCGGCGAGGAGCCCCGAGGCGCTGCGAGCGATCGTCCGCACGCTGCTCACGCTCGGCGACGACGAGACGCTGCTCGTCCAGAGCGGCAAGCCGGTCGGCGTCTTCCGCACGCAGGTCGCCGCCCCGCGTGTGCTGATCGCCAACGCGCTGCTCGTGCCGCGCTGGGCGACCTGGGACGAATTTCGCCGGCTCGAGGGGCTCGGTCTGACGATGTTCGGGCAGATGACCGCCGGGAGCTGGATCTACATCGGCACGCAGGGGATCCTGCAGGGCACCTACCAGACGTTCGTAGCGGCCGGCGAGAAGCATTTCGGCTCGCCGGACCTGGCCGGCCGGACGATCCTGACCGCGGGCCTCGGCGGGATGGGCGGGGCGCAGCCGCTCGCGGCCACGCTCGCCGGCGCGGCCGTCCTCTGCGTGGAGGTGGATCCCGCGCGGATCGAGCGACGGTTGGAGACGCGTTACCTCGACGAGGCGGCGGAATCGCTGGACGAAGCCCTGGAGCTCGTCCGTCGCGCTGCGTCCGAGCGCCGGCCGCTGTCGGTCGGGCTGCTCGGCAATGCGGCCGAGGTCGTCCCCGAGCTGGCCCGGCGGGGCGAGCCGTTCGACCTCGTCACCGACCAGACTGCGGCGCACGATCCCCTCAACGGCTACATCCCGCGGGGGCTGAGCGTGGAGGCGGCGGCCGATCTCCGCCGATCCGATCCCGAGGAGTACGTGCGGCAGGCCCGCGACTCGATCGCCGCGCACGTCCGGGGCCTGCTCGAGTACGTCCGGGCCGGCAGCTATGTTTTCGATTATGGCAACAACCTGAGAGGTGAGGCCGAAGAGGCAGGAGTCGAAGACGCGTTCACATACCCGGGCTTTGTCCCGGCCTATATACGGCCGCTCTTCTGCGAGGGCATCGGGCCGTTTCGGTGGGCGGCCCTCTCGGGCGATCCTGACGACATCGCGGCCATCGACGAGGCGCTGCTGGAGCTCTTCCCCGAGGACGACGCTCTGCAGCGGTGGCTGCGGCTCGCTCCGTCCCGGATCGCTTTCCAGGGCCTCCCTGCGCGGATCTGCTGGTTGGGCTACGGCGCACGGGCCGCCGCCGGCCTGGCGATCAACGAGCTCATTCGCAGCGGGCGCCTGCGGGCTCCGGTGGTCATCGGCCGCGACCACCTCGACGCGGGCTCCGTCGCGTCTCCGTACCGCGAGACGGAGGCGATGCGCGACGGCTCCGACGCGATCGCCGACTGGCCGATCCTGAACGCTCTCCTCAACGTCGCCGCCGGCGCGACCTGGGTGAGCGTGCACCACGGCGGGGGTGTGGGGATCGGCAACTCGATCCACGCGGGCATGGTCGTGGTCGCAGACGGCAGCGACGAGAGCGCGGAGCGGCTCGAGCGTGTCCTGACGACGGACCCGGGGAGCGGCGTCCTGCGGCACGTCGACGCCGGTTACCCGGAGGCGCTCGAGGCCGCGGCGCGTCATGGGCTCGAACCGCCGATGCCGCCTTCCGGCGGGTGAGCTCCGCCCGCCCGACCCACGGCGGACCGGCTCGGCTGCTCGTCCGTGACCTGGCGCAGCTCGCGACACCGGCCGGCGGGCAGGCGCCACTGCGGGGCAAGCACCTCGCAGAGGTCGATGTCGTGGAGGGCGCCTTCGTGCTCTGCGAGGAAGGGCGGATCGTGGCGACCGGTCGCATGCGGGACCTCGCCCGGCTTGACGGCGACGTCGTCGAGGTCGACGGGCGCGGGCTGAGCGCTGTCCCCGGTCTCGTCGACTGCCATACGCACGCCTGCTTCGCGGGCGACCGGGTGGAGGAATTCGCCCTGCGTGCGGGAGGCGCCAAGTACGAGGAGCTTCACGCGGCGGGCGGCGGCATCCTCTCGACGGTCCGCGCGACGAGGGCCGTGGGCGAAGACGGGCTGAAGGCTGCGGTTCGGCGTCACCGCGACTGGATGCTCCGGGCCGGCACGACGACCTTCGAGGCGAAATCCGGCTACGGGCTCGACCGCGAGACCGAGCTGGCGTCCCTGCGCGCGATCGCCGAGGCCGGCGGCGTGCCGACCTGGCTCGGTGCGCATGCCGTGCCTCCCGAGTTCGAGGACGGAGACGCCTACCTCGACTTTGCGCTGGCCGAGGTCTTGCCCGCTGCGGCGGAGCTCGCCGAGGCTGCGGACGTCTTCCTCGAGCGGGGCGCCTTCGACGCCGCCCAGGCGAGACGTTTCCTCGAAGCGTGCGCCGCTGCCGGGCTCGCCTTGCGCCTACACGGTGACCAGTTCAGCGAGCAGGGCGCGGTGCCGCTCGCGATCGAGCTCGGCGCGCGCTCGGTCGACCATCTCGAGGCGACCGGCCTCACGGGAGCCCGCGCGCTCGCGGCAAGCGACGTTGTCGGGGTCCTGCTCCCGGCGAGCGCGCTCTTCCTCGACCGGCCGATGCCTCCGGCGCGGGCGCTCCTCGATGCCGGAGCGGCCGTGGCTCTCGCAACCGACTTCAACCCGGGCAGCGCCTTCTGCGAGAGCCTGCCGGTCGTCTGCTCCCTCGCCTGCACGCAGCTCCGGCTCTCGCCGGCCGAGGCTCTGGCGACGTGCACGGTGAACGCCGCGCACGTCCTGCGTCGCGCGGAGACGATCGGCCGTCTGGACACCGGCTACGACGCGGACGTCGTGCTCCTGGATGCGCCGGACTGGCGCCACCTCGCCTACCACCTCGGCGGAGACCTCGTGACCGCTGTCGTGCGGAAGGGCGAGCTCGCCTGGCAGCGCTGAGCGGCGCTAGGCTAGCCGGGATGCCAACGCGAAAGCAGCGCCGCCGGCGCCAGAAGGAGCTCCGGCACGAGTACGAGTACGTGTACGTCGACGACGACGGCCACGAGGTCGGTGACGTTCCCGACGAGGTCGAGCGCGCGCCCCGCCGGGGTGCTCGGCGGAACGGGAAGAACACTTCCGGCGGTGCCCGGAGCGGCCGTCCGGCGCGGAAGGTCGACCCGCCCTCGTGGAAGCGCGTCCTACGTCGGGCTCTGATCTTCGCCCCGCTGATCTTCCTCGCCTTCGGAGTGCTGGATCACAAGAAGGACACGATGGGGAGGCTGGCGCTGACCGGCTTCTACACGGCGTTCTTCATTCCGTTCATGTACCTGATGGACCGCGCGATGTACCGGGCCTACCTCAGGCGCACGGGAGCCGTGCCGCCGCCCGCCCGCCCGGGCCGCCGACGCTAGCCGGCGGGCTTCTCGACGGAGTCGTCGCGGTAATGGCCGGCGCCCGGCCAGGGCGCCAGCAACAGCAAGATCCTCGCTCCGCCCGGGCTCGAGACGGAGTGCCGCTCGTCGGGCTCGAAAGTGAGGAGCATCCCGGGCCCGGCCTCGAGCGTCTCGCCGCCGGCCTCGACCCGGACGCCGCCTTCGACGACCAGGAGGAAGGCATGCTCCTTGACCTGGTGATCGCCGAGCTCCTGGCCCGGATCGAGACCGATCAGGACGGCCCGCGCCGCCTCGTCCGAGTCGAGGACGACGGGAGACCGGCTCCCGCCCGGGGTCTCGATCTCGTTCAGGTTCCAGCTGCGCACGGCCGCGATCGTAGCGCCCGCGGGCGGACGGGCAGCCCGTCCGGCGGCCCGCATCGGCGCAAGTTCTCGGCCCGGAAAGCCTGGCGGTCGCGGGCGCCGCGCGGGTCTGGAGGCTCGCGTTCGCGCAGTTAGACTCAGCCTCCGGTGAGCATTCCGTGAGCATCGTCGTCGACCGCTACGAGCTCGGCCCGATCGGGACGAATTGCTACGCCGTCCGGGCCTCCGGGAGCGCCTCCGAGGCGGTCGTCGTCGACCCGAGCGGGGAGGCCGCGCAGCTTCGGCTGGAGCTCGCTCGCAGCGGCGCCAATTGCGTCGCGATCCTGATCACGCACGGCCACTGGGACCACCTCCTCGGCGTCGCCGATCTCGCCGAGGGAACCGGTGCCCCGGTGTACATGGCCGAGGCCGAGCGGGCGCTCCTCGAGAACCTTCCCGATCTCGTCCCGGCAGGCGTGCCGGCGCGATCGTTCGAGGCCGACACGCTCCTGCGCGGCGACGAGTCGCTCGAGCTCGCCGGCGTCTCCTTCGAGACCCTCCGTGTGCCCGGGCACTCGCCCGGACATCTCGCATACCACGCCGACGGCTGCCTTTTCTCCGGCGACGTGCTCTTCGCCGGCTCGGTCGGCCGCACCGACCTCCCCGGCGCCGACTGGGACACGCTCGTCGAGACGCTGCGCGCGCTGACGGAACGCTTCCCGCCGGAGACCGTCGTCTACTCCGGCCACGGCCCGCCGACGACGCTGGGCGCGGAGCTCGCCCGCAACCCCTTCCTGGCTCCGCTGCGCGCCTCGTGACGAGCTTCGAGGCGCCGCGCGGCACCCACGACATCCTCCCGGCCGAGCAGCCACGGTGGCGCCTGGTGAAGGGGGAGTTCGAGCGCCTCTGCGGGCTCTACGGCTACCGCCGCATCGACACGCCGGTCTTCGAGGACACCGAGCTCTTCCTGCGCACCTCCGGCGTCGGCTCCGACGTCGTCTCGAAGGAGATGTACACCTTCACGGATCGCGGCGACCGGTCGCTCACCTTGCGCGCGGAGGCGACGGCGCCGATCGTGCGCGCGTACCTCCAGCACGGCCTTCACCAGGAGCCGCAGCCGCAGAAGCTCTACTCGATTTCCTCGATCTACCGCTACGGCCGCCCGCAGAAGGGCCGCTTCCGCGAGCACTGGCAGCTCGACCTGGAGGCGATCGGCAGCGACGACCCGGCCGTCGACGCGGAGGTGATCCAGCTCTTCGCGAGCCTGCTCGCGCGCCTCGGGGTCACGGCCTACACGCTGGAGCTGAACTCGATCGGCGACCAGGCCTGCCGCCCGTCGTACCTCGAGCGGCTACGGCCGTGGCTCGAGGAGCACGAAGCCGAGCTCGACGAGGCGACACGCGACCAGGCGCGGCGCAACCCACTGCGGGCGCTCGACAACATCGCGGCGAAGCCGCCGCACGTGCAGGAGATCCTCCGGCAGGCGCCCTCGATCGGCGAGTCGCTCTGCGACGCGTGCCGCGAGCACTTCGCGGAGGTGCGGCGCTACCTCGACGCTTTCGGTGTGAGCTACGAGGTCGTCCCGACGCTCGTACGCGGCCTCGATTACTACACGCGCACGACCTGGGAGTTCGTCGGCGCCGAGGGTGGCTCGACGGGCGTGCTCAGCGGCGGCGGGCGCTATGACGGGCTTGCGGAGGAGCTCGGCGGCAGGCCCACGCCCGGTGTCGGCTTCGGAGCGGGCATCGAACGGCTCCTGCTCGCGCTCGAGCAGGGCGGGATTGCGCCGCCGGAGGAACCCGGCGTCGACGTCTTCTTCATCTGCGCCGACGGCGCCGACCGCGCGGCCGTGCTCGCCCGGGTGGTCGAGCTTCGTGCCGCCGGCGTCCGGGCGGACGCCGATTACGCGGGCCGCTCCGTCAAGGGGCAGCGAACGCAGGCATCGCGCCTCGGCGCAAAGCGCGTCGTGGTCGTGGAGGCGGACACCGACCTCTCGGAGGTGAGCGGATGAGCGAGTGGCGCGATCTCGGTGCGGGCGAGCTGCGTGCCGAGCACGTCGGCGAGCGGCACACGCTCGCGGGCTGGGTCTCCCGCCGGCGCGACCACGGCGGCCTCGTCTTCGTCGACCTCCGCGACTCGACCGGTATCGGCCAGCTCGTCGTCAACCCAGAGCGGGCGCCGGAGGCCTCCGCCGCCGCGCACGAGATCCGCAACGAGTTCGTCCTCTGGGCCGAGGGCGAGGTCGTCGCCCGCGCGCCCGAGAACGTCAACCCGGGGCTGCCGACGGGCGAGGTCGAGCTCCAGGTCGACCGCCTCGAGATCCTCTCTCGCTGCCCGCCGCTTCCGTTCCAGCTCGACGAGGAGGGCGTGGACGAGACCCTGCGGCTGCGCTACCGCTGGCTCGATCTGCGGCGCGCGCGGCTGCAGCGGAACCTCCGCCTGCGCTCGCGGATGGTCTCGACGATCCGTCGCGTGATGGAGGGCGCCGGCTTCCTCGAGATCGAGACGCCGATCCTGTTCAAGCCGACCCCGGAAGGGGCGCGCGACTTCATCGTCCCGTCGCGCCTCCGACCGGGCCGGTTCTTCGCGTTGCCGCAGTCGCCGCAGATCCTCAAGCAGCTGCTCGTGATCTCCGGCTTCGAGCGCTACTTCCAGATCGCCCGCTGCTTCCGCGACGAAGACCTGCGGGCGGACCGGGTGCAGGAGCTGACCCAGCTCGACGTCGAGATGGCTTTCCCGGACGTCGAGTTCATCCTCGGGCTGATGGAGACGATGATGACCGAGGTGTGGCAGGCGGTCGGCGTCGAGCTCGAGACCCCGTTCCCGCGCATGACCTACACCGACGCGATGCTCCGCTACGGCACCGACAAGCCGGACCTCCGCTTCGGGCTCGAGATCGCGGATCTCACCGAGGCGACCCGCCCGTCCGCCTTCAAGGTCTTCTCCGAGGCCCCGGCCGTCCGCTGCCTGGCCGTTCCCCAGGAGCTCTCGCGGGCCGACCTCGCGGAGCTCGAAGAGCGGGCCAAGAACTGGGGTGCGAAGGGGCTCGCATACGTCGTCTACGACGAGTCGGGCGAGCCGCGCTCGCCGATTCTGAAGTTCCTCTCGCAGGCGGAGCTCGACGCGATTCCCGCGGAGCCCGGGTCGACGGTGCTCTTCGGCGCCGACCGGCCGGAGATGGTCGCGCGCGTGCTCGGCGCCCTCCGGCAGCACCTCGGCGAGCGGCTCGAGCTGATCCCGCGCGATACCTGGCGCTTCGTCTGGGTCACGGACTTCCCGCTCTTCGCCTGGTCGGAGGAGGAGCAGCGCTGGACGGCGCAGCACCATCCCTTCACACGGCCGGCTCCCGACTCGGAGGCGCTGCTCGAGTCGGACCCGGGCGCAGCCCTCGCGGTCGCGTACGACCTCGTCGGCAACGGCGAGGAGCTCGGCGGCGGCTCGCTCAGGATCCACGAGTCGGAGCTGCAGGCGAAGGTCTTCGACGTCCTCCGGATCTCGCCCGAGCAGCAGCGGGAGCGCTTCGGGTTCCTGCTCGAGGCGCTGCAGATGGGCGCGCCTCCGCACGGCGGGATCGCGTTCGGCATCGACCGGATGCTGATGGTGCTCGCGCAGGAGCCGAACCTCCGCGACACGATGGCCTTTCCGAAGAACCAGGCCGGGGTCGACCCGATGAGCGGCGCGCCCTCGACCGTCGAGCCGGAGCAGCTCGCCGAGCTCGGCATCCAGGCCGTCGCCAAGGAGCCGGAGGGCGGAAGCGGCGGCGGCTAGGCTCTGCGGATGCTGCCGCGCCGGCTGGGAGTCCGGTTCACGCTCGAGGTCCTCTTCCTCGTCGGCGTAGCCGCGGGCGCAGGGCTGGCTCACGTAAGGCCGCTGTACATCGTCGCCGCGATGGCGCTCGGCTGGCTACTCGTCGCGCTGGCGGAGCTGACCGCCGAGCGGATCGAGCGCTCGCCGCTCTCGTACCTGCTCCCCGGGACTGCACCCGCCGACGCCGAGCAGCCGGATCGCGTCTTCGGCACCCGCCCCGAGGAGCGCACGGTCGTGTCTCCGCCGGAGGCTCTCGCCGCCGAGCCGCCCGCGAGCGAGGCGGCCCCCGCACCCGAGCAGATACCTGAGCCCGAGCCAGAGCCCGAACCTGAGCCCGAGCCGGAGCCGGAGCCGGAGCCCAAGCCGGAGCCCGAGCCCGAGCCCAAGCCGGAGCCCGAGCCGGAGCCGGCGCCCGAACCGGAGGCCGTGACAGAAGCGCCGGTCGGCCCTTCGCGGCGCGAGCGCCTGCGAGCCCGTCTGCGCCGCCGCGAGTCCGAGGTCGAGTCCAGCCCGCCCGTGCCGCCGCGTCACGTGAAGCTGCTTCCGCGCCGGACCGCCCCGGAGCCGAGCCGCGCCGCGCAGGAGGTGGCCGAGATCTTCGGCTCCGCGCCGGAGAACGGCGAGCCCGTGCAGCCCGAGGAAAGCGGCGGGTGAGGCGGCAGCCGTGACCTCCGCGCTCGCCCAGCGCGAGGTCGCGCTTGCAGCCGTCGCCCTGCTCGGAGCGCTCGGCTCGCTGGCCCTGTCGTCGCACGACCAGCATCGCCAGGCGCGCGCGCAGCTGCAGCCGGTGACCCTCGACGGCGGGCGCTGGCGCACGACCCTGGCCGGCGCCACTCCGGCGCGCTACGGCCGCCGGACGAACTGCGGGATCGTCCTGCGGCCAAGCACGATCGGCGTCAGGGACTCGGTGCTCCCCTGCGGGATCAAGCTCTTCCTCGCCTACCGAAACAGCCCGCGGATCCTGACGCAGGTGATCGAGCACCGGCCGGTTCCGCCCGGGCGGGAGTTCGAGCTGACTCCCCGGCTGGCCGAGAAGCTCGGCATCGACGGCGTCCAGCAGATCGAGTGGGTCTTCGCCGGTACCGCGCGCTAGAGTGAGACGGCTCGACCCTGTGCGTGGCCCGGGTCTCCATGTTGAACCAACACCGGTGCAAAGGGAGCTGTCGTTCGACCCGAGGCGCCAAGCGCTGGAGGCGACGCGGCACCCACCTGGCTAGTCCAGGTTCGCAACGGGCCCGGGAGAACGGCAGGTTGGAGTGTGTGAGGGGAACCACGCGTTCCCCTCACACCTATAGCTAGCCTGGGCTCATGATGGAGGCAGTCGGCGACTCCTCCCGCGACGGCCGCTGGGCGCTCGCGCGCCTGACGGTCGACGGGGAGCGGATCGTGCAAGCGGAGACGCCCGGGCTCGAGCGCCCCCTGGAGGGGCTCACCCTGCTGGAGGCGGCCGCCGTCGGCGGGGAGGAGCTGGCCGTGGATGCGCTTGCGAACGCGCTCGGGCCGGTCTTCCGGGCGGCGCCGAAGCCGGGCCGCGTCGCGGTTGCGATGAGCGGCGGGGTCGACAGCGCGGTCGCTCTGCTGCGGGCGGGGCCGGAGGCGATCGGAGTAACGCTCCGGCTCTGGCTCGACCCGCAGGGGCCCGACGCCGACCGCGCGTGCTGCTCTCCCGAGGCCGTGCTGGCGGCCCGCGCGGCCTGCCACGCGCGCGGCCTGCCACACGTGACTCTCGACCTGCGAGAGGAGTTCCGCCGTGCGGTCGTGGCTCCGTTCGTCCGCGGCTATGCGCGCGGCGAGACTCCCAACCCGTGCATCCGCTGCAACGGCAGCTTCCGGTTCGCCGAGCTGCTGGACTTCGCCGCCCGCGTGGGAGCGGCGCGCCTGGCGACCGGGCACTACGCGCGGATCGTCCGTCACAAGGGCCGGCTGCTCCTGGCGCGGGGGACCGACGCCGGCAAGGACCAGTCGTACATGCTCGCGCGGCTGGACCCACGCCTGCTGGAGCGGGTCTGGTTCCCGCTCGGGGAACAGACGAAAGAGGAGACCCGTGCAGAGGCGGCGCGCGTAGGGCTTGCCGCGGCCGGACGCTCCGAGAGCCAGGAAGCGTGCTTCCTCGCCGGCGGCGACTATCGCGGCTTCCTCGAGCGCCACGGGCTCGGCCCGTCCGAGGGGCCGCTCGTGGACGAGGAGGGCCGGGAGATCGGTCGCCACTCGGGCTTCTGGCGCTTCACGCCGGGACAGCGCCGCGGGCTCGGAGTCGCCGCCGCGGAGCCGCTCTACGCCCTTCGCAGCCTCCCGCAGGCAAACACGGTCGTCGTCGGCCCGCGCTCCGCCCTCGCCGTTCGCGAGCTGGAAGCGCGCGGCAGGCTGTACGCGCCCGCCGAGCGCGTCGCGGCAAAGCTCCGCTACAAGTCCGGTGCCGTGCCCGCCCGCGTCGTCGCGCGGGAGAACGGCTTCCGCCTGCTCCTCGAGGAACCGGCCTACGGCGTCGCACCCGGACAGGCGGCGGTGCTCTACGACGGCGAGGTTGTTGTAGGCGCCGGCACGATCAGCCTTTCGAATCCTGCCGAAACTCCATGGGGCCCTCGAGCGTTTGCAGAGAGGTGCATATGACAGTCGACCAGATCACGCTGACGATTCCCCACGAGGAGCCGTTCCACGAGGTCGCAAACCTCGTGCTCGGCGGCTTCGTCGCGAGGCTCAACCTGAGCTTCGAGAGCCTCGACGACCTGGAGACGGCGCTCGAGGCAGTACTCGAGCGCGTGACGCACGACGGCGAGGTGACCGTCCGGCTCAGCGCTGACGAGGGTGGCATCTGCGCGGCAGTCGGTCCGCTCCCCGTGGCGCTCCTGCGCAGCGAGCTCGAGCGCGAGCCCGGGGACGACGTGAGCCTGCGCCGGATCCTGGACACGGTCGTCGACGGGTACGAGCTCGGCGGCGACGGCTGGCTCGAGCTGCACAAGCGCGTCACCCCGGACGGCGGCCGATGACAGAGAGCGACAAGGCTCTCCTCCGGCGCTACCACCACGAAGGCGACCTCGCCGCACGCAAGCAGCTGATCGAGCAGTACATGTCGCTCGTCCGCTCGCTCGCCCGGCGCTATGCCTACCGGGGCGAGCAGCTCGAGGATCTCGTCCAGATCGGCGCGATCGGGCTGATCAAGGCGATCGACCGGTTCGACGTCGATCGCGGAGTCGAGCTCACGACCTACGCCACGCCGAACATCATCGGCGAGATCAAGCGCCACTTCCGCGACCGCGGCTGGTCGGTGCGCGTGCCCCGCGGCCTGCAGGAGCTGAACATCAAGCTCTCGCGCCTGCTCGAGGAGCTGACCGTTCAGAACGGCCGCTCGCCGACGATCCCCGAGCTCGCCAAGGCCGCGGGCGCGACCGACGAGGAGGTGCTCGAGGCGCTCGAGACGGCCGCGCCTACACCTCGCTCTCGCTCTCGGTCGGCGCGAGCCAGGACGAGGAGGGCGAGCTCGACCCGCTCGAGTCGCTCGGGACCGAGGAGCCCCGCTACGAGGTCTCCGAGAACCTCGCCGTGCTCGCGCCCGGGTTCCGTGCCCTCGACGAGCGCGAGCGCAGGATCCTGCACCTGCGCTTCTTCGAGGGCCTCACCCAGTCACAGATCGCCCAGCAGGTCGGCATCTCACAGATGCACGTCAGCCGCCTGATCCGCCGCTCGCTCGAGAAGATCCGCGAGGAGATCGCGTCCGACGAAGGAGCCTCGGCGGACGGTCGGGCCGCTAGGCGCTGATCGCGAACCGCTCCTAGAATCAAGCTGATGCGCACCACCGCCGAGCTGCGCGCGGGCTACCGCGCATTCTTCGAGTCCAAGGGCCACACGTTCCGGCCCTCGGCGTCGCTGATCCCGCGGGCGGACGACCGTTCGACGCTGCTCGTCTCGGCCGGGATGCAGCCGCTGATGCCCTTCTTCCTCGGCCTGGAGGAGCCCCCGGCGCCGCTGGTGACGACGGTGCAGAAGATCTTCCGGACGCCCGACATCGACGACGTCGGGCTGAACAAGAGGCCCCTGACCTTCTTCGAGATGCTCGGCAACTTCTCGTTCGGCCAGTACTTCAAGGAAGGCGCGATCGACTTCGCCTGGGAGTTCCTGTTCGACCGGCTGGAGCTCGACCAGGACCGAATCTGGGTGACCGTCTTCGCCGGCGACCCGGAGCTCGGGCTCGGCGAGGACGAGGTCGCGATCGCGCACTGGGAACGGAAGGGCATGCCGCCCGAGCGCATCACGCGCCTCCCGCGGGCCGACAACTTCTGGTCCGTCGGCGGGCCCGGCCCGTGCGGGCCGGATTCCGAGATCTTCTACGACTGGGGCGAGGAGGTCGGCTGCCGCCGGCCGGAGTGCGCGCCGGGCTGCCAGTGCGAGCGCTTCCTCGAGTTCTGGAATCTCGTCTTCATGGAGTTCGAGCTGCACGCCGACGGCTCTGTGACCCCGCTCCCGAACCAGAACATCGACACCGGGATGGGCCTCGAGCGGACGGCGCGGATCCTGCAGCAGGTCGACTCGGTCTACGACACCGACGGCTACCAGGAGATCATGGGCTGGATCGCCGGGGCGTCGGGCGTCGCCTACGGCGAGAGCGAGCAGGCGACGAAGGCCCACCGGATCCTGGCCGACCACGGGCGCGGGATGACGTTCCTCGCAGCGGACGGGATCGTCCCGGGGAACGAGGGCCGCGGCTACGTGATGCGCCGCATCGTCCGCCGCGCGGTCCAGCAGGCCGGCCGGATCGGGCTCGAGCCGCCGTTTCTGGCTCAGCTCGCCGGGATCGTGATCGAGCAGGCGGGCGACGCGTACCCGGAGCTGCGCGAGCAGCGCGAGCAGATCCGGCAGGTGCTTGCCTCCGAGGAGGAGCGGTTCTCCGAGACGCTGGCGCGCGGGCTGAAGCTCTTCGAGGAGGTCGCGACGGGCGACGGAATCTCGGGCGAGGACGCGTTCCGGCTGCACGACACCTACGGCTTCCCGGTCGAGCTGACCGAGGAGCTCGCGCGAGAGCGAGGGCTGCCGGTCGACACGGACGGTTTCCAGCAGCTGATGGCCGAGCAGCGGGAGCGGTCGCGGCGGAAAGCGCCGGAGGTCGAGGTCCGCGTCAGCGGCGACAAGCGCAGCGAGTTCGTCGGCTTCGAGAAGACGGACGTCCTGACGGCGATCCTGGCCTACGAGGATCTCGGCGACGGCCGCTTCCAGGCGAAGCTCGAGCAGTCGCCGTTCTATCCCGCGGGCGGCGGGCAGATCACGGATTCGGGCTGGATCGAGAACGAGGAGACGGGCGCGCGCGCCGAGCTGGTCGCGGCCGCCCGGCTGGCGGACGACGACCAGGTGCTGACCTTCGAGGGCGAGGGTTTCGAGGCGGGCATGCGCGTGCGCGCGGTCGTGCCCTGGGCGGTCCGCTTTCCGACGATGGCGAACCACACCGCGACCCACCTGTTGCACCGGGCGCTCCGCGACGTGCTCGGCGAGCACGCCCAGCAGGCGGGCTCCGCCGTACGACCGGACAAGCTCCGTTTCGACTTCACGCACCCGCAGGCGCTTACGCCGGATGAGCGGGCGGAGGTCGAGCGGCGGGTGAACGAGCGGATCTTCGCGAACGCGCCGGTACGGGCATTCGTCGTCCCGCTGGAGGAGGCGCGGAAGCTCGGCGCGACGATGCTGTTCGGCGAGAAGTACGGCGACGAGGTGCGGCTGGTCGAGATCGAGGGCTACTCGCGGGAGCTCTGCGGAGGGACGCACGTCCGCGCGACCGCGGAGATCGGGCCGTTCGAGATCACCTCCGAGAGCTCGATCGGCTCCGGCACGCGCCGGATCGAGGCCGTCACTTCGGGCGAGGCATTTGCCCTGCTGCACGCACGCGCGCGTGAGGTGGACGAGCTGCGCGCCGAGCTCGAGCGGGCCCGGAAAGAGGGCGGGGGCCGGGAGCCGGCGCGCGAGGTCACGGTCGAGCCGAGCAGCGAGGAGGAGATCGGCGGCGTCAACGTCTACGTCGGGCGTGCGGCCGAGGCCGATGCAGACGCGCTGCTGGCCGAGTCCGACCGGATCAAGCAGGAGCGCACGCCGGCCGCGGTCGTGCTCGGCTCGAGCGAGGACGGCCGCGTGCACCTGGTCGCGAACTTCGACCGCTCGCTCGAAGGGCGGCTCGACGCCGTCGCCGTGATCCGGGAGGCGGCGGCCGAGGTCGGAGGCGGCGGGGGCGGGCGCGCGACGATGGCGCGGGCCGGGGGCAAGAACCCGGAGAAGCTCGACGACGCGCTGGCGAAGGCCGAGGAGGCCCTGCGCCGGGCGCTCGCGTGAAAGTGGTGGCGCTGGACTACGGGTCCGCACGCACGGGCGTCGCAGTGTCGGATCCCTCGGGAACGATCGCGCGGCCGCTCGGCGTGGTCGAGCGCGCCGGCACGCGAGGCCGGCCTTCGGCGGTTGGCCGATCTGATCCGCTCCGAGGAGGCGGAACGCGTCGTCGTCGGCCTCCCGCTGACCCTGCGCGGCGAGCGCGGCGAGCAGGCCCGCGAGACCGAGACCTTCGTCGAGGCGCTCAAGGGCGCCGTCGACGTTCCGGTCGAGAGCTACGACGAGCGCTTCACGACGCGGCTCGCCGGGACACGTCCCGGGGACGACGCCCGCGCGGCCGCGCACCTGCTGACGAGCTACCTCGAGTGGTCGAGCGCCCGCCCGAGATAACCCCGCCGCAGCCGCGGCCCCGCCGGCGGACGCCGCGCTCCGTCGTCTACCGGCGCCGCGTGACCGCGCTCGCCGTGATCGCCGCGGCCCTCGCCGCAGCCTGGTTCGCGATCGCGAGCATCGGCGGCGGGGGTGGAAGCAAGCCGCAGCCGACCGTTCCGACTCCGCCGCACCCGTTCAGGATCGTCTTTCCGGAGGGCTTCACGCGGGAGCAGATGGCCGCGCGCGTGTCCACCGTCGCAAAGATCGCCCAGCGCGAGCGGGGGAAGAAGCCGAGGCTCGCCGCCGGGAAGTACCTGGCGGCGACGAGCCACCCACGCCGCGTGCCCGGCTTCGGAAAGGGCCGCCGCCCGCTCGAGGGGTTCCTCTTCCCGGCCACCTACGACTTCACCGTGCGGACGACGTCGGCCCAGCTCGCCGCCAGGCAGCTCGAGGCCTTCCGCCGCGAGTGGGCGAAGCTGAACCTCGGCTACGCGCGCTCGAAGAACCTGACGCCGTACGACGTGCTCACGATCGCCTCGATGGTCGAGGCGGAGACCGCGGCCCCGGAGGAACGGCAGCTCGTGGCGGCCGTCATCTACAACCGCCTCCACCAGGGCATGCCGCTCGGGATCGATGCGACCCTGCGCTACGGGCTGCACATCCCGCCGACGGAGTCCATCCACCAGTCGCAGCTCGAGAGCTCCAACCCGTACAACACGAGCGCCCTCGGCGGGCACACCGGGCTGCCGCCGACCCCGATCGCGAACCCCGGCCTCGCGTCGATGCAGGCGGCCGCCCATCCGGCCCACGTCGATTACCTCTACTTCGTCCGCAAGCCCGACAAACAGCACCACTTCTTCACGGCGAGCCTCACTGCGTTCGAGCAATACAAGGCTGCGCACGGGTACCGGTGAGCAAGGTCGCGCTGCTCGGGCGTCCGGTCGCCGGGTCGCTCTCACCACGGATGCAGACCGCGGCCTTCCGGGCCGCGGGCTCGACTGGGAGTACATCGCCGAGGAGGTGGCGCCGGAAGAGCTGGCCGCTGCCGTCGCGCGCCTGGTCGAGGACGGCTACGCCGGCGCGAACGTGACGATCCCGCACAAGCAGGCTGTCGTCGCGTTGTGCGACGAGGCCGAGGGCGACTCCGTCAACACGCTCGTTCTCCGCGACCGGCGCGTGCTCGGCGTCAACACCGACCGGGAGATCGTCGCCGGGATCGAGGCCGAACGGGTCTGCCTGATCGGCTCGGGCGGGGCGGCGGCGGCACTCCTGCCCGTGCTGCCCGGCGAGGTCCGGCAGTTCTCCCGGCGCGGCGAGTGGCCGCCCGGACGCCGCGGACTGCGACCTCGTCGTGAACGCGACCCCGGTGCGCGACGAGCTGCTCGTCGAGCCGCGGCCCGAGCAGGCGGTGGTCGACCTCGCCTACAACGCGGACGGCAGCCCGACTGCGCTCGTACGCCGCGCCCGCGAGGCAGGTTGCCGCGAGGTCGTCGACGGGCTCGAGGCGCTCGTCCGCCAGGGCGCGGCCTCCTTCGAGCTCTGGACGGGAGTCGAAGCGCCGGTCGCCGCGATGCGGGCGGCCCTAGGCTTAGAGCCATGCTGACGCTGACGACCGCCGGCGAGTCGCACGGGCCGGCGCTGGTCGCGATCGTCACCGGGCTGCCCGCCGGGCTCGTGCTCGACCGGGCGGCGATCGACGCCGACCTCGCGCCGCCGCCAGCAGGGCTACGGGCGCAGCCCGCGCCAGAAGCTCGAGCAGGACGAGGTCGAGGTGCTCGCCGGCCTGCGGCACGGGCGGACGCTCGGGACGCCGCTCGCGCTCGTCGTCCGCAACCGCGACCACGCGAACTGGGAGTGGGGCATGAGCCCCTGGCCGCCCGAGGGCGAGCCGCGCCGGCAAGGGTACGAAGCCGGTGACGCTGCCGCGGCCCGGGCACGCCGACCTCGCGGGCGTCGCTCAAGTACGGCCTCGCGGACGCGCGCGACGCGCTCGAGCGGGCGAGCGCGCGCCAGACCGCGGTCGCCGTCGCCGCGGGCGCGGTCGCGAAGGCGCTGCTCGCGCGAGATCGGGATCGACGGTCGCGGGCGCGGTGGTCGACGGAGGCGCTCGAGCAGCGGATCGACGAGGCGCGCGCCGAGCGCGACACGGTCGGCGGCGTCGTCGAGGTGCGCGCGCGCGGCGTCCCGCCAGGTCTCGGCTCGTACGCGACGAAGGAGGACCGGCTCGACGCGCGGCTCGCCGCGGCGCTGATGGGCATCCAGGCGGTCAAGGGCGTCGAGCTCGGCGCCGGCTTCGAGCTCGCCGAGCGGCGCGGCTCGGAGGCGCACGACGAGATCCTCGCGGACGCCGACGGCAACCTCTACCGAGAGACGAACCACGCAGGCGGGATCGAGGGCGGTGTCTCGAACGGCGAGCCAGATCGTCGTCCGCGCGGCGATGAAGCCGCTGCCGACGCTGATGCGGCCGCTGCGCTCGGTCGACCTCGAGACGGGCGAGCCGGGCGAGGCGCTCGTCGAGCGGAGCGACGTGGCGGCGGTCGAGGCGCTCGCGGTCGTCGCGGAAGCGGCCGCCGCGTTCGAGCTCGCCCGCGCCGCGCGCGAGAAGTTCGGCGGCGACTCGCTCGCGGACTTCGTCGCCGCCCACCGCGCCTACGTCGAGCGCATCCCGTGGCGCACGCGCTAGACCGGCACGTCGCGCTCGTCGGCTTCATGGGCGCGGGCAAGTCGACGCTCGGCGCGGAGATCGCGAACCGGCTCGGCCGGCGGCTCGTCGACCTCGACCGCGAGCTGGAACGGGCCGCCGGAAGAGCGCTGCCCGAGATCTTCGAGCAGCGCGGCGAGGTCGAGTTCCGGGTGCTCGAGGCCGAGGCGACCGTCTCGGCGCTGGAGAACGAGCGCCCGGCCGTGCTCGCGCTCGGGGGTGGCGCGGTGGAGACGCCGAGATCCGCCGGTCGCTGCGCGAGCGGGCGCTGACCGTCTTCCTCGAGGTCGATCCGGAGACGGCGTGGGGGAGAGTGCGGGGCAGCGGGCGCCCACTCGCGCCGTGACGAGCAAAGCTTCCGCGCGCTCTACGACCGGCGGCAGTCGCTCTACCGGGAGGCCGCGGACGTCACCGCCTCGAGCGCGGACGACGTCGTGCTCGCGGCCGGTGGGATCGTGCGTCGAGGACGGGCGCGCTGGCGCGCCTCGGCGAGCTCGTCGCCGGCCACGAAGCCGAGCTCGTCGCAGATGCGAGGGTGGTCGAGCTCCACCGGCCGCCGCTCGACGTCCCGCTCCACGACGGTGCCGCCGGGCGAGGAGGCGAAGAGCCTCGGCGCGATCGAGCGGCTCTGGCGGGAGCTGCGGCTCGACCGCGACGGCCTGCTCGTGGCGTTCGGCGGGGGATGCACGACCGACGCGGCGGGCTTCGCCGCGGCGACCTACCTGCGCGGGATTCCGTGGATCGCGGTGCCGACGACGCTCGTCGGCCAGGTCGACGCGGCGATCGGCGGGAAGACCGCGGTCAACCTCCCGGAGGGCAAGAACCTCGTCGGCGCCTTCCACTGGCCCGAGTCGACGTTGATCGACCCGGCGCTGCTCGGGACACTGCCGGAGCGGGAGCGCCGGGCGGGCATGGCCGAGGTCGTCAAGACCGGCCTGCTCGCGGGCGAGCCGCTCTGGGAGCTCTCCGACGCGGAGCTCGTGCGGCGCTGTGCCGTCTACAAGACCGGCGTCTGCCTGCGCGATCCCCACGAGCGCGGCGAGCGCGCGGTCCTCAACCTCGGCCACACGTTCGCGCACGCGCTCGAGGCGGCAGCCGGCTACGACCGCGTGAGCCACGGCGAGGCCGTCGCGCTCGGCCTGCTCGCGGCGCTGCGGCTCTCCGGCCTGGACACGGCTCGCGGTCGAGGAGACGCTCGCGCCGGAGCCGGTGCGGGTCGACCGCGACGCCGCCTGGGCGGCCCTCGCGCGGGACAAGAAGGCGCGGACGGCGACCCTCGCCTCGTGCTGCTCGAGGCGCCGGGCAAGCCGGTCAGCGGCGTCGAGCTCCCGGAGGAGCAGGTGCGCTCGGCCCTGGACGAGCTGATCGCCGATTAGAGTTTGCGCGTGCGTGTGGCAGTCCTCAACGGGGTCAATCTCGACGTGCTCCACCGGCGCGACCCGGCGCTTTACGGGGGGCTGAGCCTGAACCAGCTCGAGGGGCGGATCTACGCCTGGGCACAAGAGCTCGAGTTGCTGGCCGACTGCCGGCAGACGAACATCGAGGGGCTGTTCGTCGCCTGGTGCCACGACGCCCTGGATTGGGCTGGCGGCGTGATCGTCAACCCGGGCGCCTGGACGCACTACAGCTACGCGATCCGCGACGCGCTCGAGATCTTGCGGGTGCCGGTCGTCGAGGTGCACCTGTCGAACATCGAGAAGCGCGAGGAATGGCGCCGCCACTCCGTTCTCGCCGACGTCGTCACGAGCGAGTGCATCGGCAAGGGGCCGGAGGGCTACCGCGAGGCGCTGACCTTCCTGGCGGAGCGGCGGTCGTGACGGACCGCGTCCAGCGGCTGGTCGCGTCGCTCGAGGAGCCTCTGCTCGTCGCCGCCCCGCGAACGTCCGCTACCTCGTCGGGTTCTCGAGCTCGAACGCGGCGCTGCTCGTCGAGCCCGAGCGTGTCCAGCTCTTCAGCGACTTCCGCTACGCAGAGGCGGGCCGCGCGGTCGAGGGCGTCGAGTTCGTCGAGGTGAAGCGCGACCTCTTCGCAGACCTCGCCGACCGCCTGCAGGGACGGATCGGCTTCGAGGGCGATGCGCTGACCTACACCCAGTACGCGCGGCTCGTGGCCGGCGGTCTCGACCTCGTCGCCCGGCACGGGCTCGTCGAGGCCCTGCGCGCCGTCAAGGACGAGAGCGAGATCGAGGCGATCCGGAAGGCCGGGGCGATCACGAGCGCGGCGCTCGAGCGGTTCGCCGCCGAGCGGTTCACCGGGCGCACCGAGCGGGAGCTCGCCTGGGTGCTGGACAGTTTCTTCCACGAGCTCGGGGCGGACGGGCCCTCCTTCGAGACGATCGTCGCCGGCGGCGAGAACGGCGCGCCGCCCGCACTCCCGGCCGACCGACCGCGTGGTCGGGCCGGGCGAGACCGTCGTGATCGACGCGGCGGCCCACGTCGACGGCTACTGCGCCGACTGCACGCGCACCTTCGCCACCGGACCGCTCCCGGAGCGGCTGCAGGAGGCCTACGACGTCTGCCTGGAGGCTCAGCTCGCAGGGCTCGAGGCGACGCGCCCGGGCACGACCGGTATCGAGGCCGACGCGGCCGCCCGCTCGGTGATCGAGGCCGCCGGCTTCGGCGAGGAGTTCGGCCACGGCCTGGGTCACGGCCTCGGGCTCGAGGTGCACGAAGCGCCGCGCCTCAGCCGGGAGTCTCACGACACGCTCGCGGCGGGGAACGTCGTCACCGTCGAGCCCGGGATCTACCTGGAGGGGCTCGGCGGGATCCGGATCGAGGACCTGGTCGTCGTGGCCGACGGCGGGCCGGAGATCCTGACCACCTTCCCGAAGGAACTCGTTACCGTCTCCTAGACATGGCCGAGACCGTCAACACGAACCAGTTCAAGACCGGCATGCACATCCAGCTCGACGGGTTCGTCTGGCGGATCCTCGAGTTCCAGCACGTCAAGCCCGGCAAGGGCGGCGCGTTCGTCCGCTCGAAGCTGCGCAGGCTCGACTCCGGCGCGGTCGTCGACAAGACCTTCCGGGCCGGCGAGAAGTTCCCGCGCGTGCACACCGAGGTGAAGGAGGTGCAGTACCTCTACGACTCGGGCGACGAGGTCGTGTTCATGGACACGGACACGTACGAGCAGTTCTCGCTGCCGCACAAGGCGGTCGAGGACGCGCTTCCGTACGTACCGCCCTCGTCGATGGTGCAGATGCTGGCCGTGGACGGCGTGCCCGCGGGCGATCCAGCTTCCGTCCTCGGTGGAGCTCGCGGTCGCCGAGACCGAGCCCGGCGTGCGCGGCGACACCGTCTCGAACGTGACGAAGCCGGCCACGCTGGAGACGGGCGCCGTCGTCCAGGTGCCGCTGTTCGTGAACATCGGGGAGCGGATCAAGGTCGATCCGCGCGAGGGCCGCTACATCTCGCGCGCGTAGCTGCGCCCCGGCCCGGCGCGGCGTTAGTCTCCTGCCGTGCCCGCGCTCGTCGACACCACCATCCGCCTGCTCGGACAGGAGCCGCTCGCCGGGCGGATGCCGACGGTCGACCTGCTCCAGCTCGCCGAGATCCTCGACGGCGCCGGCTTCGCGTACCTCGAGGTCTCCGGCGGCGGGGTCTTCGACACCGCGGTCCGGCGCGGGGTCGAGAGCCCCTGGGAGCGGATCCGCGCGCTCAACGGCGCGCACGAAGACGCCGCTCGGGATGGCCCTGCGCGGCCGCTTCCTCGTCGGCTCGCGGCCCGTCGGAGGTGACTTCGTCCGGCGCTTCGTCGCCTCGGCGGCCGAGAGCGGGATCGAGGTCTTCCGCCTGCACGACCCGCTGAACGACGTCGAGAACCTGCGCGAGGCGGGCGAGGCGATCACCGCGGCCGGCAAGGAGTTCGACGCAGGGCTCGTCTACGGCTCCGGCTACACGGGCGAGGTCGAGTCGCTGGTGGAGCAGGCGCGGAAGCTGCCGGACCTCGGGGCCTCGCGCGTCCTCGTGCACGATCCGTCCGGCTCGCTCGACCCGCAGCGGGCCCACGAGCTCGCGGCGACGCTGCGGGAGAAGAGCGGCCTTCCGGTCGGGCTCTATTGCCAGGGCGCCGCCGGCAATGCGATGGCGGCCGGCCTCGAGGCGGCGCGCGGCGGCGCGGACCTGATCGCGTGCGCGGTCTACCCGGTCGCGCTCACGATCCATCGCGTCTCGGGCGAGGCTATGGCGACCGCGCTTGCGGGTCTCGGTCTCGACACGGGAGTGGACGTCGCCGCGCTCTGGCGCGCGTCGGAGCTCGTCGACGAGCACATCGGCGACGAGCCCGTGACCCCGCTCGCGCCCAGGATCGCCGTTCGCGCAGCCGAGCACCGACTCCCGTCCGGCCTCGTCGCCGCGCTCGACACGCACCTGCGCGCCCACGCCGCGGTCGACCGCCTCGACGAGGTGCTCGACGAGCTCGCCCGGATCCGCGAGGAGGTCGGCTGGCCGCCGCTCGCGGCGCCGATCGGACAGGTGCTCGCCTCCCAGGCCCTCCTGCACGTTCTCTCCGCGTCGCGCTACCAGACCGTGATCGACGAGCTCCGCGGCCTGGTCGAGGGCCGGTTCGGCACCCCACCGGGCCCGATCGACCCAGCGGTGCGGCGCGCGATCGAGCTCGTCTCGGACGGCGCCGGCCCCGAGGAGGAGCCGCCCGACCTCGAGGACCTGCGCGCCCAGGCGAAGGGCCTCGCGTCGAGCGAGGAGGAGCTGTTGCTGCTCGCGCTCTTCGGCGAGGAAGCCGAGCCGCTCCTTTCGACGATCCGCGGCCGGGCCCAGCGCGACGAGAGCCTCACTGCCGGCGGCGTTGATCGGGCCGCCTCGGAGCGCATCCGCGAGATCGTGCGGATCGTCCAGGAGTCGGGCGTCGGCGAGGTGACGATCGAGGAGTCGGGCATGCGCGTCTCGGTGCGGCGGACGCCGGAGCCGCTCGAGCCGGGCCTCGCCGCAGGGATTGAGTCCGACGAAGCCGGGCCCGCGCCGCGGCCCGAGACCGACGGGCTCGTCCGTGTCGAGGCGCCGATGGTCGGCGTCTTCTACCGGGCTCCGCGGCCCGGGGCGCCCGTGTTCGTCGAGGAGGGCGACGCCGTCGCGCCCGGACAGACCCTCTGCATCCTCGAGGCGATGAAGCTGATGAACGAGATCAAGGCCGAGGTCGCGGGCATCGTCCGCCAGATCCACGTCGGCAACGCCGAGGCGGTCGAGTACGGGCAGCTCCTGCTCGAGCTGGAGCCCGTAGTGGCCCCGCCGGCGGTCTGATGTTCAACCGGGTGCTCGTCGCCAACCGCGGAGAGGTCGCCGTGCGCGTGATCCGGGCGCTGCACGAGTCCGACGTCGAGGCGGTCGCCGTCTACTCGACCGTCGACGAGGAGGCCCTCCACGTCCGCCTGGCCGACCGGGCGGTCTGCATCGGCCCACCGCAGGCGAGCGAGAGCTACCTGCGCGTCCCGTCCCTGATCGCGGCCGCGACGACGACCGGCTGCGAGGCGGTGCACCCGGGCTGGGGCTTCCTCGCCGAGAACCCCGCCTTCGTCGCCGCGTGCGCCGACAACGACCTCGTCTTCGTCGGGCCGAGCGCCGAGACGATGGCCCGCATGGGAGACAAGGTGGAGGCGAAAGCCGAGATGCGCGCCGCGGACGTGCCGGTGGTGCCGGGAACCGAGGGCGCGACCACCCTCGAGGAGGCGGAGTCCGCCGCCGAGGAAGCGGGCTACCCGGTGCTGCTCAAGGCCGCTGCGGGCGGCGGCGGGAAGGGGATGCGGCTCGTGCGCGGCCCGGACGAGATCGCCTCCGCGTATGGGACCGCGTCGCTCGAGGCCGAGGCCGCGTTCGGTGACGGGAGCCTCTACCTGGAGAAGGCGATCTCGCCGGCTCGGCACGTCGAGATCCAGGTTCTCGCCGACGGCGACGGCGGAGTGCTGACGCTCGGCGAGCGGGAGTGCTCGATCCAGCGGCGCCACCAGAAGCTGATCGAGGAATCGCCTTCGCCTGCCCTGACGCCGGACGTCCGCGAGGAGATGGAGGCGGCGGCCGAGCGCGCCTGCCACGCGATCGGCTACCGGAACGCCGGCACCTTCGAGTTTCTGCTCGGCCCGGACGGCGCGTTCTACTTCATCGAGCTGAACGCGCGGCTCCAGGTCGAGCATCCCGTCTCCGAGCTCGTCACCGGGCTCGACATCGTCCGCGAGCAGCTCCGGATCGCCTCGGGCGAGCGCCTGGCGCGCACCGGACGGGCCGAGCGGCGCGGGCACGCGCTCGAGGTGCGGCTGAACGCCGAGGACCCGCGCCGGAACTTCACCCCGACACCCGGGCGCATCGTCCGGTTCCGGCCCCCGCTCGGCCCGGGCGTCCGGCTCGACACCTACGTCGAGGAGGGCGCGAGCGTGCCGCCGCAGTACGACTCGCTGCTCGGCAAGCTGATCGTCTGGGACGAGGCGCGGCCGGAAGCGATCGCACGCGCGCTGCGCGCTCTCGGCGAGCTGCAGCTGGACGGCGTGGCGACCACCCGCGAGCTGGCGATCGACGTCCTGCGGAGCGAAGGCTTCGCGAGCGGCCGCTATTCGACCGGGTACCTCGAGGAGACGGCGTCCGCGCTACCCGCGCTCGCCGCCGCGCCCGGCGCCGAGGGCTGATGGCGGGCCGCAGAGCCGCACGCCGGACGGCCCTGATCCTCCTCTACCAGTGGGACGTCACCGGCCAGGAGCTGGCGTCGCTCCACGAGGGCGAGGTGGACGAGTACTCGCGCGAGCTCGCCGAGGCGGTGATCGCGGGGCACGAGGAGCTGGACGAGCGGATCACGGAGGCCGCCGACGAGTGGACGGCCGACCGGCTCGGGGCGCTGGAGCGGAACATCCTGCGGCTGGCGATCCTCGAGCTCGAAGGCGGAGAGGTTCCGCTCGAAGTCGCGATCAACGAGGCGGTCGCCCTCGCGAAGCGCTACTCCTCCGAGGACGCGGGGCGCCTCGTGAACGGCATACTCGGGCGAATCGCCAGGGAGAGGACAACGTGAGCGCCGAGGATCGCCTGAAGGAGGCCGAGGAGCTGCTCGACCGGCTCGAGCGCACGCGCGGGCGGCTCGAGGAGACGAAGGACCCCGACGAGGCGATCGAGATCCTCTCGGACCTGGCCGAGATCGCGAAGGAAGTAGAGTCACAGCTCCAGCAGGCGAAACGGGAGACCGAAGGCCCATGACGACCCCCGAAGAGCTGCTCGGCCTGAGCGAGCGTTACCTCGCCGAGCTGGCATTGACGCCGGAGCTCGGAGACCTCGAACGGTCGGTGCGCTACTCGCTCGCCGGGGGCGGAAAGCGGGTCCGTCCGGTTCTCTGCCTCGCGACCGCGGAGGCCGCGGGCGCCGAGCCCGAGGCGGCGCTTCCCGCGGCGGCAGCGCTCGAGCTCGTCCACAACTTCTCGCTGGTGCACGACGACCTTCCGGGGCTCGACGACGATCGCCTCCGGCGCGGGCGGCCCAGCACCTGGGCAGAATTCGGCGAGGGGATCGGCGTTCTGGCCGGGGACGCGCTGCTCGCCGAAGCGCTCCGTCTGGCGCTCAGCTACCCGACGCCGGCCGTCGCGCGCGAGCTCGTCCAGGCGACGCTCGGGATGATCGGCGGGCAGTACCTGGACGTGAGCGGAGGCGCGACCGACCTGGCGTCGCTTCACCGCCTCAAGACCGGCTGCCTCTTCTCGGCGGCGGTCGCCTGCGCGCTCTGGGTCGCCGAGGTGCCCGAGCGGGAGCAGGCGCCCTGGCGCGCCTTCGCCGACGAGGTGGGCCTCCTCTTCCAGATCGTCGACGACATCCTCGACGGGGACGGCTTCGTGCTCGAGCGCGGCGCCGACAGCGCGCGGGCGCTCGCGGACGAGACCGCCGACCGGGCGCGGGCACGCCTGGCGGAGGTGCAGGCCGACACGTCCGTGCTGGCCGGAATCGTGTCCGGCCTCGCGGTGCGCACCTCCTGAGCCGTCGCCCGGTGCGGCTCTCCAACGACAGCTCGGAGCTCGTCCCACGCACGAGCTTCGAGGGCCCGGAGCTCCGTTTCGAGTTCCCGGGTCTCGAGGTCGGGGTCGCCGAGTACGACGAGGGCCCGACGGGCTGCACCGTCTTCTCGTTCCCGGAGGCGGCCGCGTCGTCGATCGACGTTCGCGGCGGCTCCCCCGGGGTCAGCGGCGCAGGCTACGAGCTCGTCCACGCGATCTGCTTCGCAGGCGGCTCGCTCTACGGGCTCGAAGCTGCGGCCGGCGTCGCTGCCGAGCTGCTCGCAGCGCGTGACTATCGGACGGGCTGGCTCGACATCCCGCTCGTCGCCGGCGCGATCATCTTCGACTGGGGGCCGCGCGACAACGCGGTCTACCCGGACAAGGAGCTTGGCCGGGCGGCCCTGAGAGCGGCCCGGCCGGGCGTGTTCCCGCTCGGGCCACGCGGAGCGGGCCGCTCCGCAACGGCGGGGAAGCTGTTCGCCTACGAGCAGGGCGAGCCGGCCGGCCAGGGGGCGGCGTTCCGCCAGGTCGGCGAGACCAGGGTCGCCGTCTTCACCGTCGTGAACGCGGTCGGCGCGATCGTGGACCGCGAGGGCAACGTCATCCGCGGCCATTACGACCGCAGCACCGGTCTGCGGAGCGCGCTCGTTCCCGGCGTCGAGCAACGGCTGGCCGCGGGGAAGCCGGTGCGGCCGCCGCCGGGCAACACGACGCTGACCGTCGTCGCGACGAACCTCCAGCTTGACGCCCGGCAGCTGCGCACGCTCGGACGCCAGGTCCACGCCTCGATGGCGCGGGCGATCCAGCCCTTCCACGCGCTCGAGGACGGCGACGTGCTCTTCGCGGTGTCGACCGGGGCGGTGGAAGGCGACGCGCTGCTCGACACGACCGCGCTTGGGGTCGTCGCCTCCGAGGTCGCCTGGGACGCGGTTCTTTCGCTGGTCGTCTAATGGGCAAGAAGCGCCTGGACGTCCTGCTCGTCGAGCGCGGGCTGGCCGAGAGCCGGGCGCAGGCGCAGGCGCTGATCCTCGCGGGGCTCGTGCCGGGGCACGCGAAGGCGGGCGAGCAGGTCGACGAATCGGCGGAGCTGGTGGTGACCGCGCCGCCGCCGTACGTCTCGCGCGGCGGCCACAAGCTGGAGCACGCGCTCGACGCGCTCGGGGTCGACCCGGCGGGGCTCGACTGCCTCGACGTCGGCGCCTCGACCGGGGGCTTCACAGACGTCCTGCTCCAGCGCGGGGCGGCGCGGGTGGTCGCGCTTGACGTCGGCTACGGCCAGCTGCACCCGCGCCTCCGGGCCGATCCGCGCGTGACCGTCCTCGAGCGGACGAACGCCCGCGAGCTGCGCGAGCTTCCGTTCCCGCCGCAGCTCGTGACCTGCGACGTCTCCTTCATCGGCGTTCGCACGGCGTTGCCTCCCGCCCTGGCTCTGGGTGCGCCGGGCTGGCAGGCGCTCGTGCTCGTGAAACCGCAGTTCGAGGCGGGCCGACGCGAGGCTCCGCGGGGGGTCGTCCGCGACCCCGGTGTCTGGCGCAGCGTCCTGCTCGAGACGGCGCGGGCGGCGCCGGAGTGGGGAGCCCGGGTCGCCGGCGTCGTAGACTCCGGTCTGCCCGGCCCGAAGGGGAACCGCGAGTTCTTCCTCCACCTCGTGCAATCTGAGCAGCCGGAGACCCCGAATGAGCTCGAGAGCTGGATCGACGACGCAATCCGCTGAGGTCAAGCGGGCCGCCGTGATCACGCACGGCAAGCCCGACGCGATCGGCGCCGCCCTGGAGCGGCTGCAGGCGGTCGCGGGCGAGCGCGGGGTGGAGCTGCTCTACCCCGAGGAGGAGGCGGAGAAGCACGAGCTCGGAAGCGATCACGGCAACCTTGCCAGCGCCGATCTCGCCGTCGTGCTCGGCGGGGACGGGACGATGCTGCGGGCGTTGAAGCGCTTCCTCGGCTCGGGCGTGCCGGTGATCGGCGTCAACTTCGGGCGGGTCGGCTTTCTCGCCGCGCTCCCGGCCGACGCGCTGGAAGAGGGGCTCGCGCGTGTCTTCGGGGGCGACTACGTGGTGGTCGAGCTGCCGGCCCTCGAAGGCGGGGCCGCGGCGGAGCGCTGGCCGGCCGTCAACGACATCGTCGTCGCGAGCTCGTCGCTCGGCCGGATGATCGAGCTCGGCTGGGCGATCGGGGGCGAGGATCTCGGTTCCCTGCGTTGCGACGGCCTGATCTGCGCGACCCCGTCCGGCTCGACGGCCTACAACCTCTCGAACGGTGGACCGGTGCTCGTGTGGGGGCTCGACGCGATGGCCGTCACGTTCGTGGCGCCTCACTCGCTGCACGCCCGTCCACTCGTCGTTCCGCGTGGCCGTGAGGTGACGATCGTGAACCGCACGGAGGACGTGACGGCGGCGGTGCTCGTGGACGGCCACCTAGTCCGGGAGCTCGGCGTCGAGGAGCAGGTTGCCGTCCGGCTCGCCGACGCGCGAAGCGCCCTCGCCACGCTTCCGGAGAGCACGTTCTTCAGCCGCTACCGCCGCACGTTCACCTCGTAGCCCGGAAAAATTGGCACACGATCGGCACATTCCCGGGCCGGGGAGCCGGTACCGTCCCTAACCCCCACCCACCCTTGGGGGTGCGCGCGTGAACATCGATACGGGCGACCGGCCATTTGAGCGGGTCGCCACGCGCGGGCTCTCGGCGTAGCATCCAGTGGGTGCTCCGGCGTCTTCGGATCGAGAATCTCGTCCTCATCCGCGAGGCGGAGCTCGTCCTCGCGCCCGGGCTGAACGCGATCACCGGGGAGACGGGGGCCGGCAAGACGATCCTGGCGCAGGCGATCGGCCTTCTGCTCGGAACTCGCGGCGACTCGGCGCTCGTCGGCCCCGACGGCGGCGAGGCGTACGTCGAGGCGGAGCTCGAGCCCCCGGCCGACTTCTTCGAGGACGAGGAGCTCGCGACCCTCGCGGAGCTGCGCCCCGCCGACGAGGAGGGCCTGGTGCTCGCGCGCCGTGTCTTCTCCGACGGCCGGACGCGCGCCTACGCCTGGGGGCGCAGCGCCGCCCGCGAGGATCTCGCCTCCGCGACCGAGCGGCTGCTCGCGATGTCGGGGCAGTTCGAGCAGCGCCGCCTGGCCCGCCCGGCCTACCAGCTCGATTTGCTCGACGCCTTCGCGGGCGAAGAGCAGGCGCGGCGCCGCTCCGAGCTCCGCCTGGCCTGGCGCGAGCTGGGAGCCGCCCGGCGCCGGCACGAGGAGCTGGAGCAGGGCGCGGTAGCGGCGGAGGCTCGGCTCGCCGAGCTCCGTGCTCTCGTCGAGGACACGAAGGGCCTCGAGCCGGGCGGAGAGGAGCAGCTGCGCGCGGAACGGGAGCGCCTTCGTCACGTGACCGAGCTCGCCGAAGGTGCGGGCGCGGCGGGCGAGGCGCTCTCTCCGGAGGAAAGCGAGGGCGCCGCGGGCCTCGTCGCGCTCGCGGAACGGGCGGTCGCCCCGCTCGAGCGCCTGGCACCGGAGCTCGAACGGGCCGGGAACGAGCTCCGCGACGTCGAGCTCCGGCTGCGCGAGACCGCCTCGGAGCTGCGCGCCTTTCTCGCCACGCTCGAGGCCGAGCCGGACCGGCTCGAGCAGGTCGAGGCAGAGCTCGACCGGATAGCCGAGACGCGCCGGCGGTTCCGCTGCCAGACCTACGAGGAGCTGCTCGCCCGGGCAGCAGAGGCGCGCGAAGAGCTTGCGGCGCTCGAGGGCGGCGCGGATCCGGCCGCGGCCGCAGCCCAGGCGCTTGCCAGGGCAGAGCAGGAGGTCGAAGGGCTCGCCGCGGCGCTGCGCGAGAGCCGCGGGCAGGCCGCCGGCCCGTTCGCGGAAGCGGTCGCCGCTGAGCTCCGCGGCGTCGGCCTCGGCGAGGGAGAGTTCAGGGTCGACCTGCAGCCTGGAGCTCCCGGGCCGAGAGGCGCGGACGACGTCTCCTTCCTGATCCGCCCCAACCCGGGCCTCCCTTTCGCCCCGGTCTCGGAGACCGCCTCCGGCGGCGAGCTTTCCCGCATCGCCCTCGCGATCGCGGCCGTGGGCGGTGGCGAGACGCTCGTCTTCGACGAGATCGACGCGGGCATCGGCGGGCAGACCGCGCACGCCGTGGGAGAGACGCTACGCCGTCTGGCCGAGCGGGCCCAGGTCGTGACGATCACGCACTTGCCGCAGATCGCGAGCCTTGCCGACCGCCATTTCCGCGTCGAGAAGGTGCCGGGCGACCCGACCCACACGCGCATCGAGCCGCTCGACGAGGGCGAGCGCCGGGAAGAGATCAGGCGGATGCTCGGCGGAGAGAAGTTCATCTCGGCCGTCCAGGCGGAGCCGTGAGCTTCGTCGAGTTCACCGGGACGGCGCGGCTCGGGCGCAAGACGAAGAGCCTCGTCCAGAGGCTCGGCCCGGGCGACGTGGCGATCATCGACCACCAGGATCTCGACAGGGCCTCGGCCGAGGAGCTGCTCGAGTCCGGCGTGCGGGTGGTCGTGAACGTCGCCGAGTCGCAATCGGGCCGCTTCCCCAACCCGGGCCCGCTCCTGCTCGTTCGGGCCGGAGTGCGCGTGATCGACGCGCCGGGTGCGACGCTCTTCGACGAGCTCGGCGACGGGGAGCCCGTGACCGTTCGGGGCGCGAGCCTGTTCCGGAACGGCAGCTGCCTCGCGTCGGGCCGGACGCTCGAGGCCGGGCGCCTGGAAGCGGCGCTCGCGGAGCAGCGCGCGCGGGTCACCGACGCGCTGGAGGTCTTCGCCGAGAACACCCTGCGGTACCTCCGGGAGGAGGGCCGCCTGCTCGCGGAGGGCGTCCAGTTCCCGGTCCTGAGGACGCGCTTCCGCGACCGGCATGCGCTCGTCGTCGCACGCGGCCCCGGCCACAAGCGGGACCTCGCGATCGTCCGCTCGTACGTGCGCGGCTTCAGGCCGGTGATCGTCGGCGTCGACGGCGGCGCCGACGCGCTCCTCCAGGCGGGCATGCGGCCCGACGTGATCGTCGGCGACATGGACTCCGTGTCAGACCGTGCGCTCGGCTGCGGCGCCGAGCTGATGGTCCACGCCTACCGGGACGGAGGCGCCCCGGGCGCAGCGCGGCTCGAGGAGCTCGGTCTCGCGTTCACCAGGGTCGCCGCCCCCGGGATCAGCGAGGACCTCGCGCTCCTGCTCGCCTACGAGAAGGGCGCGGAGCTGATCGTCGCCGTCGGAACGCACTTCAACCTGATCGAGTTCCTCGAACGCGACCGGGCGGGAATGTCCTCGACGTTCGTCACGCGCCTGAAGGTGGGCGAGATCCTCGTCGACGCTAAGGGCGTCTCCCGGCTGGTCAGCCGGCAGGTCGGCCTGTGGCCGTTGATCGCGTTTGCAGGTGCCGGGCTGGGGGCGGTCGTGGTCGCGATCCTCGCGTCTCCGGGCCTCCGGCACTTCATCGGCCTGCTGAGCCAGCGGATCCGCGACCTCCTCGGACTGGGCTGACCGGAGATGGCGAGGGTCGCCGCCACGCGCGAGCTGCTCGCGCCGCCGGAGCACGTCTGGCGGTTCCTGGCCGAGCCGCTGCACCTCGCGGACTGGTGGCCGGGCGTCCGTGCGGTCCGCCCGGACCGGCGCGGTCTGGCGCCGGGTGCGCGCTGGCAGCTGACGGCCGGAACGCAGACGGGCGGTCTCGTCAGCGCGTTCCTCCGGCGACCCGAGTCGGCCGGCACGATCGTGGTGCTCGACGTACGCGAGCCCGAGTCGCTCCGCCTGCTGTTCGTCGCCGACCGGATCGAGGCCGAGCTCCTTCTCGAGCGGGCCGGGTGGAAACCACACCCGGGCGACGCTCACGATCGAAGGGCCCTGGCTGCGGATCACCCGCTCGCTGCCCGCGTACCGCCCTGAACCGGCTTTACGCCTTGTGCCAGACTGCCGACGAGCTCTGAGATGTTCGACCTTCGTTACCACGTAGCCTCGCTGACGGCCGTCTTTCTCGCGCTCGTGATCGGCATCCTCGTCGGCGTCGGCATCTCCGATCGCGGGCTGCTGGACACCGCCAAGAAGAGCCTGCTCGAACAGCGCGTCGCGCGGCTCCGGACCCAGCTCGACCAGGCGACCAAGACCTCTGCCCTCTCGCAGCGCGAGCAACGGGCCGCCCAGCTCTACATCAGCGAGACCTACCCGGTGCTCGTGCGCAACCGCCTCCACGGCAAGCGGATCGCCGTCGTCTTCGCCGGCTCGGTCGACGGCGGGCTGCGCTCCACGATCGAGCGCACGTTGACCGACGCCGGCGCCCAGCAGGTCCGGCTGCGCGCTTTGAAGATGCCGATCGACGTCCGCAGCGTCGAGTCGAAGCTCGCGGCTGCGCCGGCCGTCGCCGACGGCTACGCCGGCAGGGCCAGGATCGGAGACCTCGCGAAGGCGCTCGGCGAGGAGCTCGTCTCGGGCGGGGACACCCCGCTCTGGGACACGCTCACCGACACGCTCGTCGAGGAGCGGGTCGGCGGAGGAAGGCAGCCGGTGGACGGCGTGATCGTCGTCCGGACCGTGCCTCCGCAGAAGGGCGCCACCAGCCGGTTCCTGTTCGGGCTCTACCAGGGCCTGAACTCGGCGGACGCAGCGGTGGGCGCCGAGTCCACGGAGGCGCCTTTCTCCGCCGTCGGGGTCTACGAGAGCGCCGGAATGTCGAGCGTGGACGACATCGACAAGCCGTCGGGGCGCCTCGCGCTCGTGCTCGTCCTGGCCGGGGCACCGCCGGCACAGTACGGCCTGAAGCCCTCCGCGGACGAGTCGCTGCCGCCGTTCCCGGTCCCGAACGGCTTGGGTGGCTGAGCCCCGCGCCGTCCTCGTCGCCGCCCGCGACGAGGAACGGTCGATCGAGACGACGGTCGCGGCTCTCCGGGAAGCGTTCCCCGGCGCCGAGGTGGTCGTTGCCGACGACGGCTCCCGCGACGGGACCGCCGTCGCGGCCGAGCGTGCCGGCGCGCGGGTGGTGCGCCTGCCCCGGCTCGGCAAGGGGCAGGCGTTGAGCCTGGCAGAGCGCGAGGCCGCTCCGGGGACGCTGCTCCTCTGCGACGCGGATCTCCGCGGAGACCTGGCACCGCTGCTGGAGAACGGCGCCGACCTCGCGATCGCCGCCTTCGATGAGCGCCAGGGGGGCGGTTTCGGGATGGCGAAGCTGGCCGCGCGCGGGCTCGTCCGGCTGCTCGGCGGCTACGAGGCGCGGGAGCCGCTCTCGGGCCAGCGCGCGCTCTCGCCTGCCGCGCGGGAAGCCTGCTTTCCGCTCGCGCCCGGTTTCGGCTGCGAGGTGCGGATGACGATCGACGCCCTGCGCGCGGGCCTGAGCGTGCGCGAACGGACGCTGCCGCTCGAGCACCGCGCAACGGGCCGCGACCTCGGAGGGTTCCTGCACCGCGGCCGGCAGCTTCTCGACGCGGCGCTCGCGTGCGGGCCGACCGCGACGAACCACCGTGGCCTGCGGCTGCCGCTCGTCGGCGCCCTCGTCGCGCTCGGCGGCCGGCGCGCACCCGCCCGGGTCCGCCTGAGCGTCGCCGGGATCGCCCTGCTCGGGCTCGTCGACGACCTTCGCAGCGGCCCGGAGCGCGGCTTCCGAGCGCACCTCGGCGCCGGGCGGACGACCGGTGTGCTCAAGGCCGCCGGGATCCCTGCGCTCGCGCTTGCGGCCACACGCTCGCTCCCCGACGCCGTGCTCGTCTCGCTCTCGGCGAACGGGCTGAACCTGCTCGACACGCGCCCCGGCCGCGCGCTGAAGGCGTTCCTCGCCGGCGCCGCGCTCGCCCGCGGGCCCGCCCGCGCCTACCTTCCGATCGCCGTCCTGCTCGCTCCGTACGATCTCCGCGAGATGACGATGCTCGGCGACGCGGGATCGAACGCTCTGGGGGCCGTGCTAGGTTACGGATCCGTGGGAAGGCTCACGGTCCGCGGCCGCCGGCTTGCGATCGCATCGCTGGCAGGCCTCACCATCCTCGGTGAGATCCGCTCGCTCGGGGCGTTGATCGAGGAGACGCCGGTCCTCTCGCAACTCGACCGCCTGGGACGTTCAAGCTGATGTCCCGCCGGCCGCCGAAGTACGTCTTCGTCACCGGCGGCGTCGTCTCGTCCCTCGGCAAGGGCATCACGGCCGCCTCGCTCGGCCGCCTGTTGAAGGCGCGCGGGCTGAAGGTGCAGATGCAGAAGTTCGACCCGTACATCAACGTCGACCCGGGCACGATGAGCCCGTTCCAGCACGGCGAGGTGTTCGTCACCGAAGACGGCGCCGAGACGGACCTCGACATCGGCCACTACGAGCGCTTCATCGACGAGAACCTCTCGCGCACCGCGAACCACACCGCCGGCTCGGTCTGGGACCGCGTGATCCGCAAGGAGCGGAAGGGGGAGTACCTCGGCTCGACCGTGCAGGTGATCCCGCACATCACGAACGAGATCAAGGAGCGGATCCGCAGCGCGACCGAGGCGAGCGACTGCGACGTCGTCGTGAGCGAGATCGGCGGCACGGTCGGCGACATCGAGTCCCTGCCCTTCCTCGAGGCGATCCGCCAGTTCCGGCGGGAGGCCGGGGCGGAGAACGTCTGCTACGTGCACGTGACCCTCGTTCCCTTCATCGAGACCGCCGGGGAGCTGAAGACCAAGCCGACCCAGCACTCGGTGAACGAGCTGCGCCGCATCGGCGTCCATCCGGACGTGATCGTGGCGCGCTCGCACGACCCGATCTCGGCCGACATCAGGGAGAAGATCGCGCTCTTCGCCGACCTCGAACCGAGCGCGGTCGTCGCGAACCACGACGTGCCCGATCTCTACCTCGTCCCGTCCGCGCTCCAGGAGGAGGGCTTCGACGCGCTCGTCTGCGAGAAGCTCGGCTTGCCCGCGGGCGAGGCCGATCTCGGCGAGTGGCGCACGCTGACCGAGCGGATCCGCGCGCCGCGCGACGGCGAGGTCGAGATCGCGCTCGTCGGCAAGTACGTCAAGCTGCGGGACGCGTATCTGTCAGTCCACGAGGCGCTCAGGCACGCCGGCGTCCACGAGGGCTGCTCCGTGAACGTGCGCTGGTTCGACGCCGAAGGGATGTCGCTCGAGGAGGCTCAGTCCGAGCTCGAGCAGGTGGACGGCGTCCTCGTCCCGGGCGGGTTCGGCTCCCGTGGCTGGGAAGGCAAGATCCTCGCCTGCCGAGTCGCGCGCGAGCGGGAGATCCCGTACCTCGGTCTCTGCCTCGGCATGCACGTCGCGGTCTCCGAGTACGCCCGGCACGTGGTCGGCCTCGACGGCGCGAACTCGACGGAGATGGACCCGGAGACGCCCTACCCGGTGATCGACCTGCTGCCCGAGCAGAAGGAGATCGAGGATCTCGGCGGGACGATGCGGCTCGGGGCGCAGGCGGTCAAACTGGCCGAAGGGTCGCGCGCCCTGGAGGCGTACGACGAGCACGTCGTCCACGAGCGCCACCGCCACCGTTACGAGGTCAACAATCACTTCCGGCCGCTGCTCGTCGATGCCGGGCTCGTCATCTCCGGCACGTTCCAGGAGGGGCGCCTGGTCGAGATCGTCGAGCTGCAGGACCACCCGTGGTTCGTGGCCAGCCAGTTCCATCCGGAGTTCAAGTCGCGCCCGACGCGTCCCGCGCCGCTCTTTCGCGACTTCGTCGGCGCCGCCTTCGCCCGGGCCCGGGAGCGTGCGGGCGTGGCCGTCTCGGTCTCGGGCTGACGGCCTCGCCGGATGGCGGCAGCTAGGTTTCGACGCGTGAGCCTGCGCGTCGCCTGGATCTCGCACTGCCCGGTCAAGGGGCTCGCCGTCCGGCAGCTCGAGCAGTGCGAGCTGACCGAGGCCGGCATCACCGGAGATCGTGAGTTCTTCCTCGTCGACGAGAACGACCGGCTCGTGAACAGCAAGGGGCTCGGCGCCCTCCAGCGGATCGTTCCGCGCCACGACCGTGAAGCCGGCTCTCTGACGCTCGAGTTTCCGGACGGGACGACGGTCTCCCGGGAACTCGGCTTCAACGGCCCCCTCGGCGCGCGGTTCTGGGATCAGACCATCGAGGTCCGCGTCGTCGACGGGCCGTGGAGCGAGGCGATCTCCGACTTCGCCGGCCGCGACCTGCGGCTCGTTCGGGCTCCGGGGCCGGCGCCGGACCGCCGGCGCAGCGGCGCCGCGACGCTTCTCGGAACCGGCTCCCTTCACGCCCTCGCGCGGATCCTCCGCGTCGACGAGGTCGACGCGCGGCGCTTCCGCATGAACTTCGGCATCGAGGGGCTCGGCGAACACGAGGAGGACGACTGGCTCGGCCGTCGCGTGCAGCTCGGGGAGGCTGTTGTCGTGCCACAGGGGAACGTCGGCCGCTGTGCGGTGACGACTCAGGACCCCGACACGGGCGCGCCCGACCTCGACACGCTGAAGGCGCTCGCGTCCTATCGGCGGATCACCGAGGCGACGGAGCCCCTGCCGTTCGGCGTCCATGCGGCAGTCGCGCACCCGGGCCGGGTCCGCGTCGGCGATACCGTCGAGCCGTCGTGAAATTTCTTCTCTGTTCCTCCGGCATCAGCAACCCGAGCATCCACGACGCCTTGGTCGAGCTCCTCGGCAAACCCATTGCCGAGTCCAGCGCCCTCTGCATCCCCACCGGCGTGCAGCCCTTCCCGGGTGGGCCTTCGCACGTCTACCAGTTCATCAGCGGAACAACCCGAAGTCCGATGTGCGGGCTGGGTTGGAAGTCGCTGGGCGTGCTGGAGCTCACCGCCCTACCCAGCGTCAAGCCCGAGGATTGGATCCCTGCTGTCCAGGAGACCGACGCCCTGCTGGTTTGGGGCGGCAGTCCCTTGTACCTGTGCTACTGGATGCGGCAATCCGGACTGGCCGACCTGTTGCCGTCGCTGCGGCCCGAGACGGTCTATGTCGGCACGAGCGGCGGAGCAATGGTGGCGACTCCCGACTTCGGAGGAGTCACATACGACGACGGTGAACCGCTCACCGCGAGCGACAAGGCGCTGGGGCTCGTCGATTTCTCGGTGTTTCCGCATCTTGACCGCGAGGACGGTATTCCGCCTACGCCTCTGGCCGAGATAGAAGCGTGGGCTGCCGGGCTGTCGGTGCCGGCATACGTGATCGACGATCAGACTGCGATCAAAGTGGTCGACGGCAACGTCGAAGTCGTCACGGAAGGCGACTGGAAACTCATCGGCCCCTAGGACCGAAGGCCCGCGCCGTGCCGTTCACGCTCAGGAACATCAAGGAGGATTTGGAGGACATCGGCCCGGGTTTCGGCGGCGCGCCGGATCTGGAGTTCCGCGCTGCGACCAAGGCGCTCGAGCTCGAGAAATCCGCCCTGAGCTACCAGCGCGTCCCGCCCGGTTGTCGCTTTCCGTTCGGCCACACGCACATGAAGCAGGAGGAGGTGTACGTCGTCCTGCGCGGGAGCGGACGGATGAAGGTCGACGACGAGATCGTCGAGCTCAGAGAATGGGACGCGGTGCGCGTCCCGCCGGGGATGTGGCGAGGCTACGAGGCCGGGCCGGAGGGCCTCGAGATCCTCGTCGTCGGCGCGCCCAACCTCGGTGAGGATCCGCGCGAAGACGTCGACGGCCGACGCGACTGGTGGTCTGACTAGCGGAACGGTTGGACGATCCTGCGTCCTGTCCCGTCGTACAAGTAGGGCAGTTTCACCCGGGCTCGCCAAGCTCGACCGGCCGCGCGTGCGGGAATGAAAGCCCGACGTAAGCGTGGAGCCTTTCGTCAGCCTGGAACGCTCAGCGTCGCGAGCGCGTGATCGGCCTCTGCCTGAATCGTCGGGCCGGGTGGATCCTGTTCGAGATAGCCCCAGACGTTCAGAAGCTGGTTGCCAATCCAGGTGTCCACGAAGAAGAAGCTGAGGCCCGGGGCAGGCTTCCCCTCGTATGAGCCGGTCGTCACCTGGCCATCGGTGAGCCTGAGCGGCAGACCGAGATGTGGAAAGTCAGTTTCGCCCAGGTACGGTCTCGGGCCCAGAGCGACGATCACGATGCCCCCCGAGGGCAGCGCATCGATCGTCTTCGTTGGGAAATCCTGCCCGGCGTCGGCGTCTGAGAACGGGACGTTCGCAGCCCAAGCGACAGGAATGTCGGCCTCGCCGGCGTGTCCCGCGAGGCTTGTCTCAGAGGTATGCCAACCTGGGCCGGGCGCGAAAGCCGGAGAGGAGACGGTCGCGGCTGCATCCTTCCCGTGCGCCGCTTCGACAGCAGCGGGCCGAAGGTCAGAGCCGCAACTCGATGAGAAGCCCGCCGCAATCACGACCAGGAGGGGCGTTAGGGCACGGCGTACTGGCATCGCTCTGGGCCCTAGTACGGAGCTGCAGTGGCGAGAGGTCCGGGGGGATAGGCACACGTCCGAGCCTCGCGCCGTACCAGGTCGGGCGATAGGCATCTCGCCTGGGCCAGCGTGCGGGAAGTCACCCGAGCGGAGGGCAACGCTACGAAGGAGTCGCGACAGGGTTAAGCAGCGGAGCCTGTGCCGTGCTGCCGTCGTCGTAGGTGACACGTAGTGCAACGCTGTCCGTTTCCCGTAGCTCGGCCAAATCGGCATAGACCGAGTTGTTGATGATCGGCAGGGTGGTAAGCCGACCTGAGATGTCGAGCTCTATTGACGTCACGCTGTCGGCGACTATCGCGGTGAGCGCCGGTGTCTGGCCTGGATAGCCCGGATTGACCTGGGGCAGGACGCCCTGGATGCGGGAGGCAGTGTCGGCCTTGAAGCAGGACCCGGTCTGGCCAGTGAGGAACATGCACGCGGTTAGTCCGTCGGCGCTGACGTAGGCATACAGCGCGCCCCGGTCTTGACTCTGTCCAGGACCGAGCGTCAACCCCGTGCGCAACAGTCGAAGGCGCTGTAAGAACTGCTCCGGTGTAACACCCACATAGGCGGCGGAGTGCTCGAGCCCGACCCGCGGCAACGAGTCCGGCCAGCTAGCCGGTGGCAGCTGGTCGAACGCCGAAAAGCCGGCACTGAACCCGGGCGAGGGACCAAGGTAATGGAAGGCAAGGGCGCTCGCTGCCCCGGCAACCGCGAGCGCGGCGACGACTGCAGCAACGACGAGGCGTCGGCGACCGGCCGCGCGGAATCCGATCAACCGCGAACTCGATCGGCGGGCCGCTGTGGCGAGCGCGTAGATCCGCTCCGCATCGGCGTCGTCCGCTGGCGTGACCTCATTGCGGAACTCGACGAGCAGTTGAAGCTCAGTGGCGGTCATTTCCTTCCTTCGGTTGTGGCGGGCCGGACGTTCATTAGTGGTTGCCCATCGGCGGAGAGTTGGTTCCGCAGCCACTCCCGGATTCGATGGAGGCGTGACTTGACGGTTCCAAGTGGCAGCGAGAGAGCAGAAGCGATTTCGCTGTCGGTGAGCTCGGCCCAGGCGTGCAGCAAGAGGATCTCGCGATCGCGGGGACGCAGCCCGGCAAGGGCAGCCGCCAATTCACGACGCCGCGCGTTCGCGTCGAGACGATCGACTGCGGCATCGTCCTCGGCCAGAACGGGGTCGACGCCAGTGCGCGCGTACGCTCGCAGCATCCTTCGCTCGTCCCGCCAGTGGTGGCGAGCCAAGTTGGCAGCGATGCCGTACAGCCATGGACGCACGGGTCGGGTCGCGTCGAACCGTGACCAGTTCGAATATGCAGTCGCGAACGTCGCTGCAGTCAGATCGTCGGCAGCGGCAGTTCCAACCCTTCGCCGCAGGTAGCGATTCAGCCCCGGGAACTCAGCCCTGAAGACCGCGTCGAACGAAGGTCTCATCATGCTTACCTTCCCGCATCGCCCCGCGCGGTTCCATAGACGCCCAAGTGGCGGCAGGGACGCCTGGGCCACTGTGCGCGGGAGTGATGGCATCGACGATGGCGTCAGCGATCAACGATCTTGAAGATCACCGCGCGGCTGAACGAGGTCCCGTCGATCTGGAAGCCGTAACAGCCGGCGGCTTGGTAACCGCTGCTGGAGGGAACGTCGAACCACCTCCGCGACCGGCGCGGCGGGACTCTTAGCTCGGCGTATCGGTGCGGCAGGATCAGGAACTCAATCGGCCAGCGGTCGTCGAGGCGGCGCCCACGGATCAGAACGGGGCCGCGATAACGGGGACTGAAGGCCCAGAGGGTCTTCCACCAATGCCAGCCCCAGCGGGCCTTGGCGTCTTTGAGGCTGACCACGCCGCGAGGATCGGGCGGCGGAAAACTGAAGCCGAGCACGACGTAGACGGGACCGGTGCCGAGCGTGTAGCCGGTATGAGGCGCGGCGCGTCCGGCCTTGCTGCGCGGGCAAGGCGCGCCCGCGCCCACGTACGGGAGGTGCAAGGGACGGTGGAGAAACTTCCAAACGGCCGGTGGCGTCGTCGCGGATGCGGTTGCTCCGACCTGGGCCGCTGCGACGAGCGAAAGAGCGAGCAAGAGTCCCGTGCGACGCATCAGCACTTTCAGGTTACGAGGGGGCAGTCTCTGAAGGTCCAATCTAAGCCAGTCGCTCGCGCGACGGGCGCTTCGTCGGGGCGAGCGTCCTGTGCCCCGAAGTGCGGCCGTTCAGCCGCGTCACGGGACGACAAAGCGGCACCGCCTTCTAAGATCGCGCTCGTGCGACCCGGATGGGCCCCGGACGTGCTCTCGCTCTTCCTCGACCTCGCGGCGATCCCCAGCCCGCCGGGCGAGGAGCGGGCGGCTGCCGACCGCGTGCTCGAGTACCTGCGGGCGCTCGGGCTCGAGTGCGACGAGGACGGCGCAGGCTCGCGGATCGGCTCGGAGATCGGGAACATCCTCTGCCGGATCGAGGGAACCGGCTCGGGGATCCCGATCTTCCTCTGCGCCCACCTCGACACGGTCCCGCTCGAGGGGACGCTCGAGCCGGTCGTCGGGGAGGACGGCTTCGTCCGGAACGCCGGCGGGACGATCCTCGGCGCCGACGACAAGTCCGCCGTCGCCGCGATGCTGGAGGCGACCGCGCGCGTGCTCGAGGAGGGCAGTCCGCACGCGGGGATCGAGCTTCTGTTCACGCCCATGGAGGAGGTCGGGCTGCGCGGCGCGGCGGCCTTCGACGAGAGCCGGCTGCGCGCGCGGGTCGGCTACGTCTACGACCACGCCGGCCCGATCGGCGAGGTGATCCTGGGCGCGCCGTACCAGCGGAAGCTCGACGTCTCGTTCCGCGGCCGCGCGGCGCACGCGGGCATGTACCCGGAGGAGGGCCGCTCGGCGATTGCCGCCGCCGCGCGCGCGATCGCAGATCTGCGGCTCGGGCGGCTCGACGACGAGACGACGGCGAACGTGGGGCGGATCGAGGGCGGGAGCGCGCGCAACGTCGTCCCCGAGCGATGCAGCTTCGTCGCCGAGGCGCGCAGCCACGACGAGCGCAAGCTCGCGGACGTCGTGCAGGAGATGCTGGAGACGGTCACCTTCGCGGCCGGGCTCGCGGACTGCGAGGTCGAGACGCACGTCGAGGGATCAGCCCGCGGTTACCGCTTCCGGCAGGACGACCTGGCTGTCCGGCTGGCGGCCGCAGCGCTGGAGCGGACCGGCCGCGAGCCGAGCTTCGGGCTCTCGGGGGGCGGGGCGGACGCGAACGTCTTCAACGAGCGGGGGCTGCAGTGCGTCAACCTCGCGAACGCGATGACCGACATCCACACGCCGGACGAGCGGATCGCGGTCGCGGACCTCGAAGCCATGGTCGAGGTCACGCTCGCGCTCATTCAGGTCGCGTCGGAAGAGGAGCCCGGCGATGCCGCTTAGCCTTCGCCGCGGGCGGGTCACGCAGATCGCCGAAGAGCACGACGGGCTGATCCGGCTCGAGGTTGACGGCGCCGAGTGTGTCGCGTACCCGCAGCTCACCGGGCCGGTCGCGGTCGGCGACGAGGTGCTCGTCAACGTCCAGGCCCGCGAGCTCGGGCTCGGCTCGGGCGGCTTCGACATCCTCCACGCGAATCTGACCCGAGGCCTGGAGCTTCCCGCCGAAGCGGGCGCGCACGTGATGAAGCTGCCGTACACACCTCTGCAATTCGCCGCGCGCCACGCCGAGGAAACGGACGCTGGCGGTGGAGCCGCTTGACGGCATGGCCGTGGTCGCGATCGGGCTCCACAGCCAGCTTGTCCCCGTATGCGCCGCCCTCGTCGGCCGAAAGGTCGCCTATGTGCAGCTGCCCGGCGGCGCCTTGCCGTCGCCCTATCCAACGCCGTCCGCGAACTGCGTGCTCGGCACCTGCTCGAGGTCACAATCAGTCCGCGGGTCCCTGCTTCGGCGGGGACCTAGAATGCGTCACCGTTTACTCCGCGCTTGCACTCGCGAGAGCCCGGGGAGCGGACGTCGCTGTCTGCGGATCGGCCCCGGCATCGTGGGTACTGGATCTCGATTCGGCCACGGCGGCATGGCTGCTGCGGAAGCGCTCGACGCAGCGCTGGGGCTTGGTGCGAAGGCTGTGCTAGCGCTGCGTATCGCCGAAGGGGATTCGCGCGATCGCCACCGTCGGTATCTCACACCACAGCGAAGCGGTCCTTTCGCTGTACGGCGGTTCATTCTCCATCGCGTGGCCCGAGGGCCTGGAGCGCGATCACCCCATCCGTCGAGCCGCTGAGGAGGTCGACGTCGCTGACTGGCGGCAGGCCTGCGGTGACCTCCCGCTCTCGCACATGGGCCGCGGCCCCGACGAGGAGCCGTGGTTCTTCGCCGCGGCCTTCGCGGCGGGCCGGCTCGCGCGCGACCTGGCCGCGTGATGGAGGAGCGCCGGCTCGGGCCCGTCGTCGGCCTCGGCACGTGGAACACGTTCGACGACGACGAGGCACTGGCGCGTGAGGTCGTCGACGCGGCGTTCACGTCGGGGGCGCGGCTGTGCGATTCGTCGCCGATGTACGGCGGCGCCGAGCGCTCTCTGGGGCTCGCCCTCGCAGGCCGGCGCGAGGAGAGCGTGGTCGCGACCAAGATCTGGTCGCGCTCGGTCGAGGACGGCCGGGCTCACTTCGGGCGACAACTCGAGTGGTTCCGCCGGATCGAGGTCGAGCAGGTACACAACCTCGTCTCCTGGCGGGAGCACCTGCCCTGGCTCGAGGAGGCGCGCGCGGCGGGAAGGATCGACCGGCTCGGCGTCACGCACTACTCGCCGAGCGCGTTCCGCGAGCTCGAGGAGGCGTTGCGGACGGGCCGCTTCCAGACGCTGCAGGTGCCGTTCAACCCGCTCGAGCGCGAGTGCGAGGAGCGGTTGCTGCCGCTGGCGGCGGAGCTGGGGATCGCGGTGATCGTGATGCGGCCGCTCGGCGAGGGGGCGCTCCTGCGGCGCGAGCCGTCGGCGGAGGAGCTCGAGCCGCTGCGCGAGCTCGGCGTGACGACGTGGCCACAGGCGCTCCTGAAGTGGGCGCTCTCGGACGAGCGAGTCGACGTCGTCGTCCCCGCCACGAGCGACCCCGAGCACGCACGGGACAACGCTGCGGCCGGCGAGCCGCCGTGGCTCGGCCCGGACGAGCGGCACCTGGTCGAGCAGCTGGCGGGTGCGGGCTAGCCGGCCGCACGCAGGCAGGCGAGCGAGACGATCGCCCCGCCGCCTTCGGGCGCGTCGACGTCTCGCGTGAGCTCGGGCTCGAGCCCGTACACGCGTAGCCGGTCGCCGGGGGGATCGGTTGCGAGTCCGCTGCGCGGGCTGCCGTAGCTACAGACGATCAGCCGCCCGTCCGGCGCCACGACCTGTTCGAGCAGCCGCCGGACGTAGCCCGGGCGGCGCTTCTCCGGCACGTACACGAGCTCGGTGCGGACGAAGTCGAACCGCTGCGGCGGCTCCCAGGTGAGCGCGTTCCCGACGAAGATCCGGTCCGCCCACTGCGGCAGTCGTTTCCGGGCGAGCTCGGCGACGGCCGGCGCGAAGTCGAGCCCGTACGGCTCGATCCGGTGCGGCGCCCAGCGGACGACGCACTCCAGCAGATGGCCGTTTGCGCACCCGATGTCGAGGAAGCTTCCGTCGCGGTCGACGGCGTCGGCGATCGGCCGGCGCGCGACCTCCCAGCGGGCCTCGTCGCCGCCGAAGCCCGACTGGGCACGCGGGCTCTCCTCGGCGAGGTACGCGCCCTCGAACACCGCGACCATCCCCTCGAACCAGCCCTCGTCGCAGATCTGTCCGCGCTCGCACGCTTCCGTCAACGCGGCAGCGCGCTCCCGCCACTTCTCTTTGCTGATCGGCTTCGCGGCTTCGGGCCCGGTGGCCACCAACCTCCTCCCCGCTGCGATCGTATCGAGGGAATCCGCGCGGGTGTGGAACGCGTTCGTGACGAAATTGCAACTCCGGCCGTGCCTCCTCGCTCCTCCGCTTTCCGTGGACAAGCTAGGGTTTCCCGCCCGATGCGCGTCGGAGTTCCCAAGGAGATCAAGAGCGACGAGTACCGAGTCGCCCTCACGCCCGCGGGCGCCCGCGAGCTGGTTCTGCGCGGCCACGAGGTGCTCGTCGAGACCGGCGCGGGGGAGGGCAGCTCCTTCACGGACGACACCTACACCGCCGTCGGCGCGACCCTCGGGTCGGCCGAAGAGGTCTGGGGCGATACGGAGCTCGTCCTCAAGGTGAAGGAGCCGCTGGCCTCGGAATTTCCCCTCGTGCGCGAAGGGCTCATCCTCTTTACCTACCTGCATCTCGCCGCGAACGAGGAGCTGACCCGCGCGCTCGCCGAGAGCGGCGCCGCCTGCATCGCCTACGAGACCGTTGAAACCGACCGCCGGGCGCTTCCCCTCCTCGCTCCGATGAGCGAGATTGCAGGGCGCCTGGCCGCGCAGGCCGGCGCGTACTTCCTCGAGAAGCCTCTCGGTGGGCGCGGTCTCCTCCTCGGTGGGGTCCCGGGGTGGCGCCGGGCCGGGTGCTCGTGATCGGCGGCGGGATCGTCGGCTACAACGCGGCCGTGATCGCGCTCGGGCTCGGCGCGAACGTGACCATCCTCGAGCGCTCGATCGACCGTATGCGCCACCTCGACGAGATCCTCTCGGGACGGGTCAGCCTCGTGATGTCGTCTTCACTTCAGATCGAGGAGTCGATCGTCGAGGCGGACGTGGTGATCGGCGCCGTCCTGATCCCGGGCGCGGTTGCCCCGAAGCTCGTCACGCGCGAGATGGTTGGAGCGATGAAGGACGGCGCCGTTCTGTGCGACGTCGCGATCGACCAGGGCGGTTCCGCCGAGACATCCCACCCGACGACTCACAGCGAGCCCGTCTACGTGGTGGACGGAGTCACGCACTACTGCGTCGCGAACATGCCCGGAGCGGTTCCGATCACCTCGACGAAGGCGCTGACGAACGTGACGCTTCCCTACGTGGAGGCGATCGCCGACCTCGGTTTGCGAGAGGCGGTCGCAAGCGATCCGGCGCTGGCCCGGGGCGTGAACGTGCTCGACGGGAAGATCACCTACGAAGCGGTTGCCGAGGCGCACGGCCTCGACTTCCACCCGCTCGAGGACGTCCTGCCGCTCTCGCCCGTCTAGGCTTGACGCTAGCTCGCTCGCGCTGCCGGTCGGTGTTTCGTGCCGGGCTCAGCCTCACGACGACCCAGGTCATCGCGGCAGCGAACAGGATCACGCACGCCGCGAAGACGATCAATCCGAGCAGTCCCAGGACGGTGTTCACGACCGACCTAGAATAGCCGCATGCCGCGCGCCTGCGTGATCGTGCTGGACGCCGTGGGCGCGGGAGCGCTCCCCGATGCCGACGCGTACGGCGACGAGGGCTCGGACACGCTCGGCAACGTCGCCCGCGCCGTCGGCGGTCTCGACCTGCCCAATCTGGAGGCGCTCGGCCTCGGAAACGTCGAGCCGCTGGAGGGTTGCCGGCCCCAGCCCGGCGCGCCCGCGGTCGCCGGCCGGCTCGTCGAGCGCTCGAAGGGCAAGGACACAACCGCGGGCCACTGGGAGCTGATGGGCGTCGTCACGCCGACGGCCTTCCCGACCTACCCGCAGGGGTTCCCACACGACGTGATCGATCCGTTCATGCACCGGACGGGCCGCGGCGTGCTCGGCAACAAGCCCGCCTCGGGCACGGAGATCATCCAGCAGCTCGGGGAGGAGCACCAGCGGACGGGGAAGTGGATCGTCTACACCTCGGCCGATTCCGTCTTCCAGATTGCCGCGCACGAGGAGACGATTCCACTCGAGGAGCTCTACGCGGCCTGCCGGATCGCGCGGGAGATCCTCACCGGAAAGCACGCAGTCGGCCGCGTGATCGCGCGTCCGTTCGTGGGCGAGCCCGGGGACTACGAGCGGACGCCGAACCGGCACGACTTCTCGCTCGAGCCGCGGCGGCCGAACTACCTCACGCACATCCGCGAGGCGGGCAAGCAGGTGCACGGCGTCGGCAAGATCGGCGACATCTTCGCGGGCTGCGACATCGACGAGTCGCGCCCGACGAGATCCAACGTCGAAGGGATCCAGCAGACGGAGACCCTGCTTCGGGAGATCGACGAAGGTCTCGTGTTCACGAATCTCGTCGAGACCGACATGCTCTGGGGGCACCGCAACGACCCGGTCAACTTCCACCGTTGCCTGCAGGATTTCGACTACCGCCTGCCCGATCTCCTGGACGCCTTGCGCGAGCAGGACCTCCTGATCCTCACCTCCGACCACGGCTGCGACCCGACGACACCCTCGACCGACCACTCCCGCGAGCACGCTCTTCTGCTCGTGTACGTGCACGGGCGGAATGCCGCGGGGCGGATCCACGAGGCCGGCGAGTTCGCAGACGTGGGCGCGACCGTCAACGCCTGGCTGGGCGGGAAGTCCCCGGGGCGCCGGCTTCCGGGCGCTCCGATCGTCGAGCTGTGACGGCGAACAAGCCGAAGATGGATGACCCGAGCCTGGTCGCCTCGCAGTACGCGAGCGAAGCGCCGCTCGAGGCCCGACGGTCGATCTACACCGCTTTCGAGGGGCCGGACGCGCGAGAGGTTGCGTTCGCCGCGATCGCCGAGGCAGCACCGGGACGGGTGCTCGAGGTCGGAGGCGGCCCCGGCGAGCTCTCCGAGCGGGTCGCTCGCGAGCTCGGCTCAGAGGTGATCATGGTGGACAGCTCGCCGCGGATGGTCGAGCTCGCGCGCGCACGAGGCGTCGACGCGCGGGTCGGCGACGTCCAGGAGCTGGCGTTTGCGGACGGCGAGTTCGACTGCGCGGTCGCCGCCTGGATGCTCTACCACGTCCCCGATCTCGACCGCGGGCTGGCCGAGCTCAGGCGCGTGCTCCGTCCCGGCGGCCGGCTCGTCGCGGTCACGAACGGGCGCGAGCACATGCACGAGCTCAGGAGTCTCGCCGGCGAATGGGCCTGGCAGGTCCGCTTCCGCAGGGAGGAAGCGGCCGAGGTGCTGGACGCCACTTCGCCCGCGTCGAGCGGAGGGACGTCGACGGCTGGGTCAAGGTCGACCCGGACGGCGCTCGGCGCTGGGTCGAGTCACTCGGCGGCGGTGCCCGACCGGGATTCATCGATGCTCCGGTCCGCGCGCGCGTCGCCTGCGCGATCCTGGTCGCCGAGACGTGATCCGCCCGGCCGAGCTGATCGAGCGCAAGCGGAACGGCGGCGAGCTCGACGCGGGGGAGCTGAGGGGTCTCATGCTTGGCTATGCACGCGAGGAGATTCCCGACTACCAGCTCGCAGCCTTCTGCATGGCCGTCTTCTTCCGCGGTCTGACGAACGCTGAGACCTACGCCATGACCGAGGCCATGATCGAGACCGGCGAGACGCTCGACCTGCGCTCGGCGCTCGGCCGCAAGGTGGTCGACAAGCATTCGACCGGCGGCGTCGGCGACAAGACCTCGATCGCGGTCGGCCCGATCGTGGCGGCGTGCGGCGTTCCGTTCGCGAAGATGAGCGGCCGCGGGCTCGGCCACACAGGTGGGACGCTCGACAAGCTCGAGTCGATCCCGGGCTTCCGGGTCGAGCTCTCCACCGACGAGCTCGTCGCGCAGGTGCGGGACGCCGGCATGGCGATCGTCGGGGCGAGCGCCGACCTCGTCCCGGCCGACAAGCGTCTCTACGCCTTGCGGGACGTGACCGCGACCGTCGACGAGCGCTCCCTGATCTCCGCGAGCATCGTGTCGAAGAAGGTCGCCGGCGGAGCCGAGGCGATCGTGTTCGACGTCAAGGTCGGCGAGGGGGCGTTCATGAAGTCGCGGGAGGAGGCCCGGAAGCTCGCCGAGCAGATGCTGGAGCTCTGCCGGCGTTTCGGCCGGGAGGCGGTCTGCCTGCTGACGGACATGGAGCAGCCGCTCGGGCACGCGGTCGGGAACGCGCTCGAGATTCGAGAGGCGATCGCGACTTTGCGCGGACAGGGGCCGCCGGACTTCCACGAGCTCGTCGGGCCGTCGCCGGCCACCTCCTCGCGCTTTCCGACCTCGACATCGACGGGGCCGAGGCACGCAGGCTCGCCGAGCAGGCCATCGCGGACGGGAGCGCCGTCGCAGCCTACGAGCGCTGGATCCATGCCCAGGATGGCGACGCCGACGAGGCCGTGCTCCCCGGCGCGCCGGTCGTGCGCGAGCTCGCGTCCCCGCGGGCGGGCTACGTCGCCGAGCTCGGAGCCGTCCGGGTCGGACAGACCGCCCTCCATCTGGGCGCGGGCCGACGCACGAAGGACGATGTGATCGACCACGCAGTCGGCATCGTGTGCCTCCGCAAGCGAGGCGACCGGGTCGCTCAGGACGAGCCGCTGGCAGAGATCCACGCGCACACCAACGAAGCCGCCGCAGAAGCCGCGCGCGAGCTTGCTGCCGCGTACGTCCTCGCCGACGAGCCGCCCGCCCCGCGTCCGGTCGTGCTCGACGTGCTCGCCTGAGCGCCGGCGACGGTCGCCGATCGTCCGCCCGAGACTAGGCTAGGCCCGTGCCCGAGCTACCGGAGGTCGAGACTGTCCGCGTACAGCTCGAGCCCAGGCTCGTCGGGCGCCGCCTGGAGCGCGTCGAGATCTCCGACCCGCGCCTCACTCGGCCCTACGACCCCGCCGGAGTGGCCGCCGAGCTCGAGGGAGAGGGGGTCGCAGCGCTCGATCGCCGCGGCAAGTATTTGATTGTTCGGTTCGAGAGCGGTCGTGTTCTCCTGATTCACCTCCGGATGACGGGACAGCTGCTTCATTCCGAGGGTGGGTCGCTACCGGCAGACGACACTCACCGTCGGGCAGTTGTCAGGCTAGACGACGGATCGGACGTCGTCTACCGTGACGTGCGCCGCTTCGGCACCTGGTTACTCGTCGAGCCGGGCGAGCTCGATCTCTACCTCGATGAGCGAGTCGGCCGCGAGCCGCTCGAACGAGGCTTCACGGCCAGGCGTCTCGGCGACGCCATCTCCGGCCGGCGCGCGCCCATCAAGGCCGCGCTCCTCGACCAGCGCCGGCTGGCAGGCGTCGGGAACATCTACGCGGACGAGGCGCTCTGGCGGGCAGGCGTGCATCCACTCGAGCCGGCGGGCGAGCTCGGCCCGGCAGAGATCGCCGCCGTCCATCGAGGGATCCGCGCGGCGCTCCGGGCCGGGATCGCGCGCCAGGGCGCCACGCTGAGCGACTACCGCACGCCCGACGGCGGCCGCGGGCGGATGCAGCACGAGTTCAAGGTCTACGGACGGGAGGGCGAGCCCTGCGAGCGCTGCGGCACGCCGATCGAGAAGATCCGCTCCGCGGGGCGTGGGACCTGGTACTGCCCGTCCTGTCAGCGTCTGCGCGCGGCCAGGCCGGCGGGCTACGCCGCGAGGCGCTCGAGCTCGCCGCTGCGGTCGAGCCGCCAGAGCTCGGTGTAACCGCCGATCGGCCGGCCGTCGACCAGGATCTGGGGCACCGTCCAGCCGCCGGTCAGGTCGAGCAGCTGCTGCCGAAATGCAGGATCGTCGTCGAGCGAGATCTCCTCGTACGCAAGGCCGCGAGAATCGAGGAGCGCCTTCGCGCGCACGCAGTAGCCGCACCACCGAGTCGTATACATCTGAATTCTGGCCATTACCGTTCCAAACGTGGAAACCGCGTCGGCGATTCCCGACCTGGGCCGGATCTACACTTGTCCGCGTGGGCCGCGCCTACAAGACCGAGGCGGTGGTGCTGCGCTCGTTTCGGCTCGGCGAGGCCGACCGGGTGCTGCACGTCTACACGCTCGACCGCGGCCGAATCGGTGCGGTCGCCAAGGGCGTGCGGAAGACGAAGTCGCGCTTCGGCGCCCGGCTGGAGCCCCTGAGTCACGGCGAGCTCCTCCTCCATCAAGGTGGCGGCGAGCTGCAGACGGTCACCGGCGCGGAGCTGATCCGGTCGCACCGGCAGATTCGGGAGGAGCCGTACCGGCTCTCGGTCGGCCTCGTCGCGGCCGAGGCGATGCTGCGCCTCTTTCCGGAGCAGGAGGCGAACGACCGTGCCTTTCGGGCGCTGACCCGCTTCCTCGACCTGGTGGACGTACTCGAGCCGCGCCGCGACGGGGCGCCGGCGGTCGATCCACTCGTTCTCTCCTTCCAGCTCAAGCTCCTCTGGCTGTCCGGCTACCTGCCGCACGTCACGAGCTGCGCCGAATGCGGCGCCGGCCGGGGCCTCACCGGCTACTCGCCGAAAGCAGGCGGCGCGATCTGCCAGTCGTGCTCGAACGGCTCGGTGCTGCCGCTCTCGCCGGACGGCCTGTTCGGGATCGAGTCCTTCCTCCGGCGTCCTCTGGACGAGGCCGGGGCAGCCGGCGTGACCGGCCGAGGCGCGCGCGAGGCGCTGGCCGTCATCACCGCGTCCTACGAGTACCACGGCGGCTTTCGGCTGCGAACTCTCCGTGCCTGAGCCTTCCGGAGCTCAGCCGCTCTCGTCGCCGTCCTTGATGTCGTCGGCCACGAGCTCCTTGAACGGCTGCAGCTTCTCGAAGAGCTCCTCCGGAGGAACCTCGCGCTCGGGCGGGGTCGAGCCGAGGAGCCAGGGAGCCGACTCGACAGCGGTCTTCCAGGCCACCTCGTCGACGGTCTCGTCGGCGCCGGCCTCCTGCTCGAGCGCCTGGACGGCGTCGAGGTAGACGTTGCGGAAGCCGTCGCGCTGCTCCTCGTGGTACTCGATTCGCGCCCGCCGGCCCTGAGCCTCGAACGCCGTCTTCCCAATCTCCTCGCGGAAGGTCGTGAACTCGTTCCCTTCCTCGTCGCGCAGGACGTACCGGGTGTTCCCCGATTTCGTCTGGAACGTCCGCACGTCGGAGACCCGAACCTCTTTCTCCATGGCCGGTTTCTTGCCCGCTCGGCCCGGCGGTTAGTCTCAGCCCCGTGAACTACCAGGAGATGATCCGGGCGCTCGAGGGCTACTGGGCGGGGCAGGGCTGCGTGCTGATGCAGCCGTACCACACCGAGCTCGCAGCCGGAACCATGAATCCGGCGACGTTTCTACGCTCCCTCGGCCCTCGACCCTGGAAGACGGCGTATGTCGAGCCGGTCATCCGCCCGCTCGACGGGCGCTACGGCGAGAACCCGTACCGCTTCCAGCACTACTTCCAGTACCAGGTGATCCTCAAGCCGGCCCCCGAGGACGTGCTCGACCGCTACTTCGACTCGCTCGAGGCGATCGGGATCGACCTGCGGCGGCACGACATCCGGCTCGTGGAGGACGACTGGGAGCAGCCGACGCTCGGCGCCTGGGGGCTCGGCTGGGAGGTCTGGTGCGACGGGATGGAGATCACGCAGTGGACGTATTTCCAGCAGCTCGGCGGTTTCGACATCGAGCTCGTCCCGGCGGAGATGACGTACGGGCTCGAGCGTCTGGCCATGTTCCTGCAGGGCAAGCGGAGCGCCTTCGACCTCGAATGGGCGCCCGGCGTGACCTGGGGCGACGTCTACCGGGAAAGCGAGCGCCAGTGGTCCGCGTACAACTTCGAGGTCGCCCAGGTGGACGTGCTCGAGCGGCGCTTCGGCGAGCACGAGGAGGAAGCGCAGCGCCTGCTCGAGCGCCGGCTGCCCCTGCCCGCCTACGACCAGGTGCTCAAGTCCTCGCACACGTTCAATCTCCTGGACGCCCGCGGTGGGATCTCGGTGACCGAGCGCGCGGCCTACATCGGGCGCGTGCGCACACTCGCCCGCGAGGTGGCGCGGCTGTATCTGGAGCTGGAGGCCGATGGCGACGCTTCTGCTTGAGATCGGTTGCGAGGAGCTGCCCGCCGCGGCCTGCCGGGAGGCCGAGCAGCAGCTTCCGGCCCTCGTCGAGCGCGAGCTCGGTGCGCCGCCCGGCCGGCTGTTCGTCGGTCCGCGCCGGCTCGCCGTCCTGCTGGAGGAGGTTGCGGAGCGAACCCCGGACGAATGGATCAAGGGACCGCCGGAAAGCCTCGCGGAGAAGGCGGCGGCGGGTTTTGCGAAGAAGCACGGCGTGGCGGTCGAGGACCTCGTCTCGAGAGACGGGTTCCTTGGATTCGAGCGTCCCGGCCGCCCGCTGCGCGAGGAGCTGCCCGCGCGCTTCGACGCGGTCGTCCGCGGTCTCGGGTTCTCGAAGTCGATGCGCTGGGACGAGAGCGGGCTCCGGTTCGCGCGTCCCGTTCGCTGGACTCTCGCCAAGCTGGACGGCGAGACGGTGGTCGGAGAGTCCTCGTTCGGCCACCGCTTCAGCGGAGGGCCGGTCGAGATCACGCATGCGGGGGACTACGCCGAGCGGCTCCGCGACGCGAACGTCGAGCCCGATGCGACGGAGCGGCGGCGGCAGATCGTGGCGGGTCTCGACGGCATCGGCGGCTGGAGCGATCCCGCCGGAGTGCTCGAGGAGGTGGTGTACCTCGTCGAGAGCGTGCAGGTGCTCGAGGGCGCCTTCGACCCGCGCTTCCTGCAGCTCCCCGAGCGGGTCGTGGTCACGGCGATGCAGTCTCACCAGCGCTACTTCCCGCTCGGCGGCAGCCGCTTTGCGTTCGTCGCCAACGGTGGCGATCCAGACACGGTGCGCGCCGGCAACGAGGCAGTGCTGGAAGGCAGGCTGGACGACGCCAGCTTCACGTTCGAGCGGGACGTGAAGCTCGGCGTCGAGCGCCTCGCCGAGCAGCTGGCGACGATCACGTTCTTCGCCGGCGCGGGCAGCTTCGCCGACAAGACCGAGCGGCTGGTGGCCCTCGTCGAACGGCTCGGCGGCGGCGAGGCGGCGATCGAGGCGGCGCGACTCGCGAAGGCGGATCAGGCCTCCGAGCTGGTCCGGGAGTTCCCGGACCTCGAGGGCCACATCGGCGCCGAGTACGCACGTCTGGCCGGGTATCCCGAAGCCGTCTGCGCCGCGATCGACGAGCAGTACCTGCCCGACTCGGCGGGCGGCCCGCTCCCGCAGACGGAGGCCGGAAAGGTGCTGGCGGCGGCCGACAAGCTCGACACGCTGACCGTGTCCTTCTCGCTCGGCCAGAAGCCCTCCGGCTCCCGCGACCCCTACGGGCTGCGGCGGGCGGCGATCGGTCTCTGCCGGCTCGCGACCGACGGCGGGCTGAGCATCCGCCGGGAGCTGATGCCGGACGAGGTCCTCGAGTTCGTGGAGGAGCGGCTGGAGGGCCTTCTCGACGTGCCCGTCGAGTACGTACGCGCAGCCAGGGCCTCGGCGGCGAGCGACCTGGGCGGCGTTGCGCGTCTGGCGGAGACGCTCTACGCGGAGCGCGAGGCGCCGGCGTTTCAAGGCGTCTTCACCGCCTACGAGCGTGCCGACCGGCTGGCGGGAAAGGCCGCGGGCGAGGCCGGGCCCGAGCTCGATCCGGGGCTCCTGCGGGAGGACGCGGAGCGGGCGCTTGCGGAGGGGCTCACCGCCGCCTCCGCAGTTGTCTCGCCGGAGGGCGACGTGCGAGCGGCGCTCGAGTCGGGGGCGGCGCTCGCGCCGCTGGTCGAGCGTTTTTTCGAGGACGTGATGGTGATGGACGAGAACCCGGCCGTTCGCGCGAACCGGCTGCGGCTGCTGCTCGACGTGCGGGACACGCTCGGACGGCTCGGCGACTTCTCGCAGGTCCCGGGCTAGGACTACGCTCCCGCCCGTGGCGAACCAACCGGTCGAGCTGCACGTCATCTCCGATTCGACGGGCGAGACCGCGGTCCGGCTCGTCCACGCGCTCGAGGCCCAGTTCCCCGACCAGGAGTTCGAGGAGATCCGCCATCCGCGCGTCGAGACCGTCGACGACCTCCAGCTCGCGCTGAACCGCGCGAAGGGCCGGCCGGCCGTGATCATCTACACGCTCGTCCACCCCGAGCTCCGCGACGCCGCCCGGGCGATCGCCCGCCGCTACCGGCTCCACTACTGCGACCTGCTCGGCCACCCGATCGACGCCGTCGCCCGGGTCGCCGGCGTCGGCGCTCAGATGACGCCCGGTGCGAGGGCGCCGCTCGACTCGGCCTACTTCAAGCGGATCGCGGCGATCGAGTTCGCGGTCAAGTACGACGACGGCGTCGGCGCAGGCCTGCACGAGGCGGACATCGTCCTCGTCGGCGTCTCCCGAACCTCGAAGACGCCGCTCTCGATGTACCTCGGCTACCTCGGCTACAAGACGGCCAACATCCCGATCGTCAAGGGCATCGAGCCGCCCTCGGCGCTCTTCCAGCTCGATCCGTCGAAGATCGTCGGGCTGACGATCGACGCGGTGCGGCTCCAGGAGATCCGGCGGCAGCGCGCGGCCCGGCTCGGCGGCAACCAGCGCGCCTACGCCGAGCTGCTCGAGATCTACTCCGAGCTCGAGGAGGCGAAGGCGATCCATCGCCGCCTCGGCTGTCCGGTGATCGAGATCTCCGAGCTTTCGATCGAGGAGACCGCCGCGCGGGCGATCCGCCTCGTCGAACGGCGGCGGGTGAAGGCGACGGCGTCGTGATTCCCGGGCGGCGCGGAACGTCGTGAAGCCGAAACCGCCCATTCCGCTCTGGCGCTGGCTCTCGTGGTGGCTGATCCTCGCCGCCGCGGTCGTCGTCTTCTACGTCCTGCTGACGCCGATCTGGATGGGCCTGCGCGCCCTCGCGTGGCTCGCCGACTACCGCGCGCGGCGGCGGCCCGGCTACCGGCCGCCCGTGGCGAGCTGACGCCGCGGATCGGGGAGGGGCGTCAGGACCGGCTCGAGCCGGTCGCGCAGCTGCTCGTACGCCGGAGGTAGAGACAGGCGCTCCCCGAGATGCTCGAGCGGCTCGTCCGTGGCGAAGCCCGGGCCGATCGTCGCGATCTCGAAGAGGACGCCGCTCGGCTCGCGGAAGTAGATCGAGCGGAAGTAGAAGCGGTCGATGACCGGCGTGGGGGAGGCGCCCGCGGCCGCGACTCGTTCCTGCCACGTCTCGTGGTCGTCCATCGGCGAGGCCCAGGCGACGTGGTGCACGGTTCCCGCGCCTCCGACGCCACGCTCCTCGGTCCGGTCGTAGACGTAGAGCGAGCCACGGGACTCGCCGCGGGCCTCCCACGCGGTCTCGTCCCGAGGCTCGAACGCGAGCGTCTCCTCGAGGAAACTGCGGCTCTGCTCCGGGTCGGCCGTGTAGGCGCGGACCGAGTCGAAGCCCTGAAGCGCGACCTCTCGAGGAATCTCGGGATGGTCCGCGATCAGGGGCTCGTCCGGGGTCTGAACGACCGCCAGCTCGTGCGCCAATCCTTCGGGATCGGCGAAGACGAGCGAACTGTCGGCCCGCTCAGTGGGGACTCCCTCGGCCCCGAGCCGCTGCGCCCAGAACGCGAGCGCCTCCTCCGAGGCGACGCGCCACACGACGCGGTGCACCATCCCCGCCCCGGCTCGTCCGCGCCGGGCGTTCGGGTACTCGAAGAAGGTGATGTCGCTGCCGGGCTCGCCGCGCTCGTCCGCGTAGAAGAGGTGGTAGACGGTCGGATCGTCCTGGTTGACGCTCTTCTTGACGAGGCGCAGGCCGAGGACGCGCGCGTAGAAGTCGACGTTGCCCGGCGCGTCGCCGGTGATCGCCGTGACGTGATGGATCCCCTCGAGCTTCACGAGCCCAGGCTAGCTCTTGCGTGCCCGCAGATGGAGGAAGAGCGGAAGACGCTGCCAGCGACTGTCGTCGGGATCGCCGTCGTCGCGGAGCTCGCGGAGGCGATCGACCGTGAGCCCGGCCTTCTCGAGAGCCCGGAAGTAGTCCTCGAGAGGGCGGTGGGCGTCCAGGAAGGTGATCTCGAGCCCGTCGCGCTCGACCGGCACCTCCTTCTGGGACGGCTCGAAGTACGAGCCCTCGATCAAGAAGGGCGCGTCGGCCTCCCGAGAGGTGAATGCCCCGGCGGTGTTGAGCGGATGCGTGATCGCGGCGCAGTAGCGCCCGCCGGGAGCGAGCACCCGCGCCGCCTCCGCGACCGCGCCGTCCAGGTCGTCCGTGTTCATCAGCGACATGAACGAGACGACGAGATCGGCGGCGCCGTCGTCCAGCGGCAGCGCGGCCGCGTCCGCCTCCCGCACGTCGAGCTCGGGGTCGGCCTCGCGTGCGTGCGCGACCATCGTGGGCGCACGGTCGATCGCGACGACCGTGTGGCCGAGCTCCTTCAGGTCCCGCGCCAGCCGCCCCTCGCCGCAACCGACGTCGACCGTCAGCCGGCCCGGCGGCGGGAGGAGCTCGAGGAAGCGGTCGCGGTGGAAACGCCAGTAGGAGTCGTGCCCGGGCTCCCGTGCCCAGCGCACCCAGCGCTCCGCCTGCCCTTCCCAGAAGTCGCTCAACTCCATGCCCCGAGTCTAGGGAGCCTCCGCATGGGAAGATTCCTCGCAATGCGAGGGAACGGGCGCTTCGTCTACGACTTCGACCAGCCTTCCGAGGGCGGGCGCGAGCTGCTCGGCGGCAAGGGCGTGGGCCTGGCCGAGATGACGCAGCTCGGCGTCCCCGTCCCGGCCGGCTTCACCGTCACGACCGACGCCTGCCGCGCGTACATGCGGAACGGCAAGACGCTCCCGGATACGCTCGAGCCGGAGATCGAGGAGCACCTGCGCGCGCTCGAGCAGAAGACCGGCAAGCGCTTCGGCGATCCGCAGGATCCGCTGCTCGTCTCGGTTCGCTCGGGCGCCGCGGTCTCGATGCCCGGGATGATGGACACGATCCTCAACCTCGGGCTGAACGACGAAGCCGTCGCGGGCCTCGCCCGCGCGACGGGCAACGAGCGCTTCGCCTACGACTCGTACCGCCGCCTGATCCAGATGTACGGCGAGGTGGTCGAGGGGATCGACGGCGAGCGCTTCGAGCACGCGCTGACCGAGCTGAAGAACGAACGCGGGGCCACGCAGGACGTCGAGCTCGGCGCCGACGACCTGAAGGCGCTCGTCGAGACGTTCAAGCGGCTTTACGAGGACGACACCGGCCGGCCCTTCCCGCAGGACGCCCACGAGCAGCTTCGTCGCGCGGTTCGGGCCGTGTTCGACTCCTGGGACACGCCGCGCGCACAGGTCTACCGCCGCGCGCACCGGATCCCGGAGGACCTCGGCACCGCCGTCAACGTCGTCCAGATGGTCTTCGGCAACAAGGGCGCCTCCTCGGGCACCGGCGTGGCGTTCACGCGCGACCCCTCGACCGGAGAGCAGGGCATCTACGGCGAGTTTCTCGCAGACGCCCAGGGGGAGGACGTCGTCGCCGGGATTCGCACCCCGGAGCCGCTCGAGGCGATGCGCGAGCAGCTCCCGGAGGCCTTCGAGCAGCTTCTCGCCACGATGCGCCGCCTGGAGGAGCACTACCGCGACATGCAGGACATCGAGTTCACGGTCGAGGACGGCTCGCTCTACCTCCTGCAAACGCGGAGCGCGAAGCGGACCGCGGCTGCGGCGCTGAAGGCGGCGGTCACGATGGCCGCGGAGGACCTGATCTCGCGCGAGGAGGCGGTGGCCCGCATCGACCCGGGCCAGCTCGACCAGCTCCTGCACCCGATGCTGGATCCCACGGCCGAGTACGAGGTGGCCGGAAAGGGGCTGAACGCGTCCCCGGGCGCGGCCAGCGGCGAGATCGTGTTCGACGCACAGGCGGCCGAGGAGCGCGGCGGTGCGGGCGAGCCCGTCATCCTCGTGCGCTGGGAGACCACCCCCGACGACTACGGCGGCATGCGGCAGGCCAAGGGGATCCTCACCGTCCACGGCGGTCTGACGTCGCATGCGGCGGTCGTCGCCCGGGGCGAGGGGATCCCGTGCGTCGTCGGCTGCGGCGACCTCTCGCTGGACGCCGCGGCGAAGACGGCGCGGATCGGGGGCCACGAGCTCCACGAGGGCGACCCGATCACGATCGACGGCGGCAGCGGCGAGGTGGTCGTCGGCGAGGTGCCGCTCGTGCCGCCGAAGATCAACGAGGACTTCCGGACCGTGCTCGAATGGGCAGACGAGTTGCGCAGGCTCAAGGTCCGCACGAACGCGGACACGCCGGCCGACGCCAGGAAAGCGCGCGACTTCGGCGCCGAGGGGATCGGGCTCTGCCGGACGGAGCACATGTTCCAGGAGGCCGGGCGGCTCGCCCTCATGCGGGAGCTGATCCTCGCGAACGACGAGGAGGGCCGGCGCGCCGCGCTCGAGCGGCTGCTGCCGATCCAGCAAGAGGACTTCGAGGGCATCTTCGAGGTGATGGCCGGCCTGCCGGTCACGATCCGGCTCCTCGACTGGCCGCTGCACGAGTTCCTGCCGTCGCTCGAGGAGGCACAGGACGACCGCGTGCGCGAGCGCGTCCGGGCGCTCCGCGAGGACAACCCGATGCTCGGCTTCCGCGCCTGCCGGCTCGGTCTCGTCTATCCGGAGATCTACGAGATGCAGGTGCGGGCGATCGTGCGGGCCGCCGGCTCGGTGCGCGACAGCACGGGCGAGGCGCCGCTCGTCGAGATCATGCACCCGCTGGTCGGGCTCGGCGAGGAGCTGCGGCGCCTGCGGGAGCTGACGATTCGAACTGCCGAGGAGGAAGGCGTCGCGGTCGAGTACCTGGTCGGCACGATGATCGAGCTGCCGCGCGCCTGCGTCCGTGCGGACGAGATCGCCGAGCACGCCGACTTCTTCTCGTTCGGCACCAACGACCTGACGCAGACGGCGCTCGGCCTCTCGCGTGACGACGCGGGCCGCTTCCTGCCGCTCTACCTGGAGCGCGGGCTCCTCGAGCGCGACCCGTTCGAGACGATCGACCAGGACGGGGTCGGCGAGCTGATGCGGATCGCGGTCGAGCGCGGGCGCGGCGTCAAGGAGGACCTGAAGCTCGGGATCTGCGGCGAGCACGGCGGCGAGCCGGCCTCGATCGCTTTCTGCCACGGTCTCGGGCTCGATTACGTGAGCTGCTCGCCCTATCGCGTGCCGCTCGCACGGCTCGCCGCTGCGCAGGCCGCGCTGAAGGAGTCCGGCATCGAAGCGGTCGTCGCGGGCGGATAAACTCCCGCGCCGGGTCCCCAGGAAAGGAGTACAGGTGAGGCAGGTCGGCTGGCTTGCGTTGCTCGGAGCGGTGGTGATCGTCCTTGCAGGCTGCGGCGGCGGCGGGAAAGAGGCGGAGCAGAACGAGCCGACGCAGGCAGCGTGCAGCGATTCCGAGCTCGCGGGGTCGCCGAAGCTGCCCGCGAGCTTTCCGCAGATCGAGAACGTCACGTACACCAGGCAGCGCACCGACGGCCCGACGCACGTCGTCGAGGGCTACTTCATCGGCTCGGTCCAGGACGCCCACGACGAGTACAAGAAGGAGCTCCAGGGCTCGGGCTTCAAGATCCTCTTCGACGAGGTCGAGGAGCACGACTCCGAGATCTCATGGGAAGGCGAGGGCCGTACAGGCCAGGTCGCGCTGCGCGAGGAATGCGGCGAGAGCGACAAGATCTACGTCCACGTGACGAGCCGCCCCGAGTAAGGCGACCGGGCTAGCCGCTACTGGGCGTAACCGCGGACCTTCAGATACGCGACCGCCACGCTGAGCACGCCCACCGAGACCATGCCCGCGATCGCCCAGACGCCGACGCGGCTGTAGGCCGCGTGCCCGCGCCCGAAGCGCGAAAGCACGAGGGCGCAGAGGATGCCGCCGATCAGCCCGCCGATGTGGCCGCCGACCGAGATGTTCGAGATCGAGAAGCTGAGGATCAGGTTGATCAGGACGAGCCCGAGCGCCGAGCCGCCCAGGACGTAGTTGCGCTGCCGCTCGAGGATCACGGCGACGCCGAGGATCCCGAAGAGCGCGCCGGAGGCGCCGACGGTCGGCGAGGTCGGCGTGAAGACGAGCGCCCCGGCCGCTCCGGCGAGGCCGGAGATCAGGTAGACGGCCAGAAAGCGACCGCGGCCGATCGCGGTCTCGACGGCAGCCCGACGAACCAGAGGAAGTACATGTTGAACGCGATGTGGATCAGGTTCGCGTGCAGGAACGCGCTCGTGATCAGGCGCCACCAGTCGCCGTTCGCGACCGCGGGCCCGAAGAGCATCCACTTGCCGAAGAGCCTGCCCGCCGGGCGAGTTGATCCCGTCGCCCTGGACCGCCGTGATCACGTAGACGAGCGACGTTGACCGCCAGCAGCGCCTTCGTGACGAGCGCGCCGGTGCCCTCGAACGTCGCCGCGGCGCGCGCCCGTCGTCACCCGGCGGACGCCCTGCGGCTTGCCCGAGTGCTCGGGGCAGCGCTGCCCGACCGGCGCCGGCGTCATGCACTCGGGGCAGATCGGCCGGCCGCACTCCGAGCACGAGACGTAGGTCTCGCGGTTCGGATGGCGGTAGCAGCGCATCGGCGCGGACATGTCGCCGTAGCGTAGCCCCGGCCCGGAGGCAGCGCTGGTTGGCGCTGCGTCCACGTCGCCTTCACGCCAGCCGAGGCGGCTCCGGCGCCGCTCGGAGTCGTCGTCGACCTGATGCGGGCGACCTCGACGATCGCGCAGGCGCTGGCCTCCGGCTACCGCGCGCGTCCTCTGCTGCGCGGAGATCGAGGACGCGCGGGCGCTGAAGGCCGAGCTCGGCGATACGGCGATCACCGGCGGCGAGCGCGAAGCGCAGCGGATCGAGGGCTTCGACGCGGGGGCGTCGCCGCGCGAGTTCCTCGAGCCGCGCGGGCCGAGACGCTGATCCTCTCGACGACGAACGGGACGCGGGCGATCGTCGCCGCGGCGACCTCCTGCGGCGAGGTCGTGCTCGGGCTCGCTGCTGAACCTCGACGCCGTCGCCGCGCTCGCGCGGGCGCGTGGGGAGGACGTGGTCATCCTCTGCGCCGGCTACAAGGACGCGTTCGCGATCGACGACGCGTACTGCGCCGGCCGGATCGTCGCGCTGCTCGACGCCGAGCGGTCGGACGCGGCGGTCGCGGCGAAGGCGATCGCGGACCGCTACCCGAACGCGATCGACGGGATCAACGCCCGCACGTACGGGCCGCCCGGGCTCGAGGAGGACATCGCCTGGGTCGCGCGCGAGAGCGTGCTCCAGGTCGTGCCGCGGCTCTCGCGGATGCTCGGCCCGCCGCCGAGATCGTCGCGTGACGCGATCGACGAGCTGAACGCCCGCCACGGGACCGCGTTCGCGCAGCCAGCGTCTACGAGGTCGGCATTCTCGCCCGCGGCTGGTGGCCGTGCGGGCCGCGCCGCTCGTGCTCGCTCACCGCCGTGGCTCGCGCCGGCGACGTCTGCCGCCGCTCCAGCCCGCGCGGCAGTATCCGGTGCCGCGCTACGTCGCCTAGGGCGACGAGCTACGCACAGCCGTAGGAGCTGCCTGGCGCGCCTGCCTGGCGAGGCTCGGCGCGTGCCCGAGATGACGGCTCGATGTCGAGCTGTACGAGCTCCAGGACGGTCGCGGCGTCGATGGCGACGGGAGCCCGCCGGACTCGAGCCTCGAGTCCGTCGTGGACGATCAGGACTCGGCCGGAGAGATCGACCTCCAGCACTAGGGCTTGCGTGCGAGCCGCACGTCCGCCGCTCTGCGCGTAGCCCCGGACGCCGTTGCCGAGCGCGTCGGAGACGACCGCGACCCACCCGCCGCGGTCCTGGACGACTGCAAGCCGGCTCGGACTGCCGAAGGCGGTTCGTGCGCCGACTCGGGCTGTGATCCGGCCCCGGGGCTCTGCGCGAAGCGCGACTGCCGCGTCCCGGGGCGCCGCGATCTCCGTTCCCTGGGCATATGGACCGAGTTGGCGCTGCTGTCTCTGCCGAGCGCTGGAGCCGACGGCGGCGGCTGCCGACACCGTTGCCGCAAGGACGGCGCCGGCAGCGACAAGATGACTGCGGCGCATGGTGCGGCGGGGGTTTCCGAATCACGGTAGCGCCAAGCAGCCCCGTTGTACGGAGCGGCCCGTTACTTGCGGCTCCGTCACACATCTGCTCACAGTTCGGGCCTTGACGGCGAACGTGTGTTCGTGTAGAACATGTGTTCGCAGTGATCGCGTGCATCGTCATCCCGGGATTCGAGCTGCGGGCCGCGCTGCGGGAGCGGCCGCGGCTGCAGCTCGAGCCTGCCGCACTCGCTCCGCGAGCCGGGCTCGGAGCCGCTGCTCGGGCCGGTCACGGCGGCGGCCGAGACGCGCCGGTGTCGAGCCGGGGATGCGGCTCGGGGAGGCGCTCGCGACGTGCCCGTCGCTCGCAGCTCGTCGATCCCGACCCGGCTGCGGCCGAGGAGGCATGGGAGCAGATCGTCCGGCGGCTCGAGGACGCGGGCTTCTCGGTCGAACTCGGCCGGCTCCGGCTGCGTGTACTTCGAGACACGCGGGGTCGAGCGGCTCTACGGCGGGCTGGAGCCGGCGCTCAAGCGGGCGTTGAAGGCGGTCGGGCCCGGCTGGGACGCTCGCGCGGGCGCGGCGAAGCGCCGGTTCGCGGCTCTGGCGGCGGCGAACGTCGCCCGCTCGGGCCAGGTGCTGGTCGTCTCCGACGAGCAGGCGCGAGAGTTCCTCGCGCCGCTGCCGCTGACGCTGCTTCCGCTGCGAGGCCGGCGCCGGGAGGAGCTGCGCGAGCTGGGAATCACGAAGGTCGGAGAGCTTGCCGGGCTTCCGGGTGGCGCCGTGGCCGAACGTCTGGGGCCGGACGGCCGGCGCGCCTGGGGCCTGGCGAGAGGGGGCTCGAGCCGGCGAGTCCGCGGAAGGAAGCCCGCCGCGGAGCTGCTGGAGACGCTCGAGTTCCCCGAGGCGGTCGGCAACGAGCTGACGCTGCGCCGCTCGCTCGGCGTCCTGCTCGACCGGCTGCTCGCCCGACCGGAGCGCGGCGGGCGGGCGCTGCGCAAGCTCGCGCTCTCGGCGCGGCTCGTCGGCGGAGGCTCGTGGCGGCGGACCGTGACGCTGCGCGACGCCACCGCCGAGCCTGCGCGCCTGCGCGCCGCGCTCGGGCCGAAGCTCCTGGACCTGCCCGCGCCGGTGGTCGCGCTGACGCTGGAGGTGCTCGATCCTCGCGGAGTCGGTGGGCAGCCAGCTCGAGCTCGTCCAGCCGGAGGGGGCCGAGCTGCGCGCGCATCTGCAGGAAGGGCTTCGCCAGGTGAGCGCCGGGACCGGGTCGGGCTCCGTCTGCACCGTCGTGGAGGTCGCGCCGTGGTCGCGTCTGCCGGAACAGCGAGCGCTGCTCGTTCCGCGCGACGACTGAACCAGCCGGCGGCCGGCGCTCGTCGAGGCGCACGTCGACGGCTCGCCGCGCGCGGTCAACCGGTCCGCAGGTCGCGCTCGTGCGCGAGGAGTGGCGCGTGGTCGACCGCTGGTGGACGGAGGAGCCGGTCAGCCGCCGCTACTTCGACGTCGTGCTCGCGGGCGGGGAGCACGCGGTCGTCTTCCACGACGAGGAGGTGGGCCGCTGGTTCAGCCAGCGAGGGACATGACGGGGACGCGCTCAGGCGTTCCGCGCGCACGCGCTCGACGAAGCCGCCGGGCGGCGCGTGGAGGTTGAGCACGCGTGCTCGGCTCGCGCCCGGCATCCGGAAACCGTGCGCCACGCCGCGGGGCGGCGCCAGCGAAGAACGTTCCTGGCCTGCTACGCGCGAGCTCGCTCTCCGACGAGGAACTCGACCTCCCCCTCGAGCACGTAGAAGCAGTCGACGTGGTCCTCGTGGACGTGGGGATCGACGCCTTCGAACGCCAGGCGGAAGGTCGATGTCGAGGACGACAGCTGCGGCAGGTCGGCCTTGACGATCGGTGCGTGCTGTCGGCGTGCTCGATGCGTCTCGCCCTCTTCGGGGCGGGTGAACACGGCGTCCGCGAACGGGTCGCCCTCCGTCCTGGGGCGGGTCGTGACTGTCGAAGCCCTCTTCGCCCTGCCGCGAATCACGTTTCCGAAGCCCGATGACGGCGCGTGCAGGTTGAGGAAGACCGCGGTTGCGTCGCTCGAGTTGCGGAAGGTATGGACGACGTTCGGTCGGCGCGGCCGCGAAGCGTTCCAGGCGGTCGCCTTCAGCCACTGCACGCTCCGGGCCGAGCGCGAGCTCGAGCTCGCCTTCAAGCACGTAGAACGCATCCGTGTGGTGGTGATGGACGTGCGGGTCGGGTCCCTCTTCTCCCGGCTCGTACCGGAACCACGTGACGATGATGCCGTCGAGCTCGGCGAGGATCCGGATCGTCCGCTCGGGCCGGTTCGACGGCCGTCTCGCCCTCGCCGGGCGCTAGGAGCAGCGGCAGGTGTTCGTCGAGCTGCACGCCCACTCAGCGTATTCGTTCCTGGACGGCGCCTCGCTGCCCGAGGAGCTCGCGGCGAGGGCGGCGGAGCTCGGCTACGAGGCGCTGGCGCTGACCGACCACGACGGGCTCTACGGCTCGCTCGAGTTCGCGCACGCGGCGAAGGCGCTCGGCGTGCGCCCGATCACCGGCGCCGAGGTGACTGACGGCTAGGCCGACGGCTCGCACGTGACGCTGCTGGTCGAGAGCGGCGAGGGCTACGCGAACCTCTGCCGGCTCCTCGACCGCCGCGCATGCGGGCACACGGCCCGAAGGAAGGAGCCGAGGCGCTGCCGCCGGCGCTCGACGCGTCGCTGCTGGCCGAGCTGAACGAGGGTCTCGTCTGCCTCTCCGGCTGCGCGCGGCACGGCCTGGCGGTCCGCAACCCGAACGGCGCAGCCGCGCTCGCCCGCGCTTTCGGGCCGGAGCGCTTCTTCGTCGAGCTGCAGCGCCCCTACGAGCGTGGCGACGAGCGCCGCAACGCGACGCTGAGCGAGCTTGCCGAGGCGCTCGGCGTCTCCACGGTCGCGACCGGCGACGTCGCACGCGCACCATCCCCGCCGGCGCGCCGCTGCAGGACGTGCTCGTCGCGATCCGCTGCTGCACGTCGCTCGACGGCTGCGAAGCGGAGCGGCGCGGAAACCACGAGACGCGCTCCTGCTCGCGCCGGGCGAGGCGGTCGAGCGGCTTCCCGCTCGACCGCGATGCGGTCGCGCGCGCGGGCGAGCTCGCCGACGCCTCGAGTTCGACCTGACCGAGGACCTCGGCTACCGCTACCCCGACTTCTCCGACACCGGCGAGCCGGCGATCGCGCAGCTCCGGCGCGTCTGCGACCGCGCCTTCGCCGAGCGCTACGGCGGCGCGAACGGCCACAAGCGCCGCGCCCGGCAGCGGCTCGACGAGGAGCTGGCGCTGATCGGCGAGCTCGGCCTCGCCGGCTTCTTCCTGCTCCACTGGGAGGTGCTCGAGCTGGCGCGCGAGTGCGCGCGCGAGGTGCGTGGCGACTCGGTCGCCCGCAACGTGCTGCCGCCCGGCCGCGGCCGCGGCAGCTCGGTCGGCTCGATCGTCTGCTACCTGACCGGGCTCTCGCACGTCGATCCGGTGCACGCCGGCCTGTCGCTCGGCCGTTTCCTCAACCGCGAGCTCGTCTCCGTGCCCGACATCGACCTCGACTTCCCGCGCGACATCCGCGAGAAGCTGATCGTCGCGGTCTGCGAACGCTACGGCCGGGAGCACTCCGCGCTGGTCGCGAGCTTCTCGACCTACCACGCGCGCGGCGCGATTCGCGACGTCGGCAAGGCGCTCGGCCTGCCGTTCGCAGAGCTGGAGCGGCTCGCCCGCGCTGACCGACGGCAACCCGTACCGCGTCGGCGAGGAGCTCGCGAAGCTGCCGGACGCCGAGACGAAGCGCGCCTCGCCTCGCTGGCGCGCGTTCGCGGAGCTCTGCGGCGAGCTCGGCGGCCTGCCGCGCCACGTCTCGCAGCACCCGGGCGGGATGGTGATCTCGACGCGACCGCTCGTCGAGCTCGTGCCCGTCCAGCCCGCGGCGATGGCCGGCCGTCAGCTCTGCCAGTGGGACAAGGACTCCTGCGCCGACGCGGGCTTCCTGAAGATCGACCTGCTCGGCCTCGGGATGCTCTCGGCGGTCGAGGACTGCGTGGAGCAGATCGCGCGGGCGCCCGGGGCGAGATCATCGATCTCTCGCGGATCCCGCTCGACGACCGGGCCGTCTACGGCGAGATCCAGCGAGCCGACACGGTCGGCGTCTTCCAGATCGAGAGCCGGGCACAGATGCAGTCGCTCCTGCGGACGCTTCCGGAGAACCTCGAGGACCTGACGGTGCAGGTCGCGCTTGTCCGGCCGGGGCCGATCCAGGGCGGCGCCGTCCATCCGTACATCGAGAACCGCCAGCGCTCTACGCGAGAACCCCGAGTTCGTGCCGCCGTACGACCACCCGCTTGCTGGAGGAGCCGCTCCGGGAGACGCTCGGCGTCGTCGTCTTCCAGGAGCAGGTGCTCGCCGTTGCGACCGCCCTCGCCGGCTTCTCGGTCGGCGAGGCGGAGGGGCTCCGGCGGGCGATGAGCCGCAAGCGGAGTCAGGAGGCCGTCGAGGCGTTCCACGGCCGGTTCGTCGAGGGCGCTCTCTCGACGCGGAGTCGATCCGCGAGACGGCGGAGATGGTCTTCCGCAAGCTGAACGGGTTCGCGGCCTTCGGGTTCCCCAAATCGCACGCGGCCGCGTTCGGGTTGCTCGCCTACCAGTCGGCGTGGCTTCGGCACCACCATCCGCGGGAGTTCCTCTGCGCTCTGCTGAACGCGCAGCCGATGGGCTTCTACCCGCCGGCATCGCTCGTGCGCGACGCCCAGCGGCGTGGAGTGGAGGTGCGCTCGCCGGACGTGAACCGCAGCGAGGCAGGGTGCTCGTTGGAGGAGGACGCCGTGCGAATCGGGCTCGAGTACGTGCGGTCGCTCGGCGATGAGGAAGCGAAGATCGTCGTCGCCGAGCGGGAGCGGAAAGGACCGTTCTCGGGCGTACGGGAGCTGGCGCAGCGGACGGGGCTCGATCGGGCTGAGCTGGAGGCGCTCGTCGCTTCCGGCGCGTGCGACTCGTTCGGGGGCAAGCGCCGTGTGCTCCTCTGGGAGCTCGGTCTCGTGCCGCGCAGCCGGAGCGTTCCGGGCAGCGGCGGGGAGGAGCGGCAGCTTGCGCTCCCGCTCGACCCGACCGCGCCGGCGCCTGCTCTCCGCGAGCAGTCCTCCTGGGAGCGGATGCTCGCCGACTACCGCACCACGAGCCTGTCGGTGGGGGTGCACCCGCTCGCGCTCCTACGCCCGCACCTGCCGGAGGGAACGCTCTCGAGCCGCGAGCTAGCCCGGCTGACGCCGGGCGGGCGGGTCGCGGTGGCGGGGATGGCGGTCGCGCGACAGCGCCCCGCGACCGCGAACGGCGTGGTCTTCATGCTCCTGGAGGACGAGTTCGGCCAGATCAACCTGATCGTGCCGCCGCAGGTGTACGAGCGCTTCCGCCCGCTCGTCCGGGCCGAGCCGCTGCTCCTCGCGCGCGGGAAGTTCGAGCGGCTGGGGCGGAACCGGAACGTCGTGGTGCGGGAGCTGGAGTCGCTCGGACCACTTGCGCGCAACTGCTCGGAGGAAGCCGATGTTTTCGGTTCCCTCCCACCCGCCCATCACTTCGGCCATCGCTGACCACTCGCCCTGGTGGCTCGGCCGGGCCCCCAGAAACCCATACCCCCACCCGAGGGTGGGGTTCGATCCCACCTCCCTCGCGGTCGACGATACCCGGTGTCGGCGCACGGATGGGGTACGCGGTTGTGTCGATTCTGTGCCGGCTTGTCCACCGTATGGCGGTATGCGGCGCGGCGGTACGGGCAGAATCCCGCTCGTGTCTCGCACCGAGGGCTACGCGCCGATCCGTGACTACGCCGTCGTCGGCGACGGCCGAAGCGCCGCGCTGATTGCGCGGGACGGCTCGATCGACTGGCTCTGCCTGCCGAATGTCGACTCGGAGTCGGTCTTCGCGCGGATCCTCGACTCCGAGCGCGGCGGCTCGTTCCGGCTGGAACCGACCGTCCCGTACGAGACCGAGCGCCGCTACCAGCACGACTCCAACGTCCTGGAGACGACGTTCGCGGCGGCCGAGGGGACGGTCCGCGTGACCGATGCGATGACGCTCGCAAGCGGCGGAGGCCTGTCGCCGTTCCGGGAGCTCGTGCGCAAGGTCGAGGCGCTGAGTGGAAGCGTCCCGCTCTCCTGGTCGTTCGAGCCGCGGTTCGGCTACGGCCGGCGCCGCACCCGGCTCGGTCGTCGCGCGGGCCGCTGGGTGGCCGAGGCCGGGCGGGACGCGATGGCCATCGGCCACTGGAACGCCGGCGATCCCGCCGCAGACGGCGGGGTCGTGAAGGCCGAGTTCACCCTGCGCCAGGGACAGGCGGCCCTGCTGTCGCTCTCCGCCGCGACCGAGCAGCCCGTGCTTCTCCCGGGCCGCGACGACACGGAGGCACGTCTCGAGCGCACGGGCCGCTTCTGGCAGGACTGGACCCGAAACATCCAGTACGACGGCCCCTGGCGTGACGCGGTCGTCCGAAGCGCGCTCGTGCTGAAGCTCCTCGTCTTCGCCCCGTCCGGCGCGATCGTCGCGGCGCCGACCGCGTCGCTGCCGGAGTGGATCGGCGGCGGCCGCAACTGGGACTACCGCTTCACCTGGCTCCGTGACGCAAGCTGGACGCTCGACGCCCTCGTCCGGCTCGGGCTCGACGACGAGGCGCATGCGTTCTTCTGGTGGCTGATGCATGCCTCCCGCATCACGCAGCCGCGTCTCCAGATCCTCTACAAGGTCGACGGCTCGACGCATTCGACGGAGAGTGAGCTCGGCGACCTCGCCGGCTATCGGGGCTCGAGTCCGGTCCGCGTCGGCAACGGCGCCGCCGACCAGGTCCAGCTCGACGTCTACGGCGCGGTCCTCGAGGCGATCTGGCTGTACTTCGACAACGTCGGCCACCTCGACGGCGAGACCGGGAAAGAGGTCGCGAAGATCGCCGACTACGTCGCCGAGCACTGGCGAGACCGCGACTCGGGCATCTGGGAGGTCCGGAGCGAGACGACGCACTTCATCCAGTCGAAAGCCCTCTGCTGGGTCGCGCTCGAGCCGCGCCTGCTCGCTCGCCGAGCGCGGCGCGATCCCCGACCGGTCCGAAAGCTGGCGCGCCCAGGCGGATGAGATCCGCGAGTTCGTCGATGCGGAGGGCTGGGACGACGAGCTCCAAAGCTACGTCCGGGCCCCCGACATGCGCGAGCTCGACGCCAGCCTGCTGACGCTCGCGATCCTCTCCTACGACCACGCCGGTAGCGAGCGGGTACGCGGCACCGTCTCGGCGATCGAGCGCGAGCTGCGTCGAGGGCCGTTCGTCTACCGCTACCGCGGCGAAGACGGCGTCGGCGGGGACGAGGGCGCGTTCCTGACGTGCTCCTTCTGGCTCGTCGACGCCTTCGCGCGGCAGGGAAGGCTCGACGAGGCTCGCGCGCTGATGGACGAGCTCGTCGGCCTCGCGAACGACGTCGGCCTCTACTCGGAGGAGATCGACCCCGCCGGCGGTGACTTCCTCGGCAACTTCCCCCAGGGCCTCACCCATCTCGCGCTCGTCAACGCGGCGATCTCGATCGCAGACTCGGAGAAGGACGGAAGGGAGAGCTCATGACCCTCTGGGGCGCGCTCGTCGGCGGAGTGATCGGGACGATCGTCCTGACCAGCGGGCTGCGCCTCGCGCAGGCGGCGGGCTGGACGCGGATGGACATTCCGCTTCTGCTCGGGACGATCTTCAGCGACGACCGCAGCCGCGCAAGCGCGATCGGCTACGCGATCCACTTCTCGAACGGCCTGCTGTTCTCGCTCGGCTACTACGGCGTCTTCAGGGCGGTGGACCAGGCGGGCTGGGCGTTCGGGGCAGCCCTGGGGCTCGTCCACGCGGCGTTCGCCGGCGGCATGCTCGTCACGGTCCTCCTCCCGGCCGTGCACCCGCGGATGGGCACGCCCTGGAGCGACGCAGAGGAGACGCCGATCCTCGAGCCGCCCGGTTTCATGCTGATGAACTACGGCCGGCGCACCGTGATCTGGACGCTCGCGACTCACGTCGCCTACGGAGCGATCATCGGCGGCTTCGCCGCCCGTCTCGGCTAGGGAGGGCTTGACGAAACCCTAGTCTGTGCGAGGTTCCGCCAAGCCCTCCTAACGGTTCTCGATCTCGAGCGCGAAGCGGGGGAGACGTTTCAGCACCGCCCGGTTGAACTCCGCCTCGTACTGCTCGGCCGCGGCCTCCTCCAGCGTCGCTGCGAAATGGTCGCGTAGATCGGCGAGGAGCTCCGTGCCCGTCTCGACGAGATCCTGGTAGTCGCCGTAGCGCTCTTCGGCCTCGTCGCGCTCGGCGCGGTCGTACTGCCTCTCCGCGCGCTCCGAGTCGTGAATCAGATCCGCCTCCTCGCGCTCGAAGAGGTCGAGCTGACGCGAGATCACGTCGGCGAAGCGCTGTCGCCTGAACACGCAACCTAGACTAGTGCTCCCGTGGCGCTCCTAGTTCGCACCTGGAACGTCTTTCACGGGAACGCGAAGCCGCCGGAGCGGCGCGGCTTCCTCGAGGAGGCGGTTCGACTCGCCGCAGTCGACCGGCCGGACGTGCTCTGCCTCCAGGAGCTACCCGTCTGGGCGCTGTCGAGGCTCGAAGGCTGGAGCGGGATGCGCTCGCTCGGAGCCGTGGCCGCGCGGCCGCTGCTCGGGAGCGCCGAGCTCGGCCGAGTGATCACCGAGCTCCACCACGGGCTGCTCCGCTCGGCGCTGACCGGCCAGGCGAACGCCATCCTGCTGGGAGAGACGCTGCGGCCCGTCGCCGACGGCTCGATCGTGCTCAACCCGCGCCGCTTCAGGCGCGCGCTCGCACGTGAGCTCGGCCTCGAACGATCGGTGCGCCTCGCCTGGGCCAAGGAGCGGCGTGTCTGCCACGCTGTCCGCACCAAGGTGGGAGACCGCTTCCTGACGATCGCGAACCTGCATGCATCGAGTGTCCCGGACCGGCGCTGCCAGGACGCCGAGCTCCTCCGGGCGGCGGTCTTCGCGGACTCGTTCGCCGAGCCGGGCGACATCCTCGTGCTCGCGGGCGATTTCAACGTCGTCGCCCCCGGCTCGACGACGCTCGAGAGGCTGGCCGGCCCGGAGTGGGGGTTTACAGCGCCGATCTCCCGGCTCGACCAGGTGCTCGTCAGGGGCGCCCGCACCGGTCCGGCCGAGCGGTGGCCGGACGAGCGCCGGCGGGTCGCCGGGCGGCTGCTGTCGGACCATGCTCCCGTGGAGGCGAGGATCGAATGAGGTTCGAGGACGCGCGGGCGGAGTTCCCGGTCTTCGAGCGGCTCGCGTACCTGAACGCGGGCTCGAACGGCCCGCTCGCGCGCGCCGACCGTCGAGGCGATGGCGGCACAAGAACAGGCCGACCTCGAGCGGGACGCCGGCCGCGCCGGCGGCGTACTTCGAGCGGGCGCTCGCGCTGCGGGAGGACGTGCGGGCGAAGCTCGCCGCGGCCGTGGGCGTCGAGCCGGAGAACCTCGCCCTCGCGAGCTCGACCACGAACGGCTGCAACATCGTGCTCGCCGGTCTCGGGCTCGGTCCGGAAGACGAGGTCGTGACGACGGACGGCGAGCATTTCGGGCTCCTCGGACCGCTCGCCGTCTCCGCCGGCCCGGCTCCGCGTCGCGCGGGTGCGCGAGCCGCCGCCGGACGAGGCGCTCGAGGTGCTCCTGCGCGAGGTCGGCCCGCGGACACGGCTGCTGGCGCTCTCGCACGTTTGCTGGATGAGCGGGAACGGCTTCCGCGATCGAGGAGCTGAAGCGGGAGACCGGGCTGCCGGTGCTCGTGGACGGGGCGCAGTCGGTCGGCGCGATCCCGGTCGACGCGGCGCGGGTCGACTACTACGCGTTCTCGCGCCAGAAATGGCTGTGCGGGCCGGACTCGACCGGCGGGCTCGCCGTCGCGGAGCCGGAGTCGCTCGGCCTCGCGGCCCCGGCTACCTCTCGCAGGAAAGCCACGAGCCGGAGGGCGAGTTCGCCGCCGCGGCCGGGCGCCCTGCGCTTCGATCCCGGCTGGACGCCGCCCGCGTCGCTCGCCGGCCTGCGGCCGCCCTCGAGCCCGCGCCGGAGTGGCGCTTCGAGCGCGCTCTCGAGACGGCCGCGCGCTGCCGCGGGCTGCTCGCCGAACGGCACGAGGTAGTGACCGCGCCCGGCATGGGGACGCTGGTCACCTTCCGCGTCGCGGGCGACTCGGCGAGCTCGGTCGCGCGCCTCTACGAGCGGGGCGTCGTCGTGCGCGACATCCCGGGCCGGGGCTGCTGCGTGTCTCGTGCGGCTGGTGGACGAGCGACGACGACCTGAGCGCCTGAGTCGCCGCTCTCTGAGCCCGTAGCGCGCAGGCCGAGCTCGGGCGGCGATCGGCCTGAGCGCGCCGACCACGATGGCGATGTGCTCGTCGAGCTCGACGCCGAGCAGCCTCGGCGCCCTCGTAGACGTCCTCCCGGTGCGACCCCCGCGGCGAACGACGGCTGCTTCAGCTTCTTCTTGACCGACTTCGGCTCCAGCGTCTCGATCCCGTCCGGCCGCACGAGCCCGCAGGCGTGGATGAAGCCGGAGAGCTCGTCGCAGGCGAACAGCGCCCGCTTCAGCGGCGTGTCGCGCGGCAGCCCGAGGTGGTCGCATGCGAGAGGACGGCCTCGATCACGACCTCCGGGCCAGCCCTCCTCGCGCAGGATCGGCGCGCCGTCCTGCGGATGCTCGTCGAGGGTCGGGTGGATCTCGTAGTCGAAGTCGTGCAGCAGCGCGACGTCGCCCCCACAGCTCCTCGTCCTCGCCGAAGCGGCGAGCGTACGACGCGGTCGACGCCTCGACGGCGAGCGCGTGGCGGCAGCAGCGCCTCGCTCTTCGTGTAGCGGGTCAGCGTCTCCCAGGCGCTGCTCACGGGTCGGGTCCAAGGCGGCGCTAGCATAGCCGCCGCAGTGTCCTCGAGACCGCTCGTCCAAGACCGCGTCGCCGAGTCGTTCGTGATCGAAGGCGGCCAGCCGCTCACGGGGCGCGTGCGCGCCGCCGGGAACAAGAACGCCGCGCTGCCCATCCTCGCCGCCTGCCTGCTCACGGACGAGCCGGTCGAGCTCTCGAACGTGCCGCGCATCCGCGACGTCGAGACGATGATCGCGCTCCTGCGCAGCCTCGGCGCCGAAGCCGACTGGGTCGGCGACAACGAGGTCCGCGTGCACGCGGCCGACGGTCGCGACGCACGAGCTCGACGCAGGCGCTCGCCAGCCGCATCCGCGCGTCGTTCCTGCTTGCCGGACCGCTGCTCGCCCGCCTCGGCAGGGCGAGCGTCCGCCCCCGGGCGGCGACGTGATCGGCCGCAGGCGCGCTCGACCCGCACATTCACGCCTTCGCGGAGCTGGGGGCGACTTTCGAGATCGGCGGACGGCTACGAGCTCGGCGGCCGGCCTGCGCGGCGCACGACATCTTCCTCGACGAGGCGAGTGTGATGGCGACCGAGAACGCGGTCATGGCCGCCGTCGCTCGCGCCCGGCGAGACGGTGATCGGAACGCCGCCTGCGAGCCGCACGTCCAGGATCTCTGCCGCTTCCTGGTCTCGCTCGGGGCGAGAGATCGAAGGTATCGGGTCGAACGTCCTCCGTGATCCGGGCGTCGAGCCGCTCTCGGCGGCGGCGAGTGCGGTCGGGCCGGAGCACATCGAGGTCGGGAGCTTCATCGGCCTCGCGGCGGTGACCGGCGGCGACCTGACGATCGAGGACGTCGAGCCGAAGACCTGCCGCGATCCTGCCGCCTTCGCGCGGCTCGGGGTGAACGTCGAGCTCGGCGACGACTGGGTGCGCGTTCCGCCGAGCCAGGAGCTCGAGATCCTGGACGACCTCGGCGGTCAGATCCCGAAGATCGAGGACGGCCCCTGGCCCGCGTTCCCGGCCGACCTCACCTCGATCGCCGTGACCGTCGCGACGCAGGCGAAGGGAACCGTCCTGATCTTCGAGAAGATGTTCGAGAGCCGGCTCTTCTTCGTCGACAAGCTCGTCTCGATGGGCGCGCGGATCATCCTCTGCGACCCGCATCGCGCGGTCGTGACCGGGCCGGCGCGGCTGTACGGCCAGCGGATGTCGAGCCCGGACATCCGCGCCGGTATGGCGATGCTGATCGCGGCGCTGTGCGCGGAGGGGACGTCGACGATCGGGAACGTGGGGAGATCGACCGCGGCTATGAGCGCATCGACGAGCGGTTGCGCACGCTCGGCGCCCGGATCGAGCGCGTCGAGGCATAACGGTGGGCCTTGACGGGGCGGTCGTGGCGGCCGTCTCGCCTCATCCGGCGGTCCGGAGGATCGAGCTCGTCGGCTCTCGGGCGGAGGGCCGGGCGACGCGGTGGTCGGACTGGGACTTCGGCGTCCACACGAACGACTTCGCGGCCGCCGCGGAGGCGCTGCCGCAGCTGCTCGCTCCGCTGGAGCCGCTGGTGCAGCAATGGGACCGCCTCAGCTCCGAGCAGTGCTGGATGCTGATTCTTCCGGGGCCGGTGAAGGTGGATCTGATCTTCCCGGAAGAGCCTCATGCCAGGGAGGAGCCCTGGAGAGTGGCTGCCGACACGCTCGCGGGAATCGACGATCACTTCTGGGACTGGATGCTCTGGCTGAGAGGCAAGGAGGCAGCCGGGAAGAGCGATCTGTGGCGACCGAGCTCGACAAGCTCTTCGGCCATCTCCTCGACCCGCTCGGCGCCGGGCGCGAGCCCTCGTCGGTTGCGGACGCGGTCGAGGTCTACCGATCCGCGCGCGATCGTGCCGAGCGCCGATTCGGCACCGTCGTCAGCCGAAGGGTCGAGCTCGAGGTCGCACCAGCTCTCGCAGACGTTCGCCAAGAGGGCTAGGCTGGCCCGACGTATGGCTCGGACGGGTCAGGCCGACGAGGCGGGGAGGCTCCACGCGCGCGTCGATGTCTTGGGTGCCGGCGACGCGCGGGTGTCCACCGGCGTGCCGGTGCTCGACCACCTGCCTCGGCCTGCTCGCGAGTACGCCTCGTTCGATCTCGAGCTCGAGGTCGCGCCGGGGGCGGCGACCGGCGGAGATCGCGGCCGCCGGCCGCGCGCTCGGGCAGGCGCTGCCGACGCGCTCCGACGCCGACGGCGCGCCGCGGCCACGGCTCGGCGGTCGTGCCTGCCGACGAGGCGCTCGCCCACGTCGCGCTCGAGGCCTCGGGCCGGCCGCTCGTCGTCTCGAACGTCGACCTCTCGCGACGCGCGCGTCGGCGGGCTCGGCGACGCGATCTCGTCGCGCGCTTCCTGCGCGAGCTCGCCGAGGGCGCCGGGCTGACGCTGCACGTCCGGCTGATCGAGGGCGACGACGCCCGAGCACGTGCTCGAGGCGATCTTCAAGGCGCTCGGCGTCGCGCTCGCGCGCAGCGCTCGCCGTCCGCGCCGGCGAGAAGGAGAGGCAGATGGCGGGAAAGGAGGTCGTCCGCACCGAGGCGGCGCCCGCGCCGTTCCAGGGCGCGCCCTACTCGCAGGCGATCCGCGCCGGCGAGCTCGTGTTCGTCTCCGGGCCAGCTCGGCGCTGCGGCCCGGCGAGACGGAGATCGCGGGCGAGTCGATCGAGGAGCAGACCGAGCAGGTGTTCGCGAACCTCGCGCGATCCTCGAGGAGGCCGGCAGCGGGCTCGACCGGCTCGTGAAGACGACGGTCTTCCTGACCGACCTCGACGACTTCCAGGGATGAACGAGGTCTACGCGCGCCACGTCGGCGACGCAGCCGCCGGCGCGCGCGACGATCGAGGTCTCGGCGCTGCCCTCAGGCGCGAAGGTCGAGATCGAGGCGATCGCGCTCGCCTGAGCCGCGCGGCCCGGCGGGCCGGCGCGCGGCGGCGACAATGCGCGGTCCATGCGCGCGCGAAAGGTCATCGCGACTCACGGGAACACCGACTTCGACGCCTTCGCGGCGATGCTGGCCGCGCGGCGGCTCTACCCGGACGCCGTCGCCTGCTCGCGGGCTCGCTCAACCGGAACGTGCGCGAGTTCGTACCGGCTCCACGCCGACGAGCTCCGCTCGTCGAAGCCTCCCGGCTCGAGCTCGACTCGATCCGGCGGCCTGTCGTCGTCGAGACGTTCACGCGTCGCCGTCTCGGCGAGCTCGAGCAGGTCGCGCTCGACCCGGACGTCGAGAAGGTGGTCTTCGACCACCACGCCGGCGATCCGCCCGACTGGGCCGCGCCCGAGCACGTCGTCCTCTCGGAGGACGGGGCGCTCACGACCACGCTCGTCGGGATCCTCGCCGAGCGCGAGATCGCTGTCACGCCGCTCGAGGCGACCGCCTTCGCGCTCGGCATCCACGAGGACACGGGCTCGCTCACGTACCCGAGCGCGACCGCAGCGCGACGCGGAGGCGCTCGCCTGGTGCCTTCGCCACGGCGCCGGCCAGGAGCTGCTCGCGCAGTTCCTGCACACGCCGCTCACCGAGCGACGAGCGCGAGCTGCTCGCGGCGCTGCTCGAGGCGGCTCGAGCCGCGAGAGCTCGCGGGGTCGAGGTGCTCGTCGCCGCCGTCGCCTGGCCGCGCTACGTCGACGGCGTCTCGAACCTCGCCCACAAGCTCGTCGACGTCACCGACTGCGCGGCCCTCGTCGTGCTCGTCGAGATGGAGGGCCGGGTCTTCTGCGTCGCCCGCAGCAGGGCCGCCGAGCTCGACGCCGGACGCGGTCGCGGAGCTGCTCGGCGGCGGCGGGCACCCGCAGGCTGCCTCGGCGATCTTCCGCGGACGCTTGCGAGGCGCGCGAGCAACTGCTCGACGAGGGGCTCGCCTCGCTGTCGCGAGCCGCTCGCGGCGCGCGCGAGCTGATGTCGGCCCCGCGCGGACGGTCGCGCCGGACGAGACGGTCGCCCGCGCGATGGTGCGTCTGCCAGCGCCACGGCCAGAGCGGCATCCTCGTCGCCGAGGGCGACCGGCTCGTCGGCGTCGTGGCGCCGGGAGGACCTCGACCAGCGCGGTCGCGCACGGGCTCTCGCACGCTCCGGCCAAGGGGATCATGAGCACGCGGGTCGCGACGTGCGCTCGCCGACACGCCGCTCGCCGAGCTGCAGCGGCTGGTCGCCGGCGGGGACGGCGGATCGCCGTGCTCGACGACGACCGGATCGTCGGCGTCGTCACGCGAGGCGACCTGCTCCGCGCGCTCGGAGGCGGACCGCCCCCCCGGAGCGGGCCGGTCCGATGCTCACCGGCGAGCTCGCCCGGCTCGAGCGCCTGCAGCCGGTCTTCGAGGCCGTCGCGGCCGTCTCCGAGCCCTACGAGGGCGTCTACCTCGTCGGGGGGACGGTGCGCGACATCTTGCTCGGGGAGCGCAGCTTCGACGTCGACATCGCCGTCGAAGGGGACGCGATCGCGCTCGCGCAGGCCCTGGCCGACGCGCTCGGCGGGCGTGTGCGCGCCCACGACAAGTTCGGCACCGCCGTCGTCCTCTACGGCGAGAACGAACGTGTGGACGTCGTCACCGCCCGCACCGAGTTCTACGACGCGCCGGCCGCGCTGCCGACCGTCGAGCACGCCTCGATCCGCGAGGACCTCTTCCGCCGCGACTTCACGATCAACGCGATGGCGGTATCGCTGCAAGGGCGCCGACCTCGGCCGGCTCGTCGACCCCTTCGGCGGGCGGCGCGACCTGGAGGCGAAGCGGATCCGCGTGCTCCACAACCTCTCCTTCATCGACGACCCGACCCGGATTTTTCGCGCCATCCGCTACGAGAACCGCTACGGCTTTCGGATGGACGAGCACACGCTCCGGCTCGCGCGCGGGACGATCGAGATGGGCCTCGTCGGCGACCTCTCCTCGGCGCGTCTGCGCGACGAGCTCGAGGCGCTGCTCTCCGAGGGGGAGATCGAGCACTCGATCCTCCGCCTGGCCGAGCTCGGTGCCGACCGGGCGATTCATCCGCACCTCGCCGCGGACGAGGAAGCGGTGGGCCTCCTGCGCCGGCTGACCGAGCTGCGAGACCGCTACCGGTTGGAGGTGCCGTCGTGGCGGCTGGGGCTCGCGGCGCTGGCACGGAAGCTGCCGCCGGACGAGGTCTACGACTGGCTTCAGCGGCTGAAGGTCCGCCGGCGGGACGCCGAGCTGATCGCGGCCGCGGTGACGGTCGGCCCGCGGCTCGTCGAGCGGCTGCAGAAGGGCGCCGAGCCGGCCGAGGTGGTGGCGCTCGCGGAGCCGTACGGGCCGGACGCACCGTTGTTCGCGATCGGCCTCGACGACCTCGAGCCATTGCACACGTATTTCGAGCGACTCCGCGACGTGCGGCTCGAGGTGAGCGGCTCCGACCTCGCCGACCTGGGGCTCGACGAGTCGCCGCGGGTCGGCGAGATCCTCGCGGAGCTGCGCCGACGGAAGCTGAACGGAGAGCTGGACGGGCGCGACTCGGAGCTGGCGGCGGCCCGCGAGCTGATCGGCACGTGAAGCTCCTGCGCTGGGACGTGCCGGGGCCGTACGAGGTCGCCTTCTCGACCCGGCAAGGCGGGATCAGCGAGGGCCCGTTCGAGTCGCTCAACCTCGCGCTCCTCACCGGCGACCGCCGCGAGCACGTCGAGGAGAACCGACGCCGTCTCTGCGCCGGGCTGGGAGTCGACCCGGACGCGCTCTCGCTCAACCGCCAGACGCACACGACGCTCGTCCACCGGGCTCACGCCGGCGGGCGCGGAGAGCCGGGCGACGGCCTCTGGACGGACGAGCCGGGGCTGCCCGTGCTCGCGCTCGGCGCGGACTGCGTGCCGATCGCGCTCGCCCGCGTCAACGGCGCGAAGCCGGCGCTGGCCGTCCTCCACGCCGGCTGGCGCGGCCTGCTCGAAGGGATCGTGGCGAAGGGCGTGCAGGCGCTCGGCGGCGGCCTCGTCGCCGCGGCCGTCGGGCCGGCGATCGGGCCGTGCTGCTACGAGGTCGGCGACGACGTGGCCGCGCCCTTCAGGCGCGCGTTCGGGTTCGGCCTCGTGCGCGACGGCCGGCTCGACCTGTGGAGCGCCGCCGAGCGCGCGCTGCGGTCGGCGGGCGTCGCGAGGGTCGAGCGGCTCGACCTCTGCACGGCGTGCAACCCGGATCTCTTCTTCTCGGAGCGGCGGACGGGGAGGCCGCGTGGAACCCAGGGCGTCATCGGCGTCGTCGCCTGAGACCATTCGCCGGAACGTCGAGCGCATTCGCGCCGAGCTCGGCCCGGGCGTCACGATCGTCGCGGCGACGAAGTACGTGGACGTCGAGGGTCTGGCCGCGCTCGCGGAGGCCGGGGTGGAGGTGGTCGGCGAGAATCGCGCGCAGGATCTCGAGGTCAAGCACGCCCGCTACGGGGACGCTTTCCGCTGGCACTTCATCGGTCACCTCCAGAGCCGCAAGGCGGCGACCGTCAACCGGATCTGCGAGCTCTGCCACTCGCTCGCGAGCGAATCGGCGGCCCGGCGCCTCGAGATCCCCGCACTCGTCGAGGTCAACCTCTCCGGCGAGGAGTCCAAGTCGGGCGTCCCGGAGGCCGAGCTCGAACGCTTCCTCGGTCTCTACGAGGACGTGCGCGGCCTGATGACGATGCCGCCGGCAACGGACGACCCCGAGGCCTCCCGGCCCTACTTCCGCCGCCTGCGCGAGCTCGCCGAGACCTACCGCCTGCCCGAGCTCTCGATGGGCACGAGCCAGGACTACCGGGTGGCGGCGGACGAGGGCGCCACCATGGTGCGCCTGGGATCGATCCTGTACGGGCGGTAACATCCGCGGCTAATGGGCTTTGCAGACGTCTGGAGCCGGACGCTCGTCTACTTCGGGATCGCCGAGGAGGACGACGAGTGGGACGAGGACGGCTACCTGACCGAGGAGGACCTCGAGCGCACCTACAGCGAGCGCCCGAACGTCCGCCGTCTCACCCCGCGCCGCCGCCAGCAGGACTTCGACGACTGGACCGACCCCGAGCCCGCCGCCGACACGCCGCCGAGGCTCCCCGCGCCGAGGCAGCGCGGCCGCCGCCCGGACGGGATCGTGCAGGCCGTGCCCTCCGTGCAGGTGCACCTGGTGATCCCGCGCAGCTTCAACGACGCCCAGCAGATCGCCGACCGCTTCAAGGACTCGATGCCGGTCATCCTCAACCTCCAGAACGCCGACCAGGAGCTCTCGAAACGCCTGATCGACTTCACGAGCGGCCTCACCTACGCGCTCGAGGGAGGCATGCAGCGCGTTGCCGACAAGGTCTTCCTGCTCACGCCGCGAAACGTTCAGGTCTCGGCGGAAGAGCGAGCCCGCCTGATCGAGCGCGGCTTCTTCAACCAGGCGTGACCGAGGAATAGGGCCCGGTAGCCCGAAGTCAATTGCGATGGCCCACGCTAGCCGTCCTAGCTGATGCTGCCTCGGCGGCCAATCAGTTCATAGACGTCTTCATCTACGTCTACGTCCTGCTGATCTTCGTGTACGTGCTCACATCGTGGGTGCGGCTGCCGTACTCGACCTGGGTGCGGCGGGTCTCGGACTTCCTCCGGGACGTCTGCGAACCGTTCCTGCGGCTCTTCCGGCGGATCCTGCCGTCGTTCGGGCCGCTCGATCTCTCGCCGGTGGTGGCCATCATCGTCCTGTTCGCGCTGATGCAGCTGATCGACGCGCTCTTCAACCAGTTCTCCTGAGAGGGGGCCACCAATGACCATCACACCCGTCGAGCTCCACCACATCCGCCTCAAGCGCGGCCTCTACGGCTACCGCCGCCGGCCCGTCGACGAGCTGATCGAGGAGATCGAGCGCTCGTTCGAGGAGACCTGGCGCGAGCGGGCCGAGTACGCCGACCGGATCGAGCAGCTCCAGTCCGAGCTCGCCCGGCACCGGGAGCTCGAGGCGCTGCTGCGGACGACGCTCGTCTCGGCCGAGCGCTCGGCCCACGAGCAGAAGGCGCACGCGAAGAAGGAGGCCGACCTGATCGTCGAGGAAGCGCACGCCGAGGCCCGGCAGGTGACGCGCGCCGCCGCGGTCGAGCGTGAGCGGCTGCTCGCCGACGCACGCAAGGTCAGGGCCTTGCTCGAGGCGGCCCTCGGCGCCGTGGAAGACACCCCGGACGCCCGGGCCGCCTGACCCTCGGCCGAACCTATACTTGAGCCCATGGGACCCTCTGCGCGGCTCCGCCTGCTCGTGTCCCCCGGCGCCCGTAAGACGGAGATCGTCGGCCGTCACGGCGACGGCTGGAAAGTACGCGTCGCGGCCGCGCCCGAGGCGGGCCGCGCGAACCAGGCGGTCCTGAAGCTGCTCGCGGAGCGGCTCGACCTGCCGCCCCAGGCGCTGGAGATCGTCTCCGGCGGCACGGGCCGCAGGAAGGTCGTCCGGTTGGACGGCATCGCGCAGGCCGAGTCCGAGCGCAGGCTGGAAGCGGCGGCTCGATGAGCGCGACGATCGACACCGAGCACTTCCGCAAGCGGCTGCTCGAGGACCGCGCCCGAGTGCAGGAAGCGCTCGACTACCTCCACGAGGACAATCCGGGCTCGATGGAGGACGAGACGCAGGAGATCCAGAGCGACAACCATCCCGGCGACGTCGCGACGATCACGCACGACCGCGAGATCGACTACACGCTCGAAGAGAACGAGGAGCGCGTCCTCGCCGCGATCGACGGCGCGCTGAAGCGGATCGACGAGGGGACTTTCGGCATCTGCCGGACCTGCGGGCAGCCGATCGCCGTCGAGCGTCTCGAGGCGCTGCCGTACACGACGCAGTGCATCGACTGCAAGCGCAAGGAAGAACGCGGGTGAGCGAGCCCGCCTCGCGAACGGTCGACGTCCGCGTCGGCTCGAGCACCGATGCGCTGACGCCGGTCTCGTCCGCCCAGCGCTCGCTCGCCGCACGGGCGGGCCAGTGGGCGGGGCTGGGCGCGGTCGTGATCGCGGCGGTCGCCGCCGACCAGCTGACGAAGTGGATCGTCTCGAGCCAGCTCGCGCTCGACGAGTCGCTGCACGTCGTCGGCCCGTTCTCGATTCACCACGTTCAGAACTCGGGGATCGCTTTCGGCCTGTTCGCGAGCGCCACGGCGGCCGTAACCGCCCTCACGGCGGTCGCGGTCGGCTGGATGCTGGTGTTCTTCGCGCGCGCCGGGGCGCGCCATCCGGTGCTTCCGGTCGCCCTCGGCCTGCTGATCGGGGGCTCCAGCTCGAACCTGATCGACCGGATCCGGCTCGGGCACGTGACCGACTTCCTCGACCTGCGCTACTGGCCGGCGTTCAACCTGGCCGACTCCTTCATCGTGATCGGGGTCGCGATCCTGTTCGCGGCGCTCCTGCTCGGCGAGACGTCCCGCCGGTCGCGCTCCTGACGGCAAAAGCGCTCGTCGTCCCGCACGACTCCGCCGGGGAGCGGCTCGACCGCTTTCTGGCATCTCTCTCCGAGGTCGGCTCGCGTGCGGCGGCAGAGCGGCTGCTCGAGCAGGGCGTGCTCGTCGACGGGCAGCGGAGGCCGAAGAGCCACCGCCTCGCGGGCGGGGAGGAGCTCGAGTTCGAACCGCCGGCGAAGCCGAGGCGCTGGTCGCAGAGGAGGTGCCGCTCCGGATCGCCTACGAGGACGAGCACCTGCTCGTGGTGGACAAGCCGGCGGGCATCGTCGTCCACCCGGCGCCCGGCCACGCGACCGGGACGCTGGTGCACGGCCTCCTCGGCCGCACCGCGGGCGGCGAGGCGCTCGACCGTCCGGGGATCGTCCACCGCCTCGACCGGGACACCTCCGGGCTGCTCGTCGTGGCGCGGAGCGAGGATGCCTACCGCCGCCTTCGCAACCTCGTCCGCCGCCGGGCGCTCGAGCGCCGCTACAAGGCCCTCGTCCGCGGCCGCCCGCTCGTGGCGCGGCAGGATCGAGGCGCCGATCGGGCGCGACCGGCACGAGCCGACCCGGATCTCGCTCGACACGGACACCCCGCGGGACGCGGTCACGCACTTCGAGGTCGAACGGCTGCTCGGCGGCCACACGCTGCTCGACGTCCGGCTCGAGACCGGTCGCACGCACCAGATCCGCGTCCACCTTGCGGCGATCGGCCTGCCGGTGGTCGGCGATCCGGCCTACGGCGTGCCGGATCCCGAGCTCCGCCGCCAGTTCCTGCACGCCTGGCGGCTGGCCTTCCCGCATCCGCTGACCGGCTCGCCGGTCGAGGTCGAGTCGGAGCTGCCGCCCGACCTTCAGGCGGCGCTGGCGCGCTTGGCGGCGTAGAGGCGCTCGTCGGCCAGGCTGAAGAGGGCGTCCACGTCGGCGGACTCGTTCGGAAAGTGCGCGGAGCCGGCGCTGAAGGTGAAGGCGCGAGGGCAGCTCGCCGAGCTCGGCCAGCTCGTCGGTCCGGTCCTGCAGGCGGTCGAGGAACAGCGGAGCAGCCTCCGCGTCCGCCTCGACGAGAGACGCCGCGAACTCGTCCCCGCCCATCCTTCCGGCGAGGTCCGACCGGCGCAGCGAGTCGCGGAAGGCGCCGGCGAACGCCTGGATCGCCCGGTCGCCTGCGGGATGGCCGAGCGTGTCGTTGATCTCCTTGAAGCGGTCGAGGTCGACGAAGACGAGCGCGAGGCCGTGCTTGTAGCGGATCGCGCGCGTGAGCTCGAGCTCGACCTCGCCGACGAACGCCTGGTGGTGGAGCAGTCCGGTGAGCTGGTCGTGGCGCGCGCGATGGGCGAGCTCCGAGGTGGCGCGGTCGAAGTAGGCGACGACGCATTCGGTCACGAGCCGGTCGATCGCGTCGTTCAGGCGGCGCTCGACGAGCAGCACCTGCCTCGCGCCGAGCTCGGCCGCCCGCTCCGAGACGAAACGCCAGAGAATGCGCCGCAGGAGGAGGAACTCGGTCACGATCTCACGCGGTGCGAAGCCCAGGGCCTCCCGCTCGCGTGCGTGGTCCCGCGCCTGCGCGGCGAGTGCGCCTCCGAGCCGGAGCCTCTCGCGGCGCGGCTCGACGAGCTCCGCGCGCGAGCGCGATGATGAAGGTGGGCATATCGCCGAGCTGCCCGAGCCGGCCGAGCCGCTGCAGCGAGGGAACCTGGTCGTCGAGCAGCCCTTCTTCGACCGCGGCGACCGCGAGCTCCCAGGCTTCGCCGGCCAGCGCCGCCGCCAGTCCTTCGAGGACGGGTTCGGACTCTCTCGGGCTCACAACCCATAAATCGGCCCGCAGGCGGCTTCACATGAGTCGCTCGCCTGCGGCTCCCTCCCGTGGGGGAACCATGTTTCCCCCACGAGCCCCCTTCTTAGAGCCCAAAGTGGGGGAACCTCCCGGTTCCCCCACACCCCCTCCACGCTCACGGGCCAAAGGCCCGTAAGCCTTGAGCTACACTTCTCCGGCTTTCAGACCCCGGCCCGGCGAGCACGGCCGGGTGGCGGTGCCGGCGCGACGGAACGCCGGTTCCACCCGACTCCCGCCGGCGAAACGACCGTAAACCGAGAGAAAGGAACCGGAGAATGTCCGTCGTCAGCATGCGAGAGCTCCTGGAGGCCGGGGTGCACTTCGGCCACCAGACGCGCCGCTGGAACCCGAAGATGAAGCGCTTCATCTTCGGCGAGCGCGGCGGCATCTACATCATCGACCTGCAAAAGACGCTCGAGCGGCTCGAGGAGGCGCACTCCTTCGCGCGGAACATCGCCGAGCGCAACGGCACCGTCCTCTTCGTCGGCACGAAGAAGCAGGCGCAGGACTCCGTCGAGGAGGAGGCCACGCGCGTCGGAATGCCCTATGTGAACCATCGCTGGCTCGGAGGGCTGCTCACCAACTGGCGCACGATCAGCGAGCGGATCGAGCGCCTGCACGAGCTCAGGCGCCTGCGGGACGAAGGCCAGCTCGAGCTGCTCCCGCCCAAGGAGCGAATCGCGATGCAGGGGGAGCTCGAGAAGCTCGACATGAACCTCGGCGGCGTCGCCGACATGCGCAAGCAGCCGGATGCGGTCTTCGTGATCGACCTCCGCAAGGAACAGCTCGCGATCCGCGAGGCGCGCAGGCTCGGGCTGCCGGTGATCGCCCTGGTGGACACCAACTGCGATCCCGACGAGGCCGACTACGTGATCCCCGGCAACGACGACGCGATCCGCTCCTGCAGCCTCGTCGTGCACGCGATCGCGGAGGGGATCAACGCGGGCAAGACGAAGGCGACCCAGGCGGACTTCGCTCCCGCTCCGGCGGCCGAAGAGGAGGCGGCGGCGAAAGAGCAAGTCGCCCAGGCGCCCGAGTACGAGCAGGTCACCCCGGCCGAGACCGTCGAGGCGCCGGAGCCCGAGGCTGCCCCCGTGGCCGAGGCCGTCGAGGAGAGCGCCGAGACCGCCGCCGCGCCGGAGCCGCAGCCCGAAGCGGAGCCCGAGGCCGCTCCGGTCGCCGAGCCGGTCCAGGAGGGCTCGGAATGACAGACGTCCAGATCTCGGCCGGCCTGGTCAAGGAGCTGCGCGACCGCACCGGCGCCGGGATGATGGCGTCCAAGCGGGCGCTCGAGGAGACCGGGGGAGACGTCGACGCCGCCCAGCGGCTCCTGCGCGAGCAGGGCATGGCGGCCGCCGGCAAGAAGGCCGGCCGCGAGACGACCGAGGGCGAGGTCCTGGCAACGGTTGCCGGCAACGTCGGCGCGCTCGTCGCGATCGGCTGCGAGACCGAGCCGGTCTCGAAGAACGAGGAGTTCCTCGGGTTCGCCGAGGCTGCGCTCGAGGCGGTCGAAGCAGGCGGTCCCGAGGCCGCGGCCGGGCTCGAGGAGCGCCGGCTCGAGCTGATCGGCAGGCTCGGCGAGAACGTCGAGCTCCGCGGCGCCGCCCGCCTCGAAGCCGGCGACGGCGAGCTGCTCGCCGAGTACGTCCACCCGCCGGCCAACAAGATCGGCGTCCTCGTCCGGCTGCGTGGCGGCGAGCCCGCGCTGGCCCGCAGGCTCGCGATGCACATCTCGTTCGCCGCGCCGCGCTACCGGAGCGTCGACGAGGTGCCCGAGGAGGAGCTCGCCTCCGAACGCGCGATCTACGAGCAGCAGCCCGACGTCCAGGAGAAGCCCGAGGAAGTGCGGGCGAAGATCGTCGAGGGCCGCCTGCGCAAGGAGTTCCTCTCGGGAGTCGCGCTCGGGGAGCAGGCCTGGATCCACGACACGTCGCTCACCGTGGCCAAGGCGCTCTCGGAAGCCGGCGCCGAAGTGCTGGAGTTCGTCCGCTACGGCCTCGCGGAGTGACCGAGCTCGCCGCCACCCGGAAGCGCGAGGCCTCCTCCGGGGAGCAGCCCGCGTTCCGCAGGGTTCTGCTCAAGCTCTCCGGCGAGGCGCTGATGGGCGAACGGGAGCACGGCCTCGACCCGGCCCGGATCGCCTCCCTCGCGGACGAGATCGTCTCGGTGCAGGAGCACGGCGTCGAGCTGGCGATCGTCGTCGGCGCCGGGAACATCTACCGCGGGCTCGAGGCCGCCGCCGAAGGGATGGACCGCGCGACCGCGGACTACGCGGGGATGCTCGCCACGCTCCTGAACGCGCTGCCGCTGCAGGACGCCCTCGAGAGCCGCGGCGCCCACACGCGCGTCCTCTCCGCGCTCGCCGCGGCCGAGGTGGCCGAGCCGTACATCCGCCGGCGGGCGATCAGGCACCTGGAGAAGCGCCGGATCGTCATCTTCGCGGCCGGCACCGGCAACCCGTTCTTCACGACCGACACGGCCGCGGCGCTGCGGGCGCTCGAGATCGGCGCCGAGGCGATCCTGATGGCCAAGAACGGGGTCGAGGGAGTGCTCGACGGCGACCCGCGCCAGGACCCCGACGCGACGCTTCTCCCCGAGATCACCCACCTCCAGGCGATCGAGCGCGGGCTCAAGGTGATGGACACCACAGCGCTCTCGCTCTGCATGGACAACCGCGTCCCGATCTACGTCTTTGCGCTCGAACCTGGAAACATCCGTAAGGTTGTCGAGGGCGAGCGTGTCGGAACGATCGTCTCGACCCCCTGACGGCGCAGACGATGGCGATCGATGACCTGATCCAGGACGCGGCGAAGCGGATGGACAAGTCCGTCGAAGCCGCCCAGACGGAGTTCGCGACCCTCCGGACCGGGCGCGCCTCGCCGGCGCTGCTCGACCGCGTCCAGATCGACTACTACGGCCAGCAGACGCCGCTCAAGCAGCTCGCGACGGTCAACGCGCCCGAGCCCCGGATGCTGACGATCCAGCCCTTCGACCCGAGCTCGGTCTCCGCGATCGAGCGGGCGATCCAGGAATCCGACCTCGGCCTCACCCCCTCCAACGACGGCAAGCTGATCCGGCTGCCGATCCCACAGCTCACGGAGGAACGGCGCAAGGATCTCGTCAAGATCGTGCGCCACATGGCCGAGGAGGGGCGGGTGGCGGTCCGGAACGTGCGCCGGGACGTGATGCACCACCTGAAGGAGCTCGTCGACAAGGGCGAGGCCGGCAGCGACGAGGAGCACCGGGCCGAGGAGCGCGTCCAGAAGCTGACCGACGAGCACACGCAGAAGATCGACGAGCTGCTCAAGCGCAAGGAAGCCGAGATCCTGGAGGTTTAAGTGCTCCTTCAGGCAATGCACGCCCGCCTCTGGCCCGCGATCACACTGCGCCGGGAACCACCCTCGCCCTTGCCAAAGCAAGCAGCCTTGGCCCCGGACGAGTGCGGCCCCTGGCTTGGTGCTCGCAACCCGGCGACTGGGCAGCATCACCCGAAGGAGCACAAGCGCTGCGAGCGCCGGACCCCGTAGCCGTCGCCGACGGAGCCCGTGAGGAGGTCGCGCGCTCGGTTGCGATCATCATGGACGGGAACGGGCGCTGGGCGAGCAAGCGCGACCTGCCCGTCGCCGAGGGCCACCGCGCGGGAACGCGAGCGCTGCGGCGCACCGTCGAGGCCGCGATCGACCTCGGCGTCGAGACCCTGGTCGTCTACGCCTTCTCGACGGAGAACTGGTCGCGGCCCGAAGGCGAGGTCGACTCGCTGATGGAGATCTTCGGCGAGACGATCGAGCGCGAGCTGCCCGATCTCGTCCGGCAGGGTGTGCGCACCCGCTTCGTCGGCCGGCGAGACCGCGCGTCGGCCGAGCTCCGCGAGCGGATGGCAAGGCTCGAGGAGGAGACCGCTGCGTACGACCGGCTCAGGCTCTGGGTCGCGCTCGACTACGGCGGCCGCGCCGAGCTCGTCGAGGCTGCGCGGCGGCTCGTGGAGGCCGGGATCGCGCCTGCTGAGATCGACGAGGACGTGTTCCGCGCCAATCTCTACTCGCCGGACCTGCCGGACCCGGACCTGCTGATCCGGACGTCCGGCGAGCTCCGCATCTCCAACTTCCTGCTCTGGCAGCTCGCGTATTCCGAGCTCGTCTTCACGGACACCCTCTGGCCGGACTTCGGCCACGCCGAGCTCGAGCAGGCCCTCGCCGCGTACGCCGGCAGACGCCGCCGCTTCGGCGGAAGTCACCTACAAAAGGCGGCGTGAGATGAGACCCTTCTGGTCGCGGCTCGCCGTGAGCGCGGTCGGCCTGCCGGTCGTCCTCTACCTCGTCTGGCTCGGCGGCTTCTGGCTGTTCGCGCTGGCCGCGCTCGGGGCGGTCGTCGCGCTGCACGAGCTCTTCTGGATCGCCCGGCCGTTGCGGCCGCTCGTGCTCGCCGGCTATTCAGGCGCGGTGCTCGCGATCCTCGGCGCCTGGCTCGGCGGCCCCCTCTGGATGGCGGGCGGGTTCCTGAGCACGCTCGCGACCGCCTTCCTGCTGAAGGGCATTTCGCAGACCCGCCAGTCGCTGACGGTCGCCGTCGCCACGACCGTGATGGGCGCGGCGTGGGTCGGGCTCGGGCTCGGGCATCTCGTCCTCCTGCGGGCGCTCGGCTCGACCGACCACGGCCGCCTCGCCGTCCTCGCGGTCGTGCTGGCGGTCTTCGCCTCGGACACGGTCGCCTACTTCGTCGGGGCCCTGATCGGACGGCACCGGATGACGCCCGTCCTGTCTCCGGGCAAGACGTGGGAGGGGCTCGCCGCCGGGACGGTGGTGGCGGTCCTGGTGCCGTTCTTCACGCTCTACCACTCCGATTTCCTCGACGTGGGGCAATCGCTCGTGCTCGGTGCGGTGATCGCCGTCGTCGCGCCGATCGGCGACCTGTTCGAGTCCGCGGTCAAGCGCGACCTGGGAGTGAAGGACTCCGGGAGGCTGTTGCTCGGCCACGGCGGGATGCTCGACCGGCTCGACGCGCTGCTGTTCGCGTCGGTGGCCTCGTTCTACACGATCCTTGCGTTGACGTGATCCGAAGCGTGATTCCCGCCGTACACTTCGGTGGAATGAAGCGTGTCGCCCTGCTCGGGGCCACCGGCTCGATCGGCCGGCAGGCGGTCGAGATCGTCGAGAGCCACCCCGAGCTCGAGCTCGTGGCGGCCGCGTCGGGCTCGCAGCCGCTCGACGGCGTCGCGCCCCTGACACAGGTCGGCGGAGACCTCACCGAGCTGCTCGAGCGCGCCCGCCCCGACGTCGTCCTGAACGCGGTGGTCGGGTTCGCCGGGCTGCCGGCGACGCTCTGGGCGCTCGAGCGCGGGGTGACCCTTGCGCTCGCGAACAAGGAGAGCCTCGTCGCGGCGGGCGAGCTCGCGCTCGAGGCGCAGCGCCGGGGCGGAGGGCTCCTGCTGCCGGTCGACAGCGAGCACTCGGCGGCCTTCCAGTGCCTGGAGGGCCGCGCTCGCGAGAGCGTGGGCTCGCTGGTGCTGACCGGCTCGGGCGGTCCCTTCCGCGGCCGCAAGCAGGAGGAGCTCGGCGACGTGACGCCGGAGGAGGCGCTCGCCCACCCGACCTGGAGCATGGGGCCGAAGATCACCGTCGACTCGGCCACGCTCGCGAACAAGGGGCTCGAGCTGATCGAGGCCCACTTCCTCTTCGGCCTGCCCTACGAGCGGATCGAGGTCGTGCTGCAGCCGACCTCGATCGTGCACGCGCTCGTGCGCTTTCGCGACGGGGCGGCGCTCGCGCACCTGGGCTACCCGGACATGCGCGTGCCGATCTCGTTCGCGCTCACCTACCCGGAGCGTTCGGCCACGCCGCTACCGCAACTCGATCTCTCGCAGGGCCTCGTGCTCGAGTTCGAGCCGCCCGATCTCGAGACGTTCCCGCTGCTCGCCCTGGCCCGCAGCGCCGGTGAGCGCGGCGGGACCTACCCGTGCGCGTTCAACGCCGCGAACGAGGTCGCCGTCGCCGCCTTCCTCGCAGGGAGGCTCCCGTTCCTCGGTATCGCCGCCACCGTCGAGGAGGCGCTCGCGGAGGTCGACGGCGCGCCTGCCCGCGACCTCTCCGACCTCGTCGAAGCGGACGCCTCCGCGCGCCGCCTCGCCGAGCGGGGGGTCAAGGTCGCATGACCTTCGTCGTCGCGGTCGTCGGCATCGCGTTCCTGATCCTGATCCACGAGGCGGGTCACTTCTTCACCGCGCTGGCGGTCGGGATGCGGCCGCGGCGTTTCTACGTCGGCTTCCCCCCGGCGATCGTGAAGACGACGCCGGAACGGCGTCGAGTACGGGCTCGGAGCGATCCCGCTCGGCGGCTACGTGAAGATCCCGGGCATGCACCGTCCGGCGCCGAGCGACCTGGACGTCCACTTCGGCCGCGGCCCTCCACGAGGAGCCCCGGCTGCTCCCCGCCGTCGAGCGGATCAAGCGGCCGCTGGCGGACGGGAACTTTGCGGCGGCCCGGAGCGCTTTGCCCCAGCTCGAGCAGGGCGTCTCCGCGGCATCGCTCTCGCCGGGCGCCGCGCGTGCGGCGAAGCGCGGTCTCGAGGAGCTTGCCGACGCGCTCGGCCCCGAGTCGTACTGGCGCCAGCGGACGTGGAAGAAGATCGCCGTGATCGCCGCCGGCCCGGCGACCAACCTCCTCTTCGCGGTCCTCCTGCTCGCGGTCGTCTACATGATCGGCGTGCCGTCGGCCGCGTCGCGCCGGGTCGACCAGGTCGATTCGAAGACGCCCGCAGCGCGCGCCGGGCTGCGTCCCGGGGACACGATCGTCGCCGTGAACCGGATGGGGACGCCAAGGTTCGCCGACGTGCGGCACGAGATCCAGACGAGCAAGGGCCGGCCCCTCTCGCTACTCGTAGTGCGAGGAGACGGTGCGCCCATCGAATTGCCCGCCGTCAAGCCGATGAAGCAGGACGGCGGCTACATCCTCGGGTTCCGGCCCGCGATCGTGCGCTACAAGCGTTATGCGCCGGCCCCCGCCCTGGGCCTCGCCGGCAAGGACGTCTGGTTCGTGACCCGGGCGATGGGCAACTGGCTGACCCACGCCACCTCGCGCTCGAGCCGCAAGCAGATCTCCTCACCCGTCGGGATCGTGCGCACCTCGAGCGAGGCCGCGAACAACGGGTACCGCGATTACTTCGCCATCCTGGCGCTGATCAGCCTCTCGCTCGCGCTGCTGAACCTGCTCCCGCTACTGCCGCTCGACGGCGGCCACATCGCCTTCTCGATCGTGGAGGGCCTGCGCGGCAAGGCGGTCGGGCGAGTCGTCTACGAGCGCGTCTCGATGATCGGAATCGCCCTGATCCTGTTCATCTACGTCCTCGGCCTCTCGAACGACATCGGGAATCTAAGAGGCGGCTAGTTACCGCGGAAAGTCCGGCCCTTTTAACCGCGGAAAGTCCGGCCCGCTTCGCGGGCCATGACGACTTTCCGCGGAGATGGCCATTCTCCGCGAGCCGCAGCGAGCCGCGCCCGCCATGTCGGGCGCGGCGGCGAATCGGCCGGAAACCCGCGCGCTAGGGTCGCTCGCCTCGAAGCCAGGGCACGTTCGGTGCCCAATCGTCGATGATCTCGCCTAATCCTCGATCGCGGGCGAGCTCTTCCGAATCCCGAAAGAGCGACTGCTGTTCCGCGAGGTCACCGCTCGACACGATTCGCTGGAGACGGGGTATGAGCGCTGCTGCGGCCCATACTCGATCGCCAAGGGGGTACTGCTCGAGCTCCCATGCCAGATACTTGTTGAAGGGGCGCACCCGCTCGTGCATCGCGAAGAGCGCGCTGAGAAAGGGCGACACCGATTCGGCAGCGTCCAACAAGGCCGCGGTCGTCAGGCCGATGTCGAGGTTCTTCGTCGAGCGGTAGTACGCGTTGATGTAGGCGTCGAGCTGACGAGCGGCGATTTGTCTCGCGACCTCACCTGGAAGTGCGCCCTTTGCGTTGACCAGCTCGGTGATCCGCCCACCTAGCTTGTCGAGCACGACCTCGACGTGCGCGTAGCTGTAGCGATCCCACTCGTTATCGGTTCCGATCTCGCCCGCCTTCTCAAATCCCGTCAGAGAGAACACCGCCACCTCCACTGTCGCGCCGTGTGGAGTGTCGAACAACGATTCTGCTTCGGCGAGTGCGTCGTCGCTGGCAATCAGCCTGACGTCCCAGTCGGAGTCGGGGCGAGCGAACGGCCCGCGCCCGCGGGAGCCGGTCAAGACAAGTCCGACGATTCGATCGTCCCGCCGAGCGGCCTCGACGAGCTTCTCATAGGCGTGGTCCGACACGGCGGGACGATAGACCGCCTCTACAATCCCGGAGTGGCCAGCGAGCGGCAGATCAAAGTAGGCAACGTCCCGATCGGCGGAGGCGCGCCCGTCGTCGTGCAGTCGATGACGCTGACGAAGACGCACGACGTCGAGGCGACCACGGCCCAGATCGCGGCGCTCGCCTCGGCGGGCTGCGAGATCGTCCGGGTTGCCGTGCCGAAGATCGAAGACGCGGACGCGCTGCCGAAGATCGTTCGGCTCTCGCCCGTCCCCGTGATCGCGGACATCCACTTCAACGCGAGCCTCGCGCTGCGCGCGATCGAGGCGGGTGTCGCCGCGGTGCGCATCAACCCCGGCAACATCGGCGGGCCCGACAAGGTGGCCGAGGTCGTGCGGGCCGCCCAGCGCGCCGGGACCCCGATGCGGATCGGCGCCAACTCGGGCTCGCTGCCGAAGCACCTGGCCGACGTCGCGCAGCGCGACCAGGCCGAGGCGCTCGTCGAGGCGGCGCTCGAAGAGGTGCGGCTGCTCGAGAGCCTCGGTTTCTACGACTTCAAGATCTCGGTCAAGTCGAGCCACGTGCCGACGATGATCCGCGCCTACCGGATGCTCTCCTCGAAGGTGCCCTACCCGCTCCACCTGGGCGTCACCGAGGCGGGCACGCCGTACTCGGGCTCGATCAAGAGCGCGGTCGGGATGGGCGCGCTGCTCGTCGACGGGATCGGAGACACCGTGCGCGTCTCGCTGACCGCCGACCCGGTCGAGGAGGTGCGGACCGCCTTCGAGATCCTGAAGGCGCTCGGCCTGCGCGAACGCGGCCCGATCATGATCGCCTGCCCCTCCTGCGGCCGTGACAACGTCGGCGTGCAGACGCTCGCCGAAGCGGTGGAGCAGCGCCTGGGCGCGTACTCGCAGCACTTCGAGGTCGCCGTCCTCGGCTGCGCGGTCAACGGCCCCGGCGAGGCCGGCGACGCCGACTTCGGGATCGCAGGCGGCCGCGACGTCGGCTTCGTCTACGCGCACGGGCGGGTGCTGAAGAAGGTCTCCTCCGAGCTCCTGATCGACGAGCTCTTCCACGAGATCGACAGGTGGATCGCCGAGGGCATGCACCGCCCCAAGCGCCTGAAGATGGCCAAGCCGGCCGCCCTGGCGATGGCCGAAGCCTCGATGATCCCCCTCGAGTAGTCTCAGGCGGCAACGGTGATCGCTCGAGCCTCACAGCTCTTCCTGCCGACGCTGCGCGACGATCCCGCCGACGCCGAGGCGGTCTCGCACAAGCTGCTCGTCCGCGGCGGCTTCATCCGCCAGGTCGCGGGCGGGCTCTGGACGTTCATGCCGCTCGGCTGGCGCGTGCACCGGAAGGTCGAGCAGATCATCCGCGAGGAGCTCGACGCCTTCGGCGCACAGGAGGTCCTGATGCCGGTCCTGACGCCGGCCGAGCTCTGGGAGGCGACCGGGCGGATCGGGATCCCCGAGCTCTTCCGCCTGAAGGACCGCACCGGCCGCGACTACGTCCTGCCGCTGACGCACGAGGAGACCGTCACCTTCCACGCGCGGGAGATCCGCTCGTACAGGGAGCTGCCGCAGATCTGGTACCACTTCCAGACGAAGGAGCGCGACGAGCCGCGCCCCCGCGGCGGCCTGCTCCGCCTCCGCGAGTTCGTGATGAAGGACGGCTACTCGTTCGACCGCGCCGAGGCCGGGCTCGACGAGAGCTTCCGCAAGCATGCCGTCGCCTACACGCGGATCTTCGAGCGCTGCGGCATCGAGGCGCACGAGGTCGCGGCCGAGTCCGGGATGATGGGCGGGAGCGGCAGCAAGGACTTCCTCGCACCCTCCGGCTCCGGCGAGAACACGCTCGTGACCTGCGAGAACGGCGACTACGCGGCCGACCTCGAGATCGCCCACGGGCGGCCGTCACCGGCCGACTTTCCCGAGAGGCTGTCCGAGCCGCATGAGGTCGAGACGCCCGGGCAGCGGACGATCGAGGACGTCTCCGCGTTCCTCGGCGTCGACCCGCGCGCGACCGCGAAGGCCGTGCCCGTCGTGGCCGATGGGCGCGTCGTGCTCGCGCTCGTGCGCGGAGACGACCGCCTCAACGAGATGAAGCTGCTCGAGGTCCTCGGCGAGGACTACCGGCCGGCCGAGCAGGAGGAGATCCGCCGGGCGTTCGGCGCCTCCGGCGGCTCGATCGGCCCGGTCGGCGTCTCGGTCGACGTGATCGCGGACGAGTCTCTCCGCGAGGGGCAATACGTGGTCGGCGCCAACCGGGACGACGTCCACCTCCGCGGTGTGCAGGCCGGCCGTGACTACGAGCCGCGGTTCGCGGACCTGCGTGAGATCCGCGAAGGAGACGCCTGCCCCGAGTGCGGCGGACCGCTCCATCTGGAGACCGCGATCGAGGTCGGGCACATCTTCAAGCTCGAGACGCAGTACTCGGGGCCGCTGGAGGCGACCTTCCTGGACGAGGACGGCTCGGAGAGGACGCTGATCATGGGCAGCTACGGAATCGGGCCCGCCCGGATCATGGCGGCCGCGGTCGAGCAGCACCACGACGAGCACGGGATCGTGTGGCCGCGCTCGCTGACCCCGTACGATGTGCACGTGGTCGCGCTTCCCGGCGTCGAGGAGCAGGCGGCCGCGGCGGCGAGCGAGCTCGACGCGGCCGGCGCGGACGTCCTCCTGGACGACCGAGATCAGCGCGCCGGCGAGAAGTTCGCCGACGCCGACCTGCTCGGCTGCCCCATCCGCGTCACTGTCGGCAAGAAGACGCTCGAGGACGGCGCCGTCGACGTGCGCGAGCGCGAGAGCGGGGAGGAGCGGCGGGTGGCGATCGGCGAGCTAGGAAGCGTGGCCTGATGGCGCGCCGCCGGCGCTTCAGCGAGAAGCCGTTCGGGCCGACGATCGAGGCCCTGATGACCGAGACCGGCGTCACCTACCGCGGGCTCGCGGACAAGACGAAGCTCTCGGCCGGCTACCTCAACCACCTCGTCCACGGCAACCGGCCGGTCCCCTCCGACAAGGTCGTGCGCCAGCTCGCGAAGGCCCTCGGCGTCGAGCCCGAGCACTTCCGCGAGTACCGCCTGCGCGTGATCACGCGCAAGCTGGAGGCGATGCCGGACCTGATCGACCGCCTCTACAAGCGCCTCGGGACGTAGCGCTACACTTCGCCGCACGGGGCGTGGCGCAGCCTGGTTAGCGCGCTAGTCTGGGGGACTAGAGGTCCCGAGTTCAAATCTCGGCGCCCCGATGTGAGGACCCGCTGGAAACGGCGGGTTTTCTCTTTCGTCTCGGGGCGTGCCTGCGAAACGCCCGCACGTGCGTCGTGGTTTTCGGGGTGGTGTGAAACCCGGCGCGGGCGGATAGCGAGAAGAGGAGAACCCGAGACGGAAGGAGTGGCTCATGGGAACCAAGATCTCCGAAGTGATGTCCGACCGGCCGCGCGCGGTCACGCCGCAGACATCCGTGCGTGAGGCGGCGCAGCTGATGGAGCAGGAGGACGTCGGCTCGCTGCCGGTCGTCGACGAGGGGACGCGGCTGGTGGGGATCGTGACCGACCGCGACATCGCCGTCCGCGTCGTCGGGCGCGGCTCTGATCCAGAGTCGACACAGGTGGGCGACGTCGCCTCGACCGACGTCGTCGCGCTCACTCCGGAGCACGACCTCGACGAGGCGCTCAAGCTGATGGCGCGTGAGCAGGTCCGCCGGGTCCCGATCGTCGCCGGCGAGAACCAGCTCGTCGGGATCGTCGCCCAGGCCGACGTTGCGCGGGCGAGCAAGGAGAAGACGACCGGCGAGGTCGTCGAGGCGATCTCGGAGGCACCCCGCGGCCCGAGGGTCGCCGGCCCCGAGAGCAGCTCCGACGTCAGGGTCGGCGAGGCGGCGCCAGACGAGGAGCGGCGGTTCGACAGCTGACCGTCTCCGAACAGAAACCGCAGCGCGGCGAGTGGCGTATGTAACCCCGAAGGGGGTGAAGACGTGACGTTTTCACGCAAGGCGCTGTGGATCGGAGGGGCGCTCGCGGCGCTCGTCGTGCTCGCCGTCGTGCTCGTGATCGTCTACGCGGGCGGCGGCGGAAGCGGCGGCGGGTACTAGGGCTTCGGCTTGACCACCCCGAGAGGCTCGCTCACGACCGGCTCGACGTCTGTGCAGGCGAACGGCCGCCTCGCGCTTTCACCGGACGATGGCCTCGCCGCATGTCGTCACGGTGAGGTCGCTGCCCACGACCCAATGTCATAGAACGTCCCGCTCCCGCTCGAGGCGACGTACACCGTCGCGCCGTACGGTTTCGTTCCCAGGTTGATTCCGAGACCGGGCGTGTTCGTCTTGTCTCCTGAGTAGATGCAAAGATGGCCGGGCAGTGCCTCCGGGGCGAGGTATGTGCCCGGGCAGTTGGCATTTGCCGTCCCGACGTAGTGCGCGACGGGCGCGGATGCGAACCCGAATCCGAACGAGATGTCGTCGACCGCGACAGCGCCTCCGGAGGCTGCCGTCCCGCCGATGTTGAACGTTCCACGTATCGTCTTGCCGCTCGGCAGGGTGCCGGGGTACGGGCCTGGCACGCCCTGGTCGCCCTTGTCACCCTTATCGCCCTTCGCACCTTGGGCACCCGGTGGGCCTATCGGCCCCGCTCTGCCCCTGAGCGCGGTGATGGTCTTCCTGTTGATCTTCTTCTTCGTCACCGCGCCATTCTTGAGCTGCTTCGTTCCGACGCTCTTGGCCGGGACCACGAGCGTGGCTGCGCCGAATGATGTGCCGGCGAGCGCGAAGAACAACGCGACGTAAGCGACAAGGTTTCGTCGCACATGTCGAAGCGTGTGTCTGAACATGCCGATCCTCCTAACCTGGTCGAATCGAGCGTACGCCGCGTTCCGCCCTCATTCAAGTGTGCGGAAGGCGCCGCAGCACGGAGTCCATCGCCGCACGTCGTCCGAGCAGCCCTTTGGTGCTCGAAACCGAGGCAGGCGACGGGAAGCGCCACGCCATGGGTCAACGTCCGAAGACGTCCGCGGAGCAGCCGAACACGAGCGCCGCGTGGAGGTCGCCGGTCCCGACTCCCGCGAGAGACGGATGCTCGACCCCGACCTCGACTTCGGGCCAATGCTCGAGCCCGAGCGCCGCGGCGCCCTCGTCGGCGCCGAAGCAGAGCAGCGTGGAGACGCCGATCACGCCGCGGCGGCCGGTCCGCCGGCGCGCGATTCCTTCCAGCTCCCGCAGCTCTTCGAGTGGATCGATCCGGACGTTCGAGTCGGAGCCGATGCAGATCCCGATCCCGCGTTGGCAGAGCTCTTCGACCGGCGCGAAGCCGTCGCCGAGGTTGGCCTCGGTCGTCGGGCAGACGCAGACGCGCGAGCCGGATTGGGCGATCAGGTCGAGCTCTCGCGCGTCCGCGTGGGTCGCGTGCACGACCGTCGCGTGCGGCCCGAGGCAGCCAGTCTCGGCGAGGAGCTCGATCGGCCGCAGCCCGTGCTCGGCGACGCACTCCTCGATCTCGCGCTCCTGCTCGTCGGCGTGGACGTGCAGTGGCAGCGACTCGGCGGCCGCGTAGCGGCCCAGCTCCTCGAGCCAGTCGCGTGGACAGGCGCGGACGGAGTGGGGGGCAAGGCCGACGCGCACGCCCGTGGCCCGCACTTCCTCGAGCTGCCCGAGATAGTCCGCCGGGGAGGCCTGCCGGAAGCGCTCGAGCCCGCCGCGCGCGTAGGCCGAGAGCAGCAGCACGAGCTCGATCCCGGCCCCGGCCGCCGCCTCGACGGCCGCGTGCGCTTCCGGTAGCCCGAGGTAGTGGAACTCGCCGACGGCCGTGTAGCCGGCGGCGAGCATCTCCCGGTACACCTGGACGTAGCCGGAACGGACCTGTTCCAGGGACAGTCCCTCGGCCAGGGCCAGCATGGACGAGCGCCACTCCCAGAAGTCCGCGCCCTCGGTGCGCCCACGCAGCGCCCGCTGAAAGGCGTGGCTGTGAGCGTTGACGAACCCCGGAAGCGTGAGCGTCTCCGCCACCCCCGTATCCTTTCAGCATGGCCACCCAAGCCGTCCCGGCTCCACTGGCCCAGATCCCGAACGCGCTCACCGTCGGGCGGCTGTTCCTGATCCCCGTCTTCGTCGGCCTCGTGCTCGCCTCCGACGGCGCGCACAGCTGGGCCGCCGCGATCGTCTTCGGCGCAGCGGGCGTCACGGACCAGATCGACGGCTGGCTGGCGCGGCTCTGGGGCGTGGAGTCCGGCTTCGGCAAGATCGCCGACCCGCTCGCCGACCGACTGATGATCGACGCCGCCGTCCTGCTGCTCTGGCACGCAGGCCGCCTGCCCTGGGTCGCGCTCGCGATCCCGGCACGTGACGTTGCGCTCGTCGCCGGGTACAAGCTCGTCGTGGGACGCGGCTACGACTTCTCCGTCAACCTCGCCGGCAAGGCCGCAACCTGGCTGCTGTACGCGTCGCTGGCCTTCATCATGGTCACCCGCCGAGGCACCGACTGGCCGCGCTGGATCTTCTGGGCCGGGTTCGCGCTCGCCGCGGTCGCGCTCGCGGGCTACCTCCTGAAGGCACGTCGGGAGGTGAAACCGGCGTGAAGGCCGTCGTGATGGCGGGCGGCGAGGGAACGCGCCTGCGCCCGTTGACCTCGAACCAGCCGAAGCCGATGGTGCCGATCGTCGGCAAGCCGTGCATGGAGCACATCCTCGAGCTGCTGAAGGCGCACGGAGTGGACGACGTGATCGTCACCCTCGCTTTCATGCCGCAGGCGATCCGCGGCTACTTCGGCGACGGCGAGTCGCTCGGGCTCGCGATCGAGTACTCCGTCGAGGAGTCGCCGCTCGGCACGGCCGGCTCGGTGCGGCTCGCGAGCGACAAGCTCGACGAGACGTTCCTCGTCATCTCGGGCGACGCGCTCTGCGACGTCGACCTGACCGAGATCGTCAAGGCTCACCGCAAGAAGGAGGCGGCGGTCACGATCGGGCTGAAGTCGGTCGACAACCCGCTCGAGTTCGGGATCGTCGTCACCGACGAGGAGGGCCGCATCGAGCGCTTCCTCGAGAAGCCGTCGTGGAGCCAGGTGTTCTCGGACACGATCAACACCGGCATCTACGTGCTCGAGCCCGAAGTCCTGCGCCACATACCCGACGACCGCCCGTTCGACTTCTCGAAGGAGCTCTTCCCGCTCCTGCTGGAGATGGGACGACCGATGTACGGGCATGTCTTCGACGGCTACTGGCAGGACATCGGGAACCTCGACCAGTTCCGGCAGGCGAACTTCGACGCGCTCGACGAGCGCGTCCGCCTGAACATCCCCGGCATCCGCCTGCGGGGCAACATCTGGCTGGGAGAAGGGGTGGACGTCGACGACCTCGCCTCGATCGAAGGCCCCGCGCTGCTCGGCAACTACTGCCGGATCGCTCCGGACGCGTCCGTCGGCGCCCACTCGGTGCTCTCCGCGAGCGTCACTCTGCTCGAGCGCGCGCACACCGAGCGCTGCGTGATCGACGCGTCGACCCACCTCGGCCACGGTGCCCGCGTCGAGGGCGCGGTCGTGGGCCGGAACTGCGACATCCGCGCTCACGTCCACATCCAGGAAGGCGCCGCGATCGGCGACGAGGTCACGCTCGGCGCGCAGAGCGCCGTCCTTCCAGAGGTGCGGATCTACCCGTACAAGGAGGTCGAGACCGGCGCCCAGATCCACGAGAGCCTGATCTGGGAGTCGCGCACACCCTCGCGCCTCTTCGGCGCCGACGGGGTGTCCGGTCTCGTCAACGTCGACCTCACGCCCGAGACGACCGTGCGCCTGGCGGCGGCGCTCGGAACCGCTCTCAAGCGCGGCGCGCGGGTGGTCACGAGCCGCGAGTCGCCCGCGGCGTGCCGGATGATCAAGCGGGCGATGATCGCCGGGCTGACCTCGACCGGGGTGAACGTGGCCGATCTGCGCGTCCTGCCCGCCGCCGTCGGGCGCCACCTGCTGAAGACCCAGGGCTACGACGCGGGCTTCCACGTCGGCGTCAGCCTGACCGATCCCGAGTGCGTCCAGATCCGGTTCTGCGAGCCGCCGGGCATCCAGCTCACGAGCACGCTCCAGAAGGAGATCGAGAAGCACTACACCCGCCACGAGCTGCGGCGGACCGCCTTCACCGCGGTCGGCGACATCACCTACCCGGCGCGGGTACGCGAAAGCTACGCCCAGGACCTCCTGGCCGGGCTCGACGTGGAGGCGATCCGGGAGCGGCGCTTCCGGATCGTGGTCGACTACGGCTGCTCCGCGACCTCCTTCGTTCTGCCGCTCGTGCTCGGCCCGCTCGGCGTCGAGGCGGTGAGCGCGCACGAGTTCACCTCCGACAGCCCGGACGCCGCCGCGACCTTGCAGCAGTCGAAGGATCAGGCGAAGCGCCTGGTCGCAGCAGTCGGAGCCGACCTCGGCGCCGTCTTCGACCGGGCCGGCGAGCGGCTGTTCCTGATCGACGAGCAGGCGCGCGAGATCCCGGCCGAGCAGACGCTCCTCCTCTTCCTGCGGCTGATGGGCTCGAACGGCCGGCGCGGCAAGCTCGCCTTCCCGATCACCGTGACGAGCCGGGTCGACGAGATCGTCAAGGGCAGCAAGCTCGAAGTGATCCGCACCCCCGCCTCGCTCGCCGAGCTGACGAAGGCGGCGGCGGAGGACGGCGTCATCTTCGCCGGGGCGGTCGGCGGCGGCTACGTCTTCCCGGAGTTCCTTCCGGCCTACGACGCGGGCGCGAGCCTCTGCAAGCTGCTCGAGCTGCTTGCACCGGTTCGGCGGCCTCTCTCGGAGCTCGTCGGCGAGCTCCCCGCGAGCACGCTCGTCCACGACCTGCTCCCGTGCCCGTGGGCTCTGAAGGGCACCGTCATGCGGCTGCTGACCGAGCGGCTCCGCAAGCGGAAGCTCGACCTCCTGGACGGGATCAAGGTGCTCGACCGCCGTGGCTGGGCGCAGGTTCTGCCCGATCCGGACGAGCCGGTCGTCCACATCTACGCCGAGGGAAGGACGGAAGAGGCCTCCCGCGAGCTCGAGGCGGAGCTTCGCGCTCTCGTCGAGGAGATCATGCAGGCCGGGGACGCCGAGGACGGGGCGGGGGCGATAGTCTCAAGCTGAGGTTGACCCTTCGCGGTCCGGCTGCGTACACTAGGGATCGCCGCTTCCCCGACGAAAGGCTCTCCGTGGAACCGTTTCCCGATCTCGCCACGCTCTCGGACGACGATCTCAAGCAGCTGATCGACAACCTCACGAAGGAGGAGCTGGAGGTCTCGTACCGGCGGCGGATCCTGCACGGCAAGATCGACCTGCTGCGCGCCGAGCTGCAGGCGCGGCTGCGCGAGACGGGGGGGAGGAGCGTCCTCGACCAGGTCGACGTCGACCACCTCGCCGCGATCCTCGCGGGCAAGGCAGCGCCGCCGAGCGAATGAGCCATGTGTACTGCCCTGAGTGCGGCTTTCAGAACCCGGAGGCCGCCAACTACTGCTCGAAGTGCGGCACGCTGCTCGTCAAGGACGCGCCGGGCAGCGAGACGACGATGAGCTTCACACCCGAGGAGGCCGCCGACGAGGCCTCGCTCACGCTCGAGGACCTCGAGACCGAAGGGCCGGCTCTCGTCGTCCGCTCGGGCGGCGGGCGCGCCGGCGAGCACTTCGTGCCCGAGGGCGAGCGCACGACGATCGGGCGGTCGCCGGATTGCGACATCTTCCTCGACGACGTCACGGTCTCCCGCAAGCACGCCGTCCTCGTCGGCAAGGGCGGGGAGCTCCACATCGAGGACCAGGGAAGCCTGAACGGAACCTTCCTGAACCGGAAGCGGATCGAGTCGGCGAAGCTCGAGAACGGCGACGAGCTGCAGATCGGCAAGTACAGGCTGACCTTCCTCGAGAAATGAGCGCGACCCAGCCACGCGACCGGCAGGACCAGCGGCGCCTGCTCACGATCGGAACCGTCTGCAGCAGCCTGCAGGCTGAGTTTCCGGACATCTCGATCTCCAAGATCCGCTACCTGGAGGACCAGGGCCTGCTCGCGCCGAGGCGGACGCAGAGCGGCTACCGGCTCTTCGGCGAGGACGACGTAGAGCGCCTCGAGACGATCCTGCGCCTGCAGCGCGACGAGTTCCTGCCGCTGCGCGTGATCCGTCAGGAGCTCGCATCGCCGTCGGGCTCCGGGAAGGAGCGCCGGCGGCGGACGGCAGCCGGACTGGCCGAGCAGGACGACGAGCTCGCCCTCGGAGAGCTCTGCGAGCGGGCCGCGATCACCCACGAGCTCGCCCGGGAGCTCGAGGAGTACGGGCTGCTGCACCCGCGGCGAGAGGGAGGGGAGAAGCGCTACCTGGCCACGGACGTCGACATCGCGGTCGCCTGCGCGAAGCTCTCCCGCTACGGGATCTCGGCTCGGCATCTCCGCGCGTTCCGCACGGCCGCCGACCGCGAGGCGGGGCTGCTCCACCAGGTCCTGGCGCCGGCGCTTCGCTCGCGAAACCCAGAGCGCCGAGAAGGCGGGATCCAGCAGCTCGAGACGCTGGCGGAGCTCGCCCAGGAGCTCTCTCAGCTGCTCTTTTGGCGCGACCTGCGGCAGCTCGCCGCCGGGTAGGCTCGAACGCGCTTCGTGGCCGCCGGCGGCGCGGGAAGCCGCCCTGCAAGGCCGTGAGCGCGACGTACGCGCTCGACCACGGCGAAAACGCAGCCGAGCTCCATTCCGATGCGATCGAGGGCGGAGCGCGCGTCCTGGTGCCGGCAGGACGACTGGTGCGATCTGCAACCTGGTCGGGCGGCGCGGAGGGCTGGTGGTTGCGCGCCGTAATCGCTGATCACGTACTCAGGTTCAAGGATCGTCCGACCGGGCGACTACAACCGAACCATGTACGACTCGCTCACGACGAGATACGCGTTTCCGTGCCCGGAGCGTGGGGAGGCGCGGGTCGCGCTCTCGTCGTTCCGGCGGATCGAGCAGCTTCCCGGCGCCGTCCATCCGGCAGTCTTCGAGGTCTCGTTCGACTGCGGCTGCGGCGGGCAGCATCCGGGCCTCGTCTCGCACGACGACCTCGACTGGGCGCCGCTCGGCCTGCAGGAGGGCGTGTTCCTGAACCTGATGACGGCGAGCTTCGACCCGGTCGAGGACGAGCTGGCGGATCTGGCCGCTCGGCGCATCCAGGCGGGCGAGTGGCCGTGGACCTTCTTCTGCTACCCGGAGGAGCGGCCGCGGCCCGTGTTCCCGTCGTCCTTCCTCCTACTCGCGCTCAACGAGGACCGCGTCGGCATCGCCGTCCGCTGTCCCGCCTGCGGGAGCGTCTCGATCAACCTCGTCTCGGCCGGGCACGTCGATGTTCCGTTCCACAACGACGCGGAGATCGGCGTCGTCGAGCACGTCTTCCGGCCCGATGCCGACCGCGTGCTCGAAGAGTTCGTCGGCGAGCTCTACTCGGGCCGGTTCGACGCACGGCGCCTGGCGCTCTAGACGGGAGGTTGCGTTTGCGGCCCGGGGGGTAGGACCCGGGCCGGAGGTGGTTGTATGTCTGGCTTGACACGTGGGGCCGTGACCCTGATTGGAGTCGGCGCGGCAGGGCTCCTGATCTGGCTTGCGACCCAGATCAACGACCATTCGACTGGTGGCTACTGGGCCGTCTACGGGCTGATCGCCGCCGCCGGCCTGACGATGGCGCTCTCGCAGCTCCTCGGCGGCTGGACGAAGTGGGGCCTGCCCAGGCTCTCGATCAACGTCTTCCTGCTCGCCTTCATCCCGACGCTGATCGCCGCAGGCTGGGTCGTCCTCGGGCACCAACCGCACGGGAACTGGTTCCGGAACCACGTCCTGAACTGGTCGAGCGACATCGGCATCCTCGGGCTCGTCCGCGACCTCGCCGAGTACGTCGCCGTGCTTGCGTTCGGGATCGGGCTCGTCTTCGGCTTCTCGTTCGACACGAGCGGCCCCGCCACCGCCGGGCCGATCGGCAGGCGCAGGCGCGAGGCGACTCCGGCTCCGGCCTCGGGCGACGAGGATGCACCGCTTGCGGCCGACCGTGACGGCGCGGTTGCGCGTGAAGACGTGCCCGCAGCCCGGCGCGAGCCCGCGCGGCGGCGCTAGCAAGGACTCATCCGCTTCCATCCTTCCCTCCGGGGAGGGATGAAGCGGCCCGGACCCGCGCCGATAGCCGGAGAGGTGAGCGCGGTACCGAACAGCAGGTCGAGGCGGGCCTTTGAGATCGAGCGCCTGCTCGTGCACTGCGCGGCGCTGAGTGGTGCCACGGAGCCGCGCAGACCCGTGTTCGACCGGTTGCGCGACTTGCTCGGGGTCGACCTGACCCGACTGCTGCTCGTCGGCCTGACTGGCTCTCAGCGAGCCCGCGCGCGCCGACCGCTCTGACGCGCCGGCTCGTCGCCGCCGCAGACGCGCACGTAGAGGAAGATCCCGAAGCCCGCGACCGACCCGACGATGAACGAGGTCGCGCCGGAGACATCGACCGCGAGCAGGCCGGCCCAGATGAAGGCGCCGAGGCCCAGGCCCCAGAGGAACGACGCAAAGCCGTGAGAGACCGACGGGGGGCGGAGGTGAGGCACGGTCAAACCCTACCCGGGCAGGGGCGAAAGGGTTTTCCACATGCTGCACGGTCTGCTGTGGATATGTGGATAATTGAATTTCCGCAAATTGCGGCCTTCGCGTGTTCCGAGTCCCTTGCAAGGTCCGAGCCGGGACCGTAGATTCCTACTTGCGCCGAGCACGGGACCCGAGTAGGTCGAAGCCGAGCTCGAGGACTGTACCCGGAAGGGGAAAGTCAACGAGAGCGGTGGACGAAAGGGAGACCGGCTCGGCGAACTTTTTGGTCCCGTACGCGCATGGGGTATGGCCGTTCGTGTCGCAACTTGACATAACACCGCTTACCGTGCATTGGCCAGGACTTGCGCCAAGGGGATGGTTTCGGCGATGCTCGGTCGTGAAATGAGCGAAGGTGTCGGGATGACGGCGGTCGAGATCGAAAACGTCCTGGCGACCCCCGAGTTGCTGGAGCTGGTGGAAGCGGCAGAGCAGACGGGCTCGCTGCGCTACGCCGACCTCGCGGAATGCCTCGAGCTGCTGCGGCTCGACGCGCTCGAGACCGATGCGGTCTACCGTGGCCTCGAGCAGCGAGGGATCGAGATCCTCGAGCAGCAGCCCGAGGCGCAGGCACCCCCTCCGCCGCCTCAGCCCGTCGCCCACGAGACGACGACTGACGCGCTGCAGCTCTTCCTGAGGGACGCCGGCCGCCATCCGCTCCTCACCGCGAGCCAGGAGGTCGCGCTCGCGAAGCGGATCGAGCGCGGCGAGGACGCCGCCAAGCAGACGATGATCCAGTCGAATCTCCGCCTCGTCGTCTCGATCGCGAAGAACTACCGCAACCAGGGGCTGCCGTTCCTCGACCTGATCCAGGAAGGGACGCTGGGCCTGATCCGCGCGGTCGAGAAGTTCGACTGGCGGCGGGGCTACAAGTTCTCGACCTACGCGACCTGGTGGATCCGGCAGGCAGTCGCCCGCGCGCTCGCCGACAAGGCGCGCACGATCCGGATGCCCGTCCACATCGTCGAGCGGATGCAGAAGCTGAACCGCGCCGAGCGGACGCTCTGGACGCAGCTCGGCCGCGAGCCGACGCTCGAGGAGGTCGCCGAGGAGGCGAACCTGCCGATCGCCCAGGCGCACGAGGTGAAGGCGGCCGCACGCGCCTCCACGAGTCTCGACCAGCCGGTCGGCGAGACGGAGGACGCCGTCTTCGGGGACTTCGTCGCCGGCGAGGGGCCGCTCCCGGACGAGCAGGTCGAGGTCTCTCTGCGCTGCCAGGCGCTTGCCGAGGCGCTCGCTGCGCTGTCGGAGCGCGAGCGCGGCGTGCTGATTCTCCGCTACGGGCTCGACGATGCCGAGCCCAAGACGCTCGAGGAGATCGGTCGGCGACTCGGGCTCACCCGCGAGCGCGTCCGGCAGATCGAGACCGAAGCACTCAAGCGCCTCGCCCGGCTGCGCGAGATGGAATCGGTCGCGGGCCAGTTGCCCTGAGCCCGGCCGAGGAACGGCGGCGCTAGCCGCGTAGGTAGAGCTGCAGGCCCGGAGCGACGTTGCGAAGCTCGCGAAGGGCCCGGGACTCGAGCTGCCGCACCCGTTCGCGGGTGATCCCGAGATCGGCACCCACCTCTTCGAGCGTCTGCGGCGCCTCGCCGTCGAGACCGAAGCGACGGCTGAGCACGTGGCGCATCCGCGGCGAGAGCCGAAGCAGTGCCTTGGAGAGCTCGGCTGAGCGGAGGACGACGGCGGTCGCGTCGTCGGGGCGGGCGGAATTGATGTCCTCGATCAGGTCGCCGTAAAGGCTCTCGCCGTCCCCGACGGGAGTCTCGAGGCTGACCGGATCCTCGACGAGCTCGAGCAGCGACTGGACGCGCTCGGGCGGGAAGCCGCTCTCCTTGGCGATCTCCGCCAGAGTCCCTTCGCGGTTGTGCTTCTGTGCGAGCACGCGGCGCGCTCGCATGACCTTGCGAACCTGCTCGGCGACGTGCACGGGGAGCCGAATCGTGCGGCCCTGGTCTGCGAGCGCGCGGGTGATCGCCTGGCGAATCCACCAGGTCGCGTAGGTCGAGAGCTTGAAGCCGAGGGTGTAGTCGAACTTCTCGACTGCCCTGATCAGGCCGAGGTTGCCCTCCTGGATCAGGTCGAGCAGTGGGACGCCGGCCTTCGTGTAGTGGCGGGTGATCGACATCACCAGGCGAAGATTCGATTCGATCAGCTTGCGCTTGGCCTCCTCGTCGCCCTCGTCCTTGCGCCGGGCGAGCTCGCGCTCCTGGGCCCGCGTCAGCAGAGGGCCGTCGCCGATCTGGCGGACGTAGAGCCTGAGTGGGTCGGCGGTCTGCGGCTCGGGTCTCGTTTCCGCGAGCTCCACGGGGTCCTCGGCCTCGGCCGGCTCGGGAACGACCTCGAGCCTGGGATCGAGGGTCTCGGGTTCCGGAAGTGCGTCAGGAAGCGGCCGCGGCGCCATATCCGATCTATCGGCGTGGCCCCTCCCTCGCTTGAGGTACCGCCTGCCCACACGAGGGATCGCGGGAGAGGTGGCAAAGGCCGAGTCCGTGAAAGGCCGCTAACCACCGGCCGAAGCGCTCGTCACACTCTGTGGCGGCTGCAGAAAGAGCCGCCTCTACGGTTGAGGGGCTCTGAAGTTTGGCAACTAGCACGACAGGTATCCGTTTGTAGATGTGCGGAATCGCTGGATATAGCCTCGGCGCCACGAGCGCCGTCGAGCGCACGCTCGCAGCCCAGGCCCTCCTGGCCGGGATCGCCGAGCGAGGCGCCGACGCGGTCGGGTATGCCTATGCGGTCCCGGGCCGGGCGGTCGAGATCCACAAGCAGCGCTCGGGGGCGAGCGCGCTCCTGGAGCAGGTCGTGCTCCCGGCGACGGCAACCAAGGCGCTCGTCCACGTCCGCGACTACACCAAGGGGCATCCGCGGATCGAGGCGAACAACCACCCGATCCGCCACGGCTCGGTCGTCGGCGTCCACAACGGGATCATCTTCAACGACGATGAGCTGATGCTCCCCCACGGCTTCGAGCGCGCCGAGCCGGAGATGACCGTCGACTCCGAGGCGATCTTCGCGCTCGCCGAGGCGTCCGACGGGGCCGCCGAGGCCCTGGAGGAGCTCCGCGGCTCGATGGCGACGGCCTGGCTCGACGAGCGGCAGCCGGGCGACCTCTTCCTGGCCCGCGGCGTTGGACGGCCCCTCTGGACCGGAGCCGGCCGGGAGGCGTTCTTCTTCGCCTCGACCAAGGCTGCGCTGGAGGTCGTCGAGCGCTACCTCGGCCTGAAGCTGCGGAAGCGCGAGATCGCGGAAGGCACGCTCGTCGCGCTCAGCGGCGGCGAAGAGACCGGGCGTGAGCGCTTCCGTCCGAGCGCGATTCTCGAAGAGCGCCCGCTGCCGGCCGTGCGCGCGCCGCACGAGGGGCTTTCCTGCCTCCGCCAGCTCGCAGCGCTCGCCGCCGCGCTCGTAACGGCCCAGCCGAGCCCGCCGTCCGCGGCCGACCTCCAGCCGGCTTCGCCCAGGCGCTCGCGGACCAGGAACTGGAACGTCGACCAGGCGCCGCGGCGGGCCTCGAACATGCGGTAGATCTGCCACTCGGTCAGCAGCGACTCGTCGCTTCGCGCGCGCCTCCGCCCAGTCGGCGAACTTCGGCAGTCGCCCCAGCCGCCGCGCAAGCGCAACCCCCTGCTCGACCGCGCGTTCGAGCCGCTCCTCCCCCACCGGGACGTCGAACCCGGCCTCCCGGAGCGCGGTCGTGAGCGAGCCGAACGTGTGCCAGTAGAGCGACTTCGAGGGCATGACGCCCGCGGCGCTCCTCGACGTCGCGCGCCGTCGGGACGCGGCCGAGCTCGCTCGCCGAGTTCGGCAGCAGCTCGAGCAGCTCCTCCCGCGTCGCGAACCGGCGCGGCACGAGCCCGGCCGCCCGCTTCGCCTCGTTCCAGCTCCCGAAGTGCTCGATCACGGTCTGCGGATGCACCCCTCGTCCCCGGATCGGCCGCGAACTCCCGCATCGTCGGTGACCGTCCCAGACGCGCGGCGGACGCCCTCAGCTCTTCGAGGATCTGCTCGTCCGAGTAGCGCTTCCGGATTCCCGACCTGGAACGCGGCCAGCGCGTCCGGATCGATTTCCGCGACCGCTCGGTACGGTCTCTGCGCGGCATTGCCAAACATGGTAGAGCGTCCTGACGAGAATGCAAGATCGAGCGTCGCCTACGAGGCGATCTGCATCCGCGAGCGGGCGCGCGGGCGTCGCGCGGGTGCGGGCTCGCGCACGGACTCGAGCGGAGCAGCCGCTCGAGGGCCGTCGACGCAGCGCGGGCAGAACTGCGTGCCGGAGGCCGCGCCGCAGCTCGCTCAGGGCCTCCTCGGACGGTCGGCGCGGCCCGGTAGATCCGCGTGGTGAGCATCGAGTCGAGCGCGTCCGCGACGTGGATGATCCGCGCGCCGAGCGGGATCTCCTCCCCGGGGAGGCTGGTCGGGATAGCCCGGCCGTCGAAGCGCTCGTGGTGGTGACGGATCGCGGGCACGGCGTCGCCGAGGAAGCCCAGGCGGTCGATGATCCGCGCGCCTTCCTCGGCGTGCCGCTGCATCAGCTCCCACTCGCTCGCGGTCAGGCTCGCCGGCTTCAGCAGGATCGAGTCCGGGATCCGCGAGCTTGCCGATGTCGTGGAAGAGCGCGGCGTGGCCGAGCAGATCGAGCTCGGCCTGCGAGAGCCCGAGCTGGCGGCCGACCGCTAGCGCGAGTCTGCTGGACGCGGCGCGAATGGCCGGCCGTGTAGGAGTCCCGTGCGTCGACGGTGGCGGAGAGGCTCTCCATCGCGGCGGTGGAACGCTCCCGCAGCAGCCGGTTGGCCTGCTCGAGCGAGACGTTCTGCGTCTGGATCGTCTCGGCGGCCTCGCGGAGCTTCTGCGCGTTCCGGCTCGTGTGGCGCAGATACGCCTCCTGTGTCTTGCGCATCAGCAGCAGCGGCAGCGCGAAGACCGCCAGCGACCAGAGGCCCGCCGTGCCGTGGCCGACCGCAGATCACGCCCCCGATGAACGCCGTAGACGAGGTAGTGCGTGAGCGAGCCAGGCGAACCGCTCGCGGAACACCGCCTTCCATCGCTGCTGAGCCTCGACCGCGACGACGAGGCTGAGCAGGCCCATGTTCACCGCGAAGTAGGCCGCCCCCGCCGCGACGCCGGCCACGACGAAGACGAACCGGCCCACGTCTCCGCCGAAGTGGGCCGTGAAGACGGCCGCGGCGGCGAGCGAAGAGAGGGCGAGCGTCCCGGTGTTGAAGAGGACGTAGTGGAACGGCGAGCGCCGGGCGCTCCACTCGACGGCCGAGATCGTGATCGCGAGCGGGAGCGCGGCGCGCGGGCCGAAGAGCGCGGCGCCCGCGATCGAGCCGACCGCGCTGACGGAGATCGAGCCGTCGTCCGACCTCGAGCGCGAGCGCCTGCCCCACCCCCACGAGCGCGACGATCGCCGCCAGGCCGATCCAGTCCGTGCTGTGGCCGAAGACCAGACCGAGCAGGCCGGCTCCGATTCCCAGGGCGCTGACGAGGCCGACGAATCCCACCAGCCGAGGCGAGAGCGAGAAGAAGCGTGGGCCTTCGAGGGCATGAGGCCGGGGATGCCGCCTGTCGTGCTCGGGTACCGCCTCGGTCGGCAGAGGGAGCGGTGACACGTGGTTGCCCTCCTCGGGCACGGCGACGAGTCGCGGGTGCCGCCGCTCCGGCAGCAGCAACGGCTCCGAGCTCGCGGCGAGGACGCGGTTGCGTCCCTGGAGCTTCGCCCGGTAGACGGCGAGATCCGCCTGGTGGATGAGCTCGTTCGCGTCCTCCCCGTCGCGCGGGAAGCCCGCGACGCCGATCGAGACGGTTACCCGGATGGGCTCGTCCGAGGTCTCGACGTCGAAGGACGTCCCGGCGACGGCGCTCCGGATTCGCTCGGCGATCTCGGCGGCCTGCTCCGGCGGCGTCTCGGGCAGGAGGATGGCGAACTCCTCGCCGCCGAACCGGGCCGGAACGTCGTACTGGCGGAGCTCGGAAACGGAAGACCTCTGCGATCCCCTGGAGGACCGTGTCGCCGGCGAGATGGCCGTACGTGTTGTTGATGTCGCGCAGCAGGTCGAGGTCGGCCATCGCTAGCGAGAGCGGACGATCGAACCGCCCGGCCCGGGTCAGCTCCTCGTCGAGGGCAAGCGCGAAGTGGCGGGCGTTGAAGAGGCCCGTCTTCGGATCGACACGCGCCTGCTCCTGCAGCTGGGGAACGCTCAGCGATCGGTGGATCAGGAAGAGCGGAGCGACGGCGAAGACGATCAGCCACGGATTGACCAGCCAGAAGGCCGCCGTCGCGACGCCGAGCATCGCCAGGACGAGATCGGTGGACAGGCTCTGGAACGAGAAGAGGCCCGAGTCCTCGAACGACAGCCCGCGCGGAAACGCAGCATCGGTGCCATCAGGACGTGGTTGACCGTCACCATCGACACGGCGGTCGCGACGCCTGCGAGCGCGTACGCCGCCCGCGGGCCCTCGCCGAAGAGGCCCATGACGCCGTGGAATGTGGCCCAGGCCGCAAGCATCGAGAGCGTCCAGTTGCAGATGTTGAAGATCACGATGTACCAGGCGATCCGGTCCTGAGCCACTCCGGGATGTGCTGAACGACCGCCATGAGCACCACGAGCTCCGGCGGCAGCAGCATCGCCGCGGGGATCAGGAAGACGATCGTCGTGTGGTACGACTGGTGCCGCGGGATCCCGACGACGAAGAGCTGCGCCGTGGCGGCGATCAGCCCGAGGATCACGAACGTCGTCAGTGAAGGCGTCGCCGAGCTCAGATGGCTGAGCGGGGCCACCGCCGCCACGAGCGTCGCAAGGGCGACGAGAGAGAAATACGCGGCCGCCTTCGGAGCGAGCTTCGAGGCCCCGGGCGCCGCGGGGCCGACCCCCTCGTGCTCGAGCGGAGTGGAGTACGCGCTCACTCGCCCACCGTTTGGAAGACGGCGTGAACATCTCTCCGGCGAGGGACTGAGGCCGGCTCTCGGCCGGCCCCTTGGAGACTATTTTCCTCCTTCACCGTCTCAGAGACCGTCGGGGATGCTGGTCGGATCGGGTGCCAGATCCGGCTCGCCCATGATCACGGCGAGCTGGGCGGGCGTCAGGGCGTAACCCTGGCTGCTGTTCGCATCGGCCTCGGCGTCGTCCTCGAAGGTCGTGTCGCTCCAGGAGACGTCGCTCCACGAGACGTCATTCCACGAGGACGAGCTCCAGGAGACGGTCGCCCACGACACGGAGCTCCAGGAGACGTCGCCCCAGGAGACCGCACTGAAGGCAGCGTCGCTCCAGGAAACCGAGTTCCACGAGACCGAGTTCCACGACACGCTCGCATGGGCGGCGTCGAACCAGCTCACCGCGTCGAAAGCCGGCACGCCGCTCTGCGGGTCGGTCTGGACGAACTGGTCGAGCCCCGCGTTCGGATTCGGCGGGCTCGCGACGAATGCCGACCTGTCCATGTGCAGCTCGCCGACACCGGCCGAGCGCGGCGCAGCCGCGGGCAACGGCCTGGCCGAGACCATCAGAGCGCCCTTCACCTGATCCGGCGTGAAGCTCGGATGCCGGGCCAGGATCTGCGCTGCCGCGCCGGCGACCATGGGCGCCGAGAACGAGGTGCCCGAGAGCTGGATGTAGCCGGGCGCGACGATGCTGCTCGCCCGCTGATCGCGAGTGTCGAGGTCATCGGGACCGGGCCGACCATGTAGCGGCCGGCCGCGGAGATGTCCGGCTTCGAGAAGCCGTCGAGCGTGTACCCGTACGCGGACCACGGGGCGTTGAAGTCGTCCCTGACGTTGCTCGTGCCGTTGAGGTCCACTGCGCCGACGGTGATCACGAAGGGGTCGTTTCCGGGCGCATAGGACACGCCGCTCTCTACGCCGTCGTGGGCGTAGTTGCCGGCCGCCGCCACCACCACGACGCCGCCGAGCCAGAGCTTCTCGACCGCCTTGTCGAGCGGGTCGTTGAGGAAGCTCGCCGGCGTGCTCGAGTGGAGCGAGAAGTTCGCGACGCGGATGTTGTATTGAGCCTTGTGCGCCAGAATCCACTGGCAGCCGGCGATCACGTCGCTCGTTCGCGCGACGCCGTCGTTGTTCATCACCTTGACCGAGACGACCTTCGACTGCGGGAGGGCGCCTGCGTAGTCGCGTGCCTTTCCCGTGGCGATGCCCGCCACGAAAGTGCCGTGGCCGCGCCCATCGGTCGCGCCGGGCTCGGTGTTCGGAAGCGTCGAGAGGTTCACGCTGGCCAGCACGCCGGCGCCGTTGCCGAAGTCGGCCCTATTGGCCTGGACGCCGGAATCGACGACCGCGATTGCCGGCGCTGCGGCCGCGGTCGGCGCATCGTGACCGGCCCAGGCGTGCGCGAGACCGGTCGCGTACGGCCAGAGCTGCTTCGAGGTGTAGGCGCTCATCTTGACCGGCGCGTCCGGGGTCACGGTCAGGCCCTTGATCGCGGCGAGGTCGCCGAGCCGGCCCGCCGGGATGGTCACCGCGGCCGCGTCGATCAGCTTCAGGGCCTTGACGTTGGGCACGCCCGCCTGACGGAAGACCTTCGCGACCTGGTGGGTCATCACGAAGCTGGAGTCCGCCTGGACGATCACGCGCAGCGTCGAGAACGGATGGTGACGGGCGTGACGCGCGAGCACCGGCGATACGTACGTCTTCGACGTGCGCAGCCAGTTCCTGGCGTTCCCATGGGACGCTGCGGAGACCCGTGTACCCGGCTTGCTGCTCCCGGTCGAGCTCGCAGCCATTGGAACGCCGGTCGCGAACATCGCCACGAGCGCGACTACCAAGCCTCGCCCGCCCTTGCCCCAGAGCGCGTTGGCGCGAGTCCCGCCACCGCGGTTGCCCGTCCCCCAGAGTGCGTTCGACCGCTGTCCGTCCGCCCGCTTGCCGCTGTTGACACCCACCGCTCGTTCTCCTTTCCGCGCCGTTGGCGCGGGCCGCATTTATGTCTCGTGAAGCGCCGGGGGCGGCCGGGCGTTCGTAAGAACCGAGCGCAACGTATGCGGGGGCGGCACCCGCTCTCATCACCCAAGAGGGTGAGACGGCTCGCAGAATCCCTCGAACGAGGGACGGAATCTGCCGGGCGCGGTAGCGTGCGCGGAGATGGCTCTCCACGTGCCGCTCTCAGCCGAGATCCTGCTCGCCCGGGCGGCGGCCGGGCTCTCGCGCCTGGCGGGCGCGGGCGGCGGTACGACGGTTCCCGGCAAGCTGCTCTCGAAGCTCGATCCAGGTGCGGTCGACCGCCTCGCCGCGCGGCTGCCGCAGGGCTCGGCGCTCGTCTCGGCGACCAACGGGAAGACAACCTCCTCGGCGATGGCCGCGAAGATCCTGGCGCCGTCGCTGCGGCTCGCGCACAACCGTGCCGGCGCGAACCTCGTGTCGGGAGTTGCCTCTGCCCTCCTCGCCGCGCCGGATGCCGAGCTGGGCCTGTTCGAAGTGGACGAGGCCGCCCTGCCGGAGGTCTCGAGGCGGCTAAGGCCCAGGGCGCTCTGCCTCGGGAACCTGTTCCGGGACCAGCTCGACCGGTACGGCGAGCTCGAGCTGCTCGCCGGGCGCTGGCGGGCAGCCGCCTCGGAGCTCGCGCCCGGGTCCGCGCTGGTCGTCAACGGAGACGACCCGCAGATCGGCCATCTGGGAATCGACCACGGACGGCGAACCGTCTTCGGCGTCGACGATCCACGCCACTCCGCCCCGGAGCTCCAGCACGCGGCCGACTCGAATGCTGCGTGCGCTGCGGCACGCCGTATGCCTACGCAGCCGTCTACATCGGCCATCTCGGCGACTACCGCTGCCGGAACTGCGGGCATGCGCGTCCGCCGCTCGACGTCGTCGCCCGCGCGATCGAGCTGAACGGGCTCGAGACGGTCTCGTTCGAGCTTGTCATGCCGAGGGAGGCCGGCCCGTCTCGCTGGCCGCTGCCGGGCCTCTACAACGTCTACAACGCGCTTGCCGCGGCCTCGCTCGCGCGTGCTCTCGGAGCCGGGCCTGACGAGATCGTGGCGGGTTTGCAGGGCTCTTCAGCCGCCTTCGGGCGCTTCGAGCGGATCGCGCTCGGCGACCGGGCCTGCTGGTCCTGCTGATCAAGAACCCGGCCGGCGCGAACGAGGTCGTCCGTACGCTCGTCGCCGCCGGGCGCGCCGCGGACGCGCTGGTCGCGCTCAACGACGAGATCGCCGACGGCCGCGACGTCTCCTGGATCTGGGATGTCGACTTCGAGCCGCTGCTCGGCGGACTGGAGAGGCTGGTCGCCACCGGCGCGCGGGCGGCGGAGTTGGCGCTGCGCTTCAAGTACGCGGGGCTGCCGGAGGAGGCGATCGAGGTTCCTGCCCGCGCTGGACGAGGGGCTCGACCGCGCCCTGGAATTGACTCCTCCCGGGCGGAGCTCGTGGCGCTCCCGACCTACACGGCGATGCTCGCGCTCCGCGACCTGGTCTCGCGTCGCGGCTTCGCCCGTCCCTACTGGGAGGAGGCCGCTTGAGAATCGTCGTCGGGCACCTGTTCCCCGACTACCTCAACATCTACGCCGACCGGGGCAACATCGCTGTCCTGGCCCGGCGAGCGGCGTGGCGCGGGCACGCGCTCGAGGTGCGCGCGCTCGGCGCCGGCGGCGAGATCCGTGCCGGAGAGCATGACCTCTACTACATCGGCGGGGGCCAGGACCGCGAGCAGGAGCTGATCGCACCGGCTCTGGCCGCGCTTGGAGAGGGCGCTCCGGGCCGCGGTCGGCGGCGGCGCTGCTCTGCTCGCGGTCTGCGGCGGCTACCAGCTCATGGGCCGCTTCTACCGCGACCAGAGCGGAGACGAGCTGCCGGGAGTCGGCCTCTTTCCGCTGCACACGGTCGCCGGAGACCGCCGGATGATCGGGGACGTGCTGCTGGAGTGCGAGCTCGAGCCCGGAGAGCCGCAGACGCTCGCGGGCTTCGAGAACCACGCCGGCCGCACATACCTGGAAGAAGGCGCCGAACCGCTCGGCCGCGTGCTCGCCGGCTTCGGGAACGACGGCGAGAGCGGCCACGAGGGCTGCCGCGCGGGACGGGCCGTCGGAACGTACCTCCACGGCCCCCTCCTCCCCCGCAACCCGTGGCTCGCCGACTGGCTCCTGGCGCAGGCGATCGCCCACCGCACCGGCCAGGGACCAATCTTCGAGCCTCTCGCAGACGAACTCGAGAACGAAGCCCACGCAGTGGCAGCCTCCCGCGCCTATGCCCGCGGCGGCCGGTACTGACTTCGTAACAGACTTCCGCTCGTCGCCGGTGTCGAAGGTGACCTCTGAAGGTTGTAGTCGCGTTGCCGCCGCAGCCGACATGCGCGGCTGCGGCTCACCGACACTGGACGTCAGTGAGCTTTCCCTCCCTCGCAAGTCGTCATGGCCCGCGAAGCGGGCCGGACTTGCGAGGGTTATTTAGCCCAGAGGGCGCCGAGGTAGACGGCAGGATCGCCCGGCGTCCAGCGCTGGAGGAAGCGCTGGATCGGCGGGTGCAGGCTGACCTCGTCGAGCTCGTCCGGGGTGAACAGGCGGTGGCCGCGGACAGCCGCGTCGCGGGAGGTCACCATCTCGAGCGACCGCCCGCTGAGGTCGCCCGCGAAGATGATGTGGACGACGTGCTTGGCGGCGAAGCTGCGCCCGGGCGAGATCGAGTCCACGATCGCCACCGGGCCCTCGACGGGAGGCTCGTGGTCGATCCCGAGCTCCTCGGCGAGCTCGCGGTAGAGCGCGTCCACGAGGCTCTCCCCCCAGTTGACACCTCCGCCGGGAGGCAGCCAGTGCTCGCGCTGCCCCTCCTTCTCGTGCCTGCACAGCAGGATGCTTCCACGCCAGCGCAGGAGCGCCGAGACGCGGATCCGGGGCTCGCTCACGATCCCGACGAGCCGTGCCCGCGCTCGCCGCGCACGCTCGGTGGCAGGTCGCTCACCTCGCGCAGGGCGAGCTCCGGCAGCGCCACGATCACGAGCTGAGCGATGCGCATCCCCGGCTCGACCTCGAACGCGTGCGTCCGGTCGGTGTTGAGCAGCACGACCATGACCTCCCCGCGGTAGCCGGAGTCGACGAGGCCGGGGCTGTTCACGATCGTGATCCCGTGCTGCGAGGCAAGTCCCGAGCGCGGTTGCACGAGCCCCGCGTGGCCTTCCGGAATCGCGACGGCGAGACCGGTGCGCACGGTCGCGCGCTCGCCCGGCCCGAGGGTCACGTGCTCGGCGGCTGCGAGATCGAGCCCGGCGTCGCCCGCATACGCACGCTCGGGCAGGACGGCGTCTTCGTGGAGGCGCTGGACGGGTAGCTCGATCATGCACGCGAGCGCGCGGTCTCCCGCGGCTCGAGTATCAGGTAGGGGGCGAACCGCACCACCTCCCGGCGAGGGAGGCGTGCGCGGATGAAGACGCCCTCTTCCCGGTCGGCGCGCTCGTCCACGGGTGCGCCGAGCTCGTACAGCTCGGCCAGCCGGGCGCCTTCTTCGTAGGGGATCAGCAGGCGCACCGCCTCGAACTGGTCGGCGAACCGCTCGGCAACGCGGCGCCGGAGCTCGTCCAGCCCCTCCCCGGTCCGTGCGGAGACTTGGACGGCGTCCGGGAAGCGATTGGCGAGCCGCTGCCGGCGTAGCGGGTCGGCGGTGTCGACCTTGTTCAGGACGAGCTCGAGCGGTAGCTCTGCCGCGCCGATCTCCCCGAGCACGGCGTCGACGGCGTCGAGCATCTCGTCGAGCCTCTCGTCCGGGGCCGAGGCGTCCGCGACGTGGAGCACGAGATCGGCCACGAGCGTCTCCTCCAGCGTCGCCGCGAAGCCCTCGACGAGCTGGTGGGGCAGGCGGCGGATGAACCCGACCGTGTCGGTGACGAGGTAGCGGCGCCCGTCCACCTCGAAGCCGCGCGTGGTCGGGTCGAGGGTCTCGAAGAGGCGGTCGTCGACGGAGACGCCGGCGCCCGTGAGCGCGTTCAGGAGCGTCGACTTGCCGACGTTGGTGTAGCCCGCGAGCGCGATCGTCGGCGTCTCGGAGCGGCGCCGCGACTTCCGGCGCGTGGCGCGCTGCTGCCCCAGCTCCTTCAGTCGCCGGCGCAGGAGCGAGGTACGACGCCGCGCCAGCCGCCGGTCGGTCTCGAGCTGCGTCTCCCCCGGCCCGCGCGTGCCGACGCCGCCGCCGAGGCGCTCGAGGTGCTGCCAGAGGCCTCGCATGCGCGGCAGGTTGTACTCGAGCTGCGCCAGCTCGACCTGGAGCTTGCCCTCGGCGCTGACGGCGTGCTGGGCGAAGATGTCGAGGATCAGCTGCGTCCGGTCGACGACGCGGGCTTCCAGTGCATTCTCGAGCGCCCGCTGCTGCACGGGGCTGAGCTCGTCGTCGACGATCAGGACCTCGGCGCCGGACTCCGGGTAGGCGGCCTTCAGCTCGGCGAGCTTGCCCTTGCCGACGTACGTGCGCGGATCGGGGCGCGCCCGGTGCTGAACGAGGGTGGTCTTGGGCTCGACTCCGGCCGTCCGGGCGAGCTCCTCGAGCTCCGCCAGCTCGTCGTCCGCAGAAACCCCCTGGCCAAGGACGGCCAGGACGAACCCGCGCTCGGGCTCGGCGCCCGGCGCCGGGTCGGGCTGATGTGCCGTCACGCCTGGATTATGCCCGCTCGAAGCGAGGTTTCTAGACGCCGCACGGCCTCGGCAAGCTGCTCGTCGGGAACCGTCAGCGAGATCCGGAAGTAGCCCTCGCCGCTCGGCCCGTACGCCGGGCCGGGCGAAACGACGACCGCCGAGCGCTCCAGGACGAGCTCGACGAACGAAGCGGAGGTATGCCCCTCCGGGACGCGCACCCAGAAGTACGGCGTGGCGCGAGGCGGCTCGACGTGCAGGCCGATCGCGGTGAGCGCCTCGGCCACGAGGTCGCGGCGGCGGCGGTAGACCTCGGACATCTCGCGCGGAAAGTCGCGCGCCTCGGTCAGCGCCGCAGCCGTCGCCTGCTGCACCGCTTCGAACATGCCGGAGTCGAGGTTCGTCTTCAGGTGGCGGTAGCTCTCGACCACCTCGGCGTTCCCGGCGACCAGGCCCGAGCGCCAGCCGGTCATGTTCCAGCCCTTCGAGAGCGAGAAGATCTCGATCCCGACCTCCTTCGCGCCCTCGGTCTCGAGGAAGCTCGGGGCGCGGTACCCGTCGAAGCAGATCTCGGAGTACGCGTTGTCGTGGACGACGACCAGGTCGTGGGCGCGGGCGAACTCGATCGCGCGCTCGAAGTAGCCCGGCGCGACGACCGCGCCCGTCGGGTTGTTCGGGTAGTTGAGGAAGAGCAGGTTCGCGCGCGCGGCGACCTCGTTCGGGACCGATTCGAGGTCGGGCAGGAAGCCGTTCGCCTCCTCCAGCGGCAGGTAGTGCACCTCGGCGCCGGCGAAGACCGGCCCGGAGGTGTAGGGCGGGTAGCCGGGATCGGGCGAGAGGCAGACGTCTCCCGGGTCGAGGAGCGCCAGGCAGACGTGGGCGACCGCCTCCTTGCCGCCGAGCGCCGGGACGATCTCCGAGCCGGGGTCGAGCTCGACTCCGAAGCGGTCGCGATAGAAAGCGGCCACGGTCTCGCGGAACTCGTCCGAGCCGTGGTTCGTCGGGTACTGGTGGGTCGCCGGATCGCGGGCGGCCTCCGCGAGCGCGTCGACGACCGGCTCAGGGGTCGGCAGGTCCGGGTCGCCGATCCCGAGGCTGATCACGTCGATGCCCTCGCGCCGCTTCGCGGCGATCTTCCGCTCGAGCTCTGCGAACAGGTACGGCGGCACGGCGGCCAGACGCTGCGCGAACCTCATAGCGCGAACTCCTCCGAGAGCTCCACGAGGCAGATCTCCTCGGCGGGGCCGGTCAGCGTCGCCTTGCCGTCGGCGAGCTCGACCGTCAGATCGCCGCCCGCGAGGTGGACGGTGACCGGGCTCTCGCACCAGCCGCGGGCGACGGCGGCCGCGGAGGCGGCGACGGAGCTCGTTCCGGACGAGAGCGTCTCCCCCGCCCCGCGCTCCCAGACTCCGACCGTGAGCTCGTGAGGCCCGTCGACCCGTACGAGCTGGACGTTCGTGCGCTCCGGAAAGCGCTCGTGGTTCTCGACGAGTGGGCCGAGCCGCAGCAGGTCCTCGCGCTCCGGCTCGCGCCGGATCACGGCGTGCGGGTTGCCGACCGAGACCGGCGTGAGCTCGATCTCTTCGCCGACGTCGAGCGTCTCCGGTTCGCCGACGGTGACCTCCCCCACGTCGAGCTCGACCTCGTGGCCTCGCAGCCGCGCGGTGACGTCGCGCGGGCCAACGCGGATCCGCACGGAATCCTCACCCGCCCGGCGCGCCAGCCAGCGGGCAGCGATTCGCGTGCCGTTGCCGGAGAGCTCCGCGGTCGAGCCGTCCGGGTTCCAGATCACGACCTCCGCCGTCGCAGCCTCAGCGGAGACGACCTCGAGGATCCCATCGGAGCCCACCCCGAAGTGGTAGTCGCAGATCTTTTGCACGCGCTCAGGCGTCAGCGGAACGTCCAGGTCCGCCCGCTCCACGAGCAGGTAGTCGTTCCCGAGACCGTGCCATTTCGAGAATCGCATCCGCAAGCTCGCCCGGGGGGCGGTCGGCGGAGAGGCTAACAACGCCCGGAATCCGGCGCATCCATCTGAGCTGGTAGACGGCATACCGGCCCGTCCGCACGGTCAGGGCCTCGATCGCCTCCTCGCGCGGCAGCCCGGCGACCTCGCGCAGGCCGTGGACATGCTGCGCCGTCGCCGAAAGGACGCCTCGAGCGAGCGCTTGCCGCACCTCCTCCTCCACCCCACGCTCGAACATCGCCCGAGCGCGCTCGGCGATCCGACGGCGCAGCTCCTCGCGCGGGAGCTCGAGCCCGACGATCAGCGTCGGCCGGCGCGGCTCGCCGGCCCAGAGCCGGTCCTCGGAGGGTCGTAGCGACGTTCCCGCCTCGGAGAGCTGGAGGGCCCTGACCACGCGGCGGCGGTCGTTCGGGTGCACTGCCGCAGCCGCGCCGGGGTCGCGTTCTGCGAGGAGCTCATGTGCACGCGCCCCCCCGACGCGGTCGTAGAGCCGCTCGAGCCGCTCCCGGGTCTCAGGGGGAGGCGCCGGCGGCAGCTCGAGCTCCGCGAGCGCGGCGCGAAGGTAGAGACCCGTACCGCCGACCACGACCGGCGCCTTCCCGGCGGCGAGGATCTCGTCGATCGCAGCATGCGCCAGCTCCTGGTACTCGCCGAGCGACGCCTCGTGATCGAGGTCCCAGATGCCGACGAGCCGCGTCGGGTGGTCGGACTGGTTCGTCAGGACCGGCAGGCCGCGGTAGACCTGCATCGCGTCCGCGGAGACAAGCTCGGCCGGAATGCGGCGCGCGATCTCCTCGGCGACCGCGCTCTTGCCCGAGGCCGTCGGCCCGAAGATCGCGATCACGTTCATCCCCGCAGGCGCCCGCGGAGACGCTCGAGCCGCGCGGTATCGACGCCGGCGCCGAGCAGGAACTCCTCGATGCTGCCGTGCCGCCGCTCGAGCTCGAGCAGAACGTTCCGCATCGCCGCCGCCGGCATGACCGAGAGGATGCGCCGCTTGCGCCGCTCGGTCTCGTCGGGCGCTGCGGCGATCCAGGCGTCGACGGTCGGGGCCCAGCTCGCCTCGCTCAGGGCGTAGTCCTCGGCGATCGTGTCCGCGTCGACGCCGGCGATGCGCAGCAGGAACGCTGCGATCAGCCCGGTGCGGTCGACGCCTCCGGCGCAGTGGACGAGGACGGTGCCGTCTAGCGGAGCGCCGACCGCGTCCACGGCCGCGGCGAACGCCGGCGCGAAGCGCTCCAGGAAGAAAAGGTAGTTGCGCGTCCGCCACTCGACCACGTCGTCGACGGCGAGCAGCAGCTCGTCGACTTCGCGGATGCCCGGGTCGTCGAGCAGTGGCACCCGCACGAGCTCGACGGGAGCGTCATAGGGCGGGTCCTCGTGGCGGAGATCGACGATCCGGCTGATCCCGTACTCCTCGAGCGCGCTCCAGCCGTCCTCGGAGAGGAGCGAGACGTCGTCGGCTCGCACGACCACGCGGTAGCGGGTCTTGCCTCCGTCCTCGGTCGGAAGCCCGCCGAGATCGCGAATGTTGCAGCACCCTTCCCACGGAAGGGCGCGGCTAGCCAAGGAGCCTCGCCTTGACCCGCGCGAGCTCGTCGTCGGTCACGCCGGCGGAGCGGAGGTAGCTCTCGACGCCGCCGTGGCGCCGCTCGAGCTCCTCGAAGACGCCGAGCATCGACTCGGCCGGAGTCTGGGCGATCCGGCGCAGGCGCTCGAGCTCCTCCTCCGAGGTCGCCGCCGCGAACCAGCCTTCGTGCCGCGGGCGCAGCCGCTCCTCGCTGAGGGCGTAATCGGCGGCGATCTCCTCCTCCGGGACGCCGGCGAGCTGGAGCAGGAACGCGGTCAGCAGTCCCGTCCGGTCCTTCCCGCCGACGCAGTGGATGACGACCCCGCCCTCCGGCGCCTGCGCGACCGCCCTCACCGACGCAGCCACGTTGTCCCTGAAGTGCTCGAGCATGATCAGGTAGACCTCGCGCGTCGAGGTCGCGACGTCCGGCGCCGCGGCCGCCGCCGACTCGATCTGCGCGGCGATCTCCTCCCACTCACGGTCGCTCGCCTCCATGAACGGCACGTGGACGACCTCGACCGGAAGCTCGCCCGGCGGGTCGTCCTCGCGCTCGTGGCCGCCCCGGAGGTCGATCACCGTGCGGACGCCGTGCTCGACGAGCGCGGCCCACCCCGCCGCGGTCAGCTGGCTGACGCTGTCGGAGCGAACGACGGAGCCAAAGCGTGTTTCGCCGCCGTCGCGCGTCGGATGGCCGCCCAGGTCGCGGACGTTGAGGCAGCCGTCCCAGAGGAGGTCGCGACTACGCCGCAACTGCCGCCGGCTCGACGCCTCGGAGCGTCGTCGAGGTCGCGCCTTCGATCCTCACGTCCACGAGCTCTCCCGGGGCCGCCGACCCCGCGAAGACAACCGTGGTGTTTCGCCGCGTACGGCCGCGGAGGAGCTCAGCGTCGGTGCGGCTGGCTCCCTCGACGAGGACCTCTTCGACATCTCCCACCCGCTCGCGATTTCGTGCCTCGGCGACCCTCTGCACCGTTTCGACGAGCCGCTCGATCCGCTCGCGCTTGACCTCCTCGGGCACCTGGCCCGGCAGCGACGCGGCCTCCGTTCCCTGCCTCGGGGAGTACACGAACGTGAACGCTCCGTCGTAGGCGACCTCCTCGACAGCGGTGACCGTCTCCTCGAACTCGGCCTCGCTCTCCCCGGGGAAGCCGACGATCAGGTCGGTGGTGAGCGCGAGGTCCGGGATCGCAGCCCGAAGCTCGTCGACCAGACGGAGGTAGCGCTCGCGTGAGTACGTCCGGCGCATCGCCTTGAGCACGCGCGTGGAGCCCGACTGGAGCGGCAGGTGCGCGTGCTCGCAGACCGCCGGACACTCGGCCATCGCGGCGATCACCGGTGCGCGGAAGTCCTTCGGATGCGGGCTCGTGAAGCGCAGGCGCTCGATCCCGTCGATCGCGTCGCAGGCGCGGAGCAGCTCGGCGAAGTCACTGCCGAGGTCGCGTCCGTACGAGTTCACGTTCTGGCCGAGCAGGGTCACCTCGCGCACGCCCTCGCGGGCAAGGCGCTCGACCTCGGCGAGAATCTCGCCCGGACGTCGGAGACCTCCCCGCCCCGGACCGCCGGGACGATGCAGTACGAGCAGACCGAGTTGCAGCCCATCGAGATCTGCACCCAGGCCTGGAAGCGCCGCTCGCGGTGCATCGGGAGGCGGCCCGCGAAGGCCCGTTCGTCAGCCGTCCCGAAGGCGCCGCGGGCCACGCCCTCGCCTCCCGCCCCGAGCCAGTCGCCGAGGTGCGCGATCGAGCCGGGCCCGAACGCGACGTCGACGAAGGGATACGTCTGGAAGATCCGGTCGCGTTGCGCCTCCGCGTAGCAGCCCCCGACGGCGACGACTCGCTCCGGGTCGCGCTCCTTCAAGACACGCGCGTTCCCCAGGTGAGCCGCGAGCCGCGTGTCCGGCTTTTCACGGATCGTGCAGGTGTTGAAGACGAGCACGTCGGCCTCGTCCTGGGTGGGGGCCTCGCCCAGGCCGAGCTCCTCGAGCAGGCCCTTGATCCGCTCCGAGTCGTGGGCGTTCATCTGGCAGCCGAAGGTCGTGACGTGGTAGCGGCGCATCAGCGGCTCAATCGTAGCCGCGGCTACTTGGCGAAATCGACGGCGCGCGACTCGCGGATGACGGTGACCTTGATCTGGCCCGGGTACTCGAGCTGGTCCTCGACCTCGCGGGCGATCTCGTGGGAGAGCAGCACGGCGGCGTCGTCGTCGATCTCCTTCGGCTTCACGAGCACGCGGATCTCGCGGCCGGCCTGGAGCGCGTAGACCTTCTCGACGCCTTCGTGGCGGGAGGCGACCTCCTCGAGCGCCTCGAGCCGCTTGATGTACTGCTCCAGGCTCTCGCCGCGGGCGCCCGGGCGCGAGGCGGAGATCGCGTCCGCCGCGATCAGGAGCACGGCCTCGACCGTCTGGGGCTCGACTTCGTAGTGGTGCGCCTCGATCGCGTGCACGACAGCGGGAGACTCGCCGTATCGGCGCGCGTACTGGGCGGAGAGGATCGCATGCGAGCCCTCCATCTCGTGCGTCAGCGCCTTGCCGATGTCGTGCAGGAGAGCTGCCCGCCGCGCGGTCTTGACGCTCGCCTCGAGCTCTGCGGCCATGATCCCCGCCAGATGCACGACCTCGAGCGTGTGCTTGAGGACGTTCTGCCCGTAACTCGTGCGGAAGCGCAGGCGGCCGAGGATCTTGATCAGCTCCTCGTGGATGTCCCCGCAGTTGGCCTCGAAGACGGCCTGCTCGCCGGCCTGGCGGATGTGCTCCTCGATCTCCGCCTTCGACTGGTAGTACATCTCCTCGATCCGGGCCGGGTGGATGCGGCCGTCTTCGATCAGCTTCGTCAGCGTCAGCTTCGCCACCTCGCGGCGGATCCCGTCGAAGGACGAGAGCACGACCGCCTGAGGGGTGTCGTCGATGATCACGTCCACCCCGGTGAGATGCTCGAGGGCGCGGATGTTGCGCCCCTCACGGCCGATGATCCGGCCTTTCATGTCGTCCGAGGGCAGCTCGATCAGCGAGACCGTCGTCTCGGAGGCGTGATTGGCGGCGACACGCTGGAGTGCGTCGGCGACCAGGTTTCGCGCCCGCCGCTTGGCCTCTCCCCGCGCCTCCTCCTCGGCCTGGCGGACGAAGCGGGCGAGCTCGTGCCGGATCAGCTCCTCCGATCGCTCGAGTAGGTGCGCCTTCGCCTCGTTGACGGTCATTCCGGAGATCCGCTCGAGCTCGGTGGTCTCCGACTCGCGGGCCGCCTTGAGCTCTTCCTGCAGCTCTTTCGTGTGGGACTCCCGGTCGGCGATGCCCTGCTCGCGGCGAGAGAGCTCCGTGAGCTTACGGTCGATCTCCTCTTCCTTTGCGAGCACGCGCTCCTCGATCTTGAGCATGTCCGACCGGCGCCCGGTGACCTCCCGCTCGATGTCGGCGCGCAGACGGACGGCTTCCTCCCGCGCTTCGATCTGCGCCTCACGCCGGAGCGCGTCGGCCTCTCTCCGCGCCTCGGTGACAAGCAGCTGCCGGGTGCGGCGCGCGGCCGCCAGCCGGGAGCCCGTGAAGGCATAGAGCGACAGGAGGGCCAGGCCGATTCCTGCTACCAGACCAATCGCTATCCCGATGACGACGAGCATTCGTGCTCCCTGCTTCGTGCCGGGTCAGTGCCCGGCTGGGCTCGGTTGTCCGCGCCGAAGCGCGGTGCTCATCCGGCACCGCTGCAGCGGACATGCTCGAATCGGGTGGGGCTATTGCGAGGCAGGCGCGCGCCTCACGAGGCGGGTCACGTCACCGCCGCTCTCTCTTCGCCTCCTGTGCGCTCCTGGGATTGATGATCGATTTCTCTCTGTCAGGGGATCCGATTCGGAAACACGTGAGATGCAGGCAAAATGTCGAATGGAGCAGGTTCTATCCTAGCGTTGCTCACAGCTCCCGCGCAAAGGATGCGCTCGCGGCCCGCTCGACGGCCTCGGCAGCGAAGCCGCGACCGGCCAGGAGACGTGCGGTCTTCGGGCCTGGACCGTGCCGCGCTACGAGCCGTTCTGCCCGCTCGTGCTCCGGCTCGAGCGCGGCCAGAACTGCCGCGACGAGTTCCGCGCCGACGCCCTGGCGTTCCAGGTCGAAGCGAATCGCGGCATCGCCCTTGCCGCGCTCGGCCAGTGCCTGCGCCCGGCGCTCGGCGAAGCGCTCGTCGTCCAGGAGCCCGATCTCACGCAGGCTCGCCAGCGCCTCCTCCAGCTCGGCGGGCTCCACGCCGGCGCGCGCCAGGCGGTCGCGCAGGCCGCTCTCCGTAAAGTCGCGCCTCGCCAGCGCCCGGGCGGCGAGGTCGAGGGCCGGCGCCCGCTCCGGCCGTGCCGCCATCTAAGCCCTCGAGCCCACCTTTTCGGCGGACGCTCGCGCCTTGCCGCCGCCGGGCTTGGCGTCTTCCTCGACCTGGGTCTCTTGCTTCGCGCCTGCTTCGAGCTCGGGCAGGAGCCTGGCCGAAACGACCTGGTCCGGCCCCGCAAGCGCCTGGATCCGCGCCAGGATCTGCTGCGAGACATCCGGGTGCTCCCCCAGGAACGCGGTGGCGTTCTGGCGTCCCTGGCCGAGGCGTTCGTCCTCGAAGCTGAAGTACGAGCCAGACTTCTGCACGACCTTCCGCTCGAGCGCGGCGTCCAGGACCGTGCCCTCCCAGGAGATCCCGGTGCCGTAGATGATGTCGAACTCGGCCTGCTTGAACGGCGGCGCGACCTTGTTCTTGACCACCTTCACGCGGACGCGGTTGCCGAAGGCCTCGACGCCGTCCTTGAGCGTCTCGATGCGGCGGATGTCGAGCCGGACCGAGGAGTAGAACTTCAGCGCGCGGCCGCCCGGAGTGGTCTCGGGGTTGCCGAACATGACGCCGATCTTCTCGCGCAGCTGGTTGGTGAAGAGGCAGATCGTGTCGGTGCGGTTGAGCGTTCCGGCGAGCTTCCGCAGCGCCTGGCTCATCAGCCGCGCCTGCAGCCCGACGTGGGAGTCGCCCATCTCGCCCTCGATCTCGGCCTTGGGCGTGAGTGCCGCGACCGAGTCGACGGCGACGACGTCCAGCGCGCCCGAGCGCACGAGCAGCTCCGCGATCTCGAGCCCCTGCTCGCCCGTGTCGGGCTGAGAGACGAGCAGATCGTCGATGTTGACGCCGATCCGCTTCGCGTAGGCGGGGTCCATCGCGTGCTCCGCGTCGATGAAGGCGCAGATGCCGCCTCGCCGCTGGGCCTCGGCGATCACGTGGTAGACGAGCGTCGTCTTGCCCGAGGACTCCGGGCCGAAGACCTCGACGATCCGTCCGCGCGGAAGCCCGCCGATCCCGAGCGCGAGATCGAGCGAGAGCGAGCCCGTCGAGACCGCTCCGATCGCGACCTGGGCCTGGTCGTTCATGCGCATCACCGAGCCTTTGCCGAACTGCCGCTCGATCTGGCCGAGCGCGGTGTCGAGAGCTTGCTCGCGATCCAACGTCATCTACCTCCTAGGGCGACTGATTCCATGACCTCGTACTGCGCTCCGCCGGACCGCAGCACCGAATGATAGAGAGCGGCATCGGACGGACTGAACGGCCCCGGCCCCGGCAGCGGAGCCTGGAGCCGCGGGCGTTCCCGGAAGCGGGTGACGGTCACGTGCGGCAGCCACTTTCGCCGCTCCGGCTCGTAGACCCCCAGAGCCTCGAGCCGTCCGTGCAGGTCTCGCGCGAGCGCCTGCGCGTGACCGCCCGCGTCGTCGAGTGCGAGCATGCCCACGCTGCGGGTCTCGCGGTATGCCCGCACGGAGAGATCGGGCCGCTCCGCTTCGGCGGCGGCGCCGCGCAGGGCCTCGAGAATCCCCTCGACCTCCTCGCGCGGCCGGTGGCCCAGGAAGGCAAGCGTGACGTGCAGATGTGCAGGCGCGACGATCCGGACTCCGGACGCGCCCGCAAGGGCCTCCACCTGCCAGGCGGCCAGGGCCTCGATCGTCTCCGCAGGGAGACGCAGCGCGCAAAAGAGACGAATCCGTTCACGGCCCTCGACGCTAGCAGCGCCGCTCACGGGTCTCTGTGACGATTCTGTGCCAACAGCGTGCGCACCAGGTGAAGCGCCGCAGCCGTGGCCCGGCTCCTGACGGCCGCCCGGCCCCCGGGCAGGACGAGCTCGAGCGCGAGGCTCCCAGCGGGGCTCTCGGCGTGGAGGTGGACGAGACCGACCGGCTTCTCCGGCGTCCCGCCCCCCGGTCCGGCCACGCCCGTCACCGCGACCGCCACGTCGGCGCCGAGCCGTTCCTGCGCGCCCGACGCCATCGCCGCCGCGACCTCCGCGGACACCGCGCCGTGCTCCGCGAGCAGCTCCTCCGGGACGCCCAGCTCAGCGGCCTTCACGTCGTTTGCGTAGGCCACCAGGCCGCCCCGGAAGACGTCGCTCGCCCCCGGAACGGACGTCAGGCGCGCGGCCAAGAGACCTCCCGTGCACGACTCGGCCACGCCGAGGGTCAGACCCCGCTCCCGGCAGCCCTCGAGCACGAGCTCCTCGACGGCCCGCCCGTCCTCGGCGAAGAGCCACTCCGAGAGCCGCTCCCGCAGCGCAGCCGCGATCCGGCCGGCCCGGTCTCGTGCTTCGGTCTCCGCGACCAGGTCGACATGGATCTCGAAGTCGTGAGCACAGATCGTCGCCCTTACGCCCTCCCCCTCTCCGCCTGCCTCGGCAAGCGCGCTCGCCACCGTCGACTCGCTGGCGCCGTAGAAGCGCAGCAGGCGCCGCTCCGGCACGCTCCCCCGCGCGAGAAGGGCCTGCACCGGCGCAGACTCGAGCGCCGGCGCCCAGAGCCGGCGAAGCTCGGAGGGCGGCCCGGGCAGGACGACCGCGACCGAGCCGGCGTGCTCGAGCACGAGCGCCGGCGCGGTCCCGGCGATGCCGACGACGAGCGCACCCTTCGGAAGCGTGGCCTGCTTGCGCACCCCCTCGGCGAAATCGGCGTACGGCCGCCCCAAACGCTCGGCGATCGAGCGCGAGAAGCGCTCGATCTCCGTCTCCAGCCCGGGATCAACCTCGAGCCCGAGCCCGGTCGCCCTGGCGAGCAGCTCGACCGTACGGTCGTCGTGAGTCGGGCCGAGCCCCCCGGAGACGACGCAGAGATCCGCCTCGAGCCCCGCCCGTAGCGCCGCTTCCAGCTCGGCGGGCTCGTCACCGACGATCGAGATCCGCACGGGCTCGATCCCGAGCCGCAGAAGCTCCGCGGCCAGAAACGGCCCGTTGCGGTCGTTGCGCTCGCCCCGGACGAGCTCGCTGCCGGTGACGACGACGACCGCGCGCGGGCGCGTCAACCGGTGCTTGAGGCCGGGAAGAGGCCGCTGCGCGTCACGAGGACGAACGCGGTGCCGCCCCGCGTCGGAATCGCCACGCGCTTGCCGTTGAGGCTGGCGTGGAGGTTGGCCGGGCTGCCGAAGTTGATCCACAGCCGGCGGGCGGTCCAGCCGTAGACGTGCCCCGGCTCGACCGTGCCCGACCACAGCGTCCGGCCGCTCGAGGAGTAGTTGCGGACCTCCACCCAGCTGCTGCCTCCCACCCCGACGACGAAGAACTTCAGCTTGGCCGGGCGCTTCGGCTTTGCACGCTTGTGCTTACGCGCGACGGTCGGCCCGGTCTTGGACGTGGTCGGGCCGAGGTTGGGGATCCGCTGCCGCTCGCCGCCGCCGCTGAACGTGAATGCTGCGATGACGAGCCCGCAGACCGCGGCGATGCCGCCCAGCGCGAGGAGCACGCCGCGCCGCTCGAGACGGCGGTGGCGCGAGTGGACCCCCGAGGCCCGGCGCGCCACGAGGGGCTCGCGCGAGACGTCCTCCCCGACCGAGTAGCGCGAGTTGAACTCGTCCACGTAGAGCTGTCCGTCGAGCCCGAGGTAGTCGGCGTACGTGCGCAGGAAGCCCTTCACGTACGTCTGCGCCGGAAGGACGTCGAAGCTCTCCTCCTCGAGCGCCTGCAGGTAGCGGCCCCTGATCTTCGTCGCCTGCTCGACCTCGGTCAGGTCGAGCTGCTGGCGCTTGCGTGCCTCGCGCAGGCTGTTACCGATCTCGAACACGGGAGTGCCCGATTGTAGTTGGGATCAGCCGAAGTAGCTCAAAAGCTCAAAAAATCCGAGCGCGAGGGCCGCGGTCAGCCCAACGCAGACTGCGAGAAAGCCGAGCGCCTTGCCGGTTCGCACGGCGCCGCGGCCGCCCGCACGGCCGAGAGTCCTCTCCAGGTTGCGCCTGGCCCGCCGCGCGAGCACGAGCGCCAGCAGGCCGAGCAGCGCCGAGCCGCACGTCGCCGCGGTCGCCTGGACGAGCGTCACCCGCTCGAGCTCCCGCGCGGCCGCGAACGCCGCCACCGGCAGCGCGATCCCGAGCACTGCGCACAGCAACGCTCCCCGGGCCGCGTCGTTCCGGCGGCCGCTACTGCTTCTTGTAGGGGCGTCCATCCGCGGCCGGCGGGATCGTACGCCCGATCACGCCGGCGATCGCGATCAGGGTCAGCACGTACGGGAGTGTCTGGAAGAGCGTCGCGTACGTGTCCGCCCACGGATAGGCGTTCGGCAGTCGGAACGCGAGCGCCGTCGAGAGGCCGAAGAGCAGGGCCGCGCCGAAGGCGCCGAACGGCCGCCAGTTGCCGAAGATGAGCGCGGCGAGCGCGATGAAGCCGCGCCCGGCCGTCATGTTCTCGTTGAACGTGCCGACGAAGCCGACCGAGAGGAACGCTCCGCCGAGGGCGGCGAGCACGCCGGACGTGATCACGGCCGCGTAGCGGACGGCGTACACGTCGATGCCGACGGTGTCGGCTGCGCGCGGGTGCTCCCCGCAGGCGCGGATGCGCAGCCCGATCGCGGTCTTGAACAGGACGACGTACGAGAGCGGCACGAGCAAGATCGCGACCCAGATCAGGAGGTTCAGGCTGCCGAAGGCGGGCCCGACGAACCGCTGGTCCTCGATCCACGGGATGTTCACTTCCGGGATCCGCGAGATGTTCGAGGGGATGTTGCCGCCGTGGTAGAGCTTGAAGAAGAGATAGCCGGTGAGCCCGAGCGCCAGGAAGTTGATCGCCATCCCGCCGACGATCTGGTCGGCGCGGAGGTGGATCGCGAAGAAGGCGTGAACGAGCGCCATCAGCGCGCCGGCGAGCATCGCGATCAGCAGGCCCAGGAACCAGGAGCCGGTCTTGTCCGCGCCGTAGATGCCGAAGAACGCTCCGGTCAGCATCATCCCCTCGAGCGCGACGTTCACGACGCCGCTGCGCTCGGAGAACATCCCGCCGAGCGCGCCGAACGTGAGCGGTGTCGCGAAGACGAGCATCGACGCGATGATCGACGCGCTGAAGACCTCGTTCAGGCTGCCCGCGCCGGATTGCAGGGCGAGGGCGCCGAGGCAGGCGCCGAGCACGCCGGCCGCGACGGCGCCCCAACCGACCTTGCGGACCCCGCGCGAGATGGCCACCACCCCCGCAAGGGCGGCGAGCAGGCCGAGCAGGATCGGCCAGACGACGGTGCGCACCGTGAACGGTGGCAGCGCGAGCCAGCACGCGAGCACGCCCAGGGCGATACCGAGGACGGCGATGCTCCTGGGCTCGGTCCGGAGCGAGCGCCGCAGGCGCCCGTAGGCGGCGGTGGTCAAGCGGACGGCTCCGGTTCGGGCCGCGGCCGGGGACCGCGCCGCAGCTTCCTGCGTGCGCTCCACAGGTACAGGATCAGGACGTCCGCACCCACGAAGAGGACGATGAGCCCCTGGATGATCAGCGTCAGGTTCCCGGTCAGCTGCGCCGGGATCGCGCTCGTGTTCAGGCCGTGCGTCGTGCCGTAGAGGAGGCCGCCGAAGAGGAACGCGGCGATGCCCGTGCCGAGCGCGGTGTTGCGGCCGAGCAGCGCGACCGCGATCCCCAGGAAGCCGATCGACGAGCCGTAGACGTCGAGCGCGCCGAAGCCGATCGAGTTAAAGGTACCGAGCATGTCGATCCCGCCGGCGAGGCCGGCGAACGCGCCCGAGATCGCCATCGCGCGGATGTAGTTCTTGCGGACGTTGATCCCGCCGTACGCGGCCGCGTCCGGGTTGAAGCCGACGGCCCGGACCTCGTAGCCCGCCGTCGTCCGGTTGAGGACGACCCAGAAGACGACGAGCATGGCGAGCGCGATGAAGAACCCGACGTTGACGCCGCCGAGCGTCGGGTCGCCCCAGAAGAACTTGATCACGGCGCTCGGGAGGATCGTCCCCGAGATCGGGGCGCTCGGCTGCGAGCCCTGCAGGGGGCCTCCCTGGCCGAAGACGTACGCGCCCACGTAGATCGCGATCCAGTTCAGCATGATCGTCGAGATCACCTCGTGCGCGCCCGTCGTCGCTTTCAGGAAGCCCGCGATCCCGGCCCAGATCGCCCCGGCGAGCGTCGCGAGGACGATCGCCAGCAGCACGTGCGCCGGGCCCGCCAGGCCCGCCATCGACACCCCGATCCAGTTGGCGACGACCAGGCCGACGAGGTACTGGCCCTGGCCGCCGATGTTGAAGAGGCCGCACCTGAAGGCGAACGCGACCGCGAGCCCGGTGAGGATGAGCGTCGTCGTCGTGTTGAGCGTCTGGGTGAAGTTGTAGGCGTACGTGTTGCCGGTGTCGGTGACGATCGGAGGCCAGCCCAGCCTCCAATGCCCGAACCAGTTCAGGCCCGCGCCCTGCGCGATGTCCCAGTAGGTCGAGAACGGGTTGTAGCCGGACAGGGCCAGGATCACGCCGCCGATCACGAACGCCAGCAGCGCGGTGATCACCGGGACGATCAGGCCGCCGGCGCGCTGGAACAGGTCGAAGCGCGCGGCGAGGGTGTCCGGGGGCGCCGCGCCCTCGGGCTCGGGCGCGCTCTCGGGAGCGACGGGCTCGCTCACGCCGCTGTCTCCTTCCGCTTGCCCCCGAGCATCTCGAGGCCGATCTCTTCCTCGGTCGCGCCCGAGTCGTGCTCGGCCACGATCTCGCCTTCGTAGAGCACGAGGATCCGGTCCGACAATGCGAGCACCTCGTCCAGCTCGAGCGAGACGAGCAGGATCGCCCGGCCCTCGTCCCGTTCCTCGACGAGGCGGCGGTGCAGGTACTCGATCGCTCCCACGTCGAGCCCGCGCGTCGGCTGCGCTGCGATCAGCACGCGCGGGTCGCGGTCGACCTCGCGTGCGACGACGAGCTTCTGCTGATTGCCGCCGGAGAGGGCGCCGGCGCGTGTCTGCGGCCCGCCCCCGCGGACGTCGAAGTCCTTGATCAGCCTGCGCGCCCGCTCGACGAGCCGCTGCGGGAAGAGCCAGCCCCACTTCGAGTCGGGCGGCTTCTCGTAGTCGTGCAGCGCGACGTTCTCGGCGATCGTGAACTCGAGCACGAGGCCGCGGCGCTGGCGGTCCTCGGGGATGTGCCCGACGCCGGCGTCCAGCATCTCCCGGGCTGTTGCGTGCTCGAGCTCTCGCCCGCCGACCCTGACCACTCCACTCTGTATCCGCTGAAGGCCGGTGATCGCGTCGATCAGCTCGGTCTGGCCGTTGCCGTCCACGCCGGCGAGGGCGACGATCTCCCCCGCCCGCACCTGGAACGAGACGCCTTTGACCGCCGGCAGGCCGCGATTGTCGAGTGCCACCAGGTCCTCGACCTCGAGCAGCACCTCCCCGGGCGTCGCGGGCGGGCGCTCGACCCGCAGGAGCACCTCGCGCCCGACCATCAGTCCGCGCCAGGAGCTCCTCCGTCGCGCCTTCGCGCGGGACGGTGTCGATCCTCTTCCCCCGGCGGACGACGGTGATCCGGTCGGCGATCTCGAGCACCTCGTTCAGCTTGTGGCTGATGAAGATGACGGACATGCCCTCGCGCACGAGCGTCCGCAGGATTCCGAACAGCTCCTGGGCCTCCTGCGGCGTGAGGACGGCGGTGGGCTCGTCGAGGATCAGGATGTCGGCGCGCGCGGTAGAGCGCCTTCAGGATCTCGACGCGCTGCTGCTGCCCGACCGTGATCTGCTCGACCCGCGCGTTCGGGTCGATCGCGAAGCTGAAGGTCTGCGAGAGGTCGGCGCACCCGCTCCCGCGCGGCGTCGAAGTCGAGGAGCCCCGCCGCGCGTCGGCTCCTCGGCGAGCACGATGTTCTCGGCCACGGTCATGACGGGGATCAGCATGAAGTGCTGGTGGACCATCCCGATCCCGTGGTCGATCGCGTCCCGGGCGGAGTGGAAGGCGACGGGCTTGCCGCCGATTCTGATCTCGCCCTCGTCGGGCTGGTAGAGGCCGTAGAGGATGTTCATCAGCGTCGACTTGCCGGCGCCGTTCTCGCCGAGCAGGGCGTGCACCTCGCCCCGGCCGAGCTCGAAGTCGACGTTGTCGTTGGCGACGACGCCCGGGAAGCGCTTGGTGATGCCGCGCAGCTCGAGGATCGGCGAGGCTTCCACCGGAGGATTGTACGAGCGAGGGGCAGGCTTCGAGCCCGCCCCTCGCCCGCGTTCCTAGAGGGCGGTCGGGACCTTCAGGGTTCCGTCGATGATCTGCTTCTTGTAGGTGTTCATCTCGTCGATGAACGCCTGGGGCACGGCGGGGTTGATCTTCCCTACGCTCATGCCGTCGTTCTCGAGGTTGAAGAGCAGGTCCGAGCCGCCCTTGAACTTGCCGTCCTGCACCTGCTTGACCGCGTCGTAGACGCCGACGTCCACGCGCTTGACCCCGCTCGTCAGCACACGCTTGGCGTCGTTGTACTGGTCCTTGTCGACGCCGATGCCCCAGATGCCGGCGTCGTCGGCCGCCTTGAGCGTGCCGAGCCCGCACAGGCCGGCGACCTGGAAGAGCACTTTCGCGCCCCTCGAGATCAGGTTCTGGGCCTGCGTCTTGCACTTGTCCGACGCGACGAAGTCCTGCGAATAGTCGATCAGGACCTTGGTGCCGGGCACCGCCTTCTGCGCGCAGAAACGGTAGCCGGCGATCCAGATGTCGACGGGCGGGATCTTGAGGCCCCCGACCGCGCCGATCACCTTGCTGCCGTCCTTCTGCGCCATCTTGGCCGCGAGCACGCCGACCAGGCAGCCGCCCTCGTTCGCCGCATAGGTGAGGCCCTCGACGTTCTTGAAGAGGGGTTTCCCCGCCTTGTTCGCGAACGGGTCGGCTTCGACCGGATAGTCGGTGATCGCGAAGTGCGTGTTCGGGTACTTCTTCGCAACGGTCGCGGTCGCCGGCGCGAGCAGGAAGCCGGCGGAGATGACGAGGTCGGCGTGGCGCCGGATCGCTCCGGTCAGGTTCGGCAGGTAGTCGCTCGCCGAGTTCGACTGCAACGGGACGGCGTCTGATGCTGAGATCCGCCTTCGCCTTGTTCAGACCCTCGAGCTGGGACTGGTTGAACGACTTGTCGTTGAAGTGGCCGACGTCGCTCACGAGCGCGACGGTGATGTGCTTCATCTCGCTCGTCGTCGTTCCGACCGCCGCCGCCCGCACTCTTTTTCTTTCCCGCCGCAAGCCGCTCCGACCAGCGCCAGCAAGACAGCCAGCGCGAGAACGAGCAGCCACAGCAAATGCTTACCTCTCATGAAGCCTCCTCCGATGCCCGACAGATAGGTGATGCTAACCCGCTCGGGCGGCCGGTTGCGAATCAGGAGGCGTGGACTCGTTCGAGCTCGGCCTCGCCGACGAGCACGCGGCGAGGCTTGGAGCCCTCGAAGCCCGAGATGATCCCGCGGCGCTCGAGCATGTCGATCAGCCGGCCGGCGCGGGTGTACCCGACCCGCAGGCGGCGCTGGATCAGCGAGACCGAGGCCGTCTGCGTCTGCACCACGATCTCGATCGCCCTCTCCAGCAGCGGGTCCTCGTCCGGATCGAACTCGCCGTCCCCGCCGTCCGTCCTCGTCCACGACCGGCCTCGGGCGCCTCGAGCAGCGTCTCGTCGAGCTCCTGCTCGCGCTGCCCGCGGCACTGCTCGACGACGAGCGCGATCTCCTCCTCGCTCACGTACGCGCCCTGGACGCGCTGGAGGCGCGAGGTGCCGAGCGGCTTGAAGAGCATGTCGCCCTGGCCGAGGAGGCTCTCGGCGCCGGCCTGGTCGAGAATCACGCGCGAGTCGGTCTGGCTGGAGACCGCGAAGGCGATCCGGCTCGGCACGTTCGCCTTGATCATCCCGGTGATCACGTCCACGGACGGCCGCTGCGTCGCGAGCACGAGGTGGATCCCGACCGCGCGCGACTTCTGGGCGAGGCGGATGACGCGCGTCCTCGACTTCCTGCGGCGAGATCATCATCAGGTCGGCGAGCTCGTCGATCACGACCAGCAGGTACGGAAGCTGCGCCTCGCCGCGCGAGCGGAGCGCCCGGTTGGCCTCGGGCAGGCTGCGGGCGCGCACGGCCGAGAGGCGCTCGTAGCGGCGCTCCATCTCGGCGACGACGTTGCGGAGAACGGCGGCGGCCTCCTTCGGGCTCGAGACAACCGGCGTCAGCAGGTGCGGGATCGACTCGTAGTAGCCGAGCTCGATCCGCTTCGGGTCGATCAGGATCATCCGCACCTCGTCGGGGCTCGACCGCAGGAGTACCGAGGTGAGGATCGTGTTGATGCAGCCGGACTTGCCCGAGCCGGTCGTGCCGGCGATCAGCATGTGCGGCATTCGCGCGAGGTCGGTCCAGACGGCCTGTCCGGAGATGTCCTTGCCGAGCCACACCGCGAGCGGGCTCGAGGACTGCGGCAGGTCCTCGAAGATGTCGCCGAGCGTCACGAGGTTCGGGGTCGCGTTCGGAAGCTCGACGCCGACGGCCTGCTTGCCCGGGATCGGCGCCAGGATCCGGATCTCGGTCGTCGCGAGCGCGTAGGAGAGATCGTCCTTCAGCGAGGCCACCTTCGCGACCTTCGTCCCCGGCGCGAGCTGGAGCTCGTAGCGGGTCACCCGCGGGCCGGAGATCCGGCCGACGACCGTCGCCTCGACGCCGAAGTTGGCGAGCGTCTGGACGAGCGCGTCGGCGATCCGCGCGATCTGGTCGGCGTTGGCGCCGCCTCCGGGCGGAGACGTGCGCAGGAGCTCGCGATCCGGGAGCCGGTAGTCGGGCGCCGGGGCGGCGGTGACGTCGAACAGGCTCTCCTGGTCGGGCTCGGGCTCCTCCCGCTCGGGAACCAGCAGCGGCTGGTGCTCGAGCTCGGAGACGAGCTCCGGGAACTCGTCCACGACGTCGACCGGGGGCTTCAGCGGCTTCGGCGCGGCGGCGGCCCCGGCACCCTGGATCACCCGCAGCGCGGGCACCGGACGCTGGAAAGAGCGCCTGGCAGCCTTGTGCACCGCCCGGCCGGAGCGGCGCAGGATCGCGCCGGCGGAGGCGCCGGTGAGCAGCAGGACACCAGCGAGCAGGGCCAGCGCGCCGACGATCACGACCCCGGTGCCGCCGATCGCGAGCCCGAGCGCATCGCCGAGCGCCGCGCCCAGGTACCCGCCGTGGGCCGCCCCGAGGGTCAGCATCAGGCCGACGAAGAGGACGGCGAGGCCGGTCCGGAAGGGCCGGACGTCGACGAGGTCGCTGCGTGCGGTCATCAGCGCGCCGACGACGGCCAGTGCGAGCGGGAAGCGCCGAGCGCCGCCGATCCGATCAGCGCGTCGAGGCCGTCGGCGATCCAGCCGCCGACGTAGCCCCCGTTCCAGCCGCCCCAGAGGACGGCGCAGAGGAAGACGCCGAGGGCCACCAGGCCGAGGCCGGTGAGCTCCGGGTGCTGGTGCCCGCGTACCTTGCGCGCCCGTTTCTTCCGCTTCACGCGCTTGGGCACGCGCGGCGTGAGAGTGCGTCTCTTCCGACGGCGCGCCATGCGCGCCTGCTTCGACACAGCCGCCGGCATCCCTTTGTCAGCGCGGCTGGGTCGGGCGCGCCTGGGCGAAACGCCAGCGGCGTCCTTCGAGATCGAGCGCCACGTAGGACGTGAAGCCGGTTCGCTCGATCTCCTGGACGATCGTTGCGCCCCGGGCGCGCGTGCGCGCAAGGTGCCCCTCGAGGTCGTCGACGAAGACCCACGGCACGTGGGTGACCTGGGCGGGATCCGCGGGCGCTCCCACGAGCGGCTCGAGCACGACCGACGCGTTGCCGACGTGGAACTCGATCCACGGGAAGCCGTACTCCTCGTCGGAGAGCGGGTCGTCTCCCTCGGGCAACGGGCTCGGCGACTCGAAGCCGAACGTGTCGGCAAGCCAGCGCGAGGCCGCGGCGGGCCGCGCGTAGTGCAGCGTCAGAGCGATCCGAGCGAGATCGTGAGCCTCGCGCGGGGCGCCGTCGCGCCTCTGCATCCAGGCGCCGAACCACGGCGGTGTCACCGAGACGAACGACGAGCCGCCGCGATCCTCACCGCCCTCGGAAACCGTTGCCTCCAGCCGGACGATCGTACCGCCTGCCGTGGGCTCGAAGAGCACGTCGATCGCGACGTCGTCCAGCGAGCTGTCCCAGGCCAGGCGCGCGCCGGGCTCCCACACGGTGATGCGCGCCAGCTCGAGGCCCTCCCCGCTCTCGGCGTCGTACACCTCCATGATCCGTCCGCCCACGCCGGGCTCGCACCGCATCTCGGCCAGCCGGCCCGAGTCGTACGCGTTGATCGGGCCGCGCACCCACCAGCGATCGAGCTCGTCGGTGAAGGCCGTGAAGGCGCTCAGCGGGTCGGTCGCCACCTTCACCATCGACGAGCGGGAACGCGCCTCGTTCATCGTTCGCTCCCTTCCTCCACGTGCCGCTTGAACGACGCGAGCTGCTGATCGGCCGCGGCCTGCAGCTCCTCCAGCCAGTCGCGCAACGGAGCGATCGCCTCCGGCCGCAGCCAGAAGACCCGCGTTCGCGCGTCCGCGGCCGGCCGTTCGTCGGCGACGATCCCCGCCTGCAGCAGGACGCGCAGATGCCGGCTCATCGTCGGCGCCGAGGTGCCTGACGCCGCTGCGAGCTCACCCGCTCGGCGCGGACCCTCGCTCAGGAGCTGAACGACGCGGCGGCGGGCGGGATCGGCGAGTGCGGCGAGGAGAGGCGCGGCTTCCGTTGCCATCTACCTGAATAGTTAACATCTTGCGCAACTGTTGCGCAAGTCTTTGAGTTGAGGCCGCCGACCGCGCTAGCGGCGCTGCTGCTTCTTGAGCTTCTCGGCCGCCCGGCGCTGGGCCCGGTTCATCGGCTCGGGCGCCGCGCCCTGCTCGCCGGCCGCCTCGAAGTACGCCCGCCGCTCGGCCGAGCTCAGACGGGACAGGGCCTGCTGGGCCTTCATCGGGTCGCGTGTCGCGCCCGAGCGCTCGAGCTTGGCGACCGCGCTCGCGAGCTCGGGGTTCTGCCGCTCGAGCGTCTTCCGCGAGGCCTTCCGGAGCTGGGGGCCGAGGAACGGCACCTTCATCAGCCCCTGGGCGAGCGGACGGACGTAGCGCCCGCCCTGCACGCGCGCGAGCAGGTTGAGCACGAGCAGCAGGACGAGGATCCCGCCGAGCACGAAGACGGGGATCAGAAAGGTCCAGATCGCTGCGAGCACGGGCCGTAGCGTATCTAGAGGCTTGATGCGAATTGCGCCTGTCCCGTGGCTGCCGCTTCAGACGCGGCGCCAGGCCGTCTCGTCGCCCTTGACCAGGCCCACTGGCCTGGCCTGCGGACGCGGAGCCACCCTGGCTTGGTCTGAGACGGCCCCACGGGGAGCCGAATCCACATCAAGCCTCTAGGCGGCAAGGGCGCGCAGGTCTTCGACGGCGCGCCCGAGGAGGTTCTCGCGCAGGTCGAAGAGCCCGGCCCAGAGCGACGAACGGTCGGGGGCGGAGCGGATCCGCGCCGCATCGCGAGAGCCCCTCGAGCGCGCGCACGAGCACGGCGAGCTCGAGGTACGCCTGCGCCACGCGCACCGGACAGGCGCGCACGCCGGCGCGGTACAAGGACCGGCGCCCATTCGCGCAGCTCGCCCGCGCCGGGCTCGCCGTACCACGAGCGCCCTTCGGCGCGCTCCGGCTGCAGCTCGAGCAGGTAGCGGGAGAGCGGGCCCTCGAGGCCGGCGAGCGCGGTCTCGGCCCGGTCGGCGGCATGGCGAGAGCGCGGCCTGCCGGCGCCCGGCGGTGGACGGCGCGGCGTCGCCGCGCGCCCAGCGCTCCAGGAGGCGGCAGAACGCGAGCCCGGCGGCCTCGCACGCCCCGAGCTGCGCGACCAGGCGCCGCCCGGTCGAGCGCTCGGCGGCGTTGTCCTCGAGCACGTCCGCCCAGCTCGGTTGCCAGGCTGCGAGCCGGCTCATCGCGCGACCGCCGGGCCGTCGCTATATCTCGATCACCACGGGCAGGATCATCGGCCGGCGCCCGGTGCGGTCGTAGATCAGCCTGGCCGAGGCCGTCGTGGAGGTGCTCCTGGATGAGCTTGATCTCGCGGACGTCGCCACGCAGGCAGCTCCTCGAGAACCTCGGCCGCCTCGGCGCGCAGCTCGTCCAGCAGCGGTCCCCGGACTCGCCGAACCCGCGGGCGATCAGCTCGGGGCCGCGCCCACGCCGCCGTTCGTCCCCGTCAGCGTCGCCACGACGATCAGGACGCCGTCCTCCGAGAGCCGGCGGCGGTCGCGAAGCGCGACGTCCTGCACGTCGCCGACACCCAACCCGTCGACGAAGGTGACCCCCGCCTCGACGTGGTCGACGATGCGCGGGCCGCCCGGGCCGAGCTCGACGACGCTCCCGTTCTCGGCCAGCACGATCCTGTCCGCCGGCACGCCGCCTTCCCGCGCGAGCTGCGCATGGGCCGCGAGCATCCGGAACTCGCCGTGCACCGGCATCACCGCCTTGGGGCGCAGGAGCGAGAGGATCGTGCGCAGCTCCTCGGCGTTGCCGTGACCCGAGACGTGCACGGGAGCGTTCTCCTGGTGCAGCACCTCCGCCCCGGAGCGGGCCAGCCGGTTGATGGCGTCGTGTACCCGCAGCTCGTTCCCCGGGATGGGCTTCGCCGAGATGATCACGGTGTCGCCGCGCTCGACCGATATCGCCGGGTGGTCGTTGAAGGCGATCCGGGTGAGCGCGGAGAGCGGCTCGCCCTGACTCCCGGTGCAGAGGATCAGCACCTGCTCCCGGCGGTATTCGTCGAGGTCGGCCGGCCGGATGAGCACGCCGTCCGGCACGTCGATGTAGCCGAGGTTGCGGGCGATGTTGAGGTTCTTGCGCATCGAACGGCCGACCACGCAGACTCGGCGGCCGACGTCGACCGCGACGTCGATCGCCTGCTGCATGCGGTGGACGTTGGACGCGAACGACGAGATGAGCACGCGCCCCTGGCGTTGCGGGATGATCTGGCGAAACGCCTCGCCGACCACGCGCTCCGAAGGCGTGACCCCGGCCCGCTCCGCGTTGGTCGAGTCGCCGAGGAGCAGGTCGACGCCGCGGTTGCCGATCTCGGCGAGCCGGCCCACGTCGGTCCTGAGCCCGTCCACCGGCGTGTGGTCGATCTTGTAGTCGCCGGTCACGACGATGCGCCCCCCGGGCGTCTCGAGCACGATCGAGACGGCGTCCGGGATCGAGTGCGCCATGCGCACGAACTCGAGCCTGAACGGGCCGAGCTGGACGGGATCTCCTTCCGGGTCGATCTCCCGCAGCTCCGCGCTCCTGAGCAGCCCGTGCTCGTCGAGCTTCGACTTGACGAGGCCGAGCGTGAGCCGCGTGGCCCAGACCTCGGGCGCTCCGACCTCGCGCAGGAGGTACGGGAGCGCGCCGACGTGATCCTCGTGCCCATGGGTGAGCACGACGGCGCGGATTTCGTCCCGGCGGTCGCTCAGGTAGCTGAACTCGGGCAGGACGAGGTCGACGCCGAGATGCTCGTCGCGCGGGAACGCGAGTCCCGCGTCGACGACGAGGATCGAGCCGTCGGCCTCGAAGGCGGTCATGTTCTTCCCCACCTCGCCGAGACCGCCCAGCGGGATCACGCGTGTCGTTCCGCTCATTGGAGGAGTGTAGGGGAGCCGCTACACGGCGGAGGCGGCGAGGGCCCCGAGGCGCTCCAGGCAGGCTCGCACCCGCTCCCGCTCGGCCGCGGTCGCCTCGACCAGCGGCAGCCTGTGGCCCCCTATCTCGTGCCCGAGCAGGTTCAGCGCCGCCTTGATCGCGATCGGGTTGACGGCGACCTTGAGCAGGTCGAGCGCCGGCTGCAGCTCCCGGTCGATCCTGCGCGCGGCCTCAATGTCACCCTCGTGGTAGCTGCGCACCATCGCCTTCACCTGCGGCCCCGCGACGTGCGTGTGCACGCAGATCCCGCCGACCCCGCCGAGCTGGAGGAAGGGAAAGATGAGCGGGTCGTCGCCCGCGTAGAGCTCGAGCCCGAGGTCGACGATCGCCCGAGCCTCGTCCAGGGCGTCGTGTGCCTGCTTCACCGCGGTGACGGTCGGGATCGTCGCGAGCTCCTCGATCGTCGCCGGCGCGAGGTTGATCACGACCCGGCTCGGGATGTTGTAGACGACGATCGGCTTGTCGCTCTCGGAGGCGATCGCCCTGAAGTGCTCGACGATGCCGCGCGGAGGAGGCTTGTTGTAGTACGGGGTGACGACGAGGAATCCGTCCACGCCCAGCTCGTGCGCCTGCCTGGTCAGGTGGACCGAGTGAGCCGTCGAATACGTCCCTGTGCCGGCGACGACGGTGGCGCGGTCGCCCACCTCGTCCACGGCGGCGGCGTAGAGGTCGAGCCGCTCCTCGTCCGTGAGCGTCGGCGCCTCTCCGGTGGTGCCGGTCACGACGAGCCCGTCGGAGCCGTTGGCGACGAGGTGCCGCGCGAGCCGGCGGAAGCCGTCCAGGTCGACGGCTCCGTCCGCCCGGAACGGCGTGGCGATCGCTGTCAGGACCTCGCCGAGCACGGCAGGATCATACTTCGGCGGTGGCACGGGTCGTCCTCGCCCACGGCGCCCGCTGGGCGCCCCTGGCTCGAGACGCTCAGTCCAGGATCGCCTCGAGGCCGACCGTGACGCCCGGGGGCAGCGTGGCCAGGCGCTCGAGGGCCAGCAGGACGCCCGGGACGAAGGCCTCGCGCGAGAACGTGTCGTGCCGGATCGTGAGCAGCTGACCGTCTCCGCCCAGCAGCACCTCCTGGTGGGCGACGAGGCCGGGCAGGCGCACGGAGTGGATCGCGGTCTCGCCGCCGAGTCGCGCCGCGGTGGCCCTGGCCGTTCCTGACGGAGCGTCCCGTTTCGTCTCGTGGTGCAGCTCGACGATCTCGGCGCGAGGGAGGTAGTGGGCGGCTTCCTCGGCGAGACGCATCATGAGCACGGCGCCGACGGCGAAGTTCGGTGCCACGAACACGGGCCGGCCGGCCGCCCGCGCCGCGTCCTCCACATCGGCGGGATCCCAGCCGGACGTGCCGACGACGGCCGGCACGCCTTCCTCGAGCGCCCGCGGACGTTGGCCACGACCGCGTCGGGGCTCGTGAAGTCGACCATCGCCTGCGCGACGTCGAGCGCGACGAGCTCGTGTCCGGCCTCCTCGAGCGCCGGGCCGAGCACGCGCCCGACCTTGCCTCCGCGCCCGACAGGACGACGCGTCCGCCCGGCGCGCGTTACGGGACCGCGCGTTCATGCGACGGCGCTGGTCTCGAGGCCCGGATTCGACGAGCCCGACCGCCTCGAGGAACCGCTCTTCGCCGGGCCGATCCCGGCGGCGGAGACTTCGGTCCGGCGCCAGCAGGACCGCCGCGAGCTCGGCGACGGTCTCGGCGCTCGACCGCCTCGATCTCCGCGATGATCCGCTCGAAAGTCAGGAGCTCGGTGTCGGCGATCAGCGAGCGCCCGAGCCGGCTCATCCGGTTCGAGGTGGACTCCATCGAGAGCATGATCCGCCCCTTCAGGTTCTCCTTCGCCCGCTCGAGCTCGGTCTTCCGCGCACGTTTCCGGCCGCGATGTCGCCGATCTGCTCGGCGACGATCTCCAGGCAGGGCCGCAGGTTCTCCTCGCGTGTGCCCAGGTAGACGCCGACGAGCCCGTGTCCGTGTACTGCGAGGCGTAGCTGTAGACCGCGTAGGCCATGCCCGCGCTTTTCGCGGATCTCCTGGAACAGGCGCGAGGAGGCCGAGCCGCCCAGGATCGCCGTCCAGCAGGACGCGGCGAAGCGCCGCCGGTCCGAGCGCGAGATCCCGACCGAGCCGATGCAGACGTGGTACTGCTCGGTGTCCTTGCGCTGGAAGCGCACGCCGGCCGGAGGTGCCTTCACGAGCAGGTGGCGCACCGGCCTCGCATCGCCGTTCGGCCGGGCCGGCACGACCCGCTCGAGGCGCTCGAGGAGCCTGCCGTGCGCGAGGTTCCCGGCGGCGGCGACCACGATGTTCCCGCCGACGTACATCGAGTCGTGGTAGCCGGCCAGCGCGTCGCGCCCGACAGACGAGATCACGTCGGCCCGGCCGATCACAGGCCGGCCCAGCGATGCTTGCCGAACGTCGCCTGGGAAGCAAGACCTCAACTGAACCAAGCAACAGGACA
>CAWAAD010000008.1:0-6067 GCA_963779895.1 uncultured Actinomycetes bacterium | reverse complement strand
GCTCGCCCAGCCGACACACCTATTCTCCTCGCGTGCCCCGCCCGCCGATCCTCTCGTTCGAACCGAGCGACCTCGTCGTGTTCGATTCGGTCGCCGACGCCGAGGCGTTCGTTGAGCCACCGGACGCGGATCTCGGGCCGACCTTCGACGCCGACGGGCAGCTGCTTCGGTTCGAGAGCGACGGCCGCCGCACCTTCCTCCGTGAAACCGGGGAGTCGCGCTCGGAGGCCCTACGAAGCCAGCTCGCCGCGACGTTCGCAGCAGCAGGTCTAGAGATCGATCCGGGTCGTCCGCTCGACGAGTTAATCACCGAAGCAAGAGATCGTTTCGGCCACGGCGTCAGGCGTCATTCCTGAACACTCATATGGAGTGCGGTCTGTCAACGGCGCAGGGGCGCTCCGCCCCGCTGTTGCGGGTTAGGAGTCGGCGGGGGGAGCGCATCGGCTGTCGTCGACGTCTGTGTCGCGACTCATATGCGCGGGTTGGTGCCGCATGACCGGGTGTGCGAGATGAGGAGCGGTGCCGTTCTCTGGCGTCGAGCGTGGCCGCTGGGGGCTGCTCACAGTGTTCTCTCGGGTCGCTCCTCGCGTCGTTGCGCCGATGCGCTCTCCTCGCCGAGCTGGTGCGGCAGCGGGCTACTTCATCGTCGCCAGCGCCCAGCAATGGCCGGCGAGCTCGCGCGCGACAGCGACCACCACAATCGAGCGCGGCTTGCCTCGGGCCTCGAGTGCGTGCCAGCGCCCGTGGAGGCGCCGGGCGCTGCGCTCGGCTTGGGCTTGCACCGCGAGGGGTTTGCCGTTGCGTCTGCGCTCCAGCGTGACGCTCCTGCGGGGCGGGCGGCGTTGATGCCAGGCGGCCTCGACCAGCAGCCGGCGTCCATGGCTGTTGCCGGTCTTGCTGATCCCGCCTTGGCGGCGTCGCTCCCCGCTTGAGTGCTCGCTCGGGGTAAGGCCGAGGAACGGCCCGAGCGACTCGGGTCGGAACCGGTTCCAGTCGCCGAGCTCGACGGTCAAAGCGAACGCCGTCAGCGTCGAGACGCCGCGGAGACAGACGAGCCGGCTGACGACGTCGGCGTACGGCGGCGTGGCGGCGAGCTCGGCGATCGCCGTGTCGAGCGCGTCTCTTCTCGTCTTCGCGTCGAGCATCCGGCCGTAGCACTCGTCGAACACGATCGCCAGCGGCCCGCTTTGGAACCGCTGCCGGCGAAGCCAGGCGTCGTGGGCCCGCGTCCAGGCGGTCGCGTCGTACACCAGCCCATGGCGCAGGAGCAGCTTCGAGAGCCGGTGGCGAGCCCGCATCAGATCGCCACGGGCATCCTCGCGGGCACGGACGAGATCGCGTGCGGCCTCTTCCTCCGGCTCGGGCACCCGGATCGGGGTGATCTCACCGAGGCGCAGCAGCCGCGCCAGCCGCTCGGCGTCCCGCCGGTCGGTCTTGACCCGGTCGGCTGCCGCCCGGATCCGTGACGGCGCCGCGACCACGCAGTCGATCCCCGCCGCTGCACAGGCGCGCGCGAGCCCGTACCCGGTCGGTCCCGCCTCGTAGACGACCCGGACCGGCGCCGGCAGCGTCTGCAGCCACGCGACCGTCGCGTCACAGCCGGGCGGCAGCCGCAGCGAGCGCACCTCACCGCTCCCCCGATCGATCACGCCCGCGACCACCGAGCGAGCGTGCACATCAAGTCCGACCCAGCTACCTTCGTTCATCACCGGCGCCTCCCGTAATTGCGGCTCTACCGCCGGGCCCATCCCGACGGCAACCCGCGCCAACTTACGAGCGAGGCGCCGGGCACTCCATACGGTCTGGCCCAGGCGAGGGGCCGTTGCGCTCCGACTAAAGGCGCTTCGCGTTTCTCCTGCGCTGTAAGAAGTCGTTGAGCAGCGACAGAACCGCGAAGACGACGATCCACAAGGCGATCTTCCACACCATGGAGAGACTCCAAAAGGTCCCGTGAAGGAGCGAAAATGACGATCCCCGTTCCCACGGCAGCGAGAACAATGCGCGTCGCCCGTTCTAGGTGGCTCAACCAGTGATGTGTCCGAGCGGAGAGCCCGGTGTCGGCCTGGCGCCGCTTGCTGGCCTGATCAGAAGCCTGTCCGCGTTGTGAGCGCGTGACCCGTCACAGTTCTGCCGCCCGCGGTTTCCACCCCAGACCGACACCGGAGGTGTCCCCCCAACGCGTGGCTGGAGGTCAGTCAAAGGATGCTCGCAGATCAGCTGGACTACATCGTTGGTGTCGATCCGCACCGCGACTCGCACTCACTCGCGGTCGTGCACGTGATCAGCGGCGCGATCGTGTTCGAGGCGACCGTCGCTGCGAACAGCGAGGGGTACGCGCAGGCCCTTGAGCTCGTCGAGGGGCACGCCGCAGCTCGGCGGGCATTCGCTGTCGAAGGAACCGGTTCGTTCGGTGCCGGTCTGACACGCTTCCTGAGCAGCCGCGGCGAGCGGGTACTTGAGTGGGCAGGCTTCGCCGGGAGCGGCGCTCGGGCGGCAAAACCGACGCGCTCGATGCTGTCCGGGCGGCCCGTAGCGTGCTCACGCAGGCGCGGCCGGCGACGCCGCGGGCTGGCGGTGAACGCCAGGCGTTGCAGGCGCTGGTGGCCGCACGGGAAGGAGCCGTGAACGCCAAGCGGGCCGCTCTCTGCCAGCTGCGCGATCTGCTGATCACGACGCCCGAACCCTTGCGCAGCGAGCTCCGGCTGCTGACCCGTGCACGGCTGCTGCGGCAGCTCGCGGCAGCTCGACCCGCGGGTCGACGTGATCCCGAGCTCCGCGGGAGCATGCTCGCCCTGCGCTCGATCGCGCGTCGCGTCTTGCAGCTGACGGTTGAGGAACGCGAACTCGCAGGCGAGATTGAGAGGCTCACGCGCAAGCTCGCACCGCAGCTGCTCGACCAGCCAGGCGTCGGACCGCACGCGGCCGCACAGCTTGTCCTCTCCTGGTCACACCGCGGCCGGATCGGATCGGAAGCGGCGTTCGCCAGGCTCGCCGGCGCAGCGCCGATCCCCGCCTCCTCCGGACAAACGATCCGCTACCGCCTCGAGCGTAGCGGCGACCGCAGACTCAACCGTGCCCTGCACATGATCCTCGTCACCCGAAAGCGCTCACACCCCGCGACGATCGCCTACATCGGAACGACGCCTCCAAGAAGGCAAGACCCGACGCGAAGCAAACCGCTGCCTCAAGCGCTACCTCGCCCGCAGCCTCTACCGCCTCCTCGAACATGGACCGCCGCTGCCGACTTGACAAACATAGAAGCGTCACTGGCCCAGGCGATGCTCCCTCTTCAGATGTTCGACCGACATGCGAGTGTGAACTGATGAGACTCGCCGACCTCAGCCGCCTAGCCGCTGAGTTGGACGGTGTCGTCGAGCGTCGTCGTGACGGTTTGCTCGAGTGGCGGTACCGCGGACGCTTGGTCGCGCGGCAGCTCGACGACAGCCATGTCGTCATCCGGGCATCGTTCGAGTTCCGAGACTTCCTCCTCTACTCATTCCCGGAGACGTTCTCGGTGCCAGGGCACTTCGCCAAGCACATGATGATCGTCGCCGACCTCGAGAACGGGAATGCAGATGCCGTAGAAGACGCCGTCATCGGGGCCTGGGAGCTGCAGTCCGGCAAGTAACGCCGACGTGTTGGGCGGCCACTTGGGTCGACGGTCCGCTCGTCGGCGCGATCGGCTTCGGGTGACATCTCCGCGCGCTTTCCCCCACCTGGAAGTTGTTCGCGCCACAATCCGCTCGTGACGCTCCGAGACGTGATTGCTGGGCTCGACGCGTTCGCCGACTCCGGGACGATCTATGCCGATTCGGCGAGCCCGAGAGCTCGCGCGGTAGTCGCGATGGAAACCGGCGATGGCTCGGTGCCGTCGCCAGCTAGGGGTCTAACGTACGTGCTGGAGGTTGCCGCGGCACGAGAGGCGATCGAATTCTGGCGAGCACGGCGCCCCGGCACATCGACGTTGGACGGCAAGGTCGCGGCCGTCACCTACTACGCCGAGAAGGACGCTTGGCTGCCGATCGATTAGGGGCGCACGGTCAAGCGAGCGTGATCGCTGTCGTCCTTCGTGGGGCCCTCGTCGACGACCCGCTCACACAGGCGTCCGGGTTCATCGAGGCGTACGGCGCTCCGAGGGTCGATGTGAAGCCCGACTCGTTCGGCGAGCGTGAGCTGCGCGAGGCGAACCGCGGCGGCGCGCGCATCTCGGGGGCCGAGATCGCGGCGATTCTCGAGCGCCGGACTGATATCGAGCTCGCCCTCCGCCAGATCGCTCCAGCGGCCTCGCTGATGCGGCGCTCGGTGCCGTGGGCCGAGCTGACCCGGCTGTTTGACGCCTTCGGCGGCATCCGCGGCGTCGGTTTCTCGAAGATGACGAAGGCGCTGCACCCGAAGCGGCCCGCGCTCATTCCGATGCTCGACAGCGTCGTGCAGCGGTACCTGGGCGCGCCGTCGGCGGAGTCCTTCGGCGAGCGCGCTACGGAGCTCGTTCGGCGCTACCAGGAGGACCTCGATCGCAATCGGCTCGCCTTGCGCGAGCTCAGGCGCGAGCTCGCCCGCCGCGGCTACCGCCTGACGGAGGTGAGGATCCTCGACCTGCTGATCTGGTCGGCCTTCGCCGCGGGCTGAGACCGTTACGCGTCGGTACAGGCGACGTTGACGTAGCCCGAGCGGAAGGGCTGCTGCTCGCCCGATTCCGGGTCGAACGTGTGGCGCCAGACGCAGCCCGTGTCGTTCGTCAGCAGGTGGATCGAGATCGAGCTCTCCGGCGAGGTGGTGCGGACGCGATGGATGTCGTCGCGCGGCGGGATCAGCGCGTAGAAGTCGCCGGGCCGGAGGGCGCGCGACTCGACGAGCTCCAGCCCGCCGTCCCGCTCGGCATAGATGTCCTCGTCCTGCGTGCCCTGGTAGAGGCCGACCAGGCCCCAGGCGAGGTGGTCGTGAACCGGTGTCTCCGAGCCCGACGGGACGACGAGCGAGAACAACGAAAGTGACCGGTCGGCTGCGCGGAAGAGCAGCCACTGGCCGATGCCGCCTCCCATGCCGCTCTCGGGCGCGCTCTCTCGGAAGTGCACGGGCAGCCAGGCCCGGTCGGCGAGCAGCTCGGCGAACCGCGGGCGGATCCTGTCGCACGCATCCTCCGGTGACGCAGCCGCGGCGATCGACTCACGGACCGCCGCCACGAACCCACGCGCGACCGGCGTGTCGAGCAGGTACTCGTCGCCGTACCGAGGCTGCATCGTCACTCGGCGGGCTCGTCGCCTTCGGGCTGGATGTCGTCCGCGACCAGGTCCTTGAGCGGCTTGATCTTCTCGAAGAACTCCTCCGGCTGGACCTCGCGCTCCACGGCGTCGCCTCCCAGGATGTAGGGCGCCGCCTCGATTGCGGTCCGCCAAGCGACTTCGTTCGTCCGCTCCTCTGTTTCCCGGTCGACGTTCTCCTCGGGGAGCAGCTCGACGGCGTCGAGGTAGACGTTCGTGAAGTTGCCTCGCTGCGTCTCGTGGAACTTGATGCGCGCGCGGCGCCCTTCTGCCGCTACCGCCTGGCGCGCAATCGGCTCCTTGAACGTCGTGAACTCGCGCCCGCTGCCGTCCACGAGCACGAAGCGCGTGTTGCCGGACTGCGTCTTGTGAGCCTCCACGCGCTCGACGTTCACGGTTTCCTCCGGCATCTCGTGTTTCGGGATTCCCGCTCGCGTCAGGGATGAACCTTTGACGAGCCCCGGCTGTCTCGCCGAGGCTGCCTTGGCCAACCGCCGACACGAGTCGCGCAGCTTCCAGCAACTCGTAGCTGTGCCGCCGGCCGGGCTCCAACTCGGTGATCCGCTCGCGCAGCCGGTATGGCCACTTGACGAGCGTGCGTTCGACTCCGACACCCTGCGGGCCGCCCCCGTCCACCTTGACGCTCGACCACGCGCCCCAGTCGGCCCGCTTTGGGAATCCTCCAGCAGCGATCACACCTCATCGCGTGGGCCGGCGTCGTCGCCTCGGTTTCGAACGTCTTCACGGGCAGCAACTATGGACTAGGAATTGCCATGCGGCCGCAGAATCCGACGCGGTGGACACGA
>CAWAAD010000007.1:0-20330 GCA_963779895.1 uncultured Actinomycetes bacterium | reverse complement strand
TATCCATAGCGCCTCAGGAAGCCGATCACGATCTGGCTGGCCTCCCCGTGATAGGGCGCGGCCGTGACGAGATCCCAGCCGTGGTAGCTGCCGGGGAAGAGGACGAGGTGCTTGTGCTCCGATCCTGCGCGCCGAAGGAGCTTCCGCGCGTCCGCCACCGGTAAGCGCATCCTTGCGCGATCCGAGGATGAGGAGTGGCGCGCGCAGCTTCGGCACCGCAGAGAGGGCGTCGAGCGTGCGCCTGCCCAGATAGGTCTCACCCGAAAGGCTAACGACGCCTGCGATCTTCGAGCCGAGCTGGGATCCGGCGACCATGCTGGTGACACCGCCGAAAGACGCGCCCACCAGGAAGACCTTCGACGCTCCTTCGCGTTTCAGCTCCTCGACCGCGCCCACGAGGTCGCGCGGGTAGCCGCCGACCGTAGCCGGGTCGACCGGAGACGGCGAGTACCCGAAGCCGCGGTGATCGACCAGCAGGACGCGGAAGCCGGCTCGACTCAGAACGCCGGCGTACGGGACCCAGCCGCAGAGGCTGTTGGGATATTGGTGTGCGAGGACAACCCCGGTCTTGCCGCTTCCGAGCGCCGCGCCGTCGAGCGGCACTCCGTCGGTCGCGCGGAACCAGCCGACCTTGACCTTTGCCTTGAACGGCTCCCCGCAACGCGAGGCGAGCGCCTGCAACCTGTGGGGGCCTTTGGCGGCGAGGGTCGTCAGTGGGCGCTCCCGCAGCCCGCCGCGACGACGGCGAGCAGGGAGGCGGCGACGGGCCACCGTCTCAACGGCGCAGCCGGATCGCGTTCAGGTCGTCGCGCTCGATCTCCTCCGCGCGGCCGATCAAATCCTCGATGTCGTCGTGTTCCGCGTGGATGTAACGGCCGGCGAGCGCGTCCGCCCTTCCCGAGGCGAGCACCCTCACGAGCTGCGGCGCCAGCTCCGGCGGTGTCCAGGGAGCGTCGTTCGCGAAGTTCCCCGCCGTCATCTCGGTCTTCACGAGGCCCGGGCTGATCAAGAAGACCCGAACCGGCTTGTCGCGAAGGCTGTTCGCGAGCGTCTCGGCGAGCCGGTTGACCGCGGCCTTGCTCGACGTGTAGGCGGTGCTGCTCGCACCCGGGAGGTAGCCGGCGCCGCTACCGGTGATCACGATCCGGCCCGCGCTGCGCTCCAGCATCCCCGGGATCACCGCCCGGCAGCAGTTGTAGACGCCGAGCACGTTGACCTCGAGGACGCGCCACCACTCGGCAGGGTCGCTCTCCCAGAGGTCGCCGGAGACGTTGCTGATGCCTGCGTTGGCGGCGAGCACGTCGATCGGGCCGAGCTCGTTCTTCGTCTTCGCGACCATCTGCTCGACCGCGCCGAGGTCGGTCACGTCGACCTCGAGCGCGAGCCCGCTGAACTCCCGCGCGACCTCCTTGACCTGCTCGCGGGTACGCGCGGCCACCGCCACTCGCGCGCCAGCCGAGGCGAGCTCGCGGGCGATTCCCGCTCCGATCCCGCGCCCGCCACCTGTGACGAGCGCGACCTTTCCGTCCAGTCGATCAGCGGGTCGCGACACGTTCGATCTCCTCCAGGGTCTCGGGGTTTTCCAGTGACGAGAGGTCGCCCGGATCGCTCCCGAGCGCCTTCGCACGCACGGCGCGCCGCACGATCTTCGCACTCCGCGTCTTCGGCAGCGCGGAGACGAAGAGCACGCGCTCGGGCGCGAACGCCTTCCCCAGCTCAGCCGCCGCCAGCTCCCGCAGTTCGCGCGCCAGCTCCTCTGACGGCTCAGCCCCGGGAACCAATGCACAGAAGATCCAGGCCACCTCGCCTTTCACCTCGTGCGGCACCCCCACCGCCGCCGCCTCCGCCACCGACGGATGCGCGACCACGGCCGACTCGAGCTCGGCCGGCCCGAGCCGCTTACCGGCGATGTTGAGCGTGTCGTCGGAGCGCCCTTGCAGGAACCAGAAGCCGTCCTCGTCGACGAGTGCCCAATCGCCGTGCACCCAGACGCCCGGTAGCCGCCGCCAGTACGCGTCCAGATAGCGCTCGGGATCGCGCCAGAAGCCGCGCGTCATCCCGGGGAACGGCTTGCGGCAGACGAGCTCGCCGACCTCGCCGCGCACCGGGCTCCCCTTGGCGTCGACGACGTCCATCGCCATCCCCAGCGCAGGCCCGCCCAGCGAGCACTCCTTGATCGGAACGGCAGGAGTGGGCGAGAGGAAGCAGGCACCGACCTCGGTCCCGCCCGAACAGTTGATGATCGGGCAGCGCGAGCCGCCGACGTGCTCGTACAGCCAGCGGTACGGCTCCGGGTTCCACGGCTCGCCGGTCGTCACCAGCACGCGCAGCGACGAGAGGTCGTGCCGCTCGACGAGCTCGGCGCCGTGCGGGATCAGCGCGCGCACGAGCGTCGGCGAGAGCCCGAGGATGGAGACGCGCTCCTGCTCGACGAGCCCCCAGAGCCGGTCGGCCGCGGGCCAGTCGGGCGCACCCTCGGCGAAAACGACCGTGCAGCCGAGCGCCATCCCGCCGACCACCTCCCACGGGCCCATGATCCAGCCCATGTCGGTGACGAAGTGGATCACGTCGCCGGGCCTCGCGTCCGCCTGGTAGGCGACCTCGCGCGTGATCGAGACGAGGAAGCCGCCCTGGACGTGAAGGACTCCCTTCGGCGGGCCGGTCGTCCCGGAGGTGTACGTCAGCAGGTAGGGGTGCTCCGAGTCGACCTCGAGCGGCTCGAGCTCGCCCGGCGAGTCGGCAACGGCCTCGTCCCAGAAGGCGTCACGGCTCGCCTGCATCGGCACTTCGCCGCCGAGCCGCCGCCAGACGACCACATGCTCGACCGACGGTGAATGTGCGACCGCCTCGTCTACCAGCGACTTCATCGGCACCTCGCGCCCGCGGCGGAGCGACCCGTCGGCGGTCACAACGACCTTCGCCTCGGAGTGCTGCAGCCGCGCCGCGATCGCCGGCGCCGCGAAGCCGGAGAAGACCGGAACCTGGATCGCGCCGAGGTGCGCGCAGGCGTGCGAGGCGATCGCGACCTCGGGCGACATCGGCAAGAAGAGCGCGACCCGGTCGCCGGCCTCCACGCCGAGCCGCGCGAGCGCCTCGGCGAAGCGCGTCACCTCGCCAGACATCTCCCGGTAGCTGAGCTCGCGCCGCACGCCGTCCTCGCTCTGCCACACCGCCGCCGCGGCGTCGCCCCGCTCGCCGTGCGCCCAGCGGTGCACGCAGTTCCAGGCGAGGTTGAGCTTCCCGCCGACGAACCAGGTCGCCCACTCCGGCCCGCGCGAAAGGTCGCATACCTGCTCCCACAGCTGCGCGAACTCCAGCCCCATGTCGTCGATCGCCTCGGGCCAGAATTGCTCCGGCTCCTCGGCCGAGAAGCGCACGAGCTCCCAGTAGTCGTCGAAGCCGAGCCGCCGGGCGAGCCGCAGCGCGTTCGAGCCCTCGCGCACGGCTTCGCTCGGGCGCCAGATCACCTCCACGCACGCAAGCGTAACTTGACGCAAAAGGCTAGTGCCCGCTAACGTAGTAAGGACTAACTTAGCTACGGAGAGGAGTCAGGTGCGCGCGAAGATCTTCGCGGAGGAGAACAGACGCTGGTGGACGCTGGGATCGCTCTGCTTCGCCCTGTTCATGATCATGCTCGACAACACGGTCGTGAACGTGGCGCTGCCGGCGATCAAGGCCGACCTCGGAATCAGCACAGCCGAGCTCGAGTGGACGGTCGCCGCCTACGCCCTCACCTTCGCGTCGGTCCTGCTGACCGGCGGCAAGCTCGGCGACCTGCTCGGCCGGCGGCTGATCTTCACGATCGGCCTCGTCGTTTTCACGCTCTCGTCGTTGGCCTGTGGGCTCTCCTCGACCGCGCCCGAGCTGATCGGCGCGCGCGCCGTCCAGGGCGTCGGCGCGGCGCTGATGATGCCCGCGACGCTCTCGATCATCACCGCGACCTTCGCGGCGCGCGAGCGCGGGATGGCGATCGGCATCTGGGCCGGCGTCTCCGCGATGGCGCTCGCGATCGGGCCGCTCGCTCGGCGGGATCATCACCGAGCACATCTCCTGGAACTGGATCTTCTTCGTGAACGTCCCGATCGGAGTGATCGCGGTGCTGGCGCGCGATCTTCGTCGTGCCCGAGTCGAAGGACACCTCGCACGAGCAGCGTCTCGACCTGCCGGGACTGCTCACGTCCGGCGTCGGGCTGCTGGCGCTCGTCTACGCGCTGATCGAGGCGAACCAGTACGGCTGGACGTCCGCGCGCATCATCGGTCTCTTCGTCGTCGCGGCCGTCGCGCTGACGGCGTTCGTCCTGCTCGAGCTGCACCAGCGGCTGCCGATGCTCGACCTCTCGCTCTTCCGCAACGGCACGTTCGCCGGCGCGAACCTCGTCGCGATTCTCGTCACGATGGCGATGTTCGGGATCTTCGTCTTCTTCCCGATCTACATGCAGACGTTCCGCGGCTGGTCGCCGACCCAGGCCGGCGCGGCGCTGCTGCCCTGGACGCTGATGGTCGTGATCTTCGCGCCGATCGCCGGCAAGCTCTCCGACCGCGTCGGCTCCCGCTGGCTGATGGCAGGCGGGATGACGGTGGTCGCGATCTGCTGCCTGCTGCTCTCGACGGTCACGCTCCAGTCGACCTTCTGGAACATGCTGCCGGCGTTCATCCTCGGCGGCCTCGGGATGTCGTTCGTGATGACGCCGATGTCGGCGGCGGCGATGGGCGCCGCCCCGGTCGCGAAGGCGGGCGTGGCCTCGGGCGTGCTCAACACCTTCCGCCAGGTCGGGGTCGCGCTCGGGATCGGGATCATGGGCGCGATCGTCGCCAACCGCGCCGCGGCGCACGGCGGCCCGCCGCCGCAAGCGTTCGTCTACGGGCTCACGTTCGGCATGCGGGTCAGCGCCGGCATCTGCCTCGGCGCGGCGATCGCCGCGGCCACGCTGGTCCGTCGGTACCGACACGTCGAGGAGTCCGAGCGCTCGCTGGAGGCGGCTGCATGAGCCGGCTGACCGGCCCCGAGCGGAAGCGCGCGGTCGTCGAGTCGGCCTGCAAGATCTTCGCCAAAGGCAGCTACCACGGCTCGACCACGGCCCAGATCGCGCGCGAGACCGGCGTCACCGAGCCGGTCCTCTACCGGCACTTCTCGTCGAAGCGCGAGCTCTACCTCGCTTGTCTCGACACGGTCTGGGAGCAGGTGCGGGCGCTCTGGCAGGACGCGCTCGAGCGCGAGCAGGACCCGGCCAACTGGCTCAAGTCGATCGGCAAGGCTTACCTCGAGGCCCGCGCCGCCGCGCGCATCGTCCTGGTCGACCTCTGGATCCAGGCGCTGACCGAAGCCGCGGACGACCCCGAGATCCGTCGCGCGCTGCGCCGCCAGGTGCGCGAGGTGCACCAGTTCGTGGCCGACGTGATCCGGCGCGCGCAGGAGGCGGGCGGGATCCTCCCCGACCGCGACCCGGACGCCGAGGCCTGGATCTTCATCTCGCTCGGCCTGCTGAGCACGATCGACCATCGCCTCGGCAACCTCGTCGGCGGCGAGTTCGAGGACATCGTCGCCAGCCGGCGCGAGTGGATGACCGGCGCGGCCTAGCTCAGGTCTACTCCTCCGCCAGCACGGTCGGCACCGCGTAGCGCCCGATCCGGCTGGCCGGCAACAGCGAGGCGAGCTACGCGAAGATCGAGCACAAGCGGCAGGCCGAGTGAGAGCACGCTCGCCCAAGTCACGATCACCTCCTCCGTAGACTCCGGCCATGGATCGTTCGGTACACCTAACTCCGGAAGAGGCCCTTGTGCTTGACGCCTTCTTTCGGCGTTGGCAGACCGGTGAGTTCGGTGACGTTCTGACGATCGCTGATGAGGTCGAACGCTTTTGTGTGATCAACCTCTCGGCTGACATAGAAGGTGTCGCGATGGACGACCTCCTCGGTGAGGGTTACGAGGAACGACTGGAACAAGGGCGACGCTGCGCGGCCGGCATGAGCTAGGCGACTAAGGACGGCCGCGCCGTCAAGGTGTACTCGCGAACGCTGGCCCAGCGCAGCTTCCCGCCTCCTCCGGTGCTAACGAGGCGGAACCCGGCTGCTCTTGACCCAACCGAAGATCGACGACAGAATCCCGTGGGTTCGCGCCTCAGGCAAGCCCGCAACGGTAGCCTCGGCCGGGTGTTCGACCACGTCGGCATCGCCGTCGCGGACCTCGCGGCGTCCGAGCGCTTCTACCGCACCGTCCTGAGCGTCCTGGGCATCGAGCCCAGCCATGCGGACGCCGAGCTGGTCGAGTGGGACGACTGGGACATCGGGCCGACGGACCGCGAGCACCCGGTAACCCGCGGGCTCCACGTCGGCTTCCGCGCCCGCGACCGCGCGCAGGTCGACGCGTTCTGGCAGGCCGGGATCGACGCGGGATACCGCGACGACGGCGCGCCGGGGCCGCGCACGCAGTACGGCCCGACGTACTACGGCGGGTTCTTGCTCGACCCTGACGGCAACAGCGTCGAGGCGGTCCACGGCGACCGCGAGGACACCGTGCCCGACGGCCACATCGACCACCTGTGGCTCCGCGTCCGCGACCTGCAGGCCTCCCGTCGCTTCTACACGACAATCGCCCCGCACGCCGGGCTCCGCCTGACGCACGACGAGCCCGAGCGCGTGCAGCTGTCCGGCCCGGACTACAGCTTCTCGCTCGTCCGGGACGAGCGGCCGCTCACGGAGCACGTCCACCTCGCGTTCCCCGCGCGCGAGGACGCCACGGTGCGCGCGTTCCACGCCGCCGCGCTCGCGGCGGGCTACGAAGACCACGGTGCGCCGGGCGAGCGCGCGGTCTACCACCCGGGCTACTACGGCGCGTTCGTGCTAGACCCGGACGGGCACAACGTCGAGGTCGTCAACCACAACCGGGCCTGAGCGCCAGGCAGAACGCCGGCGCCATAGGGGACGTTGACGATCAACGGCGCAGCTCGAAGTCGAGTAGGAGGTAGCCGGTCGGAGATGTGACGCTGCGGGTCAGTGAGAGCTGCTCGGGCCTGCCTCTGTCGAAGAGTTTGCGGCCGCGGATTTGCAGGACGGGGGCGACGACGAGGCGGAGATTGTCGACGAGCTCGGCCTCGAGCAGCGACTGGGCGAGCGAGATGCTCCCGTGCACGCCGATGTCACCGCCCGTTTGCTGCTTGAGCTGGGTGACGAACTCGGCGAGGTCGCGTTCAATAACGGCAGTTCCACCCCACAGACTGGTCAGGTGCTGTCGAGGTGACGACGAACTTCTGGACGCCGTTGATGAAGCTCGCGAACGGCTCGATGTCGCTGCCGGGCCAAAACCGCGCCCAGTCGTCGTAGGTGCGACGCCCGAGCAGCACAGCATCCTGGGAGGCGATGACGCGGCCGAGGTTCTCCTCCATCACGTCGTCGAAGTCGACCATGAAATCCTCCGGCTGCTCCGCGACGCCGTCGAGCGAGAGCAGTTCGTAGACAACTACGTTGCGCATCCGTCGTCCTCCTGTTCGTTTGACACCGAGACTGCCGGATCCCTCAGGAAGCCCGGTGTCAGGTCTTGCATTTCGTCATCTCTGCTCAGGTACCGACCCGATCTCGGCGGTGCATGAATGCAAGACCTGACTGTGAGAGTGCGGGTGGTTCCGTCAGGGGCCGCTGCCAGGTTGATGCCGGTGCTCTTCGTCTGTGACCCAAGACCTGACTGACCCCGCTCGGGTGTCCTTCCGGGGATCTGTCCGGACGAGGAGACCGGTGCCGGCCTGGCGCCCGCTCGCTGGCCTGATCAGAAGCCTGTCCGCCCCAAGGGCGTGACCCGTCACAGTCCTGCCGCTTGCGGTCTTCACCCCCAGACCGACACCGGGATCGTCCCCAACCGGAAGGCTGGAGGTGGAACGGATGCTTGCAGACGAGCTGGATACGTGCTCGGCGTCGACCGGCACCGCGACAGGCACGCGCTCGCGATCGTGCGGGCCGCGACCCGTGCCGAACACTCGCGCAATCCACGTTTGCAACCCTCGACATCTCGAAGTCGGGTGCATCAATGCAGAAACCTCAGCCCACGGTCCCTAACCGCGCCCTGTCGCCATATCGGGCGAGCCGGTTGACGGCGGTTACGATCGACGCGATTCCCAACGACCCACGCAACTCGGAGGTGAATACGGATGAACGACAACCCGACATGGCAGGTCGCGCACCTCGACGACATCGAGCGGCGCGGCAGAGATATTCCGGTGCGCGAGCACCTCGGGATCCACGCATTCGGAATCAACGCCTACACGCCCGGCGAGGACGGCACGCTGATCAACGAGCACGACGAGGCCGGGTCGGGCCAGGAGGAGCTGTACATCGTGCTCGACGGGAAGGCGACCTTCGAGATCGACGGCGAGGCGGTCGACGCGCCGCCAGGAACACTCGTGTTCGTCGGGCCGGAGTCGCGGCGGAAGGCGACCGGGGACGGAACCGTCCTCGCTGTCGGCGCCACACCCGGCGAGGCGTACCAGGGGGTCGACTGGGGTGAGGCGTGGCCGTTCCACAGAGAGTCCATGACCGCCTACAGCGAACAGCGATACGCCGACGCGCTCGAATCGGTCCGCGGTGCCCTCGAGCACATGCCGGACCACGCGGGCCTGCATTACAACTACGCGTGCTTCGCAACGCTCGCGGGCGACACCGGCGACGACACGTTCGCCCACCTCCGACGGTCCGTCGAGCTGCTCCCGCGGTTCCGCGAGGACGCGCGCAGAGACGACGACTTCGCCGCCGTACGCGACGACCCGCGGTTCGAGGAGGCTCTTCGCTAGCACGTCGTTCTCGACCCTCGACGAACCGAGCCCTAGCCGGGTGGTGACATTTCGGACGCTGGCCTACGGTGCGGAGGCCTCGTATGCTCGTCGCCGTCAGATTGTTCCGAGCTTGGCGCAGGCGTAGTGGATAGCGAGGTAGTAAACGGCCAGTCCCGATCTAGAAGCCTTCATCGATGCTTATCACCTAGCGCTGGACGAGTTCTTTCGAGGGAATCCGCAGCTGAACGCTGGCCCAGTACTCCAGCGGCCGGCATGTTGAGCGCACGAGTTCCGTCCACGTCTCGAAAGGAGGGGGCGCACGGGGGAACCAGGGTTCCCCCGTGAAAAGAAAAGGCCCCCGCTGCGGCTCGGGGGCCTTTATGTTTTTTTGCCCGCCTTTTCTTGAGAGGCGACGACCCGGAGGCCTTGGCTCTGCGGCCCAGCCACGCCTCCGGGCGTGTCGCCGCCATCTCTTTGGCGCGCCCCTTGCATCACGAGCCTGGCGTCCGGCTCGGTGCAAGGTGGACTGACTATAGAGGCGGTTCCTCCAAGAGTCAAGTGCCTCGGTCAAGTGATTTTCGGACGCGTCGCTTGACTTGGTTTTCGCTTGGTTATGACCTTTTCGAGGGATTAGGCCAACGGGACACTTGCGCCGAGGTGAAGTATGCGTTTCACTTACGAGTGCCGCCATGTCGCGTACCCCTCTCACTGCCCAGACCCGCACCCCGCTCCACGCCGCCGGAGCTCGCCTCGGTGAGCGCTTGCGGCAGCTGCGTGTTGCGGCCGGCCTGACCCAGACCGACCTGGCCGGGGAGCGGTTCTCCAAGGAGTACATCAGCCAGATCGAGCGCGGCAAGACCCGGCCCACCCATGAGACGGTCGAGTGGCTGGCCGCGAAGCTGGGTGTCGACGCGACCTTCCTCGAGAAGGGCGTCTCCGCAGACGAGCGGAGCCGCGTCGAGGCCATGCTCGCCCGCGCCGAGGCGCTGACGAACGCGCACAGCTATGACGAGGCGATCGAAGAGCTCGAGAACTCACGGACCGCGGTCCTCGCGACCGGCGCCGCCGAGCTCGAACAGCGCTCGCTGATGGCGGAGGCATGGGCCCGGATGGAGCGCGGCGAGGTCAGGCCTGCGATCCAGCTGCTCGAGCGCTGCCGTGCGATCGCCGAGGGGCCCGGCTTCTCGGACGTCGACCGCGCGCAGGTGCTCTTCCGGATGGGCGTCTGCCGCTACCACCTTTCGAGCATCGCGTCGGCCGTCTCGCTGTTCAGCGAAGCACTGGAGCTCGCCGAGGGATCGAGTCTGCCGTGTGACCTGCTGCGATCCGAGATCCTCGGTTGGCGCTCCCGCTGCCGTCGCCGGCAGCGCGACCTGGAAGCGGCGCGCGAGGACGTCGAGCGCGCGCTCGAGCTGGCGCAGGCGCTCGGCGACGAGCAGACGATGGCCAGCACGTACTTCCAGGCCTCGATGGTCGCCGAGCGGATGGGCCACTGGGTGCTCGCCCGCAGCTACGCGGAGCGCGCCAAGGCCTACTGCGAGCAGCTGAACGACGAGCGCAACGTCGGCCGGCTGCTGAACAACCTCGGCGGTCTCAACTTCCAGCTCGGCAAGCCCGAGCAGGCGATCGAGCAGCTCAAGGACGCCTACCGCGTGCTGCTCGACAAGGGCAGCGAGGCCGAGGCGGCCAACGTCGTCTCGTCGCTCGCGCATGTGCACCTGATGACCGGTCAGGTGCAATCGGCCGAGGAAGAGGCGCGCCACGCGCTCGACCTCCTCAATGGCCGCGAAGACTTCCTGGTCGACATCGCTCCGACCCAGCTCGTGCTGGGCCGCGCGTTGCTGGAGCAGGGACGCCTCGACGATGCTCAGGAGATGCTGGGCGCGGCTGAGGCAAGTGCAGACCAACTCGAATCGATCAGCCACCGCGCTGCGGCCTGGCTGGCACAGGGCGACCTGGCAGGGCGTCGCGGCGAGGACGCGACGGCTGCACGGCTGTACCGCAAGGCCGCGGAAGCCCTACAGGATGTCCGCTTCTAAGCCGATGAAGGAGGTGACTATGAAGAAGGCACGCTTGATTTCCGTGATCGCCTCGCTGTGTCTGCTGGCGTTCGCTTTCCAAGGTACGGCCAGCGGCTACTCGAACGGCCACAGCTGCAGCGGCGACGGCGGCGGCGGCAACAGCTGGTTCGACGGGCTCTAGACCGGGCGTACGAGTTTCGCGCGCCCGGGCTGGGGTCTCACCTTGGAGTCTGAGGCGCCTGGCCGGCTTGTCGATCGCACTCCTGCTCAGCGGCCGGCGATGCACGCCCCGTCGCCAGACTCGGCCTGGTGGGGCCGCGTCTTGGCGGTTCTTCTCTTCGCGGCCGGCATAGCTTCTGTCTGCGGTTGCGCGCGGTCGACGGGCGGATCAAGCTCGAGTTCGAGGGCCTCTGTCTCGCGACGGAGCTCGAAACGGCGATCCGCGCGAGTTTCGCGCGGCCGCGTACGCGGAGAAGAACCTTCTGTGGGCGCACGCATGCAACGCGCGCGGCGCACGCTCGAGGTCGCGCGCACCGCACGGCGGCAGCGCCTCCTTCGCGTCCTGCGCGAAGTGGGCGTCGTCGGCGACAGGCCGGCCACGCGTGACGGCGCGGTCGAGTTCCGCTGCGCGCTGGAGGAGCTCGGCACCACCTACCTGAAGCTCGGCCAGCTCCTCTCCTCGCGGCCCGACCTCCTGCCCGACGTCTACATCGAGGAGCTCGGCAAGCTCGTCGACGAGGTGCCGCCGTTTCCGTTCGCCGAGGTCGAGCAGGTCGTCCGCGAGGACCTCGGCGAGGGTGTGGTCGCGCGGCTGGAGCCGGAGCCGCTCGCCGCGGCGTCGATCGCGCAGATCCACGAGGCGGTGCTCGCCGACGGGCGGGACGTCGTGCTGAAGGTGCGCCGACCCGGAATCGTCGAGCGCGTCGAGCTCGACCTAGATGTGATCCGCACCGCAGTCGGGTTTCTCGACAAGCGCTCCGAGACGGCCCAGATGCTGCAGCTGCGGGCTCTCCAGGAGGAGCTCGAAGTCCATCTGCGCGCCGAGCTCAACTTCGTCGAGGAGGCGAGCAATACTGAGCTGATCGGCGGCCTCGTCGCCGACTACGAGAACCTCGTCGTGCCGCAGGTGATCCGGCCCCATGTGACCGAGCGGCTGCTGGTGCTCGAGCGGCTCCGCGGCAAGAAGGTCGAGGCCGGCCACGGCCTGCCGCAGGAACGGGCGGACGAGCTTGCGCGGGACTTCTTCCGCGCCTACATCCGCCAGGTCACGCTCGAAGGCGTCTACCACGCAGATCCTCATCGCGGGAACGTGATCCTGACCGACGACGGCCGGATCGGGCTGCTCGATTTCGGCCTGCTCGGACGGCTCGACGAGGAGACGCGCACGCGGCTGTCGGCGCTCCTGCTCGCGGTTGCCCAGAACCAAGCGGACGACGTTGCCGCGCAGCTCCTCTCGCTCTCGGTTACGACGCTCGACTCGGACGAGCCGGGCTTCGTCCACGAGCTTCGGCGCAAGCTGCCGCGCTACCACTGGCGCCCGTTGGCGGGCATCCCGACGGGCGAGGCGCTCGCCGACCTGCAGCGCATCGCGCTCCGCCACGGCGTCCGCCTGCCGACCAGCTTCGCCCTCGTCGGCAAGACCCTTTCGCAGGCCGACTCGATCGCGCGCACGCTCGACCCCGAGCTCGACCCGGTACAGCTGATCGAGCGCGAGTCGTACGAGCTCGTGCTCAGGGAAGCCGAGGCGCAGCTCGAGCCCACTCGCTTCTTCAGCAACCTCTACGCCCAGATCGGCGCGCTCTCGCGGCTCCCGCGCCGCCTCGGCCAGATCGCCGACCAGCTGGAGGCAGGCACGCTCAAGGTGGGGGTGGTCCCGGCGAACCTCGGCGACACCGAGCACATGCTCCGCTCGGTCGCGAATCGCGTCGGCGCCTCGATCATCGTCGTCGGCCTGCTCGTCTCGTCGGCACTGATGGCGCCCGTGAACCACGTCGTCTCGCTCGTCGGCTTCTGCCTCTCCGCCGTGATCGGCCTCTACATGATCTGGCGGATCATCAGAACGCCCGGAGAGCTCTAGCACGGGGGAACCCCTGGTTCCCCCGTGAGCCCCTCCTTTCGAGGAGTGGCTGTGACACGAAATGTTCAACATGCCGGCCAAGGCCATGGTCGCAGCGCCGTTCTTTCGTAGTGAGCCTCCCGCCGGGCAAAGCCGGCTCCGCGGCGAGTCTTGCCCCATTCCAGGTCACGCAGGAAACGAAGACCACAGCCCGAACTTGGCGCACACAGAAGCTCCTCCTCTCCCCTGACAGCGGCGGCCCCACTCGGGCCGTCGCTGCCTTTAACGGGGGAATATTCGGGGCACGTCGTTCGTCTGTAGACGAAACCGGCCTCGATCCCTACAGTTCCCCAAACGTTTTCGGGAGAGCGCGTGAATCTGGACACCGACACGATCAAATTGACCGACCTCGCCTCCTGCGGGGGCTGTGCCGCGAAGTACTCCGCAGCGCGGCTCGAGCAGCTGCTCGCGGGGTTCGTTCCGGCCGAGGCCGAGAACCTGCTGGTCGGCCTCTCGCCGGCCGACGACGCGGCCGTCTATCTGCTCGACGACGAGCGGGCCTTGATCTTCACGCTCGACTTCTTCCCGCCGGTCGTGGACAACCCGGCCGACTACGGCGCGATCGCCGCGACGAACGCGCTCAACGACGTCTTCGCGATGGGCGGCACCCCTCTGCTCGCCCTCTCGATCGCGGCGTTCCCCGAGGAGCTACCGATGGAGATGCTCGCGGAGATCTTCGCGGCCGCGGACGAGCAGGTGCGCGCGGCGGGCGCGCTGCTCGCGGGCGGGCACACGATCCGCGACGCCGAGCCCAAGTACGGGCTCGCGGTCGTCGGCACGGTCCATCCGAAGGGCATCTGGCCGAAGAACGGCGCCAAGCCCGGCGACGCACTCTTCCTCACGAAGCCGCTCGGGACGGGCCTGATCATGACCGGCTACAAGCGCGGCGCAGTCGGCACGCAGCAGCTCGAGCGCGCGATTCGCTGGATGCGGACGCTGAACGACCAGGCCGCCGAGGTCCTGCGCGGGCAGGGGCCCAACTCGGTCACCGACGTGACCGGCTTCGGGCTCTTCGGCCACGCGCACGAGGTCGCCGAGCGAAGCGGTGTGCGCATCCTGCTCGAGTCGGAGCGCTTCCCGGCAATCGACGGAGCGCTCGACGTCGCCCGCCGCGGAATCCGCACGACCGGCGATCCCCGGAACCGCGATTTCGCTGCTCGGCACCTCCAGCTCGACGGAGTGCCGGAAACCCTGGTTGCGCTCGGCTACGACCCGCAGACCGCCGGCGGTCTGCTCGTCTCGCTGCCGCGCGAGCAGGCGGCGGCGCTCGAGGCCGAGTTCGAGGCGCGCAAGCTCTTCATCCGCCGCGTGGGCTGGGTTGAGGAGGGCGCCGGCGTCGCCGTCGCATGATCGTCCGCGGGATGGTCCACGGGCGGTTCCAGCCCTTTCATAACGGTCATCTGGAGTATCTGGCCGGTGCGGCGAGGCACTGTCGCGAGCTGTTCGTAGGAATCACGAACCCGGACCCGGCGCACGTCCTGCCGGAGGAGTCCGATCCGCTCCGGCACCTGCCCGAGTCGAACCCGTTCACGTACGTCGAGCGGATGCTGATGATCAGGGCCGCCGCCGCGGACGCGGGGATCGGCTCGGAGCGCCTGCACATCGTCCCGTTTCCCGTCAACGAGCCTCATCTCTGGCCGGTCTACGTCCCGGCCGGCGTCGTCCAGTTCATCCGGCTTTTCTCCGACTGGGGTGGGACGAAGCTCGAGCGCCTGCGCGAGGCCGGCTATGAGGTCGTCGTGCTCGACGAGGGCAGCTCGAAGGAGATCTCCGGCGCCGACGTGCGGGACGCGATGCGAAACGGCGACGGTTGGGAACGGCTCGTACCGCCCGGTGTTGCCGCGCTTCTGCGCGAGATAGAGCGGACCCCGGTGTAAAAGTGCTGTAAGCCCCGAGGAACTTTCCGCTTGTGCGAGCGTTTCAGTGGGAAGGAGACATTCGCCGTCCAGTCAGGGGGTTCCGGTTCAATGCGCAGCTTCGTTCTCACCATCGTCGCGGCCGCCTCGCTCGTGCTCACGGGCGCGTCTCAGCCGGCCACGACCGCAGTCACCAAGGCCGTCAACATCACCTCGACCGCGTTCAAGCCGGCGACCGTCAAGATCGCCACGGGCGACTCGGTCAAGTGGACGAACAAGGACACGAAGAACCATCAGGTCGTCTCGAATACCGGCGCGTTCGTCTCCGCGGTCCTCGCGCCCGGTAAGGCCTACTCACACACCTTCAACACCGCGGGCACGTATCGCTACCACGACGCCCTGCATCCGGCCCTGACGGGCAAGGTCGTCGTCAGCGGCCCACCGCCGGCCGTCACCATCGGCGCAGGCGCGCCGATCCTCGTCTACGGCCAGGCGACCCACATCGCGGGCCAGATCTCGAACCAGCAGGCGGGCGAGACGGTGACCGTCTACTCGCAGCCGTACGGAGAGCCGTCCGCAATGCTGATCGCGACAGTGCTGACCGGCACGAACGGCGCCTGGGACGTTGTCGTCAAGCCGTCGCTGCTGACGACCTATCAGGCGCACTGGAAGGCCACGGTCAGCTCGACCGTGATAGTCGGGGTGCACCCTCAGGTCAAGTTCTCGATCCGGCGCGGTCACGGCACGGTCCATGTCGCCGCGGCGCGCTCGATGGCCGGCAAGAAGGTCTACATCCAGCGGCGCACCCGCTTCCACGAGTGGATCAAGATCGGGCGCGTGATTCTCGGTAGCCACTCCGGACGCTCGTTCCGGCTGCACCTGCGGCGTGGCCGCTACATCCTCCGCGCCTACATGACGCTCAACCAGGCAGGCCCGGGCTACCTGGACGGGATCAGCCGTGCCCGCTTCTACCGCGTGAGGTAACGCTCCTACACAGGGGCGCGGGTTAGCCTGCGCCCCTGTGTACCCGATCGTCGTCATCCTGCTCGACGGGCTCGGCGACCGAGCACACCAGGTGCTCGGCGGGCGGACCGGGAACGAGGCCGCGGCGACGCCGAACCTCGACCGGCTCGCTGCCTTGGGCTCTTGCGGCCTGCTCTACGCGGTCGGTCCCGGGACGCGCGCCGTCGAGCGAGGTCGCGCACTGGTCGATGCTCGGCTACCGACCAGACGAGTTCCCGGGTCGCGCGGTCTTCGAGGCGCTCGGGCGCGGGCAGGAGGTCAGCGCCGAGCACGTTTTCGCGTACGCAGCGCTCAGGCCGGCGGATCGTCGCGAGGACGGCTGGTGGCTGACCGGCCGGCCCGACTCGGAGCGCGACGCCGAGGAGGCCGAGCGGCTGGTCGAGCGCTGCAACGGGATCGAGCTCGACGGGCTGACGTTCTCGCTCTCGCATGTCTGGCGCGGCGAGGCGGTCTTGCGGATCTCCGGCGGCGCGGACCAGCGGGTGACCGACACTGACGCGTTCTTCCGCGCCTGGTACCCGATGCTCCGGCCGCAGGCTTTGGTTCCGGAGGCCGAGCGGACGGCGCGCGCTTGCGAGCAGTGGACGCGCGAGGTGATGCGCCGGCTCGACGGTGAGCGCTTCAACGTGATCACGCTCAAGTGGCTCGGCCGGCCGCGCTCGGTGCCGTCGTTCCTCGAGCGGCACGGCGTGAGCGGGACGTTCGCCGCGGACTCAGCGTTCCTGCGCGGTCTCGGGGTCGCGCTTGGGCTGGAGCCAGTCGACGCGCCGGAGACGGACGACCCGGTCGGCGACCTGCGCGGGCGGCTCGAGCTCGTCGACGAGCGGCTCGACGCGGGCGAGACGTTCGTCTTCGTCCACCAGAAGACGACCGACGCGGCCGGGCACACGAAGGATCCGCAGGTCAAGCGCGAGACGATCGAGCTGCTCGACGCGGCGCTCGGCTCGCTGCCTACCGACCGCGCGATCGTCTGCGTGACGGGCGACCACGCGACTCCGGCCTCTCCGGACGTGATCCACTCGGGCGACCCGGTGCCGCTGCTCGTCGCCGGGCCGGGGGTACGGGCCGATTCGGTCGAGCACTTCGGCGAGCTCGACTGCGCCGCTGGAATCCTCGGGCAGCTGCGCGGGCCCGACCTGATGCCGGTGCTGCTGAACGCCGCGGACCGGCCTCTGTTCCTCGGCTCGCGGCCGACGCCCTTCGACGGCGCCGACGGCTACCCTGCGCTGCTGGAGGCGTTCCTTTAGTGGCTGTTGAATCGACTGTCGCGCAGTCCCGGCACTTTGAGCTCTCGGCAGCGCAGTTCCTCTGGGCGGCGCTCGCCTCCGTCGGCGCGCTCTGGCTGATCATGGTCACGGGCGCCGCTGTCCGGCTGACCGACTCGGGGCTCGGCTGCCGGCACTGGCCCGGCTGCGAGCGCGGACATCCGCTACCGGCGAAGGACTACCACGCGTTCATCGAGTTCGGGAACCGCGTGGTCGGAGGCGTGACGATCGTGATTGTGCTCGTGACAGCCCTGGCTGCGCTGCGGACGCCAGAGCTCTCCCGCGGAGCGCGGCGTCTTGCGTGGGCCGTCTTCGCCGGGACGCTCGCCCAGGCGCCGCTCGGCTACCTCGCGGTCAAGACCGACCTGCGCTGGCCGGTGGTCGCGGCGCACCTGCTCCTCTCGGCGATCGTGCTCGCGGGTGCGGTCGTGCTCGCGCTCGAGACGTACTCGGCGGCGCGCGGGCGGGCCGAGCCGCTCGTGCCTCTGGAGCTGCGCCGGCTCGGTCTCCTTAGTCGCGGCCGCCGCGCTTGCTCTGCTGATCACGGGCACGCTCGCGACCGCCGCGGGGCCGCACTCGGGCGGCGGCACCGCGCATGTCTCCCGGCTCTGGCGCCTGCAGCCGGTGATCTTCATCCACGCGGGCGCGGTCGCCGTCTTCGGCGTCGGGCTCGTGTTCGTGCTCGGCTACCTCGCCGCTCGGCGCGAGCGCTCCCCGCGCTTTTTCCAGCTCGGGCTCGGCGCTGCTCGGCCTGTCGTCGTTCAGATGATCTCGGCGAGATCCAGTACCGGACGCACCTGCCGTGGGGCCTCGTGCTCGCGCATGTCGGCCTCGCCGCGGCCGTCTGGGCGCTGCTCGTCGCTTTCGTCACGGTTCTGTGGCGCCCGCCGCAGTCACTTGTTCCGGGCCGCACGTAGACTGAAAACGATGGCCGGCGAGCTTCGAGTCCACCGGCGGCCGGAGCTCACCCGGCCCGTGCTGGTCGCGGCTTTCCGCGGCTGGAACGACGGTGCGCAGGCCGCTTCGCTCGCCGCCGGCTACCTCGCGAAGACGTGGCAGGCCGAGCGTTTTGCCGACGTCGACCCCGAGGAGTTCTTCGACTTTCAGGCCGGCCGCCCGCATGTCTCGCTGGAAGACGGCATCACCCGCAAGATCGACTGGCCCGAGACGGCCTTCTACTACACGAGGCCGGAGGGTCTCGACCGCGACGTCGTCCTGCTGCTCGGAATCGAGCCGAACCTGCGCTGGCGGGACCTTCACGGAGCTCGTGATGGGGCTCGTCCGCGAGCTCGGCGTCGAGCTGATGATCACGCTCGGTGCGCTCCTGGCCGACGTGCCGCACACGCGGCCGTCGCCGGTCAGCGGCAGCGCGAGCGACGCGGAGCTGGTGCGGCAGCTCGGCCTCTCGTCGTCACGCTACGAGGGCCCGACCGGGATCGTCGGCGTCCTGCACGACGCCTGCAAGCGCGCCGACATCCCCTCCGCGAGCCTCTGGGCGGCGGTGCCGCACTACGTCTCGCTGACGCCGAGCCCGCGCGCCGCGGTCGCGCTGTGCGAGCGCCTCGGCACCCTGATCGGCGTCGAGGTCGACGTCGACGAGCTCGAGGAAGCGGCGCGTAGCTACGAGGAGCAGGTCAGCGAGGCGGTCGCCTCGGACGAGGACACGGCCTCGTACGTCGAGGAGCTCGAGCGCCGGGTGGACGAGCTCGAAGAGGAGCAGCCGGACCTGCCCTCCGGCGACGCGCTGGCGGCCGAGTTGACACGCTTCCTGCGCGAGCGCGAAGAGGACGACGACGGCGGCGACGCCGCGCGCGAGCAGTAAGCCGCCGGTGCGGCAGAGCGTCAGCCTGGTCACGCTCGGCGTCTCGGATTACGAGCAGGCCAAGGAGTTCTACGAGGCCCTCGGCTGGTCGGTCGACCTGGACGTCGAGGAGACGGCTTCTTCCAGGCCAACGGCGTCGTCGTCGTGCTCTGGAGCCGCGAGAAGCTCGCCGACCGACATGGGCATCCCGGACGAAGTCGAGGGCTGGGGCGGCATCGCGCTGGCGCACAACGTCGCGCTCGCGACGACGAGGTGCACGACATCGATCGAGCTCGCGCGGGCAACGGGGCGGAGATCACGCGGGAGCCGCAGAGACGTTCTACGGCGGCTACGCCGGCGCGTTCCGTGACCTGGACGGCCACGCCTGGGAGATCGCCCACAACCCGGGCTTCGGGCTCGACGACGACGGCAGCGTGACGCTTCCCTAACGATCCCTCGAATCGAACCGAAGCTACTTTCGGACGCCGTGGTTCCGACCACGCGCTTGTCGTACTTGAACTGGAGGCGGCCGACCTTCCCGCGACCCCTCGACCTAACACGCACATCGGCGCGGCGTGTCGATGGTGATGCTCCGTGATGCCGGGCCGGACCAGCGACCCCACTGATTCCGTGCGTCTGCAGCAACCCGGATTGGAGCGAATATGTGTCCACCCTGTGCATCGCGAAGCAGCTGAGTACCCGGCCAGGGAGCGCCAGTCCGTAAATGCCGTCCCTCCCGGGCTTGAGCGCGTAACGGCTGCGGACAGTTGCGCCGTACTCGGTGTGGTGCGTGAGCGGGTTGTGGGTGTTCGCGAAGCGGATGGAGGCCTCGGCGAGGCGCGTCATCCGGCGCGCGCGAGGCCGCGGTCACCCGAGGCGTGTATCCGTCGGAGTCGGTGAGCCCGCGAAATGGGGGTGCAGCTCTGTACCCGCCGAAGTTCACGTGCGCGAGCTTCCAGCCGCGGGTGCCGTCTCGTTCGAGAGCCAGCACGTACCACGCTTGCTTGCTGGTGTCGGCGTTGGTGGCGCGCACCTGCGCGAACAAGAACGGCTGAACGGAGGAGCCTTCGGGATCCGCGAAACCACGGAGTCCAACGTATGCGGATCCTTCTGCGGCTCGCATTCCACACCGGACGGCGTTGATATAGGCGTCTGTCTCGCTGCTTCGCGAATGCCGACTCGAATCGGTTGAGTCCGCCCGTGCTCAAGGGATTGGAGTGCGGTTTAGCGCTGAGACCAGAGCCTGGTTACGACCGAGCGTGCGGCGGCCGGCGACTGTCCAGGGTCCTGTGGCACGGTCGAGGGCTTCGACTTTTTCATCAGCGGCGCCGGCGAGCTTCCACTCGTCCTGCTGCACCCCGCGGCGCCAAGAACTAGCAGCACCGATGCGATCGCGACCGCCGGTACGTCGCGTTGGGCGAGCAGCTCGGGTTGAACGTGCATGCCCCCTTCCTTTGGCAGTTACGCCGGGTTTCTTGATGCGCAGCGCT
>CAWAAD010000006.1:0-295137 GCA_963779895.1 uncultured Actinomycetes bacterium | reverse complement strand
CAGGCCGGAGAAGGGCTCGTCGTCGCTGGGCTTGCGCACGACGGCTTCTCCTCGTCGTTGACGGCGTGGCCGGTGATGCCCTCGACGTCGATCGGGGAGGGCAGGTACTTCACGACGGCGTCGAGCAGGGGCTGGACGCCCTTGTTCTTGAACGCGGTGCCGCACAGGACCGGGTTGACCTTGTCGGCCAGGGTCGCGCGACGGATCGCGGCCTCGAGCTCCTCGACCGTGAAGTCCTCACCGTCGAGGTACTTGACCATGACCTCGTCGTCGGCCTCGGACAGGGTCTCGAGGAACTTCTCGCGGTACTCGGCGGCCTGCTCGGCCATCTCCGCGGTGATCCCTCGATCTCGTAGTCCTCACCCATGGTGGTCTCGCCGCGCCAGGTCAGGGCACGCATGCCGACCAGGTCGATGACGCCGAGGAAGTCGGACTCCGCGCCGATGGGAGCTGGAGCACGAGCGGGGTGGAGTTGAGGCGCTCGACCATCATGTCGACGCAGCGGAAGAAGTCCGCGCCGGTGCGGTCGAGCTTGTTGACGAAGCACATCCGGGGCACGGAGTACTTGTTGGCCTGGCGCCAGACGGTCATGGTCTGGGGCTCGACCCGGCGACGCCGTCGAAGACGGCGACGGCGCCGTCGAGCACGCGCAGCGAGCGCTCGACCTCGGCCGTGAAGTCGACGTGGCCGGGGGTGTCGATGATGTTGATCTGGTGGTCCTTCCACCAGCAGGTGGTCGCGGCGGAGGTGATCGTGATGCCGCGCTCCTGCTCCTGCTCCATCCAGTCCATCGTGGCGGCGCCGTCGTGGACCTCACCGATCTTGTAGGTGTTGCCGGTGTAGAACAGGATGCGCTCGGTGGTGGTCGTCTTGCCGGCGTCGATGTGCGCCATGATGCCGATGTTGCGGACGACTCGGAGGTCGGTGGTGATGTTGACAGCCACGTTGGTCGCGTTCCTTAAGTCGGAGGGGCGGTGGGGCGCAGGCGCGGCCGGTCGCGGCGCGCCCTGCACAGGTCACCAGCGGTAGTGGGCGAAGGCCTTGTTGGACTCGGCCATCTTGTGGGTGTCCTCGCGCTTCTTCACAGTGGCACCGAGGCCGTTGGAGGCGTCGAGGATCTCGTTCATCAGGCGCTGGGACATCGTCTTCTCCCGACGGTCCGCGGCGTAGCCGACGAGCCAGCGCAGCGCGAGCGTGGTGCCTCGCGTGCCCTTGACCTCGATCGGGACCTGGTAGGTGGCGCCACCGACGCGGCGCGACTTGACCTCGATGGCCGGCTTGACGTTGTCCATGGCGCGCTTGAGCGTCACGACGGGGTCGGTGCCGGTCTTCTCGCGGCAGCCCTCGAGCGCGCTGTAGACGATGCGCTGAGCGACCTGCTTCTTGCCGTCCTGGAGGACCTTGGAGACGAGCTGGGTGACCAGCTGCGACCCGTAGACCGGGTCGACGTCGAGGGGCCGCTTCGGTGCGGGACCCTTGCGCGGCATGTCAGCTCTTCTCCTTCTTCGCGCCGTAACGGCTGCGAGCCTGCTTGCGGTTCTTCACGCCCTGCGTGTCGAGCGAGCCGCGGATGATCTTGTAGCGGACACCGGGGAGGTCCTTCACCCGGCCGCCGCGCACGAGCACGATCGAGTGCTCCTGGAGGTTGTGGCCGACGCCGGGGATGTAGGCCGTGACCTCGACGCCGCTGGACAGGCGCACGCGGGCGACCTTGCGCAGGGCGGAGTTCGGCTTCTTCGGGGTGGTCGTGTAGACGCGGGTGCAGACGCCGCGTCGCTGGGGCGAACCCTTGAGGGCAGGCGTCTTGTTCTTGGACGACCTTGTCCTGGCGGCCCTTGCGGACCAGCTGGTTGATCGTGGGCACCGAGCGGTTCCCCTTCTGTTTCTCTCTCAGTACGCCGCACTCTGCAGCGCACGATGTTCAAGCGGAGTCTCGACGGAGGCGATCCGCCGCTGGGGACGGCGAGAACCCGCACCAGCGGGCGGCGTACTACTCGGAGACCGATGCACGCAGGCACCTGCTCTCACGCGTCGAGAAGCTGCACGGCCGCGATCTCTCGTTCAACAACCTCTACGACCTTTCGTCCGCCCGGCTGATCTCGCGCGAGTTCGAGCTTCCGGCCTGCGTGATCGTGAAGCATGCGAACCCGTGCGGCGTGGCCGTCGCGGCCTCGATCGAGCAGGCGTACGAGCGGGCGCTGGCGGCCGACCCGCTGTCGGCGTACGGGGGAGTCGTCGTCCTCAACCGCGCGGTGAGCGAGCCGCTGGGCGAGCGGCTGGCGGAGCAGTTCGTCGAGGTCCTGTTCGCGCCCGGCTACGACGAGACGGCGCTGGCACGGCTGCGCAAGAAACCGCGCGACCCGGATCCTCGAGGACCGCGAGCGGCGGCTCTCGAGCCCCGGCGAGCGCGACTACCGGCGGGTGCTCGGAGGCCTGCTCGTCCAGGAGCGCGACTGGGACGTCGACGACCGCGAGGGGATGCAGGTCGTCTGCGGCAGCCCGCCGGACGAGATGACCTGGGGCGACCTGCTCTTCGCCTGGCGGGTCTGCAAGCACGTCAGCTCCAACGCGATCGTCCTCGCGCGCGACCTTCAGACGATCGGGATCGGCGCGGGCCAGATGAGCCGGGTCGACAGCGTCCGGATCGCGCTCGAGAAGGCGCGGGAGCACAAGCACTCCACGGCGGGCGCGGTGCTCGCGTCGGACGCGCTCTTCCCGTTCGCGGACGGCCCGCAGCTGGCGCTCGGGGCCGGCGTGACGTGCCTGATCCAGCCGGGCGGCTCGAAGCGGGACGCCGAGGTGGTCGAAGCCGTCGAGCGCGCGGGCGCGACGATGGTCTTCACCCACCGCCGCCACTTCCGGCACTGACGGCGATCCCCGGTCGCTCGACGCCGCGTGACGCCTGCCCCGGGGTCTGACCCCGGTTGGAGCGCTCCGGCGCGCGACGCCTACCCCGGGGTCTGACCCCGGTTGGAGCGCTCCGGCGCGCGACGCCTACCCCGGGGTCTGACCCCGGTTCGAGCGCTCCGACGCGTGACGCGCCTACCCCGGGGTCTGACCCCTGGTTCAGGCGGCGCGAGGCTCCGTGGAGGCAGCGCCAAGCACGAACCGGCGAAGCGCTTCGCGGTCTCGACCGAAATATGCGAGGAGGCGTTCGGTCGTAAGAAAGGCCGGCGCGGGATCGTCGCCGACAAGCGCTCGGTAACTGCTCCACTCCCATCCTGAAGCGTCCGCGCAGAGGCCGGCTCTCACCGGGTTGTTCAGGATGTAGCGCACGAGCCCCAAGAGGTGAGAGTCGGACTGGACAAGCTCGCTGAAGTACCGCCCCTCGAAGACGTGGCCCGTTTGCCCGCCACGCATGTTGAACCACTGTGCGTATCGACCCTTGAGCCATTGGGTCCCGATGGAGATGTTGGCGTCTGTCGTCTCGATCAAGAGATGGAAGTGGTTTGGCATGAGGCAGTACGTGTGGCAGAGCCAGTGGAATCGTGTGACGGTCGCGCCCAGTAGCTCGAGGAAGCGCGCGTACGCCAGGGCGTCGTGGAAGAGCGTCCGTCGTCCGTTCCCCCGCGAGCCAACGTGGTAGAGACCACCAGCCAGTTGGATTCGAAGCTTGCGAGGCATTCCTCCGAGGTTACGGTCGGCTCGGTGATACGAACAGCTTCTGGCCGATTGCGTGACGCTTCTGTGCGACCCTTGTTCCAACCCGGGGTCTGACCCCGGTGGGGGCGCTCCGACGCCTGGGGCGTACCCCGGGGTCTGACCCCGGTTGGAGCGCTACGGGGAACTGGTCGCCACGAGCAGCTCGACGTGGCCGCTCAGTCCCGTGAGGTCGATCGTCTCCGCCTTGCGCTCGAAGCGGGGGTACGCGCGGCCCTCGATGGACGCGCCCGCGATCCGCTCTCCGGCCGGCAGGCGCAGCCGCAGCTTCAGCGACCGGGACCCGAGGCCGGGCGGAACGTCCATGCTCACCCGCACGGACCCCGTCCGCGCCGCAAGCGAGTACGACAGCGGTCCGAAGCTCGTCGACGCGCCGCGCACGGCGATCCGCTGCCCGGGCTCGAGCCAGGCCCGCGGCGTCGCGTAGGCGAGCTCGAGCCCGCCCGGCGTCTCGTGCAACAGCATCAACCGGAGCGTCTCGAGGAAGAAGGCGTTGTTCGCGCTGTTCGGCGGCCGGAACATCGAGCGGTAGTACTCACCCGCGACCGGCCCGACCGTCGAGCCCTCCCCGGAGACGAACGTTCCCGGCGCCATGTCCGCGCCGAGCTTGCCGTAGAGGCTCAGGATGAGCTGGTCGGGCTGGTCGTTGTCGGCCAGGAAGCGAACGACGTTCGTTCCGTAGACGTCGTCGACGCCGGATGCGCGGTAGCCGGCCTTCCCCGACTCCAAGTAGGCGCGAAAGCGGACGAGCCCGAGGAGGCGCGAGCCGTGGTTCGCCATATACCCGAGCACACCGGCGGCTTCCGGGCTGCCCGGCGGGAAGAGGCCGGACGCGAAGGCGTACGGCGCCACCAGGTTCCAGTAACTTCCCTGGAGCGATTGCGTGACCGACTCGTACGGCTGCTCCGTCCCTTCGAGCAAGACGACCGGAATGAACAGCGAGCCGTCTGCGAGTCGCTGCTGAGAGGCCCGCACGGCCGCGAGTAGGCCTGCCTCGAGGCGGTCCGCAACCCCGGTCGCCTTGACCGCAAGGACCGGGCGGCTGGTCGCCCGCCACGCCTCCGCCATCGCGCGCAGCCCCTGGAGCACCAGCGCCTGGTCGTGCAGGCCGTAGACGGGCGTCCCGATGTCCACGCCGTAACGCTCGGGGTCGAGGAGCCCGTTGGTGCTGTAGTTGAGCTCGAACTCGAAGCGCTCGAGGGCACCGCGCAGCCACGGCGTCACCTTGGTGACGAACCTCGTGTCGCCGGTGCGCCGGTAGTAGTCGGCCGTGCCGGACATCCGCTCGCCATCGGCCCGATTGGGGAAGACGCTGTCGCGGTGGAACGACTTCTCCACGATCGAGCGCTCGACCCGGGCGAAGCCGTACTCGCCCAAGACCTGGGCGACGTCGATCATCTCCCACGAGAACCTCTCGTACTTGTTGGCGAGGCTGTACCGCCAGGTATGCAGCAGGTTCTGGATCAGCAGGTTCCGCTCGGCGTCGACGACGCGCTGGTCCGGCACCAAGAAGGTGGCGCCGCGGGCAAGCCGGCGGTTCCAGTAGGCGCCGACCGAGCGCCTGGCGCGCTCGTAGCTCCTCCGGCCGAGCCTGAACGGACGGACCGGTGACGGCCGGGCGAGCCAGGCCGCGTAGACCGTCCGGGGGCGACGGCCCCTGGTCGTGTACGTCACCGCCCCGCGGTGGACCCGCCCGCCCGGGGCGAAGAGCATGAACGCGTCCCGCCCGCCGCGGAGCTGGTTGCCGACGCGCCGGAGACCCGGCACCGAGGGCGTGAAACGGACCCTGGCCGAATGGACCCCGGAACCGCGCGGATCGACCGTGATCCGAACGAAGCTGACGAGCGATCCTGTCTCCCGGATGCGGGTCGCAAAGGATTCCTGCCGGTAGGCCACGCCGTCCGCGTCCACGTAGCTCGTCTTCAGAATAGGGAGGTAGCCGCCGCCGAGGCGAGCGGGCCCGAGCCGTGCGAGGCACGAGCCGAACCGCTCGCCCGCATGCACGCCGACGTCGACCGACATCCTCGCCCGCTTGACCCACTCCGAGACGATCTGGCTGCCGTCGGCGACGTGGAGATCGACCGAGCGGGAGCCGTCGGCGTCGGTCGGCCGGCCGAACGCGAGGTAGTAGATGCCGGAGTCCGTGAGCCGGTTCGGCGCGGTGCCCGACGGAGGCCCGACGAGCATCACCGGGTGCAGGTGGCGCCGGATGCCCTCGTACGTCGGCCCCTCGGGAGCGCGGAGGAGCTCGTCGCCCCAGACGTCCCGCTTCGCTGCGAGCGCGTTGTTGACCGCGTGGTCGTAGACGGGATCGACCGGCACCGGTGGGCAGGGCGACGAGTCGGCGCGGCGGGCCTCGCCCCCGACGGCCGTGGCCGACCCGGCGAGCGCCGCGAGAAGCAGCGCGAGCGCGATACGTGTACGCACTCTCGGAGTTTTCCACCCATCCCGGTCATCTCTCAAGAGGGAATGCCTATCCTCTGCCGCGTCGTTCAAGCCTTCAGACCGAAAACGAGCCGAGAGGGAGCCCGATGACCCAGACCGACACCCGCCGCTGGCTGACGCTCGCGATCGTGGGCGCAGCGTTCTTCATGACCATCCTCGACGTTGCGATCGTGAACGTCGCTCTTCCGTCGATCGAGATCGACCTGAACGTCACCGAAACGACGGTGCAGTGGGTCCTGATCGCCTACGCGATCACCTTCGGCGGCTTTCTGCTGCTCGGCGGGAGGATGGCCGACCTGCTCGGCCGCAAACGGATCTTCATCGTCGGGCTCACCCTCTTCACCGCCTCCTCGCTCGTCTGCGCGCTCGCGAACAACATCGGCGTCCTGATCGGGGCGCGTGCGGTGCAGGGGATCGGCGCCGCGATCATCTCGCCGGCCGCGCTCTCGATCGTGACCACGACGTTCACGGAGGGCGCGGAGCGGAACAAGGCCCTCGGGATCTGGGGCGCTCTCGGCGGCTCCGGCGCCGCGGCGGGCGTGCTCTTCGGCGGGATCCTGACCAAGTATCTCGGCTGGGAGTGGATCTTCTACGTCAACGTCCCGGTCGGCGCGCTCGTCTTCGGGCTTACGCTGCCGTTCGTCCCGGAAAGCCGCGCCGAGCTCGGGCACCGGCGCTTCGACGCTGCAGGCGCGGTCACGGTCACCGGCGGCCTCGCGCTCCTCGTCTACGCGATCTCGAAGGCGCCCGACGTCGGCTGGGGCTCCGCGCGCACGATCCTGCTGCTGCTCGCCTCCATTGCGATCCTCGCGGTGTTCGTCGTGATCGAGCTGCGGAGCCGGGCTCCGCTGATGCCGTTCCGGATCTTCCGGCTCCGGTCGCTGCTCGCCGCCAACGTCGTCGGGTTCCTGCTCGGCGCTGTCATCTTCGCCGACTTCCTCGTGTTGACGCTCTACGTCCAGCAGGTGCTCGGCTGGTCTGCGCTGAAGACCGGCGTCACGTTCCTCGCGACCGCGGGCACGACCGTCATCTGGGCGGGTGTCGCGCAGGCACTGACGACGCGCTTCGGGCCGCGGCCGGTGATCGTCGCGGGCCTCGTGATCCTCGCCGCGTCGATGGGCTACTACACGCAGATCCCGGTGAACGGCCACTTCTGGCCCGACCTGCTCCCTGCGTACCTGACCTTCGCGGTGGGGCTCGCGTTCTCGTTCGTCCCGGTCACGATCGCCGCGCTGGCGCAGGTTTCGCACGACGACGCCGGGCTCGCGTCGGGCCTGATCAACACGAACCAGCAGGTCGGCGGGGCGATCGGCGTGGCCGTCGCCTCGACGATCTTCGTCTCGAGTGCGAAGACGCTCGTGAAGACCGGGCACTCGCCGGCGGCGGCCTTCACCTCCGGCTACCAGGACGCCTTCTGGGCCCTGATCGGCCTCGCGCTCCTCGGCGCGCTTGCGGCCCTAGTGCTCCTGCGCGGGCCGAGAGCCGAAGTCCCGGCGTCTGAGCCGGTGAGCGCCTAGAGATCCCCCGGCTTCGCCATGCGGTAGAGAAGAACGGGCCGAGGCCGGCACCCGAGACGGCGACCGCGTCGGCGCCTGAGACGTCACCGCCTTCCCTCCCGATCCTCTGCACCTCGTGGCCCGCCTGCTCCCAGAGGCCGGTGAGCCCGCCGCCGACGCTCCCCGAGCCGATGGTCGCGATCTTCACTTGACTCCTCCTTCCGGCGTTACGCTTGGCCCGATGCCGCGGGAGTATCCGACGCTGCTCGAGCTGGTCGGCAACACGCCGCTCGTTCGCCTGCAGCAAATCGTGCCCACGGATGCCGCAACGGTTCTCGCCAAGCTCGAATTCCTCAACCCCGGCGGGTCGATCAAGGACCGGATCGCGATCACGATGATCGAGGAGGCCGAGCGCGAGGGGAAGCTGAAGCCGGGCGGAACGATCGTCGAGCCGACCTCGGGGAACACCGGCACGGGCCTCGCGATCGTCGCGGCGCTCAAGGGCTACCGCTGCATCTTCACGATGCCCGACAAGATGAGCCGCGAGAAGATCTCGCTGCTGAAGGCGTTCGGCGCCGAGGTGATCATCTGCCCCTACGCGGTCGAGCCCGAGTCGCCCGAGAGCTACTACTCGGTCTCCGACCGGCTCGCCGAGGAGATCCCCGGCGCCTACAAGCCCGACCAGTACACCAATTCCGGGAACCCGCGCTCGCACTACGAGACGACCGGGCCGGAGATCTGGGAGCAGACCGGCGGCGAGCTCGACGCGCTCGTGATCGCAGTCGGCACCGGTGGGACGATCACCGGCATGGCGCGCTACCTGAAGGAGCAGCGCCCGGACCTGCTGATCGTCGGCGCGGATCCCGAAGGCTCGATCTACACCGCCGGCCCCGAGAAGCAGCACCCGTACCTGGTCGAGGGGATCGGCGAGGACTTCTACCCGGAGACGCTCGACCGCTCGGTCGTCGACCGCTGGGTGACGGTCTCCGACCGCGATTCGTTCCTCACCGCGCGGCGGCTCGCGCGCGAGGAGGGCCTGCTCGCCGGCGGCTCGAGCGGCACGGCGGCGTGGGCGGCGGTCGAGGTCGCCAGGGAGCTCGGCCCCGGCAAGACGGTCGTCACGCTCTTCCCCGACGGGGGACGCGCCTACCTGTCGAAGTACTTCGACGACAACTACCTGATCGAGCTCGGCTTTCTCGAGCGCCATGAGCCGGCGCCGAAGGTGGCCGAGGTGCTCCGCGCCAAGCGCCCCGAAGGGGACGTGCCCGACCTGATCACGATCGAGTCGCACGAGAAGGTCGGCCAGGCGATCGACCTGATGCAGCGGTACTCGATCTCGCAGCTGCCGGTGATGCGGCACGGCTCGGCCGGCTCGCTCGCGGACATCGTCGGGTCGCTCCAGGAGCGCGGCCTGCTCGATCTCGTCTTCCGCAACCCGGACGCGCTCAACTCCGAGGTCGCGGCGGCGATGCAGCCGCCGCTTGCTGCGGTCGAGGCCGACGACTCGGTCGACGAGGTCTTCACCACGCTGAGCGGCGCGAGCGCCGCGGTCGTCGTCGCAAGCGGCGGCAAGCCGGCCGGGATGCTCACTCGCTCGGACCTGCTCGAATATCTGGCGCATGGACGCGGCAACTCGCGTTGAGACCCTCCTCGCGGAGGCGTTCCCGGGGGACGAGCTCTCCGTTCGGGACCGCACCGGCGGCGGCGACCACTTCCAGGTGGCGGTCGCGAGCGCGCGCTTCGAGGGCCTCTCGCTCGTCGAGCAGCACCGGCTCGTCTACGAGGCGCTCGCCGACCCGCTCGCGGATGGCACCATTCACGAGCTGAGGATCTCGACGAAAGGGGCGTAGACGTGAGGGACCGGATCCAGGAGATCATCGAGAACGAGGACGTAGCGCTGTTCATGAAGGGCACGCCGCAGTTCGCCATGTGCGGGAACTCGCAGCGGGCGCTCGAGGCGCTGCGCCGGGCCGGCGCGCCGGTGACGGCGGTCGACATCCTTCCCGACCCGCAGATCCGGCAGGAGCTCTCGGCGATCTCGGGGTGGCCCACGATCCCGCAGGTCTTCGTCCGCGGCGAGCTGATCGGCGGCGCCGACATCGTGGAGGAGCTGGAGCAGAGCGGCGAGCTGGAGCAGACGCTCGCGGCGAAGCTCGGCGAGGACTACCGCGGTGCCGGCCAGGAACGGGTCGCCGCCGTCGCGAAGCCGGTCGCCTAGACGCGGCCGACCGATGTCGGCCGCGGACCGGGACTGCACGCAGCACGTCGTCGACCACCTCGACCTCCATGCTGGCGACTACGAGGCGAGCACGCGCTTCTAGGCGACCGTCCTGAAACCGCTTGGCATTCCAGAACAACGTCGAGGCCGTTCCCTTCTTCCACACGTCAGGCCAGGCCATACCGGCTGAGCTCGGGCCGTAACTAGAATCGCGGCGTGGACTTCGAGACCCGCGCCATCCACGAGGGGCAGCACCCGGATCCGGCCACCGGCGCGATCACGGTTCCGATCTACCAGACGTCGACCTTTGCCCAGGAGGCGGTCGGCGTCCACAAGGGCTACGACTACTCGCGCACCGGGAACCCCACGCGGACGGCGCTCCAGCTCTGCCTCGCCTCGCTCGAGGGCGCCGAGCACGGGGTCGCCTTCTCGTCCGGGCTCGGCGCGACGACGACGATCATGCACCTGCTCGAGCCGGGCGACCGGGTGGTCGCGGTGGCGGACGTCTACGGCGGCGTCTACCGAATGTTCTCGCAGGTCTACGAGCCGAAGGGGTACGCGTTCGAATGGGTGCCCGCGGAGGAGCTGAACGCCGATCCGGCCGCACACCTCGACGAACGCACGCGGATCCTCTGGCTCGAGACGCCGACGAACCCGCTCCTGAACATCGTCGACATCCGGGCCGCCGCAGAGGCCGCCCACGCCGCCGGCGCGCTCGTCGTCGTCGACAACACGTTCGCCTCCCCCTACCTGCAGCAGCCGCTCGAGCTCGGCGCGGACCTCGTCGTCCACTCGACGACCAAGTACCTGGGCGGCCATTCCGATCTCGTCGGCGGGTTCGTCGCGACGAACGACCCGACGATCGCGGAGCGGCTGTACTTCCTCCAGAAATCGCTCGGCGCCGTTCCCGGCCCGTTCGACTGCTGGCTCGTCCTGCGGGGCCTGAAGACGCTCGCGGTGCGCATGCGCAAGCACTGCGAGAACGCGCACGCGGTGGCCGGCTTCCTGGAGCGGCACGAGCGGGTGGAGCGGGTGCTCTACCCCGGCCTGTCCTCGCATCCCGGACATGCGATCGCGGCACGGCAGATGCGCGACTTCGGCGGGATGGTCTCGCTTCTGCTCGAGTCCGAGGAGGAGGCGGTCGCGCTCTGCAAGGAGACGACGATCTTCCAGCTCGCCGAGAGCCTCGGCGGGGTCGAGAGCCTGATCGAGCATCCGGCGCAGATGACGCACGCGTCCACCGCAGACGCGCCGTTCGCGGCTCCGCGGAACCTCGTCCGGCTCTCGGTCGGGATCGAGTCGGGAGACGACCTGGTCGAGGACCTCGAGCGTGCGCTCGTCCGCTCGGCCGCCACCGCGGGCGCTTGAAAGAACACGAAGACGCCTACGGGCGTCTGATCCTCGAGTACCTGGAGACGGGCGAGGGGATCGAGGTGGTCGAGCGGGACGGCGGCTTCATCGACGCGGGCCGCCCGGCCTTTTACTTCGCTCCGCTGCGCCGCTGGCCCAAAGCCGAGCGGCAGGCGATCCGGCTCGCGCGCGGGCGGGTGCTCGACGTGGGCTGCGGAGCAGGGCGCGTCGCGCTCCATCTGCAGGAGCGCGGTCACGAGGTGGTGGGGATCGACCTCTCGCCGCTGGCGGTGGAGGTGTCGCGGCGGCGTGGCGTGCGGGACGTGCGCGAGCTGCCGGTGACCCGCGTCGGCCGCGGGCTCGGGCGCTTCGACACGATCGTCATGTTCGGGAACAACTTCGGCCTGATGGGCTCCCGCCGCCGGGCGCCGTGGCTGCTCCGCCGCTTCCGCTCGATCGCGAACGAGGGCGCACGGATCCTCGCCGAGAGCGTCAACCCGTACACGACGGACGATCCGCAGCACCTCGCCTACCACGAACGGAACCGCCGGCGCGGTCGCATGGCGGGCCAGCTCCGGATCCGCATCCGCCACCACGACTACAAGACGCCGTGGTTCGACTACCTGCTCGCCTCGCCCGAGGAGATGGCGGAGCTGGCCGAGGCGGGCGGCTGGCGGCTCGACCGCGTGGTCGACGAGGGCGAGCACGGCTACGTCGGCGTGCTCGAGCGGGTCGACTGAGGTGCCGCGCGTCCGGTCCCGGTGGAGGTCGACGAGTTTCTGCGGCTGCCGAACCCGGCCGTGATCGCGACTCTGCGGCCGGAGGGCTCACCGCACACCGTGCCCACCTGGTACGACTGGGAGGACGGCCGGGTGCTCCTGAACATGGAGGACAGCCGGCTCCGGCTCGGCTACATGCGCCGCGATCCGCGCGTCGCCCTGACCGTGCTCGGTGGGGGCGAGGACGGCTGGTACCGGCACGTGAGCCTGCTCGGCCGGGTCGTCTCGATCGCGGACGACGACTCGCTCGCGGACATCGACCGCCTTGCGCTGCGCTACACCGGGCGGCCGTTCCGGACGCGTGACCGCAAGCGGGTGAGCGCCTGGCTCGAGCCCGAGCGCTGGCACGGCTGGCCCTGATGCCCGATGCGGAGAGTCGCTCTGCTCAGGGCCGGAGCGTTGCAACCGGGGTCAGACCCCGGGGTAGGCACCCCGGAGCGCTCCAACCGGGATCAGAGCCCGGGGTAGGCGTGCCGGAACGTTCCAACCGGGGTCAGACCCGGGGTAGGCGCCCCGGAGCGCACCAACCGGGGTCAGACCCCGGGGTAGGCAGCCGCGGGCGGTCGCGCTCTCGATCTCCTGAGGCCCGGGCGTAGGATCACGCACGTGGCCGAGCCTCTCGACCTGCGCCACCTCGGGCGCCCGCGGGTGATCGGTGCCTACCTGCTCGAGACCGTGGACGGGCTCGCGCTGCAGGACTGCGGGCCGTCCACGTGCGTGCCCGAGCTGAAGGAGCGCCTGGCCGAGCGCGGGCTCGAGCTCTCCGACCTCCGGCATCTGCTCCTCTCGCACATCCACCTCGACCATGCGGGCGCAACCGGCGTGCTCGTGCGCGAGCACCCGGAGCTGCAGGTGCACGTCTCCGATATCGGCGCCCCCCACCTCGTCGACCCGTCGCGGCTGGAGCGGAGCGCCCGGCGGCTCTACGGCGAGGAGTTCGACGCGCTCTGGGGCGAGCTCGCGCCGGTGCCCGAGGCGAACGTCCACCCGGTCGGTTCCGACGTGCTCGGCCTCGAGTGCTTCCCGAGCCCCGGCCACGCGTCGCACCACGTCTGCTACCTCGACGCGGAAGGCACGCTCTTCGCCGGCGACGCGGCCGGCGTGCGGATCCAGCCCAGCTCCTTCGTCCTCCCGCCCACGCCGCCGCCGGAGTTCGACCTCGGCGCCTGGGAGGCGACGCTCGCCGAGGTCGAGCGTCGCGCCCCCGAGCGCCTGGCCCTGATCCACTTCGGCGTGGCGGACGACGTCGAGCGCCATCTCGCCGAGCTCCGCGCACGATTGCGCGAATGGACGGCGCGCGTCCGCGGGGGCGCGAGCGAGCAGGAGTTCGAGGCCGCCGCCACAGCCGATCTCGGCGACGACCGCGAGACCTACGAGCAAGCGATGCCGTTCTGGCAGTCCTATGCCGGGCTGGCGCGCTACCGGGAGAAGGAGTCCGAGGCTGCATCCGGCTGAGCGCGGCGAGCTCGAGGCCTTCCGTGACCTGTACGCGGCCGCACCGCCCGGGATCGGCGCTCGGATGAAGGGGATCGGCGGCGCCCTCTGCATGCGGCTGGACTCCGTCCCAGCCTCGACGATGTTCAACCGCGCCACGGGCGCCGGCCTCGGCGAGCCGCTGAGCGAGGCGGAGCTGGACGCGATCGTGACCTTCCTCGACGGCACGCGCTTCTACCTTTCGATCGCTCCGGACGCACGCCCGCCGGAGCTGCCCGAGTGGCTCGAAGCACGCGGGCTTGTGCCCGGCTACGCCTGGACGAAGTTCGCCCGGCCGGCGGCCGATCCACCCGAGGCGCGAACGGAGCTGCGGGTCGAGCGGGTCGAGACCGGCGAGACGTTCGCCGGGGTCGCCGCCCGCGGCTTCGGGATGCCGGACATCTTCGCCGACTGGCTCGAGCCCCTGCCGGGCCGCGAGGGCTGGCACTGCTTCGTCGCCTTCGACGGAGCGGAACCGGCCGGCGCGGGCGCGCTCTTCGTGACCGGAAAGACCGGCTGGCTCGGCATCGCGGCGACACTGCCGGAGCACCGCGGGAAGGGCGCACAGAGCGCCATCATCGCGAAGCGGATCGAGGCGGCGGCCGCGCTCGGTTGCGAGGTAGTCGTCACGGAGACGGGCGAGCCCGTCGACGGACAGCCGGGGCCGTCGTACCGCAACCTCCTCCGCGCGGGCCTCGAGCCGCTCTACGTCCGGCCCAACTACGAGCGCGCGGCCATAGCCGCCTCGTAGACACGCTCGTAGTCGGCGACCATCCGCTCGGGAGCGAACTGCTCTTCGGCGTAGCGCCGGCAGGCGAGCGGCTCGATCGCGTCCGCCTGCTCCAGGGCCGCCGGGATCTCGCGCCAGTGGTCGACCACCACGCCGCCGGAGCCGTCGCCGATCACCTCCGGGACAGCGCCGTGCCGGGTCGCGATCACGGGCGTCCCGCAGGCCATCGACTCGATCATCACCAGGCCGAAGGGCTCCTCCCACTCGATCGGGAAGAGCGTCACGCGGGCGTTCTGCAGGAGCTCGACCTTGGTGCCGTGGTTGACCTCGCCGAGATACTCGATCCCGCCGCCGAGGTGCGGCTCGACGAATTCCGCGAAGTACTCGCGCTCCTTCGGCTCACGCACCTTTCCCGCAAGCTTCAGCGGCAGGCCGAGCTCCACGGCGACGGCGACCGCGCGGTGAGCGCCCTTCTCGTGGTTCATGCGCCCGAGGAAGAGCAGGTAGTCGCCGCGGTGGGGCTTGCACGGGTAGTGCTCGAGGTCGAGCGCGTTCGGGATGTTCGCGACCCAGTTGAGGCCGGGCTTCGGGCGGCGCTGGTTCAGTGAGAGCGAGATCAGGCCGACTCCGGGCGCGACGCTGCCGATGTCCTCGTAGACCTCGCCGGGCTCGCCGTCGAGCGGCCCGTGCACCGTGTGCACGACCGGCGTCGAAACGAGCGCGCCGAGGACGGCCCCGAGCGGGCCCGTGTGGTCGTTGATCACGTCGAACTCGTACGCGCGCTGGTAGCAGGCAAGCACGTGGCGGAGCTCGGGCAGCGACCGGCCGATCCGCTCGCTCGGCGCGTGCTCGAAAACCGAGGCGAGCGTCGCCTTCGTCCGCGAGTCGCCGGACGCGAACAGCGTGACCTCGTGCCCGCTCTGCGTGAGCCCGTCGGCGAGCAGCGAGACGATCCACTCGATCCCGCCGTAGCCGGTCGGCGGGACCGCGAACCAGGGCGGCGCGAGGACCGCGATCCTCATACCTCGTCCACGGAGACGTGCCCGCGGTCCACGCGCACGTCCCACTGCCGGTCGAAGGCGCGGATCCCCGAGAGCCGCAGCGAACGGCCGGCCCAGGAGGGCAGCTCCTCGGGCGCGTGGGTCTCGAGCTGGTGGCGTCGGCGGTCGGGCTCGAGGCCGAGCAGCACCTGCAGGAGCAGCACGGGCGTCCCCGCCGCCCAGGCCTGCGGGCGCGCAGCCGTCGGGTAGGCGATCGGGAACGGGGTCGCGGCCCGCGGCAGCCCGGCGAAGACCTCCGGGAGCTGGTGGCGGAAGTGCGCTGCCGCGCCCAGCATCCGGCGGATGATCCGCTGCGCCTCCGGCCAGCGCGCGTGGCGCCCGAGACCGTGCGCGACCAGGGAGTTGTCGTGCGGCCAGACCGTGCCGTTGTGGTACGAGAGCGGGTTGTAGCCGGCGTCTCCGGTCGACATCGTGCGGACGCCCCAGCCCGACCAGAGCTCGTCGCCCATCATCGCGTCGACGACCGCGTCCACCCGTTCACTCGGGACGATCCCGCTCCAGAGCAGGTGCCCGATGTTGGAGCAGAGCGAGTCGACCTGGCGCTTCTCGCCGTCGAGCGCCAGCACGTAGTGTCCGCCGCGCGCCTCCGTCCAGAAGCGCTCGTTGAACTCCCGCCGCAGCTCCTCGGCCTCGTGCTCGAGCCGCTCGGCCAGCGGCCGGTCGCGCCAGACCTCCCGCGCCAGCTCGGCCGTCCGCACCTTCGCGTCGTAGACGTAGCCCTGCACCTCGCACGGAGCGATCGGCGGGCGCGCGATCGACCCGTCGTGGAAGCGCTGCGAGTCGCCGGAGTCCTTCCACGACTGGTTCTCGAGCCCGCGCGGAGTCCGGCGCTCGTACTCGACGAAGCCGTCGCCGTCCCGGTCGCCGTAGTCGTCGATCCACGCGAGCGCCCTCAGCGCCGGCTCCTTCAGCTCACGCGCAAACGCCGAGTCGTCCGTCCAGCGCCAGACCTCGGAGAGCAGGACGAGGTAGAGCGGGGTCGCGTCGGCGCGTGCCGTAGTAGGCCCGGAACCAGTGCTCGGCCGCCCGGCCGGAGCGGAGCTCGTGGACGATCTTCCCGGGCTCGGCGTCGATCTCCGGGTCGTCCTCGGTCGCCTGCAGCTCCGCGAGCACCTCGAGCGCCGTGCGCGCGAGCTCCGGCCCGAAGATCAGCGTCTGCAGGCACGTGATGATCGTGTCCCGGCCGAAGACCGTCATGAACCACGGCATGCCGGCGGCCGGGAGCCGGCCCGCGCGGCCGCCGCCGCGCATGCGCAGCGAGGCGAGGTCGGCCACCGACTGCGAGAAGCTGTGGGCGAGCTCGTCCCAGTCGCTCCGGATCTGCGGAACGCGAAGCTGCCACGCGGAGAGCGAGTCCCGCACGCGCGTCAGCTCCTCGCCGAAACGCCGCTCGGCCACCGCGCGGGGCGATCGAGTCGCCGTCGATCGAGGCGAGGATGTCCAGCCGCAGCTCCCACTCCTCCCGCGGCTGCAGCTCCAGGCGGTAGGCGACGCGCGAGCCCTCGATCGCACCGCGCTGCGAGAGGATCACCTGCGTGCAGGCGTCGCCGCCGTTCTCCTCCTCCAGCACGAACTGGTTGTGCTCCTCGTCGTACCGGGGCCCGACGGGCGGCGGTAGCGCCTTCGCCCGGGTCGGATCGCCGAGTGCGAAATCGTGCTCCTTGACCGAGAGGATGTCCGCGAAGTCCGTTCCGAGCTCCAGGGCGAGCTCGAAGGCGAGCGGCTCCATCGCGTGGTTTTGGACGACGATCCGGTCCTGCATGCCGTCCCCCACGAACCGCTCGCGGGTGATCGAGATCGAGTCCTGCGGCAGCCCGCCGGCGATCGGGTTGCGCAGGTAGAACGCGGCCGAGAAGTACTCGACCACGCCCGAGGAGAGCAGCAGCGGCCCGGCGCCGTTGACGGTCAGGCGGAGGCACGACAGGAAGCGCGTGTCGTCGGCGAACAGGCCGTGCGTCTCGCTGTCGATGTCGCCCCGCTCGTCGCAGATGCAGAAGGTCGAGCCCTCGAGGATGGTGAGCGCCATCAGGCGTTACGCGCGATCCGAACAGCGCTCGACTGGGCCAGCGCCTTGACGACCAGCTCGTCGACGTTCACGTGCGGCGGGCGCGTGACCGCGAACACCACGCATTCGGCCACGTCTTCGGGCCGCAGCGGCTCGACGTTCTCGTAGACGGCCCTCGCCTTCTCCTCGTCGCCGCGAAACCGGACGCGCGAGAAGTTGCTCTCGACCAGGCCGGGATCGACCGTAGTGATGTGGACCGGCCGCCCGAGCAGGTCCTCGCGCAGCGCCTGCGTGAAGCCGCGGACGGCGAACTTCGACGCGACGTAGACGGCCGCGTTCTCGTACGCCTGCCGGCCCGCGACGGAGCCGAGGTTGACGATGTGGCCCCCGTCGCGCAGATGCGGCAGACAGAGGCGGGTCATCCGCATCAGGCCGTGGACGTTCGTCTCGAGGACGGTCTCCTCGTCGTCCTCGGTGCTCCTGTCAAACGGGTCGCGGCCGAGGCTGAGGCCGGCGTTGTTGACGAGGATGTCGAGCCCGCCGAGCTCACGCAGGGCCTCTGCGGCGAACGCCTCGGCGCTCGCCCGGTCGGTGACGTCGAGCTCGAGCGCGAGCTCGGTCTCGAGCAGGTCGGTACGGCGGGCGCCGCCGGCCACGCGCGCGCCCGCTCGCAGCGAGCGCCTTTGCGATCGCCGCCCCGATCCCGCTCGAGGCGCCCGTGACAATCGCGGTCTTTCCCTCGAGCCCCGCCACGCGCGGAGCTTAGAGGCGTTTGCGCGCGAGGGCCAGAGCTACCGGCGGTTTCTGGGAGCGGCGAGGGGCAAGCCGGCTGTCACGGGCTGGGCCGGCGGAGGCGCGTGCTCGACCTGGAGCGTCGAATGCTCGAGCTCGAAGCGCTCGGCCAGCAGGTTCGCGAGCTCCAGCCGGATCGCATGGCAGTCCGCCCCGGGCTCGACGAGCACATGCGCGGAAACCGAGGGGAAGCCGCTCCCGACCGTCCAGACGTGCAGGTCGTGGACGTCCGCCACCCGCGGCACGCCCAGCATCGCTTCCGCGACCTCCCGCGGCTCCGTATCGCCGGGCGAGACCTCGAGCAGGATCCGGGTCGACTCGCGCAGCAGCACGACGCTCGACCAGAAGATCAGCCCCGCGACGACCAGGCTCGCGATCGGATCGAACCGGTTCCAGCCCGTCGCGAGCACGAGCCCGCCGGCCAGGGCGGTGCCGGCGAAGGCGGCAAGGTCGGTGGACACGTGCAGGAAGGCGCCGCGGACGTTCAGGCTCTCCCGGCTGGGCCCGGCAAGCAGCGCAGCGGCAACGAGGCTGACCGCCGCACCGGCCAGGGCGACCGCGAGCACGAGACCGCCGCGAACCTCCGGCGGCGAGACGAGCCGTCGCACGGCCGCGTAGACGATCAGAACGCCCACCAGCAGCAGGACGATCCCGTTCACCTGCGCTGCGACGATCTCGAGCCGGCGAAAGCCGAACGTCCAGCGTCCGCGCGCGGGCCGGCGGGCGTACGAGGCCGCCGCGAGCGCGAGCCCGAGGGCCGCCGCGTCCGTGAGCATGTGCCCCGCGTCGGCGAGCAGCGCCACCGAGCCGGCGACCAGGCCGACGACGACCTCGGCGGCCATCAGCGCGAGGATCAGGGCGAGCGCCGTCGCGAGGGCGCGCCGGCCGGCACCGTGCGCATGCGCATGGCTCATCCGGTCATTCTGCCGCGCGCCGCGGGTGAGCCGTCAGCGCGCCAGCAGGAACGCGCACACGCGGCGCTCGCCGGGAACCGGCGCACGGCCAAGCTTGCTCACGACGAACGAGCCTTCGTCGAGCGCAACCTCGTGACCGGGCTCCGGCGGCGGGCCTTGCCGCTCGACCAGCCGGTAGCCGCCCGCCCCGGGGACGAAGAGCACGTGCGAGGAAGGCGGCTCCGGAGCCTCGACCAACTTCAGCTTCGTGAACTCGCCGCGAAGCCGCTCGATCTCGTCCTGAAGCCGGCGGTTCTCCGCCTCGAGCAGCTCGAGCTGCGGGTCGGGATCGGGGACCGCCTGGAGGGACGGTGGCGGCGCGGGCTCGATTCGGGAGATCTTGTCGAATTCGGGTCGGAGTCCCTCCTCGATATGCAGCTCGATCCCGAACTGCTCTGCGAGGGCAACCGCGAGCGTAGCCTCGGAGACGCAGCCGCGCTCGACGAGGATTGAGCCGAGCAGCCGCCCGCTCCGTGCCTGCTCTTCGAGCGCGAGCTCGAGCTCCTCCCTGGCGACGAGGCCCTTGGCCATGAGCAGCTCGCCGAGAATCTGAGGGTCGTTCTTCGCCGCTTCCACAACAGGGTTATCGGCCGGAGGCCCGCCGCCCAATAGGGTCAGACGGGCCTCCGGCAGGAGAGCGAGCCGGTGGGCGGCTACCGGGCGGCCCGGTAGGCGACCTGCAAGACGAACGCGACTCCCGGCGCCGGGTGGGACGAGTAGTGCCCCGGCTCGGCCGGGATCCCCGAGTCCCCGAGGAAGTCCTCGTCGTCGGTCACCGTCACGGGTGGACCGTGTCCGGTGAAGGTGGCGACGTTGTGATCGATGTAGAAGACGTGCCCTTCCGGATAGTTCGGATCGTCGGGCTGCGAAGGGCCGATGTGGGCCTCGGTGACGTCTAGGTGCAGATGCCCCGCGCCGGCGCTGCCCGGGCCTCCGCCGCCGACGCTGTGACCGCAGCCGGCCAGGTCGGCATCGCCCGTGATCGTGCCGTCTGCGAAACGATCGAACTCGACCCAGCCCCAGAACCCGCCGAGATCCTCTCCGCAGAACGAGGCGTTGTTGCAGTTGAAGGACAGACCGACCTGCCAGGTGTCATGGGTCGATCCGCCGCCGTAGGCTCCGGCAGACGATGCGAATCCCATCGTCACAGCCAGGGCCGCGGCAAGCACCGCGATTACGATCAAGAGGCGCCGCATGCATGACCTCCTTCGCTCCCCGTCGGGGAGCATCGTGATTTGCCGCTGGGGACCTTAAGCCGATCCGCGCGGCGTTGCAACGACCCTCGAGTCCCGCCGCGACTGACGGGGGTCGGTTGAAGGATCCTGACGGCTCGCTGCGCCGAACGGTCGTGACCCTGTCGATCGAGCGGTCGAAGGAGGCAATCGACCCGACGCCGCTGGCTTCGGCGCTGGCGACGAGGTACGCCTCGGCAAAGTCGATGCGCTCGATCTCGTAGACCTCAAGTGCGCGCAGAAGCAGCGGTTCGTCGACCACGACGATGGCCGGGAACGCGATGACGGCGCGAGCGAGTTCCGCGACACGCCGGGGCTCGACCTCGTAGAAGGACTCGAGAACGTAGACGACCTCGGCGACGATCAGGTCGGGTACGAGCAGCTCGTCTGTTCGCTCGAGAAAGGCCCGCGCCCGTGCAGCGTCTCGGCCGAGCCTGAGGGTCCGGGCTTTGGTCAGCCGTCGAGCCGATGCCAGAAGGCTGACGAAGCCTGACTGGCGGGGGAGACTTCCCGAGCCGCTGGTCCCGGAAACGGCTTGGGCAAACGATGGGCGGTGCCGGGCTCGAACCAGCGACCTCCTGCTTGTAAGGCAGGCGCTCTCCCAGCTGAGCTAACCGCCCTTCTAGCCAAGGGTGCCAGACGAAACCGGCCGCCGCCCGCGTGCGTATGGCAAAGTGGGTGAAGGCGTTCTCGCCATGAAGGCCCTTTCCGGAAGAAACCGTCTGTTGCTCGCCGTGGTCGTCGCGGTGTTGGGCGCGGGCGTCGCGGGCGGGATCGCGCTCGCGCGCGGGGACACCGGGCGGCCGGCCGGCAAAGTGGGCGTGCTCGCGCGCGGGAAGTTCAGGACCGTCACGTGGGGCACGACGGGCCGCGCGATCGTCGAGCGCACCGCGTCCGGCAAGCTCGTCCTGCGCTTCGACGAAGCCTTCGGCACGCGTGACGCGCCGGATCTCTACGTCTACCTCGACCAGCAGGACCCGCGGGCGCACCACGGGAATCGCGGCAAGTCGCTCCTCGTCGGGTCGCTCGCGAACCATCAAGGCGGCCAGCACTACGACGCTCCCCGCGAGAGCGAGCTCGATGACCGGCTACCTGGTCGAGATCTACTGCGCGCGAGTGCAACAAGACGAACGCGCTCGCCCAGCTCAGCCCGGCGGCGCAGAGCTGACTCGCTGGAGCCCGGGACAGGTCCTCGTCCGGCGCGAGGTGCTGAACGACGGCCACCCCTGGGCCGAGATCGCGGTGCTCGCCGTGGAGGACACCGACGACCTGCTGGTCACCTACATCCCCGAGGGCGCTCCGATCCGCTTCCCGCCGGCTCCGTTCGGCCCGCATCCGTGGCTCGGCAAGGAACGCTGGCACGGCCACGGGACCCTGATGCTGCAGCGGCCGGGCGACTGCGTACGCGATCTGGGTCTTCTGGTCGGGCCCGAAGCGCGAGTTCCGCGGCTGGTACCTCAATCTGCAGGAGCCGTTCCGCCGCACCGAGCACGGCTACGACACGCAGGATCTCGAGCTCGACATCTGGCTCCCCCGCGAGGGCGGCTAGGAGCTGAAAGACGACGAGGTGCTCGAGCAGCGCGTCGAGGAGGGCCGCTTTACGCCCGAGCAGGTGGAGACAACACGGGCGCTCGCGCAACAGATCATCGACGACCTCGAAAGCGGCAATCGCTGGTGGTCGGACGAGTGGGCGAACTGGGAGCCCGACCCGGCCTGGCCGACACCGAAATTCCCGACCTGACGCCGCCGCAGACGGCCTGCGCGGCTGCGGCCCGCTACCTCCGTTCGGCAGTGCCCCCGACGGGATTCGAACCCGTGCTACGGCCTTGAAAGGGCCGTGACCTAGGCCGCTAGTCGACGGGGGCGGCAATCGGAGGATAGCCCTCGGCCGGGTTAGGAGGTAGAGGCTGGAAAACGCCGCGAACTGTGGACATCTTGTGTCCGGGAGCGATGCCGGCGCGCCACTTCTTGGGCCTACGGTTGCCCAGCTGCCGCGAGCCGACGGGCCTACCTCCGATCAGAGACGGTGGAGCGCCTCGGTCAGGAGTGCCCGGCGTTTAGCATCAATCGCCGCGGGTCTTCCCTCAAGCCAGTCAACAAGGCCGGAGCCGTTGACGTACACGACACGCTCCTTCTCCTGCGCTTCGGCGGGCGCGTCGCCCCAGACAGCGACTACGGCTTGAACCCATGGACAGCGACCAGCTTCTGCCGCTAGCGCGTCGCTGAGATGTGCGGAGGCGCCGAGAAATGCCTTACGACTGAAGTGAAGACGGCCCGAGGAGAGGCCACTGTTATCGATCTTGATTCGGCCAGAGAGTCGCTTTGATTCAACCATGAAGACGCCTGCCGGTCCGATGGCGACGTGGTCCCAATTTCCGTAAGCGTTCGGGATGTCATGACGCACGTACCAGTCGCGCCCGAGCCCCTTTAGCGCCTCCGCGGTCTGCTCTTCGCCCCAGGCCCCCCACAACCAGCTCAGAGCGTGTACGTCGAAGCCCATCATCCAGCCGAACAAGAAGATGGCGGTGAGAAGTCCGAGCATCCACCCCCCGACCACGAGGCCTGCGGTGCCGAACCAGACCATGAAGATGACTGAGAAAACCGCGAGTCCTAGGAAGCCAAGCCAGAGCTTCCATTCCCGCTTGAGGTTGCTAATTCGCTCTTGACGAAACTTGTCCGCCGCCGATCCTCCCGCACGACCGGCGTGTCGCGTCGGCCGCGGCCGGTGTTGAGTTACGAGGCTCACCGGATCTCTATCGGTCGTCGACGGCGCGCTCTAGACGCCCGCCTCGCGAAAACGAGCGGGGCGGCGGCGCAGCCGGCGCGCCCAATCCAACGGTAGTAGGCGGATCTCCACCTTTCGCGGCGGTTTCCCGCCGCTTACCTTCTAACCCGATAGCCCTAGGCGGGTTAGGAGGCCATGCGTTCTGAGGGCTCAGGCAGTCTCACCACCAAACGATCAGGAGGCCAAGGATGCGCAACGTAGTTGTCTACGAACTGCTCTCGCTGGACGGCGTGGCGGAGCAGCCGGAGGATTTCATCCTCGACTTCGACGAAGTGATGGAGGAGCACCTCGGCCGCGTCATCGCCTCCCAGGACGCGGTGCTGCTCGGTCGCCGAACCTACGATGACTGGGCGCGGTTCTGGCCCGGCAGCGACATCGAGCCGTTCGCGAGCTTCATCAACGGCGTCCAGAAGTTCGTCGTCACCTCGACGGCACCCGGCCACCGGTGGGGAGGGACCGCCGTTGTTGAGCACGACCTCGCCGCGTTCGTCACCGACCTCAAGCAGCAAGCGGGCGGTGACATCGGCGTGCACGGGAGCATCTCGCTCGCCCAGGCGCTGCTCGAGGCCGAACTCATCGACAATCTCCGCCTCGTCGTCGCCCCCGTCCTGCAAATGCGCGGCCGCAGGCTCTTCGACAGAGGCAGACCCGAGCGGCTCTCACTTACCCGCAGCGTCACATCGCCGACCGGCTGCCTCCTCCTCGACTACGAGCTGCGCCGTTGATCGCTGCTCGGGACGCCTAGGCGCGCGGCGCGTACTCGACGCTGCCGAACGGCCACTCGGACCCGACCCACTCGCTCACGGCGTGCCAGAGCGGGGTGTCGAGCTGCGCGTGGCTCGCCCGCACCCAGGAGAGCACGCGGGCGTCGTGGTCGCTGTCCGGCCGCGGGTAGATGTAGACGCACCCGATCACCTCGCGGCTCGCCGGGTCGAGCACCGTGTACGTGAACCCGCTCCGCTTGCGGAAGTCGTCGGCGTGGCGCTGCAGGTCTGCGCGGTTCTCGTCCGGCGTCATCTCCCGCGGCCAGCTGCTGTCCTCCCAGCCGGGCGTCGCGTGGATGTGCTCCCGCGACGAGGTCCACGCGTCGTAGTCCTGGTCGTTGTGCTCGGGCCCGAGCGGCTCGAGCACGAGCTGCGGTGTCTCGAGCCGCTGCGGAACGTCGAAGTCGGGCGGGACGAAGTCGTCCATTACGGCGATCCTGGAGCCGGCCTCTCCCGTCCCGACAGCCCTACGCCGCTTCCGCCTCGTCCTCGGCGAGCTCTTCCAGCTTTCCGGCCAGGCGGCGGAACGCCTCCGCTTCGAGCTGGCGCACGCGCTCGCGGGTGATTCCGAGCTCTCGGCCGATCTGCTCGAGCGACGCCGGCGGGCCGTCGAAGCCGAAGCGCAGCTCCATGATCCGCTGCTCGCGCTCGGGCAGCGTCGCGACCGCCTGGCGGACCGAGCGGCGCCGCAGCGCGTCGGCGGCCTCGTCGGCCGGGTCGAGTGCCTCCGGGTCGGCGAAGAGGTCGCCGTATCTCGCCGTCGGCCTCGGAGCCGATCGGCCGGTTGAGCGAGACCGGCGCCTCCGCGACGTCGAGCGCCTCCTCGACGTGCTGCAGCGAGAGGCCGGTCGCCTCCGCCAGCTCCTCGCGGGTCGGCTCGCGTCCGAGCGTCGTCTCGAGACGGGCCGCCGCGCCGCCGAGCTTGACCCGGCGCTCGTGCACGTGCGTCGGCACGCGGATCGTGGCCGACTGGCCCGAGACCGCGCGCTGGCAGGCCTGGCGGATCCACCAGGTCGCGTAGGTCGAGAACTTGAAGCCGCGCCGCCAGTCGAACTTCTCGACCGCGCGGTTGAGCCCGATCACGCCCTCCTGGACGAGGTCGAGCAGCGGCAGGTTGCGGTTCTGGTAGCGCTTGGCGATCGAGATCACCAGGCGCAGGTTCGAGTTGATCATCCGCTCCTTGGCCTCGGGGTCGCCGCGCTCCACCCGCTTGGCGAGCGCGACCTCCTCCGCGGCCGTGAGCAGGGGGTAACGGCCGGCGCTCGTTCATCAGCAGCGTCAGCGCGTCGGTCGAGCCCGTGACAACGGGTGATGCTCTCCGGGCGAGCCGGCTCGAAGGGCGCGAGGATCTCGACGTCGCGGCTCTCGAGCTCGGCGCGCACGGCGACGAGCTCGTTCTCCTCGAGCTCGTGCTCGAGCGCAAGCGCCTCGAGAGCGCTCTCCTCGATGGTTCCTCGCTCCTCGGCCTCCTCGAGGGCGGCCTGAACGGGCGTTCGAATTCGATAGTGCTCAGCTTTACTCACTTCCTTCCCTGTAGATACGTCGCCGGGGATGCCAAATACACGCAAACCCGCGCACCTGTTCAAACGCTTGGGCCCCTCGCGCTATTCCTCGAGGAGCGACTTTAATCGCTCGAAGTCTCCCTGGAGCTCCTGCCGTGCCCGCGACTCGACCGCCGGCCCGGCAAGCCGAAGGACTCCGCCCGGGCGCCCGTCCGCGACGACGTGGAGCCTCGTGCCGCCTTCGTGCTCCTCGAGCGCGTGGTCGATCGAGAGCTTGACCGGCGCCTTCAATGCGCGGAGCGTGAGGCGGCGTGGCGGCTCGATAGGTCTCGACCTCGACCTCCGTCTCGATCTCTCGTCCCATGAAGGAGCGCCGCTCGCGGATCCGAGTCCCCGCGCCGAGCGGCCCGTCGGCCCGCGACTCGACCGCGCTCGCCTGCCAGCGCGGCAGCTGCTCGACGTCCGTCAGGTAGGCGAAGACGTCTTCCGGCGGCCGAGCGATCTCGATCGTCAGCTCGACCCGCAACGCCCGCGAGCGTACCCTCCTTAGGCTTCGATGACGCAGCGGGCCGGTAGCTCAGTTGGTAGAGCAGGGGACTCTTAGGAGCACGGGGGAACCAATGGTTCCCCCGTGTGCCCCCTCCTTAGGCTTCAATGACGCAACGGGCCGGTAGCTCAGTTGGTAGAGCAGGGGACTTTTAATCCCAAGGTCGCAGGTTCGATCCCTGCCCGGCCCATCACGAAGTACGTGCAAGCGGGCTAAACCGGCTTCCACGTGACGGCGGGCTAACCCTTCGTTCCCGCCGCGCTCAACGTCAGAAAGGCAAGAAGAAGAAGGTCGGCCTAGAGGGAGCCGCGGGCATTGCCATGCACGCGGAGGCGGTTTACGCTGACACCGACCGCCAAGCGGCCCGACTGACACACGGAAGGTGGTTCCCATGAAGCTCGCGCTCTCGCGCGGAAGACCAGTGCTATGTCTCGCCCTTGCCGGTGCGCTCGTGTTCGCGGTCGGGTCCGCGCAGGCGACGCCGGGAACGCTCGATCCGAGCTACGGGACCGGCGGGGAGGTAACTACGACCATCGGGTCAGGCACGACCTACACCGAGGCGGAGGCGCTCGCAGTGCAGCCGGACGGAAAGGTCGTCGCCGCCGGGTACGGCTACAACGGCTCCGACTACGACTTCGCACTCGCTCGTTACAACCCCAACGGCTCCCCGGACACGAGCTTCAGCGGAGACGGCAAGGTACTGACCGACTTCGGGTCGGGCGATGACCTTTCGTATTCGCTCGCGCTGCAGCCGGACGGGAAGATCGTCGTCGCGGGGCGCAGCAGCAACGGTGCCGACTGGGACTTCGCCCTCGCGCGTTACAACCCCGACGGCTCCCTCGATACGAGCTTCGACGGAGACGGCAAGGTACGGACCGACTTCGCCTCGAGCAACGACCTAGCCTTCGGGGTCGCGCTCCAGCAGGACGGAAAGATCGTCGTCGCGGGCGGCAGCTACACGGTCTTCCCCAACTATCACTTCGCCGTTGTCCGCTACAACCTCGATGGCTCCCTCGACACGACCTTCAACGGAACCGGGAAGGTGACGACTTCGGTCGGCGGAGTCGACGACGAAGCCAGCGCAGTCGCGCTACAGCCGGACGGCAAGATCGTCACCGCCGGCGATAGCTGGAACGGCGCCGATTTCGACTTCGCGCTCGTCCGCTACAACTCCAACGGCTCCCTGGACACCAGCTTCAACGCAACTGGCAAGCTGACGACCGCGGTCGGCTCGGGCTACGACTACGCCAACGCGATCACACTACAGCCGGACGGCAAGATCGTCGCCGCCGGGAGCAGCGTCAACACCGGCACCAACTCCGAGTTCGGGCTCGTCCGCTACATGCCCGACGGCAGTTTGGATACGAGCTTCGGAAGCGGAGGTAAGGTCTGGACCGCCTTCAGCTCGTACGGCGACGGCGCCTCCGCGCTCGCATTGCAGCCGGACGGGAAGATCGTCGCCGCGGGGACCAGCTCCGGCCGCAACTTCGCGCTCGCCCGCTACAACCCCAACGGCTCGCTCGATCCGAGCTTCGACGGTGACGGCAAGGTTCTGACCGGCTACAGCGGCAACATCAATACGTTCTTGTCCGGCTATTCAGTCGCGTTGCAGCCGGACGGCAAGATCGTCATCGCCGGCTCCGGCTTCAACGACCTCGATTCGAGCTGGAAGTTCGTGCTCGCCCGCTACCTGGGCAGTACGCTGACTGTTTCCAAGGCGGGGTCCGGCGCCGGGACGGTCACTTCGAGCCCGAGCGGGATCAACTGCGGCTCCGCCTGCTCTGCTCCCTTCGCCGCCCACCCCGTCACCCTGACCGCGACCGCGGCTTCCGGTTCCAGCTTCAGCGGCTGGTCGGGCGACTGTTCAGGCACCGGAACGTGTCAGCTGAGCATGAGCGCCGATCACGCCGTCACCGCGACCTTCCAATCGGACAAGACGCTGACGGTGACGAAGGCAGGAAGCGGCTCGGGCACGATCACCTCCAGCCCGGGCGGGATCGACTGCGGCTCCACCTGCGCGCATGCCTACACGCATGGCACCTCGGTCACCCTGACGGCGACGGCGGCCTCCGGCTCCACCTTCACCGGCTGGTCGGGCGACTGCTCCGGCAACGGGCACGTGCACGCTGACCATGAGCGCCGGCCATACCGTCACGGCGACCTTCAAGGTCAAACCGGTCAAGTGCCACGTGCCCAAGGTGAAGGGCCGGACGCTGAAGCAGGCCAAGAAGAAGATCCGCGCTGCCCACTGCAAGGTCGGCAAGGTGAAGAAGGCCTTCTCCAAGAAGGTGAAGAAGGGCCGTGTCATCTCCCAGAAGCCCAGGCCGGGCGGGACGAAGCCCGCGGGCACCAAGGTGGCGCTCACCGTCTCCAAGGGCAAGAAGTAGCGATACGCCGGCGCAAGCAAGCAAGCGCGAGCTCCAAGGAGTCGCTCGCAGGCCCCCGGCGCGCGTTGTCAGCCTGAGCGACAAGCTCGGTCAACACCGGGTCAGGAGGGACGCGCGACCGGGCGCGACCTCACGGGAATCGATTTCGCTTAGTGGTGCCTTTCGCTTAGTGGTGCCGCTTTACGAACTCACCCGCGAGCACGCGAAGCGGACTGCATCCACTTTCAATCCCGAGGTCGCAGGTTCGATCCCTGCCCGGCCCATTGGACACGATGCAGCGCGTGACTGTTGTGTCGGGCATCTCCTCTCCTACGTGCTTGCTTGGTGCGGGTTACGCGGTTGCGACGCGTGGGTCGCGGCTCCAGCGCCGGCGAATCGCGTGCTGCTGCAAGACCTGGTAGACGGCTGATGCTCCGACCAAGCCGTAGACGACGCGGCTTGCCGCATTCGTCTGGCCGAAATCGAGGCCGACGAGCGTGGCGACCAAGTCGAACTTGGCCACGGCGACGAGGCCCCAGTTGATCCCGCCGACGGCAACGAGGACGGCGGCGGTGATATCCAGCTTCTTCATCGGTGCTTCTCCTTGTAGAGGTTTTGCAGAGAGTGTGTCGAGAAGATAGCGCGCCGGGACGCGCTTGTCAAGTGTTTGTTCAAAGTTCGTGTAAACTGCCGCCAATGGCGGAATCGGCCCATCTGCGGATCGGAGAGCTGAGCAGACGCGTCGGGGTCCCTCCGGAGCTCCTCAGAGCCTGGGAGCAGCGTTACGGCCTACTCCAGCCCGCGCGCTCGGCCGGCGGTTTTCGTCTCTACACGCCGGCGGACGAAAACCGCGTCCGGTCGATGCGCCGCCACGTGGATGCAGGGATCTCAGCCGCGCAGGCAGCTCGCTTGGCGCTTGCGGAGCCGGCAAGCGAAACCGGCGGGGAGAGCGAGTCCGCGCGCCTCGCGCCGTTGGCGTCCGACCTCGCGGACGCGCTCGATCGGCTCGACGAGCCCGGTGCACATGCAGCCGTCGACCGGCTGCTCGCGAGGTTCACGCTCCAGACTGTGCTGCGCGATGTCCTGCTGCCGTACCTCCATGAACTCGGCGAGCGGTGGAAACGAGGCGAAGCGAGCGTCGCGCAGGAGCACTTCGCCAGCAACGTCCTGCGTGGACGGCTCCTCGGCCTTGCTCGAGGCTGGGGGGAAAGGGCAGGCCCGAGGGCCGTGCTCGCGTGCGCACCGGGGAGCTTCACGACCTGCCGCTGATCATCTTCGGCCTCTCCCTTGCCGGGCGCGGCTGGTCGATCACCTACTTCGGACCCGACACACCGATCGCGACCATCCAGGAGTCGCTCGAGGACGTCGAGCCACGCCTTGTCGTCGTCTCGTCGACGACCAGCCAGCGTCTCCGCGCCAGACAGGCACAGCTGACCGAGCTCGCCCGGCACGTCCCGATCGCGCTTGCGGGCGCCGGCGCCACCGACCGCCTTGCCCGCGCTACCGGAGCCTCTCTCCTGCAGGGGGATCCCGTCACGGCAGCGGAGCGCCTCGCGGACGAGCACCGATGAGTTGGCCCGGCCACAGCGGATCGTGGAACTCGACCCTGACGCGCTCACCATCGGGAGCGTTCGAGTCCGTTCAGCGGACCGCGTTTTCGACACCTGTCGTCGAGCGTTCGGCGGCCGGCGCGAAGCTGTTGGGCGAGGTCTATTGGCACGAGCTGCAGCGCTCGACACTCGGTGTGATCCGTATACGCCGCAGCGTCGACGGATTGGATGTCCGCTTGCTCGGGGTCGGGCCGACACTGCTCCGCTTCGGCCCGCCCGAGCATCTCGTCAGCTCGACCGTCGTGCGTTGTCTCTACCCCATCCGCGATGGCCTATTGGTGCGCAGTCCGGGCGGCTCGATCTCCTTCACGCAAACCGGCTCTGATGTCGTCGAGGTCAGCTCGGCGATCGCGGGTTTCTTTCCGCGTCTCGCGGCGCGACATCAGGGACGCCACTGGCGCGGGCTGCTTTATCCGCAGGTTCAAGCACGACTGCACGTTGCGCTGAGCCGGCGGTACTTCGCGCGCCTCGCGCAGGAAACTCGTCGATGAAGATCGCGGTACTCGGGGCCACCGGCACCGTCGGCCGAGCTCTTACTCCTTTGCTTGCGCAGCACCACGACGTGCTGGCCTTGTCGCGGCGGCCGCCCGAAGCGACCACAGGCCTACGCTGGGCAATCGCCGACGCGACCGACGGAGCGGCGCTAGAGAAGGCGTTCGCAGGTGTCGACCTCGCCTACTACCTGGTTCACTCGCTCGGCAGCGGCGACTTCGAGCAGCGTGACCGCCTCGCCGCCGAGACCGTGGCTCGTGAGGCCGAGCGGGCAGGCCTGCGCCAACTCGTCTATCTCGGCGGTCTCGGCGACGAGTCGCCCGAGCTCTCCCGCCATCTCCGCAGCCGCGCCGAGACCGCGGCCGTGCTCGCGTCCGGATCAGTGCCCGTGACGACCCTCCGCGCCGCGATGGTGATCGGCCCGGGAAGCGCCGCGTTCGACACGATCACGGCGCTCGTCGACAGGCTGCCCGGAATGATCTGCCCGCGCTGGGTCTCGACACCGACACAGCCGATCGCGCTGGCAGACATCGCCGCCTACCTCGCCGCCGCCGCCGGTCACGAAGCGATGCTCGGGCAGTCATTCGACGCCGGCGGCCCAGATGTCATGACCTACCGCGAGATGATCGAGCGCATCGCCCGCATCCGCGGCAAGCGCCCCCTGATCGTCGAGGTGCCTGTCCTCACGCCCCGGCTCTCTTCCTACTGGCTGCACCTCGTCACGCCGGTGCAGGCCAACGTCGCACGGCCGCTCATCGAAGGGCTCCGGAACGCAACGGTGGCCAAGGACGACCGCCTGCGCCAACTCGTGCCCCGCCGGCTGACACACTTCGACGAGGCCGCGCGGACTGCCTTGACACATGCGTCTCGGTCACGCCGTGGCTGAAGGCAGCCGCTGTCACTCGATCGGATTCGGCTTGACGATGCCGCCTTTGCGAGCCACTTCGACAACACGCGACCCCTGCCGTTCCGCTTCAGCGCTGGGGGTATACGGTGGCAAGGATCGCGCTTCGCGCGAAGCAGACGAGCAGACGACCAGCGAGGAGGTTGTGATGGCGACGAAGAAGCAGAAAGCGGGCACGGCGGCTGCCGGTAAGGAGAAGCCGGCGAAGACGAAGGCGAAGCCGAAGAAGAAGACCTCGCGCGGGAAGTAACTGCGGCGCGTCCGCGAGCAGGTCAGCGAGGCGTCGCGATCGAGTCGCGCTCGCGTTTTCGCCTCGAGGTGATCGTCGCACGCTTCCCGGCGGAGAGCTCGGTCTTGCGCATGCGGATGCTCTTCGGCGTGACCTCGACGCACTCGTCCTCGCCGATGAACTCCAGGGTCTGCTCGAGCGAGAGCGGGCGGGGAGGGATGAGCCGAACGAGCTCGTCCGAGGCCGCTGCGCGCATGTTCGTCAGCTTCTTCTCCTTCGTCGCGTTCACGTCGAGGTCGACGCTGCGCGAGTTCTCGCCGACGATCATCCCTTCGTAGACCTCGGTGCCCGGCGCGACGAAGAGCGAGCCGCGCTCCTGCAGCGCCGAGATCGCGAACGCGGTGGAGCGTCCACGGCGATCCGCGACCAGGCTGCCGCTCGGACGCGTGCGCAGGTCGCCGTGCCACGGCTCCCACCGTTCGAAGACGTGATGCAGGATGCCCGTGCCGCGCGTCTCGGTCAGGAACTCGGTTCGGAAGCCGATCAGCCCGCGCGCCGGAGCGAGGTATTCCAGGCGCGCCCAGCCGGTTCCGTGGTTGACCATCTGCTGCAGCCGCCCCTTGCGCAGCGCGAGCAGCTGCGTGATCACGCCGATGTACTCCTCGGGGACGTCGATCGAGATGCGCTCGACGGGCTCGTGCCGTTTCCCGTCGATCTCGCGCGTCAGGGCTTCCGGCTTGCCGACCGTGAGCTCGAAGCCTTCGCGGCGCATGATCTCGACGAGCACCGCGAGCTGCAGCTCGCCTCGGCCCTGCACTTCCCAGACGTCGGGCCTCTCCGTCTCGAGCACGCGCAGCGAGACGTTGCCGACGAGCTCCTGGTCGAGCCTTGCACGAAGCTGGCTCGCCGTCAGCCTGTCCCCCTCGGTGCCGGCGAGGGGCGAGGTATTGATGCCGAGCGTCATGGCGAGCGACGGCTCGTCCACCGTGGTGACCGGCAGAGGACGCGGGTCGTCCGGATCGGCGATGGTCTCGCCGATCGTGATCTCCGGCAGGCCGGCGATGGCGACGATCTCCCCCGGCCCCGCCTCGGCGGCCGGAACGCGGTCGAGCGCCTCCGTCAGGTACAGCTCGGTGATCCGGGCGTTCTCGATCGTGGCGTCGGCGCGGCACCAGGCGACCTGCGCACCCTTGCGCAGCACGCCGTGCCGCACGCGGCAGACCGCGAGCCGCCCCACGTAAGGCGAGGCGTCGAGGTTCGTCACGAGCGCCTGCAGCGGGTGCTCCGGGTCATATGACGGAGGAGGCACCGTGGCGAGCAGCGTCTCGAACAGCGGCTCGAGGTCGTCGGCGAGCGCGTCCCGTGCGAGACCGGCCTTGCCGCCGCGGGCGATGCAGTAGACGATCGGGAACTCGATCTGCGACTCGTCCGCGTCGAGGTCGAGGAAGAGGTCGTAGACCTCGTTCACCACTTCTTCGACGCGCGCGTCCGGCCGGTCGACCTTGTTGATGACGAGCACGATCGGCAGGCGCGCCTCGAGCGCCTTCCGCAGGACGAAGCGCGTCTGCGGCAGCGGCCCTTCGCTCGCGTCGACGAGGAGGAGCACGCCGTCGACCATCGTCAGCCCGCGCTCCACTTCGCCGCCGAAGTCGGCGTGGCCGGGTGTGTCGACGATGTTCACCTTCACCCCGCCGACTCGCACGGTCGTGTTCTTGGCCAGGATCGTGATCCCCTTCTCACGCTCCAGATCCATCGAGTCCAGCACGCGCTCGGCGACGTCCTCGTGCGCGCCGAAGGAACCGGACTGCCAGAGCATCGCGTCGACGAGCGTCGTCTTCCCGTGATCCACGTGCGCGATGATCGCCACGTTGCGCAGATCGTCGCGTCGAGCAGGAAAGTCGGAACCTGACATGCGGCTCACCCTAGCCGGGCCGCCATGGGAGCCTGCCTGAACGCGTTGTTCAGATCCTTCTCGGTGGGCGGAGTTGCGGCAGCAGCCGTAGCCGATCGCGTTGTCGAGTCGGGCGCCGATCGACCCGCGGGGGGTCTCCTCGGCCAAGTCGATGGGACGGCACCCCCGTGCGGCAGAGTCAGCCTGGGCGCGCCTCGCCGGGTGGGTCAGGCGACATCGTGGCCTCGGAGTAGCTTCTCGCTGTGCGGAAGATCCTGCTTACGGGAATGTCGGGCACCGGGAAGTCGGCCGCACTCGCGGAACTGGAGAAGCGCGGCTTCGCTGTCGTCGACACCGACTACGAGGGCTGGAGCGAGTGGTCGGAAGCCGACGGCGGCTATGTGTGGCGCGAGGACCGCATCGCCAAGCTGTTGACGGGTGAACATGGGCCGACGCTCTACGTATCGGGCACGGTTTCGAACCAAGGGCGGTTCTACCCGCAGTTCGATGCGGTGGTCCTGCTCAGCGCTCCTGCCGAGGTCCTGCTCGGCCGCATCGCAAGGCGAGTGACGAACGACTACGGCAAGAGCAGCGAAGAGCGCGATCTGATCGTGCGCCACCTGGTCGAGGTCGAACCACTGCTGCGCGCAGCGTGCACGCACGAGATCGACGCAACACAACCACTCGAGGTGGTGGTCCGCGAACTCATCGCGATCGGCGAAGGGAGCGACGGCTGAACGGATGCGCCGCCCGCGTGGCCGGCTCCGATGCGCCCGCTAGCCTGCCGTGATGCCTGAGCAGAAACCGGAGCCGATGACCTCCGCGCAGAGGGCGCAGCTCCAGGGAGAGCTGGCGGAGCTGGAAGGACCGCGCCGGAAAGCGGTCGTCGAGGCGATCGCGACCGCGCGTGCGTTCGGGGACCTTTCGGAGAACTTCGAGTACCACGCCGCGAAGAACGAGCAAGGCCTCCTCGAGCGCCGAATCAGGGTGCTGCGCGACCGGTTGTCGCGCGCGGTGCTCGTCGACGAGCGGGAGCGTGAGACCGGGCAGATCGGCGTCGGCTCCAAGGTGGTGCTCGAGGACGAGAGCGGCGAGCGGCTGTCCGTCGACATCTCGAGCGTGGGCGGCGTCTCGCCCGACTCGCCGCTCGGGCGAGCCCTGATCGGCGCCAGGAACGGCGACGAGGTCGAGGTCGAAGCGCCGGCCGGCTCCTGGCGAGCGCGCGTGCTCCAGGTCGACTGAACGGCTCGTGCCTCGGGCGATCGGCCTGAAGCTCGCTGCGGCCCGCGCGCGCGTCAAGCGGAAAAGCCCGAACCTTCGCTCAGCTCGGGCAGTCCAAGGGTGTAGGCCGCCTCCCGAACTCGCGGCGCGGGGCTTGTCGCTACCAGCCCGTTCGACTATTGTCCGTCCAGGGAAGAGCAACAATCTAGGTCAAGAGGAGAGCTATGCGGCGGCTCAGGGTCTTGATTGCTGACGATCATCAGTTGATGATCCATGCAATTCGACTGGCACTCGAAGAGACGGACGACATCGAGATCGTCGGCGAGGCGGACTCGGGCTCGAAGGTCGTCCCGCTCGTGGGCCAGACGGATCCCGACCTCGTGTTGCTCGACATCCGGATGCCGGGAATGGACGGCCTCACGGTCCTGGAGCGCCTCGGAGAGCGCTACCCGAAGGTCCGGGTCGCGATCCTCTCCGCCGTCGACGACCCGGCCGTGATCCAGGCAGCCTTCAATCGCGGGGCGAGCGCGTTCATCGTCAAGCACATCGACCCGCGCGACCTCGCGACGGCGATTCGCCAGGCGATCGACCGCGCGATCTTCCAGCCGCTCGGGCTCATCGAGCGCGTCACGGACGTGGCCGCCGGGAATGTGAGCCTCAGCGAGCGGGAGGTGACCATCCTCCAGTCACTGCAATCGGGGCGGTCGAACAAGCAGATCGCGAGCGAGCTGTTCCTCTCGGAGCAGACCGTCAAGTTCCACTTGACGAACATCTACCGCAAGCTCGGGGTGAGTAGTAGAACGGAAGCCGTGCGCTACGCCTACGAGCACGGCCTGGCGGAGCGCGCGGCGTACAACGTCTCGAGCTCGGTCGCCTAGCCTGCCAGGCTCTCGAAGGCGTCACCCACGAACCCTCTTCGGGGGATTGACTGCCGCTCGTCTCCGCTCATTCTGAGAGTGCGGCGCCACCGGCAGAGCGTAAGGATTGCGGCGCCGGCGGCATCCATGTAAGCGAGCTCGACCTGCGGCATGACTGAAAAGAAGCGGCCCATCCGCGTCCTGGTCGCCGACGACCACGGACTGATTCGCGAGGCGATCCGCCTTGCGCTCGAATCCGAGCCCGACATCGAGATCGTCGGCGAGGCGGAACGCGGCGAAGAGGTCCTGCCGCGAGCACGAGAAGCCCGGCCGGACGTGGTGCTCCTCGACATCAAAATGCCCGGGCTGGACGGGCTCGAGGTTCTCGCACGCCTGCGGGAGCAGTACCCGGAGATCAAGGTCGCGATGCTCTCGGCCGTCGACGAGCCGGAAGTAGTGGCGGAGGCGCTTCAACGCGGGGCGGTCGCCTACCTGGGCAAGCGGGTCGGCCCGGCCACCATCGCCCCGACCATCCACAAGATCATGGAAGGGACGCTCTCGCCGGAAACGGTCGGGCTCGCGGACGCCCGGGCGGCCCTATCCGCGGCGAGCCTCACGCCCCGCGAGACGGAAATCCTCCTGCGCGTTGCCACGGGCCGATCGAACCGTGCGATTGCGGCCGAGCTCTGGCTCAGCGAGCAGACGGTGAAGTACCACTTGACGAACATCTACCGGAAGCTCGGCGTAAGAGGACGCACGGGTGCGACGCGCTACGCTTACGAGCACGCCCTCGTGAGCAGATTCTCGGCGTAATCAGCCAGATCCTCACCGCGGGGTGACGTATTCGCCACGCCTTCACGAAGAAGGCGACCTCCGTTTCGCCGGCCTGCGGTGGAAGCGCGAGCATCCGGTCGCCCATTCGCTCGGCAGCGCAGCCTGCGTGCTGGAAGGCGATTGCCAGATCGTCTACCGAGCTCGGATCGTTGAGCCAGAGTTTCACCGCGAGATCTTCGGGCCGTCGCGCTCGCGGCTCGCTACCCGTACCGGTTCTTGTCCCGGGCAATTGGGTTAGCGCGCTCGATCAGTGCCGCCGTGAGCTCTCTGCGTTCACGGTCCTGCCGCCTGAGAGCCTCCTCGACACAGACAATGGAGTCGAACGAGCCCAGCCCCTCGACCACCAGCTGATACGCGAGCTCGTCGTACCGGCTCCCGCAGATCGGGCACGTCGTCACGAACGCATTCTCGGTTCGCGCGGTGCGCCTGTCACTGGCCGTTCCGCCAGACGAGCCAGCTCAAGGGTCGAGTCGGGGAGCGCTTCGGTCCGGTCCGAGACCGTGCCCCGAGGCTGAGGCTCGCCGGGCTGCTGCTACTGTGTGAGCACGGGTGGCAATCCGGCCCCCGGTGAGATGAGCTTCTCGTTCCTCCTTCGGGCGTTTCGAGGTAGGCAAGTCTCGAACCCGAAAAGGAGTCGAACTTCATGTCACAGCAGTCCTTCCGCGAGCTTGGCGTGTCCGCGCCCGTCGTGGCCGCGCTCGCCGCTCGCTCGATCCAGCAACCGTTCAGCATCCAGGAGCGGGCCCTCCCCGATGCGCTCGAGGGCCTCGACGTCCTCGTGCGCTCGCCGACCGGCTCCGGCAAGACCCTCGTCTTCGCCGTACCGATCGTCGAGCGCACAGAGCCCGGTGACGCCCAGCCCTCGGCGCTCGTGCTCGTGCCCACGCGCGAGCTCGCCGCGCAGGTGACGGCGGAGATCCAGCCGCTCGCCAAGGCCCGCGGCCTTTCGGTCGCACCCGCCTACGGCGGCACGCAGCTCCGCTCTCAGGGGAAGCGGATCGCCGGAGCGCACATCCTCGTCGCCACCCCCGGGCGGTTGGAGGACCTCGCCCAGCGCCGGCTCGTCGACCTCTCCAAGGTGCGGACCTTTGTGCTCGACGAGGCCGACCGCATGCTCGACATGGGCTTCCAGCCCCAGGTCGACAAGCTCGTCCGCCGGCTGCCGCGGAACCGCCAGACGATGTTCTTCTCGGCCACGCTCGACGGCACGGTCGGCGAGCTCGCACGCAAGTACACGAACAGCGCCTCCCGGATCGAAGGCGAGCTTTCGGCGTCTCAGCAGCCGGGCGAGATCGAGCACCGCTTCGTCTCGGTGACGGCGGACACGAAGCTCGAGACGCTCGTCGAGCACATCCGCTCCTCGCGCTCGACCCTCGTCTTCGTGCGGACGAAGCGCGGCGCGGATCGCCTCGTGCAGAAACTGGCCCGCCAGGGCGTCCGGGCGGCCGCGATGCACGGAGACATGTCGCAGAACGCCCGCGAGCGGGCGCTCTCGCAGTTCGAGCGCGGCAAGGTCGAGACGCTCGTCGCCACCGACGTCGCCGCGCGCGGCCTCGATCTCGACGACGTCACGCACGTGATCAACTTCGATCCGCCCGAGGAGGACAAGGGCTACGTCCACCGCACCGGGCGCACCGGCCGCGCCGGTCGCAGCGGAACCGCGATCACGCTCGTCCTGCCCGAGCAGCAGGCGGAGACGAGCCACGTCGCGAGGCGGCTTGGCCACCGCGAGCAGTTCGAGGAGGCCGGGCTGCGCTCGGCTCCCGCGAAGCTCGTCTACACGAGCCGCCGCGGTCGCCGCTCGAAGTGGTAGAGCCCTCGTAGCAATAACATCGAGGAGTGACCAGCGCGTCCCGCGAGCTCCCGCGGGGAACCGTAACCCTCCTCTTCACCGACATCGAAGGCTCGACGCGGCTGCTGCACGAGCTCGGAGACGGGTACGCGGAGGTTCTCGCAGAGCACCGTCGCGTGGTGCGCGAGGCCTTTTCGCGGCACGACGGCGTCGAGGTGGACACCCAGGGCGACGCGTTCTTCGTCGCGTTCGCCCGCGCAAGTGACGCGGTCGCGGCTGCCGGCGACGCTCAGGCGGCTCTCGCCCGCGTGCCGGTTCGCGTGCGGATCGGCATCCACACCGGCGAGCCGATCGTCACCGATGAAGGCTACGTCGGCATCGACGTCCACCGCGCGGCGCGGATCATGGGAGCAGGACACGGCGGCCAGGTCCTGCTCTCCGAGGCCACGGCGCGCCTGCTCGACTCGGCTGCCGAGCTGCATGAGCTCGGTGAGCACCGGCTGAAGGACCTGAGCGCCTCGCAGCGCCTGTACCAGCTCGGACACGAATCGTTCCCGCCGCCGAAGACGCTCTACCGGACGAATCTGCCCATCCAGCCGACACCGCTCGTCGGCAGGGAGCAAGAGCTCGAGCAGGCGGGAGAGCTCCTGCGCTCGCATCGTCTGCTGACGCTGACCGGGCCCGGCGGGAGCGGCAAGACTCGGCTCGCTCTGCAGCTCGCGGCGGAGGCAGTCGAGCAGTTTCCGGACGGGGTCTTCTGGGTCCCGCTCCAGGCGGTTCGCGAGCCGGAGCTCGTCGAGCGCGCGCTGGAGGCCTCGCTCGGTGCCGACGGAAGCATCAGCGCGTTCGTGGGCAGCAAGCGGCTACTGATCGTCGCTGACAACTTCGAGCAGGTGGTCGACGCCGCGCCGATCGTGTCCTCGCTGCTCGCCTCGACGCCGAACGCGAAGTTGCTCGTCACGAGCCGCGAGCCGTTGCGCATCAATTCGGAGCAGCGGTATCCGGTCGAGCCGTTGCCGGAGCACGACGCGGCAATGCTCTTCTTCGAGCGGGCGCGGGCAGTGTCCCACGGCTTCGAGCCCGGGCCGGCAGTCGGAGAGATCTGCCGACGGCTCGACGGCCTCCCGCTCGCGATCGAGCTCGCGGCGGCCCGCGTAGCGCTGCTCGAGCCGGAGGAGCTACTGGCGCGGCTCGACCGGCGGCTGCCGATCCTGACCTCGGGCTCCCGCGACGCACCGGCGAGGCAGAGAACGCTGCGCGCGGCGATCGAATGGAGCCACGAGCTGCTCATCCCGGAGGAGCAGCATCTTTTCACCCGCCTGGGCGTCTTCAGAGGAAGCTTCTCGCTCGAGGCGGCCGAGACCGTCTGCGACGGCGACCTCGACGCGCTCGAATCTCTCGTCGAGAAGAGCCTCCTTCGCCGCTGGGAGAGCGGCCGTCTCGGGATGCTCGACACAATCCGCGAGTTCGCCCACGAGCGACTCGCGGAAATGGCAGAGGCGGGCGCGATCCGTCGCCGCCACGCCGAGTTCTTCGTCGGGGTCGCCGAGAGTGCCAACCTCAACCCGCGCTCCTTCGATCCTGACAAGCCGCTTCGGCACGACATTGCGGCCCAGGAAGAGCACGAGTTCCTCGGCGCGCTGGGCTGGGCGGTGGAGACCGGCTCGTTCGCGATCGGCCTGCGGGTGGCGAACGCGGTCGGGGGCTGGCTGTGGAGCCTCGACGATCCCCGGGAGGGGCGGCAATGGTACGAGCGCTTGTTAGCCGGGCAGGAAGCCGAACACGTCGCGCCCGAGATCCTTGCCGACGCCTATTGCCAGTACGGCGCGATGGTCGATCTTTCCGGGGACGAAGAGAGAGCGACGGGACTGTACGAGCGCAGCTTCGAGCTCTTCGACCGGCTCGACGACGACCACGGTCGGGCGCATCTGCTCCACCGGCTGGGAGTCCAGGCGCTGCATCGACGGGAGCACGACCAGGCGCGGGAGCTCGTGCAGAGAAGCCACTCCATCCACGAGCGGAACGAGTACAGGATGGGCATTGCGGAAGCGCTCGGAACGCTGGGCGCGTGCGCGCGCGACGAGGGCGACCCGGCCGCCGCGCACGAGCTCTTCACGCGGAGCGCCGCGATCATGCGTGAGATCGGCGACGCCGGATTCGTCGGCTGGTGGACGGCCGGCGTGGTCGCGGAGCTCGCGGCGATCTCGCTGAAGGCCGGGCGGCTGGACGAGGCGGAGGCGCACGCCCGGGAGGCGCTCGCGCTCGCCGAAGGGTTGCGCTACCGCGCGGGCCGCGTCTTCGCGCTCGGCGTCCTCGCCTGCGCCGCGGCCGAGCGCGGGCACCTCGAGCGCGCGGGCTGCCTCTGGGGCGCAATCGAAAACGAAGACGCGGGAGCCCCGCACGGCGGCTGGCGGCTTCAGCGTCCTGCGTTCGAGGAGCGGCTACTCAGATTCGCCGGCCCCGAGCTCGAGCGCGGGCTCGCCGAGGGCCGGGCGCTCACGCTCGATGACGCTGTCGCGACCGCCTTGGCCTAGCGAGTCGCGAGCCGGCGGAGGACGAACGGGAGGATCCCGCCGTGACGGAAGTACTCGCGCTCGCGCGGCGTGTCCAGACGGACGCGGGCGCGGAACTCACGATCGTCCGCGCGCACGGTCACCTCGTCCACCTCTCCCCCGTCGAGCCCGCCGATCGCGAACTCCTCACGCCCGGTGAGGCCCAGCGACTCGCGGGTCTCGCCATCCATGTACTGAAGCGGCAGCAGACCCATCATCAGCAGGTTCGACCGGTGGATCCGCTCGTAGCTCTCGGCGATCACGGCCCGGACGCCGAGCAGCTTCGGTCCCTTGGCCGCCCAGTCGCGCGAGGAGCCGGAGCCGTACTCCTGGCCCGCGAGCAGGATCGTCGGGACGTCCTCCTCGAGGTACCTCTGCGCCGCGTCGTAGATCGTCATCTCCTCGCCGTCGGGCAGGTGGACGGTCCACGTGCCCTCGCTCCCGGGGACGAGCAGGTTGCGCAGGCGCACGTTCGCGAACGTCCCGCGCACCATCACCTCGTGGTTCCCGCGCCGCGAGCCGTACGAGTTGAAGTCGCGGCGCTCGATCCCGTGCTCGCGTAGGTACTGCCCGGCCGGGCTGTCGGGCTTGATCGCGCCGGCGGGCGAGATGTGGTCGGTGGTGACGCTGTCGCCGAGGACGGCAAGGCAGCGGGCGCCGACGATCGGCTCGAAGGGTTGCGGCTCGCGCGGCATCCCGTCGAAGTACGGCGGCAGGCGGACATAGGTCGAGTCGGGCTCCCACACGAACGACTGGCCCTCCGGCACCGGAAGCCCGCGCCAGCGCTCGTCGCCCGTGAAGACGTCGGCGTACTCCTCCCTGAACATCTCCCCGCGAACCGACGCGGTGAGCGCCGCCTGGACCTCCGCCGAGCTCGGCCAGATGTCGCTCAGGAAGACCTCCTCGCCCGCGTCGTCCTCTCCGAGCGGCTCGGTCGTCAGGTCGAGGTCCATCCGCCCGGCGAGCGCATAGGCGACGACGAGCGGCGGCGAGGCGAGGTAGTTCGCCTTCACCTCCGGGTGGATCCGGGCCTCGAAGTTGCGGTTGCCGGAGAGGACCGAGCAGACGACAAGGCCGCCCTCGGCGACCGCGTCCGAGATCGCCTCCGGCAGCGGCCCCGAGTTCCCGATGCACGTCGTGCAGCCGTAGCCGACGGTCTGGAAGCCGAGCTGGTCGAGGTACTCGTCCAGGCCCGCCTGCTCGAGGTAGCGCGTCACGACCCGCGAGCCCGGCGCGAGGCTGGACTTGACCCACGGCTTGCGCCGGAGGCCGCGCGCGGTCGCCTTCTTCGCCAGCAGGCCGGCCGTGAGCAGCACCTGAGGGTTCGAGGTGTTCGTGCAGCTCGTGATCGCGGCGATCACGACGCTGCCGTGGCCGAGGACCATGCTCTCGCCGTCGAGCTCGACCTCGACCGAGGTCCGCGGCCGCTCCCGGACGGCCGTCGTGGGCGCCGGCTCCTCCGGAACCGATTCGTGCCCCGGCGACTGGCCGGCGGTCGGATCGCTCGCGGGGAACGTCTCGGCAAGCGCCTCGTCCTGCGTCGATGCGGCGTAGTCGCCGTCGAAGGACGGGAGCGCGGCGAGGAACGACTGCTTTGCCTCCCGTAGCGGGACGCGGTCCTGCGGGCGCCGAGGGCCCGCCAGGCTCGGCTCGAGGGCCGCGAGGTCGAGCTCGACGATCTGCGAGTAGGTCGGCTGCTCGTGCGCCTCGTGCCAGAGGAGGTTCTCCCTGCAGTAGGCCTCGACGAGGGCGACGTGATCCTCGCGCCGCCCGGTCAGGCGCAGGTAGTCGAGCGTCTGCTCGTCGACCGGGAAGAAGCCGCAGGTCGCCCCGTACTCGGGCGCCATGTTCGCGATCGTCGCCCGGTCGGCGACGGTCAGGGCGTCGAGCCCGGGACCGAAGTACTCGACGAACTTTCCGACGACCCCCGTCTTCCGCAGGAGCTCCGTGACGGTGAGGACGAGGTCGGTCGCGGTCACCCCCTCCGGCGGCTCGCCGACGAGTCTGAAGCCCACGACCTCGGGCACGAGCATCGAGACGGGCTCGCCGAGCATCGCCGCCTCGGCCTCGATCCCGCCTACGCCCCAGCCGAGCACGCCGAGGCCGTTGACCATCGTCGTGTGGGAGTCGGTGCCGACGAGCGTGTCCGGGAACGCCCCTCCCCCGTCCTCGGCCACGCGCGCGCGAGGTACTCGAGGTTGACCTGATGAACGATCCCCGTGTTCGGCGGGACGACCCGCAGGTTCGCGAAGGCGCCCTGCCCCCAGCGGAGAAAGGCGTAGCGCTCCCGGTTGCGCTCGTACTCGAGCTCGACGTTGCGCTCGATCGCGAGGCGGTTGGCGAAAGAGTCGACCTGCACCGAGTGGTCGATCACGAGCTCGGCGGGGAGCAGCGGATCGACCGTGCTCGGATCGCCGCCGAGCGCCTCGATCGCGTCGCCGCATCGCGGCGAGGTCGACGATCGCGCGGCACGCCGGTGAAGTCCTGCAGGAGCACGCGCGCGGGCCGGAACCCGATCTCGCGGCTCGGCCTCGCGCCGGGATCCCAGCCGGCGACCGCCGCGACCGCATCGTCGTCTCCCTGCCGCAGGGTGTTCTCGAGCAGGACGCGCAGCGAGTAGGGGAGCCGCTCGACGTCGTGTGAAGGCTGCAGGTCCCGCAGGCGGGAGATCTCGTAGCTCTTGTCACCGACGACGAGGTTTCCCATCGCCCCGACTCTACCCAGGACTCTCGGTGCGGGCGTTACCCCCAGCCGGGCGCCGAAGCCGCGGCTCGTGCGACGAGTTGACCGTCCCTCCGGCGCAGACGAGCACGTCTCAGCTCGTCGGCGCCCCAGACGACGAGCGGGAACGCGAGCAGGATGCCGAGCTCGACCGGCCCGAGCGCGGCCGTCCCGAACACCCGCTGAAGCGGCGGCGCGTAGACGACCGCGCGCGGCGAAGACGAGCTCGGAGACGATGCCCCAGAGGAGCAGGCGGTTGGTGAAGAAGCCGACCGACCGCAGCGACGCTCGCTCGGTGCGGGCAGCGAGCGCGGTGCCGATCTGGCAGGCGACGATGCCGGCGAAGGTCATCGTGGTCGCCTGCGAGGTAGGCCGCGTGGAGGGGCGAGCCGCCCGAGACGGCATCGCCCGGGGCCCAGCCGGCGCGGAGCGAGAACGTAGAAGAAGCCGCCGAGGACGAGCGCGGCCTCGATCAGGCCGAGGAAGACCCAGGCGCGGCACAGCATCGCGCGGCCGGATCACACCCTCCGCGCGCGGGCGCGGCGGCCGCTCCATCAGGCCCGGCTCGGCGGGCTCGCGGCCGAGCGCGAGCGCGGGCAGGATCTCCGTTCCCAGGTCGATCGCGAGGATCTGGAGCACGGTGAGCGGCAGCGGGATCCGCGCCGCCGGAGAGCGCGAAGACGAGGAATGGCACGACCTCCGGGGTGAGGTGGGCGAAGATGTAGACGATGAACTTGCGGATGTTGTCGAAGACCCGCCGGCCCGCGTCGACGGCCGCGACGATCGTGGCGAAGTTGTCGTCGGTGAGCACCATCGTCGCCGCCTCGCGGGCGACGTCCGTGCCGGTCAGGCCCATCGCGATGCCGATGTCGGCGCGGCGCAGCGCCGGAGCGTCGTTGACGCCGTCTCCGGTCATCGCGACGACGTGTCCCTCGGCGCGGAGCGCGTCTGCGATCCGCAGCTTCGCCTCGGGCGAGGCGCGCGCGAAGATCAGCTCCTCGCCCTCGCGCAGCAGGCGATCGAGCTCGCGCTCGCTCATCTCCTCGAGCTCCTCGCCGGTGACGACGGTTCCGCCGTCTTCGCGCGATCCCGACTCGGCGCGCGATCTCGGCCGCGGTCCGCCCGTAGTCACCCGTGACGACGAGAATCGCGGATTCCGGCTGCGTGGCATCGGGCGACCGCCGTCGGCCACCTCCGGCCTGCGGCGGGTCGAAGAGCGCCACCAGCCCGAGCAGGCAGAGCTCGCGCTCCGCTTCCTCACGGTCGAGCGGCGCATCGGCGCCGGCGGGCAGGCGCCGTCGGGCGACCGCGAGCACCCGCAGACCCCTGGGACGCGTAGCGCTCGAGCACCGCCAGAACGGCCGTGCGGTCGGCCTGGGTGATCGGCCGGTGGTTCTCGGGCCCGCCGATCAGGGTCGAGCGCTGGAGCACCTCCTCGGGGCGCCCTTCGCGTGGACGGTGAGGCCGCCGTCCGCGCGCTCGTCGACCGTCGACATCAGCCGCAGCGTCGGATCGAAGCGGTAGAGCTTGCGCCGCTGATGCTCGCGCCGGGCGACCGTCGACGTCGATCCCCAGCTGCCCGGCGGCCTCGAGCATGCCGACCTCCGTCGCCTCGCCCCGCGACTTGCCGTCGCGCGCGGGGTCGAGCTCGGCGCTGGAGCAGGCGGTCGCGGCGCGGCCGAGCAGGCCGAGGACCGGGTTGGCGGCAACCGCGGTCTCGAGGTTGGTCGTCCGCCTCGAGATCGACCTCTCCGAGCGGCGTCCAGACTCTCACGGCCCGCATCCGGTTCTCGGTCAGCGTGCCCGTCTTGTCCGTGCAGATGACGCTCGTCGAGCCGAGCGTCTCGACCGCGCTCAGGCGTTTCACGAGCGCACCGCGCCGGGCGAGACCGGCGACGCCGACGGCGAGCGCGAGCGTGATCGTCGGCAGCAGACCCTCTGGGACGTTCGCGACGATCAGGCCGATCGTGAACTTGATCGCGTCCTTCAGCGGAAGCCCGGCCGCGAGCCAGCCGATCGGGCAAGAACGCAAGCCCCGCCGCGACGGCGACGACGGCGACCAGCCAGGCGACCCGGCGCACCTGGCGCTCGAGCGGGCTCGGCTCGACCTTCACCCGCTCCGAGAGCGCGGCGATACGGCCGAGCTCGGTCTGCATGCCGGTGGCGAAGACGAGCGCCCGCGCCTCGCCGCCGACGCACGAGGTGCCGCTGAAGACGAGCTCGCGCGCCTCGATCAACGGTCCGGTCGCTGTCCGTGAGCTCGGCGGAGCGGAAGACCGGCTGCGACTCTCCGGTCAGCGTCGAGAGGTCGACGTCGACGGCGCCCGTCGAGCAGGCGCGCGTCGGCAGAGACGCGGTCGCCCTCCTCGATCAGGAGCACGTCACCGGGAACGACTGCCGCACGTCGATCTCTTGCGAGACGCCGTCCCGAACGACCGTGACCTGCTGAGGGAGATAGTGCTGCAGCGCCTCGACCGCCCGTTCTGCCTGCCGCTCCTGGACGAAAGCGAAAGCCGCGTTCAGGAGGATCACGATCGCTATCGCGGCTGCCGAGCACCGGCGAGCCGCCGGCGAGCGCCAGACCGGCGGCCACCCACAGGAGGAGCGCCAGCGGATGGACGAGCTGCTTGACGACCTGGCGCGGCCAGCGGACGCCTCCCTGTCGCCGGAGCTCGTTCGGCCCGTAGGCGACGAATCGCCGCTCGGCTTCTCGGCTCGAAAGCCCCTCGGGGCGCGCGCGCAGGTCGCGGAGCAGCCTGTCGAGCGGCTCCCGCGGATCGCGCGGGGTTGCGCGGAGGGTCTCCTCGACAGCCGATGTGGCTCCGTTGCCACTCACTCCTTCATGGTTCACCCCGTCCCGGGCGCGGGCATCGGGGGAGCGGGCCGGGCGGGTGCGGCTTTTTCCCGACCGCCGGTCAGTGACCCCACCGATGCCCCGGGCCCGGCTGCGGCGGATCCTCCGCAGGACCTGCTCGTCGAAGGAGGTGCCTGCATGACAGTCCACGTCGAGGCGGCACGGATTCCGGATCGCGACCGGCTGCTGCTCGAGCTCCGCGCGGCGGGGCTCGAGGCGCGGGCGGTCGGCGAGGTCGGGATCGACGTGCCCTACCGGAAAGGGACGGAGAGCATCGTGGACGAGCTCTTCGCCCACGCGGAGGCGCTGATCATGAGCATCGGCGCTCCGTTCGTCCCTATCAAGCACCGCGGCGTGATCTACATCCGCCCGCCGCTTTCCTGAGAGCCGGCTAGGCGACCGCCCGCTCGTGGCGCGCGAGCTCACGGTCCGTGAGCTGTGGCCACGGGCGATCAGTGCGCGCTTCGCAGGCTCAGTCCAGGTGCGGCGCTCTCAAACGCGCTGCGGGGAACTACTGGCCCGGATCAGCGAACCCACCGATGGCGTGCGGACGCGCATCGGCGAGCGTGGGGTCGCCCAGAGCACAGGCCGTAACTAGGAAGAACCTCCACTCGGAAGGCCGCAGGAAGAACCCACCCAAACGCCTTCTGGGTGAAGCGGACGAAAGCGGGACTGGCTCTCCGAAGGTCGCAAAAGGGCCCCGACAGGGGCCCTTTTCTCGTCCTTACGCCGGCCGAAGCCGGACGATCGCCTCGAGCCCTCCTCCGACCGCGGGGACGAGCTCGACCTGCCCCCCGTCGGCCTCAACGAGCCCCCGCACGATCGCGAGGCCGAGGCCGCTGCCCTCGCCGCCGCGGGCTCGCCAGAAGCGGTCGAAGGCGCGCCGGCGTCCTTCCGCGTCGAGACCGGGCCCCTCGTCGATGACCCGCAGCTCGACCCACGGCGCCGCCGAGGCCGTGGCCACCGTCACGGTCTCCCCTGCGGCGGAGACCTCGAAGGCGTTCTCGACGAGGTTGTCGAGTACCTGCCGGACGCGCTCCGGCCCAGCGCGCACCGGCAATGGGTCGCCGGTCTCCGCCACGAGCGTGAGCCCGCGCTCCTCGGCCAGCGCCGACCAGGCCTCGACGCGTTCTCGGACGACGTTTGCGACGTCCAGGCGCTCGGCGGGCGCGGTCCCGGCGGCCGCGCGCGAGAGGGCGAGCAGACCGTCGACGAGCAGCCCCAGGCGCTCGACCTCCCCGAGGGCCCCCTCGAGCTCCGGCCGGCCGGCTGCGCCGACGTCGCGCTCGAGGTTCTCGAGCCGCAGGCGCAGTGCCGTGAGCGGCGTGCGGAGCTGGTGCGAGGCGTCGGCGACGAACTCCTCCTGTGAGTGGAGCAGCTGGTCGAGCTTTGCGACCGTCTCGTTGAAGACGGCTGCCAGCGAGCGGACCTCGGGCGGCCCGAGCTCCTCGGGCGCGCGGGCTTCCAGGTCGCCCCCACCCACCGCCGCCGCGGCTTCTTCGAGACGTGAGAGCGGCTGCGCGACGAACGAGGCGAGCCTGATTCCGGCAAGCATCGCCACCCCCAGCACGATCGCGGCGATCGCGGCGAGAACGAGCCAGTAGCGGCGCACACGCGAGTCCACGGCGGAGGTCGCGTACGTGATCCGCACCGCGCCCTCGACCCTTCCCGCAGCGGCGACGGGGACGGCGACGTAGAGCAGGTTCGCGTGCAGCGTCTCCGAGCGCCTCGTACCGATGGCGACCCTCCCGCGCAGGGCAGCCGTGATCTCGGGTCTCGAGGCAAAGCTTTCCGCGCCCGCGCCGGCGGGGCGCGTGTCCACGAGCGAGACCCCGCGCCGGTCGACGATCACCACGCGGCCGCCGGTTTTCCGCGCGTACCCGTACGCGACCGCGGCCAGGGTCTCGACGCGGCCCCGTCTGGCGAGCGAACCCTCCGCAAGGGAGGCAATGGCCGCCCCGTCGTGCTCGACCTTCGCCTCGAGGTCGCGCCGCTCGGTGCGGGCGTGCTGGATGCCGAGCGGAACCTCGAGCGCGGCCAGCACGACCACCACGAGCCCGAGATAGCCGAGGAGGATGCGGCGGCTCATAGGCCTCTCTCCGGCCTCTGAGCGTGTGGAGGGGGTGTGGGGGAACCGGGAGGTTCCCCCGCGGGAGCGAGCCGGAGGCGAGCGACGCTCACGCGCGCAGGCGGAAGCCGACGCCGCGTACGGTCTCGACCCAGGCAGGATCGCCGAGCTTGCGGCGCAGGGCGGCGACGTGGACGTCGATCGTCTTCGTCGAGCCGTACCAGCCCGTCTCCCAGACCTCCTCCAGGAGGCGGCGGCGGCTCACGGCCGCGCCCGGATCGCGGGCAAGGGCGGCCAGCAGGTCGAACTCCTTGGGCGTCAGGCCGATCTCCCGCCCCGCGAGCCGCGCCCGCCGCGTACGACTGTCCACCTCGAGCTCGCCGACGCGGACGACGCGGTCATCCCGCTCTCCTTGCGCCCGCCGCATGACGGCGCGAATCCGCGCGATCAGCTCACGCAGCCCGAACGGCTTCACGACGTAGTCGTCGGCGCCGAGCTCGAGGCCGACGACGCGGTCGGCCTCCTCACCGCGGGCCGTGACCACGATCACGGGCACATCGGAGCGCTCGCGAAGCCGGCGGCAGACGTCCAGGCCGTCCACGTCCGGCAGACGCAGGTCGAGCAGGACGAGGTCGACGGGCGGCGCGGCGAGAGCCTCGGCTCCGGTCGCGGCGCGCTCGACCTCGAAGCCTTCGCGGCGGAGGCCCTCCGCGAGCGGCTCGGCGATCGCGTCCTCGTCTTCGACGATCAACACGCGCACGTGCCCATCTTGACGCACCGCGCTCGGGGCGCCGCCCCTCTTTCCCGAACCTTTGCCGTTCGCTTCCGAACCTTTGCCCCGCCCTGGCCCGGGCCTGGAGGGGGACGCCCTACGGTCGAGGCATCACTCGAGGAGGTGGAACACATGAAGAAGATCCACGCCGTCACAATCGCCCTGATCCTCGCCGTCTCGGCCGGGCTGGGCCTCGTCGCAGCGACGAGGACGGCGGGACTGCGCGGGGCGACCGCCACCACGGCCGCACCGGGCTCCACGATCGCCGCTCGAACGAAGCGGCTGAACCGGATCGAGGCGGCCCTGCACCGGGCGCTGCGCGACAAGCCCCCAGCGCTGCCTGCCGTTCCGGCCGCAAGCAGGCCGACCGCGGCGCCCGCGCCGAGGGTGATCTACCGCCGGCCCGCTCCGATCCTGATCGTGAAACACCGGGCGAACCACGAGTCCGAGCACGAGCACGAGTCCGAAGGCGGCGGCGATGACTAGCCAGGTCGGACGGCTCTATGCCCTCGCCCTGGCCCTCGTCGTCTTCTTCCTGAGCTGGGCGACGATCGGCGCCAGGCCGTGGGTGTCCAGCCAGAAGCGCGCCGACCCACGCCTCGCCGCGCTCGTGGCCCGCGAACAGCGTGTCCGCCACGAGAGCATCGTCGTGCGCCGGATCGTCCAGAAGCGGTGGGCGGTCTACCGGGTCGAGCTGAAGAAGCGGAAGACGCAGATCGCCACGCGGCAGGCCCAGCTCGCGGCCGTTCCGGCCGCCGCCCCTTCGGTGCGCGTCGTCAACCTGCCGCCGGTGACGGTCACGAGGACCTCGTGAACGCGCGCACGTTCAGGTCGATGGGCACGGAGGTCGAGCTGCTCGTGAAGGCCGACGACGCCGAGGAGGCTCTCGAGGCCGCGGAGGACGAGTTCCACCGGCTCGAGGCGCTCCTCTCCCGCTTCCGCCCGGAGTCGCAGCTTTCCCGCCTGAATCGCGTCAAGGCGCTCGACGTCGACCCCGTCGTCGCGGAGGTCGTCGACCTCGCCCTGCAGGCCCGGGAGCAGACGGGAGGGCGCTTCGATCCGACCGTCCACGACGCCGTCGTCTCGGCCGGGTACGACCGGTCGTTCGAGCTCGTCCCGCGAGAGGGCCCGGCGCTCGTGATGGTTGCGCCATGCGCCGGCGCGGTCCGTGTGCGTGGCAACCGCGTCGAGGTCGGCGACGACGTGCGGCTCGACCTCGGCGGGATCGGAAAGGGCTTCGCCGTCGATCGGGCGGCGAGACTGCTCGCAACGGCGGGCCCGTGCCTCGTCAACGCCGGCGGAGATCTCGCTGTCCGCCGGGGCTCCTGGCCGGTCGGCCTCGAGACGGCTGACGGCATGATCACGCTCGAGCTCGACCGCGGCGCGATCGCCACCTCGGGCCGCGACCGCCGCCGCTGGCGTCGCGGGGGCGAGGAGCGCCACCACCTGATCGACCCGGAGACCGGAGCCCCCTCCCAGGCCGATCTCCTCCGCGTCACGGTCGTCGCCGGGAATGCCGTCCAGGCCGAGGTGTGGGCCAAGGCGCTCTTCCTGGCCGGCGAGGACGGGGCCGCAGCCGAGGCCGATGCTCTCGGGCTCCCCGCGGTCCTCGTCACCGGCGACGGCCGGACCAGGCTGGCGGGAGGCCTGGCGTGAAGGACCCGACCTTCTGGATCCTCGCGCGCGCGAGCGGGCTCACTGCCTACGTCCTCCTGACCTTCTCGATGCTCGCCGGCCTCGTCGTGAAGTCCAGGCCCTTCGGCCGGGCGGTCAAGGCGGCGGCTGTGGTCGACGTCCACCGTTTCCTGACGCTGCTCGCGCTCGGCGCGATCGCGCTGCACGGCCTTGCGCTGACGCTCGACTCGACCGTCCGCATCTCCCTTCCGGCCCTGCTCGTGCCCGGCCTGAGCCCCTACCGGCCGCTGGCCACGGCGCTCGGCGTGCTCGCGGCCGAGCTCGCCGCGGGGATCGTCGTCTCCTTCCCGCTGCGCAAGAAGATCGGCACGCGCGCCTGGCGCCGGCTGCACTGGGGCACCTACGGCGTGTTCGCCGCCGCAACCGTCCATGGGCTCGCCGCGGGAACGGACACGACCCGCCCCTGGACGTTCGCCCTCTACGTCGGCGCGGTCTGCGCCGTCGCCTTCGCCACGGCCTGGCGCGTTCTCACTCGAACCCAAGGAGGAAACCGTGTACCGAATCGAGATCGACCAGTCGCTGTGTAGCGGGTTCGGCGCCTGCGCAGAGCTGGCGCCGGACGTGTTCGAGGTCGAGCCCGGCGGGACCGCGACCGTTCGAATCGGCGAGTCCGACGATCCCGCAGTGCTCGACGCGGCGGCGGCCTGCCCGATGGCCGCGATCACCGTGATCGAGGTCCGGGCGGCATGACCCCGCGCTCGGTGCTGATCGTGGGCGCAGGGCTCGCCGGCGCCCGCTGCGCGGAGACCCTGCGCCGCGAGGGCTACGACGGCCGGATCACGCTCGTCGGCGAGGAGCCGGTCGCGCCCTACGAACGGCCTGCGCTCTCGAAGGAGTTTCTCGCCGGCGAGCGCTCCGAGGCCGAGCTCCTGCTCCGCCCGCCCGGATTCTGGGCCGACCGAGAGATCGAGCTCCTCCTCGGCCGCCGCGTCCGGACCGTCGAGGACACCGAATCGCAGGCAGTCGTGGTCGCAACCGGAGCTCGCCCACGAAGACCGCCGTTGCCGGGCGCCGCGAGCGCCCGGGTGCTGCGGACGCTGGCGGACGCGGTCGCGCTGCGGACGGAGCTCCAGGCGGGGCGGCACCTCGCCGTCGTCGGCGGCGGCTTCGTCGGGGCCGAGGTCGCCTCGACCGCCCGCGGGCTCGGAGTCGAGGTGACGATTCTCGAAGCCGGGCCAACCCCGTTCGCCGGCGTCCTCGGCATCGAGGTCGGGGACGTGCTGGCCCACCGCTACCGCGCCCACGGCGTCGACCTCCGGACGAACGCGCTCGCGGCGGCGCTCGAGGGCAACAGGGTCGTCCTCGGAAGCGGGGACGAGCTGCCCTGCGACACGGTCCTCCTCGCCGTGGGCGCCGAGCCCGTGCGGGAGCTCGTCCGGGAGGGCGCTCCACGCATGCGGCGACGCCGCCGGCGGCCCCGGCCACTGGACGAGCGCCGCGAGCGACGGGGTCGCCGCGGCCCGGTCGATCCTGGGCCTCGAGCCGTTGCCCTCGCAGCCGCCGTTCTTCTGGTCGGACCAGTTCGGCCTGCGACTCCAGCTCGTCGGTGACCCCCGTGGCGCGGCCGTGGTCGAGCTCGACGGCTCGGAAGAGAGCTTCGCCGCCCGCTACCTCGCGGCCGACGGCCGGTTACTGGCCGCCCTCGGCGCGAACCGGCCGGCAGACGTCGCCGTCTTTCGCAACGAGCTAGCGTTGGCAGCGTGACCCGGGTTGTCTCCTCCCTCGTGCTCGTCGCCGCGGCGGCAGCCGCGGCGATCGCGGCGAACCTCGCGCTGCTCGGCTACGGCACCTCGGGCAACGACCCGGTCGGCAAGCTCCGCCCGGTCGGGCACTTCCAGGCGCCGCCTGCCGGCGTCGTCCGCCCGACAACGGGCCCGCTCGAGCGCGAGGGCTCGGACGACTAGCTAGGTGTCCCGCCTACAGAGGTTGTGAACGGCTGAGGTTCTATCCGGCCCTCCTTTGAGGCTGTGGGTCTTCCCGGACCTACGCTCAAAGGAGGGCTCGGATGTATCTGCACGCTAACGCCAAGCTCGGACTGGCCGGCCGTTTCGCACTGGTCGCGGCGATCGAGGGTGGACTCTCGCTGAGAGCGGCCGCGGCGGCCTTCAGCGTCTCGCCCGCGACTGCGCACCGCTGGTGGCATCGCTGGCTGGAGGGTGGTCGACAGCCGCAGGCGCTGCTGGATCGCTCGAGCCGTCCGAGACGTTCGCCGCGGCTGCTCGCGAGCGAGCTGCAGGAGCGGATCTGCGATTGTCGGCGCAAGACCGGTTGGGGTCCGCGCCTGGTGGCCGGTGCGACCGGCTTTGCGCACTCGACCGTCTGGAAGGTGCTGAAGCGGGCGGGTTCTCGCGCCGCTCAGCGGCGGTCAAGGAGCCGGCCAACAGCTACGAGTGGCCCTGCCCCGGCGACTTGCTGCACATGGACACAAGCCGCTACGCCCGCTTCCGCAAGCCCGGGCATCGCGTTACCGGCGACCGCTCGCATCGCGGCGGCGGTTGGATGCGTCCGGAAACGAGGGTCGGCTACGACTTCGCGCACGCGATCGTCGACGACCATTCCCGGCTCGCCTACGTCGAGCTCCACCTCGACGAGAAAGCCACCACCGTCACGGCTTTCGTCGAGCGAGCGCTCGCCTTCTTCGCCGAGCACGGGATCGTCGCGAAGCGGCTGATGACCGACAACGGCTTCAGCTACGTCAAGAACCGCTCGCTGCGCGAGCTGCTCAGCCGGCACGGCATCCGACACCTCACAACCGAGCCGTACCGGCCACGCACCAACGGCAAGGTGGAGCGCTTCCACCAGACGATGGCACGCGAATGGGCCTACGGCCTCGCCTACCGCTCGCATCGACACCGCAACGCCGCCCTGCCACACTGGCTCGACAACTACAACCGGCGACGGCCACACAGCTCACTCGGAGACCGACCCCCGCTCAGCCGCGTTCACAACGTCCGTGGGTAGGACAGCTAGGCGCTGAGCTCGTCGACGTACACGTTCCAGGCACGGACGTCGTCGAGCTCGAAGACGCCGTTGGCGACGAACGGATCGCGGAGGACGAGCTCGCGCGCCTCTTCCTCGCTCACGCCCTCAAGCAAGGTCAGTGAGCCGGAGTAGTCGGCGAACGGCCCGCCCATCACGAACGTCCCGCGCTCGACGAGCTCGTCGACGAAGGCCGCGTGCTCGTCCCAGCCGAGCTGCTCCTCGGGCGGGCCGCTCGTCCAGGCCGGGCCTGCGCGCCAGCGAACCACCACCCGGACGGCGCGGATCCGGGGCACCTACGCCGCCTCGGCCGCGCGCTCGAGCTCGTCGATCTGGATCTTCTTCATCTCCAGCATGGACGCCATCACGCGTTGCGAGCGCTCCCGGTCCGGATCGCCGAGCAGCTCGGTCAGCCGCTTCGGGACGATCTGCCAGGAGAGGCCGAACCTGTCCTTCAGCCAGCCGCACGGCCCCTCTTCCCCGCCTTCCGAGAGCTTGCTCCAGTACTCGTCGACCTCTTCCTGGCTCTCGCAGTCGACCTGGAAGGAGATCGCCTCGCTGAAGGTGAAGTCCGGGCCGCCGTTCAGCGCGAGGAACTCCTGCCCGTCAAGCTCGAAGCTCACGGTCATGACCGTTCCCTCCGGCCGCGGCCCGGCGGAGCCGTAGCGGGCGATCTCGCCGATCTTCGAGCTCGGGAAGACGGAGGTGTAGAACCTCGCGGCGTCCTCGCCCTGGGTGTCGAACCACAGACATGGAGTGATCTTCTGCATCGGTCTCCTCTCGGTCGGTTACCGGTTCAGACGCGTGCGGCGGCGTGAACTCATCGGTAGATCTTCGACGGAAGCCCCGAGAGCGGGATGCCGCCCTCGGGCCCCACGAGCCAGGTTTCCTGCATGTAGAGGCAGTCGCGGCCGTTCTCGGCGATCGCGTGCGGATGCATCGAGAGGACCATGTTCTCCTGCAGCTCGGTCTCCACGCCTTCGCCGATTCGCGGGTGCTCGATCATCGTCATCCCGATCGAGTGGCCGGTGACGTGGCCGAGCTTGTAGCCGCGGTCGGCGAAGCCCTTCGAGGCGGCGCGGTGGGCGTCGTGCGCGGTGGCGCCGGGGTGCAGCGCGCTCTTCGCGGCCTCGAAGTACTCGTCGTAGGCCTCGTTCAGGCGCTCGACCTCGGCGTTCGCCGTGCCGAGAGCGCGCGAGACCTCGACCCAGTGGCCGCCCGGGCCGGCGACCTCGAGCGAGGGGATGCAGAAGTCGCCCAGGATCGTCTCGGCGCGGGCGATCGCGAACTCGGCCCCGACGAGCACCATGTTCATCGTCAGGCGCCCGCAGCCGCGCTCGACGAAGAGCTTCTCGGCAGGAGCGAGCGCGTCGGCCGCAGGCCGGCCGGGCGCGTAGGCCTCGCGGAAGGCGTGGAAACCGTCGACGTTGATCCGGACGCTCTCGCGCACGGACTCGAGCTCCTCCCCGCTCTTGACCGCCCGCGCGAGGTCGAAGCTCTCGTCCCAGCCGACGAGCTCGCAGGCGCCCTCGAGCGCCCGGTAGTCGCGCACGGGCAACGCATAGTCGAGCCCGTAGACGCCCACCCGCCGGCCGCGCAGGCGTTCGGCGAGCCAGTCACCCGGGCGGTCGGCGAAGATCTGTTCACGGATCCGGCTCGTGCCGTGTTCTCCGACGTAGCGCGCCTCGCCCGGGAAGACGATCGCGGGCTCGCCCTCGAGCGGGACGAGCACGTAGGCGTAGCGGTGCACGACCTGGAAGCCGGAGAGGTACGTGACGGCGCCCTCGAAACCGGTGTACTCGCTCCCGCAGACGAGCGCGGCGTCGAGGCCGTCGCGCTCCAGCGCCGCGCGCACGTTCGCGAGGCGGCGCTCGTGCTCCGCCGCGCTCACCACGAGCTCTCGAGCCCCTTCACGAGCGCGACGATCGCCTCGTTCAGCGGCGTCGGCACGGCGTGCTCCCGGCCGAAGCGCACGATCCCGCCGTTCAGGTAGTTGATCTCCGTCTCTCGCTGCGCCTCCACGTCCTGGAGCATGCTCGCTTTGTGGTCGTAGGCGACGTCTGGGCGCGCCGCGTGGTCGATCAGCTCCTCCGGGTCGGCGTCGAGCTCGATCCCCTGGGCGGCGGCGACAGCCTTGCCCTCGTCGACCAGCGCGGAGACGAGCCGGCGCAGGCCCTCGTCCTCGCAAACCCGGCCGTGGGTAAGGCCGGTGAGCGCCCCGACCGGGTTGGTGGCGGCGTTGAAGATCACCTTTCGCCACTGCGGCCCGCGCGCGTCGGCGACCGCGCGCGTCGGCAGGCCGGCGCGGGTGCACGCCTCCGCGAGGCGCTCGATCTCGGGCGCGGGCGCCGGGCTCGGCTCGAACGGCCCGAGCGTGGTGTCGCCCTTGACGTCCCACTGCACGCGGCCGGGGCCGACCACCCGGCCGGCCGGGAAGGTCGTGCCGCGGATCACCCGCTCGGCGTGCCGGGCAATCGTCTCCTCGTTGCCGAGCCCGTTCTGCACCGAGCAGACCGAGCCTCCGGCGAACGCGTGCGCCGTGGCCGCGATCGCCGGCTCGGTGTGCATCGCCTTCGTCGCGACGATCCCGAAGTCGCAGGGAGGCAGGTCGGCGGCCTGCGTGGTCGCTCGCACGCTGCCGACGAGCTCTTCCGCGCCCGAGAGCCGCAGTCCGCCTGCATTGATCGCCTCCACGTGCTCGCGCGCCAGGTCGAAGGCCCAGACCTCGACGTCCTCGAGTTGCGCGAGGTTGACCGCGAACAGCGAGCCCACCGCGCCGCACCCGACGACGCAGACCTTCATCCGCGGCCTCCACGGCCACGGCACCCTCAGCCTCGCGTCCGCCGGTGAGCCCCGAGGGGCGAAGAATCAGCACGAGCGCCATGATCGCCGCCAGGAAGACGAGGCGCGTGCCCGACGGGCAGGTCGAGCCTGAGGCCGGCGACGTGCACGCCCTGCTCGGCCTGGCTGAGGAACGAGTCGAGCCCGCTGACGGCGAGCGCGCCGACCACGGCTCCCCAGAGGCTGGTCAGGCCTCCGACGACCAGCATCGCGAGCGTCAGGAACGTCAGCTCCAGGTAGACCTGCTCCGTCGTGATCGAGCCGAGCTGGTGGACGAGGAGGGCGCCCGCGAAACCGGCGAGCGCGCCCGAGAGGGTGAAGGCCCAGAGCCGCTGCAGGTGGACGTGGACACCGACGCCGGCCGCGGCCGCCGGATCCTCGCGCGAAGCCCGCAACTGGCGTCCGAGCCTGCTCCGCTGGTAGACGAAGGCGACCGTGATCACGACAAGCGCGCCGACGTTCCCTGCAGTGGCCCGCTCGTCTCGGGCACGAGCGAAAGCGTCGTCGCGCCGGGCCCGATCTTCGTCCACTCGAGCAGGACGTTGTGCGTGATCTCGAGCACCGCGAACGTCGCGATCCCGGCCGCGAGGCCGTTAGCCGCATCAGCGGCAGGCCGACGACGAACGCGAACAGCCCGCCGAGAACTGCCGCCAGCAGCAACGAGGGAATGTTCCCGATCGTGTGGTCGCGCAGGAACGGGAAGAGCGTCGTCAGAACGCCGTTCTTCGAATCGAGCGGGACGGTCATCACGCCGGCGGCGAATGCCCCGACGGCGACGAAGCTGATCTGGCCGAACGAGAGCACGCCCGGAGTTGCCGACGAAGACGTAGATCGCGACCACGATGGCGACCGACACGAGCGCGTTCAGGAAATACGATCGCGGTTCGACGCGCGAGACCGTGGTCGCGACGAGCCGCCACGGCGACGACGAGCAGCCCGGGGGCGCCGAGCTGGACGAAGGCGTCGAGCGACCGCCTCATACGCGCTCCACCGCGGCCGCGCGCCGCCCCCACGCGAAGAGGCCGGCCGGCCGGAGAGCAGCACCAGGATCACGAGCGCGAACACGGCGGAGGGCAGGTAGACCGTCTTGTCGGTCGGCAGCAGCGCCGTTGATCAGGCCGGTGGCGAAGCCGATCGCGAAGCCGCCGAGGGTCGCCGTCCAGAGCCGGTCGATCCCGCCCACGACGACTCCGACGAGGACGACGATCGTGTCGCGCAACGCGAAGTCCGGCGTCACCAGCGGGGACTGGACCGTGATCATCACGGCCACGGCCGCCGCGAGCAGCCCGGACAGGACGACCGTGACCGCGATCACGCGGTTGGCCCTGACGCCGAGCAGCCGCGCCGTGCGGAAGTCGCTCGCCGCCGCGCGCGTGTGCAGCCCGATCGTGGTCCGCAAGAGCAGCACCGCGAGCAGGAGGAGCGCCACCGGCGGCGATTCCGAGCTCGACCAGATCGTGATCTTGCGCACCTCGACGCCCGCGACCGTGATCGGCTGGTCCAGCGTCGTCAGCGAAGCCGCCACCTCGCCGAGCTGGCCGTTACGGAGGTCGAGGATCAGCGCGATCGCCTGGAGCAGGAAGCTGATCGCGAACGTCGTGACCAGCATCACCGCCGGCGACTGCCCCCGGAGCGGCCGGAAGACCGCCGTCTCCATCGCGAGCGTGAGCCCGACGACGACCGCGAAGCACGTCGCGATGCTGGCCGCAGAGGCCAGTCCGACGTGTACGCGAGGGTGTAGGCGCCTGCCATGATCAGCTGGCCGTAGGCGAAGTTGATCGAGGCGCAGGACGCCGAACACGAGGCCGATCCCGACCGCCATCAGCGCGTAGATCGCGCCCAGGCCGACGGCGTCCGATCGAGCGTCTGGAACGTCGAGGACGCCGAGGATCACGACGACGAGGTAGGCGGCGATCGATCCTCTCCGTGTCGCACCGGCGTCGCCGGGTGTCGAGCGTCATGCCTCAGCTCGCCGCTCGACCAGGACGTGGGTGCGGTCGGCCAGGCCGACCGTCGTGCTAGGGCCGCGCTGCTCGACCAGCAGGATCGTGATCCCGTCCTCGCGGATCCCGCGGAGCGCCTCGAAGACGCTCTCGACGGCAAGCGGTGCGAGCCCGAGCGACGGCTCGTCCAGCAGCAGCACTTCGGGCCGGCGACGAGCGCCCGGCCGATCGCGAGCTGCTGTTGCTGCCCGCCCGAGAGGACGCCCGCGCGGCCGCCGCCGGAACTCCTCCAGCACCGGGAACAGGGCGTAGGCGCGACGGAGTCGGGTCGCCGCCCGCACTGCCCCTCCGTCCGGAGGCCGAGGCCGAGGCGCAGATTCTCCTCGACCGTGAACTCGGCGAAGATCCGCCGCCCCTCCGGCACCAGCGCGAGTCCCCGGCGCGCGATCGACTCGGGCGGCACGCCTTCGGATCGACCGGCCGCGGAACCGGATCTCGCCCGCGTGCGTCGGGAGGACGCCCATGATCGCGTTCAGCGTCGTCGACTTGCCCGCCCCGTTCGGCCCGATCAGCCCGACGATCTCGCTCTCGGCCACCTCGAGCTCAACCCGCGCACCGCCGGCACCGACCCGTAGCGCGACCTCGAGGTTTTCGAGCTCGAGCGCCGGGCTCAGCCACTCGGCTCGTCGCGGACCGCCCTCTCGCCGAGATACGCCCGACGACATCCAGGTTGCCCCGGATCTCCTCCGGCGTCCCTCCGCGAGCGTGCGGCCCTGGTCGAGCACGTGGATCCGGTCGCAGATCTCCATCACGAGAGCCATGTTGTGGTCGATCAGCAGCACGCCGGCGCGTGCTCCTCCAGCGACCGAGCGGACCACCTCGCGAACTCCGGTACCTCCGCCTCGGAAGGCCGGCCGCCGGCTCGTCGAGAGCACGAACGCCGGCTCGGTTGCCAGCGCCCGCGCGACACCGAGCCTCCGCTCGTCGCCGTGCGCGAGCGCAGCCGCCGGTTCCTCGGCGACGCCCACGAGCCCGAGCAGCCCGAGCAGCCGTCTGCACGCCGCCGTGCGTCCCGCGGGCCCGCGCCCGCACCGAGCGCCGCCACCTCGACGTTCTCGCGCACCGACAGCCCCCGAACGAGCGGCTGTGCTGGAACGTGCGCGCGAGGCCGGCGCGGCCCGGCGCTGCGGGCTCCAGGCGGTGACTCTGGCGGCCCCCGAGCTCCACCGACCCCTCGTCGGGACGGTCGAAACCGCTGAGCACGTTCACGAGTGTCGACTTGCCGGCGCCGTTCGGGCCGATCAGCCCGACAACCTCGTGGCGGTGCAGCTCCAGCGTGACTTCACTCGAGGGCCCGGACCCCCGCGAAGACCGCGAGACGGAGGAGGCCCGGAGAGTGCCTCCGGGCCTCCTCTGGCCGGTGCGTCGCCGGCGCGAGCCGTTTGGGGCATCGCCACTCACTCGGATCTTCGGAATGACCTTCGCCCGTAACGAGGCCCACGCGCTTCGCCTTGTTGTTCTGGATGCTTGATCACGCGGTACTGCCGGCCGAAGACCGTGTGCCAGCTTTCTCGAGAAGCTGATCCTGCTCGCCAGAGCGCGGCACCTGCCTGAAGCCCTCGAGCAGCTTGGCGGCGAGCTTCGCTGCCCTCCAGTCGATCCGTGCGCTCGCTTGATCGCGATGTAGACGCCGTCGATCGCATCTGCTCCCGCCGACGAAGCCGCCGGTCGCCGGCGTCCGCCGTCGCCTTCAGCGAGCGCGATCATCTGGCTTCACGGCCGGCTTCGGGTCGTCGCCGAACACCGAGGCGTACGTGACGCAGTAGTAGTTCGGTCACCTTCGGGTTCTTCGTCACCCAGTAGGTGCCGTCGCCGGCCCACGAGTTGAGGATCGGTGTCTTGTTCTCGCAGCGAGCGCATGCCCGACACGAAGGCGGGCAGCTCGCCGAACGAAGTCGACGTCACGTAGACGTTCGGCCTTCTGGGCTTTGAGGTGCGTGACCGCTGTTTTCACGTTGTTGCTCCGGTCTCGTAGTTCTCGCGGTCGACGATCGTCCCGCCGAGCTGCTCTGAACCGGTTGTCGAACGCCTGCACGACGTTCTTGAAGTAGACGAGCAGCGTGTTGGTCGCGAGGCCGGCCGTCTTCCAGCCGCTGCCTCTATGCGTACTCGGCCATCGCCGACCCTTCGTCCTGGGCGACGTTGCCGAAGCTGAAGGCGAGCTTCCCTTTCTTCCCAAAACGTTTCGGGCCCATCTGGTCGGTGCCGATGCACGGCGCGATCGCGAGCTTGCCGTGCTTGATCGCCTCCTGCACCACGGGAGTGGCGAAATCGACATCACAGGTCGTGAAGATGATCTTGGCGCCCGAACCGAGCAGGCTGAGCGCGCACGCCTTCGCCTTCGCGGCGTTGTTGTTCTGCGTGTCGCAGGTCTTGATCACGGACCGGTAGCCGTCCGCTCTTGGCTATTGATCTGCTTGATCCGGATCTTGGCCGCTGCGAGCGCGGGGTTGTCGAACGGCGACATCTGGCCCGACTTGTCGAACGCCCAGCCGATGACGACCTTCTTTTTCGCCGCAGGAGCCGCGTGGCCCCCGGTGGTGCCCCCAAGCGCAGCGATGACCACGACGGCCGCCACGACCGCCGCCGGAATCCCCCACCTAGTCACACGTCTCACTCCACCCTCCTAGTCTCGGGAATGCGGGCCGTAACCCGCTATTCAACCACTACGCGCGCCGCGGTCAATCGGGTGTCCACGACGCCTCGCGCCCTTTGACGAGCCGGTAGAGCGCGGTGTGCAGCGGAACCGGGACACCGAGCCGTCGACGCTTCTCGGACGAGCGCGCCCGTGATGTGCTCGATCTCCGTCGGCCGGCGCGCCTGGACGTCCTCGAGCATCGACGGGTAGTGGCGGCTCCCGCGCTGCGTGGCATGGACGTTCATCTCCCATGGGATCCTCGTGCAGCTCGACGCCCGGCCGCCGCCGCAACCCGCTTGCCCTCTTCGACGAGGTCGAAGACGAGGTGCCCGAGGTCGCCGGCGCGATCGCGCGCCGCGAAGTGCTGGTCGTGCGGCAGGCCGGTGAGCGCGGCGACGGCGTTGACGGTCGCGTTGAAGATCAGCTTCGACCACTGTGCCGGGCGCAGGTCGGCGAACGCGCGTCGCCTTCAGGCCGGAGGTGACGATCAGCGCGGTCGCCTCTTCCCGAGCGACGCTCGTACGGCGTCTCGCCGTACGGCCCGAGCCAGGTCTCCGTGTCGAGGATGTACTCGACGTGCGTGTCCGAGTGGCGCGTGCCGCTCATGAAGGTGACGGCGGAGATCACGCGCCGGCCCGGGAAGAAGGCCTCCGCGCCGAGGCCGTTCTGGACCGTCATGATCGCCGCCTCCGGCCAGCTGCCGTCGAGCCGGCGCGCCGCCGCCTCGAGCTCGGTGGTCTTGGTCGCGACGATCGCCAGGTCGGGCTCGGGCAGGCTCGCGGGGTCGGTCGCCGCGCGGACGGCGGTCACGAAGTCGTTCCTGCCCGAGACCCTGAGGCCGTGCTCGGTCAGGGCCCGGGCGTGCTCCTCGCGGCGGCAGAGAACCGAGACCTCGCAGACGCGGCCGAGGTGCCCCGCGAAGAGGCCGCCGATCACTCCTGCGCCAACTACGCAGACGCGGTCGATACCGTCCTCCGTAGCGACTCGATCCCGCGCGCGGCGAGCTCGCGAGGATCCCCCGACCAGAGCGAGCCTTCGAGCTCCGGGTCGGAGAAGATCTCGAGGTCGTAGAGCCCGTCCCAGCGCAGGGCCTCGAGGAGCGGCTGGAAATCGATGACGCCGTCACCGGGCAGCACGCGGTCGTTCGTGTTGCGCGTCGGCTCACGCCAGTCGGCGAGATGGACGCCGAGGATCCGCGCACGGTGGCGCTCGATCTGCTCGAGCGGCTCGCGCCAGAGGTGCCAGGAGTCGTACTGGAGTCCGCACTCGACCCCGGCCTCGTCGACGAGCGCGGCGGCCTCGTCGAGCGAGCTGACGATCGTCCAGAGGCCGGCGAACTCGCGCTGAACCGGCTCGAGCGCCACCGGCACGCCCTGACGGTGGCCCTCCTCGGCGATCTTCCGGATGCCTTCGACGACCGTTTCGCGTTCTCCGCCGGGGCCGGTCAGGAAGAGGACGGAGGCAGGCTCGAAGGGGGCGAGCCGGCGGATTCCCGCCCGGATCGCCTCGATCCGCACGGCGGGATCGGCCGGGCCTTCCATCAGCGGGAGCGGCAGGATCGACGGGACCGCCGGGACGGCCGTCGCGGCGCCGAGGCCGCTTGCCCGGAAGCGCTCGAGCGAGTCGCCTTCGAGCTTCACCTCCCAGATGCCCACGCCGTCCGCGCCGGCCGCGCGGTAGGCATCGAGGTCGTCGGCGAATGACTGCGTCACGGTCGTGATCTGCGAGACGGACAACCTCACCGGCGCAGGCTCTTCCGCAACAGCCGCTTGGCGACGAGCGTCCCGGAGCCCGCCCCGAGGCCAGGACCGGGGTGCGTGCTCGCCCCGATCTGCCAGAGGCCCTTGACCGGAGTCGCGTGGCCGGGGCGCGCGGCGAGCGGTCGGCAAAGCAGGTTCTGGTCGAGCGCGAGCGAGCCGGAGTACGGGTCGCCGTGGTGGAGGTTCACGTTCGCGGCCTGCAGGTCGGCCGGCGAGAGGGTGATGCGTTTGCGGATCGCCGGCTCGAGGTTCGGAGCGTGCCGCGCGATCCGCGCCTGGATCCGGTCGGCGTAGCGCTCCCGCAGGCTTTCGGTCCACGTGCCGTCGCCGGGATCGAGCTCGCCGGCCGCGTCGCCCTTCACCTGCCAGGGCAGCTCCTGAAGCTGAACCCAGAGCAGACCGGCGCCCTCGGGAGCTCGGCTCGGGTCGATCGTCAGCGGCTGGCCCACGACGACCGTCGCCTCCGCGGGCAGCAGGCCACGCTCGGCTTCGTTGACGGCACGCGAGACGCCGTCGAGCCCGGGAGTAAGGTGGACGATCGCCGTCTTGCCCAGCCGCTCGTCTCCGTCCCACCGGGGAGGCTCGGAGAGTGCGAAATGGATCTGCATCGCGGCGCGGCCGTAACGAAAGCGGCGGCCGAGCTCCTCGGGCCCATCGAGGAGTCGGCCGTAGAGCTGCGTCGGCGTCACGTTCGCGATCACCGCGCGCCTTGCTCGAATCTCCTCACCTCCGGCCAGGCGGACACCTGCCGCGCGGCCTCCCTCTACGAGGACGCGCTCGACGTCGCGACCGCTCTCGCACGAGCCGCCGTGATCCTCGACCAGGCGCACGAGCGCCTCGACCAGGCGTGCGCCCCCGCCCTTCGGAATCGGCATCCCGCCCTCCTGCACCGCGAAGCCGATCACCTGGGTCATGAAGCCGGACCCGGCGGCGTCCGGGCCGAGGCCCGTATGGAGCACCCACGGCGCGAGCACGCCGTGTGCGCGCTCGGAGGCGAAGGTCGCTGTCAGCCAGTCGCGGCTCGAGGCGAGCACGGTGCCGGCGAACTCGACCAGGCCACGTGCCCCGAGGCGGCGGTACGCGCGCGCCGCCAGCCGGAGCCCGTCGCGCGACCAGAGCTCGGTTCCGAGCACCCCGAAGGCGAGGTCCGCGTTGGGAGCGAGCGACTCGACGACGCCGCGCCACTCGGCCCCGAGCTCGGCTTCGTTCGCCTCGGTCGACCGCAGCAGAAACGCCGCCTCTCCGTCGGGGAAGAGCGTCGCGGTCGGCAGCTCCGTGTGCAGGTACTCCAGCCCGCGCTCGGCCAGCTCCGCACCGAGCTCCGCGTGGGCGGCGCCCCCGACCCAGAGCGGGTGCCACGAGCTGAAGACGTCGTGCACGTAACCCGGCTCCGTCAGCGCCGCCGTGCGGACCGCGCCGCCTAGCTCTTGCTCGCGCTCGAGCACGAGCACGCTCCAGCCGGCGCGGGCGAGCAGAGCCGCACACGCGAGCGAGTTGATCCCGCTCCCGACCAGGACGGCGTCGTGCTCAGCCTTGCGCGAGCTCACGGAACTCATCGTCCGTCACCAGGCCGCGCTTGTTCGCGCCGAGCTCCTTCACCTTCGCGAGCAGCCCGGCGCGGCTCTCCTCGGGCACGTCGAGCCCGAGCTCCTCGGCCTTGATCCGGATCGAGTCGAGGCCGCTCTTCTTGCCGAGGACGATCCCGCGCTCGGCGCCGACCAGCTCGGAGGAGTACGGCTCGATCGAGGGCGGGTCGTGGAACTGGCTCGCGACCGCGCCGCTCTCGCGCCGGAAGAGCGTCTCGCCGGTGAGCGGCTTCCAGGGCTCGAGCTCGTAGCCGGAGAGCTCGCGTACGCGCTCGGAGATCTCGCGGATCGCGGTCGAGGCGGAGGTTGGACTCGACCCCGTACAGCGCGCGAAGGGCCAGCGCCACCTCGCCGAGGCTCGCGTTGCCGGCCCGCTCACCCATGCCGTTGATCGTCCCGTGCACCCAACGCGCGCCGGCCCGGACCGCCGCGACCGCGGCCGCCGTCGCGAGGCCGAAGTCGTTGTGCCCGTGGAAGTGCACCGGGACGTCCGGGCCGGCGAGCTCGACCGTGCGGCCGACGAGCTCGGCGACCGCCTCGGGCGAGGCGATCCCGAGCGTGTCGGCGATGCAGACCTCCCTGGCACCGGCCCCGATCGCAGCCGCGTAGGCCCGCTCGTAGAAGGCCGGGTCGGCGCGGGTCGAGTCGACCCCGAAGAAGGCTGCGTGGATGCCGTGCTCGGCCGCGAAGGTCATCGCGCGCTCGATCCGCTCGAGCATCGTCTCGCGTAAGACGCCGAGCGCCTCGAGCTTGCGGTCCGAGATCGGGGACTCGATCACCGACGCGCGGACGCCGAGCTCGACGAGCGCCTCGAGGTCGGCCGGTACGGCCCGCGAGAAGCCCCAGATCTCGGCGCGCAGGCCGGCGGCGGAGATCAGCCGGACCGCCTCGTGGTCGTCCTCCGAGACGCGCGGGAAGCCCGCCTCGATCCGGTCGATCCCGAGCTCGTCCAGGAGGCGGGCGATCTCCAGCTTCTGCTCCGGGTCGAGCACTACGCCGACGGTCTGCTCGCCGTCTCGCAGGGTCGTGTCGTAGAGCCCGACCGATCCGCCGAGCCGGTACCGATCGTTCAGCTCGCCCGTCCAGATGCTCATGCGCGGACGACTCCGTCCGGGAAGGAGGAGAGCTTCTCCCCACCGTCGGCGGTGACGAGGAAGTTGTCCTCGACGCGCAGGCCGCCGCCGCCCTTCCAGTAGATCCCCGGCTCGATCGCGAGCACCATTCCCTCCACGAGAGCGGCGTCTGCCGCCTGGTGAGCGTAGGGCGGCTCGTGCGCGCGGGCGCCTACTCCATGCGCGATCGGGTGGGTCGGCTGGCCCGGGTAGCCGGCGGCGTCGAGCCCGTCGCGGATCAGACGGTCGAGCTCTGCGAGGCTCGCACCGGGGCGCAGAAACGCGATTGCCCGCTCGTAGACCTCGAGCAGTTGTCGTTCGAGCTCGTCGTAGCGCGGCGAGAGCTCGCCCGGGCAGAGGTTCTTCGTGTGGTCGCACCAGTAGCCGTCGGCGCAGACCCAGATCTCGAACAGCGTCGGCTCGTGCTCCTGGACGGGCAGGTCGGCGGTCGCGGTGAAGGTCTTGATCCCCGGCCCCGACCAGACGAGCGAGAAGCCGAGCGCGAGCTCGACCCGGTTCTTCCAGCCGGTGCCCTCGCCGTGGACGAACCCCTCCCAGAGCGCGGCCGCCTGCGACTCCTTCATCCCCGGGCGGAGGTGGCCGCGAACGTGCTCCATCGCGGCGGCCGCGATCTCATTGGCGAGCCGCATGCGTTCGAGCTCCTGCGGAGTCTTGATCTCGCGCGCGCGTGCGAGGAGGGTCGTCGCGTCGGCCGCCTCGCCGAAGCCGTCGAACCAGGCGGCCGTGAAGGTCGTCGGCTCGCCGACCATCCGGTCGGAGGCCTGCGTGCCGAGCGAGAGCTCGAGCCCGATGCGGCCGAACTCCCGGCTCGCCTGCTGGGCGAGCTCGAGCGTGCGGGCCGTCGGAGGCCGAGGATCTTCGGGCGCGTAGCCGCGGAGGTAGCGGACGTCCTGCGTCCAGGCGGCGCGCCCGGCGTCCTCCGCCGAGGCCTCGAGACAGATCAGCACCGGCTCCCCCTCTCGCGGGAAGACGGCGGCCTCGTAGCCTTTCATCGCCCAGAAGTTCGTCAGGTAGAGGACGTTGTCGGGCGCGCGGACGACGAGCGCGTCGAGGCCCTCGTCGGCCATCAGCGCGCGGACGCGGTTGAGCTTGGCGTCGTCGCGCGGCCAGGTCACGGGGAGAACCTAAACGGTGCCGCGCCGGGAGCGCGTGCTACTCGGGGAGCCCGAGGCGGCGGCGGATCTCCTCGCGCGTGGTGCCGTCGCGCTTCGAGGCGCTGCTCGATCACGCGCTCGAGCCGCCGCTGGTTCTCGCCCAGCGCTCGCGCTCTTCAGGAGTTCTCTTTCGGTATTTCTTCTTCGCCATCGTGCTCGTGCTCAAGCAGGCTGAGGATTCGCTCGACGTTCGCATTGATATCCGCGAACGCGAAAAAGCGTACCCGCCACCTCCGAACGCGAGATCAGCTCTTCCCCGTCCATGCGGTGATGCTGCCGAGCCGCGCGCTCCCGCGCAAGAGTCCGTTCCGGACACGAGCGGTGGGACGCGACGGCCGCCGGTCGACCCGAGATCGTCACCCTTTCGATCCAAAGCGGTCACAGACACGTGCGCTTCTTCTCGGGTACCGTCGAGCGCGAGGGAGGCGGGTCAGAAAGCCCCACCCTGGGTGGGGGAATTGAGGTCTCGCGCCTGCGCGAGGACTACCAGCGGGCCCGTTCGGGCGGCGGCGTTCCGTGCGCCTCCTGCCACGAGACGACCGGGTTCCGCAGGACCCCGATCCGCTCGATCTCGGCTTCCATGACGTCGCCGGGCCTCAGGTAGAGCGAGGCCGGGTCGTCACTGAACCCGGCGACCCCGCTGACCGTCCCGGTCGAGACCACGTCGCCAGCCGAATACCCCAGGGCCGAGTAGTGCGAGAGGATCTCCGGGATCGTCACCGACATGTTCTTCGAGTGCGAGACCTGCCTCGGCTCGCCGTTCACGCGCAGCTCCATCGCCAGGTCGTGCGGGTCGGGAATCTCGTCGGGAGTCACGATCCACGGCCCGAGCGGGCAGAACGTGTCGATCGCCTTGCAGAACGAGAACACCCCGGAGCGCATCTCGCGCCGCTGGATGTCGCGCGCGGTGATGTCGTTGAAGATCACGTACCCGCCGATGTAGTCGATCGCCTCCTCGGGAGAGAACCATTTCCCCGCCTTACCGATCACGACCGCGAGCTCGAGCTCGTAGTCGAGCTCCTCCGTCAGATGCTCGGGATAGACGACCGGCTCGTCCGGCCCGATGATCGCGTCCACGTTCTGGAAGAAGACGATCCACGGCGCGATCTCGTGCGACCACCCGACATTCTTCGACTCCTCCTCGTGCTCGCGGAAGTTGCCGGCCGTGTGGAGAAGCTTCCTCGGCACGATCGGAGCCCGCAGCCGCACCTCCTCGAGCGCGTGCTCCCGCCCGGTGGCCCGCGCGACGGCACCGACCTCGAAGTATTCGCGCATCGACTGCGCGCCGAGCTCGACCACCTTGTCGCCGCGCAGCTCCCCGACGCGCCCCTCGTCGAAGGTCACGAGCTTCACAGCGGCATTCTCACCTTCCTAGACTCCCGGCGTGCGCGCGACGATCCGGAGGTCGATCCGCACGGTCAAGCTGCTGGCCCGCGACGAGGCGATCCCGCGACCGCTCCGCTGGCTCGCGGCCCTCGGTCTCCTGCCGGTTCCAGGGCCGGTCGACGAGGCGATTCTGCTCCTCGTCGCACTGCTCCTCTCGCTCTTCTACCGCGACCGCTTCGCTCTCGCCTGGAAGGAGGCCGCCGGCTAGTCGACGACGCCGCAGACGTTCATCGCGGCGCGTGCATAGACCTCCGCGGTCTTGACAAGCCCGTCGACCGCGAGGTTCTCGCCGAGCTCGGCATCCGGCAGGCCGCTCGACGTTCCGTAGTTGACGGTCGCGATCCCGTAGCGCGAGAGCACCGACGCATCCGAGAACCAGCGGGTCACGTCGCGTTCGGCGGGCGAGCCGAAGACCTCCTCGTGCGCCTCGCCGAGCGCTGCGACGAGCGGGTGGCCCTCCTCGACCTGCGCGCCCGGCGCCGTCACGTACACCTCCGCCTCGACCCCGTCGAGCGAGCGCGCGAACTCGAGCGCCTCCCGCCGCGCCTCCGCCATGGGCACGTCGGGCGGCACGCGCAGGTCGAGGAAGAGGTCGGTCCGGTGGGGCGTCCGCGAAGCGCGCCAGCCGAAGCCGCCCTCGATCCCGCCCACGTTCGCGACGCCGCGCACGTCGCCGTAGCTCATCCGCTCCTCCCAGCCCGGCAGCCACTCGAGCACCGCGTCGAGCACCGGGCGCATGCGGAGGATCGAGTTCTCGTCGCGCCGCCCCTCGCTGAACGCCGTGTGCACGAACGGGCCGTGCGTCGAGAGCCGCAGCCAGAGAGAGCCGAAGTGAGCGAGGACGAGCTTGTTCTCGGTCGGCTCGCCGAGGACGCACATGTCGGCGACGCCGCCGTGCGTCACGAGGTAGCGCGAGCCGGCGGCATACCCGCGGAACTCGGCGCCCTGAGCCTCGCCCTGCTGCGTCTTTTCGATCTCGCCGGACACCGCCGCCACCAGCACGTCCCCGCGCAGACGCACGCCGGTGTCCTGCAGCGCCCGCACCGCCTCGACGTAGCAGGCGAGCGCTCCCTTCATGTTCGAGATACCAAGCCCGTAGATCCGCCCGTCCCGCTCGAAGCCTTCCGGCTGGAACCCCGGGATCCCCGCCAGCCACGGCTCGCGGCCCGAGTACGACGTGTCGAGATGCCCGTTGAACATCAGCGTCGGCCCTCCGCCGGCCCCCGGCCACGTCCCGAGCACGTTCGCGCGCCCGTCCTCGACCTGCTGCCACTGCGTCTGCAGGCCCATCGACTCGAGCTCGGCTTCCACCAGCCGTGCCGCCTGCTCCTCCGACCCGGTGAACGACGGCGTCGACACGAGCCGTAACGCCAGGTCGACGAGCCGGTCGCGGTCGATCACAGCGCCTCCAGCCAATCGTGGCCCGGGTGCACGCGCGCGAGTGCGTCGCGCAGCCAGGCGCGGCGTTCGTCGTCGAGCCGGGGCAGGACGGCCTCGAGATCCGCGCTGTTCTTCTCCTGCTGCGAGTGCCGGGCCTTGAACAGGAGCACGACCTCAGGACGCCCGTAGGGGATCCCCTCGTCCGTGCGCTCGATCAGTCGGCTGTACGGCATCCGGATCGCGGGCTCGCGCCGGCAGATCCACGTGTCGCCGTCGGAGGGCTCGCGGAAGACGTCGAAGCGCCACTTGCCCGTCGCCGGCTCGCGGATCCAGGTCTGGTGCGTGTCCATCAGGCGCGCGCGGGCCTCCGCGAGCGGCGTCGCTTCCGCACGGTCGGTGATGACGAAGACCTCGAGCCCCTCGAGCACCGGCGCGAGCTCGTCGAAGCGCGTGTTCGGCACCGCGATCTCCAGATCCTCGTGCTCGCGCAGCTGCCCGCCGAGGAACAGCTCGAGCGCCCAGCCCGCGGCGACGTACCAGGGCACGCGCACGCCGTCGAGAAGCCGCGCGACCTCGTCCGGCCGCCAGGCGTCCCACTGCGAGACGTCCGGTTCGATCGCCGTCACGAGCGGACCCGCGGCAGCACCTTCTCGCCGAAGAGCCTGATCTGCTCCTGGCGGCGCTCGCCCCACAGCTCGAGCATGACGTGGGTGCAGCCGGCCTCGCGGTATTCCTCGATCGCCGCCACGCAGTCGTCGGGCGTGCCGGCGATCGGCTTGCACTTGTCCAGCAGCGCGTCGCTGACCTCGGCCTTGGCGGCGAGGCGCCCGCCGCGCTCCATCGCCTCGGCAACCGGCCGGATCTCGTCCTGGTCGATGCCCGCGAGGTCGAGCAGCGTGTCGGCGGCGCCCTGAATGTTCTGCACCTTGTTCGCGAGGTACATGGCCGGCGATCTCGCGGGCGCCGTCGCGGCCGGCGTCGCGGTCGGTCTCGTGGATCGAGGCGACGATCGTGCAGCCGATGTCGATGTCGCTCGCGACGTTCTCGCGCGTGTAGCGGACGAAGGCCGGCGTCGTGATCGACGGCGTCAGGCAGCCGTCCGCGATTTCGCCGGCGAGCGCCTGCATCTTGGGAGCGGTCGCGGCGACGTACACGGGCGGCACGTCCCGAGGAGCGTCCGCGTCAGGAGCGAGCCCGGGGACCGACGCGCTCCAGGCCGAGCCCTGGTATTCGAACGGCTGGCCGCCCAGCACGCCGCGCACGATCTCGACCGCGTCCCGCATCGGCCCGAGTGTCTTGTTCGTCTGCATGACGGCGTTGTTGAGGAAGATCTTCGAGGTCCCGAAGCCGAGGATGAACCGGCCGGGCGCAAGCTCCTGCACGACCCGGGCGTCCATCGCGACCTGGACGGGATGACGCGTGAACGGCGAGATGATCCCCCAGCCGATCGTCAGCCGCTCCGTCTCGGCGGCCATGAGCCCGGAGACAACCGTCGACGAGCGCGCTTCCATGCCGTGCTTTCGCCACCACGGGTACGCCTCCGCGAGCCAGATCGTGTCGAAGCCGTGCTCGTCGAGCGCGCGCGCGGTCGTGAGCATCTCGCCCACCGGCTCCATGGTGAGCTGCATCACGCCGATCCGGAACGGCGGCGGCACGGCGCGATCCTCGCACGTCTGCCAGGATCGGCGGGTCAGCGCCCCTTCCGAGGCGAACGGCTACGCGCCTGCCTGCGTCTTCTCGACCTGCTCGTCGAGCGCGGCCAGGACGTGCTGCACCTGCTGGTTCACGATCGGCTGGAGGACGCGCTGGCCCATCGACCCGACAGGTCCCGCGATCCGGACGTCGGCCTCCCAGTCCATCTTCGTCGCGGCGCCGTCCTCGGAGAGCGAGAAGCCCGTGGTCATGCTCAGCATCGCGCCGATCCCCTGCCCCTTGACCGTCAGCCTCGCGAACTCCGGTTCGCGCTCCTCGGTCTTCTTCATGTCCATCGTCATCGCGAGATTTCCGAGGCCGAGCGGGATCTTCACGTTCGCGCGCCAGTTCCGCTCGTCCTCGACGTCGAAGCTCTCCACGCCGGGAATCGCCGCCGCCAGCGCCTCGGGGTCGTTCAGCACCCGCCATACGTCCTGGCGCGGTGCCGCATACGAGCGCTCTCCCGCAACCCTCATTCCACGGTCACCCGGGCGCGCGAGGACTCGGGGTCGGCGAGCAGCTCCCAGACCCGGTGGTACGGGTTGCAGCTGTCGTAGACGATCGGGTTCCCTCGCGGCCGCAGCGCGTCCTGCAGCGCCGCGCAGATCGCATGGATCCCCGCGCCGCCGCCCTCGCCCATCCCCTTCGTCCCCATCGACGTGAAGGGCGACGGGCTCTCGAGAAACCCGGTTCGAAGGGGCGGCATGTCGAGCGCGTGCGGCACGTGGTAGTCGTAGAAGTTGGGCGTCAGCAGGTTGCCGTCCTCGTCGTAGGTGAAGGTCTCGTGCGTTGCGGCCCCGAGCGCCTGCGCGGTCGCGCCCATCACCTGCCCCTCCACCACCTGCGGGTTGATCCGCTTGCCGCAGTCGTCGACGGCCGCGTAGTCGACGATCTCGTACACGCCCGTCTCCGGGTCGACCTCGACCAGCGCCGCGTGAATCTGCGCGGCGTAGGTCAGCGTCAGGTTGCCGAACTTGCGCTCGACGTCCGGCGGCTCGAACGGCGGCCGGTAGACGTAGCGGCAGTTGAGCGTGACGTCGAGGTCTTCCGGCAGCCCGGCGTTGTTGGCGTTGATGATCGCGCCGAGCGCCATGAACGGCAGCGCGGCCTCCGGGTTCACCTTCATCCGCGCCTGGCCCTCGGCGAGCTCGATGTCGCCCGGCTCGCAGCCGAGCACGACCGCCGCAAGCTGCCGCATCTCGCCCGCGAGCATCTCGGTCGCGCCCTTGACCGCGCCGAGCCCGGTGACCGCGAACTGGCTCGCGTAGGTGCCGGAGAAGCCGGCGTGCGAGTTCCAGTAGGAGTCGTGACCGGCCCGGACATTCACGTCCTCGATCGAGCACCCAAGGATGTCGGCCACGACCTGCGACGCGGTCGTCTCGTGACTCTGCCCCTGCGGGGTGGTGCCGAGCGTGACCACGATCTCGCCGAAGATGTCGAGCTTGACGGTCGCGACCTCGTTGTTCCCGGAGAACTGGAGCTCGGGGTTGATCAGCCGGGACTGGCCGAAGTTGTTCGTCCCGGAGTCGAGGGTCGAGCCGATCCCGAGCCCGAGCAGCCTCCCGCGCTCCTCTGCATCGGCGCGCCGCTCTTCCAGCGGCTCATAGCCGATCAGCTCGAGCGCGACGTCGAGCATCTGCGCGTAGTCGCCCGAGTCGTAGACGCAGCCGTTCGGCGTCTCGTAGGGCATCTCCTCGGAGCGGATGTAGTTGCGCTTGCGCACCTCGACCGGGTCGAGGCCGAGCTCGTGGGCGACGATGTCGATGATCCGCTCCGTGAACCAGAGGTGCTGCATCCGCGAGTAGCCGCGGTTCGGCGAGACCGGCGCCTTGTTCGTCACGACCTGCCTGAAGTCGAGCCGGATGTGGCGCCACCTGTACATGCCCGGGGTCACCTGCGCCCAGATCACGCCGCCGAGCGGCTCGTAGCGAAGCCAGGCGCCGGCGTCGTCGAGCGCGGTCGTGCGGAAGCCGAGCAGCGTCCCGTCGCTCTTCACAGCAACCTCGGTGTCCTGGAACCAGCGCTCGTTCCCGTGCGACATCGAGAGGTGGAAGTCGGTGCGCCACTCGGTCCACTGGACGGGACGGTTGAGCTTGCGCGCGAGCAGGCAGCAGGCGACGAGCTGCGGGTGCGAGGTGATCTTGTTGCCGAAGCCGCCGCCGATGTCCTGGGTGACGAAGCGGAGCCTGTCCAGGCCGACCCGCATCGCGGGCCCCATCATGATCGCGGCGAACCCGGGGAACTGGTTGTTGGTGATGATCGTCCACTGGCCGGTGCCGCGGTTGTACTCGACGAGCGCGCCGTTGCACTCGAGCGGGGTCGAGTTGAAGCGGTCGAAGTGGAGCTCCGAGATCTTCACGACGCGGTCGGCCTCGGCGAAGGCGGCGTCGAGGTCGCCCCACTCGTAGACACCCTCCCAGGTGAGGTTCGTGCCGGCCTCGTCGTGCAGAACCGGCGTGTCGTCCTCGAGCGCCCGGCGCGCGTCGGTCACGGCCGGCAGCGGCTCGTAGTCGACCTCGACGAGCTCGGAGGCGTCGCGCGCCGTCTCGCGGGTGGTCGCGACGACGGCGGCGACGGGCTCGCCGGCGAAGCGCGCCTTCCCGACCGCGAGGCAGAAGTCGCGCAGGTGCGCGCCCGGCGGCGAGGAGATCTGGAAGAACGGCTCGGTCAGGAGCGCGACCTCGTCGCCGGTCAGCGTCCCGAGCACGCCCGGGTGCTCGAGCGCCTTCGAGACGTCGACCGAGCGGATCTTCGCGTGTGCGTACGGGGAGCGGACGAAGTGGACGTAGCCCATGTTGTGGCGCTTGACGTCGTCGACGAACAGGCCCTGGCCCTGGACGAGGCGCTTGTCCTCCTTGCGCGGGATGCTCTGGCCCGCGTAGCCCGGCTTCGTCTCGGTCTCCTCGACGACGATCGGCTCGGTCAGCGTCGTCTCGGTCATTCGGCGACCTCCTGCCCGGAGGCGGCCTTGACCGCCTTGAAGATGTTCCAGTAGCCGGTGCAGCGGCAGATGTTGCCCTGCAGCGCCTTCGCGATCTCGTCGTCGGAGGGCCGCGGGCTCTCGCGCAGGAGCGCGGTCGCGCTCATCAGCATCCCGGGCGTGCAGTAGCCGCACTGGAGCGCGTGCTGGTCGCGGAAGGCCTGCTGCAGCGGGGTCAGCTCGTCGTCGGCGGCGAGCCCTTCGACCGTCTCGACCGAGGCGCCGTCGGCCTGAATCGCGAGCAGCATGCAGCTCTTCACGAGCGTCCCGTCGAGGATCACGGAGCAGGCGCCGCAGTTGCCGGTGTCGCAGCCGACGTGCGAGCCGGTCAGGTCGAGGTCGTCCCGGAGGAAATGGATCAGGAGCTTGCGCGCCTCGACGTCGCGCTCGTAGGTCGTGCCGTCGACCTCGACCGAGATCGTCTGCGAGGTGACGACCTCCATCAGCGGCCCACCCTCGAGACCGCCTGCGCCGCCGCGCGCTCCGCCACGACCTCGGCCAGGTGTCGCCGGTACTCGGCCGACGCGTGCACGTCCGAAGGCGGCTCCACGCCCGCTCCCCTGACCGCGGCCCGAACCTCGTCCGGAGCGGCGGCCTCCACCACCACCGGCGTCGCGCTGACGCAGCCGAGCACGACGCGCACGGCGCCGTTCGCGGAGGCGGCCGCGTTGACGATGCAGGTGCCCTCACGCCCGACGGTGACGCGAGGCGAAGCCGTCCGAGCGCCCGGGCGGAATCGTGATCCTGGTCAGCAGCTCGCCGGGGCCGACCGCCGTCATGTAGACGCCGAGGAAGAACTCGTCCGCCGGCACGGTCCGCTCACCGTCGCTCCCGGCGACGGTGAAGGTCGCCCCGACGGCGGTGAGCAGCGGCGGCAGGTGGTTCGTCGGGTCGCTCGAGCAGGCGTTGCCGCCGATCGTGCCGCGGTTTCGCACCTGGACGTCGGCGATCTGGGCGCAGACCTCGCCGAGGATCGGCCGGGCGCGCGCCTCGGCGGAGGCGACCAGCTCCGAGCAGGTCGTCATCGGGCCGAGCTCGAGCGTCCCGTCGGCGCCGAGCTCGATCCCCTTCAGCTCCGGGATGCCGGCGAGATCCACGAGCACGTCGGGCGCCGCGGCGCGCGCCTTCATCACGTTCAGCAGCGTCTGGCCGCCGGCGAGCGCGCGGGCTCCCGGGCACTCGGCGAGGACCTCCAGAGCCTGCTCGAGCGTCGCCGGCCGCGCGTAGCCCACCTCGCTCAGCAGCATGTGGGGATCGTATGCCGACTGGCCGCAAGCCTGCAACGGTGTCGGCGAGAACGACCCTGGGGTACGGGCCGACCTCGGTGGGCGACCGCTTTCAACCGGGGTCAGACCCCGGGGTAAAGGCCGACGGCAGTGGGCGACCGCTTCAACCGGGGTCAGACCCCGGGGCTTTCGCTACCGTGAAGCGCTTCGAAAGCCCGCCCCGTCGCTGACGAAAGGAGAACACCGCTTGCTCGCCCGCCTAGGCCACATCGTCGCTCGCCATCGCTGGGCCGTCATCGGCGCCTGGATCGCCCTCACGCTCTTCGGCGCGTTCTCGGCGAGCCAGGTCTCGAAGCGCTGGTTCGAGAGCTTCTCGATCCCCGGCTACTCGTCCTACGAGACGAACCAGAAGACGCTGAAGACCTTCGGCACCGGCGAGCAGGCGCCGCTCGTGGCCGTCTTCCACAGCGACGGCGACGTCACCGAGCAGACAGGGATCCAGCGCGCGGTCGAGGCGGCCGCGAAGGTCAATCCCGGCTCGCGCGACTCCTCGTACTTCTCCACGGGCAGCCGCGCCTACGTCTCCCGGGACGGCCACACCACGTTCGCCGAGATCTACCCTCCGAAGACGCCGACGTTCAGTTCCTCGGTGCACCTGGACCAGGTGCGCGCGAAGCTCAAAGCGAACGCTCCCCAGGGCGTGCAGGCCTACCTCACCGGCCGAGACCCGCTCTACGACGCCTCTTCCGGCGGCGAGAGCGGCGGGCCGAGCGTGCTCACAGAGGCGCTGATCGGCGGCCTCGGCTGCCTCGTGATCCTGTTCTTCGTCTTCGGCACGCTACCGGCCGTGCTGATGCCGATCGTGGTCGCGATCGCGGCGATCCTGAACACCTTCACGCTGGTCTGGATCCTGACCTACTTCACGAACGTCTCGATCATCGTCCAGTTCCTGATCGCTCTGGTCGGGCTCGGCGTGGCGATCGACTACGCGCTGCTGATGATCTTCCGCTTCCGCGACGAGCTGCGCGAGGGCGAGGACGTCGAGACGGCGCTCGTCGAGACGATGACCCACGCGGGCCGGTCGGTGATCGTCTCCGGCTCGACCGTGGCCGTCGGCCTGCTCTCGATGCTCGTGCTGCCGTTGCCGTTCATCCGCTCGATCGGAATCGGCGGGATGCTGATCCCGACCGTCTCGGTGCTCACCGCGATCACGCTGCTGCCGGCGCTGCTGGCGACGCTCGGTCACGCGGATCAACAGCGTCCGCCTGCTGCCGAAGCGCCTCGTCGACCGCGGCCACCCCGAGGACGGGCCGTGGGGCCGCTGGGCCGGGCTTCGTCATGCGCCATCCCGGGCCCGTGGCGACGGCCGGGCTCGCGATCGTCGCCGTGCTCGTCTTCTACGGCGCGCAACTGAACCCCAGTGAGGCGCAGGCGAAGGACTTCCCCGGCAAGGGCGACGCGATCGTCGGCCGGCAGGCGCTCGCCGACGCGCAGATCTCGGCGGGCGTGATGAAGCCGTTCGTGGTGCTCGTCCAGAACAACGGGGACCCCAAAGCGATCGCCGCGAAGGTCCGGCGAGTACCCGGCATCGACGGCGCCGCTGCCCCGCCGGGCTCAGACTGGCGCAAGGGCCCGGACAGCCTGGTCGAGGCCTTCCCGGACGCCGACGGCGCGGCCACGTCGACGCGCGGGACGATCAAGCGCGTCCGCGCGGAACTGAAGGGAACCGACGCCGCGCTCGGCGGGGTGGCGGGGGAGGACCGCGACTTCGTGGCGGCCGTGTACTCGAACTTCCCCTACGTGCTCGGCTTCGTGGTCCTGCTGACGTTCCTGCTGCTGGCCCGCGCCTTCAGGTCGATCGTGCTCCCGGTCAAGGCGGTCATCCTGAATCTGATCTCGCTGCTGGCGGCCTACGGGATCATCGTCTTCATCTTCCAGGACGGGCACGGCTCGAACGCGATCTGGGGTGTGAACGCGACGGACTCGATCATCCCGTGGATCCCGCTGATGATCTTCGCCTTCCTCTACGGGCTCTCGATGGACTACGAGGTCTTCATGCTCTCGCGCATGCGTGAGATCTACGACGAGACCGGTGACACCGTCAAGGCGATCTCCCTCGGGCTGGCGCGGACGGGCAAGCTGGTGACCAGTGCCGCGCTCGTGCTGATGTTCGCGTTCTTCGTGCTCTCGTCGAGCCCCGGCGTCGACATCAAGCAGTTCGGGATCGGGCTCGCGGCGGGGATCATCTTCGACGCGACCGTGATCCGCACGCTGCTCGTGCCGTCGGTGATGCGGCTGTTCGGCCGGGCGAACTGGTGGATGCCGAGCTGGCGCACTCGACTGCTCCTCATTCGCAAGCGCCAGCCGGTGCCGGAAGCCGCTCCAGAGAACGCGTAGCAGCCGCGATCCCGCGGTTGCGGGTTTCCCGTAACCGAAGCCCGGCCCTGCCCCGATGCCCTGGCCCCCGCCCTCGGCGAGGGTTGGAACCGGAAGGAGGTGCAGGAAATGAGCCAGCAGATGCTGGAGAGCAGCCAGGTAGGGACCTCGCTCGCGCAGGTCACGGTGGGAGAGGCGATGCACCCGGGAGTCGTCACGTGCCCGCTCGAGACCCCGCTGCGGACGGTGGCGCGAATGATGGCCGGCTATCGGATCCACGCGATCGTCGTCTTCGGCGAAGAGTCGGACGACGTCGCCGGAGCCGAGCTGTGGGGAGTCGTCTCCGATCTCGACCTCGTCAATGCGGCCACCGCCGACGAGCTCGAGGAGCGGACGGCAGGGGGAACCGCGGTGACGCCGATCGTCAAGGTCGAGACGCACGACTCGCTCGCGCATGCAGCGCAGCTGATGAGCGAGCACGAGATCACGCACCTCGTCGTGACGGAGCCGTCCTCGGCGCGGCCGGTCGGCATCCTCTCGACGCTCGACGTCGCCCGCGTGCTCGCCGGGACTGAGTAAAGCCGCAGGAAAGGAGAGGCCATGACCGACACCGTGTTCACCCCCACGGGGCTCGATGCCCTGCCGCCGGCGCAGATGGCGCGGCAGGCGGAGAAGGTGGGCGTCACGAAGGCAGGGATGGGCGCCGCGAACATGTTTGCGCTCGCCGTGCTCGCCGGCGCGTTCATCGCGCTCGGCGCGATCTTCGCGACCACCGTGTCGGCGGGTGGAACCGACCTGCCGTACGGGATCGTGCGCCTGCTCTCCGGGCTCGCGTTCTCGCTCGGCCTGATCCTCGTGATCGTCGCCGGCGCCGAGCTCTTCACCGGGAACAACCTGATCGTGATGGCCTGGGCCAGCCGGCGCGTCTCGACGGCGCGGGTACTGCGCAACTGGGCGATCGTCTACGCCGGCAACTTCGTCGGGGCGATCGGGACGGCGGGCATCCTCTACGCCGGGAAGCAGTACGAGTTCGGCAAGGGCGTCGTCGGCGAGCAGGCGGTGGCGATCGCGACCGGGAAGACGAACCTCGGCTTCGTCCAGGCGATCGCGCTCGGGGCTTTCTGCAACGCGCTCGTCTGCCTGGCGGTCTGGCTCTGCTACAGCGCGCGCACGACCACCGACAAGGTGATCGCGATCGTGCCGCCGATCGCGGCGTTCGTTGCCGCCGGCTTCGAGCACAGCGTTGCGAATATGTTCTTCATCCCGATGGGCCTCTTCGTCAAGGCGAACGATGCGTTCATGGCCGCTCACCCCGGGCCGCCGGGCGTCGAGCACCTCACGTGGGGGCGCTTCCTCGGCGCGAACCTGCTGCCGGTGACGATCGGGAACATCATCGGCGGCGCGCTGATGGTCGGCGCGATCTACTGGTTCGTCTACCTGCGCGACGAGGCGCCGGCCTCGGCAGCCGCGGCGCAGCCGTCCCTGACGCGGAAGTGAGCGCCACCGAGCACCGCGACGCCACCGTCGAGCTCGAACGGCGCTACCACCGCGGCGCGACCGAAGTCCTCGAGCGCCTCCGGCGCGCGAAGGCGGAGCGCGGCCGGATCGCGGCCGAGGATGTCGACCGGATCGCCGCCGAGCTCGGCCTGCCCCGCGCCCACGTGAACGGGGCGGCGTCCTTCTACGCGGATCTCGGGTTCGAGGGCCGGGCGGGGCGGAACGTCCGCGTCTGCGCGGGCGCTTCCTGCTTCGGTGCGACCCGCGGCGGCGGCCACGTCCAGGCTGCGCGCTCCGCCGTGGAGGAAGGGACTGTGGAGCCCGTCTACTGCCTCGGCTACTGCTACGCGTCGCCCTCGGCGCTCGACGGCGAGACCGCCCACGCCGGGCCCGGATCTCCTGGAGCAGCTCGCCGGGCGCGCGCCGCGCGTTGACCCGGCGATCCCCTACGCCTCGGCGGTCGACGACCCCGTCCTCCTGGCGCGTTTGCTGGGTTCAGGTGTGCCGGCATGGAGCGTCTGGGAGCGCGTCGTCGCCGAGCCGGACGGGGGCGAGCGCGTGCTGCGAGAGGTCGAGGCCTCCGGCCTGCGCGGCCGCGGCGGCGCAGGCTTTCCGGCCTCGCGCAAGTGGGAGCTCGCGCGCGCCGCGCCGACGGACGGCCCGCGCTACGTCGTCGCGAACGGCGACGAGGGCGACCCCGGCTCCTACGCCGACCGGCTGCTGATGGAGCGCGACCCGCACGGCGTGCTCGAGGGCGTCGCCCTCGCCGCCCTCGCCTGCGGCGCGCAACCGCGGCTTCGTCTACGTGCGGTCGGAGTATCCGGCGGCCCGCGACGCGCTCCGGGCGGCGGTGCACGAGGCGCGCGCCGCAGGCCACCTCGGGGCGAACGTCCACGGCTCGGGCTTCGACCTCGAGCTCGAGATCTTCGAAGGCGCGGGCTCGTACGTCGCCGGCGAGGAGACCGCGCTGCTCCACTCGATGGAAGGCTTGCGCGGGGGCGCTGCGCCGCGGCCGCCGTTCCCGGCCGGTCGCGGAGGGCTCTACGGCTCGCCGACGGTCGTGAACAACGTCGAGACGCTCTCCGCGCTCCAGTGGATCGTCGAGCGCGGAGGCGACGCCTACGTCGCGCCTCGGGACCGAGCGTTCGCGCGGGACAAAGCTCGTCTGCCTGAACGCAGCCTTCGCGCAGCCCGGTGTCTACGAGGTCGAGTTCGGCATCTCGCTGGCGAGGATCTGCTCCGAGCTCGGCGGAGGGCTGCGCGACGGGCACACGCTCCGCTCGCTGCAGGTCGGCGGGCCGCTCGGCGGCTTCCTGGCGCCGGACGAGCTCGACGTGGCGTTCTCGATCGAGGCGCTCGCCGATCGCGGCGTCGAGCTCGGGCACGGCAGCCTCGTCGCCTTCGACGAGCGCGTCTCCGGCCCGGACCTCCTGCTGCACGTCTGGCGCTTCGCCGACGAGGAGAACTGCGGGACCTGCTCGCCTTGCCGGATCGGCAGCCGGCGCGGGCTCGAGCTCGCGGAGCGGGTTGCACGCGGGCAGGTGGAACCGGACGATCGGCCGGCGCTCGACGAGCTGCTCGAGACGATGGAGAAGGCGAGCCTGTGCGGCTTCGGGCAGGGCGTTCCGACCCCCGTGCGCGGGATCCTGCGGATCTACGCCGGCGAGCTGGGGCTCGAGCGGTGAACGTCGAGGTCGACGGGCGCGCCGGTCGAGGTGCCGCGAAGGCGCGACGCTGCTCGAGGCGGTGCACGCCGGCGGCGCGGCGGCTGCCGACGCTCTGCTACGACGACGCGCACCTCGCCGTACGGCGCCTGCCGCGTCTGCCTCGTCTCGGTCGGCGGCCGCGTCGTCGCCGGGCTGCGTGACCCCCGCGGCCGAGGGCGACGTGATCCGCACCGACGAGCCCTGTCGCGCGCGACGCGGCGCGGCACACGCTCGAGCTGATCGTGTCCGAGCTGCCGGAGCGCGCGCTCGAGGTTCCCGCCGAGCGCAGCGAGCTCGTTCGGGCCTGTGAGCTGCTCGGCGTCGAGAGCGACCATTTCCACGGCGCGCGCCTGGGCGGCGGGCGCGACGACTCGCACCCCTACGTCAAGCTCGACCGCGACCTCTGCATCGCCTGCGGGCGCTGCGTGCGGATGTGCGACGAGGTGCAGGGAACGTTCGCGCTCGAGCTCGTCGGGCGCGGCTTCTCGACGGTCGTCGCGCCCCGGCAGCGGCGGCTCGTGGCTCGAGTCCGACTGCGTCGCCTGCGGCGGCTGCGTCGACTCCTGCCCGACCGGAGCGCTGTCCGAGCCGGGCTTCCTCGATCCGCGGCCGATCGAGCGCGTCGTCACCACGACCTGCGGCTACTGCGGCGTGGGCTGCACGCTCGACGTGCACGTCCGCGACAACGAGATCGCCGCGGTGACGCCGAACCACGCCTCGCCGACGAACCGCGGGCACGCGTGCGTGAAGGGCCGCTTCGCCCACGGCTTCATCCGCTCGGGCGACCGGCTCACGACTCCGCTCCTGCGGCGGAACGGACAGCTCGAGCCCGCGAGCTGGGACGAGGCGATCTCGTTCGTGGCCGGCGAGCTGAAGCGGATCCGCGACGAGCACGGGCCGAACGCGATCGCGGCGATCTCCTCCGCGCGCGCGACCAACGAGGAGAACTACCTCGTCCAGAAGCTGATGCGCACCGTGATCGGGACGAACAACGTCGACAACTGCTCGCGCCTGTGCCACTCGCCCTCGGCCGCCGGGCTGACGGCGACGTTCGGCGTCTCCGGCGGGACGAACCCCTTCGACGACTTCGACCGCGCCGATTGCTTCCTGCTCGCCGGGTCGAACCCGACCGAGGCGCATCCGGTCGTCGGCGCGCGGATGAAGCAGCGGGTGATCCAGGGAGCGCGCCTGATCGTCGTCGACCCGCGCCGGATCGAGCTCGCCCGCTACGCCGACATCCACCTGCGGCCGCGGCCGGGCGGGAACGTCGCCGTCTTCAACGGCCTCGCGCACGTGCTGCTCGAGGAGGGCCTCGCCGACGAGGCGTTCCTCGCCGAGCGCGCGGACGGGCTCGACGAGCTGCGCGAGGTGCTGCGCGACCACACGCCCGAGCGGGTCGAGGAGCTCACCGGCGTGCCGGCGAGCGAGCTGCGGCGCGCGGCTCGCATGTACGGCGAGGCCGGCTGCGCCGTCGATCGTCTACGGGCTCGGCATCACCGAGCACGCGCACGGCACCGACGGTGTGCGGACGCTCGCGAACCTTGCGGTCCTGACCGGGCAGGTCGGGACCGCGGGCGGCGGCGGCGTCAACCCGCTGCGCGGGCAGAACAACGTCCAGGGCGCCTCCGACATGGGCGCGCTGCCCGATCTTCTGCCCGGCTACCAGCGGGTGCTCGACGACGACGAGGCGGTCGCGCGAGCCGAGCGTGAGTGGGGCGTCGCAGCTCGACCGCACGCCGGGCCTGCGCATCCTCGACATGTTCGCGGCCGCGCTCGACGGGCGCCTGAAGGCGCTCTGGGTGATCGGCGAGGACATCGCGCAGACCGATCCCGACACGCGCCGCGTGCGAGGCGGCGATCGACGCCTGCGACCTGGTGATCTCGCAGGAGCTCTTCCTCTCGAAGACCGCCGAGCGCGCCGACGTCGTCCTGCCGGCGGCGGCGTTCCTCGAGAAGGACGGGACGTTCGTCAACTTCGACCGCCGCGTGCAGCGCGTCCGGCCTGCGGTCGAGCCGCCCGGGCGAGGCGACGCTCCGACTTCGAGATCGTCAACGCTGGTCGCCGAGGCGCTCGGCGCCGACCTCGGCTGCCCGACTCCCGCCGCGGCGTTCGACGAGCTCGGCCGGATCGCGCCCCACTTCGCCGGGATCTCGCACGCGCGGCTCGACGCTGGCGGGCCGATCCACTGGCCGTGCCGCTCGCCAGACGATCCCGGCACGCCGACGCTCCACCTCGACGGGTTCGCCACGCCGAACGGGAAGGCGCAGCTCGCCGCGCGCCCGTACCTGCCGCCGGGCGAGGAGCCCGACGCCGACTACCCGCTCGTCCTGATCACCGGGCGCCGGCTCGAGCACTACAACGCGGGCACGATGACCCGGCGGACGGCGAACCTCGAGCTCCTGCCGGAGGAGCTGCTCGAGGTCAACCCCGCCGACGCTGCCCGGCTCGGCCTGCACGAATGCCGCCCGGGCGACGGTGACGAGCCGCCGCGGGCAGCACCGAGGTGACCGCGGAGGTGACCGAGCGCGTCTCGCCCGGCCAGGTCTTCATGGCGTTCCACTTCCCCGAGGCCGGTGCGAACCTGCTGACCTCGCACGCGAGCGACGAGTTCACCTCGTGCCCCGAGTACAAGGTGAGCGCAGTCAGGCTCGCGCCGGTCTCTTAGGGCCAGGTCCGAGGGACAGTCCCTCGGCCGCGGCCGCTTCGGTCAGGCAGTCAGCGCAGCCGCGTCGCGGTCGCAGCGGGCGGTGAGCTGGGCCCAATCGGCGTCGATGCGGCGCTGGATCTCCTCGACGAGCCCCGCGGCCTCGGGCCGGAGCAGATGCGCGAAGCGCTTCTGCGGCCGAAGCCACTCCTCCACCGGCACCACCGGCTCGGGGACGTGGGTCAGCCGGTAGCGGCCGTCGACCACCTCGTAGAGCGGCCAGAAGCGGCTCGCGACGGCGGCGTCGAGCACGCTCACCGAGGCTCGCGGCTCGTGGCCCCAGCCGAGCGGGCAATCGGTGAGAACGTTCAGGAACGCAGGGCCGTCCGCCTTCGCCGCACGCTCGACCTTCTCGCTCAGGTCATGCCAGTGGGACCCCGCCGCGCCCTGGGCGACGTAGGGAATCTTGTGCGCGACCGCGATCGCGGTCAGGTCCTTCCGCTCCTGCACCTTGCCGAGGCTCTCGAGCCCGGCCGGGCTCGTCGTCGTGCTCGCGCCGAAGGGCGTGGCGCCGGAGCGCTGGATGCCCGTGTTCATGTACGCCTCGTTGTCGTAGCAGACGAACAGGAAGCGGTGCCCGCGCTCGAGCGCTCCCGAGAGCGCCTGGAGCCCGATGTCGTAGCTGCCGCCGTCGCCGGCGAAGACGACGAACGTGAGCGGCCCGTCCGCCGGCAGAGCGCCGCGCCTGCGGAGCACCCGGTACGCGCTCTCGACCCCGCTCACCACCGCTGCGGAGTTCTCGAACGCGACGTGCAGCCACGGGACGTTCCAGGCTGTCGACGGATAGCGGGTGGTCGCGACCTCGAGGCATCCCGTCGCGCTGACGACGACGACCGGCGTCTCGATCGAGTCGAGCACCGTGCGAACGACCATCGGGATCCCGCAGCCCTGGCACAGGGCGTGACCGCCCCGGAGCGGCGGGGCGCCGCGCTCGTTGCGAACGAGATCCTTGACCCGGCTCATCGCGCGCTCCGTAGACCGAGGTAGCGAGGGAGCCCTCCGCGGAAGACCTCGCGGAGGTCTTCCGGGTGCAGGTCGCGGCCGCCGAGCCCGTAAACGTGCCCGTGCAGCTCGACGCCACTGCCGTAGAGAGCCGCCGCCGTCTCCGCGAAGAGCGGCGCGGTGCCGCCGGGCGAGTCGGCGCGGTCGAGAACGGTGACCGAGCGCACCTCCCGGAGTGCACGGCGGATCGCGCTCGACGGGAAGGGCCGGAACGAGCCGATCCGAAGCAGGCCGACCCGCTCTCCGCCTGCGCGCAGCTCGTCGACCACGTCCTTGGCTGTTCCGGCGGTCGAGCCCATGAGCACGAGCGCGCGCTGGGCGCCGTCGAGCCGGTACCGCTCGACCGCGAGGTAGCGCCGCCCCGAGAGCCGCTCGAGCTCGTCCGCCACCTCCTCGAGCACTCGGGGGGCCGCGGCCATCGCGCCCACCTGCTGCTGCCTGAGCTCGAAGTAGTAGTCCGGCATCGCGAACGGCCCCTGCGAGGTGACGCGCTCGACGTCGAGCAGTGGGTACGGAATCTCGTAGGCGCCGACGAACCGCGCGACCTCGGCGTCGTCCAGCAGCGCGACGGGCTCCGCCGAGTGCGTGATCGTGAAACCGTCCTGGCAGACGAGCACGGGCAGGAGCACGTCCGGGTGCTCCGCGATCCGCGGCGCCATCACCGTCAGGTCGTAGGCCTCCTGCGCGTTCTCGGCGAAGAGCTGAAGAACGCCCGAGTCGCGCACGAGCATCGAGTCGGAGTGGTCGCAGTGGATGTTGATCGGCCCCGAGAGCGCGCGGTTACCGAGCGCCATCACGATCGGGGCCCGCATCGCCGAGGCGATGTAGACGATCTCGGCCATCAGTGCGAGGCCCTGTGAGGAGGTGGCGGTCATCGTCCGCGCCCCCGCGAGCGCCGCGCCGACCGCCGCGCTCATCGCGGAGTGCTCCGACTCGACGTTCACGATCTCGCTCGAGGCGCGGCCGTCGGCGACGTGCTTGGCGAAGGTCTCGATGATCGGCGTCTGCGGCGTGATCGGGTAGACCGGGACGACGTCGGGGTCGATCTGGCGCATGGCCTCGGCCACGGCCTGGCCGCCCGTGAGCAGCTCGAGCGCCGGTGTCGCGGCGACGCTCATTCGGGCACCATCTCGATCGCGCCGGTCGGGCAGATCTCCGCGCAGATCTCGCAGCCCTTGCAGACGTCGTAGTCGAAGCCGGCGAAGCGCGTCCCGTCGAGCAGAACCGCGGAATCGGGGCAGTACAGCCAGCAGAGACTGCAGTTGACGCAGCGCGCGAGATCGACTTCCGGCTTCACGCCCGTGCGCCAGCCGCCGGTTCGAGCGCGCTCCGCCTCGTCGCGAACGACGACGCCGCCGGCGCGCAGCTCCTCCCAGGGCCTCAGCTCACGCATGCGTAGCCCTCCTCAGCGCGCTCCGAAGCGCTTCCGCCGGCACCTTCTTGCCGAGCACCTCGACCGCCGCATGCTGAAGCTCCGCGAGCGGAGGGTCGCCGAGGGCCGCGGCGAGGGCGCCGAGCATGACCACGTTGACGAAGTTCGAGTCGGCCAGCTGCGACGCCGGCACACAGACCACGCGCCGGCCGTCGAGCCCGTCCGGAGCCCGCTCGCCGTTCACGAGCACGAAGCCGTCCGGCGCGAGACCCTCCGTGACGTCGACCTCGCCCAGCAGCGAGGGCTCGAGCACGACCACGACGTCCGGGTGCGTCACCGCGTCGTGACGGCGGATCGGCCGGTCGTCCGCGCGCGTGTACGCCCGCAGCGGCGCGCCGCGGCGCTCGGGCCCGTACTCCGGAAACGCCTGCACGCTCTTGCCCGAGCGCAGGAGCGCGAGCGCGAGTAGCTGCGACGCCGTCTTCGCCCCTTGCCCCGCCCGCGCGTGCCACCGGATCTCCGTCACCGCGAACCTCCCGAGCCGCTCGTCGATCGCGCGGGCGGCGAGCTTTGCGCCGCGCACCGCCTCGACCGCCGTGGCGCCGCCGTTCGTGGCGTCGCCGGCGGCGAAGAATTTCGGGTTCCCGGTCTGCCCCGTCTCCGGGTCGACCGAGACCAGGCCGCGATCGAGCTCCAGGCCCTCGATCCAACCGAGGAACTCCGCCCGCGGCCGCTGGCCGATCGCCTTCACGACCGTGTCCGCCGGGACGACGAATTCCGTTCCCGGCACCGGCTCCGGACGGCGCCTACCGCTCTCGTCGGGCGCGCCGAGCTCCATGCGGCGGCACTCGACGCCCTCCACGTGCTCGGTGCCGAGAAATCGCAGCGGCGAGACGAGCCACTCGAACCTGGCGCCCTCCCTCCGGGCCTCCTCGACCTCGTGCGGGTAGGCGGGCATCTCGGCCTCGGTGCGGCGGTAGAGGACGGTCACGTGCTCGGCTCCGAGCCTGAGCGCCTCACAAGCCATGTCCATGGCCGTGTTGCCGCCCCCGATCACGGCGACGCGCCGGCCGACCTCGGGCGGCCGACCCGTCTTCAGCGCCTCGACGAAACGGAGCGACTCCCACACGCCAGGCAGCTCGTCGCCCGTGTAGCCGACGTCGACGTCCGGCCCCATTCCGACCCCCACGAACACCGCCTCCGCCTCTGCCGCGATCGCGTCGAGCGCCTCGCGGCTGTCGATCGCGACGCCGAGCCTGAGCTCGACGCCGAGCGCCTCGAGCGCGGCCAGCTCGTCGGGCAGCGGCTCGAGCTGCTGGCGGTACGGCGCGATCGCGTAGCGGACGAGCCCGCCGATCTCCTCGCGCTCGTCGAAGATCGTGACCGCATGGCCTCGGGAAGCGAGCTCTCCGGCGCAGGCGAGGCCGGCGGGGCCGGCGCCGATCACGGCGACACGGTGTCCGGTTGCCGTGGCCGGCCGGCGGGGGAGGATCCTCTCAGCGAACGCCCAGTCGGTCGCGTAGCGCTGCAGCGCGGCGATCTGAACCGGCGGCCGCCCCTCGTGCTCGAGGACGCACGCACCCTCGCAGAGCACCTCGGCGGGGCATACGCGCGCGCACGTGCCGCCGAGGAAGTTCTCGGCGAAGATCGTCTGCGCCGCGCCTGCGAGGTCGCCGCGAGCGATCGCACCGACGAAGCCGGGAACGTCGACGCCGGCCGGGCAAGCGGCCACACAGGGCGCCTGCGCGAGGCCGGCGCACTCGAGGCAGAGGTCGGCGGCGAGCAGCGCCTCCTGCTCGGAGAGCGGCGGGCGAAGCTCGGTAAAGGCATCGGGGCTGTCGGGCCTCACCGTCACCTCGACGTCCCACGCGCCGGGCGTCTCGGCGAGCTCAGCGGGAAGACCGTGGGCGCGGAAGGTGTCGATCAACTCGATCGCGTCGCGCGATAGCTCCGTCTCGATCCGCACGGTGGCGTCACGAGACATCGCCGAGGACCTCGTCGATTGGACGGCGCGGCGTCGCAGGAACGTCCTCCGCAAACCCGAGCCGCAGGACGAACTGCGGCTGTCGGCCCTCCGCGAGCTTCGCGACCTCGGGCCGGAGCTCCTCGACCTCGACCGGCTGGTTGAGGAAGGACGCGACGACGTCGCCTACCGTCGCCAGCAGGAGCACGCGCGCGAGCGCCTGACCGGCTGCGAGCCAGTCGCCGGGGTCGTCCCCGTCCGTCCCGAGCAGCGCGAGCACCGGCGAGCCGAGCGCGAGCTGCTCGTCGCGGGCTGCCCGCCCGCGGCCCCAGTCGAAGGTGCGCACGACGAACGGGCCGACGGCGGAGACCCTGTCGGGGAAGCCGAATGCCGAGCCCGGCATCCCGTCGCCTACCTGAGCACGGTTCGAGTGGATCCAGGCGGCGAGCTCGCGTCGGAAGCTCTTGTCGCCCACCTGCCGGCGGTCGCCGGTCGCGACAAGCTCGGCCAGCTGTTTGCGGTCGTCTCCGTCTTCGATGACCACTAGGCGCCCACCCTCCTCCGCCGCCGCCTGCCGTAGCTCGGAGAGCAGCTCCTCCGGCACCGGCCGGTCGCGGTAGCGCCGCCTGTTGGTACGCCTGGTGCGCATCGCCCAGAAGAGCCGCCTCTCGGCGTCAGTCGACTCAGCGGGCTCACCCAGCCGCACCCGCGCGAGGAGGTCCGGGTCGGCCGGCTCCGGGAACGGGTCGACCAACGCCGTCTCCCCCATGTGACGCAGAGCCGCGCGCAGGAAGAACAGAGCCGCGCCGCAGCTCGCCGTCAGCTCGCGGTCATCCGGGTCGACGACGGGCAGCGCTCGCGTCCGGTCGGCCTCGAGCTCGAGCGAATCGCCTCGTACGCCGAAGCGCCAGGGCTGGCTGTTGTGGCTCGAGGGCGCCTGAACCGCGTAGCGCACCGCCCAGGCGAGCTTCTCGGCGTCGCTCCCGTTGAGCGGGAAACCGTGGGGACCGTACTCGACCTTTCGCACCCCGCCGTCCGCCGGCGGATGCTCGATCTCGTCCATCGTGCGGAAGATCTCGTCAGCCTGCTCGGGCTCGAGCAGCGGCAGATAGAGACGTTCCTGCTTGCGAAAATGAGCGTCGAGGAGTGCGTGGAGGCCGTAGAGATGGGCCTGAAGAGTCTCGACGGCGTCCGGATCGGCCTCTCTCAGCGCGCGGACGCGCTCGCGCACGAGGTCGTGGTCGAAGACCAGCGCGGCGGTTGCAGCCGGATGGCGCAGGCGCAGCGCGACGACCGGGAAGAGCTCGCGCTCCTCGGCCTCTGCATGCCGGGACAGCGGACCCTCCACGAACTCCACGACGGCGGCAATTCGCCGACGACGCTCGGCCGGCGAGAGGGCCGGCAATTCGGTGGCGGTTTGACGAATCTCTTCGAGCTCGTCCTGGAACGGGCTCACCTCGGTGACGCTCATGAGATCACCTTCCTGGTCTCGGCCTCGGCCGCTCGCGCGACCGCCTCCGCGACAGCGGGCGCGGCGCGGCGGTCGAAGACGCTCGGGATCACGTAGTCGGCCTCGAGATGCTCGGGCTCGATCACGGCGGCGAGCGCGTGCGCGGCGGCGAGCTCCATCTCGCGCGTGATTGTGGGGCGCGCGCATCGAGCGCGCCGCGGAAGATCGCCCGGGAAGACGAGCACGTTGTTGATCTGGTTCGGGTAGTCGGAGCGGCCGGTGCCGACGACGGCGACCATGTCCTCGATCTCCTCCGGTGCGATCTCCGGCGTCGGGTTGGCCATCGCGAAGACGATCGCGTCCTTGTCCGCCATCGAGCGGATCGCCTTCGACCGAGACGGCGCCGGGCGAGACAGCCCGATGTAGACGTCTGCGCCGGCGAGCGCCTCGTCCGCGGTCCCGGCGCGCCCGCCGGGGTTCGTCTCCTCCGCAAGCGCGGCCTTGACGGGTCGAGCCCCTCGCGGCCCGGGCAGAGGATTCCGCTGCGGTCGCAGCAGAGCACCTCGGCCGGCGCCGGCTGAGACCAGCATCCGCGAGGTCGCGGCGCCCGCGGCGCCTGCGCCGGTGAGCACGACGCGCACGTCCTCGAGCCGCTTCCCGACGACCTTGCAGCGCGTTCAGCAGCGCCGCCAGGACGACGATCGCCGTCCCGTGCTGGTCGTCGTGGAAGACCGGGATCGAAGCTGCTCGCGCAGCCGCGCCTCGATCTCGAAGCAGCGCGGCGCGGAGATGTCCTCGAGGTTGATCCCGCCGAAGACCGGCGCGATCGCGGCGACCGTGCGCACGATCTCGTCCGGGATCGGTGGTCGCGAGGCAGATCGGCCAGGCGTCGATCCCGCCGAACTCCTTGAACAGGATCGCCTTGCCCTCCATCACGGGCAGCGCCGCCTCCGGGCCGATGTCACCGAGGCCGAGCACGGCGGTGCCGTCCGTGACGACCGCGACCGCGTTCTGCTTGATCGTCAGGTTCCAGACCTTCTCCGGCGCGTCGGCGATCGCGCTGCAGACCCGCGCGACCCCGGGCGTGTAGGCCATCGAGAGGTCGTCGCGCGTCTTCAGCGGCGTCTTCGGCGTGACCTCGAGCTTGCCACCGAGGTGCAGCAGGAAGGTGCGGTCGGAGACGTGCTCGACCTCGACCCCTCCAGCGCGCGGACCGCCTCGACGATCCGCTCGATGTGCTCCTCGCCGTCGGCAAGCACGGTGATGTCTCGCACCTTCTTGCCCTGCTCGACGCGCACGAGGTCGATCGCGCCGAGCAGCCCGCCGGCCTCGCCGATCGCGCTTGCCAGGCGCGCGAACGACCCCGGCTGGTTGTCGAGGTGGACGCGCAACGTCGCGCTGAACGATGCAGATGGGTGCATGGCCGGAGTGTCGCCGCGCCGGCCCGCCGCGCCATCCGCGCTCGTACGGAAACCGCCTGCGGCTTTTCCGCACGCGATTCCGTAGCGGCCCGGATGGCGCATACGCCGTCTCGCGGCAGCGTTCGACCCATGACAACTATCCCGCAGCGAGAGCTCCTGTCCGCCGCCGACCTCGGCGAGCAGATCGGGCTCCTCCCAGAAGAGATTCAGCCGTACGGCCGCCGCGCGGCCAAGATCGAGCTCTCAGCACTCGACCGCCTGAGCGGCGCGCCCGACGGCAAGCTCGTCTCCGTCACCGCGGTCACGCCGACGAAGGCCGGCGAGGGCAAGACGACCACCGCGATCTCGCTCACCGAGGCTCTCGGGCACATCGGCGAGCGCCCCGTCCTCTGCCTGCGCGAGCCCTCGCTCGGGCCGGTCTTCGGGATCAAGGGCGGCGGCACCGGCGGCGGTCGCGCCCAGCTCGCTGCGATGGACCTGATCAACCTCCACTTCACCGGCGACATCCACGCGATCGGCGCTGCGAACAACCTGCTCGCCGCGATGCTCGAGGCGCACCTGCTGCACGGGAACGCGCTCGGCATCGACCCGCACTCGATCACGTGGCGCCGCTGCCTCGACATGGACGACCGCGCGCTGCGCCAGGTCGTCGTCGGGCTCGGCGGGCGCGTGAACGGCTCGCCCCGCGAGACCGGCTTCGACATCACGGCCGCCTCCGAGGTGATGGCGATCGTCGCGGTCTCGGACGGCTTCGCGGACATGCGGGCACGGCTCGGCGCGATCACGGTCGCGCAGCACCTTCGACGGCGAGCCCGTCACGGCGGAGCAGCTCGGCGCCGCGGGCTCGATGGCGGCGCTGCTGACCGACGCGCTCAAGCCGAACCTCGTGCAGACGCTCGAGGGGCAGCCGGCGCTCGTCCACTGCGGGCCCGTTCGCCAACATCGCGCACGGCAACAACTCGGTCGTCGCCGACTGGCTCGCGCTCAAGCTCGGCGACTACGTGATCACCGAGAGCGGCTTCGGCGCGGACATGGGCTTCGAGAAGTTCGTCGACATCGTCTGCCGCGGCCGCGGGCTCGCCCCGGACGCCGTCGTGCTCGTCGCGACGACGCAGGCGCTCAAGCACCACGGCGGCGACCCGACGGCGGCGTCGAGGCGATCGAGCGCGGCGCCGACAACCTCGCGGCGAACATGCGGATCGTCCGCGAGTTCGGTCTCGCACCCGTCGTCGCGATCAACCGCTTCCCGGGAGACGACCCGCTCGAGATCGACGCGATCTGCCGGCTCTCGCTGGAGCTGGGCGCGTTCGCGGCCGAGGTCAACGACGGCTTCGCCCGCGGCGGCGCCAGGGGCGGTCGGGCTCGCGGAGGTCGTCATCGAGGCGGCAACGAGCACGGCGCCGACGTCGAACCGCTCTACGAGCTCGACGCGCCGATCGCAGCCAAGATCGAAGCGATGGCGACCAGGGCCTACGGCGCCGCGGGGATCGAGCTCTCACCCGCGGCGGCGGCCCAGGCGAAGCAGCTCGCGGAGGCAGGTCTCGACGGCCTGCCGGTCTGCATCGCGAAGACGCACCTGTCGCTCTCGCACGATCCGGCAGCTCGGCGGCACGCCGACCGGCTTCACGCTGCCGGTCCGAGAGCTCCGCCCCTACACGGGCGCGGGCTGGATCGTCGCGCTCTGCGGCAACATGCAGACCATGCCCGGCCTCCCGCCGCACCCGCCGCGCTCCGGATCGACGTCGACGCCGACGGCCTCGTCACCGGGCTGCGCTAGCTTCAGACGGGCCAGACTCGCGGGACGCGCGGAACTCCCGCTCTCCCCAGTCGCGTAGGCCACGCGCGAGTCGGTCGTGTCCTCCGGCGACGAGGCGTCGTAGCGCGCGGCCAGCTCGTTGCGCGGATAGTGGATCTGCTTCCCTTCGCCGCGCGCGCCCGCCATCAGGATCGCGCACGGCCCGTCGCCGGCCCCGACGATGATGTGGTACGTCCCCGGCGAGGCAGTGGAAGAAGTCCCACTGCTTCAGGCGCCGCTCCTCGCCCTCGACGACAGGATCAGGCACTCGCCCGCCAGGACGAGGAAGTCCTCCTGGAACGCTCTCGGAGTGGTAGCGCGCGTTCGGCTGGCCCGGCTCGACGACGTGGACGCCGATCCCGTAGCTCTCGAACTCGCCGCTTTCGGGCTCGAAGTCGGTCCAGCGTTCCCGCCGCGCTCGTGGCTGCATCCAGACGCATCGCCGAGATTGAGCACGAACCAGCCCGGGGAGGCGACAACCTTGCCCTCGCCGGTCTGCTCGATCCGCGCCTCCTCGGTCACGGCGGCACAGTAACGTGGCGGCGATGAGGCTGCTCGTTCTCGGCGGGACGAAGTTCCTCGGCCGCGCGGCGGTCGAGGCGGCTCTCGCCGACGGGCACGAGGTGACGCTCTTCAACCGCGGTGAGACCCTTCCCGAGCTCTTTCCGGACGCCGAGAAGCTGCGCGGCGACCGCGACGGCGACCTCTCGGCTCTGGAGGGACGCGAATGGGACGCCGTGATCGATCCCTCCGGCTACGTGCCGCGGGTCGTCCGTGCCTCGGCGGAGCTCCTGCAGGGTTCGGTCGGCCACTACCTGTTCGTCTCGAGCGCCTCCGTCTACGCCGAGCCCTACGAGCCCGGCTTCGACGAGACCGCCCCCACGGTCGCGCTCGAGGACCCGGCGAGCGAGGAGATTCTGCGCGACTACGGCGGCCTGAAGGCCGCGTGCGAGCTCGTCGTCGCCGAGGTCTTCCCCGGTGCCCACACGAACGTGCGCGCGGGACTGATCGTCGGCCCGAACGACCGATCGGGCCGCTTCACCTACTGGCCGCTGCGCATCTCGCTCGGCGGCGAGGTGCTCGCCCCCGCCCCGCAGGAGCGGCTCGTCCAGTTCATCGACGTGCGCGATCTCGGGGCCTGGCTGGTCGAGGCGTGCGAGCGCGGTGCGTCGGGCGCCTTCAACGCGAGCGGTCGAGCCGGTCAGTTCGCGAGATGCTCGCGGCCTGCGGCGACGCGGAGATCACCTGGGTCGACGACGACTTCCTGCTCGACCAGGGCGTGGGCCATTCACCGAGTTGCCGCTCTGGATCCCCGGGCCCGATGCGAGCTTCCTTCAGATGAGCGTCGCGAGGGCTGTGCCGCCGGGCTTCAGCTCCCGGCCGCTCGAGGAGACCGCGCGCGACACGCTGGCTTGGGCGCAAGAAGCCGGCGAGCGAGCTGGTCACGACCGCGGCAACCGGCAGGGGCGCGCCGGTCTCGACCCGGCCCGCGAAGCGGAGCTACTGGCGGCCTGGCACGCGGCCTAGGGCTCGCAGGCGTCGTCGCCGTCGTCTGCGACCGGCAGGCGCCTGAGCAGGTCGCGCAGCGCCTCGAGCTCGCTCGTCGGGAAGTGCTCTGCCGAAATGGCTGCGAATCCCCTCGACGTGCGTCTTCGACGCTGCCCGCAGCTTCACGAGACCATCGTCCGTGAGCTGCGCGTAGCTCACGCGCGCGTCGCTCTCGCACGCTGCACGCTCGACGAAGCCGTCCGCTCCAGCCCCGCCAGCAGGCGCGTGATCCCGGACGGCGTCAGCAGAACCTGCTGCGCTAGGTCGACTCGCCGCAGCCTGCCGGCCGGGCGCACGCGCCAGCCGCAGCAGCACCTCGTAGTCGCTCAGCGTCAGGCCGTGCTCGGCGACGAGCTCGGCGTTGAAGCGGCGCGTCGCCGCGGCATGCGCTCGCAGCAGCCCGGCGAACGCCTCGACCTCCGGACTCGCGGGGTTGCTTGCTCGCTCAATACTTGACGACTCAATCTTCTCTCGCTATCATTGTTGACGACTCAAGTATATCCGAAAGAAGCGACAACAGATGTCCGCAGTTGCCAGCAAGACACTTATTCCCGCCGGCACGTGGGCCGTCGACCCCGTCCACACGACGATCGGCTTCCAGGTGACCGACACGAGCGACCTGTTCAGCACGATCACCGGCCGCTTCACCGACTTCGAGGGCCGGATCGAGGGCGGCGACGAGCCGCGCTCGCCGGCACGATCCGCGTCGCGAGCGTGAGCACCGACAACGAGCAGCGCGACGCGCACCTGCGCTCGCCCGATTTCCTCGACGTCCGACAAGCACCCGGAGATCCGGTTCCGCTCGACCGCGGTCGAGCCCACGGGCGAGGACACGTTCCACGTCCGCGGCGAGCTCACGGTCAAGGAGACGCCGTTCGAGATCGAGCTCGACGGCCGCATCCGCGGCCTCGGCCAGGGCAAGGCCGGCGACGAGCGCCTGCTGTCGACGCGCGGGGCGCTTTCGAGTGGGGCACGACCACGGTCGAGCTCACGGCGGCCGTCTCCGCGGCAAGGAGGCCTAGGCCGCCATGCGACTTCTGGGAATCGCCGGCAGCCTGCGGCAGGGCTCGTACAACCGCGCGCTGCTGCGCGCGGCGCGAGAGCTCCTGCCCGCGGGCGTGGAGCTGTCGGAGCACGACCTGCGCGACCTGCCGCTCTACGACGGCGACGTCGAGGCGGCCGGCGACCCCCAGGCCGTCGCCGCGCTCAAGGACGCGATCCGCGCCGCGGACGCGCTCCTGATCGCGACGCCCGAGTACAACCGCGGCATTCCGGGCGTGCTCAAGAACGCAATCGACTGGGCCTCCCGCCCGCCGTTCGCCTCGCCGCTGAACCGCAAGCCCGTCGCGATCATGGGCGCCTCGACCGGCCTCGGCGGCACCCGCGCGGGCGCAGGAGCAGCTCCTCGGCGCTCGAGTTCCCGGGAGCGGCTCGTGCTCGAGGAGCCGCACGTGCTCGTGCCCGAGGCGTTCCTGCGCTTCGACGAGAACGGCGAGCTCGCCGACGCGGCGTCCGCGCGCAGATCGGAGAGCTGCTGGACGCGCTTGCCCATGTGGCGGCCGATGTTACGCTCGCGGCGTGACCGCAGGCGACCTGATGACGAGCGACGTCCTGACCGTGGCCCCGGAGGACACGATCGGCGAGACCGCACAGAAGATGGTCGAGCTGGGCGTCAGCTCGGCGGTCGTCTCCGACTACGGCCGGCTGATCGGGATCGTCACCGAGCGCGACCTCACCCGCGCGGTCGCCGGCCGCGTGCACTCGAGCGAGGCGCGCGTGCGCGACTGGATGACGACCGACCCGGTCACGCTGACGCGCGACGCCTCAGCCGCAGAGGCCGCCAAGATGATGCTCGACAACGGCTTCCGGCACGTCCCGATCGTCGAGGACGAGCGAACAGTGGGCATCGTCAGCATCCGTGACGTCGCCCGCTGGAGCACCGAAGAAGACTAGGAGGCGCTAGACGAGCTCGAGCTGGCGGTGGGCCTCCAGGCCCGAGACCGCCACGCCGAGCAGGCGCAACGCGCCCGGACGGTCGGCCAGGGCGCGGTCGAGGCACGCGCACGCCAGCTCCCAGATCCGCTCGGCGTCGCCCGATCCCGACGGGCAGGCTCGTCGAGCGCGAGCGGATCGAGAAGTCCGGGTAGCGCACCTTCGTCGTCACGGTCCGCCCGGTCTGGCCCGCCGCCTCGAGGCGCTCCGCGACGAGCTGCGCCAACCGCCGCAGCTCCTCCTGCAACCGCTCGATCTCGGCGACGTCGCGCTGAACGTCTCCTCGGCGCTGATCGAGACGGTCTCGGAGGAGAAGCTCGAGCTCGACGCGGGTCGATCCCGCTGGCGCGGTCGCGCAGCACCTTGCCGACCTTGCCCGGGAGGACGCCGCGCAGCGCGTCATCCGAGAGCGCCGCCAGGTCACCGATCGTCCCCACTCCCGGCCTTTCGCAGCCGCTCCTCGGCGCGCGGCCCGACGCCCGGCAGCCGGCGCACGTCGAACGGCGCCAGGAACGCGGCCTCCCGCCCCGCGGGCACGACCGTCAGCCCGCCGGGCTTGCGCCGGTCGCTCGCGATCTTCGCGACGACCTTGCACGAGGCGACCCCGAGCGCGCACGTCAGGCTCGTCGCTCCGCGCACCGCCGCCTGCACCGCCTCGGCAACCGCCCGCGCGCGGGCGAAATCCGGCGCCACCTCCCCCACGTCGAGGTAGCCCTCGTCCATCCCGGTGCGCTCGACCGTCGGCACCACCTCGCGCACCGCGTCCCAGACCGCGCGCGAGTACTCCTTGTAGAGCCGGTGCCGCGGGCGCAGGAAGACCGCCTGCGGGCAGCGGCGCAGCGCCTCGGCGCAGGACATCGCCGAGTGGATCCCGAAGCGCCGCGCGACGTAGTTCGCGGTCGCGACCACGCCCGCGCCCGTGCGGGTCGCCGCCGACGACGAGCGGCTTCGTCTTCAGCTCCGGCGCCTCCAGCTCCTCCACGGCGGCGAAGAACGCGTCCAGATCGAGGTGCGCCAGGATCATGAACCGTGCTCGGCGAGCCGCATCGGCACGCTTCAGGCGGCCGCGCGACCCACGGCATGGTGACGCCCTGGATGACGACCGAGAAGATCACGACGACGAAGACGATCCCGTAGATCCGGTCGGCGCCGCCCACGCCCTTCAGCAGCGCGAACGCGGCGAGGAGGATCGGGACCGCGCCCTTGAGCCCGCTCCACATGACGAACAGCCGCTCGCCGCGGTGCAGCCGAACGCAGGGCGAGGATCGGAGCGACCGCGAACGGCCGCGCGACGAAGGCGAGGATCAGCGAGATGAAGACCGCGTCCACCCAGACCGAGCCGAGCGAGACCCGGTTGATCGTCAGGCCGAGCACGACGAAGACCGCTACCTCCGCGACGCTCGCGAGCGACTTGTGGAAGCGGATCACCTCCCGGCGGTGCGGATAGTCGGCGTCGCCGATCACGATCCCCGCCACGAAGACGGCCAGGAAGCCCGACCCGTGCGCGACGGCGGTGACCCCGTAGATCAGGCCGGCGGCCGCCACGCTCCGGAGCGGGTAGAGCGCAGGGTTGGCGAGCCGGATCCGCCGGACCGACTCGAGCACGACCAACGCGCCGACGATCCCGATCGCGAGCCCGACGGACATCTGGACCGCGAACTCGCGCACGACGATCCAGAACGAGCCGTTCGCGTGCGTCGCGAGCTCGAGCATCCCGATCATCAGCGCGATCCCGACCGGATCGTTCACGCCCGACTCGCCCTCGAGGATCGTGCCGGTGCGCCCGCCGACCTCGCGCTTGCCGAGCACCGAGAACATCACGGCCGGATCGGTCGGCGCCAGCGCAGCGCCGAGCATCCCGGCGCCGATCCAGCTGAAGTCGAACAGGTAGCGGCCCGCCAGCGCGATCAGTCCGGCGGTGGCGAACGTCCCGATGGTCCCGAGCAGCGAGATCGGGATGGCCGAGAGCCGGAAGCGGCGCCAGCCCACCCGCATCCCGCCGTCGAACAGAATCGCGACCAGCGCGACGACGGCGATCCGCTCCACCTCGAGAATCGAGAGCTTGTCTCCGAGCGACCTCACAGACTCCCGGCCAGGGCCGCGACGAGCAGGAAGATGGCCGGCGCCGGGATCGGGAAGCGCTCGCTGAGCTTGTTCGAGAAGACCGCGAGCGTCAGGAACCCGCCGACGACGAGGATGACCAGCCCGAAATCGGCGATCTCGCTCACGGGCCTGAGATAGAGCCTTGATGTGAATTGCGCCTGTCCCGCGGCTGCCGCCTCAGCCGCGGCGCCAGGCCGTCTCGACGCCCTTGACCAGGCCCACTGGCCTGGCCCGCGGACGCCGAGCCACCCTGGCTTGGTCTGAGACGGCCCCACGGGGAGCCGAATCCACATCAAGCCTCTATTGAACGGTCAGGGCGCGCTTGGAAGCGTCGGCAGCGGCCTCGGCGGCCCGGTCGGCCCGGACGAGGCGCTCGTCCTCGGACAGCGTGGCGAGGTTGACCGCCACGAGCTTGGCGGCCGCGCGCGCCGCGCCGGCTGCCAGCGCCGCCGCGGCCGATGCGTCGGCGCGGGCCGCGCCGTCCGCGCTCTCGGCGGCCTCGGCGGCGAGCTCGGCGACGTCCGCGGCGGTCTCGGCGATCGCCAGCGGCGCCTCGGCGGCCTTCGCCAGCGCCTGCGCCAGATTGGCGCCGCGCCGCTCGAGCGCGGTCAGCGCCCGCTCGTAGGCGCGCGCGTCGCTGCCTGCGAGCGCGAGCAGCCGCTCGCGCAGGTCGATTGCCTGTGCGCGGGCGCCCTCCGCCCCGCTCCAGCCCTCCGAGCGCGCGGCGGTCTTCGCGACGAGCCCGGCCGCGAAGCCCGCCGAGACGGCCGCGACCCAGCCCGAGCCGGGGACGGCCTCCGCCGACGAGATCAGCTCCGCGAGCTGACGGGCGTCGTCAGGCACGCACGTCCCCCACGCCGGCGCCGAGCGCGCCCACGATCTCGGCGAGTGCGCCCTCGTCGGCCTCGTCGAGGCGCGGCGTCCGGCGGAAGATCTCGGCCGCGGCGCGGTGGAAGCCGTCTGGAAGGTTCGCTGAGGAGAACGTCGACGCGATCTCCTCCATCTCGGCGACCCACCTCCAGCCTTTGATGCCGGCTGCCCGAGCGGCGCCGGTGGAGCGCTGGAGCAGCTCCGGCAGCGACAGCCGCCACTCGTCGAGCAGCGCCTCCTCGACGCCTTCGGCTCGGGCAAGGGCCCTGATCGCAAGCAGCAGCGCGGCCGTGCCCTTCGTCCACGCCGCGTAGGCCATCTTCAGCGCCGACGCGTCGCCCGGCGTCTCCGAGAGCACACGCGCGTCGAGGACGGTGCCCGCGAAGAGCCCGGCGACACTGTCGGCCTGCGCGCCGGAGAGGTAGAGCCGGGTGCTTCCGGCGCGCCGCGGCGGCGATCCGACGATGCCGGCGTCCACGTATCGCCCCCCGGCGCCCTCGATGACGGCGGCGACCCCGCGGGCGGTCTCCGGGGAGATCGCGTTCGCGTCCACGAACAGCCCGGTGAAGCCCGCGACCGATTGGGCCACCTCCAGCGCGGCGCCGGGCGGGCACACAGACAGGAGTATCGCGCTGCGGCGGCCGACCTCCTCGACCGTGCCGGCGTCCTCGAGGCCCGCCTGGCCCGCGCGTGCGGCGGTGCGGGTGCTGCGCCCGGCCGACGCCCAGAAGACTGTCCGGCCACCGGCTCGAAGGGCCTCGCCCACGGCCGAGCCCATCTCGCCCGGGTGGAGCAGCCCGATCGCCGCGCTCTTCATGGGACTAGAAGTAGAACTGCTTCCACGCCGTCCACCAGTCCTCCGCGCGGGAGACGATCATGCGCGGGTCGAGGACCTCGACGCCCGGCCGGCGCCGCAGCTTCTCGGCGGGCTCGGTCCACTTGTACTCCACCTTGATCTCGCACGGCTTGCCGGGGTCGTACGGCGCGACCGCCTCGAGCTTCGCGAGCGCCTCTCTCGGCCCCGCCGCGACGAGCTCCCGCGCCCGCTGCGGCGGCAGCAGGCGCGCGCTCTTGACGCCGATGCCGTGCTTGACCTCGACGGTCGTCAGCCCCGCGCCGAGCAGCTCCTTGCCCTCACGGCAGGCCGCGTCGTCTCCGGTCACGAGCACCACCGGGCAGCCCCACGTGCCGCAGAGCGCCGCGTTGATCCCGGTCTCGCCGACCTTGGTGCCGTTGAACCAGAGGTTCTGGTAGTCGCGGCCGGAGACGGTGTGGTTCATGACGCCCTCCTTGGCGGTTCCGGCCATCGAGTGCATCCCGACGAACAGGCAGCGTCGACGCCCTGCTCGAGAAACGCCGTGTACTCCGTCCACTCGTCCTGGACGACGTACTCGCAGTCCGGGTCGAGGTCTTCGGGGATCAGCGAGTTGAAGCTGTCGCCTTGCCCGCGCCGTGATAGTCCATCACCACGATCTCGGTCGCGCCCGCGGCCTTCGCGCCGGCGACGGCCGCGTTCATCTCCTGCGTGTAGAGCTTGCGTCCTTCCTCGTACATGGGCTCGCCCGCGGCCGTCTGCTCGGGCCGGACGATCCCGCTGATCCCTTCCATGTCGCTGATGACGAAGACCTTCATGGCTGTAGCTTTTCACGCCGTGGACACCGGGCTCCAAGGGAAGCGCGTCCTCGTCACCGGCGCCTCGGGCGGAATCGGCGGCGCCTGCGCGCGGGCGTTCGCGGCCGAGGGCTGCGAGGTGGTCGTCCACTACCACCGCGGGACCGAGCGGGCCGAGGCGCTTGCGGCCGAGCTCGGCGTGCGCCGGTCGTCCAGGCCGACCTGCGCGACGAGGACGACGTCGAGCGGCTGTTCGAAGCGGCGGGGCGCGCTGGACGTGTGCGCTGCGGTCGCCGGCGTCTGGCCGAGCGAAGACATGCCGGTCTGGGAGCTCTCGCTCGAGCGCTGGGAGGAGACGCTGCGCGCGAACCTGACGGCGACGTTCCTGACGGCGCGCGCGCTTCCTCCGCGGTCTGACCCCGGGCGGGAGCGGCTCGCTGGTGCTCGTCGGCTCGACCGCGGGCCTGTTCGGCGAGGCCGGGCACGCCGACTACGCGGCCGCGAAGTCGGCGATCCTGCACGGGCTCCTGCTGAGCCTGAAGAACGAGGTCGTGCGCATCGCGCCGGGCGCGCGCGTGAACGCCGTCGCGCCGGGCTGGACGGAGTCGCCGATGACGCGCGGGTCGCTGACGACGAGACGCTCGCGCGCGTGACGCGGACGATGGCGCTGAAGAAGGTCGCGCAGCCCGAAGACGTGGCGCGCATGGTCGTCGCGCTCGCCTCGGACGAGCTCTCGGGCCATGTCACCGGCCAGGTCGTAACCGTCGCGGGCGGCATGGAAGGCCGCGTCCTCCACGAATCCTGAAACTGCGAGGCCTCTAACCCGGGGTCAGACCCCGATGGCAGCGCGGGCCTCTGGACCGGGGTCAGACCCCGGTTGGGCCCGAAGCCGGCTGCTTTCCGAAAGCTTCCGAAAACGTCAAGCGGGGCCGCCGCCCGGCCCCGCCTGAGTCTCCCGTGAGAGAGAGCCGCAGATGACATCTCCGTAAGGCCCCGCCGCACCGGGCCCGATCTGTCTCGACTGAGCTGCCCCCGCCGCATCGGGGCGCTCCGTCGTATGCACGCTGAGTATCGCCACGAGGGTCGCTTGATCTATCCCTCGTTCACGGTTGACTGCCGCGCTTCACTCCCTCCTCGGCTCCGCCAGTAGAGTCGAACCCGCATGGCCAGCCGCTTTGAAGAACGACTCGCCACGGGCCCTGTGATCGTCGCCGACGGCGGCATGGGCGCGCTTGTCACGAGCGCCGTCCCGCGGCTGCGCTGCCCGGAGGAGGCGAACCTGCGCGCCCCGGACGCCGTCGTCTCGCTCCACGTCGGCTTCATCAACGCCGGCGCCGACCTGATCGAGACGAACAGCTTCGGCGCCAACCGGCGCAAGCTCGCGCACCACTTCCTCGAGGACGACTTCGAGAAGATCAACTCGACCGCGGTGAAGCTGGCGCGCCAGGCACGCGAGACCGTCGGCCGCGACGTCTTCATCGCCGGCTCGATCGGCCCCCTGGGCGAGCCCGCCACCTCGCGGGTGCGCCACGAGCTCTTCGCCGAGCAGGCGTCGCTGCTCGAGGGCCGCGGCGCCGACCTGTTCATGGTCGAGACGTTCTACGACCTCGAGGAGCTCGTCGACGCCGTCGAGGGGATCCGCGACGTCTCGCTCGCTGCCGATCGTCGCGCTGCTCGACCTTCGACGAGGGGCCGTCACGCTCGCCGGCGTGGCCGCGCAGGGAGGCCGCCGAGCGCCTCGCCGACGCTCGACGTCTCCGCAGTCGGCGCGAACCACGGCGCCGGGCTGCTGGCCGCGCTGGCGGCGCTCGAGGAGATGGACTCCAGCAAGCCCCTCGCCGCGCTGCCGAACATCGGTCTCGCGAGCCTTTCCGGCGGCCGCGTGATCTTCCCTCACGCCACGCCCGGACTACTTCGCGGAGTTCGCCGCGCACGCCCGCGAGCTCGGCGCGAGGATCATCGGCGGCTGCTGCGGCACGACCCCGGTCGAGATCGCCGCGATTCGCTCGGCCGTCGAGGAGGAGCGGAAGCCGCGCGCACCGCTCGTCTTCGAGGAGCGCGAGCTGGTCGTCTCCCTGGGCGAGGAGCAGCGCGAGACCGGCCTCGCGCGGGCGCTCCGGGAGCGCGAATGGGTCGTCTCGGTCCAGCTCGACCCGCCGCTCGGCGGCAGCATCGGCGGGCTGATCGAGCTCGACGCAGGCCCTCAAGGATTCGGGCCGCGTCGGCTTCGTCGACGTCAACGACAACGCGGCTGCGCGGGCCGGCATGAGCGCTGTGATGGTCTCGGCCGCGATCGAGCGCCAGCCGCCGGCATCGAGACGATTCCGCACCTGACCACGCGCGACTCCACGGTGATGGGCCTCGAGTCGATGCTGCTTCGGCGCGCACGCGGAAGGCGTCCGCAACATCCTCGCCGTCACCGGCGACCCGCCCGAGGTCGGCGACTACCCGGGCTCTCGCGGCGTCTACGAGATCGACTCGATCGGGCTCGACGAGCTGATGGCGCAGCTGAACCGCGGCGAGGACTACAACGGCCGCCCGATCGATGCGCCCACCTCGTTCTTCTCGGCGTCGCCGTGAACCCGACGGCCGACGACCTCGAGCTCGAGCTCGATCGCTTCCACCGCAAGGTCGACGCCGGGCGCGAGTTCGCGATGACGCAGATCGTCTTCGACCTCGACCATCTCGACCGCTTCCTCGACCGGCTGGGCGGCGACTCGCCGATTCCCGTGCTGCTCGAGATCTTCCCGCTCTGGAGCTACCGGCTCGCCCTGCGGCTGCACAACGAGCTGCCCGGGATCTTCGTGCCGGAGTCGCTCCAGGAGACGCTCGCGGAGGCGGGCTCGGACGCTGCCGACGTGGCATCGGCACGCGAAGGAGCTCTCGCAGCAGGCGCGCGGGAAGGCGGACGGCGTCTATCTCGTGGCGCCCTTCCGCCGCCCGCTCGACGTCCTCGACCTGCTCGCCTAAGCTAGGCGCAGGGCCCGGTCGAGACCCGCCGTGCGCTGCGGCCGGAGCGCGCGCCGGACGACCGGTGCCGGAACGCCGTAGCCGCCGGAGCCGTTCAGGCGCGCGGCGAAGACCGTCGCCTGTACCGCGCCGGAGGCGTCCAGGGCCGGCCCGCCGGAGTTTCCGTGACGCACCTCGCCGCTCAGGCTCGTCACCGTGCGCGTGACCGGCCCGTCGCCGTACGCGTTCTCGCTGACCACGGTGCGGGTGATGCCGATCCGGCCGGGAACCGCGTCGAACGGGCCGTTCACCGGGTAGCCGGCGACCGCGACGGCGGTACCGCAGACCGGCTCGGCGAGCGGCAGCGGCCGGGCCGACAGGCCGGGAACGCGGAGGACGGCGACGTCGTTCCGCGAATCGAAGGCAACCGCTTGCGCGTCGCGCGTCTCGCCGTAGAGCGTGGTCACCGTCGTGTCGTCGCTCTCCCGCGACGACGTGCGCGGCCGTCACGACCAGCCCGGGCCGCGCGACCCAGCCGGAGCCTTCGATGCCGAGCCCGCAGGCGGTGCCGAGCACGCGCACGACGCTGGACGCGGCGTTGCGCACCCCGGCCCGGCTCAGGACGCGCGGGTCGAGCGGCTCCGTCGGCACCGGCGGCCCGGCGAGCGCCGGGAACGGGTCGATCCGCGCGAGCGCGTTCAGGACCGTCCGCGGCGGCACGATCGAGTCCAGCCGCCGCAGCACGAGCGAGCGCTGCGCCGCCCGCCGCAGGATCGTCTTGCCCGGGAAGCTGGAGCGCCATCACGCCGAGCACCCAGACGGCGTCGAGCCCGATCAGGCCCCGGCGAACACTCCGGCGACCGAGTCGGCCTCGCGCAAGAACCGCCGCTCGCGCCGGCGCACGGCCGCGCCGAGCGTGCTTCCCAGCAGCTCGAACGCGACCGCGAACCCCACCGCGCCCGCGAGCGCGATCGCCGGCGAGTAGGGCGAGCTCGAGCCGCCGGAGAGCAGCACCGGCGCGAGCCGGCCGCCGAGCACCGCGCCGAGCGCCAGGCCGACCAGCGAGAGGCCGCTCCAGACGAGCCCCTGCGCCGCCCCGCCGAAGGCAGCGATCACCACGAGCGCGAGTGCGAGCCAGTCGACGACCGTCATCCGACTAGGCTAGAGGCCGTGGACGGCGCAGGAGCTGCAGGAGTTCATCGACCGCTACAACGCGGCCTGGAACGATCATGACGTCGAGGCGATCGTCTCGATGCACACCGGGGACTCGGTCTTCGAGAACCACGTCACAGGCGACGTCAACGTCGGTCGAGAGCAGATCGGCCGCGCGATCTCCGGCATCTTCGGCGTCTTCCCCGACCTCTCGTTCGAGACACGCCGCGCCTACGTCCGCGAGGACCTGGTCGTGCAGGAGTGGACGGCCAGCGGAACGCACGAGGGAACGATGAGCCGCGCCGGCATCGAGATCCAGCCGACGGGCCGCCGCGTCGAGTACAAGGGCATGGACGTGATCCCGATCCGCGACGGCCTGGTCGCACGGAAGGACGTCTACTCGGACTCGATCACCCTTCTGCGCCAACTCGGGCTGACGACCATCTGAGGCCCGCTACACTGGGCCGTCCCCGGGGGCGTAGTTCAGTTGGTTAGAACGCCGGCCTGTCACGCCGGAGGTCGCGGGTTCGAGTCCCGTCGCTCCCGCTGAAAACATCCTGCAAATCAGCCATGTTTAGTTGCCAAGACGGGCGTGAACGACCGCCGGCTTTCCAGGTGTCCCGCTGTGATCCCGCGTGGCTCGGAAAATGGCTTGTTTGCAGGAAATTGCGCCACATCGATCCCGCTATGCCCCGGTTCCATCCCGCCCGGAAATCGCTCGCGCGCGACAAATCGCGGGTCTGAGCAGTCCGGTACGGCCGCGGTCGCCCTCCAACGAAGGAGGAGGTCGATCTCCTTGAAACGCCAAGTCCTGCGAACCCGAAGGCCCACAGGACTTGACGCAGCGACTCTGACAGGCAGCAGGTTCGTCGTCAAGCGAGTGCTCTACTGGAGATCGCGCTCGCGGTCTTTGCAAAGACCAGTCCTGCGAACTCAAGTAGCGGGAGCCGCTCAGCGGGTGTGCGCTTTCTCTACACCGGGATCCTTGAGGACGGTCGGCAGCAGATCGGGTGGGAGAGCCGCCGGAAATGCGAAGACGATGAAGGCGAAGAGAGACAAGACGCCGATCGTGTGTGCCCAGGCGGCGTTGGCGATTGTGGTGAAGCCAATCCCGGCCACCAGGCAGGCGATGGCGAGCCTCGGCAGCAGGCCAGGTGCGAGGGCCTCAAGCAGAGAGGGCGCCTGAACCCGTCGGCCGGCAGTGCGTTTGCCACGGCCGAGGCTTCCGCCGAGCACAATCGGAAGAGCAGCGCGAGCGAGGGAAGAGGATCGCTGCTCCAGCGAGCACGGCGACCGTGACGGCGATGAGTGTGTCCCGGCCTGCGGCGGCTTCCCGGACCGTCAGCCCCTCGACGAAGACCGGCGATGGTCGGCGATCGTGAAGGCGACCTGATTCCCTTCGACGCTCGCGTCGAGGACCTTGTCGCCAAGCAAGGAGGCCGCCTGCGGTTCGAGGAAGACGCGGGCTCCCTTCTTCTCGATCACCTCGTCGTCCTCGGCGGGAACGGGAACGATGCTGAGTTGGAAGTTCGCCCGCGTCCCCGCCGGGTCGGCGCCATCCGTAGACCCGTGGTCTCGGCAACCTCATCCGAGGACGAGACGATGTTCTTCACGGCCTCAACCGCGCTGTCGGTGAGTGCTAGCAGCGCGCTCACCTCCTTCCTGGTTGGTTCCGTCGGAACCGACCAGGCTAGCCAACCGGCCCATGTCCGGAGCCCCGCGCTGCGAAGAGCCTCTTGCAGAAGCGCGAAGTTCGCGCGGAAGCCGAAGGCGAAGTCGTCGCGAGACCCGGGCTGCGTCGTGTTTCTCCACCCCACAGGGGCTTTCCGTAGGCTGCTCGCGCGATTTGCGAATGACCCGCCCCGATCGGCGTTTAGCCGGCGTTTACGTCTCGGCTCTAGCCTTTCCGCGGACACGGGGAGGTCTCCGATGCGCACACGGTTCACCACGGTCATCGTCGTTGCGGGGTTTGGGGTCCTCGGAGGCCACCGCGCCGCAGAGGTTGTCGTCGCCTTCGAGCCCGCCGGCGGCAGTTTCCCGAAGGGATCGCGGTGGACCGCCTGCCGTGACAGAAAGGAGAACACATGCTTGCAAAGCTCCTGATCCCGCTCGCACTGGTCATCCTCGCCGTTTCGGCGGCGCCTGCGCTCGCCATCGACGGCGGTGTCCCCGACGGTAACGGCCATCCGAATGTCGGGGTGCTCGCGTGGGACCCCGACGGCCCCGGGCCGACTCCGCCGTTCGCGATCTGTACCGGCAGCGTCATCTCAGACCAGGCCTTCCTGACCGCCGCCCATTGCATTGAAGCCGTGCCGGCGACCGTCCAGTGGGTGATCACGCTCGCGCCCGGATCGCCGGAGAACCCTCTTCTCCCGGGCGGGTATTACCCGTCCGAGTATCCGCTCTGCTGCTCGCTCATGATCGACGAGTCACAGCTCGCTCACGCCATTGGCGCCGACATCGAGCCCGGCTACGACCCCACCAGCGGCATACACGACCTCGCCGTCGTCGTATTTCCGCCGGGAACCTTCGACGTGGCGCCGGTCGACCTTCCCCGACTCGGCGCACTCGATCACTTCGCGGCCGCTGGGAACCGCGAGGGTCCGCAGTTCACGCTGGTCGGCTACGGCACCGAAGTGCGGGACGATGGCTTCTACGCGGCCGGCTACCGGAAGGCCGCTCGCGCCTCCTTCTACGACCTCGACGGCAACTGGCTCCAGCTCAGGAATGAGGTGGACGATCTGCCCCGCAGCGGCGCCCTCTGCCCGGGCGACTCGGGTTCGCCGCAGTTTCTCGCCGGCACGAACACCCAGGTCTCCGTCCACCACCAAGCCGCGCCTCCCTGCGGCGGCACCGGCTACGAACAGCGGCTCGACACACTCGCCGAGCAGCAGTTCCTCGCCGATTACGTCACTGCGGGCTAGCGGCGATGCCTGTCACGCCGCAAGAGACGTGGGCTGAATCCGGGCTTCGAGCGGCCGCGGCCCGGGGAGGCCGCAGGCCCTCCGGCGCGCGGCTCCATCCGTATCTCGGGCGAGGTCCGGGTGGCGTGCGCCGTGAACCGGACGAGCTGAACGGGGCGTCACTCCCCTCCACCACGCTGGCTCGCGTGCCCGGCGACGCACCCTGCACGCCTGTCCGCCGTCTAGGATGGTGGCTGGGTTGCGGTGGATGTCGGATACGCCATCCCTGCTCGGAGGGGCCTGTTCGTCGGGTTGTTGGGTCCCCTTGCCCTTTGGCTAGACGGCGAGCCGCTCGATCTCGGCGCTCCACAGCAGCAGCGGGTGCTCGCGGCGCTTCTCCTGCGCCGGAACGAGATCGTGACGATCGACCAGCTCGTGGATGCGCTCTGGCCAGGCGCGCCACCGGCGAACGCAGTGCAGACAGTGCGGACGTATCTCTCGAGGTTTCGCACTCTCCTCACGGGCGCCGACAAGAACCGGGACGGATCGCCGCTACTCACGCATCCGGGCGGATACTCGATTGCGATCGGCGAGGGGAACTCGACGTCGACGTGTTCAGGTCGCTGGCCTCGGCGGGCCGCGCCGCGCTAGACGAAGGTGCTGCCGCCAAGGCTGAGTCGCAGCTACGCAGCGCCCTTGCGCTCGTGCGAGACCGCCCGCTCGCCGGAATGGAGTACGACGATTTCTGCCGGAGCGAGGTGGAGCGGCTGCAGGAACTGTGTCTGCTCGCTCGCGAGGACCTCGTCGATGCGCAGCTTGCTCTGGGCAAGCACCGCGAGGTGATCGCTGAGCTTCGCGCGGCGGTCGGGGAGCATCCGTTGCGCGAGCGCGTCTGGGCACAACTGATGCTCGCGCTCTACCGGTCGGGCCGCCAGGCGGAGGCCCTGGAGTGCTACCGGCATGCGCGCGACGTGCTCGACGAGCAGCTCGGGCTCGAGCCGGGCCGGGAGCTCCGCGAGCTCGAACGGCTGATCCTGATGCAGCAGCGGACACTCGACCACCGTGAAGTGGGCCGAGCTCACGGCGTTCCGGTCTATCAGACGAGCCTGATCGGACGAGAGGAAGCACTCGAGACGATCCGGACGCGCCTTGCTCGAGAGCGGCTGGTCAGCCTCGTCGGGCCGGCCGGCGCGGGCAAGACACGGCTGGCCGCCGAATCAGCCGCCCGGCTCCGGGCCTCGTTCCCGGACGGGATCTGGTGGATCGACCTGGCCCCGGCCGACGCGGATGACGTGGCCGCCGCGTTCGCCCGCGCGCTCGCGTTGCAGCCCGAAGCAGCAGGATAGAGCGCCGAGGAGCACGTCGTCGCTCGGCTGCGCGGCGCGCGCGTCCTGCTAATCGTCGACAACTGCGAGCACGCCGCCGACGCGGTCGCAGCGCTCGTCAAGCGCGTGCTCACCGAGGCGGCGGGCGCACACGTGCTCGCCACGAGCCGTGAGCCTCTCCGCGTGGCCGGCGAAGCGATCCAGCCGGTCCCGCCGCTCACGGTGCCGCCCGACTCGGCGCTCGGCGCGGAAGAATTGATGCGCTACGAGGCGTGCCGGCTATTCCTTGCCCGCGGCGCAGGCTCGTTGGACGACGGCGAGGCCGGTCAAGCCGACGCCGAAGCGGTCGCACGCATCGTCAACCGTCTCGACGGTCTGCCGCTGGCGATCGAGCTCGCCGCCGGAAAGCTCCGCTCGCTCCCTCTGACCGACCTCGCCGCCAAGCTCGAAGACAGGCTCAGCCTACTCAGCGATGGCGATCGCACCGCGCCGCCGCGCCAGCGAACCCTAGAGGCGACGCTCCGGTGGAGCTACGACCTCTTGACCGACGACGAGCGGCGGCTACTGATCCGCCTGGCCGTCTTCGCCGGGGACTTCGACGCCGACACGGCCGAGGCCGTGACGGGCTACCCATCGATCGAGCGCTCGGCCGTCCTCGTCCTGCTGACGCGGCTCGTCGACAAGTCCCTGTTGAGCCCGGAGGGTGGCGATCCGCCCCGCTATCGCCTGCTCGAGACCGTGCGCGCGTTCGTGCTCGCACGCGCCGCAGCGACAAGCGCGTTCGACAGCGCAGCCGGGCGCCACCGTGACCACTACACCGTCCTCGGAGAACAAGTCTTCCGCCACATGCTCGACGCGCAGCTCGATGTCTGGCTCCAGCGCACCCGCACCGACGAGCACAACTTCCGCGCCGCCCTCCTCTGGTCGCTCGACCACGGCGACGGCGAGCCGGCGTTGCAGCTCGCCTCCGCCCTGACCGCGTACTGGTTCCGAACGGGCCAGCTAAGCTGAGGGACGCGAGCTCCTCCAGCGCGCCCTCGAGCTCGCGCCACTAGGCAGTGGTTGGCGAGCGCGCGCGCTCCTAGGCCGGGTCTGGCTCGAGCTCGCCGACGGTGAGGCCGATACCGCACGAGCAGCCTCCCTCGTGACGGCCACCGAGCAGGCAGACCCCGAGCTGCTCGGATTGGCGCTCTCCGCCCTCGCACAGGCCGAGATGTCGGAGGAACGCTACGACGAGGCCGAGCAGGCGATCGAACGCGCGCGGCGGATCTTCGCCGAGCTCGGACACCAAGAAGGGCTCCATCTCACCGACGAGCTGACGGGCGTGGCGCGGTTCCACCGCGGCGAACTCGACAGCGCGCTTCGATACCTGACCCGCTCGCGGGACCGCTACCGCGAGTTGAGGGGGAACTTCGATGCAGGCTGGACGCTCATCCGGCTCGCCCGCGTCCAGCTTGCTGGAGGGCTCGTCGACGATGCCGAAACCTCGGCTGCCGAAGCGGTCGAGGACTTTCGCTCGCGGGGTGACCCGCGCGGCCTCGCGGCTGCCTACACCTGCCTCGCCGAGGCCCACGCCGCGGCGAACGACACGACCGAAGCCCGGCTCGAGCTCGAGGAGGCGCTCAGGCTCGCCCGCCGCTGGAGCTATCCGCTCGAGACCGTCGATGCCGAGACCGCCCTCCAGATGCTCGACCCGGCATAAAGACCCGAGACTGGTCCAGGACCCCGTGAACGACTCGACCCTCGAGCATTGGCACCTGCGGGGTGCAACGTGCCCTCAACCGTAAGGCTCTTTGGCAGGGTGACCCCGCGGGGGCAGAACCGCGGTCGGGTGAGGCACGTGTCCTCGTCTGCGGGCTGCTGGAGCTGCTGCTGCTCTCCCCTCGGCGTGACCGAGCGAAGGAGATCGAGATTGTTCTGCTCCGGCACGAGCTGTCGGTTCTTCCGCGGTAGGTCGGACCGGCCGCGGTTTGAGCCTCACGACCGGCTGCTTCTCCCGGCGCTGAGCCGGGTACTGCCGCGCCGCAGCTGAACGTTTTCCTTGTGCGGCCGGAGACGCTCGAGCGTCCATCGCCGGCTCATAGCTCGCCGCTGAACCTGTCCGACGATGCGCGTCGAACGGCCTCCGCTCCCGCCGTTCGCTATTCAGACAACCGCTTACCTCGCGCAGATCCCGCACGAGGTCGCCGGAAGCTTCCGCCCATTACCCGCCAATGCCCGCAACCGCTGGATCAAAGCGCGCTCCGGCGCCGCCAAGAGCCGCCAAGACCGGCCTGTCACGCCGGAGGTCGCGGGTTCGAGTCCCGTCGCTCCCGTAAAGACCTGCAAATCAGTACTTGTTTTGACATAACGACCGCCGGCTTCTTTTCACCCCGCGCAGATCCCGCGCGAGAATCAGCCTGAAATCGCCGCAAGGAGCCGGCCGTAGCCGGTAATCCCCGGAGAAGGATGACCGGCCAAGTCGGCCGGAGGTCTTCTACTAGGCCCATTCCTTGCGGCGCACTTCGAAAGCCTGTTCGATAGCGACAACCGAGAGGTAGGCCGCCGTCGCGCCGCACGCAGTCAACGGCCACGCAGCCGGTGCGGACACGTGGGCGAGCGCAGCGCCCACCCCCGCGCCGCCGAAGATGGCGACGACGTGAATGACGCCGGCGCGCAGGATGTGCCCCTTTCCCGTGCCCGAGGTGTCACGCTCGATCTCCCCGCCGGCGATGCGGAGGACGGCGTAGGCCGCCGCGGCTCCGAGAATGAACAGGAAGATCTCGGCGGTGCTCGGCGGCGAGTGGTAGCGGCGCACGAGCTCGCCCGACGACCAGATCGAGAGCGTGTAGCCGTAGGGCAGCGCGACCTGCGCGGCGGTGGCCGCGAGGCCCCTGCGGTAGAGGCGCAGCGGGCGCACTCCGGATCAGGTGCGCAACACCGCTGCGGCCGCCGCAGTGACAGCGCTGGCCGCCCCGGCCGCCGTCGCGAGCGCCCGCCGGTGCTTCGCCGCCCAGAGGGTGGGGCTGTGCGCGTGCGCCTTGTCGTCGAAGTCGCCGTGCGCGCCGGGGTCCTGCTCGACGGGCTCGAACAGGTTGCCCTGCCGCGGCTGGTCGATCGGCTGCTTCGTCTGCTGCCCGGAGACGCCCGTCTTCGCCATGTACCAGTCGCCGAGCCACGGCGCGATGCGCTCGCCGATCACCGTGTACCAGGTCGGCGCACCGACGAAGACCTGGCGCCTGCCTCGATCGTGCGCGGCGAGATGGACGGCGTCGGCCGCTACCTCGGGCTGGTAGATCGGCGGCACCGGCATCGGCTTGTTCGGCATCTTCGAGCGGCAGTGGTCGAACTGCGGGGTGTTCAGGCCGGGCAGCTGGACCATCGGCATGTGGATGTCCGCGCCCTTGTGCTTCAGCTCCGTCCGCACCGACTCCCAGAAGCCCTTGAGCGCGTGTTTCGCGCCGCAGTACGGCGACTGGAGCGGGATCCCGCGGTAGGCCATCGCCGAGCCGACCTGGACGATCGCGCCGCGATCGCGTGGCAGCATCCGCTTGAGGGCCGCATGCGTACCCCAGACGGCGCCGAGGTAGGTGACCTCGGTCGCGCGGCGGAACTCGTCCGGCTCGATCTCGTCGAAGAACGCGAAGACCGTCGTCATGGCGTCGTTGATCCAGATGTCGATCTCGCCGAAGGCGTCCTCTGCCGCCGAGGCCGCCGCGTCCACGGCGTCGTAGTCGGCGACGTCGGTCGGCAGCGGCAGCGCCTTGCCGCCGAGCCGCTCGACCTCCTTCGCGGTGCCGTCGAGCGCCTCGCGCCCGCGCGCGAGCAGCGCGATGTGCGCGCCGTCCTTCGCGAAGCGCTCCGCGATCGCGCGCCCGACGCCCTTCGTCGCGCCGGTGATCACCACCACCTCCGGCTTGCCGTTGTAGCTCATTCGTCTCCTCCGTTTCCTTCCGCCTCCGCCACGGCGAAGGCGGCTCTGATCAGTGACAGGTGCGTGAGTGCCTGCGGGAAGTTGCCGAGGAACTCGTGCGAGGTCGGGTCGATCTCCTCCGAGTAGAGGCCGACGTCGTTCCCGAGCTCGAGCAGCTCATCCGAGCGCGTCCCGGGCCTCATCGACCCGGCCGGCATTCGCGAGCGCGCTCACCAGCCAGAACGAGCACGCCAGGAAGCAGCCCTCCTGGCCCTCCATGCCCGTGTAGCGGTAGAGCAGCGGCCCGCCCGCGCCGAGCTCCCGGCGCAGACGCGTCGATCGTCGAGTTGATGCGCTCCCCCCTTGGATCGACGAACCGGAACTGCGAGCCGAGCAGGACGGCGCAGTCGAGGTCGTCCGTGCCGGCATAGAACGTGTAGCTGCTGCTTCTCGTCGGACCAGCACTTCGTCTCGACGTACTCGCGGATCCGCTCCGCGGTCTCGCGCCAGCGGTCGATGCCCTCCCGCGGCATCTGGCCTTCAGCGCCAGCTCGGCCGCGCGGGTGAGCGCGAGCCAGCACGACATCTTCGAGCTCGTGTAGTTGCGCTGTTCACCGAGCTCCCAGAGACCAGCGTCCTCGTTCCACCAGATCTCGCAGAGGAAATCGGCGTTCTCGGCGAGCCGTCGCCCGGTCTCCGGGTCGAGTGATGTTGCCGTGCTCGACGTAGTGCCAGACGGTGTCGAAGAGATCGCCGTAGTTGCCGAGCTGGAGCTGCGTCGCCGCGCTGTTGCCGCGCTGCACCGGCCTCGAGCCGCGGTAGCCCTCGACCGGCAGCTCCTCGATCTGGCGCGGCACCGAGCCGTCGAGGCCGTAGAGCGGCTGCAGGCGCGGGTGCGTCGGCTCCGTCGCGCCGAGCAGCCACGAGAGCGACGCGTGCACCTGCTCGCGGTAGCCGAGGCCGGAGAGCGCATCGAGCGCGAACGCCGTGTCGCGGATCCAGCAGAAGCGGTAGTCGTAGTTGCGCTCGCCGCCGATCTTCTCCGGCAGGCCCGTCGTCGCCGCGGCCGCGAGCGCGCCGGACGGTGCGTAGGTGAGCAGCTTGAGCGCGAGCGCGCTCCGCTCGACCACGTCCTGCGCCGGGCCGTCGTACTTCTGTCCCTTCAGCCAGCGCCGCCAGGAGTCGGCAGGTCCCGGCGAGCCGGATCTCGATCCCCTCGCGCTCCGGCGACGGGACCGGCTCGCCGTCGGTGGCGACGCAGGCGATCAGCGCCTCGTCGCCGTCGCCGAGCGTCGACCGCACCGCCGGCCGCAGTGCTCGCGTGGCCGGCGAAGCCCGCGTCCCACGCATGGACGGCGAGCCGCAGGCGCTTGCCGAGCGCGACGGGGACGCCGCCGACCAGCTCGAATGCGCGTCTCCTCTGCGCCGTAGCCGAAGCGCGGCTCGACCGACCAGCGCACACGCACCGAGCCCGACGTGCAGCGCACGCCGCGCACGAGCTCCACCCACGGCAGCAGCCCGCCGTCCTGGAGTGTGAGCGCGTCGGTCACGACGACGGTGCCGGTCCTCGGTCGTGAAGGTCGTCTCGAGCACGTTCGTCCCCTCGACGTAGCGGCGCTCGACCCCGTCTCGCCGTCCGGCGCGAGCCGGAACGACCCGCCCTTCTCCGCGTCGAGCAGCGCGCCGAAGACGGTCGCCTGGTCGATCGTCGGCAGCGGCAGCCAGTCGATCGAGCCGTCGCGGGCGACGAGCGCCACCGTCCGGCCGTCGCCGATCGCCGCGTAGTCGCCGATCGGCGCGTAGCCGTCGACGCGCGCCGTGAGCGCACCTAGCCGGCGGGTGACCTGTCGCGGCCACGCGTCAGCCGGGCAGCTCGCGGAGGACGGGCTCGAGGGCGTGCGCAAGCTCCTGCTCGAGCAGGCTCACCGCAGGCTCCTCACGGCGGCGGCGGCACCGGCCGTAGCCACACCGGCCGCGAGCGCGAGCGCGCCCAGCCGCGCGGCGCGGCGCTCGCAGCGTCGGCTTCGGCCGCACCTCGTAGTACTCGCGCTCGGGCCGCGGCCCGCGAACGCCTTCCGGCCCGTGCTCGCGCGCCATCTTCATCACCTGGGCGACGTGCAGCGCGCGGCGGCCGGTGTCGCCCTGCTCGATCTGCGTCTTGCAGGAGAAGCCGTTGGCGACGACGAGCTCGTCGAGCGGCAGCTCGCGCACCGTCGGCAGCAGGCCCTGCTCGCCGGCCTGCATCGAGATCTCGTAGTGGCCGGCCTCGAAGCCCCACGAGCCGGCGAGGCCGCAGCAGCCGGCCTGCACGTCTCGACCTCGACGCCCATCTGCTCGAGCAGCTTGCTGCTCGGGGTCGATGCCGCCGGTCGCCTTGTGGTGGCAGTGGCCCCAGACGAGCGCCTTGCGGTTCAGCCGCGGCGGCTCGATCTCGAACTTCTCGAAGAACTCGGCGAAGTGGTAGGCGTTCTGCGCGAGCCGCTTCGCGTCGTCGTCGTGCGGCAGCAGCTTCGACCAGCTCGTCCTTGAAGACGGCGAGGCAGCTCGGCTCCATCCCGACGATCGGCACCCCGTCGCGGTACCACTCGCGCAGCTGCGTCGAGGTTCGCGGCGCAGGTACCGCTCGGCGAGGTCGAGGAAGCCGTAGTCGTAGAGCGGGCGGCCGCAGCAGACGTGGCCCTCGCGGCATGACGACCTGCCAGCCGGCGGCCTCGATCGCCTCGACCGCGGCGACGCCGACGTCGGTGTGGAAGTAGTTGTTGAACGTGTCCGGGAAGAGGACGACCTTGCGCCCGTGCGGGTTCTTCGTCCCGCCGCGCTCGCGGAACCACTGCTGCAGCGTCAGCGGCGCGAACTCCGGCATCTCGCGCTGCTGCGTCATGTCGGCGGCGAGCTTGAGCGCCTGCTCGAACGGCGGCGTGTGCGCGAGGAAGTTGACGAGCTCCGGCATGCGCGACGCGACCCGCGCCACCTGGTCGATCAGCCCGAACGCGTAGGCGTGGCGCGGCCGCGGCCGCAGCCGGCCCTTGAAGCGGTGGTGGAGGAACTCCGCCTTGTAGGTCGGCATGTCGACGTTGACCGGGCAGTCGTTCGTGCAGCCCTTGCAGGCGAGGCAGAGGTCGAGCGCCTCCATCACCTCGTCGCTACTGCCAGCCGTCCTCGACGACCTCGCCCTGCAGCATCTCGAAGAGCAGCCGCGCGCGGCCGCGCGTCGTGTGCTTCTCCTCGCGCGTGACCATGAAGCTCGGGCACATCACGTCCTGCCCCGTCGGGCTGGCGGCACTTGCCGACGCCGACGCAGCGGAGCGTCGCGTGCGCGAAGTCGCCCTTGTCCTCCGGGTAGGCGAACTTGACCTCCGGCCGCCAGGGCTCGTAGTCGGCGCCGAGCTTGAGGTTCTCGTCGAGCCGGTACGGGTCGACGACCTTGCCCGGGTTCATCTTCCAGTCCGGGTCCCAGATCCGCTTGAACTCGCGGAACGCCTCGACGATCTCCTCGCCGTACTGCTTCGCGAGCAGCTCCGCGCGCTGCTGGCCGTCGCCGTGCTCGCCCGAGAGCGAGCCGCCGTAGGAGACGACACAGGTCGGCCGCCTCCTCCATGAAGCGCGCGGTACTTCTTCGAGCCCCTGCGGCGTGCGCAGGTCGAAGTTGATCCGGGAGTGGACGCAGCCCTGGCCGATGTGGCCGTACATCGCGCCGCGGTAGCCGTACTTGTCGTACAGCTTCTTCAGGTCGGCCATGTAGTCGCCGACCCGCTCGGGCGGCACGGCGGAGTCCTCCCAGCCGGGCCAGTGGTCGTGGCCGTCCGGCGGGAAGGCGGTCGCGCCGAGCCCGCCCTCGCGCACCTGCCAGAGCTGCTGCTCCTGCTGCTCGTCGCTCGAAGATGCTGATGCTCGTCGTCGGCGACCCCGTGCTTCCTGCGCGTCGGCGACGAAGCTGCTCGCGCGCTGCTCGTCGGCCTCCTCCTTCGTGTCGGCGCCGAACTCGACCAGCAGCCAGGCCGCCTGCTCGCGTCGCTCGCGGGCAGCTCGCGGAGCGCCGACGGGTGCATGTTCTGCTGCTGCTCGTCGCTCGAAGAGGCGGTGGTCGATCGCCTCGAGCGCGATCGGCCTGTGCTCCATGATCCACGGCACCTGCCGGCCCGCCTCGCAGATGTCGTGGAAGCAGACGACGACGAGCGCGCGCTCGAGCATCGCCGGCGTCAGCTTGAGCCGGGCCTGCAGCGTCGTCGCGATCGTGCCCTCGGTGCCGACGAGCGCGCGCGCGACGTTGAAGCCGTTCTCGGGCAGCAGCTCGTCGAGGTTGTAGCCCGAGACGCGCCGCGGCAGCTGCTGCGGCGAGGGGAAGCGCTCGCGGATCAGCGTGCTCGTAGCGGCGCGTCAGGTCGCGGAGGTCGCGCGTAGATCTGCCCGCGCCGCCCGCCGCCGTCGATGATCGCGTCGAGCTCCTCCTCGCTCGTCTCGCCGACCCACATGCGCAGCGCCGTCGTAGGTGACGATCTCGAGCGAGTGGACGTTGTCCGAGGTGCGCGGCCCGTGCCCGTAGAACTGCGACTGGACCGAGTGGATGCCGCAGGAGTTGTTGCCGATGTTGCCGCCGATCGCGCAGTAGCTGTGCGTCGACGGGTCGGGCCCGAAGATCCAGCCCCACTTGCCGGTGTGCTCGTTGACCTTCTCGTTGATCGCGCCCGGGCCGGCAGACGACGGTCTTCGTCGTCGAGGTCGGGGTCGTCGAAGTCGTGCAGGTACTTGGTGAAGTCGATGACGACCGCGTAGTTGACGGTCTCGCCGGAGAGGCTCGTGCCGCAGCCGCGCGGCGAGCATCGGCGCGCCGTGCTCGTGGCAGACGCGGTGGGTCGGCGACGACGTCGTCGAGCGTCTTCGGGATCGACGACGCCGATCGGCGGCTGGCGGAAGTTCGACGCGTCGGTCGCGTAGAGCGCGCGCGTGCGCGGTGTCGAAGCGCACCTCGCCCTCGACGTCGCGGCGCAGGTCGGCGGTCAGCGCGCGGCGGTCGATCGTCGACGCGATCGCCGCGCGTGCATTCCCGCCGCGGTAGCGGTCGGCACACTCTGCGGGCCTGTCCGACGGCAGAGTCTCGCGGCGCACTCACTGTGCGGCAACGCTCACGAGCGTGAGCGACTCCTTGAACTCCTGCGAGCTTGCCCTTCGAGCGACTTCTCCATCATCCCGACGCGGTCCTCGTCGCCGCTCGGCGATGCGCCTTCGCCATCTTCTGCGCCTGCTTGCAGCTTGATGTGCGGCGGCAGCGGCGGGCACTCGCGGTCGGTGACGACCTCGAAGATCGACCGGCCGGTCGGTCGTCGAGAGCGCCTCGCGCCACATGCTCGGCGACCTGCTCGGCGTCCGTCGCAGCGGATGCCCTTGAAGCCGACGAGCTCGCGCGTACTTCGCGTAGGGGAAGTCGGGGATCTGCTGGGTCGCCGGGTTGCGCGGGTCGCCGGCGAGCACGCGCTGCTCCCAGGTCACCTGGTTCAGGTCCTGGTTGTTGAAGACGCAGAAGACGAGCGGCGCGTCCGCCCTGCTTCAGGTGCGAGTCCCAGTAGCGCTTGACGGTGATCAGCTCGTTCATCCCGTTCATCTGGAACGCGCCGTCGCCGACGATCGCGACCACCGCGCGCTCCGGGATAGGCGAACTTCGCGGCGATCGCGTACGGGGTCCCGGGCCCCATCGTCGCGAGCGTGCCCGAGAGCGACGCCTTCATCCCCTTGCGCAGCTTCAGCTCGCGCGCCCACCAGTTCGTCGACGAGCCGGAGTCGGCGGTGACGATCGCGTCGTCGGGGAGCGCGTCGCTCGAGCTCCCAGAGCACGCGCTGCGGGGTTCATCGGGTCCATCTCCTCGTGCGCGCGCTCGTCGAGGATCTCCCACCACTCCGCGACGTTCTCCTCGATCTCCTCGCGCCAGGAGCGGTCCTCCTTGCGCTCGAGCAGCGGGATCAGCGCCTGCAGCGTCTCCTTCGAGTCGCCGACAGGTGGACGTCGGCCGGGTAGCGGATGCCGATCATCCGCGCGTCGATGTCGATCTCGACGCACTTGCGCCTGCCCCTCCTTCGGCAGCCACTCGGCGTACGGGAAGCTCGTGCCGATCATGAACAGGCATGTCGCAGCCCATCGACCATCTCGTTGCGCGGCTTCGAGCCGAGCAGGCCGATCGGGCCGGTGACGAAGGGCAGGTCGTCCGGCAGCGCGGCGCGGCCGAGCAGCGCCTTCGCGACGCCGGCGCCGAGCAGCTCGGCGACCTCGACGACCTCGTCGGCGGCCTCCTGCGCGCCCTGGCCGATCAGGATCGCGACCTTCTCCGACTCGTTGAGGATCTCGGCCGCGCGGTCGAGGTCGGACTCCTTCGGCAGGATGCGCGGCTCGCGAGTAGCCGATCGAGGAGTAGACGGCGCCGTGCGTCCGCGGCGGCGACTCCATCGCGTCCGTCCTCCTGCACGTCGTGCCGGGAAGATGATCGTCGCGACGCCGCGCTCGGCGAGCGCGCTGCGGATCGCCGCGGTCGATCAGGTGCCGCGCCTGCGCCGGGTGCGCGCAGGTGTTGCAGAAGATCGAGACGTCCTTGAAGAGCGTTCTGCAGGTCGACCTCCTGCTGGTAGTGCGCGCCCATCGAGATAGCGCTTCTGCTGGCCGACGAGCGCCAGCACCGGCTGGTGGTCGAGCTTCGCGTCGTAGAGGCCGTTCAGCAGGTGGATCGCGCCCGGGCCCGAGGTCGCGATGCAGCAGCCGATCTCGCCGGTGAACTTCGCGTGGGCGCAGGCCATGAACGCCGCCATCTCCTCGTGCCGCGCCTGGATGAACTCGGGGTCCTCCTCGACGCGGTCGAAGGCGCCGAGAAATCCGTTGATCCCGTCGCCCGGGTAGCCGATAGACGCGGTGGATGCCCCACTCGCGGAGGCGCTTCAGGACGAAGTCCGCAACCAGCTCTCCCATCAGTCTCGTCCTCCCTCGCTCTCTTCTCTTCAGGGTTCATTTACAACGAGCTACGATGTAAACCTCGGGCGGATCCAACCGATCGGTTGCGCCGGGGGTGGAGCACGATCGTGTGGAGGGCGGGGTTCGGCTGGCGGTCGCCGCCGCGGCTGAGCCGGTGCCGTTGCGTCTGGCCGCTCGAGGCAGGGACCGGCGCGACGCCGGCGAGCCGGGCAAAGCAGGCCTCGGAGCGCAGGCGGCCGCGGTGCGACCAGGCGACGATCAGCTGGGCGGCGACGATCGGCCCGATGCCCGGCTCGTCGAGCAGCGCCGGGGCGAGTCCGCGCACGTGGGCGAGGAGTTCGTGCTCGAGCTGGGCAGCTTCGACGGTGGCCGCCCGGACGCGGCGGGCGAGGCTACGCAGCACGAGCCGGGTCGCGAGCTCGTCGGCGCTGGCGGTTGTGCGGCGCAAGCGGCTGCAGCGCTCGAGCAGTTTACTCTCGGGCAGGCGGCGGAGCTCGTCGCGGAGCGGCTCCGGGGCCGTGACGATGACGGCGCGCAGTTGCGTCAGTGCTTCGCGGCGGACGTCGACGGCGCTGCGACGAGCGAGCAGCAGCCGCCGCAGCGCCTCTCGCCGCTGACCTGCACGCGGCAGCGCGAGCGTCTCGCTGGCGAGTGCCGCCCGCGCGCGGTGCGGACGGCGCCGCAGGACGGTAATGAGTCACGCCGATGAGGCGGACAGGCTCCTGATCAAGCCAGCAGCGGGCGCCAGACCGGCGCCGCCGTACACGCGCGGACGGTTCATTCCCAAGGCACGCACAGCGGCCTCACGTGGCTCACACTGCGGGACGAGGAAGAGACCGCATCCACCCAAGACCGGCCTGTCACGCCGGAGGTCGCGGGTTCGAGTCCCGTCGCTCCCGCTAAAGTCGCTGTAGATAGGTAGGTTCTGTTGTCAGGCTAGACGCAAATCGGACGCGGCTACACAAGTGCGCGTTCGAGGGGGCCGAAACGAGCAAAAAGCGGTCCGGAACGCTCTGGGGCCACGGTTTCAAGCCGTTCGTGCGGTGTCCACATCGCTCGCGATTCGGCGGGCCGGCGCCACATAAAGTGACCGGGCGTCAACGGCTCCCACACGCGTGGGAAGCCGGGGCGCTCTCGCCGAACGCGAGAACGCCCCAGCGTTTACGGAGTTACCCGGCCGTAGGAACCGGCCTCGCTTCCGGCGCGACCTCGCGGTTGTCCGAATCGAGGCGCGGGAGCCACTCGAGCCAGCGGGGCAGGTACCAGTTTCGTTCGCCGAGCAGCTTCATCGTGGCCGGCAGCAGAACGCCGCGAACGAGCGTTGCGTCGATCAGGATCGCCGCCGCGAGCCCGACGCCGAACTGCTTGAAGATCAGCATCGAAAGGGTCGCGAAGATCGAGAAGACGGCGACCATCACGACCGCGGCGCTCGTGACCACGCCGGCGGTGGACTTGATCCCGTGCGAGATCGCGTCGTCCATGCTGGCTCCGCCGTCGAACGTTTCTCTGATCCGGCTGACGATGAAGACGTGGTAGTCCATCGAGAGCCCGAACAGGATCACGAACAGGAGCAGCGGCGTCACGGGATCGATCCCGGCCGTGGAGCTGAAGCCGAGGAAGCCCTTGCCGATGCCGTACTGGAAAACGATCACCAGCACGCCGTAGGCGGCCGCGACCGAGAGCAGATTCAGCACGATCGCCTTGATCGCGACCACGATCGAGCGGAACGCGACCAGCATCAGCGCGAACGCCAGGAGGAGGACGAAGGCGACCACCAGCGGCAGCTTCGACTGCAACTCGTCCTTCGCGTCCTTCCACTCAGCCGTGAGCCCGGTCACGCCCGTCTGCACGTTCGGGAGCGCGCCGACGGTCTGGGGAAGAACGTCCTTGCGCAGGGCCGCCAGACTGGCATTCGACTGGGCGTCGGTTCCTTTGCCGAGGATCGGGATGGTGATGTTCGCGATCGTGCCTTCGGTGTTGGTGTCGACCGTGATCGGCCCGCGTGCGCGGCCGGTAGCGAGCGCCGCCACCTTCAGCCGTGCGATCGCCTGACGGACGGCCGGCGCATTGACATTCGGCGCCTCCACGACGGCGTAGGCCGGCAGCGCCTCGCCCGGGAACGCCTGTTGCATGCGGTCGTAGGTCTTCACGACGGTCAGGGACTTCGGGAACGTGTCGGGACCCGGAGTCGCCATTCGCAGCTGTAGGGCGGGCGCGGCGAGCGCCAGCAACAGTCCGCCAGAGACCAATGCGGACAGCAGCGGCCGGCGCAGGACGCGCTCGACGATCGCTCCCCACACGCGGCCTTGGCCGTTGTCGCGGCGCAGCCGGCCGACGAACGGAACGTGCAGCCGGTCGACGCGGTCGCCCAGCTTCGAGAGCAACGCAGGGAGAACGGTCAGCGAGCCGACCATCGCGACAGCAACCACGATCATCGTCGCGTAGCCGAAGGACGCGAAGGTCGCGTCGCCGGTCAGGAACAGGCCGGCCATCGCCACCATCACCGTCAGGCCTGAGATGAGCACCGAGCGGCCTGAGGTGGCAGCTGCGGCCTCGAGCGCTGCGCTCTCGCTCTTCCCGGCAGCCCGTTCCTCTCGTTCGCGCCGGAGGTAGAACATCGAGTAGTCGACGCCGACCGCGAGCCCGACCAGGAGCACGACGGCGAACGCTTCCGGTGCCAGAGGGAGCAGGTGACTCGGCAGAGCCGCCAGCCCGAAGGTCGCGAACACGGCCGTGAGCGCCAGCAGCAACGGGATGCCCGCGGCCACGAGCGCGCCGAACGCGATCACGAGGATGATCAGCGTGAGCGGCACGGAGAACACGCCCGCGCTCTTGAGGTCGTTCGCGAAGGCGGTGTCGACCGCTTTCGCCGCGCTCGCACCGCCGAACTCTCCGACGAAGAAGGCTGGATGGGCACGTTGTGCGTCGCCGACGCCTTTGAGCACCGGACCGAGCTTGTCCACTGCCTTCGTGGGGTCGCCGCGGATCTCGAACTCGACGAGCGCGGCCCGCCCGCCCTTTGCGATCTGGGCTGAGTTGGCCGGGTCGAGCGGCGAGCGGACGTTCTGCACAGCCGTCACCTTCGAGAGTCCCGTGACCACGTCTGCGACTGCCGCGTCGAAGGCAGGCGACCCCGCCCGAGCCGAACGGCTCTGGATCAGCACGCTCTCGCTCGCGGGCACCTTGAAGCCGGCGTCCAGTAGGCGATCCATGCGGCCCGACTCGCCTGGACCTGCCCTGTTCGGATCGGCTTGCTTCGTGCCGACCTGGCCGCCGACGGCGAACGCGAGCAACACCAGCGCAAGCCAGCCGAAGGTGGCGGTCTTCCAGTGAGCGGCGCTCCAGCGGCCCATGCGGGCCGCGAGGTTGAGGTTCTGTGTTGCGCGAGACATGCGTTCCTCCTTGCATCGACAACACCTGCGACGCTACGACCGCGTCCAACGCAGGTCGTCGGAGCCAGGTCGGAATGAGAGCTCGTACCAGGCGACGACTCGCCTCCTACTCAGGTAGGAGGCGAGTCGACTGAGTCGTGCCGTGTGAGGCGCAGCGAAACGAGCTTCGCCCCTGCCTCAACCGGTCGAGAGATGCGCCTCCAGCGTTTCCCGACGGCTGGCGAAGCGGTCGCGAACCTGCCGATCCCATGCGATATCGAGGCCGAGCAGGGTCACGTTTCCACCGACCGTCGCTCCGACGATCGAGGTGACGAGCGCAAGGAGCCCGTCGGTGGCGTGGAACCCCAGCCAGGCACCTACGAGGGCGCCGCCTACCGCCGCAGCGAATCCGGTGGCCTTGGTCTGGGAGGCCCAGCCGCGGTGCATCCAGGCGAGGTAGACGCCCAACCCGACGGGCACACCCACCGAGAAAGCGGCGAGCAGCTCGTCGTCGAGCGGGGTCCCGGGCATCGTCGTGATGACGATCAGCACGCCGAGGAGCCAACCGCCGAGACCGAGCACGATCGGATACAGCGACCGCAGTGCTGCGCCGGCCTTGCGTCCGATTCGTCCTCGGTTGTGCACTCGCCAAGCCATCGCCAGCAGCGAGAGCACTGTGAGCAGCCCGAGACCGACCATCGCTCCGGCGATCCCCTTGCCGAGCGCCGGCTGCGTGACATCAGGTGTGAAGTCGACCTCGATCGGCTTGTAGAGCGAGCGGTCGATCCGGCCGCTGTCGAGGAAGGTGTTGATCAGGTGGCTACTTGCTTGCGGCTGTTCCGTCCAGAAGGAGGTCGTGTGCCCGAGCCCGGCCAGCACGACCTGGTGGCCGTTCGGGAGATACGGGAGGAGCTCCTTGGTCGCGATCTGCGGCGGCGTCGCGAAGTCGAGTGCCCCGCCGATCAGCAGCGTGCTCACGTTCGACGTTCGCACGTGGGCGTATTCGTGCTCGTTCACGTTGGCCGGCCATGCCCGCGCCAGCTCGCCGTCGCCCCAGATGAAACGGGTGCCCGGGTCGCCGAGGATCGACTCGCCGCGGTGGTCGCGTGTGGAGAAGTAGCGCTTTGCCGTATCGGCATCGGCGCGCCCGGCGGCCGCCATCTGGCCCCAAACGAAGGAGGTCGGGAAGGCGAGATCCGCGAGCAGCGACTGGAACCAGAACCCGCTCGCGTCACCGTGATCTGCGGAGAGCAAGGCGTCCAGCGTGATGGGCGCCGAAAGCGGCGCCGCCTCCGACGTCGATTCCATCAACCCGTAGAAGGAGGCGATCTGCGCGTTGCCCTTCTTGATCGGCAGGAAGAGCCAGTGGTCGGGCACGTCGGCGGCGGCACGCCTGATCGACGCGGCGAGGTTGTCGCTCCGGTTGCGGCAGCCGTCGTCCTCGGCGCAGAGGGCGGAATACCTGCGGATCTGCTCGTCGGTCGCCTTCGGGTTCCAGAGGAAGTTCCCGGGCGGGTTCACGGCGATCATCACCGAGCGGTGGATGCTCTTCGGGTAGCGCCAGGAGTAGATCATCGCCGTGCGTGTCCCCGCGCTCTCGCTGACGAGGTCGATGCGTTTGTAGCCGAGCGCCTTGCGCGCCGCCTCGAGATCGTCGACCTGCCGCGCGAGCCCGTACTGCGCGAGATCGAGGCCGTCGTCGGTCAAGCGCTGCGCGCAGGACCGGTAGGCGTCCCCGTAGGCCCGGAAGGACTTCTCGGCGAGCAGATCGGTCGAGCGTTTGAGCGCCGACTCGACCTCCGGACAGTCGAGCCGGACCGAGCCGTCCACGCCTCGGTAACCGACGAGGACGACGTCACGGCGGTCGGCGAACCGGCTCGCGTCCTTGAACTGCATGTTGGTCTTGCCAGGTCCGCCCTCGAGGCGGAAGAGCGGGACATCGGGGTTCGCCGCGCGCGCACGAATCCGAGTCACCGGCAGCGCGATCAGTCGTGACTGCGGGTCGGCACGATTCTCCGGCACGACCAGCGCGCCGCAGTCCGCACGGTAGCTTCCTTCCTCGGTGGCGTAGTGGCACGCGTGCAGCTTCAACTGGCCGGCGTGCGCCGCGGAAGGCACGGAGACCGCGTCAGTGCCGCTACTGAAATGGAGATACGCAAGGCCCAGTGCGGCGAGGCAGATGGCCGCAAGGGCAACGACTCGCGCCGGGCCGAACGCTCTGGTTCTCGGGGCTTCCATCGCTTCCTTTCGTCGAGTCGGGTTCGTTCGACGCTAGAAGCCCGGCAGCTGAAGATCATCGTCGCGGAGTCTTGGCGAGGCTCCTACCAGCAGCCGATCTCGTGTCCTACCCAGGTAGGAGGCGGTGCACGGGCGCGTGGAGTACCTTCAACACGTGAGGCGGATCCCGCACCTCTCCCGTACGGACATGTTCGACCTGCTGATCGGGCTCCTGGCGATCACGGCGATGCTCGAAGTCCTGGTCGGACGCAACCTGCCGGATGCGCCCCAGACGACGCTGTGGTTCGTGCTCCCGGCGATCGCGGCCCTTGCGCTTCCGATCGTCTCGCGGCGGTGGCTTCCCTTTGCCCCCGCGGCGTACTTTCTGCTGACAGCCGTTATCTCGTTCGTCGACTGGCGGCTGGTCCCGTTCGCGATCAGCCTCTTCGTGCTCGGGCTCGTATCGGCGTTCCTGCTGGGGAACCTGCGGGCTCCAGTGCAATCGGCGCTGGGCTTGGTCTTCGTTGTCGCCTGTCCGACAACCGTCGTCTACAAGATTCCGGGACACTCGGTCGCCGAGATGATCTTCATCCCGCTCGAGTTCGCGATCGCCTGGGTGGCGGGATTCGCGCTCCGCGAGCGCGTCGAGCAGGCCGAGGCAGCGGAGGTCCGCGCGGACCAGGCCGAGCGAGACCGGGACGCGGCGGCGCGCATCGCGGTGGCGGAGGAGCGTGTGCGGATCGCGCGCGAGCTGCATGACGTCGTCGCCCACGCCGTCAGCGTGATGGTGCTCCAGGTAGGCGCGGTCAGGCACAAGCTCCCCGAGACGCTGGCCGAGGACGGTGACGCGCTCAGGAACGTCGAACAGGCCGGCCGCACCGCGCTCGCCGAGATGCGTGGCCTCCTGGGCGCCATGCGCAACGACGGGGACGAACCCGAGTTCACCCCGCAGCCTGGGCTCGACGGCCTCGATCTTCTGCTGCAGCAGATCGGGCAGGCCGGCCTGCCCGTCGAATTGCACGTCGACGGCGAGCCCGTCGAGCTCCCACGCGGAGTCGACCTCTCCGCCTATCGAATCGTCCAGGAAGGCCTGACCAACGCGCTCAAGCATGCGCGCGCCGCCAACGCCGACGTGACCGTCCGTTACCGGCCCGACGAGCTGCAAATCGAGGTCCGGGACGACGGCCAGGGCAACTCGGCGAGCGACGGCCTCGGGCATGGCCTGGTCGGCATCCGCGAACGCGTCAAGATCTACGGCGGCGAGATGAGCGCGGGCACCGCGAACGGGAGCGGGTTCCTCCTCAGCACACGCCTCCCCCTCAGCAGCGACCGGCGATGACGACTCGCGTCCTCATCGCGGACGACCAGTCGATGGTGCGTGCCGGCTTCCGCATGCTTCTCTCGAGCGAAGACGACATCGAAGTCGTCGCCGAGGCGAGCAACGGGCTCGAGGCTGTCGACAAGGCAGCCCGCTTTCACCCGACCGTAGTGCTGATGGATATCCGCATGCCGGAACTCGACGGCCTCCAGGCGACGCGCCGGATCCTCGCCGCCGACGGCGCTGCGCGGATCCTGATCCTGACGACCTTCGACCTCGACGAATACGTCTACGAGGCGCTCCGCGCGGGCGCCAGCGGCTTCGTGCTGAAAGACGAACCGCCCGAACAACTGCTCGCCGCGATTCGCACGGTCGCCGGCGGAGATGCGCTTCTCTCTCCCGCGGTGACCAAACGCGTGATCAAACAGTTCACGCGCATTCCACAGCACACGACTCCAGCACAGCTCGACGATCTCAGCGAGCGCGAGCTCGATGTGTTTCGCCTGATCGCGCGCGGCCTCTCGAATGCCGAGATCGGGCAAGAGCTCTACATCAGCGAGACAACCGTCAAGACGCACATCACGCACATACTCCAGAAGCTCGACCTCCGTGACCGGGTGCAGGCGGTCGTCCTCGCCTATCAGGCGGGAGTCGTGGAACCAGGCGCGAACAACGGCGACGCCGAGCGGCGGTAACGGAACACCGAGGGAGCGCCAAAGCCGGTCAGTGGCGGGCACGCGCGGTTACTCGCCACCGGGCGATCCGGAGGTCGCGGGTTCGAGTCCCGTCGCTCCCGTCTCCCGCCGCTTGCCGCCCTTGCGGCCCGGTGGATGATCAGCAGGAACTGTGCCCAGGCAGCCGGCCCCAGCCGCGGGGGTACGGTCGTCGTGACCGGAAGCCGCGCATCGCACGTCCACGATGGAATGCATTCGGGCCGCGGTTTTCTACGTTCCTAGCACCCCGACCCGGCGGGCAGCCACGATCGCGAACGATCACTTGCGGGTACTGCTTGTAGGCGATGTCGGCCGTTGACCTCTATTGGCTGCCGCTGGGCGCCGGTGGGCACTCGGTGCGCCTGAACGGGCTCGTGTTCGAAGCGCTTGCGGCGCGCCTGCAGCATCGGGACCGCGCCGATCTCTACCACTCGGCACTCGAAGTGCGTGTGCCCGAGGGCCGGTTCGTCATCGAGCAGGCGCCGGCATGGGGCACAAGCGGAGAGCGAGGGGTCGTCGCCGAAGGCCCGGTCGGCATCGGTGCAGCCGGCCGCCTCCGGCTCTTCCGCTACGAGGTCCGTCGCTGGCGCGACGGCGTCATCCCTGACGTTGCCGAGGCGGTCGAGAGCCCGCAGCGCCTGAGCGAGGGCACTGAACAGGCGCGACGGCTACTCGAACTGGTGCCGGAAATGCCCACGCCGGTCTGGGGCCGCGACGAACTGCGGACCGGCGAGATGTGGAACTCGAACTCGTTCATCTCTTGGCTGATCGCGCGCAGCGGCCTCGATGTCGACTCGGTTCGCCTCCCGCAGCGCGGGCGCGCCCCCGGCTGGCACGCCGGCATCGTGCTGGCGAAGCGGCAGCTGGGCGAGAAGGCTCGGCCGCGATCGACGTCCGAGCCTGGCGCCGCGTAGAACCGCTCCTCAGGACTGAGGAGGCCTGCGAGAAGCGACAGATGCACGCCGCAACCGTCGCCGACCTACCTTTGCGATCGTCCGGCCCGTGGCAGGACTGAACTACGAGCTCGACGAGGAGGTCCGAGATGAGACTCAAGACGCTCGCACGCACCGCGACGGTGACCGCCGCGGCCGCCTTCCTGTACCGGAGGTTCCTGCGGCAGCCGATCCTGACCTGGGGCGCGGCCGCGGACGAGGCCGCGGCGCGGCTGCCAGGCGACGAACTGCTCGAAAACGCCGACGGCGTCGCGACACGTGCGGTCACGATCGACGCACCGCGTTCGGCTGTCTGGCCGTGGATCGCCCAGATGGGGCCCTTCCCTCGTGGCGGCGCCTACACATACGACCGGATCGAGAATCTGCTCGGCCTCAACATGCACAGCGCCGACCGCGTCCTGCCCGAATACCAGCACCCACGAGTCGGCGACGGTTTCGGCTATGGCACGAACAAGATGAGCTTCAAGATCGTCGAGCCCGAGCACGTGCTCGTGACCCAGTCCGCGGACGGAAACTGGGTCTGGACATTCGTGCTCGAGGAGCGGGACGGCCGGACGCGGCTGATCAGCCGCAATCGCTTCCGGTTGCCCAGGCTGAAGGACAAGATCGGGATGATCCCGATGGAGCCCGGCTCACTCATCATGGAACGCAAGATGCTGTACGGGATCAAGCAGCGGGCCGAGCGGCTCGCCGCCGAGCAGAAGGGGTCAACCAATGTCTGAACCGCCTGCGATCCCCCTCGTCGGGATACTGGCGACCCTCTTGCTGCGCCCGATCCGGATCATCTTGGTGGTGCTCGCGATCGCAGCCGTACCGCAGGCGGCCCTCCACGTACGACGGGAGCGCAAGGCAAAGCTTCGACGTGAGCCCCGCCAGGGCGGCAACGATCCGGCCCGCTGATAGGAGCGGTTAGCGACGCTCGGACGGCGCGTCGCTTTGCGGGACGCCGCCGGTCGCCCTGATCGTCTCCGGTTCGTGCACGCGAGCGGGGCCGAACAGCAGCCAGATGGCTCCTCCGACCGCTCCTCCGACGATCGGCCCGACCAGATAAATCCAGACGTCGCCGAAGTCCCCGTTGTAGATCACAGGGTCGAGTGACCTCGCCGGGTTGAACGAGCCACCCGAGGCAGGGCCGATCGCATCCGCCGCCGTGAAGATGAAGAGCCCGATCAGCAGCGGCGCCATGACGCCTTTCCACGGCGCACGGTCGTCCGTCGCGACCGTGCAGATCACGATCACGAACAGGCCGGTCGCGATCAGCTCGAGCACGAGCGCGCCTCCGCTCGAAATGCCGGCTCCAGGAGCAGTGTCGAGCGAGTCGACCGCACGCCCCGAGTACACCGCGGCCACGGCGAGCACGGCCACGAACCCTCCGACTAGCTGGGCAGCCCAGTAGGGGACCACTTCCTTCGGCGGAAATTTTCGGGCTGCGGCAAGCCCGAGCGAAACGGCCGGGTTGAAGTGGCCGCCGGAGAGGTGTCCGAGCGCCGTGATCGCAAGCGCGAGACCCAGGCCGAACGCGAACGCGATCCCGAGGCCGCTGATTGCCCCGGCCCCGATGTCGACCGAAACGGCGATCGCGTTGAAACCGAGGAAAAAGAACAGAAACGTGCCGAGGGCCTCCGCTGCGAGGCGCAGCCGCAGCGATGAAAAGTCCACCTCAGCCACCTCCTTTTTCCGCGACTACCATCCGGCGGGTTCGCGCGAGCATATGCCGACTCGCGTCGGGCGTGTGAGCGAATGGTCCGCGCTCAGTCGGAGATGGCCGGAACGAGGCGCTGGTCGTCGCGCCAGAATCTCCGCGCCCACAATGCGACGTAGACGAGAGCAACCAGCACCGGCACCTCGATCAGCGGCCCGACAACTCCCGCGAGCGCCTCCCCGGAGGTCGCGCCGAAGACGCCGACGGCTACGGCGATCGCGAGCTCGAAGTCATTCGAGGCGACGGTGAAGCCCATGCTCGCGGTCTGCGGATACGGGAGGCCGACCAGCTTGCCGATCACGAAGCCGGCCACCCACATGACGCCGAAGTAGCAGAGGAGCGGCAGCGCGATCCGGGCGACGTCGACCGGCTCCGCAGTGATTTTCTCGCCCTGGATCGCGAACAGGACGACGATCGTGAACAGCAGACCGTAGAGCGTGATCGGGCCGATCCGGGGCAGGAACTGCGTGTCGTACCACTCGCGGCCCTTGCGCTTCAGTCCGATCCGGCGCGTCAGGAACCCGGCCGCGAGCGGGATTCCCAGGAAGATCAGCACGGTCTTCGCTACCTCCCAGATGCCGACCTCGAATCCCTGCGTGTCGAGGCCGAGCCAGCCTGGGAGCACGGTCAGGTAGAAGTAGCCGAGCAGCGAGTAGGCGGCGACCTGGAAGAGCGCGTTGAAGACGACCAGCAGCGCGGTGCGATCGCGATCGCCCCTCGCGATGTCGTTCCAGATCAGCACCATCGCGATGCAGCGCGCGAGCCCGACGATGATCACGCCGGTGCGGTAGGCGGGCTGATCGGCGAGGAAGAGCCATGCGAGCGTGAACATGAAGAGCGGGCCGACGATCCAAGAGAGGAAGAGCGACCAGCCGAAGAACGCGCGGTCGGAGACGCCGTCGTGCTTCACCCGGCCGAGCTCCTCGTAGCGCACCTTCGCGAGCACCGGGTACATCATCAGCAGGAGGCCGAGGGCGATCGGCAGCGACACCGTGCCGACCTGGAGCCCGTGGAGCGCGTCGTTGAGCGACGGGATCAGCCGCCCGAGCCCGAGCCCGACGGCCATCGCAAGCCCGATCCAGAGCGGCAGGAAGCGGTCGAGCGTCGACAGCTTGGCCAGGACGGTGACGTGCTCTGGAGCCCGTGCGGTAGCCGGGCGCCGCGCAGTCTCAGTCGCAGCCAATGGTGTCCACCTCCTCCACCGCCTCCTCGAGGATGTCGCCGACGAGCTCGTGCAGCGTGTCCAGCCGTTCGCGGCTCGCCCAGTAGCAGATGCGCGGGCCCTCGATCTCGCCCACGATCAGGCCGGCGTCCCGCAGGACCTTCAGGTGCTGTGACACGGTCGCCTGTGCGAGCGCAAGCTCGTCGACGAGCTGGCCGCAGTAGCAGGCGTCCTGGCCGAGCAGCAGCCGCATGATCCGCACACGAGCAGGATGGCCGATTGCTTTCGCCAGAAGCGCGACCTGCTCCTCGAGCGTCAGCTCGGCCGTCAGCGTCACGAGACGCTGCCGGCCGTGTGATGACGCGCTGCAGCAGCGATGCCGGCCGGGACTCCTCTAAGCGGCTTGGTCGCGGGCAGGTCGTGCCCGCAGGCGTAGTGGGTGCCGCCGACCGTGAAGTCCTGGGCCTCGATCAGGTGGTCGAGGCAGAGGCCGACGCCGCAGTGCTGGCAGGCACCGACGGCGGCGACTGTGTCGTTCACTTTCGCGCACTCGAAGCAGTTCATCGAATTCGCCTCCTCGAGCCCGAATCTCGGGCTCATCGTTGATCGCAGATCTACGATCACTCGCGTCCGAGTCGGCGGCATCCGCGTCGGCCCTACTTTCGCGTGCGGAGAAGTACCGAGGCCCGTCGGGGTGAAGGTCGGCTCCGTTCGAGGTGCGCGCGCTGCGCAGACAAGCTGGCCTGCTTACGCTCGGAACAGTTGGCAGCCGGGGGCCGCGACGAGAACCATGACCGCATCCCGCGCAGATCCCAGGGGCCGCAGTCGCATCCAAAAGCGATATAGGCTTTTCTCCGGGCCACTACTCAGGGGAGGTCAATCTTGCGAAGCGGCATCCTCGCCCTCGGCACCACGTTTGCCGTGGGCCTCGTACTCGCCACTGTCGCCTCGGCGCAGCCGGGGGCCGGCTCGACCGGGGTCGGCTCGGTGTTCGTCTCGAACCCGGTCCAGAGCCTCGGCGACGAGTCGCTTACCGACCAGAAGGACTCGGACGCCGCGGTTCCGGCCGCTGCCTACTACGACGTCGAGCTCACGCATCTCGACGGCAGCGGCCATCTGCGCGGCGACTACGCGGACATCTACAGCTCGACCGGCAATCTCGCGTACTCGCCGACCAACACGTTCCAGTACAGGAGGCATGCGGACGAGTTCGAGCAGGTGATGGCGTACTACTGGATCACCGAGGCGCAGACGTACATCCACAGCCTCGGCTTCGGCGAGACGCGCCGGGCGATCGACAATCGGCCCCAGCGCGTGCGGATCAACCAGTGGGGCGTGGACAACTCGTTCTCGACCGACCATCCGAAGAACGAGCTTCGCTTCGGGAAGGGCGGCGTCGACGACGCCGAGGACGCCGAGGTGATCCTCCATGAGTACGGGCATGCGATCCACTTCGCGCAGAACTTCAGCTTCGCCTCGGAGGAGGCGGGGGCGATCAGCGAGGGCTTCGCGGACTACTGGGCCGTCACCGTCTCCGACGTGGTTGCGCAGAGCCTTGGCGTGCCCGAGCTGGAGCCGTTGCCGTGTGTTGCCGACTGGGACTCGACCTCGTACACGAGAGAGGTTCCGCACTGCCTTCGTCGGGTCGATGAGGATCTGCACTACCCGGATGACCTGAGCGGCGAGGTCCACCACGACGGCCAGATCTGGTCGCGGGCGCTCTGGGACATCCGCCAGGCCCTCGGCAACGTCGAGGCCGACACGATCATCCTGGAGGGGTCGTTCGACTTCCCGGGGACGTCGATGCCCGACCTCGCGGACAGCACGGTCGCCGCGGCGCAGCAGCTCTACGGCGCAGCCGACGCGCTGATCGTCAGGCAGGCCTTCGTCGATCGGGGGATCCTGAGCTAGGAGGAGTCAGGGGTCCCGTTCGGGCGGAACCTTCAGGCTGCCTGCCAGCCTGATCGCCAGCAAGGGCAGGCTCACCCCGAGCGCGGGTGAGCCTGCTCGTTGTTCATCCGAGCCGGAGCAGCCGGGCGCGCACCGTCGCCCCAGCCCCGGTTGCACTTGGTTGCGCTGACTGCCCGTCCTGGACTTCCGGCGTGGCCACCCGCTCGCGTGCAGCGGCTGTGCGTGGCCGGGTCGAGGCCGAAGGTGAGGTCCTGCTCCTCGCGGTGTCGCGCAGCCGGTCGAGCATGATTCCGGGCCGACCCCGCGCGACGCGACCCTCCCGGCGCTCAGCCGACACGCCCTGATCAAGCGGCTGTGCGTTTCCTGTGCGCGGGGCTGAGGATACGCGCCGCAGAGGTACCACGCAGCTGGTCGTATGCCAGGCCCGTCAGCCACACAGCGGCGAAGCACTCAGGACGGCCGCACTCGCAGAAGAACGGGATCGCCTCGTTGGGATCGAGTCGGCGCAGCCCGTGCCGCATGTAGTGGTTTGCCCGTCGCTTCCGCTCGTGCGTGCTGTCGCGGGAGAGTCGGTCGGTCACATGCGCCGGCCCCGTGCTTGGCGTCGCGATATTGGTCATGTCCCAAGGCTCGCCGATTTCTTCCCCCTTGACTGTGGGTGCTGCCACTGATCTTCGGAGCGCCGTCCCGCTCGTCGACAGCGTCGACCACGAGCAGGATCCAGCCTACGGCGTTGTTGAAAGACAGAAGTGGATAATCCAGACAAGATGCGCATTGCCACCCATAGCCGCGCGCAACCGCGGGATACGACGATCAAGGAGGTGAGCTCAGCGGCGCCGCGTGCAGAAGTCAAACCTCGAGCCGTGCCCTCACGCCCGCAGCTTTGGTTGACGGGCCCGCGGCGGCTCCTGCGCCCCGAGCCGGGTTACCGCCGACTTTCGCTCTACGCGCGCGTCGTCCTGATTAACGGGGCGGTGCTGGCCACGGCGACACTTGCCTTGGCGCTTACGCCGGCGACGGTGCCCTATCCGATCGCTGTCCGCGAGGCGATCGTGCTCGGCCTCGGCGTGTCCGTGATCGTGATTGCCAACGCGATCCTGCTTCGGCTCAGCTTCCGTCCGCTCGCCCGCCTCGTGCACGCGATGCGGACGATCGACCTCCTTCAACCAGGGAGCCGCCTGCGGATCAGCGGCGGAACGGAGGTTCGCCACGTGATCCAGGGCTTCGACCAGATGCTCGACCGGCTCGAGGGCGAACGGCAGGAGAGCAACCGCCGCGCGATAATGACGCGCGAGGGCGAACGGCGCCGGATCGGTCAAGAACTTCACGATGAGATCGGTCAGCGGCTGACGGGCATCCTCCTTCAACTCGAGCGAACGATCGAGCACACCTCGGCGAGCACGCGCGAGGAGCTGACACAGGTCCAGGAGCTCGCGCGCTCGACCCTCGACGAGATCGGCCGCCTCGCCTGGCAGCTCCGGCCAGGGATCCTGGACGATCTCGGCCTCGAGGCCGCACTTGAGGCCCTGGTGGACGGCATCCCGGAAGAGATCGACCCAGACGTGCGGTTGCAAGTCGATCCTCCAGTGCCGCGGCTCGATCCGGAAGCAGAGCTGGCCATCTACCGCGTCGCCCAGGAAGCCTTGACGAATGCTCTTCGTCACAGCCAGTCGACGCGGATCCTGCTCGAGCTCGGCCTGCGCGACGAGCGCGTACGGCTGGCGGTGAGCGACAACGGACGCGGCCTTCGCCCAACCGGCGCAGAGGGAGCGGGCATGCGCGGCATGCGCGAGCGCGCCCTGCTGATCGGCGCGAAGTTGCAGATTGCATCGCTGCCAGACGCAGGTGTGACCGTCCAGCTCGAGCTGCCCCATGCCGCGGGGAAGGCCTGACCTGCCGATCCCGTTCCCCGTGCAGATTTTGGTCGCCGACGACCACGCCGTCGTCCGGAACGGACTCAAACTCGTGCTCGACCAGCAACCGGACCTCAGGGTCGTCGCTGAGGCCGAAAACGGCGCCGACGCCGTCGACCGTTGCCTCGCCGGCGACATCCATCTCGCCATCCTCGACGTCGCCATGCCTCGGCTCACCGGTCTGCAGGCTGCCCGCGAGCTGTCGCGCCGCCGCCCGGACCTGCGCACGCTGATCCTGTCGATGTACGACAAGGAGCGGTACTTCTTCGAGGCAATCTCCGCGGGGGCCTCCGGTTACGTCGTCAAGCGCGCCGCCGACAAGGACATCGTCGAAGCCTGCCGGGCAACGATGCGCGGCGAGACCTTTCTCTACCCGGCGACGATGTCGGCGCTCCTGCGCGAGAAGCTCGAGCGCGTCCGGCAAGGCGAGGAAATCGAGTGGACGACGACGCTGACCCCGCGGGAGACGGAAATCGCGAAACTCGTCGCCGAGGGAAACTCGTCGCATGAGATCGCCGAGTTGCTCGTGATCAGCGTCAAGACCGTTGAGCGCCACCGGGCCAACATCCTCGAGAAGCTCCAGATCCGCGACCGCGTCGACCTGACCCGCTACGCAATCAGGCAGGGGCTCGTCGAAGCCTGAAACGCCAGGCGTCGAGGCGGGCCGATCGGCATGAGCGGTGATCTCAGGTTGAAGATGGGTGATTACCCCCATGGCTCATACGGTGGTGGCAACCGACGATTGCGGAGGCAATGGGCGGTGCATGGCGCGGTGACTGCTCCGGAGAGCTCACGTCGAGTCTCCTCGAGGTCGGGTCGTTGCGGTCCGCGCCTGAACCGCCTCATCGCAGGCGGCCCGAGCGGTAGCCGCGTCCTTGACCTTCGTCGCATGCAACGCGCTGCGTGCTACTCACAAGCCGCCGAGGGAGCGGCCTCGATGAAACTCACCAGGTCAAGGTCAACTGCGCTGACACTTACGCTTACGGGGCAAGAACTTGCTGCCCTCTTCGCCGCAGCTCGCATCGCTCTGGACGTCTTGCATGCCGACGAGCAGACGCCGCGAGAGGCAATCGCGGCCCTCGAACGGATCGTGCATGACTACGAGCGCGCCCTGAAGCGGTTCGACGGCGACGGGCGCCCGTAAGCGCCCGTCGTCGCGCCGCAGTCGATCGATAGTCCTCAGGCGGGGACGAGCTCCTCCTGACGGACGTGCTCCACGATCCGGTCAACCTCTTTCGTGAAGCGACCGTAGTCGAACTGGCGTGCGTTGAGATACGTGCTCCAGGCCATCGTGTGCTTGGCCATGAGCGCGGCCTCGTTGATCTCTTCCTCGGTCGCGCCGAACAGCTTCGCCGCCTCGGTATGGAAGTACGCGCAGTACCGGCAGCGCGTGGCCCCGGAGACGGCGATCCCGATCAGCTCTTTGTACTTGTTCGGGACTTCGGTCTCCGCTAGCTCGAAGCTCTTGAACATTGCCCAGTCCGCTTCGAGCTGGGCGTCGGGAATCTCGGCGATGAACTCCGGCACCAGACCGAGGGTGTCGCGGATCTCAGCCTCCACCTTGCTTCTCTGCACAGGCTCACCTCCTTTGGTAGTCAGTCCTTGAGCACTCGATAGCACCCAATGCCTCTTGCCCACGCGCCACGCTAAGGACGCCTGTGCCGCGTCGATATGGGGGTTGTTCTCCATCTCGGGCCGCAACTCGCCGTGTCTCGACGACCTGGCTGTCTACGAGCTGCGGAGTCAGCGGAGCTTCACCAGACCCGCCGGAGCTGCGGTCGAGCGGCAGGCTCTCACCGGGCGCGCTGATCGGCGGCTTTTTGGGCAGGGTTTCCGTCGTTGCCAACGTCGCCACACCGCTTGGATCTACCGCGGCGGTCGGCTTCCGCCCTTCCATTTCTCAGGCGTGTCTTTATACGCCTCCTTTCCGAGGATCGTCAGGCGGAGCCTCTTAGAGCGATAGAGCGGATGGAATGGGTGACAGGTTGGTGGCCACCCATCCGTACCAGATGGGTGGCTTTCCCCATTGGCGCGCAGCGGTAGGCACTCGACAGTGTCATCAGATGGCCGACGGAGTCACGATCCGGACGCTGCGGCTCGCCATGGGGGCGCGCCTCCTGTCGTTTGCTTCCGATAGCGGCGTCGACGGCGCTGCGCTTACGGACGCGCTCGACGGCGCGCCCCAGGGGGACGAGATCGTGCTCAACCTCGACGGCGTGGATCCAGCGCACGCCCGCCGGCTCGCGGCGGCGCTGAGCTCCTCAACCCGCGTCCGCAGCGTCCGCGCGCCGCGTGATCGTCGTCTGCGCAGACGCGGCGGTGCTCTCAGTGCTCGGGCGGAAAGGGCTTGATCGGCTAGTGCTGATCGAGCCCACGCTCGAGGACGCACTTCGCCACGTGGTGGGCCACCACTGGCTCGCCACGATGGGACAGTTCGGCAGCTACGCCTCGACCAGCCGCTGACGGATCGTAAGGCGTAAGGAGGTCGCTATGACCACTCTGCAGACCTATCCGACGCTCGGAACCCTTCGCGTGGCCGACGCGATGCACGCCGGCTTGATCTCGTGCTCGCCCGACACCCGTTGCGCGCGGTCGCGCGGATGATGGCGATGTACCGGGTGCACGCGATTCTGGTCACCGCCCATGGAGCCGAGGAGCTTCCCGGCGGCGTCTGGGGCGTCATCTCCGATACCGACCTGCTTCGCGCAGTGCAGGCGGGAGATATCGACGAGGAGGCGTCTGGGGCGCTCCCCTCTGCGCCGCTCCTTACGGTGGCGACCAACGACGCGCTGGCCCACGCGGCACAACTGATGGCCGACCACGACCTCGCGCACGTGATCGTGGCCGAGCCTCGCACCGCGCGGCCGGTCGGCGTGCTTTCGACGCTCGACGTTGCACGGGCGCTTGCGGATTTCCCTGAGACGCACCCGGTTCGATGAAGCCAGAGTTAGGGCACGCCCCTCCGAGCGTGGCCGCGGCCGGCGCGCCATCAGCCCCGGCTCCGGCGGCTCGGCTCCAGCCATGGGTCGAAGCCGGTGCGGAAGATGTCAGCGGGAACCGTTGCGGCTCAGAAGCAGCCATCGAGCGTGAGGGGTGAGGTGAGCTCAGTCGTGGGATCATTCGAGGCGATGGGTATCGCGACGGCTGACGAGCTCTTACGCCTCGGCCGCGAAGCGCTTGCCGCAGCCGATTGGGAGCGCGCGCGCTCCTTCTTCGAGCAGGCCGCGGAGCTCGGCGAAACCGCGGAGCTTCTCGACGGCCTGGGAGAGGCGCTGCAGTTCGCGGGCGAGCATCCGCAGGCGATCGAGGTGAAGGAGCGCGCCTTTGCCGAATACGAGCGGCGCGGCCTGCGGGCGGAGGCCGCCGAACTGGCGCGCTGGCTGGCCTTCCTGCACGTGTCCGTACACGGCAACGTGGCCGCGGCCAATGGGTGGATGGCGCGGGCGGAGAACGTGCTGGAGGGGGCCGAGGAGTCTGCAGCGCACGGCTGGCTCATGCTCGACCGAGCTCCGTGGACCTCCGATGCATCAGAGCGCGAGCAGTTCGCGACGGCAGCGATCGGGATCGCCAGGCGATACGGCGACAGGGACCTCGAGTTCGATGCGATGGCGCTGCTCGGCGAGGCGTACGTCGCTGCTGGGCGCGTCACCGAAGGGATGAAGCTGCTCGACCAGGCGATGGTCGCGGTCGCCTCGGGAGAGGTGGTCGGGGTCGGCCCCGCAGGCGAGATCTACTGCAGGTTGTTGAGCGCGTGCGAACGGGCGACCGACGTGAGACGCGCCGAGCAGTGGCTCGCCGCCGCAACTCGTTTCGAGGCGTGGGGCGACTTCGTGCCGCCGACCTGCCGCACGCATTACGGCGGGATCCTGATCGCACTCGGCCGCTGGGCAGAGGCGGAGCGCGAGCTGCTAGCCGCGATCCGGATCTTCGAGGCGGGCTACTGGGCATCCCAGCTCTTCGCACTGCTTCGGCTCGCGGACCTGCGAGTTCGACAGGGACGATTCGAGGAAGCCGAGCGTCTGCTCGAAGGATTCGACTGGCACGCGAGCGCCAAGCGGTCGCTCACGAGGATCGCGTTGGCACGCGGCGATCTCGCTCTGGCAGTGGACCTCGGCCGCTTATGCCTCGAGAGCACGCCGCCCAGCGACCCGGATTGCGCGCCCGTGCTCGCCTTGCTCGTCGAGGTGCAGCTCGCACGCGGCGACCTCGCCGCCGCGGACGAGGCGCTTGACCAGCTGGCTGTTCTCGCGGTCGACCGCAATGACGACCGGACGCGTGCCCTCGCCAAGCTCGCCGAGGGCACGGTGCGAGTCGCTCGAGGAGACCAGCAAGCGCGGGCTGACCTCCAGGCGGCGCTGGAGTTGTTCTCGGGGCTCGGCCTTGCCCTCGAAGCCGCGCAGGCCCGGGTCGCGCTTGCACGGGCGCTCAGCTCCCATGCGCCGGCAGCGGCGGTCGTGGAGGCGCGTAACGCGTTGGAGACGTTCGAGCGTCTCGGCGCTGTCCGGGACGCTGACGCGGCCGGCGCCCTGCTCCGAGCGCTCGGGGTCCCGGCGCGGACGTTCCCGAAGGGATACGGGCCGCTGACCAAGCGCGAGACGGAGGTCTTGTCGCTCCTGGCAGAAGGAAGCTCGAATGCCGAGATCGCGCAGCGCCTCTACATCAGCCGGCGAACGGCGGAGCATCACGTCGCGCGCATCCTGGCGAAGCTTGGCCTCCGGAACCGAGCGGAGGCGGCCGCGTACGCGTTGCGCGAACAGATCAAGAATCCGTAGCAGGATGGGTATTGCCACCGATGCTGTGCCCCTCGAGCGCAGCGATCCTCAGCTCTCGTGGACACAGAGCTGGATCGAGAACTCGAGAAGGTGCAGGCCGCGCTGCTTGCCCGGTTCGCACCTGAGACCCGTGTCCGCCGGATTCGCTGGTCTCAGGGCGAGGCGCAAGTGTTCGAGCTCGGCAGCGGGTCGCCGCTTCTGTACGTCCACGGGGGGTTGAGCGGAGCGTTCGAGGTCGTGCCGATCCTCAGTGCTCTCGCGAAGAACCACCGGGTGCTCGCAGTCGACCGGCCGGGTCACGGGCTGGCCGATCCCTTCGACTACCGCGGCGTCGATCTGCTCGACCACGGTCGGACGTTCCTTCGGGACGTCGTCGACGCGCTCGAGCTCTCGACCCTCGATGTAGTCGCCAACTCGCTGGGCGCGCTCCTGTCCGTCGGCTTCGCGGTCGGCGAGCCCAGCCGCGTGGCGCGGCTCGCGCTCGTCGGAGCGCCCTTCGGGATCGCGCGAAGGCCGCCCCTCCTGATGCTGCCGCTGGGACTCCCGATCATCGGCCCGCGGCTAGGCAGGCACTTCTTCTCGACCGCGACGCGGGACGGGAGCCGGAAATTCTGGGGGCAGCTCCTGGTCGAACATCCCGAGCGGGTCGACGACCTGGTGCTCGACGCCGACGTCGCGCACACGCGACGAAACGTCGAGAGCATGCTCAGCTTGATCGCGTGTATCGCCGATTGGCGGCGCCTCGGCTACCGGCGCGAGCTGATCCTCGGCGAGCGCTGGCGAGCGTTGACGATGCCGACGCTTCTCCTCTGGCCCGAGCACGACGCCTGGACATCGCCCGAGGAGGGCGAGGCTCTCGTCGCGACGAATCCGAACCTCCGCCTCGTTCGAGTCCCCGGGGCAGGCCACAATGCGTGGTTCGACGACCCAGAGACCGTCGTGACCGAGATCGACCGCTTCCTCGCCGCTGACGCACGGGAAGGGTGAGGACATGACGGCAAGCGCACACTGAAGCTGTTTCGCTTTCGAAGCAGACACCGACGCCGCACATCTAGCCCTCCGTCCTTTCCGCCGGCGGATCACCAGAGCCTCGCACTACCCTCCCCGCGTCGCAGGCACGAAATTAGGGTGGGCGGATGACGATGACCGCCCGCAGCGCCGACTTGCGCTCGATCGCGCAGGAGATCGCGCACGCGCTGCCGGCGAGCGTCGAGGAAGTGGTGCTGACGGGGAGCGTCTCCCGCGGCGTCGCGGACGACGTCTCGGACATCGAGATGCTGATCGTCACCCCCGGTCAACTCGAGCTCGAGGAGTGCTTCTCGCTCGCGGCCGCCTGTGGGCTCACCAACCTCGGGACCTGGGGCCCGCAGGACGTGCCGAGCAAGCGTGTCTCGGGCTACCGCGACGGGGTTCCCATCGAGCTCATCTGGTGGTCGCGCGCGCAGGCCGAGACGTCGGTCGATGCGATCTTCGCCGGCGAGGTCTCCGGGAGCGCCGACGCGCTGGCCAACGGGGTTGCCCTCCGCACGTCGGGGCTGCTGGCGCAGTGGCAGGAGCGGCTGCGCGACTATCCGGACGAGCTCGCCGCGGCCTGGATCGAGGACGCAGCCCTGACCTGGGGCGGGTTCGCGCCTGCGGGCCTCCTGACGATCGTCCGGCCCGGAGAGCGGCTGGCGCTGCTGGAGCGGATGGTCGACGACGCCTCGCGCGTGGTTCGCATCGTGTTCGCGCTGAACCGCGTCTGGCAGCCGACGCTCAAGCGGCTCGCGGCCCGGGCGGCCACGCTGGACCACAAGCCCGAGCGCCTGGCCGAACGGATCGAGGAGGCGCTGACCGAGCCTGATCCCCGCCGTGCGGTACTGCTGCTGACCGAGCTCCAGGCCGAGACGGTCGCGCTTGCGCCGGACGGGCCGAACATCGACCGGGCACGGAAGTGGCTCGCCGAAGCACGCGAGATCCTGCGTTCGCCGGATGTAGCCGGCGCCGGATCGTTCATCTTTTCGTAAGGGTGCGCCGGGTACCATCACCGGCCGTGCTGGCCGGCGACCCGGCGGTGGAGAGGGACACGCGTGAACGCGGCTCGGCTCTCGCGCTCGCGGTTTTCCGGGTCGTGCTCGGCGTCCTGTTCCTGTCCGTCTGGGGCGCGAACCTCCACAAGGGCCTCTACGGCGCCCACGACTACGCCAACCTCATCAACTCCTACGCCGACAAGGGCGACGCACCCGGGCTCTGGAAGGACGTCATGCGCTTCGTCGCCGACAACTCCGGGATCTTTTCGAAGCTCCAGCTCGTCACGGAGCTCGCCCTCGGCCTCCTGCTCGTGCTCGGGCTCGCGACGAGGGCCGCGGGGATCGTCGCGGGGCTCTTCCTGACGTCGCTCTGGATCAGCGAGATCGGCGTCCCGCACGAGTGGGTCTGGTCACTGGTGTTTCCGGCGCTCGTCGCCTTCACGGTCGCGCTCCTCTCGGCCGGCCGCTCGTACGGGCTCGACGGAGCCCTGCTCGAGCGCGCGCCGTTCGACCGTCTGCCGCGCTGGGCAACGGGTTGAAGCGTCTTAATGACCTCGTAAGGTCTCGGGCCGCGGAGAGGTGTTAGAACAGCACCACTCGACCGAGGAGGTGGAGGATGGGCAGCAAGGCGAGCTCCGTCTTGGGGGCCGTTCGAGAGCGCGCAGTGCCGGAGATCGCCGCCGATGCCCGGTCGGTCGACCGGGATCGGGCGTTTCCGGAGGCCGGCCTGGCCGCGCTGGCCGCGGTAGACGGCCACGGGCTCGTCGTGCCGGAATCGGCGGGCGGCGCCGGCGGCTCCCTGAGCGCGCTCGCTGACGCGTGCGAGGCCGTCGGCGCGGCGTGCGCCTCGACCGGAATGGTGTACCTGATGCACTCGGTCGCCGCCGCGACCGTCGCTACGGGCGGCGGTGCGCGCGCGGACGGCTACCTGCGCGCGATGGCCGAGGGAGAGATGCTCGGCACGCTCGCCTTCAGCGAGCGCGGCACCGGCGCTCACTTCTACGCGCCGGAGCTCACCGCCGCACGCTCGAACGGCGGCGTGCACATCTCGGGCCGCAAGGCGTTCGTCACCTCGGGCGGGCACGCGAGCCTCTACCTCGTGCTCGTCCAGGCAGAGGGCGACAGTCTCGACTGCTACGCGGTCGAGGGAGGGCAGGACGGCCTGAGCTTCGACGGCGGCTGGCTCGGGCTCGGCCTGGCCGGGAACTCGAGCATCGCCATGGACCTCGACGTCGACGTCCCCGATGACGCGCGTATCGGCGAGGCCGGCAAGGGCCGGGAGCTTGTCTTCGAGGTCGTCGCGCCGTTCTTCCTCGTCGGCCTGGCCGCGGTGAACGTGGGCGTTGCGCGTGCGGCGCTGGAGACGTCGATCGAGCACGTGCGCGAGCGCCGCTATTCCGACGGTACCTCGCTGGCCGAGCTGCCGTTCATCCAGTACGAGCTCGCGGGCATGGATCTGCGTGTCCGCACGGCGCACCTGCTGCTGGCGGAGGCGGCGCGCCTGGGAGAGGCCGGCGACCCGGCGGCGCTCGTGGCGATCATGGAGGCCAAGATCGCCGCGACCGAGGCCGCGGTCGACGTCACCCAGCACGCGCTCGAGGTCTGCGGCGGCCAGGGCTATACCCCGGCGCTGCCGATCGAGCGGCATCTGCGCGACGCTCGCGCGGGCACGGTGATGGCTCCGACGAACGCCGTGCTCAAGGGCTGGGTCGGAAAGGCGCTCGCGGGGCTGCCCGTCCCATGAGCTACCGGGTCGGCGCCGTCGCGTACCACCCACGGGTGGTGACCATCTGGGAAGACTTTCGCCGCTGGTTCGCGGAGCACGGTTTTCCCCTCGAGCACACGCTGTTCGCGACCTACGACGCGCAGGTCGACGCCCTCTTCGCGGACGAGATCGACATCGCGTGGAACACGAACCTCGCCTACGTGCAGACCCGCGAACGCGCGGAGGGCGCCTGCTCCGCGCTTGCCATGCGGGACACCGACCGCGACTGGACGAGCTCGGCGCTCGTGCCGGCCGGGACAGCGTCGAGCCTCGAGGAGCTGCGAGGTAAGCGCGTCGGCTTCGGCGACTCCGACTCTCCGCAGGCGTGGATCCTGCCCGCCTTCGCCATGCGCCGCGAGGGACTCGACCCGGAGCGCGACCTGAGCGCCGAGCGGCTCGACTACGACGTCGGCAAGCACGGAGACACCGGCAGGGCGGAGCTGGCCCAGGTTGCGCGTCTCCGCGCCGGCGAGCTCGACGCGTGTGTGGTCTCCAACTGGACGCTGAAGGCGCTTCGCGAGGAGGGCGCCGACGACGGCCTTGCCGAGGCCTGGACCTCGCCTCCGTTCCACCACTGCAACTTCACCCACCTCGACTCCTCGACGGCGAGCCACGACACCTTCCGCGCTCTGCTCCTGAGCATGGACGCGGCCGACCCCGGCCTGTGCGAGGCCATGCGCCTCGAGAACGTCGAGCGCTGGGTCGAGGGGGACGAGTCCGGCTACGCAGACCTCGTCGAGGCCGTGCGGTGGCGCGACTCGTAGCCCCGGTTTCGCTCGTGCTGCTTGCGTTCACAGTCGCCGGCTGCGGAGGAGGAGGCGGCGGCGGCGAGGTGGGGGCACCCGTCCGCTATGGGCAGGTGCAGGAGGTCTTCGCGAAGTACGGCTGCACCGGCTGCCATCCCGGCGTCAATCCCTCGCTCGACCTCGGCAAGGGCAAGTCCTACGGCGCGCTCGTCGGCAGGCGGGCCCTCGAGGATCCGACCCTCTACCGTGTCGTGGCCGGCGACCCGGGCGGAGCTTCCTCTACCTCAAGCTCGGCGGTGACGCACCGCTGGCCGACGTCCCGGCGATCGGCGGCCGCATGCCCCCCGGCTCCGCGCCGATCGCGTCGCAGCCGACCTCGACCTCGTTCGCCGCTGGATCGTCCAGGGCGCCAAGGGGCCGAATGGGCGGACGGGCGGCCCGCAGGTGCCGACGCCGGGGACTCCCCCGAGCGATCTCGACGTCGACGCCGCGAGCAAGACCGAAGGGAACGCCACGATCGTAGGCTCCGTGGTCGACCAGCGCCGCAAGCCCATCGACGGCGCGCTCGTGACGTTGCTCCTGAAGGGTGCCGGACAGCAGGGCGGCGAGGAGCACTACCGCGTCGCCGTCACAGACGCGCAGGGCCGCTACCGCTTGCCCCATGCACCGACCGGCCGGTTCCTGCTGAAGGCATACGGGCCGAAGACGATCTACGTGTCGAGGATCGTCGCGCTCGCAGACGGCGAACGGCAGGCGGTGCGCTTCGGGCTCCCCGATCGCAGAGTCGGAAACCCCGAGATCTCGAGCCCACGGGTGAACGGGAGGAGTCTCTCGCTGAAGGTCGCGGGGAGCGGCCTCGACGGCAACTACACGCTCGCGGTCAACCCGCGGACCGGGCGCGTGTTCGAGCTGCATCACCCGGGCGACGCTCCGGGGACCTGGAGGGCGACGATCAAGCGCGGGCTCCCGGGCCCGTGGATCTTCCTGGCGGTCGATCACACGTGCAACGTCAGCGAGTTCCTTACAGCCGGGGCGTAGATGGTTGATGCCACGACCTCGTGCGCCCGGATGCACGATCTGGCACGCCTGGGCCGCTACGGCCCGACTGCGGCCGGCGGAGCCGGCCTCCGCCGTGCCTGTGCTTCACCACGTCGGCCACTCGCCGATGCCAACCAGCATCGGCGAGCGTCCGCCGCGGCGCCCCAGATGCACCAGCTCGCGCCCCGGAGCGGACGATCTCATGGCATCAACCATCTAGCCGTGCTGGCTCTGGCAGCCGTGGCCGGCGGTTGTGGAGGCGGCGGCGCGGTCTCTTTCAGCGCCGACGTGCAGCCGGTCCTCGACCGCAAGTGCGCCTCCTGCCACCCGGTCAGCTACCCGTACCTCGATTTACGCCGCGGCCGCTCGTACGAAGGGCTCGTGGGCGTCTCCGCGCGCACGAATCCGGCGTTCGAACGCGTGCTGCCGGGACGGCCGGAGCTCTCGTACCTGCTCACCCATCCGCCGGATCCCTCGCTCAAAGGCCTGCTCACGCCGGACGAGCGCGAGCTCATCGCCCGCTGGATCGACGAGGGAGCGAAGAACAATTAGCCGCGTCCCGCTGCTCCGAAACGAGGAGGCGCCGGTGCTCGCCCGCCTCTGGTACGGCGAGGACGGGAGCGCCTCGGCGCTGACGCGGTCGCTGGCGAGCGCCCCCGACGTGATGGAGACGCTCATGCCCTTCCTGGGCGCGATCATGGGCGAGAGCTCGCTCGACCTGGCGACGAAGGAGCTCGTGATCGTGCGCGTCTCCCAGCTGAACGGCTGCCGCTACTGCCTGGCCGCCCACCGGCCGGTGGCGGTCGAAGCCGGCGTCCCCCGCGAGCACGTGGAGGCGATCTGCGACGCCGCCCCGCTGGACCGCCTGCCGCCGCGAGAGCGGGCGATCGTCGCCTGGGTCGACCAGGTGACGCTCGACGCCCGGGAGCGACCGACGACCTCGTCGCGCGGACGCTGGACCACGTCCGCCAGGACCAGCTCGTCGAGCTCACGCTGCTTGCCGGGACGATCACGATGCTGAACCAGTACTGCACCGCCCTCGACATCCCACCCCCGGCATGAAGGAAGAGCTCCAGGCCGCCGTCGCCGAGGGGCGCATCGGTGAACGCCTCTGGCTCTACGCGACATATCACTGCAATCTCGCGTGCGTCTACTGCCTGACCGAGTCCAAGCCACGGATCGCAGCCCGCAGGACGCTCACACGCGAGACGATGACGCGGGCCGTGCGCGAGGCGAAGGAGCTCGGCTTCGGCTCGGTCGGGATCACGGGCGGCGAGGTCTTCATGCTGCCCGACTTCGCCGAGACGCTGATCGACGTCGCCGGCGTGCTCCCGGTGGTCGCGCTGACCAACGGAACGCTCTTCACGGACCGGCTCCTCGAGCGCCTCGAACCGCTCGCCGACCTTCCGGCGGCCTTGCAGATCTCGCTCGACTCGGACGAGCCGACGCGGAACGACGCCTTTCGCGGCCCCGAGAACTTCGCCAAGGTCGTGGAGGCGATCCCGAAGCTCCTCGAGCGGGAGATCGCCGTCCGGATCGCGACGACCGTCCAGGACCAGACGACGGACGAGCTCCAGCGGGTCTGCGAGCTCCATCGCCGGCTGGGGATCCCCGACGAGGACCACATCGTGCGGCCGGTCGTCAGGAGGGGCCGCGCAGCCGTCAGGGGCATGGGAACGGAGCTCGGCCCGTCCGACGTCCTGCCCGAGCTGACGCTCACGGCCGACGGCGCGTTCATGCACCCGTTCGCTCCGACGGTGCGCCACGGCGTCACCGACGTCGACCTGCTCGTCTCACGCCAGATCGGCCCACTCGAGGTCCCCGCGGGAAAGATCGTGCGGATCGTCGAGGGGCAGCCGCTCGGTGACGACGTGGTCAGGAACATCAGGTGAGCTTGAGGCCGGGTCCCCGGTCGGGGATCGCGCTGCTGGTTCTGCTCGGCGGGCTGCTCGTCGCCCTCCAGGTCGTGCTGCGCGGCGACGGCGACGTCCGCACCCAGGTCGCCGGGCAGTGCGTCGCGTTCGCGTTGTACGTGCCGGCGGCGATCCTCTGCTGGCGCGGGCTGGGTCTGGGCCGGCTCGCCCTCGTGGTCGTGCTCCTGTTCGGGGTCGGGTTCCGGGCAGCCGCCTTCGAGCCCGGGGGGAAGCCGCCGCTCTCGACCGACCTCTACCGCTACGCCTGGGACGGGCGCGTGCAGGCTGCCGGGATCAATCCCTACCGATATCCGCCCGCCGACCCCGCGCTGTCGTCCCTGCGCGACGAGCGGGTCTGGCCGGGAGTCAGCCGGAAGAAGTGGCGGACGGTCTACCCGCCCGGCGCGGAGGCCGGCTTCGTCGCCTCCCGCGGAATCTTCGGGACAGGGCTGCGCGCGACGACCTGGCTCTTTCTCGTCGCCGAGGCCGCCGCCGTCGCTCTCCTGCTGCTCGTACTCGGGCGCGAAGGCGCCCCGCTGGAGCGGGTCGCGCTGTACGCCTGGCACCCGCTCGCCGTCTCCGAGATCGCCGGCAACGGCCACGTCGACGCCCTCGCCGTTCTCGGCCTCGCCGGGCTGCTCGCCGCCTGGCAGGCGCGCCGGTTCACGCTCGCCGGTGTGGCGGTCGCGTTCGCGGCCCTCGCCAAGCTCGGCCCGGTCCTCCTCCTCCCGGCGCTCGCCAGACGCGGAGGGAGGCGCTTGCTGCTCGCGGGGGCCGCCGCCTGTACGGCCGCCTACGTTCCCTACGCGGCCACCGGCGCGCGGGTCACCGGATCGCTCGTCCATTTCGTCGAGAACCTGCACTTCGGCGGGAGCCTCTGGTGGCTCGTCTCCCGGCACGCGAGCGACACGACGACGGGCGCGCTGCTCGGCCTGGGCCTCGCTGCGGTGGTTGCCGTCGTCGCGCTGCGTGAGCACACCGCCGTCGAGCAGGTTGCGCGCTCTGCGCTGCTCGTGCTCGGCAGCCTCCTCCTCGTCCTCGGCTACGTGCAGCCCTGGTACGCCCTCTGGCTGCTGCCGTTCTTCACCCTGACCCTTGCGCCCGGCTGGTTGTGGCTCACGGGCGCCCTTCCCCTCCTCTACCTCTTCGCGCTCGAGCGGAGCCTTCCCGACTGGGTCCGGCCGGTGGTCTACGGGCCGGTCGCGCTGTGGGTGCTCTGGCGGATCCTGGCCGCGCGCAGGCGGTCGAGCCTTCTCCGGCCGCTGACCGCGCGGCCCAGGCTGGCCGCGGTGATCCCGGCGCTCGACGAAGGCGAGGCTCTTCCGGCCGTCCTCCGAGAGCTCGCCTCGACCGCGGTCGACGAGGTGATCGTCGTCGACGGCGGGTCCAGCGATGCGACCGTCAGGGCCGCTCGGGAAGCTCGCGCGCGCGTGATCGTCGAGACTCACCGAGGTTACGGGCGCGCGTGCGCCGTCGGCGCGGCGAGCACCGACGCGGACGTGATCGTCTTCCTCGACGGTGACGGCAGCGACGACCCCGCATGCCTGGCCCAGGTGCTCGAGCCGATCCTGGCGGGGCGCGCGGCGATCTCGCTCGGAGCGCGGACACACCGCGAGCGCGGCGCGCTGCTCCTGCACCAGCTCTTCGGGAACCGGCTCGTCGTCCTGCTGCTGCGGCTCGTCTACGGGGTGCGCCTCCAGGACATCCCGCCGATGCGGGCGGTGCGGCGCGACGCGCTCGAGCAACTCGCGCTCACGGAGATGACGTACGGCTGGCCGACCGAGATGATCGTGAAGGCGGCGCGAGCAGGGCTTCCGATCGCCGAGGTCGAGGTCGTCTGCCGGGCCCGTCGCGGCGGAGAGTCCAAGATCGCCGGCCGCGCCCTGCCCTCGGCGCTGGCCGGCGCGCGCATGCTCGCCGTCATCGCCCGCCACGCATGAGAAACGTCCTGATCGTCGCCAAGGCGCCGGTTCCGGGCCGCGCCAAGACCCGCCTCGTGCCGCCGCTCACGGCCGAGCAGGCCGCGGGCCTCCAGGAAGCCCTCCTGCTCGACACGCTCGAAGCCTGCCGGGCCGAGGCCGCCGGAACGGCGCTCCTGTACGCGGACCCGTCCGAGGCTGCGGCGCTTGCCCGGCTCGCAGGGCCGGAGGTGCCCCTCGTTCTGCAGGAAGGGCGGGGTCTCGGCGACGCGCTGCGCCTGGGCATGGCCCGTGGGCTCGCCGACGGGCCGACCGCACTCGTCTCGTCCGACATCCCGGGCCTTCCTTCCGGCTCGTTGAGTCGAGCCTTCGCCTTGCTGGAGGAGGGAAGCTGTGACGTCGTCCTCGGGCCGGCTCTCGACGGCGGCTACTGGCTGATCGCGATGCGCGAGCCTTCCGACGCCCCGTTCCGTGAGATCCCCTGGTCAACGCCGGCCGCCTGCGCCGTAACGGTACAACGGTGCGAGGAGGCGGAACTCGAGGTGGCCCTGATCGCCGCCTGGCGCGACATCGACACGCCGGTCGACGTCGCCTTCGCCCTCAGGGACGTGGATCGGTTGTCTGCACCCCGTACAGTCTTCGCTCTGCGGGCACTCGCCCTGGACGGCGCCGTCTCCGAGCCGCCTCCGCTTCAGCTCGACGAGAGCAGGCTGGTGATCGGATCGCCCTGGCGGGCGGTGATCGAGGACCGGCTCGCCGGCGACGGCGGCCGCGCCGCGAGCTACGCGTATCTGGCGGTTCCGCGGGCGGTGTTCGTCGTCCCTGTGACGGACGCCGGTGAAGTCGTCTTCGTCCGGCAGTACCGCCATCCGGTACGCGACTGGACGCTGGAGGTTCCGGCCGGCTCGGTCGAGGACGGCGAGACGCCGCTGGAAGCGGCCGAGCGCGAGCTCGCCGAGGAAGTCGGCGGCCGCGCGCGCCACTGGCGGCACCTGACGACGTTCTACTCCTCGAGCGCTCATTTGAGCCTCCGCTCCGACGCCTTTCTCGCGACCGGTGTCGTGCTGGGAACGCCGCGGCCGGGTGAGGACGAGGACGTCGTCAGCGTGCGGATGCCCGTCGGGGAGGCGCTCGGCCGGGCGCGAGCGGGCAAGCTCGTCGAGGGGCAGACCGCGCTTGCGGTCCTGCTCGCCGCGCCTTATCTCGAAGCGGCCGGCAAGTGAAGGCTCAGGCGGGAATCGCAGTCAAGAGCGCGTCGCCCTCCCGGCAGCGCCGTTGGTTACCCGCCCCTATCGCTTCGCGGGCAGTGAGCGGGCGTAGGCGGTGCCGAGCTCGACCCACGTGGCGAGCTGCTCTCTCGTGCCGAGGTGCTCCGGCTCGACTCGAAGCCAGCCCCGCATCGACCGGCCGCGCATCTCGAAGTGGCGGGCGTCCGTCGTCGCGACGAGCGTCTCGGACTCCGCCGGGTCGGCCCGGACGAGCACCCCGCCCTGGCCGCTTGCCGCCACGGCCATGTTGCCGCCGATCAGAAAGGCGAGCCCGCCGAACATCTTCTGCTCGGTCAGGTCTGGCTCATCCACGACCAATTCGCGAATGCGGTCCGCGAGCTCCTCGTCGTAGGCCACCAGGCCGGCCTGGTCAGCTGCAGGTTACGGCGACGATCTTCGTCGGGCAGTCCGCCATCCCGGCGACGAAGACTGCGGCCTTCATGTTCTTCGCAACCTCGGTGGGGATGTACTCGTCCGGCGGGTAAAAGGAGCCGCCGCCGAGCTCGACCGTGAACGGATACTTGTGCAGCGCGCCGTACATCCAGTCGTTCCAGTCGCCGTCGGTGATGTAGAGGTCGGACGACTGCTGGGCGGTGTAGCCGATCGTCGACTGCATCCGCGCCCCCATCGCGACGAACGTGTTGTGGTCGACGACGGTCATGTCGGCCGGGATGTCCTCGTAGGTGTACCCGTACGGGTAGAGGATCAGCTCGGCGTCGGAGTGGTAGCTGATCCCGGTCGTGATGTTCGGGTGGGCGACCATGAAGTCGGACATCTGCTGGTCCTCAGGAGTCGAGAACGCGTTCGGGCCGCGGAAGATCTCGCTGTTCGGGTCGCCGCTCGAGCCCCCGCAGCAGCCCCACTTGTAGCTGTAGTTGCGGTTGTTATCCGTGCCGAAGATACCCTGGTACGGCTGGCGATTCTTCCGCCAGAAGTGATACGAGCCGCCGGTGATGTCGTATTCGCCGCCGTCCGGGTTCAGGGTCGGGACGATGTAGATCTGGCGCGTCTGGACGAGATTCGTGAGCTGCGGCTTCTCGAGGAACTGGTGCATGATCGCGAGCACGACCTCGACGGTCAGGTGCTCGCGCGCGTGGTGCTGGCCGACGTAGAACACGCCCGGCTCGGAGAGGTTGTCGGTGGCGTCGTCGGAGATGCGCACGCCGATCAGGTCGCGGCCCTCGTAGGAGGTCCCGAGCGAGAAGAGGTGCGCCATCGTCGGGTGCGCCGCCGCGAAGGCCTGGACGTCTGCGACCGTCTCGGCGTAGTTGTGGTAGCCCGAGTCCGGCGGGGGGAAGTCGTCGGGGGACTCCGGGACGACGCGGTAGCCGTCTAGGGACAGCGTGAGCGCCTGCTGGGTGTTTCCGAACAGCTCGACGTGATCGGGCCAGGCTCTCTCGCCGATGTCGTAACCCGCGGCCACGAGCGCGGAACGCTGCTCCCGTGTGTAGACGCCGTGGACGACGAACGGCCTGATAGGCCCGGCGGTCAGCCGTCCTTGCGCCGGAGCCACGTTCGGCTGGGCGCTGGCCACGGCCGGCAACAGCAGCAAGGCGAAGGCGGTAACCCCGCAACGAGAAAAGTCCTGGGCACTGGTGCGGAGCCTAAGTCCTCGCGGGCCGACGGGCAAGCCCGGTCACGCCGGTATGTCTCCGAGGGTCTCGAGGAGCGCGTGCGTGAAACGAACTGCATGGCCGAGGTCCTCGAGCCTCACGTGCTCGTTCGGGGCGTGCGCCCTGGCGCCGAAATAGGTCGGGTTGTCCGGCGCCGCCAGCCCGGGGACGCCGAGATGCCGCTGCAACGAGGCAACGATGGGCAGCGTCCCGCCGATCCTGGCGGTGATCGAGGCTCGCTCGCCCGTGACCTCTTCCGCGATCCGTGCGACGCGCTGCACAAACGGGTGCTCGATCGGCGTTCCGGCCGGCTCCGCCGTCCCGAACACGACCACTTCGACGTCGTCGAAGCCTTCGCGCTCGAGGTGCTTCCGCAGGAGCGCCAGCACCTCGTCCGGCTGTTGCTTCGGCACGAGCCTGAAGTCGAGCCAGGCGCTCGCTTCGGCGGGCAGTACCGTCTTCGTGCCAGGCCCGCTGTAACCGGTCTTGATGCCCGCGATGTTGCTCGTCGGCGCGAACGACATCCGCTCCCGCCAGGCTTCACCGGTGAGCCCGTCGATGAACTCCCCAATGCCCAGCAGGCCGAGCTGGTCTTGCTCGCTCGCGCCGCTCTGCTCGGCGAGCGCCTGCCGCTCGGCCTCGGTCGGCGCCAGCACGGCGTCGTAGAACCCCGGAATGCGGACCGCGCCGGACCGGTCCCGCAGGCTCGCGAGCGCTTCTACGAGTCTCCAGGCCGCGCTCGGCACGACCGCAGCGGAGGCAGAATGAGCGTCGGTCGCCATTCGCTTGACGTCGAGCCGAACCGCGAGCGCGCCTTTGAAGCCGAGCCCGATCGAGGGACGTCCATCGCTCAGGCGAGCGGGCGCGCCCTCCCAGAGGCAGCCGTCCGCACGCAGCGCCTCGGCGTTCAGCCGCACGATCTCGTCGAAGTGCGGGCTCAGCACCTCCTCCTCGCCCTCGACGATCCAGCGGACGCTGAGCGGAAGCTCGCCGTCCTGTTCGCGCAGCGACCGGACGACCGCAAGGCGCACGGCAAGCTCGGCCTTGTTGTCCGCGGCGCCGCGCGCGAAGAGCTTGCCGTCGCGGAGCGTCGGCTCGAACGGCGGCGAATTCCAGAGCTCGAGCGGGTCCGGCGGCTGGACGTCGTAGTGGTTGTAGAGCAGCAGCGTGTAGTCGCTCCGGCCGCGCTGCTCGCCGTAGACGGCCGGCGGCCCGCCGTCCGCCCGGAGTTTCCTCGTCTCGAAGCCACAGCCGGCCAGGAGCTCCTCGACGAGGGTCGCGGTCGTCTCCAGCGCTCGACCCTCCGCCGAGACGCTCGGCTCGCGGCAGAGGAGCTCGAGCAGGCGAAGCGCGTCCTCCTCGATCCGCGCGACGTCCGGCTCCGCCATAGCGCGATCGTATTCAGAGGATGGCGCGCGGGTACGTCTTGGCGGCAGTCACCGCGGCGACGACGAGGAACACGGCGACGACCACGAAGTCGAGCCAGAGAGCCCCGCCGGCGGAGATGCCGATCAGCTGCTGGCGGATGCCGTGCACCTCGTAGCTGAGCGGGTTGGCGTGAGCGACGACGCGGAGCCAGGGAGGCATGATCGAGATCGGGTAGAGGGCGCTCGAGGCGAAGAAGAGCGGCATCACGACGAGCTGGCCGATGCCCATGAAGCGCTCGCGAGTCCGAACCAACGACGCGAGGATCATCGACAGGCAGGCGAAGCCGCCGGTTCCGAGCAGCAGCAGGACGAGCGCGCCGGCGATGTCGAGAGGGTTCCAGTGGATCGAGATGCCCGTCGCCGCGATCACGACGAGGAGCACGATTGCCTGGGCCAACGCGCGGATGCCCGCTCCCGCCGCCTTGCCGAGCACGATCCCGAGCCGCGGGATCGGCGTGGCCAGCAACCGCTGCAGCTGGCCGACGTCACGTTCCCAGATCACGCCCAGGCCGAAGAAGATCGCGACGAAGAGCGCCGCCTGCGCCATCACGCCGGGTGCGAGGTAGGCGCGATAGTCGTGGAAGCCTCCGCTCAGGGTGTGGTTGCGGCGGAGCGCTGTCCCGAAGATGAAGAGCCAGAGCAGCGGCTGCACCGAGCGCGTGAAGATGTCGAGATGGTCGTGCCGCAGCTTGCGCAGCTCGGCCCAGCCCATCGCAGCAGTACCGTCGCGGAGGCGCCCGGCGCGCACCGCAAACGGCCGGACCGTGAGGTCAAGCAAGCCTGCGCGAGCGTCTGCGGCTGGCGCGGACATCCCTGAAGCTGCCTCCTTCCTCGAGCCTGCCCCCGGTCGCGGCTGTGAAGACGTCCTCGAGCGTGGAGGCGTCGAACTGCTCCCGGAGCTCGTCGGGCGAGCCCAGCGCCGCGATCGTGCCGAAGTCCATGATCGCGATCCGCTCGCACTGGCGCTCGGCCTCCTCCATCTGGTGCGTGGTGACGAGCACCGTCGTGCCGGCCCGGGCGCGAAGAGCTCGAGCCTGTCCCAGACAAGCCGGCGCGCGGTCGGGTCGAGGCCGAGGGTCGGCTCGTCGAGGAAGAGCACCTGCGGCTCCTTGAGCAGGGCGGTCGCGATCTCGAGCCGTCTCAGCATCCCGCCCGACAGCGTGCGCCCGAGCCGGTCGAGGAACGAGGCGAGGGACATCGCCTCGACTGCCTGGTCGATCCGCTCGCCCCGCTCGTGCCGGGGGACGCCCGTCACGCGCCCGTAGAACTCCAGGTTCTCGCGCGCAGTGAGCGCTCCGTCGATCGAGATGGCCTGCGGCACGTAGCCAATCGCTTGCCGCACCGCGAGCCCCTCCCTGACGACGTCGTGCCCGGCGACCTGCGCGCAGCCCGCCGTCGGCCGCAGAAGCGTCGTGAGCACGCGAATCGTGGTCGTCTTGCCCGCGCCGTTGGGCCCGAGCAGGCCGAAGACCTCGCCTGCTTCGATCGAGAACGAGATGCCTCCGAGGGCTTGCACCTCGCCGAACCTGACGGCGAGACGCTCCGCGAGTACCGCCTGCTCGACGGCATCGTTATACGCGACCGGCGCCACGGCCGTCACAGGGCCGAGAGCTCCTCGCTCCGTGCCCGCAGTGCAGCGGACGCCTTCGCGGTCAGCCGCACGAGCTCCTCACGCTCGTCCGGCTCGAGCGCGGCCAGAACATCGCAGAAGAAAAGCCGGCGCTGCGCGGCGATCCCGGCGACGAGCTCCTCGCCGGCAGGAGTGAGCCCGACCGTCGTCGCCCGCCGGTCGTCCGGCTCGCTCCGGCGTGCGGCCACACCTGCCTTTTCGAGACGGTCGACGAGACGCGTCGCGGTGGTGTCGTCGACTCCGACGCGATCGGCGAGCTCGCCGATCCGCAGGCTGCCGGCCTCCGCCAGCAAGTCCAGGGCGCGCAGCTTGCTCGGGGTCAATTCGCAGCGAGCCCCGGATGGAGAGAAGCGAGTAGCCTCCGGCTCCGGAGAATGGCGCCGAGCTCGTGCCAGCGCTGAGAGAGCTCGTCCGCCAGCGGTTTCAGCTCACGACGACCGATATCTGCAACATACAGAAGTTGCTAGTTGCAGACTGTTAGGGCGTCACGGTGAACGGCCGCATCATGTCGTTGTCTTCGTGCTCGACGATGTGGCAGTGGTACACGTAGGTCTGCGGCGCCGTCACGCCCGTCGGCAGCTCGTACTTGGCACGCACGGTGGTGAAGTAGCCGGGATTTGCTTTGACCGTGTCCTTGAAGCCCCGCTCGCTCGGGTCGGGCGGCTCCATCGGCCCGGTCGCATACGGGCCTGGGTCGATCCCGCCGGGAACGCCGTGCGGGCCTTCATTCGCCTCCTCGTAGGCTTGAGCGTCGAACGGCGTCCGCCCGACCACCTGGAAGGTGACGAGATGCGTGTGCATGGGGTGCGTGTCCCCGGTCACGTTGACGTACACCCAGTCCTCGACTGTGTTGACCTGCGGCGTCTCCGTCACCGGGCCCTCGTCAAAGTGGACGCCGTCCACGTTCAAGAACCAGGTCGGCTCGTCGACGTCGATCTCGTTCAGCGTTAGGAAGCGCGTCTGGACCGGGTCGTGCAGCTCGGCTTTGCGCCCCGGCAGGCTGGCGGGGATCGAGCTTCGGACCGGGCCGACTGACCGTCCGGCCGACCCGGATCTGCATCACCTGCTCCAGGGAGGGAGCGGGAGTCGCGACCGGTTTTTTCGGGTTGTGGTTCTTCAGCTCAAGTCGCGCGCCTGGAAATCTGCGGAAGTCGACGAGCACGTCTGCCCGCTCAGCCGGCGCCAGCACGAGCTTCTGGACCGGCACCGGCTCGTCCCACATACCGCCCTCGGCGCCGATCTGCCAGAGGCTCGGACCGCCGATGTCGAGACTGAGGATGCGGGCATTGCAGCCATTCAGAATCCGGAAGCGGTACATCCGCGGCTCTACCTCCAGGAAGGGCCAGACCTTACCGTTGACGAGCATCACGTCGCCGAAGTACTCGCCGATCCAGGTGACCCCCTCGATATCGCTCCTCGGGTAGAGGAACGTACCGTCCTGGTCGAACTGGCGGTCCTGGATCACCAGCGGAACCTCATAGGCGCCACCGGGAATGCCGATCGGGTTCGGCTCCGCACCGGTGTCGTGCGCGTCGCGCAAGATGTAGGCGGCGGCCAACCCGGCGAAGACGTTCAACCGCGTCGCGCCGAGGCCGTGGTCGTGGAACCAGAGCAGCGAGGCCGGCATCTGTGGCAACTCGTTGGTGTAGGAGACCGTCTGCGTCTGGCCGGGGCCGAACCCGTCCGGCGTGACGGTGGGGTTGCCGTCGCTGTCGGCGGAGACGAAGCCGCCGTGCAGATGCGTCATCAGCCGCACCTGGTCGCCGAGCGGCGTCAAGCGCGTGTCGACCGGAATCCAATCCGGATAGGTCTCCGGAAGCTGATGGGTGTAGTTCACCTGCAGCGGCGTGCCGCTTTGGGCGACCAGTGCCATCCCGAACGAGCCTGCTTGCCCGCCAAGCCCGGAACCGTCGTCGTAGGCCCAGAAGGGCGTGGGAGGAAGGCTCGGATGGAGCTGGCGCGCGATCTCCGTCTGCGCGAACGAGTACTCACCGCTTCCGCTCGGCGTCGCGACGACGATCCCGGCGCCCGGCAACGGCACCGGCTCGACGTACTTCCGCAGTTGCGGCCCGACCGCGGCACGCGCCGCGGGGACCCGCGCCGCCCACGGCAATGCCAGCGCCGCACCCGCACCGGCACCGTACTGCAAGAAACGCCGACGCGTCATCCCCTTCATAGCCGCCTCCTCGGGGCAGATCCGCAGGACCGCACGACCAAGCTACAACTGGAAGCCCGGCAGGTCAAGTCAGGTTCCGCCCGCTCCCTCGCGGCGCCGGCGCTCACGATCTGCTCCGGGCTCAGTCGGCTTCGACGCAGGCGAGCGCGCGCGGCTCAGGCTCAGGCTCGGGCTCGTGCCCGTGTGCGTGCGTAGGCCCTTCGCGGAGGAGCGCGGCGCCCGTGACGGCGGCCGCGAACGCGAAGAGCGCGCCGGCGAGGAACGCGAGGTGGTAGCCGCCGTTCAGCGCCGCGACCATCCCGTCGCCCGAGGAGCGCAGGCTCACCGTCCGCGGTCGGCGATGCTAGCGAGAACGGCGAGCCCGAGCGCGCCGCCCATCATGAAGGCCGTGTTCACGAGGCCGGAGGCGAGCCCGGACTCCTCCGGGCTGACGTCCGACATCGCGGCGAGCAGCAGCGGGTTGAAGGCCATGCCGCCGCCGCAGCCGAGCAGCACCATGCTCGGCAGGACGTCGGTGACGTAGCTTCCGTCGACGGGCGCGCGCACGAACAGCAGGAGACCGAGCGCCGCGAGCGAGAGGCCGACGCCGAGGGGCGCCGCGTCCCGAAGCGCAGCACGAGCTTGGCCGAGAGCCCGAGCGAGAAGGCGCCCATGATCAGGCTCGTCGGCAGGAACGCGAGGCCCACCTCGAGCGGGCTATAGCCGAGGACGCGTTGCAGGTAGAGCGCCGAGAGGAAGAACCACGCGAACATCGCCGCGGCCCAGAGAACGCCCACCGTGTTCGCAACCGCGACGTTCCGGAGGCGGAAGAGGCCGAGCGGCATCAGCGGCGAGCGGACGCGCGACTCGATCCAGGCGAACAGGGCCAGCAGCGCCGCCGACGCGCGCGAGGAGCCCGAGGGTCTGCACGGAGATCCAGCCGGCCTGGTTGCCGTTCACGATCGCGTAGACGGCGAGCACGAGAGCGGCGGTGACGCTGACGGCGCCCGCAGCGTCCAGCCGCGCCCGGACCTGTCCACGCCCGCCGGGGAGCAGGAAGAGGCAGAGCGCGAAGACGGCCACGCCGACCGGAAGGTTGACGAGGAAGATCCAGTGCCAGTCGAGCCGGTCGGTCAGCACGCCGCCAAGGAGCACGCCGACGGTCCCCCCGCCCGCGGCAACGAAGCCGAAGACTCCCATCGCCTTCGCGCGATCGGCCGGCGCGGTGAAGAGCGTCATGATGAGGGAGAGCGAGACCGCCGAGACGACGGCGCCGCCCAGCCCCTGCACGGCCCTCGCCGAGATGAGAGCCACCTGGCTCGGTGCGAGCCCGCAGGCGAGCGAGGCGAGCGTGAAGAGCCCGATTCCGCCCAGGAACATCCGGCGCTGCCCGAACAGGTCGCCGAGCCGCCCGCCGAGCAGGAGGAACCCCCCGAACGTGAGCAGGTACGCGTTCACGACCCACGCGAGCGAGGTCTCCGAGAAGCCGAGATCGGCTCGGATCGACGGCAGCGCCACGTTCACGATCGTGCTGTCGAGGACGATCATCAGCGAGCCGAGGCAGAGCACGTAGAGGGCGATCCACCGTCTGTTGTCGTTCAGCGTCATGGCGTCCTTTCGGTCGGCGTCGGGAGGTTGGACGGCCCTCCGGCAGAAAACTCATCGCTTCGGAAACGATGAGTTCGGGGGCTCCATTCCGTCTACTCTGCGATGGCCTTCCCGCCTGTCGCGTGCGACCTTGCCCTCTTCGCCGAGGCCGACGCGGCCACGCTCGAAGCGCTTGCGCGCCTGCAGCTCGCGGCGCGGCGGGTCGGCCTCGAGCTCCGGCTTCACCCCGCGGAGCGTGAGCTGCTGGAGCTCGCCTACTTCGCAGGCCTCGACGGCGCGCTACGCCTCGAGCCGTGCCGGCAGACCGAAGAGCGGGAAGATCCGGCCCGTGTCGAGGAAGAACGTCAGCTCGGCGATCCGTCCGCCTGAGAGCTCGAGCACCTGGAGCGCCCAGGGCTCGTAGCCGCCTTCCGGACTCGGCTTGTACTGCCCGAAGGTGGGCGAGCCGTTCGCGGAGACCGTCGGCAGGACGCGTGAGCCGCTGCAGCCGATCCCCGGTCCGAGCCACCACGTGAAGATCGCGTCGCGCCCGGAGAGCCAGAGGTCGTACGGAGGCATCGACTGTGTCGCGTCCTCGTGGATCAGCGACGTGAGGGCGTCCATGTCGTAGCGCTCGAAGGCCTTGACGTAGCTGTCGAGGAGCTCGCGGTCGGATTCCTCCAGCGGCTCGGTCTCGGCGATGTCGGCGGTGTCCAGCGTTGCGCGGGCCCGCTGAAGCGCGCTGTTCACCGACGGCACGCTCGTCTCCAGAAGCTCCGCGACCTCGCTCGCCTTCCAGCGGAGCACCTCGCGCAGGATCAGCACCGCCCGCTGGCGCGGCGGCAGGTGCTGAAGGGCGGCGACGAAGGCAAGGCGGATCGTGTCACGCTCGACCGCCGCTTCCGCAGGATCGACCGGCAGCGGCTCGATCCACGTCGCCTCGGGGAGCTCGCGCAGGTTCTCGACGACCGGCTCGCCGGCCGGCCCGAGGTCCATCGGCCTTGCGCGGCGCTCCTTGCTGGCGAGCAGGTCCAGGCAGACGTTCGTCGCGATCCGGTAGAGCCAGGAGCGCACGGCGGCGCGCCCCTCGAAGCGCTCGCGGCCGCGCCAGGCGCGCAGAAGCGTCTCCTGGACCGCGTCCTCGGCCTCGAACGGAGAGCCGAGCATGCGGTAACAGTGCGCCGTCAGCTCGCGGCGATGCTGCTCGAGCTCGGCGACCGCGGGAGTGGTTGTGAGCGCCGCGCCGTCCACGACTTCCATCCTAGGCATAGACGCCCGGTCGGCGGCGAGCTCATCGTTAGGCTCGGGCTGTGCCGGGAGCGATCCTGACTGCGAGCTTCACGGGCGGCGACAGCCTCTTGCTCGTCGGCCTGCTCGCAGCCGGGCTCGCGCTGCTCGCGCTCTCGCAGCTCGTGCGGATCCCCTACCCGATTCTGCTCGTGCTCGGCGGGCTCGCCCTCAGCTTCGTCCCGGAGGTGCCGCACATCGCGCTGCCCCCTGACCTCGTCCTCGTCGCGATCCTGCCACCGCTCCTGTACGGCGCCGCCTTCTTCACCTCGCTCCGGGAGCTGCGCGCGAACGTGGGACCGATCGGAGCGCTCGCGGTCGGCCTCGTCCTCACGACGATGGTCGCCGTCGCGGCGGTCGCGCACGAGGCGATCGGCCTCGGCTGGCAGACCTCCTTCGTCCTCGGCGCCCTCGTCTCGCCCACCGATCCCACGGCCGCGGCGGCGATCGCGCAGCGTCTCGGCCTGCCGCGACGCCTGATCTCGGTGATCGAGGGCGAGTCGCTCGTCAACGACGGGACCGCGCTCGTCGCGTACCGCTTCGCCGTCGCCGCGGTCGTGACCGGCAGCTTCTCGCTCGCCCACGCCGCCGGCAGCTTCGTCCTCAACGTCGCGGGCGGGATCGCGATCGGGCTCATCGCCGGCGTCGTAATCCGGCAGCTCCGCCGGCGGCTCGACAACCCGCCCGTCGAGATCACGGTCTCTCTCCTGAGCGGTTTCTTCGCCTATCTCCCGGCCCAGGCGGCAGGCGTCTCCGGCGTGCTCGCCGCCGTCACGGTCGGGATCTACATGGGCTGGCACACCCCCGAGCTGACGAATGCGCAGACGCGCCTCCAGGGCCAGGCGGTCTGGGAGATCGTCTTCCTGCTCCTGAACGGGCTGCTGTTCGCGCTGATCGGGCTCCAGCTGCCGGGGATCGTCGACCGTCTCTCGGGGCGCTCGACCGCAGAGCTCGCCGGCTACGCGGCTCTCGTCAGCGCGGTCGTGATCGGCGCTCGTTTCCTGTGGATCGCGGCGACCGCGTTTCTCCCCGCCCTGCTCAGCGGCTGGGTGCGGCTCCGCGATCCCCTGCCCGGGTGGCGGGAGAAGGCGATCCTGGGCTGGTCGGGGATGCGGGGCGCGGTCTCGCTCGCCGCGGCGCTCGCGCTCCCGCTCTCGACGGACGCCGGAGCGCGCTTCCCCGAGCGTGACCTGGTCATCTTCCTCACCTTCGGCGTGGTCGTCGCAACGCTGGTCGTCCAGGGCCTCTCCCTCCCGGCGCTGATCCACGTGCTCGCGCCCGAGGAGGACGGGCTCGCCGAGAAGGAGGAGGCGAAGGCGCGAATCCATGCGGCTGAGGCCGCGCTCGTACGGCTCGAGGAGCTGCTCGACGAGGACTGGGTGCGAGAGGACACCGCCGGCCGGATGCGCGGCCTGTACGACTTCCGGCAGCAGCGCTTTCGCTCGCGGCTCGACCCGGAGGCAGACGGAAGCGCGGAGGACCGGTCGCTCGACTACCAGCGCCTGCGCAGGGAGCTCCTGGACGCCGAGCGTGGCGCCGTGACCGAGCTGCGCCGGGCCGGCAAGATCGACGACGACGTCATGCGCCGGGTTGTTCGCGACCTCGATCTCGAGGACGCGCGGCTGGACGTGTAGGCGTGCCCGCGAGCAGTGCAGCGGGCGCGAGCAGCAGGAGCCACATCGTCAGGTGGAGGCCCACACGGCCCGCGAGGAAGCCGAGCGCTGCGGGAACGACCGCGCCGGCGAGCCCGCCGATCCCGGCGACGGCTACGGCCGTTCCGCTGCGGCCGGGCAGCGCCGAGTAGAGCCCGGCCTTCGGGATCGCGTACCAGCCCGCGTTGAGCAGGCCGAGCGGGACGAGCAGGACGAGCTTCGCCGGCGTCGAGGGCACGACGAGGAACACCGGGTACACGGCGAGCACGGCTACCGCCGAGGCGCGCAAGTGGGCCCGCCCGCTCACGCGGCGCAGAAGCGGCAGCAGCGCGAGGTCGCCGAGGAAGGCGGCGCCGGTCCAGACCGTCACAGCAAGAGCCGCCTCGACCGGCCCGGTGCCGGCGACGTCGACGAAGTAGAGCGCGAGGAAGCCGTGGAAGACGTCTCCCAGCAGGTCGGTCGCCTCGAGCAGGGCGAGCCAGCGCAGCACCTCGCGGTCGCGCAGCGCGCCGACGAAGCCGCCGAACGACGCGCCCCCGCCGGTCGGAAGCCCCGGGAGCGAGCGGGCGGCGAGCGCCGGCGGGACGGCGGCGACCCCGAGCCCCGCCAGGACTCCGCGCCAGCCGAGCCCGAGAGCGGCCCCCGCGGCGATCAGCGCCGGGCCCGCGACGTAGCCGATCGACCCGGCGACCGTCCAGCGCGCCATGTTCCGCTCGCGCTGGGCGGGCTCGCGGTCCATCAGCGTCGCCTGCGCGAGGCTGACGAAGGCGCCGGTCGCCGGATTGCCGATCAGCAGCGCCGCGAGCAGTGTCCAGAACCCGATCGCAGCCGCGCTCAGCATCGCCGAGACCGCGAAGGCGATCCCGCCGGCAGCCATCAGCAGCCCGCGGCGGCGTGTGTCCCCGGCCACTCCGATCAGCGGATCGAGGGCGCTGCCGAAGAGCCCCGGCAGGGCGAGTAGAAGCCCGATCTGCGCGTAGCTCAGGCCCAGGTCGTGCCGGATCAGCGGCCAGGCAGCCGCCCGCGAGCCGCCGACGAGCTCGTCGAGCAGCTCGATCGCAAGCAGAACGAGCACGGCGCCGCCACGGGCGCCGTGCAAACGGTGGAGTTACGGGCTCGCGCGGGTCACGACCCGCTCATCTTAGTGGAGCAGGTCGCGCACGAAAGCGTCCGGCACGTCGTTCGTGTCCCCGGGGACGAGGTTCGACGCCCAGGACGAGAAGGCGAGGTAGCGGTCGTCGGCGCTGAACGGCGCCGGGTTGACGGCGCTCGCGTCTCCGCCCTGGTTGCCCGAGTCGCCGAGGCTGACGAGAGTCGTCGCGCCGGCCCGCAGATCGCGGACGAAGACATCGGTGATCTCGTTCGCGTCGCCGGCGACGAGGTTCGAGGCCAGCGAGGTGAACGCGACGTAGCGACCGTCGGCGCTGATGCCGAGCGCGCCGAGGTTCTCGCCGTTCGCCTGCACGCCCGCGCTCGAGACGCTCACGCGGGTCGTCCTGTGCGTCCGGCGGTCGCGGACGAAGACATCGGCGGTGCGGTTCGTGTCGCCGTGGACGAGGTTCGTCGCCAGCGAGTGGAAGGCGACGAGGCGGCCGCCGGCGCTGATCGCCGGGGCGTTGCTGCCGGTGTTCGTGCGGTCGCCGCCCGCCTGGAGGCCCGAGCTCGAGACGCTGACACGCTCGGTCCTGCCTGTGCGGAGGTCGTGCACGAAGACGTCGCCGAGCCGGTTCGTGTCTCCGCGGACGAGGTTCGTGGCCGACGACTGGAACGCGACGAAGCGTCCGTTCGCGCTCAGGGCCGGCTGGGTGCTCTCGCAGCCCTCCTTGCAGCGCGCCTGGGCCCCGCGGCTCGTCACGCTCACGCGGATCGTGCGGTGGGCGCGCAGGTCGCGGACGAAGACGTCGGTGACGGTGTTCGTGTCGCCCCGGACGAGGTTCGACGCGAACGAGGAGAACGCGACGTAGCGGCCGTTCGCGCTGATCGCCGGGTCGCCGCTCGGACCGTTCGCCTGCCTGCCGCGTGCGCCGACGCTGACGCGCGTCGTGACGTTGCGGGTGCGGTCGAAGACGAAGATGTCGCTCGCCCGGTTCGTGTCGTGGGAGACGACGTTCGGCGAGTCGGAGCGGAAGGCGACGTAGCGGCCGCTCGCGCTGATTCCTCCGGCGTACGAGCCACCGAACGGATCCGAGCCGGCCTTCGCCTGGCCGCCGCCGCTCCGGACGCTGACGCGCTGGACGGCGCCCGTCGTCCGGTCGGCGAGGAAGACGTCGTTGCGGTCGTTGGTGTCCCCCGCGACGAGATTGCGGGCCTGCGAGTTGAACAGGACGTATCGGCCGTCGGCGGTGATCCCGGCCGCGTAGCTGTCCCGGTCTCCCTGCTGCCCGGCCGTCGAGACGCTGACGCGCGCCGTCGCGGCCGGGCCGGTGGCCGAAGCCGAAAGTGCGAGAGCGCCGAGCACGACCATTGCTGTGAGTGCGACTGCCTGCTTCATGGTGAGCCTCCTTCGCATGTCGCCTCACATGCTCGCGCCCGTCCGCAACGTCCCCGTCACGGGTAGGTAACGGTTTCGCTACAGGCTTTGCGTTCTAGTGACCGTCGAACCAGCTCTTGCGGATCATCGCTCCTCCTTCTGCGTCGCTCATGGGGTTGGAGCCAGTCTCGGCGGGCGACCTGAAGAAACGCTGACGGTTTGCTGAAAGTCGGGCCTAACGCGACGAAGGCGTGAACAGAGCCCCGTCGGCGAAACCCGGGTCCCCGCCCCAGATGAGCAGCGAACGGCCGGTCCAGACGCCGATCGGGTCGCGCCTGCCGCGCAGCGGCGCCTGCGGAAGCGGCGCCCAGCTGTTCGCCTTCGGGTCGTAGGCGAGCCCGTGCGGCGGGATCACGAACCGGCCGGCGCTCCTGGTCTGGCCGCCCCACATGAGCAACCGCGTGCCGGTCCAGACCGCGGCGGCGCGCCTGCGACCGGAGTCCGCCGGCGCGAGCCCGCGCCAGGCTCCGCCTGTGGGGGAGTAGGCAAAGCCCTGCGCCGGTGCGGTGTCGCCGCCCACGACCAGGAGCTCGGAGCCGTCCCAGACGACGTTCGCCCCGTCACGGGCTTCCGGCAACCGCGGAAGCCGCCGCCACCCGCGGCCGGGAGTGAACGTGGCGGCGGAGCGCCCGGAGACGACGATCAGCTCGTGCCCGGTCCACGCGGAGGGTCCGGTCAACGGCGCCTGCGGAAGCCGCCGCCAGCCACCGCCGGGACGGTAGGCGGCGCCGCCTGCCAACGTCCAGCCGAGGAGCTCGCGCCCCGTCCAGGCGAGCAGCCGGGGAGGCCCGGGGACCGGGGGCCGAGGCAGTGGCGTCCATCGCCCGGAGCGGAAGGCGGAGACGGCGCTGCCCCAGGCGATCAGCTCGCGTCCCGTCCAGGCAACGCGGAGCGAGCGGCCGGGAGGCGCGGGCAGCCGGCGCCAGGAGTCATGTGCCGGGTCGTACGCCCTGAAGACATTCGTCCCGCCGGCGCGGCCCAGCAGCAGTAGCTCGCGGCCACTCCACGCACCCGCGCGGGGGCTCAGGGCCGGGACCGCCGCGGCCGGCCACTGCCGCCAGCGCCCCGCGAGCGGCGCGGATGCCGCCAGAGCGGTGTAGGCGCTGCGGCTGACCGGGCGCCTGAGAACCAGGCCGGTGCCAGAGAAGACGTTGGCCGGCGTCCCGTCCACCGAGAACCGCACTGCCTCGACTGTCGGGAACTGTGTCGCCGTGTAGACGACCTGCCCCAGCCTCAGCTGCAGCGCGCGCGAGCCGGCCGCGTTCTCGTAGTCGGAGCTGAGGTCGACACGCGCCACGCCGCGTGCGATCGAGACTCCGAGGAGGCGCGTGCCGGGTGGGACCTGCGTCGTCAGGCCGGAGGAGCGCTCCGAGACGGTCGGGCCAGCGAGCAGCGCGTCGAGCGCCGCGGTGGCGACGCGCGGCGTCGGGCGATGCGTGCGGAGCGCCTCGACGAGCCGGCCCTTGCGCACGAACCAGACCTCGAACGAGCTGCCGCTCGGGAGCCGCCCCGTCCGCTCGACGGTGGTCGTCGCCGGCCGCGGCGGAGCGCCGAGCGAGACGGCGTGCTCCGGCCTGCGCGCGATGAACCAGCCCGCAGCGCCTGCGGCGAGCACGAGCACCGTGACCGCGAGCAGCTTCATCGCACGGACGCTAGCCGTAGGCGGTGGCGCCGCTGCCGTTCCAAAGGATCACCTCACGGCCGGTCCAGGTCGCCACGTCCTGCCCTGGCCCCTGGAGCGGCAGCCGGGGCAGTGCGGCCCAGCTGTCCAGCTTCGGGTCGTATGCGAAGGCTCGGGTGACCTCGTCGCCTCCGAGGACGATCAGCCGGCTGCCGGCCCAGACCGCCTGCTCGGGGACCAGGCCCCGGGGTGGGCGCGCCAGCCGCCGCCAGCGGTTCGCGGCGAGGTCGTACGCATAGGCGTCGTGCTTCGTCGCGCTCGCGTTGCCCACGACGAGCAGCTCATGGCCGTCCCAGGCCGCCGCGCCACCGTAGCGGAGCGCGCCCGGGGGCGGAGCGGCGAGCCGGCTCCACGTGTCGGTCGCCGGGTCGTAGGCGGCGGCCCGCGCCAGGCTTGCTGGATAGGGCTTGTCGTCGGCCGGGTTGTAGCCATTCACGACGAGGATCAGCCGATGCCCCGTCCAGGCGCCGAGCGGGCGCTGCGAGGGCGCGAGCGGCGAGCGCGCCAGCGTGCGCCACGTGTTCGCGGCCGGGTCGTACGCGGAGCCCTCGTCCGAGGCGTCGCCGCAGCAACCTCCGCCCCAGCCGATCAGCTCACGGCCGGTCCACGCCGTGAAGCCTTCGCCGGTCGGCGCCTTGGGCAGCATCCGCCAGGAGCCCGTCGCGGGGTCGAGGGCGGCCTGGCCGCAGCCCCAGAGCAGCAGTCGCTTGCCCGTCCAGGCCGCGTCGCGGCGGCAGTAGGTGTCCATCTTCGGCGCGGGAGGCAGCCGCCGCCAGGTATGAGTGGAGGGGTTGTACGCGGCGGCGGCGTTCTTCGCGCCGATCATGTTTCCGGTCGGCCCGAAGCGCAGGCCGGTGACGATCAGCTCTTTCCCTGTCCAGGCAGCCGCCGGGTCCGAGTATCCGCACCGGCGCCGCCGGCACGTCCTGCCAGGCCGCGGGGCGCTGCTGATGCTGCTGGGTGGTCTGCGCGCTCCCGCACGCGACGAGCAGCAGCGCGAACGCGCTCCCGAGGCCGAGAACGGTTGCGAGGACGGTGAGCTTCTTGACCAGCGACTCGGTGGCGGGCGACATGGTGGCCTCCTGCGTGGGATCGGTGTTCATCGCGGACCATCCTCCGCCACGCCCGCAACGCTCCGGTCACGCGCTCGTAACGGTTCTGTAACGGCTACAACCGGAGCGTGAAGCGGCTCCCCCGGCCCGGCTCGCTCTCGACCTCGATCTCGCCGCCGAGCAGCCGCGCGTTCTCCTGCGCGATCGCGAGCCCGAGGCCGGAGCCGCGGCCGCTCCGCGAGGGATCGGCCTTGTAGAAGCGCTCGAACAGGTGCGGCAGGTGCTCCGGCGCGATCCCGGGGCCGTGGTCGGCCACCTCGACGAAGTCCCGGCCGACGCGCACGGTCACGCCGTCGCCGCCGTGGTCGAGCGCATTGCCGACGAGGTTCGCCACGATCCGCTCCAGCCTGCGCCGGTCGCTCGTCACGACCGCCTCGCCCCCGTCGAGGCGGACGCGCTCGTCCCAGCCTCGGGCGCGCAGGACCGCGCGGGTCAGCGCGGCCAGGTCGACGCTCTCGGCCTGCACGCTCTCGGCGCCCGCGTCGAGCCGCGAGATCTCCATCAGCTCGTCGACGAGCGTCCGCAGCCGGCCGACGTCCGAGATCAGGAGCTCCGCCGGCCGCCGCGACTCCGGCGGCATCCGCTCGAGATGCTCGGCGAGCAGCGACGCCTCGCCGACGAGCCCGGTCAGGGGCGTGCGCAGCTCGTGCGCGACGTCCGCGGTGAAGCGCCGTTCACGCGCCTGCGCGGCCGAGAGCGCGTCGATCTTCGTCTCGAGCGCGCCGGCCATCTCGTTGAACGCCTGCGCCCAGGCGCCGAACTCGTCCCGGCCCTCGACCGGCAGACGCGTTTCCAGCAATCCCTCCGCGAGCGAGTGTGCGGCGTCGCTCGCCCGCGCCACCGGCCGCAGCGCCTCCCGGGCGAACAGAGCGCCCGCCAGCGCCGCGAGCACGACGAGGAGGCCGCCGCCGACGAGCAGGATGTTCCGCAAGACCGCCAGCTCGTGCCGGAGGCCCTGCTCGGAGAAGAAGAAGTAGAGCCGGGCGCCCTTCGCCGGGCCGCCGACGACGAGGTAGTGGGTTCCCGCGATGTCTTTGCGCTCGTAGCCGAGGTGTCCGCTCGCCACGATGCCGCGCAACCCGGCGGGGACCTGACGCAGCGAGAGGAACGGCGACGAGTACGTCCGCCCGCCGGAGACGAGCACGGTCTCGAAGCCACCCGTGGTCTTGTAGGCCTCCAGCAGCTTCTCGGGGCGTCCGGGCAGGTAGCCCGGCGCGAGCCGGAGGTTCTGCCGCCCCTGCTTCGCCGACGACGTGACGGAGTCCCGCAGGAGGTTGTGCCGGACGACGAAGTACGACCCGGCAGCGAGCGCCACCGCAGTCACGCCGACGGCGAGCGCGAACGCGATCGTCAGCCGCCGGCGCAGCGTCATCCAGCGTCGAAGCGGTAACCGACCCCGCGCACGGTTCGGATCAGCTTCGGCTCCTTCGGGTCGTCCTCGACCTTCGCGCGCAGCCGCTGCACAGCGGCATCGACGAGCCGGGAGTCGCCGAGGTAGTCGTAGTTCCAGACGAGCTCGAGCAGGAGCTCGCGCGTGAACACCTGCTTCGGCCGCCGGGCGAGCTCGAGCAGGAGCCGGAACTCGGTCGCGGTCAGCTCGAGCTCCTCGCCGCGCCGCCTGACCGTGAAGCCGGCGGGGTCGATCTCGAGCCCGTCCGCGTGGAGCACGGAGTCGCCCGGCTCCGCCGTCGAGCGGCGGAGCACCGCCCTGATTCGCGCCACCAGCTCGGGCAGCTCGAACGGCTTCGTCACGTAGTCGTCGGCCCCGAGCTCCAGGCCGACGACGACGTCGTGCAGGTCGGCTCGCGCGGTCAGCATCACGACCGGCGTCCTGCTCTCGCCGCGGATCTCGCGCAGGACCTCGAAACCGTCCAGCGACGGAAGCATCACGTCGAGGAGCACGAGGTCGAACGATCCCCGGCGGAACTCGACGAGACCCTCGCGCCCGTCGCCGCTCGCCGTGACCTTGAAACCGGCCTGCTCGAGCCCGAGCGTCGCCACCTCGCGAATCGAGGCGTCGTCCTCGACCAGCAGGAGGTGCCCGTTCACCTGTCAAGCGTAGGCAGCACGCTCGGCCGTGGCTAGTGCATCTCAGCCCGCCGCTTCGGCCTTGCGTAGGCCCCGCATCGCCCAGAGGAAGAAGAGGATCGCAAGGCCCCCCGCTGCGCCGAAAGCGGCAGCGACCTCCGTCGGCTCCGCGGCGAGGAAGCCGCGGCCCGCCTCGAGCACGCGCGTCAGCGGGTTCACGACCGCGACCGCGTGGATCCAGCCCGTCGCAGCAGTGTCGAGCGGCACGTAGACCGGCGCGAAGAAGAGCACGAGGAAGACCGGCATCTGCATCACCGGGCCGGCCTGCATCGTCCGCAGCCGCATCGCGACGCCGCAGGCCCAGAGCAGGGCCGCGCGAGGTTCAGGAGCACGCGCGAGCGCGTAGAGCCCGAAGAGGTCGACGCCGCTGCCGCCGACGTTCATGCCCACGGCGAGCGCGACGACCGTCAGGACACGCGACGGTCACGCAGCCAGCGGACGAGCGCGGCGAGCGCGTAGCCGAGCACGATCCCGCTCCGGTGCGGCGCCGCCAGCAGCAGCCGCCGCGCGAAGCCGCTCTCGAAGTCGCGCGCGATCCAGAAGCCGGTGAACACGCCGCCGAACGCCGCCGACTGGAGCAGCACGAAGACGAACTGGAACGCCGTGTAGCCCGGCGGGAAGTCGAAGCCCGGGGACGTCGCCGACGCGCGACGAGGCCGCCCGCGAAGGCGACGAAGAAGAAGAGCGGGAAGATCAGCGACGGGATCACGAGCGCCGGGTTCGTGAAGACGTTGTGGAGCATCCGCCAGGCGACGCCGCGCGCGACGCGCCGAGCGTCATCATCCGGGCCATCCTCATCTGCAGCGCCCGCGAGGCGAGCGACGAGCGCGACGACCGCGATCGCCGCCGCGATGCCGAAGCCGAGCGCGAGCGCCTGCGCCGTCCCAGCCGTTGATGATCAGGCTGCGCACGCCCTCGAGCAGGTACGAGACGGGGTTCGAGGTCGCGGCGATCCGGAACCAGTCGATCTCGATCAGGTTGCGCGGCATGTTCATCGAGGAGATGAAAAGAAAGACGAAGAACAGCGGGAAGAGGCCCTGCACGGCCTCGCCCGAGCCCGTCCGCAGCGCGACGACGCGCCGAGCGCGCCGAAGCCGAGCGCGATGAGCACCGCGAAGCGCGAGCAGCACGACGACGCCGAGCGGCCCGACTGCGACGTCCACGCCGACCGCGAGCCCGACCGCCAGGTAGACGACCGCCTGGAGAGCCCCATCGCGACGACGCCTCCGAGCTGGCCGGCGAGCAGCGCCACGCCGGCGCATCGGCGTCAGCGAGAGGCGGTTCAGGAAGCCCGTCTGGATGTCGCGCGCGAGGTCCGTGCCGGCGTTCATCGTCGCGAACAGCGCGCCCTGGATGAAGGGCACGGCGAGCGCGAAGGCGAGGAAGGAGGTCGTCGGGAAGCCGGGCAGCCGCGTCGCGGCGCTCGAGCCCGCCGGCGTTGACCGCGAGCAGCATCAGCGGGAAGAGCGAGCGGCGGGACGACGTTCGCCGGCTGGCGCGACCGTGCGAACGACCGAGCGCCGCGCGAGCACGCCGACCTGGTCGGCGAACTGCGATCCGCTCCGGCGACGGCAAGCCCGCGCCTCCGCTGCGGAGTCCGCGAGCCTACGCTCTGCCGGCTCCGGCGAGCCCGCTCGCGTCGCTCGCTTCCTCTTCGGCGGCGCCCTCGAGCGAGCGGCCGGTCTTGGCGAGGAAGACGTCGTCGAGCGTCGGCTGGTGGAGCTGGAGGTGCTCGACCTTGAGGCCCTCGGCGTCGAGCGCCCGCACGATCGCCGGCGAGCTCGCGTCTCGCCCGAACGGAGCCGCACCGCGACGCCGCGCTGCGAGCCGCACGGATCGCCGAAGCGGCGCGAGGATCGCGGCCAGCGCGCTCGCCGATCGGCCGGGTCGGCGGGCACCACCTCGACGGTCGGGCGCCCGACGCTCGGCCTTCAGCGCGGCGGGCGTGCCCTCGGCGACGATGCGGCCGTGGTCGATGATCCCGACCCGGTCGGCGAGCACGTCGGCCTCCTCGAGGTACTGCGTCGTGAGGAAGACGGTCACGCCGTCGTCGGCGCGAGCCGCGCGACCTCGTCCCAGAGCGCGGTGCGGCTCTGGATGTCGAGGCCGGTGGTCGGCTCGTCGAGGAAGAGGATGCGCGGGCGGTGGACGAGCGCGAGCGCGAGGTCGAGGCGGCGCTTCATGCCGCCCGAGTAGCCGCCCACCTTGCGGTCGGCCGCCTCGGTCAGGCCGACGCGCGTCGAGCAGCTCGTCGCGCGCGCGGCGGCGCGCTTCGCGGCGGCAGCGCGTGCAGCGCCGCCTGCAGGCGCAGGTGCTCGCGGCCGGTCAGCAGCGGGTCGAGCGCGGCCTCCTGCAGCGCGGCGCCGATCGCCGCACGCACCTTCGGGCCCTCGTGGACGACGTCGTAGCCGGCCACGCGCGCCGTGCCGGCGGTCGGCGGCAGCAGCGTCGTCAGCATGTGCACGGTCGTCGACTTGCCGGCGCCGTTCGGCCCGAGGAAGCCGTAGATCTCGCCGGGCGCGACGGCCAGGTCGATGCCGTCGACCGCGCGCGGCCCCTTCCTGAAGACGCGGACCAGACCCTCTGCCTCGATCGCCTTCCCGTCCACGCCCACACCCTAGCCACCTCTTGCCGGAGCGCGTCCAGCCCTCCCGGTATCGTCACGCCGGTGCGCCTGACCAGCCGTCCGCTCGTGATCCTCGCCGTACTCGCCGGGATCGCGCTCATCGTCCTGGCGATCATCTACTTCGCGGAGCCCGCGAAGTCGCTGCCCTCGTGGCTACCCGGCCACGAGTCCGGATCGGGCCACCATCACGTGAAGCACGGCATCGCCTCGCTGCTCGTCGGGCTCGCACTGCTCGTCTTCGCCTGGTTCCAGAGCGGCCCCAGACGGACGCGAGCCGCGGTCTGAGTGCCCGTCGCGGCGCTCATCTCCTACTGGCAGGCCGTCGCTCTCGGGCTCCTCCAGGGCGTCTCCGAACTGTTCCCGGTCTCCAGCCTCGGACACAGCGTGATCCTGCCGAAACTTCTCGGCTGGGACATTCACCAGAACGACGAGTACTTCATCACCTTCCTCGTGGCCACGCACCTGGCGACCGCGCTCGTCCTGCTCGGCTTCTTCTGGCGCGACTGGGTGCGGATCGTGAAGGGGCTCGGGCGCAGCCTGCGCGACCGCGGCATCGACCCGGCCGACACGGACGCGAAGCTCGCGTGGCTGCTCGTCGTCGGAACGATTCCGGCAGGACTGCTCGGACTCCTCCTGGAACACAAGCTCCGGCACGTGTTCGCCTCGGCACGCTCGGCGGCGTTCTTCCTGATCCTGAACGGGCTGCTGCTTTACGGCGCCGAGTTGCTGCGCCGCCGCGCGGTCCAGGTCGAGGAAGACGACGACGCCAGGATCGCGCGACAGATGAGCTGGGGCGGGTCCTTCGGCGTCGGCGCAGCGCAGGCACTCGCGTTGATTCCCGGCTTCTCCCGCTCGGGAGCGACCATGGGCGGCGGACTGCTCTTCGGCCTCTCGAACAAGGACGCGGCGCGGTTCGCGTTCCTGCTCGCAACGCCGATCATCGGCGCCGCGGCCCTGCTGAAGCTGCCCGAGCTCTTCGGCTCTCAGGGGGACGGCGTGCGCGGTCAGGCGCTGGTGGGCGCCCTCTGCTCCGCCGTCACCGCCTACCTGGCGGTCCGGTTCCTGATGCGCTTCTTCGAGACGAACACGCTGATTCCCTTCGCGATCTACTGCGTGCTCGCCGGCGTCGGCGCGTCCCTGTACTTCGCCTTCTAGCCCTATTTCGTGCCGAAAGCGTGCCGGAAGGCGCACGCGCCCTGGCTCCCGCTCCGGCCGGCCGGTATCCCTGACGGGAACCCGACGAGAGGAGTCTCCAGATGCGCTTTCCCCCCAGACGCTCGCTGCTGCTCGGCCTGCTGCTGCTGGCCCTCGCAGGCGGCGTCGCGTTGGCCGCGCAGCGCAACGCCGACCGGCGTGCGAACGGCGTGATCAACGCCTGCGCGCAGAAGAAGAGCGGCCACCTGCGCGTGGTCGCAAGTCCGAAAGCGTGCCGGCGCGGCGAGCGCGCGGTCTCCTGGAACGTGCAGGGGCCGCCGGGCCCGCCGGGTCCCGAGGGGCCTGCGGGGCCGGCCGGGGCGGCGGGCGAGCAGGGCCCGCCGGGCGATCCGGGCCCACGCGGCGAGGTCGGCCCGGCAGGGCCCGCCGGCCCGCAAGGTCCCCCCGGCCCGCGGCTGGACACGCTGGAGGAGCTCAACGGCAGCGTGTGCCACGCCCCGAAGGGAACGGGCACGCTCTCCATCTCCTACAGCCCGGTCGACGGCGCGGCGTCGATCGTCTGCGTCGTCGGCGGAGGCGGTGGCTCGGCGGATGTCCGCATCAACGAGTTCATGACCGGCACGACCGGCGCGTCGGCGAACGAGTTCGTCGAGCTGTACAACGCCGGCAATGACGACGCCGATCTCGGCGGCTACAAGCTCGTCTACCGCTCGTCGGCGGGAACGAGCGACGTGAGCCTGGCCACGATCCCGGACGGGACGTTCCTCGCCGCGGGGAGCTTCTACCTCTTCGGCGGGCGCGACTACGCCGGGCCCCCGGCCGCGGACCAGACCTTCAGCGCGGCGCTTGCAGCGACCGGCGGCGGCCTCGCTCTGCGCGGGCCCGACGGCACGATCGTCGACTCGCTCGGCTACGGCGACGCCGTCAACGCCTTCGTTCGCGGCCAGCCGGCGCCGGCGCCCCCGACCGAGCCCAGTCCGGGCGACAGCGACGTGCGCCTCCCGGACGGCCACAACACCGACGACAACTCGGTCGACTTCACCGTGACGACGACTCCGACGCCGCGAAGGCCGAACTCCTGAGCTCCTGAAACGCGAGGGCGGGGGCGCGCTGCGGGGCGCCCCCGCAATCACCCGGAAGGGGCATGCCGGGCCGCCGATCCGCGCCGATAGTGCGTGTGCGGGATACCCCCCGCGCGGCGAACGGAACGGAAAACTGCGGCGATTGGTCTCATCGGTCGGAACTCCCGTGCGAGACGCTCGGAGCCCGTGTACACCGGCGAGACCGACGGAAAGGAACCATTGTCTGAACTTGCGACCCACCAGCTGTCCTCGGGGATCGGGCTCACGCTCGAGCCACCGCTCAGCACACCGATCGTCCTGAGCTCCGGAGCGATCATGTCCGAGCCGAGCCCCGAGCCCGAGATCTCTTCCACTCAGCCTCTCCGCCTGTCCGCGGCCGACGCCCTGGCGCCCTTGATGGCCCCACGGCCGGCCGAGCCTGAGACCGACATCGACCTCGCAGAGATCCTGCCCGTCATGGCGCGCGAGCCGGAGCCCGAGCCCGAGCCTCTCGATTCGGCGGCTGCGGACTTCCCCCTCGATTTCAGCCTGCGCGATCCGGTCCCGGCCTCCTCGCCCTCCCCGCCCGCCTCGTTCGCGGCGGTTGTCCGGCTCGTGGACGGCACCGGCATCCGGCTGGGCGAGTTCCGCGACTTCGGAACGGCGATGGGATGCGCGCGTGAAGCGATCGAGCAGTTCGCGGACGCGAACGGTTCGTGGCCGTTCTACGCGGGCCGCTTCATCCGCCCCGACCTGATCGTCTCGGTCGACCTGGTCCCTGCGACCTAACCAAAACGGCCGACGTAGATCGTCACCGTCGAACGGGCAGGGATCGCCTGGCCGCCTTCCGGCTGCTCGTCGACGACGACGCCGTTCCGGCTGCGCGTCGAGACAGCCTGGGTCAGCTGCTGGACCTTGAAGCCCACCGCGGTCAGTCGAGCCCGCGCCTGAGCGGGACTCGACCCCGTAACCCTCGGCACGATCTGAAGGGCGACCGGGTCCGGGCCACGTGAGGCGTTGAGCGTCACCCTCGTGCCCTGCTTGGCGGTCGTGCCTCCCGCGGGTGCCTGTTTGGCCACGCTGTCCCGCGGCTCGTCGGACACGACGTACGAAACCGCCGCCTTGAAGCCCGCCGCGTTCAGTCGCTTCTGCGCCTGCGCCTGGTCGACCCCGGTCAGGTCCGGGACCGTCCCGGTCGCGGGTGGAGGCGGGGGCGGAGGCGGGGGCGGAGCCCCTTTCGAGACGTTCAGACGAACCTTCGAGCCCTGCGGAACGCGCTTTCCGGCGTGCGGCGCCTGTGCGACGACCGTGCCCTTCGGCTGAGTCGAGGGAACGGTGAACACGCTCGGAACGAGCTTCGCGCCGCGAATCGCGGCCGCGCCGTCCGCGCGGCTCTGGCCGACGACGTTCGGGACGCGGACGAGGCCGCGCGAGATGCGAATCGTCTCGGTCGATCCCTTCGTCACCCGCGTCCCACCGGCCGGGCTCTGCGAGAGGACGAGGCCGTTGTGCTTCTGCGAGGTGACCGTCACCGTTTCCACTTTGAGGCCGTTCTGCCGCAACAGCGCGACAGCCGCGGCAGCCCGCTTGCCGACCACCTTCGGTACGACCACCTGTTCCGCCGCGGAGACCGAGAGGGTGATCGTCGAGCCTCGGCTCACCCTGGAACCGGCGCTCGGGTCCTCCGCGAACACGATTCCGGCCGGCAGGGCGCTCGGCCGGGTGACGACGCGGGAGACGAGCCGCTCCCGGGTAAGCCGCCCGACCGCCCGGTCCTGTTCTGCCCGACCACGTTCGGGACGGCGACCGAGCCGCGCTTGTGATCGCCGCCGCGGGTCAGGAGCCAGAGCGCGATCAGGCCGGCCGCGACGAGCACGAGCAGCAGGAGCAGCCAGGGCCAGATCAGCGGCCGCGGCGGCGGCGGGGGAGGCGGAGCGAGCTCCTCCTCTTCGACGACCGGCGGCCCCTCGACCCCCTCTTCCTGGACGACCGTGTCCGCCTGGGTGGTGCCCGTGCGCCGGGGCGGCCCAATCCGCGCCGGAAGCGACGAAACCTCATCGCCAGGCTCCTAGCCGAGCGCCGTCAGCCGCAAACCTGACGCCCGCTCGCAGAGTCCTCGACGCGGGCGAGGAACTCGCCGGCCACGGCGAGGTAGCGCTCGGGCTCCTCCAGGTAGGACATGTGAGCGCTCTCCTCGAAGATCACCCACTCCGAGCCTGCAACGCCACGGTGGAGCGGCTCGACGAGCGCGGGCGTGCACTCGTCGTGGCGGCCGGAGGTGATCAGCGTTGGCACCTGGATCTCGCCCAGCCGGTCGATCACGTCCCAGCCCCTGAGGGTGCCCGTGACGGTGAACTCGTTCGGGCCCCACATCGTCTCGTAGACCTGGTCGTTCCGCTTCGACCGCGAGCGCGCGAGAACCTCCGGCTCGGCATCGAGCCGGCAGATGTGCCGGCGCCAGAACTCCTTCTCGGCCTCCTTCTCGCCGAGCCCCGCCGGGAGGCAGTCGTGCAGGCGCCTCGCCTCCTCGGCCCAGCGCGGCGCGCTCGTCGGCGTCGAGTTGAGGACGAGGCTCGCCAGGCCGGCCGGCTGCGTGAGGGCGTACTCGAGCGCCAGCATCCCGCCCCAGGACGAGCCGAACAGGTGAATCCGCTCGAGCCCGAGCCCCTCGCGGACGCTCTGCAGCTGGGCTGCGAACGTCTCCACCGTCCAGAGTGACGAGTCGTCGGGCCGGCTGGACTCCCCGCTCCCGAGCTGGTCGTAGAAGACGACGCGCCGTCCCTGCCCGCGAGCGCCCCGAGCCCCTCGAGCGCGTCGTGCGCGCTCCCCGGCCCGCCGTGCAGGCACAACAGCGGCAACCGCCCGACCGATTCACGCTCGCCGAAGACGCGGTACGAGGTGTCGTAGTCGCCGAAAGGGAGGCGGGCTATTCGATCGTCCAGGTGTCGCCCGCGTGCAGGAGCTCGGCGAGGTCGCCCTCGCCCTGCTTCTCGCGGGCTTGCTCGAGCTGTTCCGCCATCAGGCGGTCGTAGACCGGCCGCTCGACGTCGCGGAAGACGCCGATCGGGGTCGGGCCGTGCGGCGTGTGCGCGAGGCGCGAGAGCGCGAACGCGAGGCTGCGACGGCCTCGTGGCCTGCTCGTCGTGCACGAGCAGCGCGTCCTCGCCGACGTCCGCGACGTCGACGATCTCGCACCGAGCCGTCCGGCCGCATCCGCACGCCGCGCTCGCCGTCCGCGCCGAAGCGGATCGGCTTGCCGTGCTCGAGCCGGATCCGGTTCTCCGGCTGGTCGCGCGACCGCGTCGAAGGCGCCGTCGTTGTAGATGTTGCAGTTCTGGTAGATCTCGACGAAGGCGGCGCCCCGTGTGCGCGGCCGCGCGGCGCAGCATCTCGGTCAGGTGCTTCCGGTCGGTGTCGATCGAGCGCGCGACGAACGTCGCCTCGGCGCCGATCGCGAGCGAGACCGGGTTGAACGGCCAGTCGAGCGAGCCCATCGGCGTCGACTTCGTTCACCGTCCCGAGCGGCGCTCGTCGGCGAGTACTGCCCCTTCGTCAGCCCGTAGATCTGGTTGTTGAAGAGCAGGATCTTCACGTTGACGTTGCGGCGCAGCGCGTGGATCAGGTGGTTGCCGCCGATCGAGAGCGCGTCGCCGTCGCCGGTCACGACCCAGACCGAGAGGTCCGGCCGCGAGGAGGCGAGCCCGGTGGCGATCGCCGGCGCGCGCCCGTGGATCGAGTGCATCCCGTAGGTCTGCATGTAGTACGGGAAGCGCGCCGCGCAGCCGATCCCGGAGATGAAGACGATCCGCTCGCGCGCGATGCCGAGCTCGGGCATGAACCCCTGCATCGCGGCGAGGATCGCGTAGTCGCCGCAGCCCGGGCACCAGCGGACCTCCTGGTCGGTCTTGAAGTCCTTGGCGGTCAGAGCCGTTGCCGTTGCCGTTCTCCGTCGCTCACAGCATCGCCTCCATCGCCTCCGCCAGCTCGCCCGGCGAAGCGGCATGCCGCGGCACCTGGTTGTAGCCGACCGCGTCGACCAGGAACTCGGCGCGGACGAGCTTCAGCAGCTGGCCGAGGTTCATCTCCGGGACGAGCACGCGGTCGTACGAGCGCAGCACGTCGCCGCGTGTTGCGCGGGAACGGGTTCAGGTGCGTCAGGTGCGCCTGCGCGACCTCTGCCGCCGGCCTTGCGCACTCGACGCACGGCCGCGGTGATCGGGCCGTATGTGCCGCCCCAGCCGAGGACGAGCAGCTGAGCGCGCCGTCGGGGTCGTCCACCTCGAGCTCGGGGATGTCGGCCGCGATCCCGGCGACCTTCTGCGCGCGCAGCCTGACCATGTAGTCGTGGTTGTCCGGGTCGTACGAGACGTTGCCGGTCTCGTCCTGCTTCTCGAGCCCGCCGATCCGGTGCTCGAGACCCGGGCGTCCCCGGGACCGCCCAGGCGCGCGCGAGCGTCTCCGGGTCGCGGATGTAAGGCAGGAACTCGCCGTCGCGGTTCGGCCCGGTCGCGAAGTCGACCTCGATCTCCGGGAGCGAAGCCACGTCGGGCAGGAGCCACGGCTCGGAGCCGTTTGCGAGGTAGGCGTCGGAGAGCAGGAAGACAGGCGTCCGGTACTTGAGCGCGATCCGCGCCGCCTCGATCGCGGCGTCGAAGCAGTCGCCGGGCGACGTGGCAGCGACCACCGGCACGGGCGACTCACGCGTTGCGGCCGAACAGCACCATCAGGAGGTCGGCCTGCTCGGGCTTGGTCGGCATCCCCGTCGCCGGGCCGGCGCGCTGGATGTCGAGGATCAGCGAGCGGCAGCTCGAGTGCGACGGCGAGCCCGATCGCCCTCGGCCTTCAGCACGATTCCCGGCCCGCTCGAGGTGGTCACGCCGAGCGCGCCGCCGAAGCTCGCGCCGAGCGCCGCGCCGACGGCCGCGATCTCGTCCTCGGCCTGGAACGTGCGGACGCCGAAGTGCTTGTAGCCGGAGAGCTCCTCGAGGATCTCGGAGGCGGGCGTGATCGGATAGGCGCCGAGGAAGAGCGGCAGCCGGCTCTTGACGCTCGCCGCGACCAGGCCCGAGCGCGATCGCCTGGTTGCCCGTGATGTTCCGGTAGACGCCGGGCGGCATCTTCGCCGGGGCGACCTCGTACTGGACGACGAAGTCCTCGGTCGTCTCGCCGAACGCCCAGCCGGCCTTGAACGCCGCTGATGTTCGCCTCGGCGATCTCCGGCCGCTTCTCGAACTTGCTCTCGATGAAGGCGATCGTCGCGTCGGTCGGGCGGTGGTAGAGCCAGGACATCAGCCCGAGGGCGAACATGTTCTTCGAGCGCTCCGCCTCGCGCTTGCTGACGTCGATCTCCTTCACGGCCTCGAGCGTCAGCGTCGTCAGCGGAACGTCGTGGACGTGGAACTCGGCGAGCGAGCCGTCCTCGAGCGGGTTCGAGGCGTAGCCCGCCTTGTCGAGGTTGCGCTCGGCTGAAGGCGTCGCGGTTGACGATCAGCGTGCCGCCCTTCGGCAGGTCGCTGCAGGTTCGTCTTCAGCGCCGCCGGGTTCATCGCCACGAGCACGTCGGGCGCATCGCCCGGCGTGAGGATGTCGTGGTCGGCGAAATGGAGCTGGAACCCTGAGACGCCGGGCAGCGAGCCGGCGGGCGCGCGGATCTCCGCCGGGAAGTCGGGCAGCGTCGAGAGGTCGTTGCCCGATGAGCGCGGTCTCGGTCGTGAAACGGCCGCCCGTGAGCTGCATCCCGTCGCCGGAGTCGCCTGCGAACCGGATCGTCACCTGCTCGAGCTGCTCGACCTGCTTGGCCATGCCTCCTACAAGGTAGCGCGGACCACAGTGATTCCCCAGGCCTCTCCGGACGCGAAGAGCTCGTCGGGATCGACCTCGTCCCGCCAGCCGAGGAAATGGCGCTCGGGCCGCTCGCTCGTCGCGCCGTAGACGGCCAGCCTCTCCTCGCGGTTCTCCTCTGCCCCGCCGCGCTCGAGCTCCGCGAGCCGGCGCTCGGCCTCTTCGGCGGCAGGCCCCTCGGCGTAGCCCTTCGCCATCAGCCTGCCTCGGAGAGCAATGCGTCGAGGTCGAGGGGGGCGTTGACCATCGCCACGCCTTGCCCGTCGGCAGACCGCGGCCACTCGTCCTCCGGCCGGTCGCGGTAGAGCTCGATCCCGTTCCCGTCCGGGTCGCGGAGGTAGATCGCCTCGGAGACGCCGTGGTCGGTGGCGCCCTCGAGCGGCCAGCCGGCGTCCGCGAGCCGCCGCAGTGCGTCCCCGAGCGTCTGCCGGTCGGGATAGCGGATCGCCACGTGGTAGAGGCCGGTCGTGTTGCGAGGCGGGGCGAGCCGCCGCGCGACTCCCACGTGTTCAGGCCGAGATGGTGGTGGTAGCCGCCGGCAGAGAGAAAGGCGGCCTGGTCGCCGATCCGCTGCGTGAGGTCGAAGCCGAGGATGTCGCGGTAGAAGGCAAGCGCGCGGTCGATGTCCGAGACCTTCAGGTGGACGTGCCCGATGTCGACGCGCGGATCGATGCTCACGAGCCGACGATACCCCTCGCCGCTTTGACGGCGTCCAGCTCCGCGGTCAAGATGGCAGCGTGATCTCGGCGGCCGTCCGACCGTGCGGCCCCTTCTCGCTCAGGCTGTCCGGCCGGCTTGCCGGAGACGCGACACGGACGCTCGCGGAAGGACGGCTCGTCGCGGCGCTGGCGGCGGACGGGCTCGGCCGCGCGTGGCAGGAGCCGAGCGGGATCGTCCAGCTCCGCGCCCCGGACGAGGCCGGCCTCGACGAGCTCCGTTTCGTGCTCGCGCTCGAAGACGACCACTCCGAGTTCCTCGAGCGCTTCCGGGAGGACCCGCTGCTGCGCCGGGCGCTTCCCCGGCTGCGGGGATTGCGGCCGTTGCGCGTGGCCACGGTGACGCAGGCGCTGCTGCGTGCGGTCTGCGGGCAGCTGATCCAGGCCAGCCGGGCGCGGGCGATCGAGCGGAACGTGATCCGGTCGGCCACGCCGAAGCTCGAGGGGACGTGGCTGCACGCGCCGCCGAGCCCGTCGTCGTTCGCCGCCGTCGCACCGGCGGAGCTGCGCCGGCTCGGGCTGGGCGCGCGGAGAGGCGCGACGCTCGTTCGCCTCTGCCGCTCTTTCGACCTCGAACGACTCCGCTCGCTACCGACGGCCGCCGCGGCCGACCGCCTGGGACGCGAGCGCGGGCTCGGCCCGTGGTCGGTCGGCGTCATCTGCGTCGAGGGCCTCGGGCGCTTCGAGCGCGGGCTCGTCGGCGATCTCGGGCTCGTCAAGCTCTGCTCGGCACTGCGCGGACGCTGGGTCGAGCCGTGGGAGACGGCGGAACTGCTGGAGCCCTACGGCGAGTGGGCCGGGCTCGCGGGCGTGTACCTGCTCGCCGCTCACCGGCTCGGGCTGGTTCCGCTCCCCGCGCGCGCAGCCGCCTAGACTCCCGGCCATGGCCGTCGACGGGCGCCTGGTCGCGATCCTCGGGCTCGGCACGATCGGGGAGTCGCTCCTCGGCGGGTTGCTGAGCGGAGGCTGGCGCGAGCCTTCCGAGGTCACGGTCACGGTTCGCAGCGAGGAACGGGCGACCGAGCTGGCCGAGCGCTACGGGGTAACGGCGACGACCTCGAACGCCCAGGCAGTCGCGGGCGCGGCTCTCGTCGTGATCGCGGTCAAGCCGCAGGACTTCGACGTCCTGCTCGGCGAGGTCGGCGGCCTGCTCACACCCGAGCAGACGGTCCTCTCCGTCGCCGCCGCGATTCCGACCGCCGCGATCGAGACCCGCATCGCGCCGTCCGTCCCGGTCGTGCGGGCGATGCCCAACCGGCCCGCGACCGTGCACGAAGGCATGGCGGGCGTCTGCGCCGGCGCGCACGCGGGCGAGGAGCATCTGGCGCTCGCGGAGGAGGCGCTCAGCCACCTCGGCGGCGTCGTCCGCGTTCCCGAGCGCTACATGGACGCGGTCACGGCCGTCTCCGGCTCGGGCCCGGCGTACTTCGCCCTGCTCGCCGAGGCGATGATCGAGTCCGGGATCATGCTCGGGCTCTCGCGCGAGATCTCGACGCAGCTCGTCGTCCAGACGATGCTCGGGACCGCGCACCTGCTGCGCGACGAGAACATCCATCCGGTCGAGCTGCGCGAGCAGGTGACCTCGCCGGGCGGAACGACGGGCCGGGCGATCCGCGAGCTCGAGCGCGCCGGCGTGCGCGCGGCGTTCCTGAATGCGATCCAGGCGGCGATGGAACGGTCGAAGGAGCTCGCGGAGGGCGCGGGTTGACCCTCTACGGGGTCGAGCTCGTCCGGGTCGAGGACGAGGAAGAGGTCGCCTCGGTCGTGGCGGATGCGCTTGTGGCCGCTGCGCGGGCGGGGCAGTCGATCGTGCTCACGGGAGGCGAGTCTCCCGGGCGCGCCTACGAGCTGGCGGCTTCGCAGGAGCAGGACTGGAGCGGCGCCTCGCTCTGGTGGGGCGACGAGCGCTGCGTGCCGCCCGAGGACGAGCGCTCGAACTACCGGCTCGCGCGAGAGCGGCTGCTGGACGGTCTCTCCGGGCAACCGGGCGCAGTTCACCGGATCCGCGGAGAGCTCGGCGCTGAGGCGGCGGCCGCGGAGTACGACGCGAAGCTGGCGGCAGCGACGCTCGATCTCGTCCTGCTCGGGCTCGGCCCGGACGGGCACGCGGCGTCCCTGTACCCGCGGCAACCGACGCTCGACGAGCGCGAGCGGCGCGCGATCCCAGCCGAGGCGAAACTCGAGCCGTTCGTCGACCGCGTGACGCTGACGCTCCCGGTGCTTTGCTCCGCCCCGGAGGTGCTGTTCCTCGTCACCGGCGAGGACAAGGCCGAGGCGGTCGAGCGGGCGTTCGGGCGGCCGCCGGGCCCGGCCACTCCGGCGAGCCTGATCCGCTCGGCGCGCGGCCGTACCCGTCTCGTCGCCGACGGCGCGGCGGCGGCGCTGCTCAGGGAAGAAGCGGCGAGCTGAGCTCGGCGGCCATGCCGCGCCGCGCCGCTAGCGCCTGGAGGACGATCACGGTGTCCGCGACGGGCAGGTCCTCGAGGTACTCCCGGCGCGACTCGAACGACTCCAGCACGGACTCGACCGCCGTCACGTAGCCGAGAACGTCCTGCGCGGCGATGAAGGCGAGAGCGTCGCCGACGTCGCCCGGGAAGTCGTCGCGGCCGCGGACGGCGTCGGCGTGCACGCGGGCCTCGGCGTCGCGGCCGAGGACGAGCAGCGCGAGCGCGGCGGAGTAGCGGCCGATCGGCGAGCCGGCACCGGCCGCACTCGCCTCGAGCGCCCAGCGGGCGGCTTCCTCCGCCCCCGGCCAGTCGCCGGCGAGCACGAGCGCCTTGACGGCCCCGATCGGCCGGCCCCAGCTCCCGGGCGGAGCATCGGCGAAGCTCTCGCGGTAGCGCTCGGCTGCCCGCGCGAACCACTCCGCTGCCTCGTCGGGACGGCCCTGCATGAGGAGCGCCAGGCCGGCCCCGCCGGCAGCATTCCCGAGCCGGGTGAGCTGCCGCTGCCGCGTGTCCGCGTCCGCCGAGTCCCCGAGCCGAGCGTCGCCGTCGCGGTAGCGAGCCTCCTCGCGCGCGAAGTGACCCGCCCAGTCCTCCGTTTCCCGTCCCGCCTGCACTCCGGCAATTCTCCATCCTGCGCCGAGGCCGCGCGTGCCTGCGCATGCTTCACCGGTCGGAAGCGCAACCTCGGCCGGGATTCCACGTCCCATACGGGTAGCGGATGACGCGAATTCTGATCGTCGGGCTCATCTGTCTCGCCGCAAGCGCCCCGGCGGCGTCGGTCCTCGCATCGGGGAAGCCGGGCGCCCGGCCGGCGGCGCCACGCATCCTCGGGCCTCGGCGCACGAGCGACCGGACGCCGACGTTCCGGCTCGTCTCGCACGAAATCGGCCTCCGTTCCCGCGAGCTCCGGTTCCGCTGCGCGGTCGACAGCAAGCGGCTGCACCGCTGCCGGAGCCGGTACACGCCGACCCTCCGATTCGGGCAGCACACGCTCCGAGCTCGCGCCGTCGACGCGAGGGGCCGAACGAGCCGAACGAGCGTCGCTCGCGTCTCCGTGGTCCGGCCGCTCCCGCATGCGGACCAGACGATCCGGGTCGGCGCGAGACCGTACAACCTGGCGGAGGGCTTTGGATCCATCTGGGTGACGGTCTCCGGCGGGCTCGTCCGGGTCGATCCCGCAACCGGCGCCGTCCTGGCCAACGTCAGCATCGGTGACCGGCCCTGGGGTGTGGCTGTCGGCGAGGGTGCAGTCTGGGTCGGCGACGAGGAAAACGGAACCGTGGCACGGGTCGATCCCGCCACGAACACGGTCGTCTGGCGTGTGATGCTCCCCGGGGCAAGTCCCGTCGGCGTGGCAGCCGGCGGCGGCTCGGTCTGGGCGGCCGACAACGCCGGCGACGAGGTCTGGCGGCTTGACCCGGCGACGGGCGCGGTCCTCGGCGTGGCGCACGTTGGCGACAGGCACGAGTTCGTGGGCTTCGGCGAGGGCGCGGTCTGGGTCTCGAGCGAGGACGGCACGGTCGGCAAGCTCGACCCGGCCACCGGCGCGGTCACGAAACTGGTCGACGCGGGTTCCGACGCCGACTTCCTCGGTTTCTCTCCAGGCGCTGTCTGGGTGACGAACTACCGGTCGGACATCCTGTGGCGAATCGACCCGGCTCACGGGCACAGTGGCGGCGAAGCTGAGAATCGGCGCTGGAGCGCAGGGCGTGGCGTTCGACGGCTCGTCGCTCTGGGTCGCGATGTACAACCTTGGCGAGGTCCTCCGCGTCGACGCCACCACCGGCCGGGTTCTACGGCGCGTCCGCGTCGGAACGAAGCCCCGAGGTCTAGTCGCCGCCGCCGGGAGTGTCTGGGTGGCGAACTCGACCTCCGGGACCGTGTCCCGGATTCGTGTTCCGTAGGGGCTCTTCCGCCTGCACTTCGTGAGCTAGGCGCCGCAGATCCAAGCGCCAGTCGTTGCACGTCATGAAGTGCCCCTTGGGGAACTCGAACTCGCACGCCTCGAGCAGCTCGAAGCCGAGCTTGCGGCAGATCGCATTCGACGGCGCGTTGTCGACGTTCGGGAAGGCATGCATGAAGCGGTGCTTGTCGTCGCACCGCGCGTGCTCGATCGCCTGGGCGGTCGCCGCTACCGCGATGCCGCGGCCCTGGAACTCGGGCACGACCATCCAACCGATCTCGTAGACCTGCCCGCCGCGCCACTCCTTGGTCCAGAAGCCGACGGAGCCGGCGCCGGTTCCGCTCGCCGTCTCGACGATCTTGAACATGCGGTCGCCGCTCTCGAGGCTCTCGTAGCGGCCCTGCCGCTCGCGCAGCTTCTCGGGCGCCTCGGCCCGCCCAGGTGCTCGGTCATGACCGGGTCCCCCATCAGGCGCTCGAGGAGCGACAGGTCGCCGCTGCCCCAGGGCTCGAGGGTGACGGTGGGACCGGGGGTCACGTCTTGCACTCGCGCATTTCGTGCGACGAGTGTGACAAAACCGGCGATGGACTAGGCTCCTCGGCGTGGGCCGCGAGCTGCGCGAGGTCGTCTACGTCGACGGCGTCCGGACCGCCTTCGGCCGCGCCGGGGCGAAGGGAATCTTCTGGCGGACGCGCGCCGACGACCTCGGCGTCAAGGTCGTCCGCGAGCTGCTGCGGCGGAACCCGCAGCTTCCTCCGGAGCGGATCGACGACGTCGTGATGGCGGCGACCGCGCAGGTCGGCGACCAGGGCCTGACTCTGGGTCGGGACGTCGCGCTGCTCGCCGGGCTGCCGCAGACCGTCCCCGGTTTCGCGGTCGACCGGATGTGCGCGGGAGCACTCACCGCCGTCACGGCGGGCGCCGGCGAGATCGCGATGGGCGCCGCCGACGTCGTCCTCGCGGGCGGCATCGAGCACATGGGGCACCACCCGATGGGCGAGGACGTCGACTTCAACCCGCGCTTCGTCGCTGAGCGGCTCGTCGACCCCTCGGCCGTGACGATGGGCGCGACGGCGGAGCACCTCCACGACCGCTACCCGCAGCTGACGAAGGACGACGCGGACGCCTTCGCGGTGCGCTCGCAGCAGCGCGCGGCCGCGGCCTGGCAGAACGGTGTCATGCGCGAGACCGTCGTGCCGATGTCGGTCTTCACGGACCAGGGCTGGCGGCTCGCCGACCGCGACGAGTTCCTCCGGCCCGACACCAGCCTGGAGGGGCTCGCCGGCCTGCCGACCCCGTTTCGCGCGGGCGGCCGCGTCACCGCGGGGAACTCCGCCGGGCTGACCGACGGCGCGGCGGTCTGCCTGCTCGCCGCCCGGGAGACCGCCGAGGAGCTCGGACTGGAGCCGCGGATGCGTCTCGTCTCGTATGCGTACGCCGGGGTCGAGCCGGAGCTGATGGGGCTCGGGCCGGTGCCGGCCACACGGAAGGCGCTAGAGCATGCGGAGCTGAGCCTCGACGACATCGGACTGATCGAGCTGAACGAGCCTTTCGCGGTGCAAGTGCTCAGCTGGTGCGACGCGTTCGGAGTCGACCCGGAGGACGAGCGGCTGAACCCCTACGGCGGCGCGATCGCGTGCGGCCACCCGCTCGCCGCCACCGGAGTGCGTCTGCTCGCCCAGCTCGCCTACGGTTTCCGGGAGCGGCCGGCGGCGCGCTACGGCCTGACGCCGCTCTGTGCGTCGGGATGGGCATGGGCGCCGCACTCGTCTGGGAGAACCTCGCTGCCCGGGACTGAGTTCAAGCTCGCGCGCGTCGACACCGAGGCCGGGGCGGTCGCGCTCGTCACGATCGACAACGGCGAGGATCACACGAAGCCGACCTTCTTCGGACGGGCCGCGCTGGCCTCGCTCGAGCGCGCTCCTGCCGCAGCTCGAAGAGGGCGACTGGGCGGCGCTCGTCCTCACCGGCAAGCCGTTCGTCTTCGCCGCGGGCGCGGACATCGACGGAGTTCCCGGGAGCGACCCGCGAGCTCGCGGTCGAGGGCAGCCGCGCCGGCCACGAGCTGTTCGGCAGGATCCGCGCGCTCCCGTACCCGACGGTGGCGGCGATCAACGGCGCCTGCCTCGGCGGAGGGGTCGAGCTGGCGCTCCACTGCGACGCGCGCACGATCTCGTCCGCCGTGCGGCACTTCGCCTGCCCGGAGTGCTTCCTCGGGATCGTCCCGGCCTGGGGCGGAACGCAGCTCGTCCCGCGGCTCGTCGGCGTCGAAGCCGCGGTCAAGTTCGTCGTCGCCAACCCGATGCGCCAGAACCGGATGCTCGCCGGGCCGGAGGCGTTCGAGCTCGGTTTCGCCGACCGCGCTCTTCGACCCGGCGGAGTTCCTGGACGAGTCGCTCGCGTTCGCGCTCGACTGGCTCGCCGGCCGGTTCCGAGGGACAGTCCCTCGGACGCGGCCCGAACGGACGTCATCCGAAAGGCGTACGCCCGGCTCGACGGGCAGGTGCACGGCGCCGCGCCCGCCCCCTACAAGGCGCTCGAGCTGATCGACGGCGCATGCTCGGGCTGGTCGCTCGAGGAGGGTTACCGGGCCGAGGAGGAGGCGGTGGGCGAGCTCCTGCCCGGACGCCAGGCGCAGGCGTCGCTCTATGCCTTCGACCTCGTCGAGCGGCGGGCGAAGAGCCCGCCCGGCCGGCCCGCCGCCGAGCCGCACCCGGTCCGCAAGATCGGCCTCGTCGGCGCCGGCCTGATGGCGGCTCAGCTCGCGACGCTCTTCCTCCGCCGACTCGAGCTCCCGCTCGCGATCCGCGATGTGAGCGAGGAAGCGCTCGCGACCGCGCGCGAGAGCATCGAAGCCGACCTCGCCGAGCAGGTCGCGAAGGGCCGCTACGAGGAGGGCAAGGCGCGCTTCCTGGCCTCGCTCGTCTCGACCTCGACCGGCTACGAGGATTTCGGCGACTGCGACCTCGTGCTCGAAGCCGTCTTCGAGGAGCTCGACGTGAAGCAACAGGTCTTCGCCGAGCTCGCGCGCGCACGTCCGGCCCGAGTGCGTGCTCGCGACCAACACCTCCAGCCTCTCCGTCGCGGAAATGGGCTCGCCGCGACCTCGTCGGCATCCACTTCTTCAACCCGGTTGCGCTGCTCCCGCTCGTCGAGCTCGTCCGCACGCCGGGCACGGACGAGCGCAAGCTCGCAACCGCCTGGGCGTTTGCCGAGCAGCTGCGCAAGCGGCCCGTGCTCGTCCGCGACGCGCCTGCGTTCGTCGTCAACCGCGTCCTCACGCGCCTGATGCGCGTCGTCGTCGACGCGCTCGAGCACGGGAACACGCCCGACGAGGCCGACGAGGCGATCCTGCGGCTCGGCCTGCCGATGGCACCGTCGGTGCTTCTGCAGATGGTCGGCCCGCGCGTCGCCAACCACGTCCTCGAGACGCTCCACGACGCCTACCCCGACCGCTTCCCACTCTCCGAGACGCTCGCGGCTACGCCGCGGGCAAGGACGAGATCGCCGTCCGCGAGCAATACCCACGGGAGCCCGGCGCGATCCTCGAGACCGCGCTCGAGGCCGTGGCCGACGAGATCCACCACCTGCTCGCGGAGGAGGTCGTCGCCGAGGCGGCCGACGTCGACACCGCGCTTCTCCTCGGCGCGGGCTGGCCCTTCTGGCTCGGCGGGATCACCAGGTTCCTCGACCAGACCGGCAGATCGGAGAGGATGTTCGGACATACCTTCGCCGAGCTGCGCGAAGGAGCAACCGTATGAGCGAAGACTTTCGCATCCGGATCGAGCTGCCCGGAGAGGCCCAGGCCGAGACCCTCCTGGGCCGGCTCGGCTTCGACCTCGGCTCCGACGAGGCGAAGCAGCTCGCGCGCGAGCTCGAGGGACGGCGGCTGGCGGTCTCGCGCGACGACCAGATCCTCTTCGTCTACGCCTCCTCGCCGGGAGAGGCCGAGCAGGCGCGCGCCGTCGTCGAGGCCGAGCTCGCCGAGGAAGGGATCCAGGCCCACGTCTCGGCCGCTCGAGCACTGGCTCGAGAAAGAGGAGCGCTGGTCAAGTGACCCGCCGCAGGAGACGTGGGAGGCCGAAGAGCTCGAGCACGGGCACGCGCCCTGGGAGGTCCGGGCCGAACGCGACTCGCACCGGGAGGCGACGGAGCTCGCGGACGAGCTCGAGCGAGACGGCTACAAGGTCATTCGCCGCTTCCGCTACGTGATCGCCGGCGCAGCCTCCGAGGAGGAGGCACGCGAGCTCGCCGCGCGCATCCACGGCGAGGCCGAGCCCGGCGGGCAGCTCGTCTACGAGGTCGCGCCGCAGAACCCGTTCGCGATCTTCGGCGGCCTCGGCGGCATGGGAACCCCCCTGTAACACCCGAAATCGGCTATGCTTCCGGGTGCGACGCTCGGCAGGGGTTTGCCGCGAGCGCGCTCTCTTCCTGAGATTGGGCGGCATGGAATGTGCTGCCGGACATGCAAGAAGCGACCGACCAGCCGACGCTAGCGCCGAAGGCTGCGGACGGCCTAGCCGCCGCCGCCCTTCGGGCCGAAGCCTGGGCCGGAGAGCCCTTCCTCCATCCGGAGGAGGACCCCGGTGTCGTCCTCGCACCAGGAACCGCCCGCCGCCGCGCCCTCGACGAGGCGATCGCGGAGATCGAGGCCGAGGCGCCTGAGCCGTCGTACGGCTGGAAGATCCGCTACGCGCTTGATGCTCGGGCTCGAGCGGGTGCTGAGCGCCCGCCCGCCGAGGCTCGCCTCCGGCACGGAGCTTCGCCGCCACCAGGTCGACGCGCTCGCCGGGATGCTTACGGAGCTGATCGCGGCAACCCAGGTCGAGCCCGACCTGAACGGCAACGGCAACGGTGCCGCCGTCGACGAGGAGACCGGGCTGGAGGCGGAGGAGGACGAGGACGACCTCGGCATTCAGTTCGAGTCGCTCGACGGCGAGCCGGCCCTGCCCGAGCCCCCCGCCGGCCGTGACCCGGGCGCTGGCAGGCGCTACCGCTTCCGCCACCCGACAGCCTCCGGCAAGACGATCGCGGCGGCCGGCTTCGTCGAGGCCGCGCGGACGCTCGGCGTCCTGATCCTCACGCACCGCCGCCTGCTCGTCACGCAGTTCCACCGCGAGCTGACCGCGGAGGGCTACGGCGAGCGCTTCGCCGACGCGATCCTGAAGGGCGACGCCCCGCCGGGCCCCAACCCGGTCACGGTGCAGACCTACGCCTGGTTCGCGCGCCACTGGAACGACCTCGAGCCGCACGCCTACCAGCTCGTGATCTGCGACGAGGCCCACACCGCGCTCGGCGAGAAGACGAGCGCCGCGATCCGCAGCTTCTCCGAGCCGCTCTTCATCGGCATGACGGCGACGGAGCAGCTGATCGCCAAGCGGGTCTCCGACGTCTTCCCGGCCTCGATCGACGAGCCTCCCCTCGGCGACGCCGCGCGACGCGGGCTGATCGCGCCGCTCCGCTGCCTGCGCGTTCCTCCGGCGGCTGCGATCTCGTCCGTGCCGATCGTTGGGGGCGACTTCGAGGAGCGCGCCCTGGCGGCCGTCCTCGACCATACGGCCCTCAACCAGGCGGCGGCGAGCCTCTACCGCGACCGCTTCGACAACACGCCGGGGATCGTGTACGCCGCCGGGGTCGAGCATGCCTACAACCTCGCCAAGGAGTTCCGCGCAGCCGGCCTCAAGGCCGAGGCCGTCAGCGGGCGCACCCCGCCGGTCCAGCTCGCCGAGACCCTGGCGGCCTACGAGCGCGGCGAGATCAACGTCCTGATCAACGCGATGCTGCTGGCCGAGGGCTGGAACTCCCCGCGCGCCACGGTCTGCATGCACCTCGCGCCCACAGCCTCGCGGCGTGTCTACCAGCAGCGGATCGGCCGGATCATGCGCACCCACCCGCGCAAGGAGGCCGGCGTCGTGATCGACTTCGTGCCCAAGGGCGCAACGCACAACGAGCGTGCGGTCTCGCTGCACTGCCTCCTGGACGCCGACTTCTACCGCGAGGGCGCGCGCGTCACGCCCGCCCCGCGACGACGCGTGCAGCGCCGGGCGCGGCGGAAGCTCTCGCCCGCGCCCTGGCTCGTTCCGGTCACGCCTGACGTCAAGCGCCGCCTTGCGGTCCTCACAGCGGGAGTGGCAGCGCGTCGACCCGCGGTTCCTCGACGAGGACGAGCAGCGCTACTGGGCGACGATCGCCGGCCGCCAGGTCCGCTTCGACGAGCGCGTCGAGTTCGTCGAAGAAGCTCACCGAGGGCAAGGCGAGCAAGGCGCGCCTCGAGCAGTTCCTGTTCACGTGCGCCGCGGAGAACCCGAACCGGCGCCTGCGCCTGATCGCGCTCGCCGACCGCGTCTCGATGACGGTCGACCGCGCGAGCTTCGACGACCTCGTCACGCTCGTCACGCAGGCGCCCCCCTGGGACAAGGACCGCATCCAGGGCGTGCGGATGCTCCTGCGGGCGATCGGGGAGGGCAAGGCCGACGCGCCCGGAGCAGATCCTCGCGCGCTGGACCTGGCGGCTGCGCGCGCGCGTCGCGCAAGGTCCAGGACCGCCAGGCGAGCGCGGAGTTCCCGGAGGCCAAGCGGCTGCTCGGCGCGCTCGCGAACTCGCGCGGCCACCGGCACGAGGAGAACGCCGCGAAGCTCGTGAACGCCGCCGCTCGACCAGCCGCCGCGAGGTCGGCGCCGCCCTCCTGGCGTCCGCCGAGGGCTACACGCCGCGGGCGAACAAGCTGATCGACGCCGCCCGTGAGCGGCTCGGCACGATCGAAGAGGTCGCGAACGCGCTCGCGGACAACCTTCCCGCGCCGAAGGCGCAGTCCGGACGCTCGCCGCCGCCGGCGGCGCAAGCGCAAGAAGAAAGGCCGCACCCAGGCGCAGGCCCAGCAACCGGCCCAGCAGGACGGCGCCTCGGCCGAAGCCGGCGCCGGAAGCCGCTCCGGCTGCCGACCGTGGCGGATCCTGAAGTCGTCCGTGAATTCAGCCGCGGCACCGTAACGCGGCGTACGAGCGTTCGAGACTACACCTCGTAGCGATGTTCCTCTCGGCATCGCCTTCCTCGCCGGGATCTGATCACGGCGATCTCGCCGTGCGTCCTACCCGGTGCTGCCGATCGTGTTCGCGGGAGGCGCCAGCGGCGGCCGGCGCCGGCCGTACGCGATCATCGCGGGGCTCGTCGCGATGCTTCCTGGTCTCGCTGCTCGTTCGCCACCTGGATCCTCGACCAGCTCGGGCTCCCGAAGGACCTGCTCCGGAACATCTCGATCGGCGCTGCTCTTCGTCGTCGCGGCGACGCTGATCGTCCCCGCAGCTGGGACGGCTGCTCGAACGCCCCTGGCGCCGCTCACGCGGCGCCCGGGCGGAGACCTCGGCGGCGGGTTCCTGCTCGGCGCGAGCCTCGGCCTCGTCTTCGTCGCCGTGCGCCGGGCCATCCTCGCCGGCGTCGTCGGCGAGACTGCGCCAGCGCGCACTCGGATTCAAGCGCTTCGGCGTCGCGCTCGCCTACGCGCTCGGCGCGCGCGCCGCCGCTGCTCGCTGATCGCGCCTCGCGCGGCCGGCGGATCGAGCGGCTCCGGGCCTCGCGCGCGAACGTCGGCGCGGCTGCGCATCGCCCTCGGGGTCGCAATCGGCCGCGCGGCGCTCGGGATCGCATTCGAACCTCGACACGAAGCTCCAGACGCAGGTTCCCCGACTACACGAGCGTCCTCCAGCGCGCGATCGGCGAGAAGAGCTGCTACAGCGCGCGACCGGCTCGGGCAGCGCCGTCCGGCCGTCGACCGAGCACGCCGCCCCGGGCTCGGACCTGAAGGACTACGGCGCGGCGCCGGACTTCACCGGCATCTCGGACTGGCTCAACACGAGCCCGCTGACGATCGCAGGAGCTCCGCGGCAAGGTCGTCCTCGTCGACTTCTGGACGTACTCCTGCATCAACTGCCTGCGCACGCTTCCGCACCTGAAGGCGTGGGACGCCGCCTACCGCAAGGCCGGGCTCGTGATCGTCGGCGTGCACACGCCGGAGTTCGCCTTCGAGCACTTGCTCTCGAACGTCCGCGCAGGCGATCGCGCGACCTCGGCGTCCGCTACCCCGTCGCGCTCGACAACCACGTCCGGCGACCTGGAACGCCTACCAGAACTCAGTACTGGCCGGCCAAGTACCTGATCGACCGCAGCGGCCACGTCCGCTACGCCCACTTCGGCGAGGGCGACTACGACGTCACCGAGGAGACGATCCGGCGCTGCTCGGCGAGAAGCCGGCGCGCCGCCGCGGCCGCGGTTCGCCGACCGGACGCCGCGCCGCCTCGTGACGCCCGGAGTCGTACCTCGGCTACGAGCGGCTCGAGCGCTACGCCGGGCTCGCCGATCGTACCCGGACCGGGAGGCGGCACTACACGCTTCCCGCCCGCGACGCTCGGCCGGACGAGCCTCGCCTACGCCGGACGCTGGACGGTGGAGCGCGCAGCGCATCGTGGCCGGGCAAGGACGCCCGCCTGCGGCTCCGCTTCCACGCGCGCAAGGTCTACCTCGTCCTCGGCGGCGCAGGGCCGGTGCGGGTGCTCGTCGACGGCAGGCCGAGCGGACGGTCGAGCGTATCGGGGCTCGACCGGCTCTACACGCTGCTGACGCTACCCGCGCGAGACAGCACGGGCCTGCTCGAGCTGCGCTTCTCGCCCGGGTCTCGGCGTACGCCTTCACGTTCGGCTAGAGCGGCGGGGCGCTCGGCGGCTCATGACCGGCGTCGTCGTCCTCGCTCGCGCTCGCGGAGGAAGCGGGCGAGCTCGGCCGCGAGCGCGTCGCCCGAGGGCAGGTCGGCGCTCGCTCGAGCTCGTCCGACCCGCCGCTCGAGCTCCTCGACGTAGGCCGAGGTCTCCTCGTCGGACGCGACCGCCTCGCTGACCTGCTCCTCGTAGCTGCTCGGCGGCCTCCTCGAGCTCGGAGGCGTCGATCTCGGCGTCGAGCAGCGTCGCCGAGCCGCTCGCAGAGCGCGACCGCGGCGCGCGGGCTCGGCGCCAGCGAGACGTAGTGGGGAACGGCGGCCCAGAGGCTCGCAGACGGGATGCCCGCGCGCTTGCAGGCGTCGTGGAGCGACGCCGACGATGCCCGTCGGGCCCTCGTAGCGTGACGCCTGGAGGCCCGAGCTGCTCGACGAGCTCCTGGTCGCTCGCGCTGCCGGTGACGGGCGCGGGCCGCGTGTGCGGGACGTCGGCGAGCAGCGCGCCGAGCGTGATCGATCAGCTCGACGCCGAGCTCGCGGCGAAGCCGCGATCGAGCCCGGAGAAGGTCCGCCAGCGCAGGTTCGGCTCGATCCCGAGCAGGAGGACGGCGTCGCGGTCGGAGCCCTCCGGGCGCGCGTGGTAGAAGGCTGTCTCCGGCCAGTCGATCCGCCGCGTGACGCCCTCCTCGAGCGCGACGTGCGGGCGTGTCGCCTGGAAGTCGAAGAAGCTCCTCGGGATCGATCGTCGGCGAAGCGCTCGCGCTCCCCAGGTCTTGGCGAGATATCCGCGCGGCCAGCGAGGCGCCCTGCGCCGCCGTCGTTCCAGCCGCGAAAAGCGGCGATCAGCACCGGCCGGGTGAGGTCCGGCCGCCCGTGACTCGAAGCTCGCCGGCCATCGTTTCAGTCTACGCGCGGCCTGCGAGAAGCGGGCTCGGCGGGCGCCACAGAACAGTCACGAAGGCGACGAGCAGCGCCCAGACTGCCGCGGCAAGGCCGACGTGGAGCGAGCACCAGGCCCCACGGCAGGTGCGTCCGGTACTGGATCTCCCCGACCGTCATCTGGACGAGTAGGAGCCCGAACACGCCGAGCCCGAGCGCGAACAGCCGCGGGGCGCGCCGGCGCAGCGAGGCGAGGTAGCCGAGGACGAAGACCAGCCCGATGCCGAAGACGGCGACCGCCACAGCGTGGATGTAGATCACCGGCTGGAGCCGCCAGAGCCGGTCGACGTGCTCCACCCCGCCGCCGGAGTGCGGCCCGGCCGCGGTCGCCAGCGTTCCCGTGACGAGCAGGGCGAGACCGGCCACGGCCACGACCAGCCCGGCCCAGCGCAGCTCCCGCGGCACCGCCGCTACCCCGGGGTCAGACCCCGGGCTCTGACCCCGGTTGTGAGCGTCGAGCGCGAGGACGACGGCTCCGGCGAGCACGATCGCCGAGAGGAGCAGGTGCGCCGCGACCACCGGCCAGCGCAGATCGGTCTTCACGGCGAGGTAGCCGAGCGGCGCCTGCGCGAGCGTCCCGACGAACAGGCCGAGGGCCAGGCGGCGCGCCCCGCGCGAGAGCGTCGGCGTCCGGGCGGCCGCGAGCGCCGTCAGCAGCACGAGCACGATCGTGACGCCGCCGACGAGGCGGTTGCCGAACTCGATGAACGCGTGGTAGTCCTTCGCGGGCAGCGGATGGCCGCGCTCGCAGCCGGGCCAGTGCCGGCAACCGAGGCCCGAATCGGTCAGACGCACGGCCGCCCCGGTCACCATGATCAGCCAGAGCGCGGCCGCCGATGCGACCGCGAGCTGCAGGAACCGCGCGGCCGAGAGCTCGACGCTCCGCAGGCCGGGTCGTGGTCGTCTGGACATTCACAGGCGGAACGGCTCCAGCAGCGCAGGGTAGCCGTCGGCGCCTTCGAAGGGTGTCGGGCGCGAGCCGAGGAACAGCGGCCGGTCGGCCGCGTTCAGGAGCACGGCCATCAGATCGGGCCCCCGGAGCTGGCCGAGGATCCCCGCGGCGCACTCGAGCTCGCCGAAGCGCTCGACCGAGTCGGCGCGGACGCCCGGCCCCGCCACGAGTAGCGGAACCGGATCGCCCGAGTGGATCACCTCGGGCGAAGCGGGAGTCGCGTGGTCGCCGGTGAGGCAGACGATCGCCCGGTCGGTCGGGAGCGAGCCCAGCGCGCCGTCGAGGAGCTCGATCGTCTCTCGTTTGACCTGCGGTTCCTTCGTGTGCCCGGCTGCGTCGGTCGTCTTCTGGTGGACGAAGACGAATGTCTCGCCCGCGTCGAGCTTCTGTCCCACGAGCTCGATCCGCCCACGCAGGTCGGCGACCGGGTCGTCCGTCTCGGGCGCCTCCACGGGCTCGAGCCCGAGCGTGACCGCGAGCCCGCGCAGGAAGGCCGAGTCGGCGGCGAACGAGCCGCTCACGCCGTGCCGCTCGAGAAAGCTCGGCACAGCGCGCGGCCGCCCGAACCACTTGAGCGTGACTGTGTTGAAGCGCTCACCGTCGAGCCGTCGCATCACCTCGCGCGTCCACTGCTCGCAAGCCCGGGCGGTCGCCTCCGCCTCCGGGACGAGCGGAAGCGGCCGGAGCAGCGGGTACCGGTCGCGAAAGAACGCGTCCGTGTCGGTCACCCGCTCGTCGGCGCCTCCCGAGATCCGCAGCACGGCCTCGCCCCGCCAGACGTGAGCGAGCGAGAAGGTCAGGCCGTCGACGACGATCCCGTCGCAGCGCTCCACCAGCTGCTCGGCAAGCTCGGCGTCGCGCTCCGGGTCGGGCCGCCCGGTCAGCCACCAGCCGTCCTCGCGCAGCTCCGCCGGCCGCAGGGCCGCGTAGGCGAGGACGTGCTCGGCGCTCACCTCCTGCCCACGGCCGAGCGCCTCGAAGACCGCCCGCCCCGGAAACTCGTCCGGGCGGTAGCCCAGCATCGACCAGTGCGCGACCTCGCTCGAGGGCGCGCGGCCCGGCCCCACCGCGTAGAGCACACCGCACGAGCCCTGAACGGCCAGCCGGTCGAGGTTCGGCGTGTCCGCCGCCTCGTTGCCGGTCCTGCCGCCGAGCGCCTCGTGCGCACGGTCGCCGAGCCCGTCGAGGAGGAAGACGACGATCGGATACACGGCGCGAGGCTATCCGCTGCCCCGCGCCGTGTATCGCCCGTTCGTTACCTGCGCCAGTAGAAGCGCGCGTGGCTGATCCCGTCGAGGTAGCCCGGGCCAGCCTGGTTGACCGTCATGTAGGCGCGCAGGATGTAGCGCCCTCGCGCGGGCAGGAACCTGAACGACCTGCTCGAGGTGCGGCCGAGGATCACCCGCTTGATCTTCACCCACTCGTGGAACCTGGTGCGTTTCTGGATGTACACCTTCCGCCCGGCGAACGACTTGTTCGCCTTCACCTTCACGAAGCCGTGACCGCGCTTGAGCGTGAAGAGCACCTGCGGGTGAACGGCGACCATGACCGTGGAGCTGGTGGTCGCCTTCCAGTGCGCCTGGTAGGTCGTCAGCAGGCTCGGCTTGACGACGACGTCCCAGACACCGCTCGTCCCGGTGATGACCGTCGCGAGCAGGGTGGCCGAGGGCTCGAGGTAGGGCTGGGCGTACAGCGTCACGGTCTGGCCCGCCTCGCCGCTGGAGATCTGCCCGCCGACGTGCGTCGCCTGGCCGTAGATCAGGATCGGCCTGCCGGCGCCGATCGTCACCGCAGGCGGCGGCCCTTTGACGACCACCTTCCCGGTGAGTGCCGGGTGGAGCGCGTCGTGGTAGCGGTAGGTGCCGGCCGTGTTGAAGACGTGCGTCCACGTGTGCCCCGGAGTGATGATCGGCGAGGCGAACGCCCCGTTGTTGGCTACGACCTGATGGTTCTTGGTGTCGTTGTTCTTCCACTTGATCGCGTTCGTGGTCGCGATCGTGACAGTGGTGGGCGAGAAAGCGGTCGCGCTGATCTTCACGGTCTTGGTGACGGTGACGGCCGGGCGTGAGGCCCCGGCCACGACCAGCGCGAGTAATGCGACGGTAGAGAGAACGAAGCTGCGCATGTGTGCCAACCCCCTGCTTTGACGGCGAGTGTCTACCGGCTAGAACGCGGCCGGAGCAGGAAAGTTCTTGCCATTTACAGCCTTTTTACACCGGGGTCCGCTGCAACTGCCTGAGAATGCGGGCTACACCGGGCGGAACGAGCTGCTCCCAGTCGCCGTTCTCGCGCAGAGCCTCGCGCACCTCGGCGCCCGAAAGCTCCTTTTCGGAGCCCTCGTCGAGCACGATCACCTCGTACCCGGCTTCTCGGAGCCGGTCGAGCTTCGTCCCGCCCCAGTCGGAGAAGAGGCGGATGAACTGGACGACGTCCTCGGGCACGTAGGCGTCCCACAGCTCCGGCTCGTTGACCGGAAACGGGATCACGTGCAGGCGCTCGGCCTCGAGTCCCGCGTCGGCGGCCGCGGCCTTCACCATCAGCATGCGCTCGACGTAGGTGTACGGGTTCGACTCCGGCAGGTGGCGGAGCGGATCGGACGCCTCCGGCCGGATCCGGCGCGGGTCGGGGTTCGTGATCCCGACGAAGATCTCCTCGCAGCGTGCCGCCGCACCGCAGAGGTATTCGAGGTGACCGCGGTGGAACGGCTGGAACCGCCCGTGGATCATTCCTCGTCTCACTGGGCCGCCGCTGCCGGTGCGGGGCCGGAGGGGACAGTGCTCAGCCGCACGGCCCCGGAGAGCACCGTGCCGGCAGCGGCGGAAGGCGGTCGCGGAGCCCGGCTTCGCCGGGCGTGAGCCCCCGCGGGCCAGTGAGGCGAGGGGAGATCACTCGACGACGACGCCGGTGCCCTCCTCGACGCGGCCCACGCGGCGGGCGAAGACCTTCCGCGAGAGGAACTCGGCCTCGAGCGCCGCGGCTCGCTCGCCCGGCAGCGAGACGAGCAGGCCGCCCGCGGTCTGCGGGTCGTAGCCGAGCGCGACCAGCGTCTCCGGGACGCCGTTCAGCTCGAGGTGCGTGGCGGCGAAGTCCCGGTTGCGGGGATCGCCGCTCGTCCGGATGCCCCGGCGGGCGACGTCGAGCGCCCCGTCGATCGCGGGGAAGCGCGCGGACTCGAGCCGAATCCGGACACCGCTTCGTTCCGCGACCTCGTGCGCGTGTCCGAAGAGGCCGAAGCCGGTGACGTCCGTGACCGCGGTCGGCTCGAGAGCGCGGAGAACTTCGGCGGCCCGGTCGTTCAGCGTCCGCATCCAGCGGATCGCCCGGTCGAGCTGCTGCGTCCCGACCTCACGGCGCTTGTAGCCGCTCATGATCAACCCGGTTCCGAGTGGCTTCGTCAGGAACAGGGCGTCACCGGGGCGGGCGCCGTTCTTGGGCCAGATCCCGCTCGGGTGAACCATCCCGACCACGGCGAGGCCGTACTTCGGCTCGTCGTCGCGGATCGTGTGGCCGCCGGCGAGAAGCCCGCCGGCCGCGCGCACCTGTGCGTCCGCCGCGGCGAAGATCTGGGCGAGCATCTCCATCGGCAGCTCCTCGGGGAAGGCTGCAATCGAGAGCGCGAGCAGCGGCTTGCCGCCCATCGCGAAGACGTCGTTCAGCGCGTTCGCCGCCGCGATCGCCCCGTAGTCGCCCGGGTCGTCGACGACCGGCGGGAAGAAGTCGAGCGTGAAGATCAGCGCGCGCTCGTCGTCCAGGCGGTAGACGGCCGCGTCGTCCGCCGGCGAGAGCCCGATCAGCAGGTTCTCGGCCTCCGCGGGGATGAAGCCCGCCAGAAGCTGCTCGAGCCGCGCTGCCGAGTACTTGGCGGCGCATCCTCCGCACGAGGCGAGATCGGTCAGCTTGACTGTCGTATCGAGATCCACGGCCCTCCGGAAAATTGGTTTCGGGAACTGTAGGGATCGGGGCGACTTTCGTCCATAGACGACGGTCGGCCCCCAGATATTCCCGCACGGGAAGCGCACAGCGGCGGCCGAGTGGCCGCCGCTGGCAGGGAGAGAGGAGGAGCTACGGTACGGCGCCGCCTTCGCCGCGTCGTGCGGCACTCCTGCCCGGTAATTCCCACGAAACGAGGACCGCGAGGCGTTGAGGCTGACTACAGCTCGCCCGGCGTGCGCATGACGCGCCAGATCATGTAGAGCCCGATCACCGCCGAGAGGCAGAAGCCGACGAGGGCCACGACGTGGTTGACGCGCGCCATCAGGGCCGAAGACACGAGCAGGCCGACGACGATGATCGCCGCGCCGACGCGGTTCGCGACCGAGCGGAGCATGTGCTCGGTGTCGGCGAGGTCGGCCGGAACGACGCCGATGCGCAGGGTTCCCGACTCGAGCCGGTCTGCGATCTGGCTCACGCGCCGGGGCAGCCGCGAGAGCGCGCCGAGCTGGGTGAACACGTAGCCGAACAACCGGTTCGGCTCCAGCCTGGCCTCCGCCTCGCTCAGCATCAGCTCGAGCGACTCCCGCTCGATCAGCTCGATCGGGTCGAGCTCGGGGTCGAGCGTGCGCGCGATCGAGTCGGCCTGCGAGAGGGTCTTGCCCACGAGCGCGAAGCTCGCCGGCAGCCTCACTCCGTGCCTGAGCGAGATCCGCTGGAGGTCGGCGAGTGCCTCGCCGGTCGGGATCGCGTTCAACGGGCGCCAATGGTAGCGCGGCAGCTTGCGCCGCAGCTCGTGCAGGAAGGCCGGCTCGTCCGAGTCGAGCGTCGTCAGCGAGAGCGAGAGCAGCAGCGCCGCGACGTCCTCCGAGCGGTTCCGTGCGATCGCGAGCAGGAGCGCGGAGAGTGTCGACCTCGTCTCGTCGTCGAGCCGGCCGAGAAGACCGAAGTCGAGCAGCGCCAACCGTCCGTCGTCGGTGAGGATCACGTTGCCCCGGTGTGGATCGGCGTGGTAGACGCCTTCGAGAGTCACCTGCCGGATGTAGGCGCGGAAGAAGTCCTTCGCCAGCTCCGCGGCGCGCTCTGGCGGCAGTCCGTGGTCGGCCGTCACCTTCTTGCCCCTGATGCGCTCGAGCACGAGGATGCGCTCGGTCACGTGGGGCCGGATCACCTGCGGCACCACGAGGTGGTCGTAGTCCGCCGTGACGCGCGCGATCAGCTCGGTGTTGCTCGCCTCCTCGACGAGATCGAGCTCGTCGCGCAGGTGAACCTCGAGCTCCTCCGCGAGTGCCCGCAGCTGGAGTAGCTGGGCGGTCTCCGAGCGTTTCTCCAGGAACCCGACGGTTGAACGGATCACGTCGAGGTCGAGCTCGACCCGCTCCACGATCCCGGGGCGCCGAACCTTGAGCACGACGTCCCTCCCGTCGGCGAGGAGCGCCTCGTGGATCTGGGCGATCGAGGCGGCGGCAAGTGGCTCCGGCTCGAGCCGGGCGACCACGCCTTCGCCGAGGTCCTCCCGCACGATCCGCTCAACCTCCGAAAAGGGAAACGGGGGCACCTCGTCGACGAGCTTGCCGAGCTCCTGGATGTAGACGTCCGGGAGCAGGTCGGGGCGGGACGAGAGGAGTTGGCCGAGCTTCAGGTAGGTGGTTCCGAGCCGCTCGAGCGCGCGGCGGAACTCCACCGCGCCTTCGCGGGTCGCCGGACGTTCTCCGACGACGCCGATCTCGCGCAGGACGCGCAGGAGCCGGCTCCGCCGCGCCGTGCGCGCAACCTCGACCGCGCGCCTCGCGCGCTGGAATCGAGCGGCCACACGTATGTCTTCCCCAGGGGCGGGGCGGCGCGAAACGCTAGAGGAGGGTCCGGCGGATGGCCGCGGCGAGCTCCGCCTCCGAGACGGAGCCCTGGAACTCGGCCGCGATCCGGCCGTCGCGGCCGACCAGGAACGTCCACGGCTCGCTCGTCAGGCCCCACTGGCGCATCCAGCGGTTGAAGCCCTTGGCGGGGTCGTTGTCCTGGAAGACCTCGACGTGGATGAAACGGACGCCTCGCTCGGCGAAGCGGCCGGCGGCCGCCTGGACCACATCCACCACCGGCCCACACAGGCGGCTGGTGCAGTACTTGGGCGTCGCGAACGTGACGACGAACGGCCGGTGCGATGCGAGGGCGCCCGCGACCGAGTAGCGCAGGAGCTTGCGGTCGGGCGGTCGCTCCGTCGTCAGGGAGGCGGCGGGCCCGTTTGCAAGGGTCGGCGTCCTGGAAACCGGCGCTTTCGCGCCCACAGCGGGCACCGGTAGGCGCGCCTCGACGTCGAGCGCCGTCAGCGCCTGGATCCGCGCTCCCTCGGGCTCGGCCACCAGCCAGTAGCGCCCGGGCCGGGGAACGCGGAAGTGCGCGACGTAGATCCGGGTGACTCCGCCGGCTGCGGGCCCCGAACGACCCGGGATCCCGATCGGCTCCAGCCGCGCGGTCGTTTCCGCGAACGGCTTTTCGTCACGCGCCTTCGCGACCCACACCCGGGCCGTCGGTCGCTCGACCGGGCGGGCGTCGTTCGCAACCACGAGGAAGGGAAGGCGGATGCGGCCCGGCACGAAATCGCCCGCCCCGGCGGTGAGGGCAACGTCGGGCCCGGGCCGCTTCAGCAGCGAATCGAGGGAGCCCGCCGAGGCACCGCCGCCGCAGCCGGCCAAAAAGCCGGCCGCGAAAAGCGCAACCGCAGCGGCGCGGACCACAACCCCGAGTCTAGAGAACGGCGAAGCGGCCGGCTTAAACCGGCCTCGACTCGCCGAAGCGAGGAGTGCTGCCAAAGCGTTTGCCGTGCGCGCCACCCGGTCCGGAGGCACGAGGCGAAGCGATCCGGCCTAGTGCCCGTCGAACCACGTTCCGGGCTCGAAACCAGCAGCCTGGAGGTAGAACGCCAGCAGAGATAGCATCGTCAGCAGGGAGATGAGGCGTGCCTTGCTCATTGTCACCTCCTTCGGCGGCTTAGAAGTGGACATCCTGGAGTGCTTCGGCGGCCTTGCGGTAAAGCCGTGCAGCCGTGGCATCGTCGCCGCGCCGCCCCGCGAGATCGCCCTGAGCCATCCACGCGGCTGCGCGGTGGCTGATCGATTCGACCTGTTCTGACTTCGCCTCGGCCGAGCGCAGCATCTCCTGCGCCTCGTCGAGACGGCCCTGCTCCATCAAGGCCCGGCCCAGAACGAGCTGGATCGGAGCGATTTCGAGCAGGAAATCTTCGCGGTCCTGGAGGAGCGCGAGCGCGTGCCTCGCCTCCTCCTCGGCCGCCTGCACCTGACCGGTCATCAGGTGCACGTGCGCGAGGGACGAGACGACGTTCGCCGCCTCGGCGTCGCTGCCGTTGTCGAGCAGGACGCGATAGGCGCTCTTGAGGTCCTCGATCGCCTTCTCGGCGTTGCCGAGCTGGAAGTTCAGCCCGCCGAGGTTGTTGAGAAGCTTGCCGACGTTGCGCTCGTCGTTGAGCTGCTCGTAGTAAGCCTTTGCGCGCTCCGCGTAGCTGCGGGCGAGGACCCAGTGTCCCATCCGCTCCGCGACCATCGATGCCTGGAAGTAGACGTTCGCCATCGTGCGATGGTCGTCCAGCGCCTGCCCGAGCTCCAGCGCGCGCTCGACGTCCTCGCGCGCAGCTTCGAGGTCACGCTGGCGACGGTGGCACCTGGAGCGCCAGCCGAGGATCTCGGAGCGCAGCAGATCGCAGGGCAGTCCGGAGTGCTCCGCGAGACCGAGTGCCTCGCCGAAGAGCGCAACCGCGGACGCGACGCTGGAGAGGTGGTAGCGGCACACGCCCATCCGGAAAAGGATCTGCGCGCGATCGACGTCCGAGAAGCCGGGCTCCTCCGCGATCAGGCGCGCGCGCTCCAGCAGCTTGAGCGCCGGCCTCACCTCGCCCCGCTCCATGCGGGCCCAGGCCTCCGCGCTCAGGAAGCGGTACTCCAGCTCGGGGGCGCCGGTTGCGAGCACGGCCGTGCGCGAGTTCTCGAGCTCCTCGACGGCCTCGTCGTACTGCTCCGCGTTGGTCAGCGCCTCGGCGCGGGCCAGCATCGCCTCGACGCGGCTCCGCTCGTCTGCGGAGACGCCCTTCTCGAGGAAGGTGGAGTCGACACCCAGCCGGCCCGCCAGCCACTCGACCGTCTCGCCGGTCGGTCGCGTCTTGCCCCGCTCGATCTGACTGACGTATTCTTTCGAGAAGCGCTCTCCGGCCAGGTCGGTCTGCGTCAGACCGGCGGCTACGCGCAGCTGCCTGAGGCGCTCGCCCAGGCGGGCGCCGGCCGGCTGAGCCTGCCTGCGAGTGTTGGGGGTGATGGAGGGCGGCGGCAAAGAGGATCCTCGGGACACAGTCAAACGCATACTTGACTTCGGCGCAAGTGGCAGTTGGCCAGCATCCCCCGAAAAGGGTATGTCTGCCGTAAAAACGGAGTCAAGCGGAAAATCGCAAAATCACTTGACCGAGGTACTTGACTGATCCGGGCACCCGCTCTATAGTCAGTCCACCTTGCACGGAGCCTGACCGCCAGGCTGACGGAGCAGGGGGCGCGCCAAAGAGATGGCGACGAAGGCCCGGAGGCGTGGCTGGGCCGCAGAGTCAATGCCTCCGGGTTGTCGCCTCTCAAACAGGCGGGCAACACACTCATAAAGCCCCCCGGGCCGCAGCGGGGGGCTTTTTTTATCGTCTTGTGGCCCCCGCGGGTGACCCGTAGCGGGTCCATGCCGGGTCGTTCGCGGCCGTGTACCGGTTCCTCGTGGCGCCGCGGGCGTGGATTGCATACACGGTCGTGCCTGATCTGACGAGGGAGCTACGGTTCCGCGCGGCGAGCCGCGGTTACTGCGTGATCCAGTGGGTCAGGAGCTTGTAGGTGTCCAGGTCGATCCGGTTGACGTCGAACGTCGGCGCCTCCTGGTACGGGTGCTCGGGGCTCTTGGAGGACTTGCGCAGGCGCGAGAACTCCTGGTGGACGAGGTCGTTCGCCTCCTTCGGGCCCGGCGCGTAGACGGCAACGCTCTGGTGGAAGCTCTCGCCCTGGTCGCCGCCGACCTTCCGGGTCAAGAGGTAGATGGCTCCGTCCATGGTTGAGCTCCTCCTTCGGCTAGGAAATCACGATCAGGGCCGCCAGCGCGAGCGCCGCGACTCCGACCACGGTCTTGAGCGACAGCAGCCGCGTCTGAATCGCGTCGCACACGGAGACGAAGTCGTCACCCGCGGTCGAGACGGCGACGACGACCGCTGAGGCCCGCGCGGCGCCGTAGGCGGCCATGATCGCCACCGCCGTCGCCAGGTCACCCGCGAGGAACGCGGCGACCGGGAGCACCAGCAGAGACTGGTACGGAATCCGGGTGCTGACCCCGAGGCCGAGGTCGAAGCCCCACGCGAAGATTCCGGGATAGTGGCCCAGCGAGCACGGCCAGGAGCTCGGGGTCTGGCGCTCCGAGGTGATCTGGCGGACCGGCAGGAGCCCGAGGTCGACCGAAGCGGCGTAGACGAGTGCGGCGGGGACGGCGGCGACGAAGACGGTGTCGAGCGTGCCACCCACGGCCGCTCGCAGCACGAGCCCTGCAAACCCCAGCAGGACGCCGATCACCGCACCCCCGGCGGTGCCGCCGAGAACGTGGAGTGCGAGCGCTGTCCTTCGCTTGCCCACCCGGACCAGGGGGCCGATCTGTCCGACCATGGACAGCCCTCAGGGGCTCGCGGCGGTCGAGAGCCCGACCAGGAGGCTGAGGCTGACCAGTGCGAGGACGGGCAGCATGGCGCTAGGCATTCGCCAGGGCGTGCGACCGCGCGGGACGCGCGGGCTCGGGCGGGCAGGGGCACGGCTGGTCGCCGGACGAGATCCGCGGGGCGCACGGAACGCTGAGCCTCGTGAAGCAGTGGCACGCGGGGTTGTTGCACGACCCGCTCGGGCAGTTGCACTCCGAGCAGCGCTGGCGGCACGACGTTCCGGTGAGACAGCAGAACCACTCGCCCGAGGTCATGCAGCCCTCGGGGCAGCCGCCGCCCTCCGCGCAGGTCTTGCACGGCCAGGAGGGGTTGAGGTTGTCGCACAGGATCGCCGGCGAGAAGCACGGGTTGCACGGACCGCCGCCGCAGCCGACGCACGACGTGACCGCGCCGAGCGAGACGTCGGTGCGCGTCAGCCAGAGACCGGTCCCGAGCGAGCCCGCCGCGAGGAACTTGAAAAACTGCCTCCGCGACGAGCGTCGTGCGAGCATGTGTGCAGCCTTTCCGGCAGCGTCCATCAGCCCTCCCTCTGTTCGGTGAGTTCCGCCGGCTCCCCGTCCACCGCGGCGAACCGCATCCCGGTCTGAAGCGTTCCCTCCTGCTCGAGCAGCGACTCGAGCTGCCGCCAGTCGTTCGCGAGGCCCCGGATGACCACCTTGCCCTCGTGGTCGATCAGGTACGCGAACGGCGTCAACGTCACGACGTAATCCTTTTCGATCTGTCCGGTCGTGTCCACCACCATCGGCGCTTCGAGCCGGTTCATGCGCCCGAACGAGCGGCACGACTCGAGGTCACCGCGGCAGACCACGAGGAAGTCGAACTCCTTGCGGGTCTTGCGCACCTCGTTCAGGCCCGGAATCAGCTCCCGGCACGAGAGGCAGCCGGGCGAGGCGAAGACGAGCATCCTCGGGACGGCCGGAAGATCCGAGAGGCTGACCGTCGCCCCCGACTCCGCGTCGAGCGCGGTGAAGTCCGGCGCTTCGCTCCCTCGCTCGAGGCCCGTGTCGGTGATCAGCGCTCCCGGGTCGTCGCCCAGGCGCAGCTGGAGGAGGCCGAGCTGCCGGAGCGCCCCGGCGAGCAGGAAGCCCAGGAGCAGCACGACCAGCCAGAGAACGATGTACGAGGCGAGCCAGACCCCGGTCATGCCCGCTCCCGGCGCCGGCTGAGCCGGCGCCTCCGCTCTCTGTTCCCGCTCCCGGCCGCGGCAAAGCCGCGGCCTCCGCTCCTGCGCGGCTCCGTCGAGCCTACGCCGCTGATGAGCTCCGTCGAGCCTACGCTCATTGAAGCTCCTCGGGGAAGAGCGGAACGTCGAGCGGCTGGTGGCGGAAGCTCATGCGGCGCGTCGGCGTCGGATGAAAGACGGCGGGCGCGCGCAGGAAGGACCAGGCGAGCGGCAGGAGGCCCGAGAGGCGGGTGAAGGCAACGAGGCCGGCCGCGATCAGGAGGCCGGCGACGATCTTCCCGCCCGAGAGCGAGCCGGGCTGCCCCAGGGCGAGCGCGAGCAGGGCCACCGCGAGGCCGGCGAGGGCGAGTGCGCGCAGGAGGGCGACCGGCGAGATGGTCTCGACCTCCGAAGCGCCGAAGCAGTGGCAGGGCGCCCGGTTCGAGCGGGCCAGGCTGACGGTGAGCGCGGCCGCGAACAGGCCGAAAAGCGCGATCGCTCCCACGGCCGCGACTTCCACAGCGAGGTCGGCCACGAGCAGGCTCCCGAGCACGAGCTCAGCGGCGACCAGCGTGCTTCCGACCGCGGGCGCGAGCGCCTGCGGGACGATCCGGTAGCGGCGCACTCCCTCGAAGAACACACGCGGCGCGCGGGCCTTCTCGAGCCCCGCGAGCAGGCACACGCCGCCGAGCGCCATGCGAAGCACGAAGTACGTCGCTGCTGCCAGAAGCTCCCCTTCCCCGGCTCTTCGTTCGCGGTCGAAGCGATCTTGGCGGCGAACCGGCCTCCGCGTCAAGTGCGGGCTAGCTCTCGCCGGTCATCCAGGCTCGGCGGCTGGCGACGATGGCTTCGAACTCGCCGCCGGTGAGGCTGCCCAGCCGGTGGTCGATCGTGCTGAGCAGGCCGAGTGAGATGAAGATCCAGGCTTCGGCGTCCGGGTCGCGCTCGTCGACGATGCCGCCGGCCTCCTGCGACCGGCGGATGACGCCGGCGACGAACGCATGCACCTCGCGCACCTGCCGGCGGAGAGCGCGGCGGATCTCCGGATCGTCGGCCGCCTCCGTCAGCGCCTGGATCCAGAGGTCGATGAGCACGATCCGCGCGGCCGCGCGCGCCTCGAGGTAGGCCTTGCCGATCGCCTTCAACCAGTGGGCCGGGTCGGGCTCGCGTTCTAGCGCCGTCTCCCAGAGCACCTGCACCTGGTCCCAGACTTTGTCCAGGCACGCGAGGTAGAGGTCGCGCTTCGAGGCAAAGTGCCGGTAGAGAACGGGCTCGGTGACGCCGGTCTCGCGGGCGATCTGCGCGGTCGTCGAGCCGTGATAGCTCCCCTTGGCGAAGACCCGGCAGGCGGTCTCGACCACCGCCTGGCGGCGCTCCGGCCCGGTGAGACGGGTCAAGCGGCTGCCTCCGCCGGCTTGCCGTGCTCCTCGGCATGCCTGTAGCGCCGGACGAGCACGGCAGACGCGATCGCGGCGCCGAAGCAGATCGCCGCGCTCACCCGCATCCCGAAGGTGAGCCCGTGGACAAACGCCTCTGGCCGACTCGCCCCGCCGCGGGCGGCCGCCGCGGCCCGGTCGGCGACGATCGCGCCCATGACCGCGATCCCGAGCGCGACCCCGACCTGGCGGAAGGTGTTCAGCACGCCCGAGGCGACCCCCGCCTTGGCGACGGGCGCGGCGCCCATCACGGCCGCCGACATCGGCGTCATCACGAACGACATCCCGAGCCCACCGAGAATGAACGCCGGGAGCATGTGCCAGAACGTCGAATGGAGCGTGACCGTCGAGAGGAGCAGGCAGCAGACGGCGACCGTCGTCATCCCGCCGGCCATCAGCCAGCGCGAGCCGACGCGGTCCGAGAGTTTTCCGGCGATCGGGGCGAAGATCACGATCAACACCGTCCACGGCAGCAGGGCCGCCCCCGCCTGGACAGGTGACCAGCCGCGGTATGTCTGCATGTAGATCGGGAAGAAGACGAAGATCCCGAACATCGCCAGCGTGACCATGATCGCGACGACGTTCGCTCCGGTGAAGGTGCCGCTCCTGAAGAGAGAGAGGTCGAGCATCGGCAGCCGCTGGTGCCGCTCGAGCAGCACGAAGGTCACGAGCGCGACCGCGCCGACTGCGAAGAGGCCGAGGATCAGGGCCGACGTCCAGCCGTAGCGGTGCGCTTCGATCAACGCGAACACGAACGAGAAGAGGGCAATGCCGGAGGAGAGAAGCCCGGGGAGGTCGAGCCGCTGCTCGTGCGAGGTGTCCTTCGACTCGGGCACGACGAAGATCGCGGCCAGAACGGCGAGCACGCCGATCGGCACATTGACGTAGAAGATCCAATTCCAGGAGATGTGCTCGGTGATGAGCCCGCCGAGCAGCGGGCCGATTGCCAGCGCGCTCGCCGAGACGCCCGCCCAGATGCCGATCGCCATACCGCGCTCCCGGACGGCGAAGGTCGCGGAGATGATCGAGAGCGTCGCCGGCATCATCAGCGCCGCGCCGAGGCCCTGTACGGCGCGCGCCGCGATCAGCTCGGTCCCGCTCGAGGAGAGGCCGCACGCGAGCGAGGAGAGGGTGAAGACGGCGAGGCCGATCGTGAAGAACAGCCGTCGCCCGAGCAGGTCGCCGAGCTTCCCGCCGGTCAGCAGGAGCGACGCGAAGGTGAGCGCGTAGGCGGCCACCGTCCACTCGAGCTCGGCCTGGGTGACCCCGAGATCCTTCTTGATCGCGGGAAGCGCGACGTTCACGACCGTGTTGTCCAGCATGATCATGAACAGGGCGAAGCAGAGCGCTCCCAGCGTCCACCATCTCCTGTTCTCCTCCGCGAAGATCTTCGCTCGCAAAGCCCCTCCCTTCGGTAAGTTAGTCTGGACTAGGTTAGCGGGCACTAGCCTGAGGCGTCAAGTTAGGCTTGGCCGCGTGGACGTTGTCTGGCGGCCGAGCGAGGAAGTCCGCGAGCGCTCGAACGCGCTGCGGCTTGCGCGGAGGCTCGGCTTCGACGACTACTGGGAGCTCGTCCGCTTCTCGGCGGAGGAGCCGGAGCGGTTCTGGCCCGAGGCGATCGCAGACATGGGGCTCGAGTTCTCGCGTCCCTGGGAGCACGTGGTCGACCTCTCGCGCGGGCCGGAGTGGGCGACCTGGTTCGTGGGCGGGCGGCTGAACCTCGCCTGGAACTGCGTCCACCGCTGGGCGCACGGGCCGCGCGCGGACGCAGCGGCCGCGGTCTGGGAGAGCGAGGACGGCGGCCGCCGCGCGTTGACGTACGCCGAGCTCTCGGACGCGGTCACGCGCTTCGCCGAGGCGCTCGCGGCGCTGGGGGTCGAGCCCGGCGACCGGGTGGCGCTCTTCCTGCCGATGTCGCCCGAGGTCGCGATCGCCTCGCACGCGTGCGCGCACCTCGGCGCGATCCAGGTGCCGATCTTCTCCGGCTTCGCGGCGCCGGCGATCGCGGCGCGGCTGCAGCACTCCGAGGCGAAGGTCGTCGTCACCGCCGACGGCTCCCTGCGCCGGGGGCGCGAGGTGCCGATGAAGGCCTTCGTGGACGAGGCGGTCGCGGAGTCGCCCTCGGTCGAGCACGTGGTCGTCTGGCGGCGGCTGGGGTCGGAAGTGCCGATGCAGGCGGGCCGCGACGTGTTCTGGGACGAGGCCGTGGCGGACTCCCGCGGCGAGCTCGAGCCGCTCGAGGTCGAGTCCGAGCATCCGTATCTGCTGACCTACACGTCCGGGACGACCGGGCAGCCGAAGGGCGTCCTCCACGTCCAGGGCGGATTCCTCGTCTCGATCGCGCGCGAGGTCGCCTACCAGGCCGATGCGCGGCCGGAGGACGTGATCCATTTCGTCACCGACATGGGCTGGATCATGGGCCCGTGGGAGGTGGTGGGCGGGATGGCGCTCGGCTGCACGGTCGTGTTCGCGGAAGGGGCGCCCGACTGGCCCGCCGCCGACCGGCTCTGGGGGCTGGTCGAGCGCGAGCGGGTCTCGATCCTCGGGCTCTCGCCGACGCTCGTGCGCGCGCTGATCCCTCACGGCGCCGAGCTCGTCGAGCGGCACGACGTCTCGTCGCTGCGGGTGCTCGTCACGACGGGGGAGCCCTGGAATCCCGAGCCGTACCGCTGGTTGTTCGAGCACGTGGGCGGCGGGCGTTGCCCGATCATCAACTGTTCCGGCGGCACCGAGGTGGGCGCGTGCTTCCTCTCGCCCACTCCGGCGGTGCCGATCAAGGCGTGCTCGCTGGGCGGGCCGGCGTTGGGGATGGCGATGGACGTGGTGGACAGCGAGGGCCGGCCCGTGCGCGGGGAGGTGGGCGAGCTCGTCTGCCGGAGGCCGTTTCCCGGGATGACGCGGGGGTTCTGGCGCGATCCGGAGCGCTACCTCGACACCTACTGGCGGCGCCTGCCGGGCGTCTGGGTGCACGGCGACTGGGCGCTCGTCGACGAGGACGGATTCTGGTTCCTGCACGGACGCTCCGACGACACCCTCAACATCGCGGGCAAGCGAATCGGGCCGGCCGAGCTCGAGTCGGCGCTCGTCGCGCACCCGTCCGTGGCGGAGGCTGCCGCGGTCGGCGTGCCGCACGAGGTCAAGGGCGAGGTCGCGTGGATCTTCTGCGCGCTCGTGCCGGGGGTGGAGCCGAGCGCGGAGCTGGCGGCGGAGCTGCGCTCGTGCGCGGCTGCGGAGCTCGGGAAGGCGTTCGCGCCCGAGCGGGTCCTCTTCGTCTCGGCGCTGCCGAAGACACGGAGCGCGAAGATCGTCCGGCGTGCGGTGCGCGCGAAGGCGCTCGGAAGCGACCCGGGCGACCTCTCGTCGCTCGAGAACCCCGAGACGCTCGAAGAAATCGCCGAGGCCGCACGGACCGGGTGACTATCCTCCCGGTGTGCCCGACGACCTTCACGGCCAGGTCGCGCTCGTCACCGGCGGCGGGCGCGGGATCGGCGCGAACATCGCGCGAGAGCTCGCCTCCGCCGGCGCGCGGGTAGCGCTCGCCGCCCGAACGCGCGAGCAGGTCGAAAGGGTCGCGCGCGAGATCCACGGGCTCCCGTTGGAGGTCGACGTCACCGACCGCGACGCGGTCGAGGGAATCGTGATCAAGACCGAGAGCGAGCTCGGGCCGATCGACCTGCTGGTCGCCAACGCCGGCATCGGCGGGCCGGACGGCGCGACGTGGGAGATGGAGCCGGAGGACTGGTGGCGCGTCCAGGAGGTGAACGTCCTCGGCGTGCATCTCTGCTGCCGCGCGGTGATCCCCGACATGCTCGAGCGCGGCGCCGGCCGGATCGTCATCACCGGGAGCGGCGCCGCCTACCTTCCGGGCTCGCGCAGCACCGCGTACCCGACGAGCAAGGCGGCCGTCTGCCGCTACGGCGAGACGCTCGCCAACGAGCTCGAGGGCCGGATCCCCGTCTTCTTCTTCAGCCCCGGGCTCGTGCAGACCGAGATGACGGGTGGCAACTTCCCCGACGACGCTCCCTGGACGCCGCCCGAGCTCGCGCCCCGTCTCGTGCGCGTACTCGCCTCCGGGCGGGCCGACGCACTCGCCGGGCGCTACCTCCACGCGGAGCACGACGACATCGAGGAGCTGATCCGCCGCGCCGACGAGATCCGCGAGAACGACCTGAACGCGATCCGCCTGCGCCGCTGATGCGCCTCGCCGCCGCCGGTGCGCTCGTCGTCGCGCTCGCGACGGGCTGCGGCAGCGCGCCGGGGATGCTCGACACGAAGGGGGCCAAGCTGCCCGCCCTGAGCGAGCGTTGCGGGACTCGCGTCGAGGCGAAGGTCGGCTGGTTCCGAGCCTCGGACGGCGTGCTCCTGGACGGCGCCGTGCTCGGAGACGGCAAGACCGGCGTCGTGCTCGCACACGAGTCCCCGGCCGACCTGTGCGGGTGGGTTCCCTACGCCCGCGTGCTCAGCCGCGCCGGCTTTCGCGTGCTGCTCGTCGACCATCGCCATTTCGGCCTCTCGCATTCCCCCGCGGACCCGGCGAAGAGCGGGCGCTTCTCGCGAGACCTCGCCGGCGCGGTCGAGGAGCTGAAGCGCGAGGGCGCCAGGAAGGTCTTCCTGATGGGCGCCTCCTTCGGCGGGATCACGAGCGTGGTCGCCGGCTCCCGGCTCGGCTCGAAGATCGCAGGCGTGGTGAGCGTCTCGGGCGAGGCACGCATCGGGAACAGGTACGGGCCGGATGCCGAGCTCGACGCCATGGCTGCGGTGCCGAAGTTGCGCGTGCCGCTCCTGATCCTCGGCTCGCGGGACGACGGATACCTGCCTCCGGCCGATGCACACGCACTGATTCGCAGGGCGGGCTCTACGCGCAAGGAGGCTGTGCTCTTCCCGGGGAGTTACCACGGGTGGGACCTGTTCTCGCGCTCGCCGAGCCGGGCCAGCGCAAGCCGAGCCGTGATCGCGTTCTTCCGCCCCTACGAGTGAGTTTTCGACTGGTAGTCTAAAACCGACGATGAGGCTGGCTCTCGCGCAGATCAACACGACCGTCGGCGACCTCGAGGGCAACCGCGAGCGGATCCTCGACAGCATCGGCGAAGCGGAAAGCGCGGGCGCCGACCTCGTCCTCCTGCCCGAGCTCGCGGTTACCGGCTACCCGCCCGAGGACCTGCTGCTTCGCCCGGGCTTCGTGCGCGCTGCCGCGGATTCGCTCGAGACGATCGCGCAGGAGGCCCGCGGAGTCGCCGCGCTCGTCGGCTTCCCCCATTTCGACCGCGACCTCTACAACGCCTGCGCGGTCTGCGCCGACGGCGAGGTCAAGGCGATCTACCGCAAGCGCTTTCTGCCCAACTACGGAGTCTTCGACGAGGACCGGTACTTCGCGCCCGCGCGCGACCTCTTCCTGCTCGAGCTCGGCGACACGCTGATCGGTCCGACGATCTGCGAGGACCTGTGGCAGCCGGGCCCCCCGGCCACCGACCTCGCTCTCGCCGGCGCCCAGCTGATCGCGAACATCTCCGCCTCCCCGTTCCACCGCTGCCGCGACCGCGAGCGCGAGGAGATGTTCGCCACGCGTGCGCGCGACAACTCCTGCTTCGTCGCGTTCTGCAACGCCGTTGGGGGCCAGGACGAGCTGGTCTTCGACGGCCATTCGCTCGTGCTCGACGAGGACGGCCACGTGCTCGCGCGGGCGCCCGGCTTCGAGGAGGCGCTTCTGGTCGTGGACGTCGAGCCCGCCGAGGCGGTCGGCCGGAGGCTGCGCGACCTGCGGCGCCGGGCTCTGGCCCGGGAGCGCGGAGCTCCGCCGGAAGCCGCCGTCGTCTCTCTCGGCTCCCCGCGGAAAGGCGAGAGGCGTGACCCGGTCGAGCCGGCGGTGGCGCCGTCAGCTGGAGGAGCTGGAGCAGATGCGGCTCGCGCTCGAGCTCGGGCTCGGCGACTACGTGCGGAAGAACGGCTTCAGCGAGGTCGTGATCGGGCTCTCGGGCGGGATCGACTCGGCGCTGACGGCAGCGCTCGCGGTCGAGGCGCTCGGGGCTGGACGGGTGCATTGCGTCTCGATGCCGTCGCGCTACTCGTCGGCCGAGACGCAGCAAGACGCGCGGTCGCTCGCCGAGGGGCTCGGCACCGACTTCCGCGAGCTGCCGATCGAGCCGCTCGTCGAGGCCGCCGGGGAGACGCTCGCCGCCAGCTTCACCGGGAGAGAGCCGGATCTCGCAGAGGAGAACCTGCAGGCGCGGATCCGGGGCGTCCTCCTGATGGCGCTCTCGAACAAGTTCGGCTGGCTCGTCATCGCCACCGGGAACAAGTCGGAGCTCTCAGTCGGCTACGCGACCCTCTACGGCGACATGGCGGGCGGCTTCGCGCTCCTCAAGGACGTCTTCAAGACCGACGTCTTCCGGCTTGCGGAGCACCTGAACGAGCGCGCCGCCGCGGGCGTTCATCCCGAGGACGATCATCGAGCGCGCCACCGAGCGCCGAGCTGCGCGAGGACCAGCGTGACGAGGACTCGCTTCCCCCCTACCCGAAGCTCGACCGGGTGCTCGAGGCCTACGTCGAGCAGGACCGCTCGCGCGAGGAACTCTCCGCGGACGGCTTCGACGCGGACGTCGTCGAGCGGGCCCTGGAGCTGATCGACCGAGCCGAGTACAAGCGCCGCCAGGCCCCGCCCGGCGTCCGCCTCAGCCCGAAGGCATTCGGACGTGACCGGCGGACGCCGGTTACGAACCGCTGGCGCGACTAGCGCAAACCGCCGGCACACGTGAACCGTAGTCCCGGCCGGGGGTAGTGAGCCCTCAGGGGTAGGGACGGCCGAAAGGAGGCTGACGGATGGAATGGGCTGCGCTGATCGCCTGGGTTGTGACCGCGGGCGGCGGGTTTGTCCTGCTCTCGATCTGGCTTGCCCGCGGAGGAATGCGGCAGGCGCGTGAGGCGGGAAGGACGATCCGGCCGCCGCTGATCCTGGGCCATTTTGGGCTCGCGGCGACGGGGCTGGTGATCTGGATCATCTACCTCGCGAACGACAGCGACACCCTCGCCTGGATCGCGTTCGTGATCCTCACGGTCGTCGCGCTCCTCGGCTGGACGATGTTCGCGATCTGGTGGCAGCGGCGGCAGCGGCCGGGAGGCGAAACGGCGGAGGCGGGTGCGAGGCCCGCCGAGCAGCACTTCCCGGTACCGATCGTCGCGCTGCACGGGCTGCTGGCAGTGACGACCGTCGTGCTCGTCTTCCTGACCGCAGTCGGCGTCGGCGGCAGCTAACCAGCCGCCCCGTCACGCACCGACAAGAGCGCACCCCCACCCTTCATTGGGTGGGGATCGCTCCCTCCGCCCTCGCCGGTCAGCGTGCCACACGGCGGCCGCCGTGGCCAGGGGCTGCGCGGCAGTCGGCGCTGATTCTTCACGCCTTCGTGGCGATCGGCCGGGGTCGCGAGACTGGAGCGGGCGCTCGCCCTTCACGGTTCCCTATCGAGCGTGTCCGCGTCTCTTCACACGCCCACGTCGATCGGCTCGGCCGGCGGCCCCTGTGCGAGGAGCTCGCGCAGGAAGTGCGGCAGGCGCCTCGGAACGAGCGTCTCGGGTGTCGCCTCGAGCTCGGCGAGCGTCCACCAGCGAAGCTCGTAGACGTGCTCGGCGGCAAGGTCGACGGTCGGGGCCGGCTCGTGCTCGTCGACGGGGACGAGCCTCACCCGCTCGCGCTGGTGGTAGATCCGGCCGTACCACGCGAACGTGTGCTCGCGCGTCCAGATCTCGGGCCCGAGCTCGATTCCAACGAGGCCCGCTTCCTCGGCGAGCTCGCGCCTGACGGCGTCCTCGGACGTCTCGTCCTCACCGATGCCTCCGCCCGGCATCGCCCACCACGACTGCCCCAGCTCGTCGCGAAAGAGGACGAGCAGCGTGCGGTTCTCACGGTCGAGCACCAGCGCGCGGGCCGCCGGCCGCTCGACGGGTACCAGCCACCCCCGCAGCTCCCGGAACCGGCGCAGGCGCTCCGCGTAGGGCACCGCCGCATTCGCCGGCGAGGTCGAGGGGAGGACGAACAGGCCGACGTCGCCGAGCGTCCGCCTCTGCGGCCCGAGCTCGGGGCGCTCTCGAAAGACCCCGCGATACGCCTCCTTGCCCACGAACGCGATCGCGCGCGGCCGCAGCTCGAGCGCGATCCGCTCCAGACGCTCGGCCGAGGCGGCGAAGTCCGCCCGGCGAAGGTCTCCCGAACCGGGGGTCGTCCGCGAGGCGGCGTTCGTGATGCCGATTCCGAGCTCGAGCAGGGCGAACTGCTCCTCCGGCGCGTGGAGACGCGGCGTGAAGCCGGCTTCGAAGAGAAGCCGCCAGAAGTCGTTCCGCCGGTTCGCGAAATGGGCGGCCGCCGCGGCAGAGACGCGTCCCGGGTTGATCCCGCAAAAGAGGACCTCGAGATCCGGCCCGAGGACGTCCGGGACGGCGCTAGCGGGGGCGGCAGCGCGGCCTGAGCGTCGCGCTCGGCGCGCACGCCCCGCGCTCACCGAGCACCCTCGGCAGGCGCCTCCCCCGAGCGCGAATGAGCCGCCGCCCGCCGTTCCAGCGCGGGCACCTCTTCACGCGGCACCTCATGCGGCCAGCTCGGCCTCGCGGGCATCGAGGCGCAGCTCGAAGAGCCGCCGCAGCTCCTCACCGCTGATCCGCGCGAGGCTCCGCACGGGCGGCGGCGATGCCAGCCGCACCACCCGCACCATCGCGTCCGCCGACCCGTAGCAGCGGAGGTAGCACTCCTGCTCGCTCAGCGGGCGCAACCGTCGCACGACCGCAGCGTACGTCCGCACCCGGACGGCGGGCGATCACTCGTACTGGAGCGCCTCGAGCACGTTCAACCGCGCCGCGCGCCGGGCCGGGAAGACGGCTGCGATCAGGCCGACGACCAGCGCGACGAATGCGAACGCGACGAGCGACTGCACGGGCCAGGCGAGGTCGATCCCGTCCACGCGCGCGATCAGGAGCACGGCCAGGACGATCCCGAGCACGATCCCGAGCAAGGCGCCGATCAGCGCCGTGATCACGCTCTCGTAGCGGATCATCCGCCGCACCTGCCGTCTCGTCATCCCGACCGCGCGCAGCATTCCGAGCTCCCGCGTGCGCTCGAAGACGGTCAGGACAAGGGTGTTGACGATCCCGAACAGGCTCACGATCACCGAGAGCGCGAGCAGCACGTAGAGCACGTTCAGGATCGAGTTCAGGCCCGCCGCCTGGTTGTGCTTGAACTCACCGCGGTCCTGCACCTTCGCGTTGGGGAAGCCGGCGAGCGCCGTGCTCGAGTCGCTGCCGTGTTCGCAGGAGTGTCCCCGCCGGGCACGGCGGACGAACGAGTACAGGTTCTGCGGCTGGGCGAACATCCGGTCCCACGCGGCGCTGCCGAGATCGTCACCGGGCCGAAGGGCGAGCCTCCGGTTGGCGGATCGAAGATGCCCCGCGACCCGGAACGGCAGCGACCGTCCCGCTCGGCGACAGCACGGCACCCGGGAGCCGGCCCGCGAGTCCGTGGTCGTGGCGAAGCCTTCCTCGACGAAGGCTCGCGTCGTTCCGAGCGAGTCCAGCGTCCGCGGAGAACCGACCTTCCAGTCATGTTGAAGACCTGGGAGGCGCCGGGTCGACGGCCGTCGCCCGTGCCGCCCGCCGAGATGCGCGCGTCGCCCTCACGTACGTCCGCGACCGCCTTGATGCCGGGACGTCTTCGCCGCGGCGCCCCGCCGCGATCGGGATCGGCGAGAAGTTGTTCTCGGCCGTGACCGCATAGTCCGTCTTCCAGAGCGCGTCGACGGCGCCGAAGAACGTGCTCCGGATCCCCGCGGCGAGCATCGCGACGAGCGTGACCAGCGCAAGCCCGATCATCAGGGCCGCCGCGCTCGAGCCCGTCCGCTCGGGGCTGCGCTGCGTGTTCTCCCGCGCGAGCACGCCGGGGGCGCCGCCGATCTGGGCCGCGGGGGCGCCGAGCGCGTGTGCCAGCGGCACCACGAGGTGCGCCGCGAACAGGCCGACGCCGAAGAAGACGAGCACGGCTCCCGCCCCCATCAGCACCAGAATCGTGCTCGTCGAGAGACCGCCGCCGAAGAGCCCGTAGGCGAGAGCGGCGAAGCCGGCCACCGCGAGCAGCGGCCGAGCCCGGGCCGCGGAAGCGCGCGAAGCGGCCGGGTGGCAGCACGGAGCCCTCGCGCACGGCCGCGATCGGGGGGACGCGGGTCGAGCGGAGCGCCGGCCGAAGGCTCGCGAGGATGGTGACCGCGATCCCGGCGACGAGCGCCACGACGACCGTGCGGGCCTGCAGCAGCAGACCGCTGTTCGGGAGTGTGAACCCGACCGCGTCGAAGAGCCGGAAGAGGCCCTTCGCCAGGCCGAGCCCGGCGAACAGGCCGACGATCGACGCGAACACCCCCATCACCGTCGACTCGACGAGGACGCTCCCGAGGACCTGCCGGCGCGAGGCTCCGATCGTCCGCAGCGTGGCGAGCTCGCGCGTCCGCTGGGCGATCGTGATCGAGATCGAGTTCGCGATCACGAACGATCCGACGAAGAGCGCGATCCCGCCGAAGGCGAGCAGGAAGTCCTGCAGGATGCTGAGGAACTTCTTCGTGCCGCTCGCGTCCGATGCCGCCTGCGCCTCGCCGGTCCGCACCTGCGTCTGCGGCGGCAGGATCGAGCGGATCTGGCTCAAGAGCTCCTGCTCGGAGACTCCGGGCTTTGACGTCGACCCGGATCTGGTCGAGGCTGCCCTCCTTCCGGAAGAGGCTCTGCGCGGTGGGGAGATCGAACCCGGCGAGGGTCGCCCCGCCGATCGAGGCGGCCGCACCGAAGTTGACGAGCCCGGAGACCCGCAGCGGCTGCGCGCTTCCCTGCGCCTGAACGCGGATCGTCTGGCCGACCTCGATGTGCTTCTTGCCGGCGGTGGAGCGGTCGACGACGACCTCGCCCGCCTTCGGCCAGCTCCCCTTGACGAGCGTGAGCGAGCTGAACCGAGGCTGCGAGGCGTCGATCGAGAAGCCGAGATTGGGCGCACCGCCGAAGGTGATCACCTTGCCGTTCGACCCGATCAGCTGCGCCTCGCCGCCCACGCCGCCGACCGCGGCGTCCACGGCCGGCAGTCGCTTGACCTTCGCGAGCAGCGACTCGTCGAAGGACGGCAGCACGGTGTCGGACGTCGAGGAGGTGATCGCCGAACGGCCGGTGATCGCAGCGTCCGTCCCACGGTAGACACCCGTGAAGATCGAGTCGAACGCGTCAGAGATCGAGTCCGTCAGCACGTAGGTGCCCGTGACGGTCGCGACGCCGAGCACGATCGCAAAGGCGGTGAGCGCCGCGCGCAGCTTCCGGCCCGCGAGGCCTCGCAACGCGACGAGGATCACTTGTGCCCCGTCCAGTGATACCGCTGGATCTCTGGGTTGCGAGCACCAAGCCAGGGGCCGGCATGTATTGCTGGATGGGACACTACGAGAGCTCTTCCATCGCGGCGATCACGTCGCGCGGCTCCGACCGGGGCATGTCTCTGACGATCCGCCCGTCGGCGAGGAAGAGGATCCGGTCGGCGATCGAGGCCGCGCGCGGGTCGTGCGTGACCATCATCGTCGTCTGGCCATACGTGTCGACCGACCGGCGCATCACCTCGAGAATCTCGCCACCGGTCTTCGAGTCGAGGTTGCCCGTCGGCTCGTCGGCGAACACGACGGTCGGCCTCGAGACGAGCGCTCGGGCGATCGCGACGCGCTGCTGCTGGCCGCCCGAGAGCTCGGCCGGGCGGTGCGAGCGGCGGTCGGCGAGGCCCACCTCCTTCAGCAGGGCCTCGTACCGCTCGGGATCCGGCTTCTCACCGGCGATCAGGAGCGGAAGGCGGATGTTCTCGTCCGCGGTCAGCATCGGGAGCAGGTTGAAGAACTGGAAGACGAACCCGATGTGCCGGCGGCGGAGCTTGGTCACCTCGGAGTCGTTCAGGTCGCCGAGCCGCGTTCCTCCGATCGTGACGTAGCCCGATGTCGGCCGGTCGAGCGCCGCGAGCAAATGCATCAGCGTGGACTTGCCCGAGCCCGACGGGCCCATGACGGTCGTCAGCTTGCCGCGCGCGATCTCGAGGTCGATTCCGCGCAGCGCCTCGACGGCCGTCTCCCCCTCGCCGAAGCGGCGCCTCAGGGCGTTCGCCTCGACGACGGGGCCGTCTGCCCGGTCCGGAGCAGCGTCCACGTGGCCAGTCTGCCAGCTTCGGCTAGCGTGGTCACGTGAGCACCGTCGCGCTCGACCCGGCCGCGGTTCGGCGGCGCTTCACTGCGCTCGACCGGCCGCTCGCCTTCTTCGACGGGCCCGGCGGGACGCAGGTGCCCGACGAGGTGGCCGAAGCGATCGTGTCGTGCCTCAGGGAGTCGAACGCGAACCTCGGCGGGGCGTTCGACACGAGCCGGCGCAGCGACCTGCTCGTTGGCGAGGCAAGGCGGGCGGCGGGCCGCTTTCTCGGCTGCGGCGCGGAGGAGGCCGTCTTCGGGGCCAACATGACGACCCTCAACTTCGCGCTCTCGCGGACCGTGGGGCGCGAGCTCGAGGCCGGGGACGAGATCGTCGTCACCCGGCTCGACCATGACGGCAACATCGCACCGTGGCTCGAGCTGGCCCGCGATCTCGACCTGCGCGTGCGGTTCGCGGAGATCCGGGACGACACGTGCCTGGATGTCGACCACCTCGCCTCGCTGCTCTCGGAGCGCACGCGCGTCGTCGCCTTCCCGTGGGCCTCGAACGCGGTCGGGACCCTGGTCGACGTCGCGCGGGTCGCGGAGCTGGCGCACTCCGCCGGCGCGCTCGCCTGGGTCGATGCGGTGCACTACGCCCCGCACGGGCCGATCGACGTCGTGGCCGCGGGCGCCGACGTCCTGCTCTGCTCGCCGTACAAGTTCTTCGGGCCGCACCTCGGGCTCGCCTATGTCAACCGGGATCTCCTAGAGCGCTGGCGTCCGTACAAGGTGAGGCCGCAGTCGGACCAGCCGCTCGGGCACCGGCTCGAGACGGGGACGCTCCCACACGAGCTGCTCGCGGGCTTCGTCGCGGCCGCCGGCTACGTCGAGTCGGTCGGCTTCGAGGCGATCGTCCCCTACGAGCGCGAGCTGGGCGAGCGCTTCCTGAGCGGGCTCCCGGAGAGCTGCGAACTCCACGGCCTTCCCTCGATGGAAGGACGGGTGCCGACCTTCTGCGTCAGTGTCCGGGGCCAGACCCCGGACGCGGCCGCCACGCGCCTGGCCGAGCGCGGCTTCGCCGTCTGGAGCGGCAACTACTACGCGGTCGAAGTGATGAAGCGCCTCGCGCTACCCGACGGCGCCGTCCGGGTCGGGATCGTCCACTACAACACCGCCGACGAGGTCGACCGGCTGCTCGACGCGCTCCGAGCGCTCTAGTCGTACGCCTTCCGGGCTCGTTCCCAGCGCTCGTCGTCGCGGCGGATCTTGTCCGGGTCGATGCCCCGCGCTTCGGCGAGGTCGAGGGTCAGCAGCTGGAAGCGCACGATGTCGACGGCCGGATGGACCGTCGGCACGAGCGTCGTCTCGCAGCCGAGCTCGCCCAGCGCGGCAACCGCGCCGGCCGCTCTCTCGGCGGCGCGGCCCTCGCCCTCGAGCACGAACGCGCGCACCGACTCGTCGACCGCGGCGAGGTGGCCGTGCAGGAGCTGCTCGGTGTGGTGCGCCTCGGCCGCGACGAAGGCGCCCTCGCGCAGCTTCAGGACCGCCTCCTGCGCGGTCGGCCAGTCCCGTCCCGCGCCCGCGACGAGAAAACGCTCGTGCCCAGAGACCGGCTCGCGCCGTGTCACCGCCTCCTCGACCGCGTTTGCCAGCCACGCCACCTCCTCGCCGTGCAGGGCCGCAAGTGCGGCGACCGCGCAGGTGTAGCTCGCGGTGTGACACCAGCTCCGCTCCACCTCCGGGGTCGCGACGACCACCTCCTCGGCCAGCTCGCCGAGGGGACTGTCCGGCTTCCCCGTGACGAGCCAGACCGGCCCGTCGAACGCCCGGGCGGCCTCGAGCGTGAGCGGCGTGTCGCCTTCGTGGCTGACCGCGACGAGCACATCCGCCCGAGCCGGACGCAGCACCAGCTCGAGCGCCTGCTCCGCTCGGCCGCCGGTCTGCGCGGCATGGAACGACGTGCCGCAGCCGGTGTGCAGCACACGTCCCTCCGGCAGCCGCAGGTCGGTCGGCACCACCCGCAGCCATTCCGGTTGGGCGAAGATCGCGCGCTTCGTCTGCTCACCGGCCACGGCCGAAGCATCGCGCGTTTTGCCGTGCGAGGAGCCGGGTAACCCCGAATCTCCCCCTACAGGAGGTTGCTCATGGTCCTGCTCATCCTGCTCGCGCTGCTGGCGATCGTCTTCATCGGCGTGGGCATCTTCGTCGTCAAGTGGCTGCTGATCATCGCGGCCATCGCTGCGCTGCTCTTCGTGATCAGCTTCTTCATGCGCGGCGCGAGCGGGTCACGGGGGGTCTAGATGGCGACCTGGATCTGGATCGTCATCGTCGTCGGGGCGATCGTCGTGCTCGCCGCGATCGTGTTCGGCGTCATGCGCGGGCGCGAGCAGCGGGTCGTGCAGAAGCGCGAGAAGGCGCAGGAGCTGCGGCAGGAGGCGGAGTCGCGTACACGCACGGCCGAGCAGCGCGAGAGCCTCGCCGAGGAACAGGCCCAGCGGGCGCGCGAGGAGCGCAAGCAGGCCGCCGAGGTCGCGTCGCAGGCCGACAAGGTCGACCCGGACCGAGACTGAGCCCGCCGATAGCATCAGGCCCGTTATGGAGGGCTTCGACTTCGTGCACCGCGAGCCGGTCCGGTTCGGGGACGTCGACGCGATGGGGCACGTCAACAACGCCGTCTACCTGACCTACATGGAGTCGGCCCGCGTCGCGTTCCTGCTCGAGCTGGGCGCGGTGACGGGCCTGGACGACCTCGGGATCATCCTCGCGCGCGTCGAGATCGACTTCCGGGCTCCGCTCCGCTTCGGCCAGGAGGTCGACGTCGGCGTCCGCGCGACGCGCTTCGGCTCGAAGAGCTTCGACCTCGACTACGAGCTGCGCGCCGGCGGGCAACTGGTCGCGCGAGGCGAAGAGCGTCTGCGTCGGCTACGACTACGCCGAGCATCGGACGATGCCGATCCCGGATGCGTGGCGCGAGAGGCTGGCCGCATGAACTTCGAGCGGCATCGTCTCGACAACGGGCTGCGCGTCCTGAGCGCGAACATGCCGCACGTCCAGTCGGTCACCTGCATGGTCATGCTCGCCGCGGGCTCGCGCTACGAGACCGCCGAGACGAACGGGATCGCGCACTTCGCCGAGCACATGTTCTTCAAGGGCACCGAGCGCCGCCCGACCGCGCGCGACATCGGGATCGAGGTCGATTCGCTCGGGGGCGAGTTCAATGCGTTCACGAGCAAGGAGTACACGGGCTACTACGTCAAGTGCGCGGCCGACTACCGCGACCAGGCGCTCGACGTCCTCGTCGACATGCTCCGCAACTCGACGTTCGATCCCGAGGAGATCGAGCGGGAGAAGGGCGTGATCGTCGAGGAGATGAACATGTACTACGACACGCCCCGGGACTTCATCGGCGGCGTCTACGAGCGGCTCCTGTACGGCGACCAGCCCCTGGGCTGGGACATCATCGGGCGCAAGGAGACGATCCGCGGCGCGACGCGGGAGACCTTCCTCGACTACGTCGGGCGCTGGTACGGGCCGGAGCGGATGGTCGTCGGCGTCGCCGGCCGCCTCGACGACTCGTACCTCCAGTCGATCGAGCGCCTGCTCGGCGACGTCGAGCCGGCGCCGACCGGGGCACCGCCTCCGGCCGCCGCAAACGGGGGCGGGTCGCAGGTGGCGATCCACCAGAAGGAATCCGACCAGGCGCACCTCTGCCTCGGCGTCCGCAGCTACCCGATCGTCCATCCTGACCGCTGGGCCCTCCAGCTCCTGGCGACGGTGCTCGGCACCGGCATGTCGTCGCGTCTCTTCACCGAGGTGCGAGAGCGGCGTGGGCTCGCCTACTACGTCTACGCGCACAACCAGGGCTACACGGACGCCGGAACGCTCTTCTCGCAGGCGGGAGTGGACATCAACCGCAGCGAGGAGGCGGTCGAGACGATCGCCCGCGAGTTCCTGCGGATCGTCGAGGAGCCGGTGCCGGCGGAGGAGCTGGAGAAGGCCCGCGCGCTCGCGAAGGGCCGGTTCGTCCTCCGGCTCGAGAACCCGCAGGGGATGATCGTCTTCGGCCTCGGGCGGGAGGTTCTCAACGACCCGGTGGTCGAGCCCGAGGAAGTGCTCGCCGGGCTCGATTCCGTCACCGTCGAGGACGTGCAGCGCGTCGCTCAGGACGTGATCGGCTCGGACGGCCTCAACCTCGCACTGATCGGCCCGTTCGACGACGCCGCCCCCTTCGAGGCGCTGCTCGCGACCTGAGCTAGCGACTCAGCGGGATCGTCTCGACGACCTGGCTGTCGACTAGCTCGGGTGTGCGGCAGCCGCCGACGGCATACAGGCGCCCGCCCGCCGCGAAGAGCGAGAGCGCGTGCCGGGGGACGCGCGGCGCCGGGCCGAGGCGCCAGTGCCGAGAACGCGCGTCGAAGACCTGGTACGTGTGCTCCCAGAGCGTGTGGATCCCGCGGCCGGCCGCCGCCGCGCCGAGCAGCTCCATCGGACGCGGTAGCGACGGACCGGCGCGCCAGCGGTCGCGGCGCGGATCGTAGACCCAGACCTCCCGCAGCACACGCTCGCCGCGACGGCCGCCGATCGCCCAGATCCTGCCCCGGAAGGCGACCGCGCCGAAAGCGTGGTTCGGCCGCGGCAGCGGCGCCACCCGCCTCCAGCGGCGCTCGTGCCGCCGTAGCACGAAGACGTCGCGCCGTTCGCGGCCGCGGTCGTAGCCGCCGAGCACGTACAGAGACCCGTCGAGCGCGACCGTGGCGTGGTTGTAGCGCGGCGCAGGCAGCGGTGGCCCCGCCGCCCAGCGGTGCCCGCGGATGTCATAGACCTGCACCGATCGGGCGACGCCCGCTTCGGTCTGGCCGCCGGTGACATAGATCCGCGAGCCGATCGCGGCTGCGCTCGCCGCCCGCGCCGCCTGCGGAAGCGGCTCGAGCGTCGTCCAGCGATTCGCAGCAGGGTCGAAGCGCTGGAAGAGCGCGAGCCGCCGGCCGGTGTTTCCGACCATCCCGCCGGCCACGTAGATCCGGCGGCCGACCTCGGCGGTGGCGGAGTAGCTGCGCCGCTGCGACATCGAGGCGGCGAATGTCCAGCCCGACGGAGAGGCGGCCCGCTCGACTCGGCCGCCGGCGCCGCATCCGGCGAGTACGGCGACGGCGGCCGCGAGGGCGACCGCCCGGGGCACTAGAACCCTTCGGCCAGCGCGTGCTTGAGCCGTCGCCGCTCCGCTTTCCGCTCACGCTGCCGCCGCGGGTCGGCGACCGGCACCGCGGTCAGGAGCGCCTTGGTGTAGTCCTCCCGCGGCGACGTGTAGACCTGTTCGGCGGGGCCCGTCTCGATGATCTTGCCCGCGTTCATGACGGCGATCGTGTCGCTCATCGCGCGGACGACGGCGAGGTCGTGGGCGATGAACAGGTAGGTCAGCCCGAAGTCCTCCTGCAGGTCGCGGAGCAGGTTCAGGATCTGCGCCTGGATCGAGACGTCGAGGGCCGAGACCGGCTCGTCACACACGATCAGCTTCGGGTTGAGTGCGAGCGCCCGCGCGATCCCGATCCGCTGGCGCTGCCCGCCCGAGAACTCGTGCGGATATCGGTTGGTGAAGGTCGGGTCGAAGCCGACGACGTCGAGCAGCTGCCGGACGCTGTCGCGGCGGCTCTTGCGTGTTCCGATCCCGTGAACCTCGAGCGGCTCCGAGACGATGTCGCCGACGGTCATGCGCGGGTTCAGCGACGAGTAGGGGTCCTGGAAGACGATCTGCATCTCCCGCCGCATCCGCCGCAGCTCCTCGCCCTTCAGCGTCGTCAGCTCGGTCCCGCCGAAGCGAACGGAGCCCGCGGTCGGCTTCAGCAGCTGGAGCACGCAGAACCCCGTCGTCGACTTGCCCGAGCCCGACTCGCCGACGAGCCCGAGCGTCGTCCCCTCGTCGATGCTGAACGAGATGCCGTCGACGGCCTTGATCCAGTCCACGGTCCGCTCCCAGAGGAAGCCGCTCCGCACTGGGAAGTGCTTTTCGAGGCCTTCGACGACGAGCAACGGCTCCTTGGCGCTCACGCGGTCACCGCCGCCCGCTCACTCGCTGGGTGCGCCGACCGGACCCAGTGGCCCGACCGCAGCTCGCGCAGCTCGGGCGGCTCGACGGTGCACGAGTCGCCGCTGTCCGCATACGGGCAACGGGGCGCGAAGCGGCAGGCGCTCGGGGGCTCGAGCAGGTCGGGCGGCCGCCCCGGGATCGAGATCAGCCGTGCCTCCCGCCCACCGCTTTCCTCGAGGTTCGGGAGCGCGCCCAGCAGCGCCTCCGTGTACGGATGCTCCGGATGGTCGAACAGCTCGAGGGCCGACGCCTGCTCGACAACCTGTCCCGCGTACATCACGACAACGTCGTCGGCCGCCTCGGCGATGACGCCCATATCGTGCGTGATGATGATCATCGCCATCTCGTGCTCCTCGCGGAGCTCCTCGAGCAGGTCGAGCACTCCGGCCTGGACGGTCACGTCGAGGGCCGTCGTCGGCTCGTCGGCGATCAACAGGATCGGATTGCAGGCGAGCGCCATCGCGATCATCACGCGCTGTCGCATGCCGCCGGAGTAGCGGTGCGGGTAGTCCTTCAGCCGTTCAACCGCACGCGGGATCCGGACTTCCTCGAGCAGCTCGGCCGCACGTCGTTTCGCCTGCTCGCTCGACATGTCGAGGTGGCGCCGCAGCGTCTCCGTGATCTGGGTCCCGATCGTCAGCGTCGGGTTCAGCGAGGTCATCGGGTCCTGGAAGATCATGGCTATCTCGTTCCCGCGCAGGTCCTCGAGCGCGCGGTCCGAGAGGTTGGTCAGCTCTCGGCCCTGGAAGCGGATCGAGCCGGAGACGATGCGCGCCGGCGGCTTCGGGATCAAACCCATGATCGAAAGCGCGGTCACCGACTTCCCGCAGCCCGACTCTCCGACGATCCCGAGCGTCTTGCCTCGCTCGACCTCGAACGAGACGCCGTCCACGGCGCGCACGTCGCCCTCGCGGGTCGAGAAGTACGTGCGCAGGTCTTCGACCTCGAGCAGAGCCATCAGGTCTCCCTGGTCCGGGGGTCGAGCGCGTCGCGGAGCCCGTCCGCGATGAAGAACGCGCAGAGGATCAGGTAGGCGATCGCGACGCTCGGGAAGACGATGATCAACGGGTGCGAGAGGTAGACGTCGCGGCCGTCCTGGGCGAGCGAGCCCCACGAGGCCTTCGGCGGGTTGATGCCGAGGCCGATGAACGAGAGGAACGCCTCGCCGAGGATCACTCCGGGAAGCTCGAGGAAGACGAACACGATCAGCACCCCGAGCGTGTTCGGCAGCAGGTGGCGCCCGAGGATGCGGTACCAGCGCGCGCCCACGGCCCGGGCCGCGCGGACGTAGTCGTTCTCCTTCAGCGTGATGATCTGGCCGCGGACCACGCGCGCCGCCGTGAACCAGCTCGCGACCGTCAGGGCCACCACCATCACCCAGAAGTTCACGACCTGGAAGAGCTGCGTGACGATGATCGCGAACGGCAGGTAGGGCAGCCCGTAAAGCGTGTCGAGGAAACGCATCATCCCGTTGTCGAGACGCCCGCCGACGAAGCCCGAGATCGCGCCGTAGAGGATCCCGATCCCCATGATCGCGATGGTGGCCGCGAATCCGATCCCGATCGAGACGCGGCCGCCGAGCGCCACGCGGGTGAAGAGGTCGCGACCGAACTGATCGGTGCCGAACGGGTGATCCCAGCTCATCGGCAGGTAGGCATTCGCGAAGTCGACGTCGTACGGGCTGCCGGTCGGGAAGAACGGGAGGATCGCCACGTACAGGACGAGCAGCAGGAACAGCGCCGCGGCGATGACAGCGGCGCGGTTTGCCCTGTAGCGGTACCAGGCATCGCGCCAGAGGCTCGTCTGCCGAATGGGCGCGCCCGCATCCGCAGAGCCCGGCCCCCCGGCCCCCCTCTCCCGGATCCCTGCCCGCTCGCGGAATTCCTCCTCTTGTGGGTTGACGACCATCGGCTAGGTCCTTGCTTCGCGCGTACGCGGGTCGAGGAAGCCGTAGAGGATGTCGACGATCAGGTTGCCGACGATCACGATGACCGCGTAGAGGATTGTCAGCCCCATCGTCACCGAGTAGTCGCGAGAGCTGACCGAGCTGACGTAGTAGCGGCCGATGCCGGGGATCGCGAAGATCGTCTCGATGATGAAGGAGCCGGTGATGACTGCGCCGAGCAGCGGGCCAGCCGCGGTGACGACGGGGATCAGCGAGTTACGCAGCACGTGCAGCCCCACGACCCGGCGCCAGCGCAGCCCCTTCGCCTTCGCGGTGCGGACGTAATCCTGCTGGAGCGTCTCGAGCATCGTCCCCCGCACGAGGCGGGCGAAGTAGGCCATCGGGAAGAAGCCGAGCGCGATCGAGGGCAGGATCTTCGCCTGCCACGTACGCCAGCCACTCGTCGGGAGGCCGATGTCGAACTTGACCGCGAAGTAGTAGATGAGCAGCGTCGCGACCATGAAGCTCGGCACGGCGAAGCCGACGTTCGCGACGAGCATCGCCAGGTAATCGCTGACCTTGTTCGCACGTAAGGCGGAAAGCACCCCCAGCGGCACGCCGACGACGACCGCGAAGAGAAACGCGAATGCGCCAAGCTCGAGCGACACCGGAAAGTGTGAGCGGACGATGTCGTTCACGGACTGGTTGCGCAGGACGAGCGACGGTCCCAGGTCGAAGGTGAAGACGCCCTTCACGTAGTTCGCGTACTGGACGTACCACGGGTCGTTCAGGTGGAACTTCCGCTCGAGGTTGCGCTGGATCGACGCCGGCACCGCCCTTTCCGTCTTCCGGAAGGGGTTGCCCTTGATCTGCCGCATCAGCAGGAACGTGAAGAGGATCACGAGGAGCAGCACCGGGATCGTCCACAGGAGCCGTCTGATCAAGAACTTCGTCACTGCCTGGGTCCTCTCGGCCGTTTGGTCGCGGAAGGCGGCGGCGCAAGGCCGCCGCCTTCCGAGTGTCCTGGCCTTACTGCTGCACGACCCTGACCTTGCTGAGGTCGAACTGGTCGAGCAGGTTGATGTTGAAGCTGTCCTTGACGGACGGGGATTCCTGGGTCACGTACGTGTACCAGTAGATCGGGATGATCGGGAAGTCGCCGTTCGGCCCGGTCAGCATGTCTTCCGCCTGCGCGTAGAGCCGGTAGCGCTCGGCGTTGTCCGCCGTGTGGCGGGCCTTGTCGATCAGGTTGTCGTAGCTCTTGTTGCAGTAGTTCGTGTTGTTGTTCCCCGACTTGCACGTCCAGAGCTCGAGGAAGTTGATGTCGTCGACGTAGTCCCCGATCCAGCCGAGCCGGTAGACGTCGACGGCCTTGTTCGGCGGCGGCCCGAGGAACTCGAGGTACTGGGCCCACTCCAGCTGCTTGACAGTGGTGTTGATGCCGAGCTTCTTCCACTGGGCCTGGACCGCGATCGCGATCTCCTTGTGGCCCGGCGAGTCGTTCACGAACAGCGTCAGGTTCTTCTTCGCGTTCGGCTCGCTGGCGAGCATCTGCTTCGCCTTGTCCAGTTCGGCCGTCGGCTTGAGGTAGTCGTTCGTGATCTCGTCGAAGCCCGGAATGCCCTTCGGCGAGAAGCTCGTCGCCGGGATCTGATCGGCCTGGGCGATGTGGTCGATGATCGACTTGCGGTCGATCGCGAAGGCGAGCGCCTTCCGCTCCTTGAGCGGGACGTTCTTGACGTTCACGCCGTAGTAGTACGTCCCGAGCGCCGGGTAGTTCTGGTAGGTGTCCTCCTGCTTCAGGCGCGGGATGTCCGAGGGCGGGATACCGGTCGTGTTGACGTCGATCTCGCCGGCGGAGAAGGACTGCACGGCGGTCGTGCCGTCCGTGATGATCCGGCCGTTGACGCGCTTGAGCGCCACGTCCTTGGCGTTACGCCACTGGTTCCACTTGACCAGGTCGATCTCCGCGTCGTGCCGCCAGGCTGCGAGCTTGAACGGGCCGTCGGTGATGATGTGGCCGGGCTCCGTCCACTTGTCGCCCCACCGCTCCACCGCCTTGCGGTTGACGGCGAGGAAGGAGTGGTGCGCGGCCTGCTGGATGAACCACGGCTGCGGCGTCGTCAGCTCGACCTTGAGCGTGTACTTGTCCGGCGCCGAGATGCCGACCTTCTGCTTGAGCGAGTCGCAGTCCTGCTTCTTCGAATCGCAGCCGTTGTAGTCCTCCGCACCCTTGATGCCGAAGAACTGGTACGCGTAGTCCGCACCGAGCTCAGGCGAGATCGTGCGCGTCCACGAGTAGACGAAGTCCTGTGCCGTGACCGGGTCGCCGTTCGTCCACTTGCCGTCGTGACGCAGGTGGAAGGTGACGTTGACGCCGTTGACGTCCCAGCTCTCCGCCAGGTTGGCCACCGGCTTCAGCGTCTTCGGGTCCAGCTTGACCAGCGGATCCATGATGTTCAAGAGGACGTTGGACGACGTCGTGTCGGTCGCAAGCCCCGGGTCGAGCGACGGTGGCTCGGCTCCCCAGGACATCGTCAGGACCTGGTTGGCGGCAAGGTTGCCGCCACCACCTCCGCCGCCTCCGGCTCCGCCTTTGCTCGAGCTTCCGCCGCCGCAACCGACGGCGACGAGCGCCGTCACGGCGACAAGAAGGGCGAGCGAGATGATCGTCTGTTTCCGCATGCTGCTATCCCTCCTCGGGAGGCCGGTACCTCGCAGCCGGCCGCAATGTCTATTTTCGTGCCGGTTCTGGGCAAGCGAGATAGGTTTGGCCTGCCCCCATCTCGAGATGCGAAACACGAGAACCGTCGTGCCGCGTGGTCGAAGAGGGCCGCCTCGGCTCGGGGAGCTACACCGGATGGCGCATCCAGACGTTCGGCTCCCAGTAGCTGCCGAGATCTCGCTCCCGATCGATCGAAACGGGCGCGAGTCCCGCGGGAACGATGTACTCGCCGCTCTCGGGAAACTCGAGCCCGACCCACTGCTCCCACTCGGCGACGGTGCCCGTGATGCGGAGCGACTGCGGCTCGGATCTGAGGATCTCGGCGCCGAGCCGCTCGTGGGTCCGAAGCCAGGGATCGAAGAGCAGTCCGTCGTCGCGCCGCCACTGCGCGTAGCGCTCGATCGGTGTCAACGGGTAGCGCTCCTTCCAGCTCGGGCGCACGGGAGCGATCAGCGCCGTGAGCGAGTGCCGCCGCGCGATCTCCAGCATCCCCTCGAGGGCGCGCCCGCTAGCGCCCTTCCGCTGCGCGGCGGGCGGCACCATGATCACGAGGGCGCAGAGCGCGTTCGCGCCGTCCTCGTCGAACCCGCGGCTGATCGCGCCGTCGATCCCGGGCGGCAGATCCTCGATCGTGCCGTCCCACCGCAACGGAATCGTGCGTGCACGCGCCAGGATCTCCTCGCCGTCGACGATGTGGAACTGGAAGTCCGGAAGCTCCGCGGTCAGCCGGCTCCAGTAGTGGTTGAGGACGTCGCCGTGGTTGTTGTACTCCGGGAATACCTCCTTCGTCTGCTCCCACGCAGGCTCGGCCAGGTCGGGCCGCTCCCGGATTGTCCGGATTACTCCTCGCCTTTCTCCGTCGATGCCCGCTCCTTGATCTCCTCGACGACCGCCGGGTCGGCGAGGGTCGTCGTGTCGCCGAGCGTGCGGTGCTCTGCGACGTCGCGGAGCAAGCGGCGCATGATCTTTCCACTCCGGGTCTTCGGGAGCTCCGGCGTGAAGACGATGTTCGCCGGCTTGGCGATCGGGCCGATCTTCGTCGCGACGTGGTTCCGGAGCTCCTCGAGCATCTCGACGGAGCCTTCGTCGCCGCCCTTCAGCGTCACATACGCGACGATCGCCTGCCCGGTGCGCTCGTCCTTGCGCCCGCACACAGCCGCCTCGGCCACCCGGGGGTGGTCGACGAGCGCGCTCTCGACCTCGATCGTCGAGATGCGGTGTCCGGAGATGTTCATCACGTCGTCGACCCGGCCGAGCAGCCAGAAGTCGCCGTCCTCGTCGATCCGCGCTCCGTCCCCCGCGAAGTAGACGCCCGGGAACCGCGACCAGTACGTCTCGCGGTAGCGCGCGTCGTCCTTGTAGATCCCGCGCAGCATCGCGGGCCACGGCCGGCGCAGGACGAGGTAGCCGCCACCCCCGGGGCCGACCTCGTCGCCCTGCTCGTCGTAAACCGCGGCGTCGACGCCCGGGAACGGCTTCGTCGCCGAGCCGGGCTTGAGCGTGGTCACTCCGGGGAGCGGGTTGATCAGGATCATGCCGGTCTCGGTCTGCCACCACGTGTCGACGACCGGCGTCCGGTCGTCGCCGATGTGCTCGCGGTACCAGACCCAGGCCTCCGGGTTGATCGGCTCTCCGACCGTCCCGAGCAGCCGCAGCGAGGAGAGGTCGTGCTTCTCCGCATACTCCGGGCCCCACTTCATGTGCGTCCGGATCGCGGTCGGCGCCGTGTAGAGGATGTCGACCTTGTAGCGCTCGACGATCGCCCACCAGCGGTCCTTGTCCGGGTAGTTGGGCACGCCCTCGTAGATGACGCCGGTGGTGCCGTTGCAGAGCGGCCCGTAGACGATGTAGCTGTGCCCGGTGACCCAGCCGATGTCGGCTGCGCACCAGTACACCGAGTCGGGCTTGATGTCGAAGATGTAGTGGTGCGTTGTGGCGACGCCGACGAGGTAGCCGGCTGTCGTGTGCACGATCCCCTTCGGCTTCGCGGTCGTGCCGCTCGTGTAGAGCAGGTAGAGCAGGTCCTCCGAGTCCATCGGCTCGCACGGGCAGGACTCAGCGTCGTCGCTCTCGCCCTCGACGAGCTCGTGCCACCAGAGGTCCCGTCCCTCCTGCATCTCGACGGCGCCGCCGGTCCGCCGGTAGACGATCGACTGCTTCACGCCCGGCGAGTCCGCGAGCGCGGCGTCCGCGTTCCCCTTCAGCGGCACGGAGGCGCCGTTCCGAAGCCCCTCGTCCTGGGTGATCAGGAGCTCGCACTCCATGTCGTTGAGACGGCCGGAGAGGGAATCGGCCGAGAAGCCGCCGAAGACGACGGTGTGCGGAGCGCCGAGGCGGGCGCAGGCGAGCATCGCCACAGGGAGCTCGGGGACCATGCCCATGTAGATCCCGACGGGCGTCCCCTTCTTCACGCCCAGCTTCTTGAGCGCGTTCGCGAAGCGGACGACGTCGCGCTGGAGGTCGGCGAACGTGATCGTCCGCCGCTCGTCCTCCGGCTCGCCCTCCCAGTAGTACGCGACCTTGTCGCCGTTCCCGGCCTCGACGTGGCGGTCGACGCAGTTGTAGGTGACGTTCAGCTTGCCGCCGAGGTACCACTTGGCGTAGGGCAGCTCCCACTCGTTGAGCTGCCCGAAGTCCTGGAACCAGGTGACGCGTTCGCGCCCCTCGGCCTCCCAGAACTCGTCGAAGTCCCGGTCGTAGATGTCGGGTTGGGCGTTGGCCTGCGAGGCGAACTCCTCGGGCGGTGGGTAGCGCCGCTCCTCGAGCTGCATCGTCTCGATCGCATGGCCGCTTGTCATCGACTCGGTCATGCTAGGCCCCAGCGCGTCGCGGCATAGGCGAGCCCAGCTTCGAGAAGAACGGGAGCCGGTCCCAGAGCGGGGCGCCGACCGGAAGCACGGGGGTGGGCGACATGCCGTTCACGACGCCCGCCGCGGACGCGTACCAGGCGACCGCCGCCGTCACGATCCCGGCCCAGCCGCCGGCGTGGAGCATCCAGAGGCTGTTGCCGTGGGCGACGTTGAAGAAGCCGATCACGAGCAGGATCTCCGTGATCTCCAGCGTCAGGAACACGCCGAAGACGGCGACGTTCACGCGCGTGCTCCAGAGGAGCATGTACGTGTTGAAGATCGCGAAGGACAACAGGAACCACGCGAGCCCGTTGTCGATGTCGGGGCCCTTCAGGCCGCCGCCGAGCTTCGTCGTCTCCGCCAGCACGACGAAGATTCCGAGCCCGAGCCAGAAGCCGCCGTACGTCGAGAAGGCCGTCGAGCCGAAGACGTTCCGGTTGCGGAACTCCCACATTCCCGCGAGGAGCTGGACGACTCCGCCGTAGAAGAGCGCGAGCCCGACCCAGAGCACGTCAGGGATGAATGAAGCGTTGTGACCGCTGAGCATGAAGGTGGTGAGCGCGAAAGCCGCAAGCCCGAGGGGAGCAGGGTCCGCTACGGGGACGAGCTCCACGAGGGTCGGCCGGGCGCGTTCCTCAGCGAGAACAGCCATGGCAACCTCCTTCGTCGCCGGCCCCCAGCCTTCCTCACGGGGGAGTCGGCGCTAGGTTAGATCGCACCCCGATTCTTCGGGGGGACGCAATAAGTTACCAAGTGAACCTACCCGCGCGCGGCGGGCTTACACCTTGGTGTGGCCTAGGGCTGAAGGTCGTACGGATAGTCAGTCAGCACCTCGGGCCCGTCCTCGGTCACGAGGACGAGATCCTCGAGCCGGCAGCCGCCGTAGCCGTGGCGGTAGAGGCCCGGCTCGACGGCGATCACGTCGCCCGCGAGGAGCTCCCCGGGCGCGCGCCCCAGGCCGGGCTCCTCGTGCACCTCGAGCCCGACGCCGTGACCGAGCGAGTGGTAGAAGCCGTCCTTGAGGACCTCGCCGGGCTGCTTCGAGAGCAGCGTCGGGTAGCCGTGCTCCTCGAACACCTCGCAGCAGATCCGGTGCAGCTCGCTGCCGGCGATGCCGGGCTTGACCGCTTCGACCGACCGCTCGAGCGCCTCGCGGCAGAGCTTGTGGTACTCGAGCAGCTCTTCGGAGGGCTCGCCGACGACGAAAACGCGCGTCATGTCGGCGAAGCAGCCCGACTCGCGGTCGCGCGGGAAGAGATCGAGGCAGACAGGCTCGTCCGGCGCGATCGGCCCGGAGCCCATGTCGTGCCCGACCGCGGTCTGCGGGCCGTGCGAGACGATGAACTCGTCCGCGAAGGCGCCGTTGGCGGTGAACGCGCTCTCAACCGCCGCCTTCAGCCGCTCGCAGGTGAGCTGCTCGCCGTCGACGACGAGGCCGCCGTTCCGCCGCTCGGCCGCGCGCAGCAGCTCGCGCGCCGCCGTCATCCCGCCCTCGGCGGCCCGCTGGGCGCGACGGATTCCGGCCAGCTCGGCCTGGTTCTTGACCCGCCGCCGCTCGACGAAGAGGCCGCGGTCGGCCGTGACCTCGACGCCGTTCGACCGGAGGTGGTCGGCAAACCCCAGGGGGAAGCTGGAGGGAACCGACGCCTGGTCGATCCCGAAGCGCTTGGCCGCGCGCACCACGATCTCCAGCTCGATCGCCTCGCGGGGGAGACCTTGCGCGTAGAGCTCGTCGAGGCCGAGCTCCTCCGGCGGAACCGTGTCGAGCTCCGGGTCCAGCCGCCGCGATCCGGTCGATCTCGAAGGAGCTCACGACCACGTGCCGCTCGCCGGCGGCCTCGACGTAGAGGAACGGGTCCGGAATCGGGACCGGGACCTCGTGCCGCATCTCGGGCGAGCGAAGCGTGTCCGCGTAGATCAGCAGGTCCGCCACGGCGGCCCGGATGCTACAGGTACATCTAGACTCGAAGGCCGTGGACGAGGCGCTCCAGCAGGCCCAGGCGTTGATCGCCGGCTATGACGAGGAGCTGAGCCGAGAGATCCCGGCGGGCACCGAGATCTTCGACGCCCACGTCCATCTCGGGAACGACATCGACGGCTTCACCGGCGTCTACGACGAGCTCGAGGCGGTTACGGAGCGCTACCGGATCTCGCGCTGCTTCGTCTTCTGCATGGACGAGCCCGATCGGCATCCCGCCTTCCAGGCCGCCAACGACCGCACCCTCGACTACGCCCGCCGCTCCGGCGGGCGTCTGATCCCGTTCGCGAGGCTCGACCTCGGCGAGAGGCCGATCGCGGAGGCGACGCGCTGCCTGGACGCGGGCGCTCGGGGAATCAAGCTCCATCCGCGGGCTCAGCGCTTCCTGCTCAACGACAAGCGGCTGGCGCCGGTGTTCTCGCTCGGGGCCGAGCGGCGAGTGCCGATCCTCATTCACGGCGGGCGCGGGCTGCCGCCGATCGCGGACCATCTGGCGCGGCTCATGGAGCGCTACCCGGAGGCCCAGCTGATCATCGCCCACGCCGGTATCGCCGACCTCGGGGAGCTGGCCGGCCGCTTCGCGGGGAAGGCCGGCGTCTTCTTCGACACGTCCGTCTGGAGCCCGATCGACCTTCTCAGCCTCTTCCACCTGGTGTCGCCGGAGCAGGCGGTCTACGCGTCGGACTACCCGTACGGGCAGCAGCCGAGCTCGCTCCTGATCTCGGTCCGGACCGCCAGGCTCGCCGGCTTCGACGACGAGGCACTGCGGGGCATGCTCTGGGGAAACGCGAACCGGATCGCGTCCGGGGAGCCGCCGCGCGAGCCCTCGCCTCCTCGCGGGGGCGGGACGTTCTCGCAGCCGATGGCCTTCGCGCGCATCCACCAGTACCTCTCGATGGCGACGCCGCTCCTCTGGATGCGCCAGCCGGACACGATCGGCGTCCTCGACCTGGCGCTCAACGCGTGCGCCGATCGCGACGGGCACGCGGAGGAACGCGACCGGGTCAGGCAGCTTCTGCTGGCGGCGCGCGACCTCTGGCGCTTGCTGCCCGAGCTCGAGGACGAAGCAGAGCGTCGCGTGGTCGGCCGAACGACGTTTCGGCTGGTGCATTTGGCGGACATCCTGGCGGTGACGTCGAATGCTTGAGCTGAAGGTGAACGGAGGCGTGTACGAGGTCGAGGCGCCGGTCGGGACGACGCTGGCGGAGACGCTACGCGGCCGGCTCGGCCTGACCGGGACGAAGGTCGCCTGCGGTGAGGGGCACTGCGGCGCCTGCACGGTCCAGCTCGACGGCGTGCCTGTCCTCTCCTGCATCACGCTCGTCCACACGGTCGGCGAGCGTGAGGTGACGACGATCGAGGGCCTGCGCGACCATCCACTCGTGGACGCGTTCGTGCGCGCCGACGCGCTTCAGTGCGGCTACTGCACGCCCGGCCAGATCGTCTCGGCGGCCGCGCTGGTCGAGGCCGAGCCGGAACCGACCTCCGAGCGCATCCGGCATGCGCTCGCAGGCAATCTCTGCCGTTGCGGCGCCTATCCGCGAATCGAGGAGGCTGTGCTGACGTGGCGCGACTGATCCGCACCGAGAAGGAGGTCGAGGGCAACTACACCGAGCAGTGGGTGGTCGTCGAGGAAGACGCCGTCGAGCAGTGGCCGGCCGGGCCGCTCGAGGTGGTCGGACGACCGGCGCAGCGGCTCGACGGCTACGAGCGCGCCCGCGGCGAGGCGGTCTACACGGCCGACCTCGCGCTGCCCGGAATGCTGCACACGGCTGTTCTGCGGAGCCCCTACGCACGCGCGCGCGCGACCAGGCTCGACCTGGCGCGCGCTCGGGAGGCCGGCTGGGTGCGCGGCGCGATCGGCCCGGACGACTGCCACGTCCTCTCGCTCGAGCCGAGCTACCACGGCGCCCCGGTCGCCGCGGTCGCCGCCGACAGCCCCCGAAAGGCCCGCGCCGCGCTGGCGCTGATCGACGTCGAGTGGGAGGAGCTCGAGCCACTGCTCGATCCCGAGGAGGCGGTGCGGCGCGAGGAGCTGCTGGACGATCCGCGCCGCTACGAGCGCGGCGACCCGGACGGCGCCTTCGCCCGGGCCGACGTGGTCGTCGAGGCCGAGTACCGGACGCAGACCGTCCTCCACAACTCGATGGAGACGCACCAGTCGGTCTGCCAGTGGGTCGGCGACACGCTCGAGGTCTACATCTCGACGCAGTTCATCTGGGGCGTGCGCGACTCGGTTGCCGAGGAGCTCGGGCTTCCGCCCGACCGCGTGCGAGTCGTCTGCAACTTCATGGGCGGCGGGTTCGGGGCCAAGAACAGCCCCGGCGACTACACCTACATCGCGATCGCGCTCGCGGGCCAGACCGGCCGGCCGGTCCGTTGCGCGCTCTCGCGCCGGGAGGAGAACCTCGCCACCGGCAACCGCAACGCGACGATCCAGCGGCTCCGCGCCGGCGCCCGCTCCGACGGGACGCTCGTGGCGCTCGAGGGCGAGTTCGTGAACGCGGTCGGCTGGAAGGGCTTCTCCGGGCCGACCTACGGGCCGATGGAGATGCTCTACGCCTGCGAGAACGTCCGCACGGTCACTTACGGGACGCGGCTGAACCTGCCGCCGAACGCGGCCTTTCGCGCGCCCGGGTTCGTCGAGGGGACGTTCGGGCTCGAGTGCCTGCTCGACGAGCTCGCGGGGAGGCTGGAGCTCGAACCGCTCGAGCTCCGCACCCGCAATCACGCGGACGACGACCTCGTCGACGGCCGACCGTTCTCGTCGAAGAACCTGCTCGAGTGCTACCGGCGCGCAGAGCCGCACTGGGCGCGGCGAGACGAGGTGCGCGCGCGCTCGGACGGGCCCCGACGGCACGGCGTCGGGCTGGCGAGCCAGATCTGGTACGGCGGCGGCGGGCCGCCCTCGTACGCGTGGGTGCGCGTGGGGTCGGACGGCCACGCGACCGTCGTCACGGCGATGCAGGACATCGGGACGGGAACGCGCACGGCGATGGCCCAGATCGCGGCGGAGGAGCTCGGCCTGCCGCTCGAGCGTGTTCGCGTGGAGCTGGGTGACTCGGCCCGCGGGCCGTACGCCTCGATTTCGGCCGGGTCCTCGACGACTCCCTCGATGGGCCCGGCGGTTCGCGCCGCCGCAGCCGACGCGGCGCGGCAGATCCTCGAGATCGCGGGGCAGCGCCATCACCTCGAGGAGCGGGTGCTCTCGCTGAAGGGCGGCCGGATCGTCTCGGCCGACGGCGGCTCCTGGCCACTCGAGGAGGTGACGGGCCTGCTCGAGGACGGACAGATCCTCGGCAAGGGCGCGCGCGGGCCGAACCCGACCGGGATGAGGACGCTGACGTTCGGCGTCCAGGTCGCCGAGGTCGCCGTGGATGTCGAGACGGGCGAGGTGCACGTCGGGCGAATCGCGGCGATCCACGACGTCGGGCGCGTGATCAACCCCCTCGGGGCCCAGAGCCAGGTGGAGGGCGGAATCATCCAGGGTGTCGGGCACACCCTCTCCGAGGAGCGGCTGGTCGATCCCGCGAGCGGGACCGTGCTCACGCAGACGCTCGAGGCCTACAAGCTGCCGACGATCGCGGACGTGCCGGAGATCGTCGTCGACCTGCTGGACATTCCGGACGAGCACCTGACGAACCTCGGCTCGAAGGGCCTCGGCGAGCCGCCGATCGTTCCGACCGCAGCCGCGATCGTGAACGCGATCCGCGACGCGACCGGCGCCGACGTCCGTTCGTTGCCGGTGACGAGAGAAGAGATGCTGCGCGCGCTCGCGGAGGCGCGCGAGCGGGAGAAGCTTGCAGCTTCGCCGGCCTGAGTCGGTCGAAGCCGCCGCCGCCGAGCTCGGGAACGGCTCGGTGGCGCTCGCGGGCGGAACCGATCTCGTCCCGCTGCTCCGCGACCGGCTCGTGGAGGCGGAGACCCTCGTGGACGTTCGCGCCGTCGTCCCCCGGGGGCTGAGGAGTACACCTCCAGCTACAGCTACATCCACCTACATCACCTCGGTCGGAGCGGCCACGACCCTCGCCGAGCTCGAGGTCGACCCGGAGATCCCGAAGGCGCTGCGTGAGGCGTGCGCGCTCGCCGCGTCTCCGCAGCTGCGGTCGATGGGGACGATCGGCGGGAACCTGCTCCAGGCGACCCGCTGCTGGTACTGGCGGCTCTCGTACCCATGCTTCCTGCACGGCGGCTCGACCTGCCATGCGCGCGAGGGAGCCCACCGCGAGCACGCGATCTTCGGCAACGAGCGCTGCGCCTCGGCTCATCCGAGCGATCCGGCCGCCGCCCTGCTCGCGCTCGGGGCGACCCTGCGCACCGACCGGCGCGAGCTGCCGCTCGCCGACCTCTACCGCCTGCCGACCGAGGACGACCGCGACGTCACGGCGCTCGAGCCGGGCGAGCTGATCCTCGAGCTAGACGTTCCGCGTCCGGAGGCGAGCGTGTACCTGAAGGCGATGGACCGCGCGCGCTGGGCGTTCCCGCTCGTCGGCGTCGCGGCCGCACGCTTCGCCGGCGGCGTCCGCCTCGCGCTCGCCGGGGTGGCTCCGATCCCGTGGGCGCTCGACTCGCCCGAGGATCTCGACCGGGCGACCCCGCTTCCGGGCACGGCCTACAAGGTCGAGCTGGCCCGCCCGCTGATCCGCCGGGCGCTCGAAGCTGTCGCCTAGAGGCTTGATGTGGATTCGGCTCCCCGTGGGGCCGTCTCAGACCAAGCCAGGCCGGCTCGGCGTCCGCAGGCCAGGCCGGTGGCCTGGTCAAAGGCGACGAGACGGCCTGGCGCTGCGTCTGAGGCGGCAGCCACGGGACAGGCGCAATTCGCATCAAGCCTCTAGAGACCGGGTGTGGGCGGTGGTGCTCGCCGCCGGCGCGTCGAGCCGGTTCGGCTCGCCGAAGCAGCGCGTGTTGCTCGAGCCGGTGCTCGAGAGCGTCCGCGGGAGCTCCCTCGGCGACCGGATCGTCGTCGTCCTGGGGGCGCACGACGTCCAGACCTCCGCCCGGACGGTCCACTGCCCGGACTGGGAGCGCGGCCCCGGCGCCTCGCTGCGCTGCGGCCTGGACGCGCTCCCGGACGAGGCGGAGGCGGCGGTCGTCGTCCTCGGTGACGGGCCCGGGCTCGCTCCCGAGGCGATCGACCGCGTTGTCGCGGGGTGGCAAGAACAGGGCGCCCCGGTACTCGCCGCCTCCTACCGCGGCGTCCGGCTCCATCCCGTCCTGCTCGCCCGTGAAGCCTGGAGCCGGATCCCGGACGAGGGAGCGCGCACGCTCGGCGCCGTCCTGGTCGCCTGCAACGACCTGGAGCCTCCAGGAGACGTCGATTTCGCCGCTGAGGTGCCGGAGAGCCTGAAGTCGTCGCGGCCGCCAGACGCCTGACGTGAGCACGTCCCCGCGGCCTGCGAGGGCGTTAGAGGAGGGGCGTGCGCAGCTCGGACAGCTTCTGCTTCAGGTGCGGCGGCATCTCCTCGACCACCGCCTGGCGCACGAAACGCCGCAGCTCGACCTCGAACCGATAGCGCTTCCGGCAGTAGCCGCAGCGGTCGAGATGCCGCTCCGCCTCCGCCCGCTCGTCCTCTCCGAGGTCGCGGTCGAGGTAGGGCTGGAGCAGCTCCTCGCACTTGGCGCACGGATCGACGTCGAAGCTGAAGACCATCAGGCGCTGCTCCCGACCGTTCGCTCCGCGAGCTCGCGTTTCAGGATCCGCCGGCCGCGGTGGAGCCGCGACATGACCGTCCCGATCGGGATCTCGAGGATCTGCGCGGCGTCCGCGTAGCTGAAGTCGCCGATGTCCACGAGCACGATCACGTCGCGAAAGTCGTGCGGCACTGCCGAGAGCGCGGCCACGGTGTCGTCCTGGGAGAGCCGCTGGTCGACCTTCTCGGCGCCCGAGTCGCCGGCCGCTTCGAGCTTGTTGTAGAGGAAGTAGTCGCCCTCCTCGAGCGGCTGCAGGTCGGGTGAGCGCTGCACGCGGCGCCCTCGGTCGATGTTCAGGTTGGTCAGGATCCGGAGCAGCCACGCGCGCAGGTTCGTCCCGGGCTGGAAGGACTGCCACGAGCGAAACGCCCGCGCGTACGTCTCCTGCATCAAGTCCTCCGCTTCCTCACGGCTGGACACCAGCCTCCTCGCGACGCGGTAGACCTGGTCCGCGAGCTCGAGCGTCTCCTCTTCGAAGCGAACGCGGTCGCGGGCCGCCTCGGCCAGCTTCCTCGCGTCGGCTTCCGAAGCGGGATCGCTCATCGCGGCCACCCTACCAAGTGCCGTTTCAAGCTTTCCAACGTGTGCGGAGGTGAGGGCATTCCCGGGTTAGGCGAGCAGGGGATCGGGTAGCGGGGGGTCATGGAAGGCTACGAAGTCATCACGAGCGACGAGCGCGAGCTCGGTCAAGTGGTCGAGGTCAGGAACGATTTCCTGATCGTCGAGCGACGGGCTCCTGCGCAAGAGCAGGCATGCGGTTCCGAGAGTCTTCGCGGAGCCCGACGCCGCCGAAAGGGCGGTCCGGCTGACGGTGTCGGAAGATCTCGTCGAAACGTCACCGAAGCTCGAGGACGACTCAATCGACGAGCAGGCGGTCGCACGGCACTACGGTCTGGCCGCGGGAGAGGAAGCCCCCGAGACCCAGGGGTACGGCGAGGTGCTGCCCGACGATCCGGCCCTGAGCGCGGAGGAGCAGGAGCTACGCAGCGGCGTGGAGCCCGCAGCCTCCCGGCGTGTCCGGATCCAGCAGGGCAGGAGCGAGGCCGGACGCCACGGGCGGCAGATCATCCCCGCCGACCCGCACGACGGCCCCTAACCGCCGACCGGGTGAAACCCGGCGCGGGCGAGAGCCGCGAGGATCTTCTCGCGGTCGGTCCGCTCGTCGTCCCACGTGAGGCGTACCTCGCCCATCAGGTTGGCGAAGGCCTGCTCGAGGCCGTCGTGGCCCTCCAGTGCGCCTGCAAGCCGGCCGACACAGCGCTCGCAGCGGATCCCGCTCACATGAATCGTCTCGGAGCGCTCCATTAGTGCCTCTTCCGGTAAGACCGTCGAGTCTCTGGGTCGCGAGCATCAAGCCAGGGGCGGCGCTCGGGCGCGGCCAAGGCCGGCTGCCTTGGCAAGGCCGAGCGTGGTTCCTGGCGCCGCGTGGTCGCGGGCCAGAAGCCGGCGGCTATTGCTGGATGGGGCACTAGGCCGATCGTACCGTCCGCCTCGCGACGTCCGCGCAGACCGCTTCGAGGCCCTCCGCGCGGGCGACCTCGAGCTGCCGGTCGGCCTCGCAGCGAGTCGGGTCGAGCGTGCCCAGAAGCTCTTCGGTACCGAGCTCGCGCGCGGCCGGAGCAACCAGCTCGAGCAGCTCGGCCCCGAGCTCGGATGCGGGTGCGAGCCGTTCGCCGTCGGGATGGATCAGCTCGGCGCGCGGCCCGTAGCGGAGCGCCGCCCAGCGGTTCTGGGCGTAGTCGCCGCGCTGAGCCTGCGGCCCGGCCGAGCCGTCCAGCACGGTCTTGCAGAGCGCCTGGAGGAGCGCGGCGAAGGCGGCGGTGAGCGCAACGTCGGTCGGCTGGTCCGGCGCCCGGATCTCGAGCGTCCCGAAACGGGGATGCGGCCGGATGTCCCACCAGAAGCGCGTATAGCCGTCGGCCAGCCCGAGCCGGACGAAGCGCTCGACGAAGGCCTCCCACTCGCCGTACGACGCGAAGACCGGCGGAGCGGCGGCCCGCGGAAGCTCCGCCAGCACCTCCGCGCGCGCGGAACAGAGGCCGGTCTCCTCCCCGGCGAGGAACGGCGAGTTGGCCGAAAGCGCGAGCACGACCGGCAGCCACGCGAGCACGCCCTCGAGCGCCACCATGCACTCGTCCGGCCCGGGCATCCCGACGTGGACATGGAGGCCGCAGACCGCCTGCCGCCGTGCGGAGATCCCGGCGTATTTGACGAATTCGAGGTAGCGCGGATCGGGCGCGATCTGCTGCGCGGTCGGCAGGCTGAAGGCGTGCGTGCCGGCGGCCGCGATCACGAGGCCGTGCTCGGCCGCCGCCTCGGCCGCGCCCGCGCGAAGCGCCGTCAGGTCGGTCAGGGCGTCGGCCGGGGAGGCGCAGACCCCGGTCGCGAGCTCGACCATCGACGCGAGCAGCTCCATCTTGATCACGCCCGGAAGGGAATGTCCCTCGGCCCAGCCGACGAGCGCCTCGACGCCGGGCGTGAGCGCGAGGCTCTCCGCGTCGAGGATCATCACCTCCTCCTCGACGCCGAGCGACCAGGGCCCGCCCTCTCCGAAGTGCTGCTCGATCACCGGTGTAACGCTAGCCGTGCGAGGTGGACAATCCGGCCGGTTTAACCGCCCTCAGCCCGGGCGCCAGCCATGGAAGGCCTCGAGCAGCTCGCGCTCGGCATCCGGCGACAGCGCTTCTTCGGGCAGGTGGCCGAGCGCTGCGATCGTCTGGCGGATCTGCTCCAGGTAGATCGTGCAGGCGGCGCACCGGGCGATGTGGCCCTCGAAGCGCGCCCGCTCCTCGTCGGAGAGCGCGCCCTCGAGGTAGTCCGTCACGAGCTCCACGAGCTCGCGGCAACTGAGTTGTTCAACGTCTGTGGTCATGTGCCGGCCTCTTTCACGTACTCCTCCAGCGCCGCCCGCACCTTCGAGCGTGCGCGGTGCAGGAGCACCCGCTGATTGGTCTCGCTCAGGTCGAGAGCGTTACGGACCTCCTCGGCGCTCCAGCCCTCGATGTCGCGGAGCGAGATCACGGCCCGCTGCGACGCGGGTAGCGCCTCGATCGCCTGGGCCAGACGCTCACGGGTCTCGGCGGCCACCAGAGCCTCCTCGGGCCACGGCTCCGGCTTGACGGCCCAGTGCCCCGGCCAGCGCGGGTGCTCGGGGTCGAGGAAGCGGTCGGCGTCGACCGCCGCCTCGGGAACGCGCCCGGGATCCTGCAGCGCCGAGAACGGCAGTGTGCGCCCGTCGCGCACCGCCCGGGTCTTCGCGATGTTGGTCAGGATCCGGAAGATCCACGTCTTGAACGACGAGCGTCCCTCGAAGCGGTCGAGCCCCTTGAGGACGCCCAGCCAGGTCTCGGCTGCGACCTCCTCCGCGGTCGCCTGCGTCGAGACGTAGATCCGCGCCACGCGCACGAGCGACGGCTGGTACTCGCGGACGAGCTCGCGGAAGGCGCTCTCGTCGCCGGCCCGCAGCGCCGCCAGCAGCTCCCGTTCGGCCAGGGCCTCCGCCACGGGCCGACTGTAACGGAGGCCCCGAACGCGAGACAATCGCAGCGTGAAGGCGATCGCGGTCACGCCCGGCAAGCCCGGCTCGATCCACCTCGAGGAGGTTCCGAAGCCCTCGGTCGACGACGTCCCGGAGGGGCGCGGCGTGCTCGTCACGCGTCGTGCGCGTGGGCGTCGACGGCACCGACAAGGAAATCAACGCGGCCGAGTACGGCGCCGCGCCGCCCGGAGACGACTTCCTGGTCATCGGCCACGAGAACTTCGGCGTGGTCGAGGAGGTCGGCCCGAACGTCCCCGACACGATCACTCCCGGCACCCACGTCGTCGCGAGCGTCCGCCGGCCGGGCACGAGCATCTACGGGAGGATCGGCCTGCAGGACTTCACCACCGACGACGTCTACTACGAGCGCGGGATCAACCTGCTGCACGGCTACCTGACCGAGCACTACGTCGAGGACGCGAGCTTTCGTCTTCCCGCTGCCGCAGACGCTGCGCGAGGTCGGCGTCCTGCTCGAGCCGACGACGGTCGCGGAGAAGGGCGTTAACCAGGCGTACGAGATCCAGCGCCGGCTGAGGGTCTGGGAGCCTCGGCGCGCCTGCATCCTCGGCTCGGGGACGATCGGCCTGCTGATGGCGCTCGTCGCGCGGCTGCGCGGACTCGAGCTGAGCGTCTTCTCGCTCCCGCAGAAGCGGTACCGGAACGCAGAGCTCGTCGAAGAGCTCGGCGGGCACTACGTCAGCTCGCAGGAGCACACGCTCGCCGAGGTCAGCGCCGACCGCGGCCCGTTCGACCTGATCATGGACGCGACCGGCTTCTCGCCGCTCGTCTGGGAAGCCGCCGAGGTGCTCGGAAAGGACGGCGTGCTCGTGCTCTCCTCGATCACGGGCGGCGACCGCAAGGCCGAGATCAACTCGGACGCGATCAATCAGAGCTTCGTGCTCGGCAACAAGGTGATGGTGGGCACCGTCAACGCCTCGCCGGCCGACTTCCGCAGCGGCGTCGACGACCTGATCAAGGCCGAGGCCCTCTTCCCGGGCTGGCTGGCGCAGCTCCTGACGACCCCGATCCACGGGCTCGATCGGTACGAGGACATGATCCGCGCGCTGACCGACGACCGCCACGCGATCAAGGTCTACGTCGAGGTCGGCTCGTGACCGTCGAGATCTATCCGCCGATCGCCGACTACGCGCTGATCGCCGACTGCCACTCGGGCGCGCTCGTCTCGAAGGACGGCTCGATCGACTGGTGCACGTTCCACCGCTTCGAGGCGCGCCCTGTGTTCGGGCGGATCCTCGACTGGGCGAAGGCCGGCTTCTTCCGGATCGCGCCGCTCGACGACGACTACGAGGTCGACTCGGCGCTACCTGCCGGGAACGAACGTCCTCGAGACGACGTTCGTCACGCCCGGCGGGACGCTCGTGCTGACCGACTTCTTCGCCTACCGGGTCTCGGACCGCTCACCCGGACCACGAGCTGATCCGCATCGTCCGCTGCACCGAGGGCGAGGTCGCGGTGAAGGTGAAGTTCGTCCCCCGCTTCGACTACGGCCTGACGACGCCGCGCCTCGAGACGCTTGCCGACGACCTCGTGGTCACCTACGGCGGCGCCGACGCGCTCGTGCTCCAGAGCGAGCTCTCCCGTTCGGGCACGCGGAGCTCTCGGCGACCCAGGGCAACCGGACGCTGCGGGCGGGCGAGGATGCGTTCGTGGTGCTCACCTACCAGCTTCCGCACGAGCTCCAGCCCCGGCGGCTGAGCGCCGAGGAGGTGCACGAGAAGCTCGAGACGACGACCTCGGCGTGGGCGGCCTGGTCCGGACGCTGCACCTACGCCGGCCCGTACCGCGAGCAGGTCGTGCGGAGCGCGCTCGTGCTCAAAGGGCTGACGAACGGCCCGACCGGCGCAATCGTCGCCGCCGCCACGACTTCGCTCCCCGAGGAGATCGGCGGCGAGCGGAACTGGGACTACCGCTTTTCGTGGCTGCGTGACTCCGCACTGACCCTGAACGCGCTGTTCGCGCTCGGCTACACCGAGGAGGCCGAGAGCGTACATGGGCTGGCTCCGGCGGACGACCGCGGGCCGCGCCGGCGAGCTGCAGATCATGTACGGCGTCGGGGGCGAGCGCCTGCTCCCGGAGGTCGAGCTCGACTGGCTCGAGGGCTACCGGGGCTCCAAGCCGGTGCGGATCGGGAACGGCGCCTACTCGACCAGTTCCAGCTCGACGTGTTCGGCGAGCTGCTCGACACCGTCTGGGTCTACCGGCAGCACGGCGGCGGGATCGACGACGTCTTCTGGGAGTTCCTCGGCCGCGTCGCCGGCGCGGTGATCGACCGCTGGCGGCAGCCGGACCAGGGCATCTGGGAGATCCGCGGCGAGCCGCGCCACTTCGTCTACTCGAAGGTGATGGCCTGGGTCGCGCTCGACCGGGTCGTGCGGATCGCGCGAGCTCGACGGGCGCGTGGGCGCCTTGGACGAGTGGCGTGCGAGCCGCGACGAGCTGCGCGAGCTGATCGAGCGCGAGGGAGTCGATCCGGACGAGCGGCGCCTTCCTGCAGTCGTTCGGGGACGGCGGCAAGCTCGACGCCTCGAACCTGATGATCCCGATCGTCGGCTTCGTCGAGCACGGCGACCCGCGGGCGCGCGCGACCTTCGAGCGGACGATCTCCGAGCTCTCGGCGGACGGCTTCGTGTACCGCTACCTGACCGACGGCGTCGACGGGCTCTCCGGGCGACGAGGCGACCTTCGCGATCTGCTCCTTCTGGCTGGTCGAGTGCCTGGCGCGGGCCGGCGAGGGCGACCGGGCACGAGAGCTGTTCGAGCGGCTGCTCGGCTTCTGCAACGACGTCGGCCTGCTCGCCGAGGAGATCGACCCGCACTCCGGCGACCTGATCGGAAACTTCCCGCAGGCGTTCTCGCACCTCGGCCTGATCCAGGCGGCGATCGCGCTCGACGCGCCGGAGGAGTCGATGAGCATGATGGCCCCGGCTGCGCGGAAGGAGGCGCTGAGATGAGCGAGCGGTTCGATCTGGTCGTGATCGGCGGCGGCTCGGCGGCCCGCGACGCCGCCGGGAAAGCGGCGCGGGAGCACGGCGCGCGCGTCGCGCTCGTGGAGAAGGAGCGCTGGGGCGGGAGCTGCCCGAACGTCGCCTGCACGCCGACCAAGGCCTACCTCGTCGCCGCCGAGCTCGCGCACGACGTGAACGCGCTCGCGCCAGGGATCGGCGTCGAGGCCGGACCGGCTCGCGTCGACCTCGGCCGCGTCCGCTCCTGGAAGGACGGCCTGAAGAGGTGCCCAGCCCCGGTGGGTCGAGGATCTCGAGGGCCAGGGCTTCACGGCGATCACGGCGGAGGCGAGCCTCGTCGACCCGCACACCGTGCAAGCGGGCGACCGCGTGCTGGAGACCGACCGGATCCTGATCGCGAGCGGCTCGCGCACGGCCGTTCCGCCGATCGAGGGGATCGAGGAGATCGACTGGATCGACCATGTCTCGGCGCTCGAGCGGACCGAGGTGCCCGCGTCGCTGCTCGTGGTCGGAGGAGGAGCGGTAGGGCTCGAGTTCGGGCAGATCTTCTCGCGCTTCGGCTCGAAGGTGACGATCGTCGACGCCCTGGGGCGGATCGCTCCCAACGCGGACGAGGAGGCCTCCGCGACGCTCGCGGCGGCGCTCGACGAGGAGGGGATCGAGATCGCGACGTCGGTCTTCGTCAAGAGGGTCCGCGCCGACGGCGCCGAGGTCGTGGCGACGATCGCGCCCCGGGACGGCTCTGCGGAATACGACGTCCGAGCCGCGCAGATCCTGCTCGCCTCCGGCCGGGTTCCGAACCTCGAAGGCCTCAACCTCGAGCAGATCGGGGTGGAGACGACGAAGACGGGGATCGCGGTCGACGAGCGGCTGCGCACCTCGGTCCCCGGCATCTGGGCCGCCGGCGACGTCAACGCGGTCGCCCAGTTCACGCCGGTCGCCCAGTACCAGGCACGGATCGCGGTCGCCGACATGTTCGGCGCCGACGCCCCGGCCGCCGACTACTCCGTGCTACCGACCGCGATCTTCACGGACCCGGAGGTCGGCGCCGTCGGCTTGACCGAGGAGCAGGCTCGCGACGAGGGTCACGACGTCGAGGTGGTGCGCAACGAGCACGTCAGGCGCTTCTCGTACATCGACGCGAAGCACGGGCTCTTCAAGATCGTCTTCGACCGCGAGAGCCGGCGCGTCCTCGGCCTGCACGTGGTCTCCCGCAGCGCGGGCGAGATCGTCCAGGGTCTCTCGCTCGGCCTCCGCCTCGGTGCGACGGTCGAGGATCTCGCCGCGATGCACCACGTCTTCCCGACCTTCGGCGAAGGGGTCAAGGCAGCCGCGGAGCGCGCGTCGCGCCCGTGAAGGTCGCGGTCGTCGGCCACGTCGAGTGGGCCGAGTTCGCCCGCGTCGATCACGTTCCGGCGCCCGGCGAGATCGTCCACGCGGACGAGACGTGGCAGGAACCGGCCGGCGGCGGGGCCGTGGCCGCGGTGCAGCTCGCGCGCCTGGCCGGAGAGTGCCTGTTCCTGACCGCGCTCGGCGACGACGAGCTCGGTCACCGGGCGGCCGCCGAGCTCGGCAAGCTCGGCGTCGAGGTCGAGGCCGTCTGGCGGCCGGAGCCGCAGCGGCGCGCATTCGTCCACGTCGACGCGGCTGCGGAGCGGACGATCACGGTGATCGGCGAGCGCATGGGGCCGCACGGCGCGGACGCGCTTCCCTGGAGCGAGCTCGAGGGCGCCGACGCCGTCTACTTCACCGCGGGCGACGCGGATGCTGTCCGGGCGGCGCGGGCAGCGCGGCAGCTCGTCGCGACACCCAGGGCGAACGAGGCGCTGGTTCCCTCCGGCGTCCAGCTCGACATGCTCGTGTGCAGCGCGAGGGACCCCGACGAGCGCTACACGGCGGGCGGGCTCGTTCCGCCGCCCAGGCACGTGGCGGAGACGAACGGCTCGTCGGGCGGCGTGCTCGCGGCCCAGACGGGACGGCCATACCGTGGGCCGCCGCACCGCTCCCCGGCCCCGCGGTGAGCGCCTACGGCGCCGGCGACTCCTTCGCCGCGGGCCTGACGTTCGGCCTTGCGCGCGGGCTCTCGCCGTTCGAGGCCGTAGGGCTCGGCGCGCGCTGCGGCGCGGCGGCCATGACCGGCCGGGGCCCTTACGACGCGCCGTTGGCCGGGTACTGAAGGAAGGAGGCCCGGGCAGGCATCGGGCCTCCTTCCTCTACTCCCGGCAGGCCGTGCTGGCGTACGGCTGCCGCCGGGAACCGGGCCCCAAGGGGGTCGGGGCCGCGAGGTGGACGGTCAGCGGACGGGAGATGGCTGCCGTCCAAGCTTGACGTCGACGATCTGTCGCGTGTCCCCGCGCCAGATCTCCAGGGAAACGGTGTCGCCGGGCTGCTTGCGCGAGATCACGTCGCGCAGCCGGTCGAGGGAGGAAAGCCGGGTGCCTTCGGCGGCGACGATCAGGTCACCGCCGAGCGCGTAGGACTCACCGGAGACCGTGACCTGCTGCCTCCCGGCGCGCAGGCCTGCCCTCGCAGCCCCGCTGCCCGGCTCGACGCTCGAGACCAGGAGCCCACGGGAGGCCCGCAGCCGGAAGAGCCGCGCGATCTCGGGCGTCACCGTCTGCACGCCGATCCCGAGGAACGCGTGCTCGGCATGTCCTGTCTTCATGATCTGCGCTGCAACCGTGCTGACCGTGTTGATCGGCACTGCGAAACCGATGCCGATGTTGCCGCCGGTCTCGCTCTGGATCTGGGAGTTGACGCCGATCACTCTTCCGTTCGCGTCGAGCAGCGGCCCGCCGGAGTTGCCCTTGTTCAGAGCGGCGTCCGTCTGGATCACATGGTCGATCGAGTACGAGTTCGGCGCCTGGATCACGCGCTGGAGGGCGCTGACGATCCCGGCCGTGACCGTGCGTTCGAGCCCGAGGGGGTTCCCGATCGCAACGACCGGATCGCCGACGTGAACCTGGTCGGAATTGCCCGAGCGGGAGAGGCGTGAGCGCGCGCGAGCGGGCGTCGACCTGCAGCACGGCGATGTCGGTGGAGGGATCGGAGCCGACGATGCGTGCGCTTCATGCTCTCGTTGTTCGAGAAGCTGACGCTGACCGACCGCGCACCCGCGATCACGTGGTAGTTCGTGACGATGTGACCGGCCTTGTCGATCACGAAGCCCGACCCGAGGGCCTCCTGTCGCTGGGCCTGCGGGGCACGGGAAGCCGAAGAAGGGATCGGCCTCCTGCGTGCTCACGACCTGCGTGGCGGTCACCTGTACGACACCTGGGGCGGCACGCCGGTAGATGTCGTTGACCGACAACGGCCCGCGCGTCTTGAACGCCGTCTCACTGGCGGCCGGCGCCGACGGCTGCACCTCGCGGACGGTCGTGGTCGTCGAGGAGAACCCGCCGAGCAGAGCGGCGCCGCCGAGGGCGAGCGCGGCTCCGAGCCCGGCCGAAGCCGCGACCCCGGCGCCGACGAAGATGCGCATGCGTCCTGCCACGAGCATCCTTATAGCGAGCGGGTGTTGAGCGATCGTTGCGCCGCGTTAAGTCTCGGTTAAGCCGGTCGGCCGTAACCGCGGGGACGCCTCGCCCGTTGTTCTCCCAAAGCGAAAGGGGGCAATTCCGTGTCGATCCTCTGGATCATCCTGATTGTCGTGCTGGTGCTGCTGCTGCTCGGCTTCTTCAGCCGGGGCCGCTGGTAGGTCTGAGACACCGCTGAGGTAGGCCGCCTGGCCCTTGCCGGGCGGCCTCCGACGCGCGATCCTTACGGGGTGGATCGCGCGCAAGTGATCGCCGTTCTCGAAGGCGCCGACGGAACCGCGGCTCTGCCGCGCCTCGGCGGGATGGCCCGCGCCGACGGCGTCGTGATCGCCAGCGAGCGCTTCTGGGCCTTCGCCAGGCGAGACGGGTCTGTGCGCGAGGGTGCGATGCCGACCCCGCCGAAGCTCGTGCGGCGCCTGCCGCTCGTCCGCGGCCTCGTCCGCCTCGGGCTCGCACTTTCGCCCCTCTTCGGCGGGACCGGAGTGGCGCGGACACGGGAGCGGCTCTTCCTGATGGCCGCCATGTGCGCACCCCTCTCCCTGATCTTTCTCCCGGAGTCGGCGGGGCTGCCGGTCGGCATCGCCACGGCCGTCATCCTCCTCGCCTGGCTCCTGCGCGGGCGGACGCTGTTCCTTCACGGCGCCGAGCACCGCGCCATCGCCGCGGTCGAGTCCAACTCGATCATGGCGACCTGGGCCGGCGAGGCGAAGCCGTCGCGCTTCTCTCCGCGCTGCGGGACGAACTTCGCTGCCCTCGTACTGCCGGTCTCGTTGGGCGGTGGCCAGCTCTGGCCCCTCTCGACCGCCGCGTACACGCCGTTCGTCGTCACGCTCCTCTCGCTCGCGCTGACGATGGAGCTCTGGCAGCTCGTCCAGGCCTCCCGCTACCGGGTCGCGCGGGTCTTTCTCCTCCCGGGCCTGATGCTGCAGCGCCTCACGACGCGGGAGCCCGCCGTCGAGGAGACGCAGCTCGCCCTGACCGCGGTCGCCTCGGTCCTGCAGCGCGAGCAGGCCTGAGACCCAACCGGGGTCAGACCCCGGGTTTCGAGACGAAGAGCGTGGTCGCCCCCCGCTCGCGGGAGGACCAGCTCGCGCCTACCAGGCTGTAGAGCTGTCCGCCGATCCGCCTCTCCTGCAGTGCGACCTCGAGAGCCGACGCGAGGCCGGCCACGCCCAGCCCCGCGATCACGCCCGCGAGCACAGAGGAAAGCACGGCATCGAAGGCGAGTGCGATCGCTGCGAGGAGCGTGAGCCCGAGCGTGCTCGGATAGAGCGCCCGAACCGCGCCCCGCCAGGGCTCTTCCAGGTCGAACTCCGCCGGCGCCGGCCGCGGAACGTTTCGCTGCCGCATACGGCGCCGCGGGTCGGCGAGCACGAAGCCGGCGCCCGCAAAGGCGCCGAGAATGAAGGCAACCCGTGCGGATCCGCTCGGAGCGCCCGCCGCCAGGGCCGCCGTGAGGGCCAGGGCGGCGAGGGCGAAGCGAAGCGGCGTGACCCCGAGGATGCCCCAGAGCACCCGGACGAGGCACAACCGCGGCCGGTCCGGGTCCACTGCGCCGCTCGGACTCAAGCGTCGGCGCTGACCGGCTCTTCGAGCGCCCGCACCTCGCCCGGCCGCAGATGGCGTCCGAACCAGTCGAGGATCAGCTCGAAGCGCATCTCGCGGTGCACCGGCGAGCCGGAACGGGTCAGCTCGTGCGACTCGGCGGGGAAGCACACCATCTCGACCTCCCGCCGGAGGAGCCGGAGGATCGCGAACAGATCCTCCGCGTTGCCGAGCGGGCAGCGCAGGTCGTTCTCGGAATGCAGGATCAGCAGCGGCGTGGAGATGTTCGCCGCGTAGGTCGCGGGCGAGATCTTCAGGTAGACGTCTCGGCGCCTCGAACCAGTGGGCGCCCGACCTCTGCCTTGAACCACCAGCCGAAGTCGCTCGAGCCGCCCTCGAGCACGAAGTTGTTGACGGCGCGCTCCGAGCAGGCGGCGCGGAAGCGGTCGGTGTGCCCGACGATCCACGAGGTCATGTAGCCGCCGTAGGAGCCGCCGAGCACTCCGAGCCGGTCGGGGTCGCAGAAGTCGAACCGCTCGCAGCGCCTCGTCGACGACCGCCATCAGGTCCTCGTAGTCGACCGTCCCCCAGCCGGGGCCCTCGTCGACCGGTCCGTGGATCGCCCGGCCCCACGCCTCGCTGTAGCCCGAGGAGCCGCGCGGGTTGGCGTAGAGGACGACGTAGCCCGCCGCTGCATAGACCTGGAACTCGTCGTGGAACCGGTTTCCGTACTGGGTGAACGGGCCCCCGTGGATGCTCAGCAGAACCGGGTAGCTGCGGCCGGCCTCGAACCCGCGGGGCTTCATGACCCACGCGTCGACCTCGGTGCCGTCGGCGGAGGTCGGCCGTGAAGCGCTCGGGCTCGACCAGCTCGACGGCCTCGGCGAACGAGGAGGTCACGTCACTCAGCCGGCGCTCGCCCTCGTAGACCTCGCCCTGAGAGACCGGCGTCGTCGCGCTGTGCACGATCCGCCCGCCGGCGAGGTCGAACCCTGTCACCCACGTCTCCCCGCCGATCACCGTCTCTGGAGCGCCGCTCCCGTCCGCCGGGACTCGGTACAGGTGGTTGTTGCCGCCGTCCTCGACCCCGAACAGGAGCGTGTCGCCGTCCCAGACCGGCTCGCGGATCTCCGGGTACGGAGCGCAATTGCGGTCGAGCGAGCTCGTCAGCAGGCGCCGCTCGCCGGTCGCGGCTTGCAGCACGGCGATCTGGCCGTGACGAGGAGAGTCGAACCCGCCGGGGCTGTAGCGGCACGCGATCAGCGATCCGTCGGGCGACCAGGAGGGAGCCTCGTGCCAGCCGTCGCCGCCCGTGAGCTGCTCGGCCTCGCCACCGCCGGCGTCGACGACGAAGACGTCGCGGTACGGCTCGACGTCCCAGTCCTCGGCATGAGACGAGACGAAGGCGATTCGCCGCCCGTCCGGCGACCAGGCCGGGTACTGGTCCTCGTAATCGCCGTCGGTGAGCTGGGTCGCGGGCGCCGACCCGTCGGCAGGAACGGTGAAGACGTGCCGCCGCCGGTCGCCGATCCAGCCCTCGTTGTCCAGCTTGTACTGCAGGCGCTCGAACCGCCGCGGCTTCCGCTTCCGCTCGTCCTCTTCCTCGTAAGCCGCGTCGCGTACCCGCGCTGAGAAGACGAGCCCCGCGCCGTCCGGCGACCACGCCACCTCACTGACGTCCTCGTCCAGGTCGGTCAGCCGGAGGGACTCGCCGCCCGCGACCGGAATCACGTAGAGCTGCCTCGCCTTGCCTTCGCGGTTGGAGGTGAAGGCGAGCCGGCTTCCGTCCGGCGACCAGCGCGGGGCGAGATTCTGCTTCTCACCGCTGCTGAAGCGGCGCGGCTCGCCCGAGCCGTCGAGGGAGACGAGCCAGATCGCGCTCGAGTAGTCGTTCGAGTCGCGGTTGACGCGCCAGACGACGAACGCGGCCGTGCTGCCGTCGGGCGCGATCCGCGGATCGTCTGCCCAGCAAAGCTCGTAGATGTCGCTCGGACCCACCGGAGGCGAAGTGAAACCAGCCCGGCGGAGCGTGCGTTTCCTCTTCTCGGGGCCGGGAACACGCTGCCGGAGCGAGCGAAAGGACGATATGGCCGAATTGGTTGCCGACTATTTCTGAAGCGCCTGCGCGAGTGGGACGTCCACCGCATCTACGGCTACCCCGGCGACGGGATCAACGCGCTTCCTCGGCGCGCTCGACCGCGCCGACGGCGACCCCGAGTTCATCCAGGCGCGCCACGAGGAGATGGCCGCGTTCATGGCCTGCGGCGCACGCGAAGTTCACCGGCGAGGTCGGCGTCTGCATGGCGACCTCCGGCCCCGGCGCGATCCACCTCCTCAACGGCCTCTACGACGCGAAGCTCGACCACGTGCCGGTGGTCGCGATCGTCGGCCAGCAGAAGCGCGATCCTCGCTCGGCGCGCACTACCAGCAGGAGGTCGACCTGCAGGTGCTGTTCAAGGACGTCTCGCGAGTACGTCCAGGTCTGCATGGTGCCCGAGCCAGGCGCGCCACCTCGTCGACCGCGCGTTCCGGATCGCGCTCGACCAGCGCGGCGTCTGCACGATCATCGTCCCGAACGACGTCGCAGAGCTGGACGCGGTCGACTCGCCGCCGCGCGAGCACGGCTCCGTCTACTCGAGCGTCGGCTACACGCGGCCGCGCATCCTGCCGCAACAGACGACATCGAGCACGCCGCCGAGATCCTCAACGAGGGCGAGAAGGTCGCGATGCTCGTCGGCCAGGGCGCCGCGCGGCGCCGCGCGAGGAGGTGATCGAGGTCGCCGACCTGCTCGGCGCCGGCGTCGCCAAGGCGCTGCTCGGCAAGGACGTCCTCGCCGACGACCTCCCGTACGTGACCGGCGCGATCGGCCTGCTCGGCACGATCCCGAGCTACGAGATGATCGAGGGCTGCGACACGCTGCTCATGGTCGGCACCAGCTTCCCCTACGCGGAGTTCCTGCCGAAGGAGGGCCAGGCGCGCGTGCGTCGAGATCGACATCGAGGCCGACATGATCGGCATCCGCTACCCGGCCGACGTGCCAGCTGTCGGCGACGCGAAGGAGACGCTGCGGGCGCTCGACCCGCACCTCGAGCGCAAGGAGGACCGCGCGCTGGCGCGAGCAGATCGAGAGCAGGTCGAGGACTGGTGGGAGCGTCGTCGAGGCCGCGCGATGACGGACGGCCGACCCGATGAACCCGCAGCGGGTCGTCCACGAGCTCTCGCAGCGGCTGCCCGAGGACGCGATCGTCACCGCCGACTCCGGCTCCTCGACGAACTGGTACGCGCGCCAGCTGAAGCTGCGCAAGGGAAGACCTCGCCTCCCTCTCCGGGACGCTCGCGACGATGGGCCCGGGCGTGCCGTACGCGATCGCCGCGAAGTTCGCGCTATCCCGGACGGCCCGTGATCGCGCTTCGTCGGCGACGGCGCCTTCCAGATGCTCGGCATGAACGAGATGATGACGGTGAAGCGCTACCAGGAGCGGTGGCACGACAAGCGCGCTCATCTTCTGCGTCTTCAACAACCAGGACCTGAACCAGGTCACCTGGGAGCAGCGCGTGCATGGAGGGCGACCCGAAGTTCCCGGGCACGCAGTGGCATGCCGAGCTTCGACTACGCGCCGTACGCCGAGCTCTCGGCCTGAAGGGGATCTTCTGCGACGACGGCGACCGGATGCGGCGCGGCCTGGGAGGAGGCGCTCGCGCGCCGACCGCCCCGTCGTGCTCGAGGTCAAGACCGACCCGGAGATCCCGCCGCTGCCGCCGCACATCAGGCTCGAGCAGGCCGAGGAGATGGCGAAGGCGATGGTCAAGGGCGATCCCGAGCGGATGCGGCGTGATGGAGAAGTCGCTGCGCGGGAAGCTCGTCGAGTTCACGGAGTCTACCGAAGCCGAAGTGAGCCGTTGCCACGCGGCCGCGCGTCGAGCGGCTCGAAGTCTCGCGCCTACACGATCCCGACCGACGAGCCGGAGTCCGACGGGACGCTCGAGTGGGACTCGACGACGATCGTCGTCGTCGAGGCGCACGCCGGCGGGGAGGCCGGTCTCGGCTACACGTACGCGACGCGGCCGCCGCCGAGGTGATCTCCTCGACCAGCTCGCCGGCGTCGTCGAGGGCGACGGACGCGATGGACGTGCGGCGGCGCCTGGCTGCGCATGGGCGCGCAGCTCCGCAACGCCGGCCGGCCGGGGATCGGCTTCTGGCGCTGTGCCGCCGTCGACCCGGCGCTCTGGGACCTGAAGGCGCGCCTGCTCGAGCGTCCCGCTCGTCGTCGCTGCTCGGGGCGCGCGCACGACGACGTCCCGATCTACGGCAGCGGCGGCTTCTGCTCCTACTCCGACGAGCGCCTCGCGCGAGCAGCTCGGCGGCTGGGCCGAGCAGGGATCCCGCGCGTGAAGATGAAGGTCGGCGCGCGAGCCCGAGCGCGACCCGGACGCGGCTCGACGCCGCCCGCGAGGCGATCGGCGACGACGTCGAGCTCTACGTCGACGCGAACGGCGCCTTCGCGCGCAAGCAAGCGCTCGCCTGGGCGGAGCGGCTACGGCGGGAGTGGGACGTGACGCTGGTTCGAGGAGCCGGTCTCCTCGGCCGACCTCGAGGGGCTGCGGCTCCTCCGCGACCGGGGCCGGCCGGGCTCGAGATCGCCGCCGGCGAGTACGGCTACGTCCCGGCCGACTTCCGGAACCTCGTCGGGTGCGTCGACTGCCTGCAGGCCGACGTCACCCGCTGCGGCGGGATCACGGGCCTTCTCGGCCGTCCGGCCTTGCCGCAGGCGCACGCGATCGACCTCTCCGCCCACTGCGCGCCGCAGCTCTCGACCCACGCGTTCTGCGCGGTCGAGCGGCTGCGGCACCTCGAGTACTTCCACGACCACGTCCGGATCGAGGGGATGCTGTTCGACGGCGTCGCTCGAGCCGGAGGACGGCGTGCTGCGGCCCGACCGCTCGCGCCCGGGCCACGGGCTCGAGCTGCGCCGGCCGACGCGGACCGCTACGCGGCATGACAGGGTCACCAGCGCAAGACAGCCCCGCGCGTCCGGATGCGGCCAGTCGACGGCCGACGAGGTGCGACGCCGCGCGCTCGACGCCGACCTCCGGCGGCGATCGAGGGCGAGGTCCGCTTCGACGCCGGCAACCGCGCGCTCTACGCGACCGACGCGCTCGAACTACCGGCAGCCGCCGATCGGCGTCGTCGTCCCGCGCACGTCGACGACGTCGATCGCGACCGTCGCCGTCTGCCGCGAGCACGGCGCGCCGATCCTCCCGCGCGGCGGCGGCACGAGCCTCGCCGGCCAGACGCTGCAACATCGCGGTCCTGATCGACTTCTCGAAGTACCTGCACCACATCCTCGAGATCGACCCCGACCGCCGCGCTCGCCCGCGTCGAGCCGGGCTGCGTCCTCGACCACCTGCGCGAGGACGGCGGAGGAGCAGCACCGGCCTCACGTTCGGCCCCGATCCGTCGACCCACGCCTACTGCACGCTCGGCGGGATGATCGGCAACAACTCCTGCGGCGTCCACTCGGTGATGGCGCAGTTCTACGGCCCGGGGCCGCGCGTCGCCGACAACGTCGCCGAGCTCGAGGTGCTCACGTACCGCGGCGAGCGGCTGCGCGTCGGCGCGACGGAACGGCCGGCGACCCGGAGATCGACCGCAGCGGCTGCGCGAGCTCGCGCGACCGCTACGCCGACCTGATCCGCGCCCGCTACCCGCAGATCCCGCGCCGCGTCTCGGGCTACAACCTCGACGACCTGCTGCCCGAGAACGGCTTCCACGTCGCGCGCGCGCTCGTCGGCACCGAGTGCACGTGCGTGACGATCCTCGAGCGCGACGCTCCAGCTGATCCCGAAGCCCGCCGTGCGCTCGCTCCTCGTCGCTCGGCTACCCGGACGCGTTCCGCACGCGGCCGACCACGTCATGGACGTCCTGCGAGCACGAGCCGACTCGGCCTCGAGGGCGATCGACGACACGCTGATCGAGGACATGACGATGCTCGGCATGCACGAGCACGACCTGCTCGCTGCTGCCCGAGGGCCGGCGGCTGGCTGCTCGTCGAGTTCGGCGGCGAGACGAAGGAGGAGGCCGACGAGAAGGCGCGCGCGCTGATGCGCGACCTGGAGAAGGACGGGCAGGCCGGCCCGTCGCGGGATGAAGCTCTACGACGACCCGCCCGCCGAGCAGCACATCTGGGAAGTGCGCGAGGCGGGCCTCGGCGCGACGGCGTTCCTGCCCGGGCAAGCCCGACACCTACGAGGGCTGGGAGGACTCGGCCGTCCCGCCCGAGCGGCTCGGGCGAGTACCTGCGCGACCTCGGCGAAGCTCGCCGAGCAGTTACGGCTACGAGAGCGCGCTCTACGGCCACTACGGCCAGGGCTGCGTCCACGCCCGCTGGAACTTCGACCTCGAGACGTCGCAGGGGATCGAGACCTTCCGCCGCTTCCTCGACGAGGCGTCCGACCTCGTCCTCGAGCTCGGCGGCTCGCTCTCGGGCGAGCACGGCGACGGCCAGTCGCGGGCGGAGCTCCTGCCGAAGATGTTCGGCGACGAGCTCGTCGCGGCCTTCCGCGAGTTCAAGTCGATCTGGGACCCCGACTGGAAGATGAACCCGGGCAAGGTCGTCGACCCGTACCGCGTTCACCGACGAACCTCCGCCTCGGCACCGACTACTAGCCGCGGCGGTCGAGACCCAGTTCTCCTACCCGGCGGACGGCGGGCAGCTTCGCCCACGCGACCGTTCGCTGCGTCGGGATCGGCAAGTGCCGCCGGACCGAAGGGCGGCGTCATGTGCCCGAGCTACATGGTCACGCGCGAGGAGAAGCACTCGACGCGCGGCCGCGCGCACCTGCTCTGGGAGATGCTGAACGGCGAGGAGCTCGACCTCTGGCGCGCGAGGAGGTGCTGGACGCGCTCGACCTCTGCCTCTCCTGCAAGGGCTGCACGAACGACTGCCCCGTGAACGTCGACATGCCGACGCTGAAGGCGGAGTTCCTCTCGCACCACTACAAGGCGCCGGCTGCGGCCGCGGCACGGCTTACGCGTTCGGCCTGATCGACCAGGCTGGCGCGGCTCGCCTCGAAAGCGCCGGGGCTCGTCAACTTCGTCACGCAGACCCAGGCCGCTGGACGCGGTGGCGAAGCTGGCGATGGGCGTCTCGCAGAAGCGCCACATGCCCGCCCTTCGCGCCGCCGACGCTGAAGGAGTGGTTCGCCCAGCGGCCCCAGCGGGACGGGGACGGGCGCCGGGTGATCCTCTGGGCCGACACGTTCACGAACTACTTCCACGCGAAGATCGGCGTCGCCGCGGTCGAGGCGCTCGAGGACGCCGGCTTCCACGTCATCGTTCCCCAGCGGCACCTCTGCTGCGGGCGGCCGCTCTACGACTACGGCTTCCTCGACCTGGCGCGCCGCTACGCCGAGAACGTCGTCGAGCACCTGCGCGAGGAGATCCGCGCCGGCATGCCGGTCGTCGGGATCGAGCCCAGCTGCGTGGCGGTGTTCAAGGACGAGCTGAAGAAGCTGAAAACGCAGGACGAGGACGCGAAGCGGCTCGCGAAGCAGACGTTCCACCTGAGCGAGTTCCTGGCGCAGGAGGAGGGCTACGAGCCGCCATCGCTGCAGGGCAAGGCGCTCGTGCACGGGCACTGCCACCACAAGGCGACCGGCGGGATCTCGCACGAGAAGGAGCTGCTGGAGAAGATGGGCCTCGAGGTCGAGGAGCTCGACAGCGGCTGCTGCGGGATGGCCGGCGGCTGGGGCTACGAGCCCGACCACTACGACGTTTCGATGGCCTGCGGCGAGCGGGTGCTGCTGCCGAAGGTGCGCGAGGCGTCGCCGGAGACGCTCGTCGTCGCCGACGGCTTCTCGTGCCGCTCGCAGATCGAGCAGGGAGACACCGGCCGGGACGGGCTCCATGTCGCGGAGGTGATCAAGCTCGCGCGGGAGCAAGGGTCGATCCCGGACTACCCCGAGCGCGCCCTGGGAGGCGAACAGGGGAGCCGGGGAAGTCTCCGGCAGGGCGTGATCGCCCTCGGCGCCGTCCTCGCGGTCTCAGGAGCCGCCCTCGGCGCCGTACGCGCCCTCAGAGCCAAATAACAGACTGCGACCGGCTATACGTTGGGCCGAAGGCGCGCCACGAAGTCGGCGATCTCCTTGGCGTCGCCGTGCGGCGCGTCCGGCAGCTCACCGACGGCCATCCACGAAGTGCCGACAGGAACGCCCGGATACCGCGGAAACAGATGCTGGTGGAAATGATCGCCGGCGAGGCCGATCACGGCGACGTGGACACGTTCCGCCCCCTCGCCGCGAAGCGCCCGCGCGACGGACCGAGACGCGAGGGCGACAGACGTCGCCTCACGCTCTGTGAGATCTCCGAAGTGATCCACATGCCTTTGCGTGACAACCAGGCAGTGGCCGAGATAGGGGCGTGGGTTTCCCTCGGTCGGTGGGAGATGGAACGCGACCGTCTCATCGTCCTCCCAAAGCAGCCCGCCCGGGAGGTCGATCTCTCCTGCGACCTCCTGGCACACCAGACACGGGCCGTCCACGTCCCGATCCTACGGCGCACCTCGCGTGGCAGCAACGCCGGCCCAGCCGGTGGTTGATGCGTTCGGTCAGGGCCGGGCGAGGAAGCGCCGCTTCTCCGTTCCGAGGTGGGATGCCCACTCGAGGCGGTCCGCTCCCGCGAAGCGCAGGTACGCGCGGAGGGCGTCGCGCATCGCGTCGACGAAACCGCCGGCCCGGCGCGGCGCGAACCCGTCCTCCCACCAGAGGTCGAGCACCTCCACGCAAGCTCGGTCGCGGTCGATCCGTGGCTCGATCCGGCCTACGAAGCGATCGCCGAAGACGATCGGGAGCGCGTAATAGCCCCAGCGGCGCTTTGCCGGCGGGAAGAAGCCCTCCCACACGTACTCGAAGTCGAACAGGCTCGCGAGGAGGGCGGTGTCCCACAACAGCGAGTCGAACGGCGCGATGAACGCAACCGAGGGCGCTGGCTCCGGGGGAGCCTGCAGCAGATCGGCCTCCTCGGCGAGGACGAGGCGCTTGCCCCGGACACCCTCGACGTCGACGGGCACGAGCGCGCCGAGCTCGATCAGCTCCTTCCGCAGCTCGTTGCGCTCCGGCGGCGGGGCGATGCGGGCGAACGTGCCGCCGGCGCCACCGGAGCCGAGCAGGCCGTGGGCGCGGTACCGCGACAAGAGCTTGTGCCGGAGTTGTTCGCGCACAGGCACCTCGTGGGCGAGCAGCTCCGCCGGGAGCAGTCGTTCGAGGAGGTCGTGGTAACGGAGGTTGCCGTCGCGGCGTGAGAGGCCGATCACGCCCGCCACGGTGTACGCCTCGAGCACGGCGCGCACGGCGTTCTCCGGCATCCCGAACCAGTCCTTCGTCGGGCCGCTCTCCCGCTCGAAGTCGGCCGAGGACAGCGGCCCGTCCGTCCGGATGCGCTCGAGCACGCGCTCGGCCACCGCGGCGTTCTCGGCGAGAGCCGCGGCGTGGAACTGAGGCCCCTTGCGGCCCCAGCCGAGACGGAACCAGGGGAACTCGCTCGCCGGAATGAACGACAGGGCCTTGTTGGTCGTCTCGAAGATCTCGCCGCGCTCGTAGAGCACGTCGCACCAGGCCGGCTCGTAGCCGGCGACGCGTGCGTGCAGCACGAGGTCGTGGTTGCGGCCGGCAACGGCGATCGGGTCGAACTGGATCGACCCGAATCTCCGGAACACCTCGAGCACCCCGTCGAGGCCTCCCGCGAGAGACCGAGCCGGCGCGAGGAAGTGCCGCGCGACGAGAAACCGTCGCGCCGCCTCGGCGGTGACCTCCACCCGGGGGAGCCTAGCCGCGGTGGCGCTAGCCGACGAGCTGGCGAAACGCCGGCTCGTCCCGGAGCGGGTCGAGGTCGGTGTCGTCCTTCGCGAATTCGCGAAGGCTCGGCCGCCGCTCGAAGGCGACCCGAAGGTGCCCGATCGCGTCCTCGTTGTGGCCGGCCAGTGCCTCGCAACAGGCGAGGTTGTAGAGCGGGGTGGCGTACCCACTCGCCTCGAGCGTCTCGCGCGCGCGGTCGATCACCGCGTCGTAGTCGCCGGCCTCGTACGCGGGCTGGAACTCCGCCCAGACCTCCCAGCCGCCGGCCTCGTACGGCTCCCCGACCCTGCTACCGATCGCAAGCACCGTCGTCTCCGCCTCCTCGGCAAAGGCGGTCCTGTTTCCCCCGGGCCGGACGAACACGAGTGTCCCTTCCGGCGCGTCCACGGTGTCGCCGTCGATCTCGAACCGCGCGCGGCCGCGGAGAACGACGTAGAGCTCTTCGCTGCCCTCGTCCTCCTGGTGCTCGGGCATGAGCCGGTCGCCCTCGTTGGCGGCCGTCCACGCGTTCGTCCCGAATGCGGTGATCCCGAGGTGATGACGCACGGGCCGCATGTGCGTCTCCTGGCGGTAGGCAATGTCCTGCAGCTCGTCGATGGTCGCAACCCGATAGCTCACCCCGCGGATCATGACTCCTGGAGCGCAAGATCGCACTACGAAGCGTTTAGCCGCTCCCGCGCGTGGTAGGAAACTAGTCTCGATGAGTCTCGGTGAGGCGATCCGCCGCTGGCCGCTGCTCCGGCAGCTTCGAGAGGGCGATCCGCTCGGCCTCGGCCGTGCGGCCCGCTCCGAGCGCTCGCGCGAGCTGAAGCCCCGCAGCGACGAGGCGGATCACGTCGTGCAGTCGATCTGCCCCTACTGCGCGGTCGGCTGCGGCCAGCTGATCTACGTCAAAGACGGCGAGGTCGGCCACATCGACGGCGACCCCGCGAGCCCGATCTCGCGCGGGCGCCTCTGCCCCAAGGGCCAGGCGTCGAAGTCATACGTCCAGAGCCCTCTGCGCGAGTACAAGGTCAAGTACCGCCGGCCGTACGGCACACGCTGGGAGGAGCTCTCGCTCGACGAGGCGATGGAGATGATCGCGCAGCGCGTAATCGATACGCGCGCCGAGACCTGGCAGGACGAGACCGAGGACGGCAACCCGGCGAACCGCACGCTCGGGATCGGGAACCTCGGCGGCGCGACGCTCGACAACGAGGAGAACTACCTGATCAAGAAGCTGTGCGTCGCGCTCGGGATCGTCCAGGTCGAGAACCAGGCGCGCATATGACACAGCTCCACGGTCCCCAGTCTGGGGACCTCGTTCGGACGAGGAGGCGCCACCACCTTTCAGCAGGACCTCCAGAACGCGGACGTGATCACGATCATGGGCTCGAACATGGCCGAGAACCACCCGGTCGGGTTCCAGTGGGTGATGGAGGCCAGGGAGCGCGGCGCGCGGATCTTCCACGTCGACCCGCGCTTCACGCGCACGAGCGCGATGGCGACCGACTGGATCCGGATCCGAGCCGGCTCGGACATCGCTTTCCTGGGCGGCGTCGTGAACTACATCCTCGAGCACGAGCGCTGGTTCGAGGAGTACGTCAAGCACTACACGAACGCACCGGTGATCATCGACGAGGAGTTCCAGGACACCGAGGAGCTCGACGGCCTCTTCTCCGGCTGGGACCCCGAGCAGGGCGAGTACGACGTGGAGACCTGGCAGTACGCGGGCATGGAGGTCCACGGCGCCGCAGGCCAGCGTGAGCAGGGCTTCAAGGCGACGAAGGGCGAAGGCTCAGGGCATGGCGGCCACGGCGGCGGGCTCTCGCACGGCGAGCCGCCCGGGGAGGACACCACGCTCCAGCATCCTCGCTGCGTCTTCCAGCTCCTGAAGCGCCACTACGCGCGCTACACACCTGAGCTCGTCGCCGACACGTGCGGCTGCTCCGAGGAGCAGTTCCTCGAGTACTGCGAGGCGGTCTGCGAGAACTCGGGCCGCGAGCGCACGGGCGCCTTCTGCTACGCCGTCGGCTGGACGCAGCACACGGTCGGCGTCCAGTACATCCGCACGGCGGCGATCGTCCAGCAGCTGCTCGGCAACATCGGCCGCCCCGGCGGAGGGATCCTGGCGCTGCGCGGGCACGCCTCCATCCAGGGCTCGACCGACATCCCCACGCTCTACAACATCCTTCCGGGCTACCTGCCGATGCCCCACACCGAGGCGTACGGCGACTTCGAGAGCTACATGGACGCCAACACCTCGCCGACCGGCTTCTGGGGCAACTTCAAGTCCTACTGGGTCTCCCTGATGAAGGCCTACTTCGGCGAGCACGCGACCGCCGACAACGACTGGCTCTTCCATCACCTGCCGCGCATCGACGACGACAACTCCGCCTACTGGACGACGCTCCAGATGCTCGACGGGAAGGTGAAGGGCTACCTGATCGCCGGCGAGAACCCCGCGGTCGGAAACACGAACGCGCGGGCGCACCGGCTCGCGCTGGCGAAGCTCGACTGGCTCGTCGTGCGCGACATGGTCGAGATCGAGTCGGCCGCGTTCTGGTACGACAGCCCCGAGATCGAGTCGGGGGAGCTGCGCACCGAGGAGATCCCGACGGAGATCTTCTTCCTGCCCGCGGCCACGCACACCGAGAAGGACGGCTCCTTCACGAACACCCAGCGCCTGCTCCAGTGGCACTGGCAGGCAACCGAGCCCAAGGGCGACTGCCGCTCGGACCTCTGGTTCTACTTCCACCTCGGCCGGTTGATCAAGCAGAAGCTGGCCGACTCCGAGGAGGAGCGCGACACGTTGATCAAGGCGCTGCGCTGGGAGTATCCGACGCATTCCCAGATCCAGGAGCCCGACGCCGAGTCGGTCCTCCAGGAGATCAGCGGCTGGGAGATCGGCGGCGACAGGTTCCTCGACGGCTACACCGGGCTCGAGGACGACGGCTCGACGCTCTGCGGCTGCTGGATCTACTCGGGCTGCTTCAAGGACGGGATCAACCAGACCGCGCGCAAGAAGCCGCACTGGAAGCAGGACTACGTGGCCGCCGAGTGGGCCTGGGCGTGGCCGGACAACCGGCGGCTCCTCTACAACCGCGCCTCGGCGGATCCCGAAGGCCGGCCCTGGTCGGAACGGAAGCGCTACGTCTGGTGGGACGCCGATCAGGAGAAGTGGACGGGCCTCGACACGCCCGACTTCGAGGCGGACAAGGCGCCGGACTACGTCCCCCCGGACGACGCGGAGGCCGAGGACGCCATCGCCGGCGACCACCCGTTCATCATGCAGGCCGACGGCCGCTCCTGGCTGTTCGTTCCCCAGGGGCTCGAGGATGGTCCGCTGCCGACGCATTACGAACCGCACGAATCGCCTTTCGAGAACTCGCTCTACTCGCAGCGCGCGAACCCGCGCCGCCAGCAGTTCGAGCGGCCGGAGAACCCGTACAACCCGGTCGCCGACGAGCCGGGCGCGGAGCTCTACCCCTACGTCGCGACCACCTACCGCCTGACCGAGCACCACACCGCCGGCGGGATGTCGCGCTCGGTTCCGTACCTGGCCGAGCTGCAGCCGGCGATGTTCTGCGAGGTGAGCCCGGAGCTCGCGGAGGAGGCGGGGCTCGAGCACGGCGGCTGGGCGACGATCTATTCGACTCGCTCGGCGATCGAGGCGCGGGTGCTCGTCACCGACCGGATTCCGCCGATCGACGTGCAGGGGCGGAAGACGCACCAGATCGGCCTGCCCTACCACTGGGGCACGCGCGGGCTCACAACCGGCGGCTCGGCGAACGACCTGACGTCGATCGTGCTCGACCCGAACGTGCACATCCAGGAGGTCAAGGCGTTCTCGGTCGGGATCAAGCCCGGGCGCCGGCCGCGCGGCCCGGACCTGCCGGAGTTCGTCGACGAGATCCGCGGCCGCGCGCACGCCGAGCGCGAGCAGGCCCCGCGCAAGGAGCCCGAGACGGAACGGAGGACGGCGTGAGCGCGCTGGCCGAGCCGACCGGCGCTCCGGCCGCCTGGCCGGACACGTACGGGGACGAGGCAAAGGAGCGCGTCGGCTTCTTCACCGACACGTCGGTCTGCATCGGCTGCAAGGCGTGTGAGGTCGCTTGCAAGGAGTGGAACCTCGTCCCCGAAGACGGGCTCGTCTGGACCGGCGAGTCGTACGACAACACGTCGGAGCTCGGCGCCAACTCGTGGCGCCACGTCGCCTTCGTCGAGCAGAACGAGCCCCTGCACGCCGACGGCGAGGTCGACGCGCTTCGCTGGCTGATGAGCTCCGACGTCTGCAAGCACTGCACGCATGCGGCCTGCCTCGACGTCTGTCCGACGGGCTCGCTGTTCCGCACCGAGTACGGGACCGTCGTCGTCCAGGAGGACATCTGCAACGGTTGCGGCTACTGCGTGCCGGCGTGCCCGTTCGGCGTGCTCGACAAGCGGCACATCCCGCGGTCGTCGGGGGATCCGCCGGCGGAGATCCTCGGTCTTCAGCTCGGCAAGAAGGAGGACGGCCGCGTCTGGAAGTGCACGCTCTGCTACGACCGGCTCAAGGGCGGGCACGAGCCCGCCTGCGCGAAGGCGTGCCCGACCGACTCGATCCAGTTCGGCCCGCTCGACGAGCTGCGCGAGCGGGCTGAGCAGCGGCTCGGGAAGCTGCAGGCGGAGCGCTGGAACGGGGCGCGGCTCTACGGGAACGACCCGGACGACGGCGTCGGCGGGTTCGGCGCCTTCTTCCTGCTCCTCGACGAGCCCGAGGTCTACGGGCTGCCGCCGGACCCGGTCGTGACGACCCGCGACCTGCCCTCGATGTACCGCACGGCGGCGATCGCGGCGGGCACCGTCGTCGCCGGGATTCTTGCGTCCTTCGTCGGGGGTTCGCGTTGAGCGGGTCCTACTACGGCCGGCCGGTGATCAAGGAGCCGGTCTGGCAGCCGGAGATCCCGTGGTACTTCTTCACCGGCGGGCTCGCGGGCGCCTCGACGATCCTCAGCGTCGTCGCGCGTCTGGCCCGGAACGAGACGCTGGCGAAGCGGACCCTCTACATCGGGGCGGCCGCGGACGTGGTCAGCCCCGTGTTGCTGATCTCCGACCTCGGGCGGCCCGAGCGGTTCCTGAACATGTTCCGCGTCTTCAAGGTCACCTCGCCGATGAGCGTCGGGAGCTGGATCCTGCTCTTCTCGGGGGGAGCCAGCTCGACTGCGGCGCTGCTCGAGGCGACCGGGCGGCTGAAGCCGGTCAAGTACCTCGCCGAGGCGGTCTCGGCGGTCGCAGGCGGGCCGCTCTCCGTGTACACGGCCACCCTGGTTTCCGACACCGCCGTACCGGTCTGGCACGAGGCCCGGCAGGAGCTCCCGTTCCTGTTCGGGGCGAGCGCTGCGGCGAGTGCGGGTGCGGCGGCTGCGATCGCGGTCCCGGCCCGCGAGGCCGGGCCGGCCCGGCGCCTCGCGGTGGGCGGAGCGGTCGTCGAGAACGTGGTCATGACGGCGATGGAGAAGCGGCTCGGCCTGCTCGGCGAGCCCTATCACGAGGGCGAGGCGGGGAAGTACGCGAAGCTCGCGAAGGCCTGCACGCTCGGCGGAGGGGCGCTGCTTGCGACGGCCGGCCGCAGGAGCCGTGCGGCCGCGATCGCAGGAGGTGCGCTCGTGCTCGCCGGGGAGGCCTGCCTGCGCTGGTCGGTCTTCAAGGCGGGGTTCCAGTCGGCCCGTGACCCGAAGTACACCGTGATCCCCCAGCGCGAGCGCGCCGCGACGACGCAGCCTGCCTAGCCTTTCGGGACCGTGCCGGGCTCGGGGGCGGTGTTCGTGTAAGCATCGCCGCCCGGCGGCGGGCCGCTCTCCTCGCGCGGCTTCTCCGGGCCGGGCTCGGCCACTCCGGCTGGACCGGGACAAGCCCCTCGCCCACCTCGTCCAGTGAGCGGTACTCACGATCGGGCAGGCGTTCCAGCAGGCCGGCAAGGCCGCCGTCTTTCTGAGCGCGTGCGTAGTCGATGAGCTCGCGCCTTTCCGCCGGCAGCGGCACCCCTTCGAGGAGGACCTGCAGCTCTGCGGCCTCGCGGATGCTCACGCGCGGCACCTACCCGGTGACGTCGATGTGTAACGGCTGCGGAAGGACGGGTAAGGCTGCGTCGTGGCGGTCAAGCTCGGCTACACGCTGTCCTCCGAGGAGCACGGTCCCAACGATCTCGTCCGCAACGCTCGCGCTGCGGAGGAGGCCGGCTTCGAGTTCCTCACGATCTCCGACCACTTCCACCCCTGGACGGACACGCAGGGCCAGAGCCCGTTCGTCTGGAGCGTGATCGGCGGGATCGCGCAGGCCACGGAGCGCGTGCGCGTCGGCACCGGCGTGACGTGCCCGACGATCCGCATTCATCCGGCGATCATCGCGCAGGCGGCCGCCACGTCCCAGGTGATGCTGGAGGGCCGCTTCTTCCTAGGGCTCGGCACCGGGGAGGAGCTGAACGAGCACGTCACGGGTGCGCGCTGGCCGGGGCCGCAGGAGCGCCTGGAGATGCTCGAGGAGGCGATCGCCGTGCTGCGCACGCTCTGGCAGGGCGGCTACCAGTCGCACTACGGCAAGCACTACACGGTCGAGCAGGCCCGGATCTACACGCTCCCGGACGAGCCGCCGCCGCTCGCGGTCGCCGCCGCGCAGCCGGAGGCCACCGAGCTGGCGGGTCGCCTCGGCGACGCGTTCATCACGACGTCGCCGGACGAGGACCTGCGCAAGCAGTTCGAGGACGCCGGCGGCCGGGGCAAGCCGTGTTACGGCCAGCTTCACGCCTGCTACGCCGAGAGCGAGGAGCAGGGCCGCAAGACCGCGCACGAGGTCTGGCCGAACGCGGCGATGGGCGGCCCCCTCGGGCAGGAGCTCGCGATCACGTCCCACTACGAGGCCGTGGCCGAGCTCGTCGGCGAGGACGACGTCGCGGAGTCGGTCGTCTGCGGCCCGGACGCAGAACGCCATCTCGAGGCGATCCGGGAGTACGAACGGGCCGGCTTCACCCACGTCTTCGTGCACCAGGTCGGGCCCGACCAGGACGGATTCCTGCGCTTCTACGCGGAGAGCGTCCTTCCGCACCTCTAGGAGCTATGAGCGGGCCGACGCCTCCGCAGCCTTTCGCCGCCGCTCGACTCGCTCTCCCTCCTGGAGCTCGATGCAGACCCGCCGGGTGACGAGGAGCACGACGATGGGAGCGACCCAGACCACCACGCGGTACACCCAGATCTGCGCCGTGTAGGAGATCCCGAAGAGCACGTACGCGCGGTCGGCCGAACCGGCCACGAAGACCAGGAAGACCCAGGTCAGGAGCGCCATCCCGATCGCGGTCCGCCACGGAGCGTCGCGCGGGCGGTCGAGGAGGTTGTGGAACGCGCGGTCGCCGGTCACCCTCCGCTCGAGCCACGGCCACAGATAGAGGATCCCGAAGACGACGAGCGGGAAGGCGGCGCCGCCCCAGAACGGGTTCGGCACGAGGGTGTAGTTGCCGATCGTGAAGTCCCAGCTGGGCACCAGCCGGAGGCCGCCGATCAGCCAGCCGAGGAACCAGTCCGGCTGCGCCGCGTTCGTCGCGTCGTAGGTGTGGTAGGGCCCCCAGAGCCAGATCGGGTTGATCTGCACGAGCCCGCCGAGCAGGAACAGAACCGCCGCGACGGTGAAGGCGAGCGAAAGCGAGCGCGGCGCATACGCCGGAACCATGGGTAACCCGACGAGCGTCCTCTCCGTCTGGCGGCGCGTGCGCCGGAACTGCGTGTGGTGCCGCGCGGCGACCAGGACGAGATGGACGGTCAGCAGGACCGCGATCAGGATCGGCAGGAGGAAGACGTGTGCGACGTACATCCGCGGCCAGAAGTCGTGGTCGCCCGGGAACGGCGCGCCCCAGATCAGCGCGGCCAGGTTGGAGCCGACGAACGGGAGCGACAGCGCGACCGCGTACCCGATCGCCAGGCCCATCCCCGAGAGCAGGTCGTCGACGAGCGAGTAGCCGAGGTAGCCCTCGAGGAGGGCGAGGATGAGCATCGTCACGCCGATGTAGTAGGTCACGTCCCGCGGCTTTCGGAACGCGCCGGTGAAGAAGACGCGGAGAAGGTGGAGCACGATCGCGGCGACGAAGACGTTCGCCGCCCAGTGGTGGGTCTGCCGGATCAGCAGCCCGGCCTTGACCTCGAACGAGAGGTGCAGCACCGAGCGGTAGGCCTCGGTCATCTCCTGGCCCTGCAGCGGGCCGTAGGGCCCGTGGTAGACGGTCTTCGCGGTGCTGTCGACGAAGAAGAAGGTCAGGTAGACGCCCGTCGCGACGAGCACGACGAAGCAGTAGAGGGCGATCTCGCCGAGCAGGAACGACCAGTGGTCCGGGAACACGTAGCGGAGCGTCTTGCGGAGGAACGGCGCGCCGCCGCTGCGCTCGTCGACGAAGCGGACGACCCGCCGGGTGGCGCTCACGACTTGGCCCCCCGGTTGCGGACGCCCCACCACGAAGGACCGACCGGCCCGGAGAAGTTGCCCGCCGCGCGCAGGGTGCCGTCGCGGCCGATCAGCAGCGGCAGCTGCGGCAGCGGGCGACCGGCGGGCCCGAACGTGACGGTGCCGCCGTCGGCCGGATCGAAGGTCGAGTAGTGGCACGGGCAGACGAGCGCCGGCTTCCCCTCCGCCGGCTGGAACTTGGGCGCGCGGTAGAGCGCGACCGCGCAGCCTGCGTGGGTGCAGATCTTCGAGTAGGCGAGGATCCCCTCCGGCGCCCAGTCCGAGCGCGGCGAGGGCAGCCGGAGCTGATCGGGCGGCAGCCGGACGACGACGAGCGGCGAGCCGAGCAGCTCCTTGTCCGCACCCTCCGGGAAGGCCGTGTAGAACGAGTCCTCGAGGATGTCGTCCACTCGCAGCGGCCGTCCGTGCTCGTCCACGAGACGCAGGCCGCGCCGCCACGGCGTCCGGTAGAAGGGGTCGGTGTCGAGGAACGGCCCGAGCGAGAGGGCGGGCGTGATCAGCGCGAGCCCGAGCGCCCCGGCGGCACCGCCGGCCGCAAGCCCGAGCAGACGCCTGCGCGTCAGAGTGTCAGCGCTTTCGTCGAGGATCCGCTCGACCTGGAGCTGCTCCTCGGGCCTCGTCTCTCGGTAGGTGTCCTCGATCTCCTCCTCGGGCAGGACGCGCTGGGCGAGGAGGAGGAAGGCGAGCGCGATCGAGGCGAGGCTCAAGCCCAGGCAAAGGCCGAGGAGCTGCGTGTGCGCAGGCAGCCGGTCGAGCGCGTAGACGACGACGAACGCGATCGCGCAGAGGGAGGCAAAGCCGAAGGCGGCCGCCGCAGCGAGCTCGGCGCCCGGACGGCGAGCGCCCGGAGCGACCACGCGCGGCGTCTCCCGGCGGCGCAGCCCGCGCCGGCGCTTCCCGAGCACGAGCACCGACCCGGCTACGAGCCAGTTCTTGACGCGGCTCATTCCGGCCCGCCCTTCAGGCGCCTGCCGATCACCATGCAGGTCGCGACGAGCAGCACAGCGGCGATCAGCCAGGTCACCATCCCCTCGGGGATCGGCCCGATGTGGCCGAGCGACCAGCCGCCCCGGTCGTCCGGATTCTTGGCGTAGTCGACGTAGGCGATGATCGAGTCGAGCTGCCGGTCGCCGATGTCCTTCCTCGTGAAGGTGGGCATCACGTAGGGGCCGGTCCGCACGGCCTCGGCGATCTGGACGTCGGTCGCACGGTCGAGCGGGGGAACGCGCGCGTCGGTCACGTAGCCGCCCTCCGCCACGACCTGGTGACAGCCGGCGCAGTGCTCCGTGAAGAGGCGCTGGCCCTCCGAGACGTCGCCGCGCGACGGCTGCGGGCGCGGCACCGGCGGCCCGTGTCCGAGGGAGGCGACGTACGCGACGAGCGCACGGATCTCCAGGTCGGAGAAGAGCACGCGGCTTCGCGAGGGCTGCCGCCCGGGCGAGCTGAGCGGCATGTATCCGGTTCGGAGGTAGAAGTCGGCCGCGCGCGCCCCCGCGTCCTGGAGGCTCGGTCCACGCGCAGGCTTCACGATCCCCTCGCCGCGCGAGCCGTGGCACGTCGAGCAGTTGCCCCCGTACAGCGCGCGCCCTCGATCGACGAGCGGGGTCCCCGGCGGCAGCTTCACGTGGACGACCCCGGAGCGCGGGGGGTCGGCGGCGGCAGGGCCGGCGAGAAGAAGCGCAGCCGCTCCGATCAGCACGAGGATCTTCATGACTGGTGGCACGGGAAATGGTGGAGAGCCACCAGGCCGGTGTTGAGGATGATCCCGAGGAAGAGGACGTTCGCCGCGACCGCCGCGTAGGCGAAGAAGCGGCGCCGGCCGCCGGGTGGGGTTCCGTCGTACTCGGTGTCGCGGGTTCCGCGGAGGACGGCGAGGGATGCGGCCCCGGCCAGCACGGTCACCGTGGCAGCGGCGGCGAGGAGCGCGATCTGCCAGGCCGTCCCGTCGATCCCCCAGCGCCTGCTGCCGGCCGAGCAGGCCGCCTGCCCGATCCCGTAGCCGACGACGAACTGCACCGCCCAGGCCAGCGCGCCCCCGAAGAGCCCGAACCACTGCAGTGCCTCCAGCCGCCGGCTCATAGCGACGGGGAGAGGATCGTCAGGAACACGACCAGGGTGATCGCGTTCACGGCATGCCAGTAGAGCGCGACCCCGCGCAGCGCCGTCAGCCGGTAGTTCGTCAGGCCTCCGAGCAGCCGCAGCACGAGCCAGAGGTTGAACAGCAGCCCGACCGCGACGTGCAGGTGATCGGCTCCGAGCAGGGTGTAGTAGAACGAGGCGTAGGCGTTGTCGTGCGGGGAGAAGCGCTGGAGGTCGGCCTGGAAATCGTGGATCTCGAAGGCGAAATAGCCGGCCTGGACGACGAGCGCGAGCGTCACGAAGGCCCACGCCGCTCGGGCCCGTCCGCGCATTCCGGCGGACGACGCGAGCTGCATCGGCAGGCTGGTCGCCAGCAGCACCGCCAGGAGGATCAGCGGAACGGCCGGCGCTTTCGTCGGCGTCCCTGGCGGCGGCCAGTGGAGCGCCTGGAAGCGGACGAAGAAGTAGCTCCCGATCATCGCGCCGAAGAGCGTCGCCTCGCTCGTGACGAACACGATCATCCCCCACCAGCCCGCCGGCCGCGACAGCCGCTCCTGTGCGACCCGCGCGGCGGCCCGCGAGCTCGTCGCCTCCATGCTCCGGGGCAGTGCGCCCTCGGTCACTCCTGAGGCTCCTTCACGTGCCAGCCGACGAGCGCCGCCGCGGCGAGCAGGGCGAAGATCCCGGCGATCGCGAAGTGCGACGTCAGGAGCATCACGAACACGGCCGTGACCGGGAGCGCGAGCAGGATCGGCGAGGCCGACTCGGACGGCAGGTCGAGGATCTCGTCGGGCACGGCGTCGCGAACGGTCGAGGCGATCATCTCGTGGCCCCGGTCGAGCACGAGCTCGCCGCGCTCGAGCCGCCGCCGGTCCTCCACCCGGTCGGCCGCGTCCCACACCGGGTACGGGCTGCTGACGCGCGGGATGACGGCGAAGTTGTACTCGGGAGGCGGCGAGGCGGTCGTCCACTCCAGGGTCGGCGCGTTCCACGGGTTCGGGCCCGCGACCGGGCCGCGGAAGAAGCTGACCGTGAGGTTGACGGCGATCAGGAGCAACCCCGCGGCAAGGACGTACGAGCCGATCGTCTCCGAGAGGTTGTAGCCGCCCCAGCCGAGGCCGTGCTGGTAGGTGTAGACGCGGCGCGTCATCCCGAGCAGGCCGACGATGTGCATCGGGAAGAACGTGAGCGCCGTCCCCAGGAAGGTCAGCCAGAAGCTGATCTTGCCGACGGTCTCGTTGTACATCCGGCCGGTGATCTTCGGGAACCAGAAGTACATCCCGCCGAGGAGCGGGAAGACGGCCGCGCCGAAGATGATGAAGTGGAAATGCGCGACGACGAAGTACGTGTCCGTCAGCGCCTGGTCGAACGGGATCGCGGCGAACATGATCCCCGAGAGCCCGCCCGTCACGAAGAGGGCGATGAAGCCGCCGATGAAGAGCAGCGGCGTCGAGAAGGTCGGCGTGCCCATCGCCACCGTGGTCGTCCAGGCGAAGATCTGGATCGTGCTCGGGATGACGACCATCATCGTGGCGCCGGCGAAGAAGACCGTGGTCACGGTCGGCATCCCGACCGCGAACATGTGGTGCGCCCAGACGCCGAAGCCGATGAAGCCGACGAGCAGCTCGGCGATCGCGACCAGCGGGAACGCGACCATCTTCCGTTTCGCGAAGGCGGGGATGATCGAGGTCGCGATCCCCATCGCCGGCAGGATGATCGCGTAGACCTCGGGGTGCCCGAAGATCCAGAACAGGTGCTGCCAGAGCAGGGCGCTGCCGCCCGCGCCGGCGTCGAAGAAGTGGAATCCGAGCTTGCGGTCGAGCTCGAGGAAGGTCAGGTCGACGGCCAGCGGCGGCAGGGCGAACAGGAGCACGAACGAGACCGCGAGCTGCGCGAAGCAGAACAGCGGCATCCGGTTCAGCGACATCCCCGGCGCCCGCGCCTTGAAGGTCGTGACGATGATGTTCGCCGACGTGCACGTCGAGGCGATCGCGTTGAACATCAGTCCGAGCGCGTAGAAGTCGACGTTCGGCCCCGGGTCGTACTGGCTCGAGGCCAGCGGTACGTAGCTGAACCAGCCCTGGTTGGGCGCCTTGCCCATGAACAGGCCCGTGTAGATGAAGATCCCGGAGGCGAGGAAGAGCCAGTAGCTGAGCATGTTCAGGCGGGGGAACGCCATGTCCCGGGCGCCGATCATCAGCGGCAGCAGGTAGTTCCCGAACGCCGCCTGCCCCATCGGGATCACGAACAGGAAGACCATCGTGATCCCGTGCATCGTGAATAGCTGGTTGAACGTGTCCGGGCGAGACGACGTGCTGCTCGGGGGCGATCAGCTGGGTCCGCATCACGAGCGCCTCGACGCCGCCGGCTGCGAAGAAGACGAGCGAGGTGAAGAAGAAGAGCAGGCCGATCCGCTTGTGGTCGACGGTCGTGAGCCAGCCGAGGGCGCCTGGACGCTCCTCCCAGATCACGCCCAGCCGCTCGACCCGCTCGACGGCGCTCACCTGAGGCTCTCCAGGTAGGCGACGAGGTCGTCGAGCTGGCTGTCCGTCAGCGGCAGCGCCGGCATCTTGTTCCCGGGCTTGAAGTGCTGCGGGTCTCGGATCCAGTCGTGGAGGTAGCCGGGCTCGTTCGGGATCGTGATCGCGGCGAGCGTCTTCCTCGTCCGCAGGTGCGTGAGGTCGGGGCCGACCGGGCCGTTCGCGCTCGTTCCGCGGATCGCGTGGCAGTCCGCGCACGCCTGGGAGAGGAAGACGTCGCGCCCGCGGGCGGCCCGGGCGCCGGCGGGGTCGGCCGCCGGCGCGGCCTGATTCCGCAGCCAGCGGCGGAAGTTGTCAGGCGGTTCGGCGACGACGCGCAGCTGCATGTTCGCGTGCTGGAGACCGCAGAACTCGGAGCAGCGCCCGCCGTAGACGCCCGGGTGGTCGACGTAGAGGAGCACCCGGTTCGCGTGGCCGGGAATCATGTCGATCTTCCTGTTCAGCTCCGGGACCCAGAAGCTGTGGACGACGTCGGCGGTCTTCGCGACCACGTTCACGCGGGTCCCGGCCGGGATGTGGAGCTCGTTCGCCGTGACCGCCCTGGTGCCCGGGTAGCGGATCTCCCAGAACCACTGGTGGCCGGTCACGTCGACAGTCAGCGACGTCGAATCGGCCGCGGGCGCCGAGGTCGCGCCGATCACGTGCACGTCCGAGTACCAGAAGAGCGCCGAGAGGACGACGATCGGCACCGCCATCCCGAGCACGACGACCAGCGTGGCGCCGGCCCGGTCCCCGCCCCCGCCGGGCAGGCCGCTGCGGTGCCTCCTGAACCAGCCGAGCAGGAGGAAGAAGGCGACGACGCCGAGCCCGACCCAGGCGCCCGCCATCATGATCCAGAAGAGGTTGCTGATGCTGTGCTCGGCCGGGCTCTGCGGGTTGAGCACGTCCTGGTTGCCGCCACAACCCGCCAGCAGCGGAAGCGCGCACGCAAGCAGATATCGCGCGGAGCGACCAGGATGCGGGGGGCATACATCGGATCTCTACCCTTCGCCGATCCGCACAAACGCGAGGTTTGCGGGGCGCGCGGCCGGGGAGCATCCGTCGCATGAGCGAAGCGATCGAATCGGCCCAGGCGCTCTTCGAGCACCACCTGAAGACGATGCTCTGGGTGGAGCGCAAGCTCTCCGACGAGGTGCTGCCCGAGCTGCGCGAGCTGGTGCACGACCCGGGCCTGAAGCAGGATGTCGAAACCCACCTCGAGGAGACGAGGGAGCACGTGAACAACCTCGAGCGGGTCTTCGGGTTGGTCAACCTGAAGCCCGAGGCGGTGGAGAGCGAGGCCCTGAAGGGACTGCGCAACGATCACGACGAGGGCCTGAAGCTGCTCTCGGACGAGAACGAGGCGCTCGCAGATGCCTTCCACGCGGGGTCGATCGCGAGGACCGAGCACGCCGAGATCGCCGCGTACAACGAGCTGATCGAGCTCGCCGAGCGTCTCGGCGACGAGGCGGTGGCGATCGCCCTGCACGAGAACCTCGCCCAGGAGGAGGAGGCGCTGCGGAAGGCGGAGCTGGGTTTCAAGAGACTGCTGCGCAAGGAGGTCCGGGTCTAGGCTTCGAGCGTGCGGTTCGACCGGCATGAGCTCGCGGGGGCGGTTGCCGATCTCGGCGTGCTGGTCCCGATCGCGGTCGCGCTGATCGTCAAGAACGGGCTCTCGCCGACCGCGGTCCTGCTGCCCGCGGGCCGCTCCGTCGTCGTCGCGCTCGCCTACCGGCTGCCCGTGCCCGTGCAGCCGCTGAAGGCCTTCGGCGCGATCGCGATCGCGAACGGCCTCGGGCAGGACGAGATCGCGGCGGGTGCGCTCCTGATGGGTGCGATCTTCCTCGTCGGCGGGCGGCTCGGACTCGTCGACCTCGCCGGCCGCGCCTTCCCGCGCGCGCTCGTGCGCGGCGTGCAGTTGACGGTGGGCCTGCTGTTCCTGAAGATCGCATGGGGGCTCGTCCACCACCCGCCGAAGGGCTTCCGCGAGTACGCGCTCTCACCGGGCTGGGCGATCCCGCTCGCGGCTGCCGGGGTCGTGCTCGCGGTCACGCTCCGGCGCCGGTTCGTCTCGCTCGCGCTGGTGGGGACCGGCGTGGTGGCGATGCTCGCGCTCGCCGGCGGGAACGGCGCGCTCGGGCCGGCGGCGATCCACCTGCCCTCGTGGAGCGGCCACACTTTCTGGGAGGCCTTCACGGTGCTCGTCCTCGCGCAGCTCCCGCTGACCTTCGCGAACTCGTGCCTCGCGACCGCCGACGCCGCGCGATCGTACTTCGGCGAGGCGGCGGCTGGCGTGCGGCCGGGCCGCCTGGCCTCGACCCTGGGCGCGGCGAACCTGTTCTCCGCCGCGATCTCGGGGATGCCTGTCTGCCACGGCGCCGGTGGGATGACCGCCCACTACTCCTTCGGCGCCCGCACCGGGGGCGCGCCGCTCGCCCTGGGCTCGGCGCTGGTCGCGGTCGCTCTCGCGCCGGCGCGGGCCTCGGCGCGCTGCTCTCGGCGTTCCCGCTGACGATCCTCGCCGCGCTCCTGGCCACTGCCGGGCTGCTGCACATCGCGCTCCTGAGAGACCTCCGCAGCGTGCGCCACTGGTGGTCGCCCTCGCGGTCGGGATCGTCGGCTTCGAGTTCACGCTCGGCCCCGCGCTCCTGCTCGGCCTCGCGTTGTGGTGGATCCCGGTCGGCGCCATCCGCCTCCGCGCGGCCTTCGCCTAGAGCAGGAACTCGAGAGCGACGGCGATCCCGATCAGGACGACCGCGAGGTATCGAGGCCTTCGCCGCCTGCCTGCCATCGCGGCGCTACAGTGCCGGAACCGGGGTGCCGCCGCAAGCGGCTGAGATCACACCCGTCGAACCTGATCTGGTTAGAACCAGCGAAGGGAGAGAGCCATCGACACGCCGCAGTGGGGAATCGAGCCGGTGCCGGAGCGCCTCCGCGTGCTCGGCGTCCTCGACACGTTCGCGCTCTGGACGGCGATCGGAGTCTCGATCCTCGTCCTCGTCTCGGCCGCGTACCTCGGGCTCTCGCTCAAGCAGGCGCTGCTCGCGACACTCGTCGGCGGCGTGATCGGAAACGCGATGCTCGGGCTCGCCGGCCTGATCGGCGCCGACGCGCGCGTGCCGACCATGGTTCTCCAGCGCGCCCCGCTGGGCCGGCGCGGCTCCTACCTCGCGACCGGCCTGAACGTGCTCCAGTGCCTCGGCTGGTCGGTCTTCGAGCTGATCATCATCGCCGCCGCGGTCTCCGCGCTCGCTGACAAGGCGTTCGGCTACGACGGGCCTTCCTGGGGCTGGAAGCTGCTCGCCGGCGCGGCCACAACGGCGCTCGCGCTCATGGGGCCGGTCGGCGTCGCGCGCCGCTACATCCGCAAGTTCGCGATCTGGGCCGTGGCCGCCTCGCTTCTCTACCTCGCCTGGTGGATCCCGGCGCACGCCCACCTGCACCACCTCTGGCACGGCGGCGGGAGCGGCGGCTCGTTCTTCGCGGGCGTCGACCTGATCATCGCGCTGAGCGTGTCGTGGATCCCGCTCGTCGCCGACTACACGCGCTTCTCGACCGGGCGCCGCGCGGCGTTCTTCGGCACTGGCCTCGGTTACCTCTTCCCCACGCTCTTCCAGTTCGGCTTCGGCGCGATCCTCGTGCTCTCGCATCCGTCGATCCAGGGGCCGGTCGACATGCTGACGACGATCGCCGCGGCCGGGATCGCGAGCTTCCTCGCGCTGCTCGTCCTGACCGTGGACGAGACCGACACCGCCTTCGCGGACGTCTACTCGACCGCGGTCTCGCTGCAGAACTTCGTCCCGCGCGTCTCGCAGCGGCTGCTGATCCTCGGCTGCGGGATCGCCGCCACGGCGGGGGCCGTCTCCTTCGACCTGACGCAGTACCCGCAGTTTCTCTACCTGCTCGGCGCGTTCTTCGTCCCGCTCTTCGGGGTCCTGCTGGCGGACTGGATCCAGCGAGGCTTCCGGTACACACGCGAGGACATCTTCGAGGGGCCGACCGTGCGGCCGGGGATGATCGCCGCGTGGCTCTGCGGGTTCGCGCTCTACGAATGGCTCGCGCAGTCGCAGGGGCTCGGCTTCTGGACGGACTTCCTGGCCCGGCTCCATCCGCTGCACTCGCAGATCGGGGCCTCGCTGCCCAGCTTTGCGGTCTCGTTCCTCCTGGCGCTGGCCGTCGGCTCGCTAGTCTCGGCGCGTGCCGGCGCTCGCCGTGGTCGGGAACCTCTCGCGCGACTGCGTTGACGGGAGACCGCCGCGCGTCGGCGGCGCCCCGTTCTGGGCTGCGCGGGCCTTGCGGGTGCTCGGGAGCCCCGCGCTCGTGGCGGCGAAGTGCGCGGGCGCCGACCGTCGCGCGCTCGGCGGCTCGCTCGTCGCCCTGGGGGTGCCGGTTCTCTGGCGCGCCGGGGAGACGACGGCCGCGTTCTCCTTTCGCTACGACGGCGACCGGCGGGAGATGACGGTCGATGCGCTCGGCGATCCCTGGACGCCGGGCGACGTACGGGGGCTCCGCGGCGTGCGCTGGGCGCACGTGGGCGCGCTGGCGCAGTCCGACTTCCCCGCGAAGACGCTCGCCGAGCTCGCGCGCGGGCGCCGGGTGTCGCTCGACGGCCAGGGGCTCGTACGGCCGGCGCGAACGGGGCCGCTCGAGCTGGTCGGCGACTACGACCCCGAGGTTCTGCGGCACGTCTCGGTGCTGAAGCTCGCCGAGGAGGAGGCGCGGGTGCTCGTGGGCGAGGCGGACGAGGACGCGCTGCGCTCGCTTGGGGTCCCGGAGGTCGTGGTCACCCTCGGCTCGCGCGGGTCGCTCGTGTTCGCCGGGGGTCGCCTCGAGCGCGTCCGGGCGCGGTCGGTGACGGGAGCGGTCGATCCCACCGGCGCGGGAGACGCGTTCTCGGCGGCCTACCTGGTCTCGCGCTCGGGTGGCCATGCGCCGGGCGCGGCGGCCCGGCGGGCAAGCGCGCTCGTCGCCGGGCTTCTCGGACGCCGGCTGCGGTGAGGGCTTACGTTCGCACGGCAGGCGGGGTCTTCGAGGTCGATCTCGACGAGGAGGTGGTCCTGGGCCTCTCCGGCGAAGCGGTCGAGCCGACCACGCTCGAGCTTCCGCTGCCGCGGGTCGTCGCCGCCGCCTCGTCCGGCTCGACCGTGATCGCAGTCGCCGACCGCCGCCCTCCGCTCGTGATTTCGAACGACGCGGGCCGCACCTGGCGCGAGGCCGGAGGCGGCCTTCCGTCCGGCCGCGCGGTCGCGATCGCCGGGGACGATCCCGACTACGTTCTCTACGCCGCCCGGAACCGGCTCTACCTCTCCGAAGACGGCGGCCGCTTCTGGCGTGCCCTCGCTCCCGAGCTCCCGGAGATCGAGGCCGTGGCCCTCGAGCGCGTGTAGCGGGCTGCTACTGGCGCAGCCGGAACTCGCCGTGGGCGACCGTCACGGCGCTGCCGCCGACCTCGACTGCTTCGATCTGCGCCGCCGAGCCCTCGGCCCGGGCGTAGAGCGTCGAGGGGCGGCCGATCTCGGCGCCCTGCGAGATCTCGATCTCCTCGCCGAAGCCGATCCGGCCGTGCCGCGCCAGGTGGACCGCGAGCGGACCGGCCGCCGAGCCGGTGGCGGGATCCTCGGCCACGCCGCCGCCCGGGGCGAACATCCGCGTCTTCCAGCGCGGGCCCGACCCGGCGAAGCAGCTCACGCCGAGCACTCCGGTCAGCTCCGAGAGTGCGCCGAGATCGGGACGCAGCGACGCCACCGCTTCCTCCGAGCCGAGCGCGACGAAGACGTGCCTCGCGCCGTTGTCGTACACCTCCACGGGCAGCTCGCTGCGCTCGGCCCGGACCGCCCGCAGCAGCCCGGCCTCGTCCGCATACGGCTCCCAGCTCGGAACCGGCTGCTGCATGCGCCCGAAGACGATCCGCGGGCCGTCGCGCTCGAGCGCGACCGGCACGAGCCCGGCACCGGTCTCGAGCGCGATCACCTCGAGCTGCATCGGCGCGCCGAGCACGAAGGCCGTCCCCAGCGTCGGGTGGCCGGCGAACTGCAGCTCGACCCCCGGCGTGAAGATCCGGATCCGTGCGTGCCCGTCACCCTCGGCGGGCAGAACGAACACGGTCTCGGAGAGATTGAGCTCCCGTGCGAGCCGCTGCATCTCCTCGGTCTCGAGCCCCCGCGCGTCGGTGAAGACGGCAAGCGGGTTCCCGGCGAGCGGCGTGTCGGTGAAGACGTCGGCGACCACGTAGCGGAAAACGCGCATCCGACGACTATTCTCTCAGCCGTGCAGCTCTACCTCGTTCGCCACGCGGAGGCTGCGGACGGTGAGCCCGACGAGCTGAGACCGCTGACCGCCGAAGGGCGTCGCGCCGCGCGCGAGCTCGGCGAGCGGCTCGCCGCCGAGGGCATCCAGCCGGACGCCGTGCTCACGAGCCCCCTGCTTCGCGCCCGCGAGACCGGCGCCGAGCTCGCGCGACCCGCGGGGCTCGAGCCCGAGCCGGACGAGCGGCTTGCCCCCGGAGCGACCAGCGAGGACGTCAAAGCCGCTGCAACCGGCCGTGGCAAGACGGTCGTGGTCGTCGCTCACCAGCCCGACTGCGGCCGGATCGCCGCGGCGCTCACCGGCGGAGAAGAGCCTCCCTTCCCCCCGGCCGGAATGCTCGCCTTCGAGCTCGCGTGAGCGGAAGGGCGATCTCGGTCCGCGGCCTGCGGAAGTCGTACGGCGAGCTGGAGGCCGTGCGCGGGATCGACTTCGAGGTCGAGCGCGGCGAGGTCTTCGGCCTGCTCGGCCCGAACGGCGCGGGCAAGACGACGACCGTCGAGATCCTCGAGGGCTACCGCCGGCGGGACGGAGGCGACGTCGAGGTGCTCGGGGTCGATCCGGCGCGCGCGGGCGGCGACTGGCGCGAGCGGATCGGGGTCGTGCTCCAGTCGTCGGCGATGTACGAGACGCTGACCGTGACGGAGCACGTGCGGCTCTTCGCCGGTTACTACGAGCGCTCGCGGCCGGTGGCGGAGGTGGTCGAGCTCGTCGGCCTCGGCGAGAAGCGCGACGAGCGCGTTCGTCGCCTCTCCGGCGGCCAGCGTCGGCGCCTCGACCTCGCCCTCGCCCTTGTCGGCGATCCCGAGCTGATCTTCCTCGACGAGCCGACCACCGGCTTCGACCCGCACGCGCGCCGCCAGGCCTGGGACACGCTGCGGTCACTGCGGAGCCTCGGCAAGACGATCGTCCTCACGACCCACTACCTCGACGAGGCCGAGCGCCTGGCCGACCGTGTCGCGGTGCTGCGCCGCGGGGAGATCGTCGCCGTCGGGCCGCCCTCGGAGCTGATCGGCTCGCTGCCGGCGACCGAGATCCGCTACCGCGAGAACGGCCGCGAGGTCGTCGTCGAGACCGACCGGCCGACGAAGACCCTCCACGAGCTGACCGCCAGGGCCCTTGCGGAGAACCGGGAGCTCGAGGGCCTCGCCGTCACGCGTCCGACGCTCGAGGACGTCTACCTCCAGCTCACCGCCGAGGAGGAGCGATGAGGCTCTTCCGGCACGAGCTCAAGGGCGAGCTGCTGCTCTACGTCCGCAGCCGCGAGCTGGCCTTCTTCACGTTCCTGCTGCCGATGGTCTTCTTCGTCCTGCTCGGCTCGACGTACGGGCACGACACCGTGGACGGCGTGAAAGGGTCGCGTTTCCTCGAGGCCGGGATGATCGGCTACGGCGCGATCTCGATCTCCTTCGCCGGGCTCGCGATCGTGCTCGTGATCAGGCGCGAGACCGGCGTGCTCAAGCGCCTCCGCGCGACGCCGCTGCCCGCGCCCGCGTACGTCGCCGCGCTGCTCTCGGCCTTCCTCGTGGCTTTCGCCGTCGAGGTCGTCGGGCTCGTCTTGCTCGGCCGGCTGCTCTTCGGGATCGCCGTCCCCGACCGGATCGGCTCGCTCGTGCTCGCCCTGCTCCTGGGGGCGGTCTCGTTCTGCGGGCTCGGGATCGGCCTGACCGCGCTGATGCGCAGTGCCGAGGGCGCCTCCGCGGTCGTCAATGCGATCTACCTGCCGATGTCGTTCCTCGCCGGCGCGTTCTTCTCACCGAGCCACTTCCCGGCCTTCCTGCGCGGCATCGCCGACATCCTGCCGCTGACCTACTTCCTGCGGCTCGTCCGCAACGTGATGTTGCACGGGCACGAGATCTGGTCGCAGGGGACGAACGTCGCCGTCATCGCCGGCTGGGGGATCGCCGGTGTGCTCGTGGCGATCCGCTACTTCCGCTGGGAGCCGCACGAGCCCTAGGTTAGGTTCTTCACACGAGGGAAGTATCATTCGCAAATGGTGACCGAACCACAGCTGGCATTCTGCGTACGCGAGGCCGAGCCCCCCGGGGTCGAGATCCGTGTGAACTTCGGCGTCTTTGCCGGTAGGGCGGCGACCCCGGCCGAGATCGACGAGCTCGCCGACTGGCTCCTGCCGAAGGTCGACGAGGTCTCGATCGTCGCCGAGGAGCGGCACGAGATCGGCGCGGAGTCGGAGGCGTCGCTGAACCAGGTCCGGATCGAGGTCTCGCCGGACCGGCTCCCGGACGACGAGCACGAGCTCGACCAGCTCTGCGGACACCTCGTCGAGCTTGCCGAAGCGTGGGCACGCGGCTGCATCGCCGAGCGCCACGCAGAGGTCTCCGAGCTCTAGCCCGCCGAGGCCTAGGCCGGCGTGCGGGCGAGGCGCCGGCGCGGGGTGCGGCCCGCGCGGGCCGCGGTGAGGGCGAAGCGGACGAGCGCGCGCGGCATCTTCTCGGCCCGGGCGATCGTCTCCTCGAGCGCCCCTGCGAACAGGTCGAGGTCGTCCTCGGTCGACGACGAGCGGCGGGATCGCCTTGAGCACGTTCATACCGTGCCCGGCGACCTGGCTGAGGATCCGGTGGTCACGGAAGAGCGGCACCACGACCAGCTGCGAGAAGAGCCCGGGCTGGATCCGCTCCAGCAGCTTCCAGGTGCGCGATCCGCCCTCCGGCTCGGAGAACTCGATCGCCCACATCAGCCCGAGCCCGCGCACGTCGCGAACGACCTCGAAGCGCTCGACGAGCGGGCGCGTCCGCTCCAGCAGCCGCTCGCCGAGGGTGGCGGAGCGCTGGACCAGCCCCTGCTCGTCGAGCTCCCGCAGCGTCGCCAGCCCCGCGACCATCGCGAGGTCGTTCGGGGCGAAGGTCGAGCCGTGGCTGACCGCATTCGGGAGCGAGTCGAAGACCCCCTCGTAGACCTCGTTCGACATCAGCAGCGCACCGACGGGGATGTAGCCGCCCGAGAGCGACTTGGCCACCGTGATCAGGTCGGGCTCGAGGCCCCAGTGCTCCAGCGCGAGCATTCGCCCGGTCCGCCCGAAGCCCGTCTGCACCTCGTCCACGCAGAAGAGCGTCCCGTGGCGGCGGCAGAGCTCCTGCGCGCCCTGGAGGTAGCCGTCCGGCGGCAGGTTGACGCCCTTTCCCTGGACGGGCTCGACGAGGAAGAGCGCGACGTCCTCGGAGGCCAGCTTCAGCTCGAGCGCCGAGAGGTCGCCCCACGGGACCTGCTCGAAGCCGGGCAGCAGCGGCCCGAAGCGCGCCGTCCACTCGGCGTTCGCGTTCGCGGAGAGCGCCCCGAGCGTCAGGCCGTGGAACCCGTGCTCGGCCGACAGAACGCGTGAGCGGCCGGTTGCCGCGCGGCCGAGCTTGATCGCCGCCTCGACCGACTCCGCCCCGGAGCTCGTGAAGAGCACGCGCTCCACGCTCGCCGGCGCGCGGCGCAGCAGCTCCTCGGCGAGCAGCGCCGGCAGCGAGTCGACTCCGAGCTGCACCGAGCCCGGCCGCTCGAGGTCGAGCGCCTCGTGGAGCGCCGCGCGGACGCGCGGGTTGTTGCGCCCGACGTTGAACATCCCGAAGCCGCCGTACATGTCCAGGTAGCGCTCGCCGTCCGAGTCCCAGAGGTACGCGCCCTGGGCGCGGGCCCAGCTCCGGTCGAAGCCGATCGTCCGCAGCAGCTGGACGAATTGCGGGTTGACCGTCTGCGCATGGAGGTCGAGCGCCTCGGCGCCGCGCTCCTCGACGAGCTCCGTCAGCCACCCCACTCCGGGATTATCGCCACACGCCGATGAGCACGCCGCCGGCGACGATCAGCCCGGCGCCGAGCACGAGCGTGCGCCCGACGAGCTCGCTGCGACGCAGGAGGAGCGCCGAAAAGGCGACGCCCCAGAGGGACTCCGTCGCGATCAGCGGCGCGACGACGCTCACGCGACCGTGGTAGTAGGCCTCGAAGAGCGCCGTGTACGAAAGCCCGAACAGCAGGCCTGCCGGGAAGAACGCGACCACGGCGCGGCCGAAACCACGAGGCCACGCCTGCCGCCGCGTCAACAGCAGGAAGACCGCGACCGTCGACGCTCCGGCCAGGAGCGAGACAGGGCGGCGACGAGCGCGTGCGCGTCCGTGTTCTTCGCGAGCGACCGGAGGACGTTGTCGCGGACCGCGAAGAGCACCGTCGCCGCGACCGCGAAGAGAATCCCCAGCCGGCGGAAGTCCTCAGGCCGTACGCGCTCGCTCGCGAGCGCGATCCCGCCGGCGACGATCAGCGCCGCACCGGCGAGCAGCGGCAGACGCACCGGCTCGCGCAGGAAGGCCAGCGCGATCGCAACGGCAATCAGCGGCGCGGCGCCCATCAGCACCGACGTGCGGGCGGCGCCGGCCTTTTGCACGGCCCGCACGAACAGGATCTGCGACAGCCCGGGGGCAATCGCCCCGGCGATCAGGAACGGCCAGACCTCGCCGAACCGGACGCCGTGACCGGCCGCGAGCCCGATCAGCGTCGTCACCGCAAGGGCGACCGAGCACATCGCGAGCGCGGAAAGCTCTGCATCGGCGGAGCGCCGTAGGCCGAAGCGCACCGCGACCGCCATCGCGCCGAAGAGCGCGGCCGACACGCACGCCAGGCCGACCGCCGTCACTCAGGCGCGTGCGTGAATCGGCCCGGCGCGCTCGCGGAGCCGGCCGCCGTCGCGCCCGGCACGCACGGCGAGGATCTCGGCCAGGATCGAGACCGCCGTCTCGCCGGGCGTATGCGCGCCGAGATCGAGCCCCGCCGGGCCGGCGATGCGTTCGAGAGCGTCTTCGGCGAGGCCCGCCTCGAGCAGGCGCTCGCGCCGCTTCGCCTGGGTCCTGCGCGATCCGATCGCGCCGACGTAAAAGGGCTCCCCCGCGAGCGCGGTCGTGAGCGCCGGAACGTCCAGCCGTTCCTCGTGCGTCAGCACGACGACCGCCGTGTCGGAGCCGGCCTCGAGCTCGTCCGGCCAGGCGACCACGAGCTCGTCGGGGCTCGGCAGACGCTCGCGGGTAACGAGCGCGGGACGCGGATCGATCACGATCGTGCGCCAGCCGAGCGCCTTTGCGGAGCGGCAAAGCTCTTCCGCGGTGTCGGTCGCACCGACGACCACGAGTCGCGGCGGCGGTCCGAGCACCTCCGCGAACACCTGCTCCCCGTCGAGCTCGACCACGCGGCTCGGCCCGGGCTCGATCGCGTCCGCCGGGACGAGGTCCTGGGCACCTGCCCGCTCGCCCTCGAGCCGCGTGAGCCGCACGCCTTCGCCCTCCGGCAGCTCACGCTCGAGCCGCTGGACGAAGACGTCGATCTCACCGCCGCAGGGCAGCCCGACCTCCCAGGCCTGGTCGTCGGTGATCCCGTACGAGAGCAGGCGCGCCTCGCCGCCGGCGAGCACCTCGGCCGCCTGCACCGCGACGTCGCTCTCGACGCAGCCGCCGGAGACCGATCCGTGGAGCTCGCCGCTCTCGGAGACGATCAGCTTCGCGCCGACGGGCCGCGGAGCGGAGCGCCGCGTCGCAACCACCGTCGCGAGCGCGATCCGCTCACCCCGCGCCAATCTGCGCGCAGCCTCGTCGCGAACCTCCTTCACCCGGCCAGGGTAGCGGCGCCGCCTCGTTCAGGCTGCAGGGTCGACGGGGAAGCGTGCCGGCGGCATCCTGTGCCGGAACCAGCCCTCGTGGCGGCCCGGCGGCGGGAACTTGCCCTCGACGAACGCCTGGATGTGCTCGTCGGCGTCGCTCAGGATCTCCTGTTCCTGCTCTTTCGTGAGCCTGCCGGCGGCAACGGCCTGGTCGAGCTTCTTCTGCAGGTCCGCCCTGAGCGCCGCCACCAGCCCCTCGACCGACTTGCCCTCTTCCTTCGCAACCGCGGCCAGGGTCTTGCCGGCCTCGATCTTGCTACGCAGCTCGCTCTTCGAGAGGCCGAGGTACGACGCCGCGGCGGAGAGGCCCACCGGACCGAAGTGGTGGAAGTGCTCGCGGTGCCCGAAGTCGCCGAAGCGTCCGGGCCCGGGGCCGCGCGGCCCGAAGATCGGGAAGTCGTCCGACTCGATTCGCTTCTTCATCGCCTCGCCCTCGGCCTTGGTGATCCGGCCGTCGGCCACGGCGGCGTCCACACGGTTCTCGAGCGCCTTCTTGAGCGCCGCGCTCAGCTTGCTCGGCTCGACGCCGAGCTGCCTGGCGGCGTCGCTGACGACCGCCTTGCTCTCCTCGCCGGGCGAGCGGGCGAGCCTGGTCGCGGCGATCCCCGCGCCCGCACCGCCGACGGCCAGCGCGGCTACGGCTCCGGTGATGATCCTTCCCTTGCGCGACACGTTCACGGGATCTCCTTTCGGAAGTTCACGAATCTCAGCACACCATCCCGAGTTGAGCGATTCGTGAGAACGGCCTAAGAAGTACCTAAAGAGGGCTGTCCGTTCAGGCGCAGGCGCATCAGCGTCCCGCCGCCCTCGGGGCGCTCTGCCACGACCGTGCCTCCGTGGGCCTCGGCGACCTGCCGCACGATCGCGAGCCCGAGGCCCGATCCGGGCAGGCCGCGCGCCGCGGAGCGCCCGGTAGAAGCGGTCGAAGACGTACGGGAGGTCCTCCTCGGCGATCCCCGGCCCGTGGTCGCGCACCGTCACCTCGCCCTCGTGCGAACGCCGACCTCGACGTCGCCGCCGGGCGGGCTCCACTTGGCCGCGTTGTCGAGCAGGTTCGCGACCGCGCGCTCGATCGTGGCGGGGACCCCGTGGACGAGCGACTCGCCGAAGTCGGTCTTGAAGGTCACGTTCGGCGGTTCCGCCGCGCGCGCTCGACCGCGCCGGCGGCGACCAGGTCGAGGCGCAGGTCCTCCGCCTCGTGCGGGTGCTGCTCTGCGCGGGCGAGCTCGACCAGCGTCCGCGATCAGCGACGTCATCTCGCTCGAGCTGCTCGACGACGTCGCCGAGCAGCTTCTCGCGGTCGCCCGGAGCGAAGCGGTGCGCTCGCCGGCCAGCACCTCGATGTTCGTGCGCAGGCTGGTGAGCGGCGTGCGCAGCTCGTGCGAGGCGTCGGCGACGAGCTGCCGCTGTGCGCCCTGCTCGACTCGCTCGAGCGCCGCGAGCATCGTGTTGAAGCTCGCGCGCCAGCCGGCCGAGCTCGTCCTGGCCGCCCGCCTCGATCCGCTGCGAGAGATCCCTGGTCTCGCTCGACGTTCTCCGCCGTCTGGGTCAGGCGCCGCACCGGCCCGAGCGCGGTCCGCGCGACCGCGAGCCCGAGGGCGGCCGCCACGCGCGATCCCGCCCAGCGCGATCAGGATGAGCGTAGATCGTCGACACGGTGCAGCGTGTGATTCGACCTCGTCGACGCTGCGCGCGATCTGAACCGCGTAGCCCGTTTCCGCCCGTGATCGTGAAGACGCGCCACTGGACCCGCCGATCCGGGCATCGGCGAAGTACGCAGCCCTGCCTGCCGCCGGCGGTCTCGAGCGTCCGCCTGGTCGACCGGCAGCGGCACGCTCTGCGCGAAACGGCTTGAACACGGTTCCGTCGGCGCGCACGGCCTGGATGTAGCCGACGCTCTCGGCGAGCGGGCCCGGGTCGAGAGAAGCTGCACGCTCGGCCCGTTCGCGATCCGCAGGCCGCCCCGCACGACCAGCCCGCGCGGCTGCGGAGGCTCGCAGTCGAGCTCGCTCGCGAAGCTGGTTGCGCACGACGACGTAGACGACGGACGACGCCGCGACGACCGCGAGCGCCACGGCCGCGGCCGCGACCAGGATCAGCCGCACCCGGAAGCTCACGACGCCTCGCGCAGGGCGTAGCCGACGCCGCGCACCGTCTGGATCAGCCTGCGGCTCGCCGCCGGCCTCGGTCTTGCGGCGCAGGTAGCCGATGTAGACGTCGAGCGAGTTCGAGCCGTAGCCGAAGTCGTAGCCCCAGACGCGCTCGAAGATCACCGACCGGGTCAGCACCTGGCGCGGGTTGCGCATGAACAGCTCGAGCAGCGAGAACTCCGTTCGCGTCAGCTCGATCGGCTCGCCGCCGCGGCGCGACCTCGCGCGTGACGGGATCGAGCTCGAGGTCGGCGAAGCGGAGGACTGCGCCGGTGCCGTCGGCCGCCGGCGGCGCAGGAGCGCCCGCAGCCGCGCGAGCAGCTCCTCGAGCGCGAACGGCTTGATCGAGGTAGTCGTCGGCGCCCGCGTCGAGCCCCTCGACCCGGTCCCGACCTGCGTCGCGGGCGGTCAGCATCAGCACCGGGACGTCGGTCGCCGGCGGCGCGCAGCCGCGGCAGGCCTCGAGCCCGTCCAGGCCCGGCATGAGCACGTCGAGCACGACCGCATCCGGCGCCGCCGACTCGAACCGCTCGAGCGCCTCACGGCCGTCGCCGGCAAGCTCGATCTCGTAGCCCTCGAGCTCCAGCGCCGCTGCGCAGCGACTCCCGCACCGCGCGCTCGTCGTCGACGACAAGGATCTTCATCGGTTTCATTGTGCGCGCCGAACCTGAGAGCCGCCTGAGAACTCGGGGTGGTTCTTACCCAGTTCTTAGGAGTGTTTCAGGCGCGTCTTATCTGGGAGTGATGTAGTTGGGAGCGTCCTCCCCCGATAGAGAAGGAGCACGTCACTCCAGATGCCCCGCCGCCCAAGACCCTCCCTCATCGCCGCGCTCCTGGCAGTTGCCAGTCTCGGCGTGGGCGGCGGGGCGCTCCTCTCCTCGAGCCTCTCCGACCAGCACACGAAGACGGTCGCCCGCTCGGTCACCGTCCACGACTCCCAGCCCGCCTCGAGCACGTCGCCGCTGTCGGTGAACGAGATCTACCGGCGCGCCTACAAGGGCGTCGTCGAGCTGACGGTCTCCTCCACCGGTGCGAACCCGCTCGGAGGCTCCGGCGTGCAGCAGGCACAGGGGTCCGGCTTCGTCTACGACGCCAACGGCGACATCGTCACGAACCAGCACGTGGTCGCCGGCGCCAACTCGATCTCCGTCCGGTTCTGGAACGGCAAGACCTACGACGCGACGCTCGTCGGCTCGGACCGCTCCACCGACCTGGCCGTCGTCAAGGTCTCCGCGCCGGCGTCCGAACTTTCCCCGCTCGCCGTGGGCGACTCGAGCAAGCTCGTAGTCGGCGACGGTGTGGTCGCGATCGGCAGCCCGTTCGGGCTCGAGGAGACCGTCACCAGCGGGATCGTCAGCGCCCTCCACCGCTCGATCGACGCCCTCAACAACTTCACGATTCCCGATTCGATCCAGACCGACGCAGCCATCAACCACGGCAACTCCGGCGGCCCGCTCCTGAATGCCCAGGGTCAGGTCGTCGGCGTGACCGCACAGATCCGCAGCGACTCCGGTGACAACGCGGGCGTCGGCTTCGCGATCCCCTCGAACGCCGTCCGCTCGGTGGCTAGCCAGCTGATCTCGACCGGGAAGGCGGAGCACGCCTACCTCGGCGTCTCGCTCGACCCGACCTCCGCGACGGCGAGGCTCGCCGACGTGCGCGCAGGCACACCGGCGGCACAGGGTGGGCTGGAAAAGGGCGACGTCGTCACCAGCTTCGGCGGGACGAAGGTCTCGAACTCCAACGAGCTCGCGGTCGCGATCAACGCGCACAGCCCCGGAGACACCGTCTCCGTCACCTACCTGCGCGACGGCAAGAGCCACACGACGACGGTGAAGCTCGCGTCTCGGCCGTCGTCCTAGCCCGGCTCGCGACTCCGCTCGGCCTCCGCGTTGATCTCGGCGCCGAGGAGCAGAGCGACCGCGCTCAGCCACAGCCAGGTCAGCATCACGACGACGGCGGCGAGCGAGCCCCAGGTCTTGTTGTACGAGCCGAACTTGCTCACGTAGAAGGCGAAGGCCCCCGAGGCGCCGATCCAGATCACGATCGCGAGCACGGAGCCGAAGCTGAGGAGGCGCCAGCGCCGGTGCTCGACGTCCGGGCCGTAGTACATGAGCCCGGCGAACGCGAAGAGCAGGCCGCCGATCAAGAGCGGCCACTCGGCCACGTACCAGACGATCTTGACGGGCGTCTCGGCGCCGAGCGCGCTGCCGATCCAGGTCGAAAGGTGCGGCCCGAGCACGAGCACTCCGAACGACAGGACGAAGCCGACGAAGGCGAAGACGACCATCCAGAGGGCCGTGATCCGGCGGCGCACGAAGCCCCGGCGCTCCTCGCGGGCGTAGGCGATGTTGAGCGCCCACATCACGTTCTGCATGGCACCGGTCAGCGACCAGATCGCGAGCACGCCGCCGACGGCGAGCACCGTGATGCCCGTTCCCCTGTTCTGGGTCAGGTTCTGGAGGCTGCCCTCGAGCAGGGTCGTGGCCTGCCCGGGCGCGACCGTTCCGACCTTGTCGATCACCGTGCTCACGGCGCCCGGCCCGGCGAGCAGGCCGAAGAGGCCGGCTCCGATCAGCAGCGCGGCCGGGATCGCGAGGAAGGCGTAGTAGGCGAGCGCGGCCGCGATGTTCGTCATGTGGTCGGCGTTGAACCGCTTGAACGCGCGCCGCACGATCCCGAGGTAGTCGCGCTTCGAGAGCTCGCGCGGGCCGCGGATCGGCGAGCCGCGGCTCGTCGTCCTCGGGCTGCGGCTCGGGCGTCTCGTCGGGCAGCGGCCGCTCGGCCGACTCGTCCCGCCCGCGTCGCCGCAGGAGCTTCATCCGGGGGGCTCTACCCGATCCGGAGCGACGCTACCCTTCGCTCGAGCCCCCGTAGCTCAGTGGATAGAGCAGCGGTTTCCTAAACCGCGTGCGCAAGTTCGATTCTTGCCGGGGGCACTCGCCTATTGTCCTGCAAGAAGTAGCTAGTTTGCAGGAATTCTTTCTTTCTTTCTGACTCGTCCGCGGCGAACGGCCTCGACGGCCGAGATGGCCAGCCGGGTCCTGGGACTGTCGCGCGACTGTCGCGCGGAACGTCCGACGGCCTGAGTAGCGTCCTCGTTGTGGCGCAGCGGACAGGCATCGAGGTTCGGCACAAGAAGGCGTGCGCGACGCGGCGCGGCGCGCGCTGCAACTGCGACCCGACCTACCAGGCGAGCGTGTGGAGCGCGCGCGAGTCGAAGCGCATCCGGAAGACGTTCGCCACGTTGGCCGAAGCGCGCGCGTGGCGCGCCGAGACGCAGACCGGCGTCCGGCGAGGAACGCTGCGCGCGCCGGCGCACACGACGGTCGCCGAGGCAGCGGAGGAGCTCGTCGCCGGGATGAAGTCGGGCCGCATCCGCACCCGCTCGGGCGACCCGTACAAGCCGAGCGCGATCCGAAGCTACGAAGCCGCGCTTCGCGACCACGTCGTCCCGCGAATCGGCCGAACGCGCCTCGGAGACGTGCAGCATCGCGACGTCCAGCGCATCGCCGACGACCTGCTCGCCGAGGGCCGCGACCCGTCGACGATCCGGAACGCGCTCATGCCGCTGCGGGTGATCTTCCGCCGGGCCGTCGAGGACGGCGACGTGGCGATCAACCCGTGCATGCACCTCCGACTCCCCGCGGTCCGCGGCCGACGCGAACGGATCGCGTCGCCCGCAGAGGCGGAGCGACTCCTGGCGGCGCTCCCAGAGCGCGATCGGCCGATCTGGGCGACCGCGCTCTATGCAGGCCTCCGCCGCGGAGAGCTGATGGCGCTCCGCTGGGACAGACGTCGACCTGGCGAACGGCGTCGATCCGTGTCGAGCGGGCGTACGACGAGAAGGCGCACGTCGAGATCGAGCCGAAGAGCCGCGCCGGACGCCGAACGGTCCCGATCGTCGGAGCGCTTCGCGACATCCTCGTGGCGCACAAGGCCAGCGAGGAGCGGGCCGACGGGCTCGTGTTTGGCGGCGACACGCCGTTCCAACCGTCGAACCTCTGGCGCCGTGCTCAGCGAGCGTGGAGGCGAGCCTGCCTCGCAGCCGATCGGGCTACATGAAGCGCGGCACACGTTCGCATCGGTCCTCATCGCCGCCGGCGTCAACGCGAAGGCGATCACGACGTACATGGGCCACGCGTCGATCCAGACGACGTATGACCTCTACGGCAAGCTCATGCCGGGCTCGGAGGCAGAGGCCGCCGCGCTCGTCGACGCGGACCGCGCCGCCGCGCGACCATTGCGCGAGGAGCAACACAACAGTAGAATTGTGTTGTGACGATCCCGCCTTTCGGAGAAGGCGGGAACCTGCCACCTGGAATCCATGAAGCAACCTGGGACGACATCGGCACTCGCTTCGGCGGCACGGCTTGGCGGCGAGAGGTGCTCGCCGGCCTTCGCGAAGCGCTCGAGAGCCTGCGGGGCGCAGGTTGCCGGCGTGTCTACATCGACGGCAGCTTCGTCACCGCCAAGGAGGCGCCGGGCGACTTCGACGCGTGCTGGGAGATCGCCGGCGTCGACGCCGGACTCCTCGACCCCGTGCTGCTGGACTTCTCGAACGCCCGTGCGGCGCAGAAAGAGCGGTTCCGCGGCGAGCTTTTCCCGGCTGAAGCGGCCGCCGCTCCCGACGGCACGCGGTACCTCGACTACTTCCAGCGCGACAAGCTCACCGGAGAGCGGAAGGGCATCGTCGCTCTCGACCTGGGGGATCTGCCGTGATCACCAATGAGCGCCAGTACCGCATCACGAAGTCCGAGGCGAGGAAGTTCGAGCAAGCGATCACGGCTGCGCGTGGACGCGATCCGAGTCCCGACGTGGACCCTCGCATCCACCAGGCGATGATCGACTCGCTCGAGAGTGAGTTCGCCGTGCTCCGAGAGCAGCTCGACCGGTACGAGGCGCTCAAGGCTGGCAAGGTGAAGAGCCGCAAGGCGCGCTCCCTCCGAGAGCTACCGATCGTCCTAATCGAGGGCCGCATCGCGGCGGGCCTCACACAGCGTGAGCTCGCCAAGCGGCTTGGCGTCCCTGAGCAGCAGATCCAACGCTACGAGGCGACGCTCTACGCCGGCGCTAGCCTCGAGCGTCTTCA
>CAWAAD010000005.1:0-200262 GCA_963779895.1 uncultured Actinomycetes bacterium | reverse complement strand
GACGCTTCTTGCGTACACCGCGCTCGCGGGTCTTTCTCTCCAGAGGCGACGCTCAACGCTCAGTTACTGCGCGTCGCTATGGCGTAGCGGGAGGACTTGCAGAATAGACACCGGTTGGTTTCTCGGCATCTCGCCGCCCACGGCTCTCAAGGGGTGGGTGTTCCTTCCGCTTCTCATCGCGCTCTTTGGCCCGGCACTCGTTGCCGCCGTCGCGGGACATCGCACTCACGATTCGCGGACAGGCACGCTCACCGCGCTCTGGAGTGGACTTGTCGGCGGCTTGACTGTGTTCATCGTCTGGGTGACCGTGACCTACATGAACGCGGGTGGTCCTTACGACTCCGGGCTGATCCCCGGGACTTCCACAACAGCGGGGCTGCCGACCTCACCACCTACGGCGTCAGCGACAACCTCGGGAGCGGGTTAGTCCTGCTGCTGATGGTTCCGACGGTCGCGCTTGCGCTTGGCTCGTTGGCGGTTTCGCATCAGCGCAGCGGCACGGCGTACCTAACGCAGAAAGCTGCCGCTGCCATACGGAGGTGCGGATCCACTCGCGGAAAAGATGACCAGCGTAGGCGTCGCGCAGCCTTGAGCCCCTCGCCGGCGCCTCGACCCCATGGTGTCCGCGAACCCGAGCGTCGCAGGCTTCGGCGTTATGTGCAGTGAGCCGTTGCTGGATCGTCGCGAGCGCGGGTGTCAACCGATTCGATCTGCTCGAGCAGGAGAGCGCCGTGCTCGAGCGCTTCGCCCTCGAAGAAGTCGCGGACGAGGTCCCCAGCGGGGCCACTCGTTGTGCGGGTCGTTCGGCTTCGACCAGTCGACCTGCCGCTGGTGCCTTGCCGTCATGGAGAGACGCCCATCGCGCCAGTTCATCGAGTAGCCATTGGCGTTCGTCCTCGATGGAATCTGCGCCCGAACAGCTGCATCTCCTGCCCGGTCGGCTGATAGCCACAGCTCCCCGCCGGCCATGGCTCGGCCGAAGTGAGTGTCCGGTCGGCGACGAGTTCCTGTAGGCGATAGCTGACCTCGGCGATACGCCGACGGAGATCTCCTGCGATCCGGCTTGCTGTCGCCCAGCGGCCGGGGAACCGCTCAGGCCAAGCCGACAGCGGAGCGTCGTCCTCGTGTGCCAACCCTGGCGGCCCGCCGGAGCGTCTCGCGAAGGGTCTTCCGCCGCTGTTATGGACGACGCGGACGCCGTTCAGGATCTGGGATCGAAGCCAGCAACTCGAGCGTTCATCGTCGGCTCGCGTTGGTCATGTGCTGGTTGAGGACCTGTTCGACTGTGTCTGGATCGTTCGGGGTGATCGTGGGGTGGACTCGGCGGCCGATGTCGATGTCGATGGCGATGTTTTTCTTCGGTCGGTTGAGGTCGAGGTTCCACCAGTGGACGAAGTCTCCTGAGCCGTAGAGTCTCCATCGCCTGATCCGGATCGGAAGGCGTTTGACCGATCTGATCGCGGTGTAGGGGATCCGCTTGCTTCCCCATGGGTAGTAGCGACTGATGACCAGGCCGGTCTCGTCGCAGACGATGGTGCCGTCGTCATTGGGTGCCGTTTGATCCACTTCGAGTAAGTCCGGACGTGGCGTCGATCGGTGCGTGGCGTCGGACTGTCACGGGATGGGAACGTCGTGCTGCCGGCGCGCGGTCTCTCGCTCGTCGGAGGTGAGCTCTGATGCTCGGGCGGGGGTGACGAGTGTCCAGTGTCTGCCGACGGGGCAATGCTGCAGTCTCCACGGGCCGAGCCGCACTGCCTTCAGCGACCCGCCGGGGATCCAGAATGTTGTGAACAGATGACCGCTTCTGCAGCGCACGATGGTGTCGGCCCCGAGCCACGACCCGCGACGGCGCGCAACGACTCTGCCTCTGCGACGGTGACGGCGCCCGCGGCGACGAGTGCGGCCTTACGCGAGCGCTTCACGCTTTCGCCTCGGCAGCGCGCTCGTTACCGCGGAGGCGGCGCGGGCGAACGCGGCGATAGAGGAGAAACAACAGCGGCCACTCCTGCGAGGACAGCACCGCCCAGGTCAGTGCCTTGCGAAGCGGTAGTCCGCGAGCGCGTGCGTCACGGAACACCCAGCCGGCGGTGCAGGAAACCACGCTCACCGCGATGAGCAGCACTGCGAGTCCAACCCCGTTCATTTTCGACCTACTCCTTTCTTCATGAGCCGGCGGTGGTGGCTGTTGGTGCCTTGCGGCGTCGCGGCTTGGCCGGCGATTGGTTGAGGTGAGCCATGTCTGCGAGCTCGGTGACGATGTCGGCGAGAACGGAGGTGGTCAGCGAGTAGACGAGCTGTTGCCCGTGTCGGGTCGCTTGCACGAGGTCCGCCGAGGCGAGCACGCTCAAGTGGCGCGAGACCGACGGCCACGACATCTCGAACTGCTCGGCGATCGCCCCTGCGGGCAGGTCTCCCTCCCGAAGCAGCTTCAAGATCTGACGCCGCGTCGGATCGGCAAGCGCCTTGTAACCGTCATGTCCAGTCATGATTAGATACTTAGCATACTAACTAATCAATGCCACGAAGGGCCTGAGCATAGATGAGCCGGTGCGGTCGGTGGATGACCAACAGCGACGGTTCCGTTCCCTCTGGGCCGCCCACAACGTCCGGGCTACACACCAAAGGCGTCAAGCAGCTGAACCACCCGATCGTCGGCGAACTCGAATTCAACTACGACCGACTCGAGGTCATTGCCGATCCCGGCCTGATGCTTGTCGTCTACATCGCCGAGCCGGGATCACGCTCCGCAGAGTCGCTCACTCTCTCGCGAGCTGGGCAGCGACGGAGGGCGACGGCCTCGCTCCCCGCGACACCGATCGTCACCGAGCCGGCACAGACACGCATTAGCGGCATCGATCGACCTCCTCTCTAACACGGAGGAGATCTTCATGGCCGGTGGCGGCAACGAGACTCTCCTTATTGATAAGCACGTCATCGGGACGCGCCTGGACAAATCTGTCCCCAAGACCTGTCCCCAGGTCGAACGCTCAGCAGTTGGCGTTCCGGCAGCGCTGTGTTTGCAGGCGTTTTGATTTCTCCCTCTGTGTCGGACGACCATCGACCCTCTCCCTACGAAGGAGGTGCTCCGCAGTGTCCATCACGGCAACAAGAAAGCCGCCTTTTGCAGCGGTTCTGTACTTCAAAGAGCCCTCTGACGGACTCGAACCGTCGACCCCCTCCTTACCATCGAGCGGCGAGGCGGGAAGCGCGGGCAAGCGCGGGAACTCGCGGGCACGAAAGCCCCGCAAGAAGAAGGAAACGGCCGAAGACGAGTGACCGCGCGTGGACGCGCGCGCCCGCGCTGGTGTTCCCTCACTGTTCCCTCGCGCACCGGTGCGCCTCCGGCGCCAGTGGGAGTTCAATCACGACCCGTGAGCTGCGACAGGAGCACGGGTGGACGTCTCTAAGTGTGCCCGAGGCGTCCGACGACAGGGGACCGACGAAGGGACGGTTCGACCAAGTCACCGCTACTGCGCCAACGCCGGCGCGATGGCCGGAACGATGGTGTCTGTCGGAGGCTCGCCGCCGCCCATGTCGAGCCGGAAAGGCGGGTAGACGTCGGTCATCAGCGCCGTGTAGGCGACGACGCGGAAGACCCAACGGTTCATCCCGAGCACGAACTCGTAGAGGGACTTCGGGTAGCGGCCGGTGAAGAGCAGCACGACGCCGGCGAAGAAGACCAGCAGGCCGACCAGGCCGCCGGAGCTCCACATCCACTCGCTGCCGAGCCCTGTCCACGCCGCCCAGGCGCCGCCGGCAAACACCGCGACGACGAGGTAGTGCGGCAGGGCGAGAAGCCACCACTTGACGAGCACCAGCCCGCGTGAGAGCGACTCGGGGTACTCGACCTCGAGCCGGGCCGGGTAATCGGGCGCGTCCTTGAGCGTGAAGGGCGGGTACTGGTCGGTGCCGAGTGCGCTGTAGCTGTAGAAGCCGACGCGCCAGGTCCAGCGAAGGACGCCGACGTTGAAGTCGAACAGACCCCGTGGGTAGCGGCCGGTGAAGAGGATCGCGAAGAAGGCGACCACGCTGACTACTGCGAAGCGCGATCCAGAGGAACAAGAGCACGACGAAGTGGGGGATCGCCAGCAGCCACTTGACCAGCCAGAGCCCGCGGCTGAGCCGCGGCGAGAGCTCGCCGGTGAGTTGAAGCGGATAAGGCGGTGCGTTTTGCATTGGAGAACCTCTCTGTCGCCCAATCAGGCGACGGGTGTCGGTGGGGCCGCGATCCTGGCTGCAGGCTTCGAGTGCGGGATGCGAAGCACGGTCCGCGTCCACTTCGGCATCCACCAGTTGGCGTTGCCAAGCAAGCGCATCGTGGCCGGCACGAGCAAGGCGCGAACCACCGTTGCGTCGAAGATGATTCCGGCGGCGAGTCCGATTGCGAGCTCTTTGATCTCGAAGCCTGGCCCCGAGGAGAGAGCCAGGAAGGCGCACATCAGCACGAGCGCGGAGCTCGTTACGAGCTTGCCGGTGCGGGCGAGGCCGAGCTCGACCGCTTTCGACGTCGAGCCGGTCTCGTCGTAGGCCTCGCGCATGCGCGTGAGCATGAAGACCTCGTAGTCCATCGAGAGCCCGAAGAGGAAGGCGAAAATCATCATCGGCATCCAGGGACTGATCGCCTGCATCGCGTCGACCCCCCAGATCCCAGAGCCGTGCCCGAGCTGGAAGACGATGACCAAGATCCCGTACGCTGCCGCGAGCGACACGAGGTTGAGGAGCACGGCCTTGAGCGGCAGCACGAGTGATCGGAACGCCCGCGCAAGCAGGATGTAGGTCAGCGCCAGCACGAAGGCAAGCAGGTACGCGAAGTTGCCGTAGATCGCATGGACGAGGTCGCGATCGACGGCCGCTGTCCCGCCGACGGTCGCGTCCCTTCCTTTCAGCGCGGCCTTGGAGCGATCGATGATCGCCTGGATTCTGGAATCGGCACCGTCGACGGCCGGGAACGCTTCGACGAGCGCGGCGTCTCCCTTGCGCCAGTCCTTCGGCGCGGCGGCGGCGGTGATCCCGTCGACGGCGCCCAGTCGCGCTGCGACGGCTACCGGGTCGCCACCCTTCTCGACGAGCACGTCGAGCGGCTTCAGCACGCCCGGCGTGATCCCGGCCGTCTTGAGGGCGTTCCGGCCCACCATCGCATCACCGTTACCGGCGACGTTTTCCAGCTTGGCCTCGCTCGCTTTCAGTTGAAAGCCGTAGAAGACGAACACACCGGTGATCAGGAGCCCAACTGCGGCAATCGGTATCGGCCGCGCGTTGACGAATCGCGCCCAGCGCCCCCAGGCCCCGTCTTCGGGGTGACCGCGGTCGACCAGCCGCTTCGGCAGCAGGCGCAGACTGTTGACCCGTGTGCCGAGCACCGCCAGCAATGCCGGTAGCAGCGTGATCGCCGCGAGCACCGATACGGCCGGGATCAGCATCCCGCCGATGCCAACCGAGCGGATGAACGGCATCGGCAGCACGATCAGCGACAGCAATCCGACCGCGACGGTCGTGCCCGAGACGATCACGGCCTTGCCGGCGTGCGTCATCGTCTCGACGAGTGCCGTCTCCACGTCTCTCCCCTCGCGCAGCTCGTCGCGGAAGCGGAAGATCATCAGCAACGCGTAGTCGATCGCGACACCGAGGCCGACGAGCGCGATCAGAAACTGCACGATGATCGACACGTCCGTGACGTAGGTGAGGAGCCAGACGAGCGTGAAGGTGTTGAGAATCGAAGACACCGCGATCGCGATCGGCAACAGAACCGCGGGCAGCGTTCCGAAGACGAAGAAGAGGATGACGAGCGCCCCGAGGCCGCCGATCAGCGCTTCGACGAGGAGGCTCGGCCCTCCCGTGTCGCCGTTCTGGTTCGCCTCCATGATCGCGTCGCGGCCGGTGACGTGGACTGAGACGCCCTTCGGCAGTCGCATCTTCGCAGCAGCAAGGATTGCCTCCGCGCCGCTCTTCGCGCTGATGTCCGCCGCGCCGGCCGGGTAGAGCTCCATGAACGTCGTGTGCCCGTCCTTCGAGACGTACGCGGAGCTCCCTGTCGAGAAGAACGAGCTCGCCCGCGCACCCGGACTGGCCTCGAGCGCTCGTTCCATCGACGCGCGAATCGCTTCGCTCTTGGTCGCATCGCCCTTCGTTTTGAACAGGACGACGTTCGGAGGGCGATCGCCGGTCCCGAATCGATCGAGCGACCTCTGGTTCGCCTCGTAGGCCGAGTAGCCGGGGATCGACAACGACTGGAGCCACCTCTGCGACACCTGGGAGGCGGAGAAGCCGCCAAAGATGGTGAGGGCCAGCCAGGCCAGGATGATGGCCTTGCGGTGGTGGGTGGTGGCGTGAGCGAGGCGAGCGAGCATGGGAACTCCTTTTCGGATGACAGCCCCAGGATCGGTTGAGCGCCGCGTCGCCGCAATCGGCCATACGGCGACTCGTTGGGCCGACGAAAGTCGGCGATCTGATCGACTTCGGTCGGTGTCCAACCGTGGCCGAGCCACCTACGCTTGACCCGAGTGACCGCTCGCCGCCTCCTGTCCACCCTGCTCGTCGCTCCCGGGGACGAGGATCCGCCCTCTGCGCCGCTCGCGGTTCGACTGGGTCATCGATGCTCGCTGTTCCTGCTGGCGGTTGCGTTTGGCGGCCGGCGCTGGCATGACCAAGTCGGCCGCGGGCTGGACGGGCCCCTGCTGGTCTTCGACGTGATCGGTGGCGCGACACTCTGCCTCGCCCTGTGGTGGCGGCGGCGTTGGCCGCTCGCTCTCGGCCTGGCCTCCGTCGCGATGCGGCCTTCTCGTCCTCCGCTGGCTTTGCCGCCCTGATCGTCCTGTTCACCGTCGCCGCATACCGCCGCTGGCAGCTAGCGTCCTAGTCGCCGGACTGCAGTTCGCCATGTTCCCGGTTCCGCGCCGTGCAGCCCGACGACGATTCGCTGCCCCGCTGGCGTTCTTCACCCTTGCCGTGCTGGCCTAGCGGCCATCGTCGCGTGGGGCATGTTCATCCGCGGGCGCCGCGAGTCGCGCCGCGAGCGGGTACGCCATGCCGAGGCCGAGCAGCACCTGCGCGTCGAGCAGGCGCGCCTCGCCGAGCGCACGCGGATCGCGCGCGAGATGCACGACGTGCTGGCCCACCGGATCTCGCTGCTGAGCCTGCATGCCGGCGCGCTGGAGTTCCGCCCGGACGCGCCGCCCGAGGAGATCGCGCGCGCGGCCGCAGTGATCCGCGCCAGCGCACACCAGGCGCTCGAGGACCTGCGCGCTGTGATCGGCGTCTTGCGCGACGGGCCGACGGCGAGGCGCCGCAGCCTCCCCAGCCAACGCTGGCGGCGCTGCCCGGCCTGCTCGAGGAGTCACGCGCCGCCGGGATGCTCTTGCACGCCGACGTCCGTCGTCGCGGACCTGGCCGCGGTCCCGGACGCGATCGGTCGCCACGCGCTGCGGATCGTCCAGGAGGCGCTGACCAACGCACGCAAGCATGCGGCCTCGGCCGCGGTCGACCTCCTTGTGGAGGCGCGCCCCGGGCAAGGGTCTGACGATCGAGGTGCGCAACCCGGCACCGGTCCTGGCGGCCGGCGAGTCGGAGATCCCCGGCGCGAGCACCGGCCTCGTCGGCCTGGCCGAGCGGGCGACGCTTTCCGGCGGCAGCCTCGAGCACGGACTCGACGAGGCGCGGCGACTTCCAGCTTCGCGCCTGGTTGCCGTGGCCGAATTGAGCGAACAGATCCGCGTCCTGGTGGTCGACGACGACGCGCTCGTCCGCGCCGGGCTGTCGATGCTGCTCGCGGGCGTCGAGGAGATCACGATCGTCGGCGAGGCCGCGGACGGCAGCGAGGTCGCACACGCGGTGGCCGAGCACGAACCCGACATCGTGCTGATGGACATCCGGATGCCCGGGATGGACGGCCTGGCCGCCACCGAGTTGCTGCGCGCGCACGACGACGCGCCCGAGGTCATCGTCCTCACGACGTTCGAGGCCGACGACGACGTTCTGCGCGCGCTGCGCGCCGGCGCCAGCGGATTCCTCCTCAAGGACACGCCGCCGGCCGACATCGTCCGCGCCGTGCGGACCGTCGCCGCCGGCGAACCGATGCTCTCACCTACGATCACCCGCCGGCTGATCGGCCACGTGACCGACAGCGAGACCGACGACCGCAAGCGGCACGCCCGCGAGCAACTCGACCGTCTCACCGAACGCGAGCGCGAGGTCGCCGTCGCGGTCGGGCAGGGCAAGCCAAACGCAGAGATCAGCCGCGAGCTCTACATGAGCGTGCCGACCGTCAAGTCACACGTCTCGCGCGTGCTCGAGAAGCTCGAGCTCAACAACCGCGTCCAGATCGCCCTGCTAGCCCACGACGCCGGGGAGGCGTGACCTAGATGTCAAAGCAAGCACTAGGCAACGTCCTCGCAGGGGTCGCATTCCTCATCGTCGCAATCGTTGACTTCACCCGTGATTCTTCGGGCATCGGCGCGGCCTTCTTGGTGTTTGCGGCTGTCTTTCTAGGGCTTGGCCTGTCAGGCAGAAGGCGGCAGCCACGCTCGAAGTGATCGGGAAATAGAGGGACTGCCCTGGCGTGCGCGTCGCTCTCGCCGAACGCGACGCTTAGGTTGAGCGCCGACGACGGACCACCGGTTCTCCCCAAAGCTGTCCCCGCCGTGCTGCACATGCGCGACGCCCGCGTCCCCTTTTCCGCTCATTTCGATCTGCCGCGCCGATTCGGCGAGGTCCCTGCGTGGTTACAGAGGGGGTCAAGTCGGTTCGGATGAGCTTGATCAAGCCGAATACCACCTGCCGATACGCCTGACGAGGGAACACCAGGTAGTGCCCGCGAGTGCCCGCGCGTGACAGCCGTTTCCCACTGAGACAACTCAAGTAGCCGTTTTGCAGGGCGTTCCGTGAAGCCCTCTGACGGACTCGAACCGTCGACCCCCTCCTTACCATGGAGGTGCTCTACCAACTGAGCTAAGAGGGCGCGCCGGCCATTGTAGGCGCTGCTTTCGCCGGTCGCGGGCCGCGGCCGCTACTTCGTCGTGTCGTGCTGGGCGACGTTCACCGTCATGTCGACGGCGACCTTGAAGGGGATCTCGGCCACCACGCCTTTCGGGGTCGACAGCCGCGCCACGCCGTGCTGCCACACCTGGGCGTAGTTGAAGGAGACGACGCGCTTCGTGCCGGGCGGGACCTCGAAGCCGAACTCTCTCGTCAGTACTTTCTTCGTCCCCTCCGTGATCGAGTAGCTCGATTTGACCGCCGCCTCGGCCTTGCGGCCGAACGTGCCGACGCCCGGGATGTCGGCGCCGCTCGTCGTGTTCTCGACCTTCGCCTGCTCGGCGTCGACCTCGACGCTCTGCGTCCACTCCTGGCTGACCGTGATGGTGTGCCTGAGCGGGGAGGTACCGGCCAGATTGTCGAGCTCGAGCGGGTCGGTGTGGTGGGGCGCGACCGAGCGCTCGGTCTCGACCGTCTCGACCGACGTCTCGCGGGCGCCCTCGATCGCCGCGCGGCCGCCGTCCCGGAAGACCGGCCAGCTCGTTCCGCAGGAGCAGCACCTCGCGATCGCGTCCTTCGGGAGCAGGCCCATGTTCTGGCCCGCCGACACCTCCGTGCCGTCGGTGAGCTGGTACTGGACGGTCCCGCGGATCGGGTCCTGGTGGCCGCAGCTCTGGCACTTCAGAGCGCCCTTGACGTAGGCGCGGTGCTGCTCCGACCAGCGGACGTCGCCCTTGACGACATCCGCCCCGCGGGCGACCAGTTCACGCAATCCGATGCGGTTCTTCACGGCCCGGAGACGATACTCGCCGCCGGGGCATCGCTACAATGCCCGACCCCGGGGGTGTGCCCGAGTGGCCAAAGGGAACGGGCTGTAAACCCGTCGGCTCAGCCTACGGAGGTTCGAATCCTCCCGCCCCCATCAGCGCCCGCGCGGCGCGCGCCGCCACGACGTCCTCCCGGGCACGCAGCACGACGACGCGGACTGCACTGCTCTCGCCGGCGATCTCAGAACCGGGATCGCCGCGCCGGTTCAGCTCAGGGTCTAGCTCGACCCCCAGGAAGCGAAGCCGCCCGCAGATGTCGGCCCTCACGCCCGCGGAGTGCTCGCCGATCCCGGCCGTGAACACCAGCGCGTCGAGCCCGCCGAGCGGCACAGCCATCGCCGCGACCGCCTGCGCGACCCGGTACGAGAAGACCTCCAGCGCGAGCGCGCGGCCGGATCGTCCGAGCGCTCGAGCTCCCGCACGTCCCCGGAGAGCCCCGAGAGCCCGCGCAGGCCCGACTCGTGCTCGAGCTCGCGGTCGAGCTCCTCGACGTCAGGTGCTGCGCGCAGCAGGTAGAGGAGCGCACCGGGGTCGACCGAGCCGGGCCGGGTCGCCATCGGCACGCCCTCGAGCGGCGTGAAGCCCATCGTCGTGTCGACCGAACGGCCGCCGCGCACGGCCGTCACCGAGCACCCGCCGCCGAGATGGCAGACGACGAGCCGCTCGACCGGCACCTGCTCGCTGGCCCACTGCACCGAGAGGCCGTGGAAGCCGTAGCGGCGGATGCCCCAGTCCTCGCGCCACCCGCCGCGGCAGCGCGTAGGTCGCCGCCTCGGCCGGGATCGTCGCGTGGAAAGCCGTGTCGAAGACGGCGACGTGCGGGACGTGCGGGCAGTTCGGCGCGCGCGTCCGCCGAGCGCCTGCACAGCGCCGGCGCCGTTGTGTAGCGGCGCGAGCTCGACGAGCCCCGCCAGCTCCTCGCTGGACGGCGTCGTCGACCACGACCGGGTCGCGGAAGCGCGCCCGCCGTGCACGATCCGGTGCGCCGACGGCGTCGCACCGCCGGAGCGTCCGCGATCGACCGGAGCTCCGTCGTCCTCGTCTCCGGCTCCGACCACGGAGAGCTTGAGGCTCGTCGAGCCGGCGTTGACGACGAGGATCGCGGCCACGCCGCCGCTCAGCCCGGCCAGGTCCAGTCGCGGATCTCGGGCGGGTCCTCGCCGTGCTCGCGCGTCCGTACGCGCGCGCGCGGAGCCGGCTGTCGACCATGTCCTGCCGCAGGTGATCGGCGCGCCGCGGCGAGCCGTGGGACGCCGGTCGATCACGTCCATCACGAGGTGGAAGCGGTCGAGGTCGTTGAGCATGACCATGTCGAAGGGGGTCGTCGTCGTGCCCTCCTCCTTGTAGCCGCGCACGTGGAGGTTGGGGTGGTTCGTGCGCCGGTAGGTCAGCCGGTGGATCAGCCACGGGTAGCCGTGGTAGGCGAAGACGACCGGCCGGCTCGTCGTGAAGAGCGAGTCGAACTCCTGGTCGGAGAGCCCGTGCGGGTGCTCGGTCTCCGGCTGAAGCCGCATCAGGTCGACCACGTTGACGACGCGCACCCGCAGCCCGGGCAGGCGCTCGCGCAGGATCGCGGTCGCCGCCAGCGCCTCGAGCGTCGGGACGTCGCCGCAGCACCCGAGCACGACGTCGGGCTCGCCGTCCTCGTCGTTCGAGGCCCACTCCCAGATGCCGATCCCGCGCGTGCAGTGGAGGATCGCGTCCTCCATCGACAGGTACTTCAGCGCGGGCTGCTTGCCGGCGACGATGACGTTGACGTAGTCGCGGCTGCGCAGGCAGTGGTCGGCGACCGAGAGCAGCGTGTTCGCGTCCGGCGGCAGGTAGACGCGGATGATCTCGGCCTTCTTGTTGACGACGTGGTCGATGAAGCCGGGGTCCTGGTGGGAGAAGCCGTTGTGGTCCTGGCGCCAGACGTGCGAGCTGAGCAGGTAGTTGAGCGAGCGCGATCGGCCGGCGCCAGGGGATCGTCGCGCGTCACCTTCAGCCACTTCGCGTGCTGGTTGAACATCGAGTCGACGATGTGGATGAACGCCTCGTAGCAGTTGAAGAGGCCGTGGCGGCCCGTCAGCAGGTAGCCCTCGAGCCAGCCCTGGCAGAGGTGCTCGGAGAGCACCTCCATCACGCGGCCGTCGGGCGCGAGGCCCTCGTCGGTCGGCTCGAGCTCCGCGTCCCAGGCGCGCGCAGTGACCGCGAACACGTCGCCGAGGCGGTTCGACGCCGTCTCGTCCGGGCCGAAGAGCCGGAAGTTGTCACGGGTTCCGCGCGATCACGTCCCGCAGGAAGCGGCCGAGCACGCGCGTCGACTCCGCCGACTCGACGCCCGGCTGCTCGACCTCGAACGCGTAGTCGCGGAAGTCCGGGCAGCGCGAGGTCGTGGAGCAGCAGGCCGCCGTTTGCGTGCGGGTTCGCGCTCATCCGCCGCTCTCCGTCGGGCGGGAGCGCGGCCAGGTCGGCGACGAGCGTGCCGCCTTCGTCGAAGAGCTCCTCGGGCCGGTAGCTGCGGAGCCACTCCTCGAGCAGGCGTAGGTGCTCCGGGTTCGAGCGGACGTCGGTCATCGGCACCTGGTGCGAGCGCCACGTGCCCTCGACCTGGACGCCGTCGACCTTCGCCGGGCCCGTCCAGCCCTTCGGCGAGCGCAGGACGATCATCGGCCAGCGCGGCCGCCCCGTGGCCCCGTCGCCGCGGGCGCCCCGCTGGATCTCCTGGATCTCGGTCGAGCGCCTCGTCGAGGGCTGCGGCGAAGCGCCGGTGCGCGTCCTCGTGAGCGTCTTCTACCCTGATTGTGACGAACAGTGGCCCGTGGCCGTACCCGCGCATCAGCGCGTCGAGCTCCTCCTCGGGGATGCGCGCGAGCAGCGTCGGGTTCGCGATCTTGTAGCCGTTCAGGTGCAGGATCGGCAGGACGGCGCCGTCGTGGCGAGGGTCGAGGAGCTTGTTCGAGTGCCAGCTCGCCGCCAGCGGGCCCGTCTCCGCCTCGCCGTCGCCGACGACGCACGCGACGAGCAGGTCCGGGTTGTCGAACGCGGCCCCGTACGCGTGGGCGAGCGCGTAGCCGAGCTCCCCGCCTTCGTGGATCGAGCCCGGCGTCTCGGGCGCGACGTGGCTCGGGATCCCGCCGGGGAAGGAGAACTGGCGGAAGAGCCTGCGCAGCCCCTCCTCGCCGCGGCCGACGTGCGGGTAGACCTCGCTGTAGGTGCCCTCGAGATAGGCGTTCGCTACGAGCCCGGGGCCGCCGTGCCCCGGCCCGGTGACGTACAGCACCTGGAGCGCGCGCTCCCGGATCGCCCGGTTCAGGTGGACGTAGACGAGGTTCAGCCCGGGGGTCGTCCCGAAGTGGCCGAGCAGGCGCGGCTTGACGTGCTCGGCCCGGAGCGGCTCGCGCAGGAGCGGGTTCTCGAGCAGGTAGATCTGACCGACGGAGAGGTAGTTCGCCGCCCGCCAGTACGAGTCGATCAGCCGCACCTCGTCGTCGGCGAGCGGCGCGCGCGTCGCGGGTCTTGCCGGGGCTGACGGGTCGAGGGCGGCGATCTCGTCGCGCAGGCTACCGCCGCTCAGACGAAGTCGGCGATCTCCTCGAGCGGCTTCTTCTCGAGCTCGGGAACCTCGGCGTCGGGCGCCGGGTAGCCGACCGGGATCAGGAGGAACGGCCGCTCGTTCTCGGGCCGCCCGAGGATCTCCTTCAGGAAGCCCATCGGCGAGGGAGCGTGCGTCAGGGTCGCCAAGCCGGCGCTGTGGAGAGAGGCGAGGAGGAAACCCACGGCGATCCCCGTCGATTCGCGCACGTAGTAGTGCTTCTTCTTCTCGCCGGAGGGATCGAGGCTCCACGCCTGCTCGAAGACGACGATCACGTACGGCGCGTCCGTGATGTGCGGCTTCATCCAGTCGGTGCCGATCGGCTCGATCGCGTCGAGGTATTCCTCGCTCGCCCGCCGCGTGTAGAGAAGCTTCTCCTCGCGCTCGGCGGCCTCGCGGATCCGCGCCTTGACGTCGGGATCGGAGACGGCGACGAACGTCCACGGTTGCTGGTTCGCTCCGGACGGCGCGGAGCCGGCCGTGAGGATGGCGTCCTCGATCAGCTCCCGGGGCACGGGGTCGGGCGCGAACTGCCGCACCGAGCGCCGCTCGCGCATGAGGTCGAGGAACGCGCGCGACCGCTCCAGCGCCTCCTCTTGCGAGAGGTGCGCGAAACGAAGCGGAACCGGCGTGTACCCCCGCGTCGCGGCCACGGAGCTCACGCTACCGCGCGCAGGACAGGTGCCGCCGGCACGAGCTGCGCCAGGCTCGACCGCAGGGCCGCCAGCTCTTCGCGCTCGGCGACGACGACGCGGCGGTGCAGCTGGATGGCGAGCGCGCCCGAGGGGGTGAGCCGCCCCTCGGTGGAACCCAGCAGGGCCCTGTACAGGCCCAGCCCGTCGCCGTCCGCGAAGACGGCGTCGTTCGGCTCGCCGAGGAGATCGGGGTACCGGTCGCGCTCGGAATGGGGGAGGTAGGGGAGGTTGGCGACGACCAGGTCGAACTCTCCGGGGAGCGGCTCGAGGAGGCTGCCGCTGACGATGTGCACCCGGTCGCTCACGCCGACGCGGCGGGCGTTGGCCCGCGCGAGCGTGACCGCGGCGGCGCTGACGTCGCTCGCCCAGACCTCCGCTCGCGGAGCGGCGAGGGCGAGGCTGACCGCGATCGCCCCCGAGCCGGTACCGACGTCGGCCACGCGCGCCGGCCGGTTGCCGATTCGCTCGGCGGCGGTTGCGACGAGCTGCTCGGTCGCGATCCTGGGCGTCATCACCAGTCCCGGCGCGGTCAGGAGCCCGATCCCGTGGAAGCGTGTCTGGCCCACACCTCCTTTGTGTCGCCGCCGCGGGCGTTCTTACCGGCTAGAGAGCCTGCTCGCCGCCGACGAGCGCGCGCAGGCTCTCGTGCTCCTCGCGGCAGGCGGGGCAGCCGGCGAGGTGGGCGCGAAGCCCGGGGAGCGCGCCGTCGGCGTCGGCGCCGGCGAGCTCGAGCTCGACGTAGCGGTCGAGCTGCTCGAAGCACTCGTCGCAGCCGACCTCCGGCTCCGAGGGCCCGAGCAGCCGCCGCAGGGCCTGCTTCAGCTCCGGATCGGTTCATCAGTCCTCCTCCAGGGATACGAGCGAGAGGCCGACGTCGGCCAGGTGGGCGCGCAGCCTGCGCCTGGCGTCGTGCAGCGTCTTGTAGAGGGCGCCCCTCGTCGTGCCGAGTCGCTCCGCGAGCACGTCGATCGGCACGCCGTTCAGCGCGAGCGCGACGAGCACCCGCCGCTGGTGCCGGGTCAGCGCCTCCTCGATCCCGCCCTGGATGGCCGCCAGCAGCTCTCCCTGCTCGGCCTGCTCGCCCGGCGCCGAGCCCGGCGCCGGAGAAGAGGCTCCAGGTCTCGGGCTCGAGCGGCACCTCGCGTCCCTGCCAGGCGCGCCGGCGCAGCTTGACCGCCGCCTCCAGCAGCGCGAACTTGTACGCCCACGTGGTGAAGCGGCTGGCGCCGCGGAAGGTGTCGAGCCGCGCCAGGATCGAGACGAGCGCGTCGTCGGCGGCCTCGTTCGCGATGTCGTCGAGGTCGCCTCCGCGCAGGTGCGGGAGCGCCGGCCGGCGCCGCGCGACCTCGAAGCGCGCGGCCCGCAGCAGCAGCGCGTGCAGCCGCGCCACGGCGGCGTCCCGCTCGGCGCCGTCGGAGCGCAGCCGGCGGAGCCACTCGCGCGACTCGGGATCGAGGGGCCTGGCCGCGCGAGGCGGTCGATGCGACGGTCGTCCGGGCTCCACCAGCTCGCGCCGAAGGTAGCGGCCGCGCCACGCTCATGCCGCCCGCCCTTCGTCCAGCGGAGCGAGGATCCGCGCCGCGAGCTCGGGCGGGCACCCGCGCTCGGCGAGCTCGATCAGCGCGTGCAGGTCGTAGCGCCCTCCGCGGGCCAGCCGCCGTCGCGAGCGGCAGCGGGAAGCCCGCGTCGGCGAGCCGGTCGCGCCGCCAGCGCAGCACGAGCTGATCGTCCGCCGGGGCATCGGTCTGCTGCGTGTGCATGCCTTCTTAGTGCGCGCGAGGCGCGCGTTCTTACCGGCGACTCGAGCGGCCGAGCAGGTACTGCACGAGGTCGCTCTTCTCCCGCGCGGAGAGGCCGAGCCTGAAGCAGCTGTCGTAGTGATCGACGACTGCCGGAGCGTCGGGTAGCGGCCGTCGTGGTAGAAGCCGCCCTTTCTCTTGGCGACCAGAGCCCGCGGAGCGGCGCGTCCTGTAGCGGAAGGTCCGGCGAGCGGCTCGACTGGAAGTTGTCGATGCAGATCTGCTGGCCGGCGTGGAGGTTCCAGCCGGAGTCTGTGAAGGCCGGCGGCATGTGGCAGCCGGCGCAGCGGCCCTTGCCGTCGAAGATCGCCTGCCGCGGCGGGCCGCGGCGCGAGTTGAAGTGCCTCGAGTGCGGCACCGGCAGCGACAGCTGGTACTGGTGCAGCGCGGCGAGCTTCGACGTGATCAGATCGCGCCGGGTGGACGTGCGCGAAGCCTGCGCGGGCGGCGACGGGGAACTGGTTCGGATTGTTGAGCCGCTCGTCGCTGAAGTTGCCGATCCCGTGCATCTCGAGGTTCGCGACGAATGCGTTCCAGTACGGCACGGAGCCCCAGCCGGTGTAGGTGTGGAGGTTGACCCCCGCAAGGCCGAATGCGGCCGGGATCAGCACCGCCGCCGTCTTGCCGTCGGGCCGGAAGCCTTTCCCGTCGAGGAAGAGCTCCGCGTCGAACTTGCCCGGGCCCCAGCTCGCGAGCACCTTGTTCAGGGTCGGCTCGTCCACCCTCAGGAGGTCGGTGAGCGGCTTCTTGTTTGGCGCCAGCGAGACGATCGCGCCCACGTTCAGGTCGCGGTTCGGCCAGCCGTCGCGGCGTCGGCCGATCCCGCGGGCGAGCCGTTTTCCACCACCAGCAACGCTGCGTCGGCGAACGTCCCGGGGAAGTACGGCACCCCGGCCTCGACCTCGATCGCCGGAGATCCGGCCAGAAGCCCGGCCGCCCATTCCTGGTCGGAGGGCGGCAGGCCCTCGAGAAGACGGCTCATGCCTTCGTCAGTGTCGCCCTGCCCGGCCCTCTTACCGGCGGGGCGGTAAGAATCGCCGTCCGCCGGTCACCAACTGGACGATGCGAGCTCTGATCAAGGACAAGCAGGAAGTCGCGAGGGAGACCCTCCTCGTCACGCTCGACCTGCTCGGCGAGGAGGTCGACTTCGTGCCGGGCCAGTACTTCTTCGTCACGCTCCCCGACGCCGGCCACTCCGACGAGCGGGGTCTGCGCCGGCACATCAGCGTCGTCACCTCGCCGGGCGAGAAGGGCGTCCTCGGCTTCGCGACGAGGATGCGGGACAGCGCTTTCAAGAACACGCTCCGCGAGCTGCCGGTCGGCGCCGAGGTCGACGTCGAGCAGCCCAAGGGGAGCTTCGCGCTTCCGGAGTCGACGCTCGCGGCCGCTCGTCTTCGTCGCGGGCGGCATCGGGATCACCGTCTTTCGCAGCATGCTCCGCCACATCCGCGAGGAGGCCTGCCGTACCGGGTGACGCTGCTCTACTCGAACCGCGACCGGGAGTCGACGGCCTTCCTCGACGAGCTCGCCGAGCTGGAGCACGAGCTGCCGGGCCTGCGCCTGGTCCTGACGATGACCCAGGACCCGGGGTGGGACGGCGAGACGCGCAAGATCGACGCGGAGTTCCTCAGCGCGCACCTGGACGGCGACCTGAACGGCTACACGTACCTGGTCGCCGGCCCGCCCGCGATGGCCGAAGGAGTGCAGGGCGCCCTGGAGGAAGCGGGCGTCGCCGGCGAGAACGTGGTCGCCGAGCGCTACAGCGGCTACTGAGCCGCGCCGCTCAGAAGGCCTCCAGCGTGGCCGAGCGCCGGCCCTCGTACTCGAACACGCGCAGCATCGTCAGCCCGGCGACCAGGTAGATGCAGCCGATCAGCGCCTCCTTGACCAGCAGGTCGCCGGTCGCCCCGATGCTCGCGCCGTTTGCGATCGCCCGCGCGGCGGCGATTCCGTGCGTGAGCGGGATCCCGGAGCTGATCTTCTGCACCCAGCCCGGCAGCAGGTGGAGCGGGACGTTCGCGCCCGAGACGACGAGCATGCAGGCGCCGATCACGTCCGCGAAGACGCTCACGCTCCGCCCGCGCAGGCCGAGCGCCCCGAGGCACAAGCCCAGGGCCGTGCAGGCGAAGGCCGCCGCGAGCGTCGCCAGCAAGAGGCCCGGGAGGCTCGAGAACGTGACGTGCACGCCGAGGATCGCGGCGCAGATCGTGAACGAGGTCGCGGCCACGAAGCAGCCGGTCACGATCGACGGCAGCGCCCGGCCGAGGAACACCGCGAACCGGTTCGCGGGCGAGGCGAGCAGGGCGGCCAGTGTCTGGGAGCGCCGCTCCCCGGCCGTCGCGTGCCCCATCCCGAACATCCCGGTCACGGCGATCGCCAGGAACGCGTTCCCGATCAGGAAGAACTGGTCCGACTGGACGCCCGCGAACCGCCCCAGGTAGGCGAAGAAGAGGATCTCGAAGACCGGATACCCGAGCGTGTGCGGGATGAAGATCCAGGGGCTGATCCAGTTGAAGAGCGCGCGGTAGCTGGTCAGCCCGCCGACGAAGACGATCCGGAACGTGTTCACGTCAGCCGCAGGCTCCCGCGGGCGCGGGCGACGTACTCGAAGGCGATCAGGCACGAGCCGCCGATCGCCAGGTAGACCGTGCTGAGGACGAGGCACATGCCGATGTCCGGCCACGGCGTCCCGCCGAGCGCGGCCTCCTGCATCCCGCGGAAGCCCCAGGTCGGCGCGAGCAGCCAGCGAGATCGGGCGGACGAAGCTGGGCAGCAGCGACAGCGGAACGAGCAGCCCCGTCACGATCCAGACCGGGTACTGCGTCGCGATCCCGAGGTGGAACGCGGCGCGGTAGAGGACGAACGTCGAGGCCATGATCAGGCCCATCAGGCCGACCGCGAGCGCCGCCGCCGGGATCGAGACCGCGAAGGCGAGCGGGTGCGTGATGCTCACCGGCACGTCGAACAGGACGTTGCCCCAGAGGAGCACCGCCCCGATCGCGTACGTCCCGACGAGCGCGCCGCCGAAGCAGATCGGGCCGATCACGGCGGTCAGCGGCGTCGGCGCGGCGACGACGAGCTCGAGGGTCCCCTGCCAGCGCTGCTGCTCGAGCGCGCCGCTCGAGGCGATCACGACCATCGACCACATCAGCATCACCGAGGCCCCGAAGGACGCGCTCAGGAGCAGCTTCGGGTCGTTCTTCGCGTCGAGCAGGTAGATAGGCGATCGAGGCGTAGAGGATCGGCCAGACGATCACGCCCGACAGGTCGAACGGGTTCCGCGAGGCCTGCTTCAGGTGCGAGGCGGATCCCGGTGAGGATCGCGGGGATCACGCCGACCGGACCAGCTCGACGTAGGCGTCCTCGAGCGTCGGCTCGCGCGTGATCACCTTGCCGGTGACCTCGCCGGAGAGCTCGTTCAGCAGTGCGCGGACGACGTCGGCGCCCACCGCCGACTGGACGAGCAGCACCTGCGCCTGGTCCCGGGTCTCGACTCCGACGGCGCGGACTCCCGGGATTCGCCGCAGCCGGTCGACGACCTCGTCCTCGACGCCGAAGGTCTCGATCTCGACGATCGTGTTGTCGCCGACGACCTTCTTCAGATCCGAAGGCGTCCCGGTCGCGACGAAGGCGCCGTTCGCGATCACGGCGATCCGCTGGCAGAGCGCGTCGGCCTCGTACATGTAGTGCGTCGTCAGGAGAATCGTCTTGCCCGACTCGTGGAGCGTGCCGATCGTGTCGCGCAGCTCGCGGGCGCCGACCGGGTCGAGGCCGATCGTCGGCTCGTCGAGAAAGAGGAGCTCGGGGTCGTGGAGGAGCCCGCGTGCGATGTGGAGGCGCTGGCGCATGCCGCGCGAGTAGGTCTCGACGCGCTCACGCTCCCGGCCCTTGAGCTCGACCATCTCCAGCAGCGAGTCGATCCGCGTTCGCCGGATGCGCGGCGGAACGCGGTAGAGGTCGGCGAAGTAGCGCAGGTTGTCGTAGGCCGACAGCCGGTCGTAGAGGCCTCGGTCGCCGCCGAAGACATAGCCGACCCGCCCGCGGATCTGCCTTGCCTGCCGCCGCGAGTCGAACCCGAGCACGCGCGCCGAGCCGGAGGTCGGCAGCAGGAGCGTCGTCAGGACCTTGATCATCGTCGTCTTGCCGGCGCCGTTCGGGCCGAGCAGCCCGAAGAGCTCGCCTCGCTCGACGCTGAAGCTGACGCCCCTCAGCGCCTCCACGACTGCCGTCCGGCGCCGGAAGGTCCCGGTGCGCGACCGGTAGCGGCGGGTCAGGTCCTCGACCTCGATCACGGCCATGGAGCCAACCTACTGCAGGCGCCGGTTCTACTCTTAGGCGGTGATCACCTGTTCCAGCTGCGGGCAGGAGAACCCGGACGGTGCCCGGTTCTGCGTCGCCTGCGGCCAGTCGGTCGAGGCTCCGCGCGGCGGGGCGAGGGACGAGCGCCGAATCGTGTCGGTGGTCTTCGTCGACCTCGTCGGTTCCACGGCGCGCTCGGAGCAGCTCGATCCGGAGGACGTCCGCGCCTTCCTGACGCCCTACCACGACTTCGTCCGCCGCGAGCTCGAGTCGTTCGGCGGAGTGGTCGAGAAGTTCATCGGCGACGCGATCATGGCCGTCTTCGGTGCGCCGACCGCGTACGGCGACGACGCCGAGCGGGCGGTCCGGGGGGCCCTGGCGGTTCGGGACGGAGTACACGTGCTCGAGGACCTCGACGTGCAGGTCCGGATCGCCGTCAACACCGGCGAGGCGCTGGTCTCGCTCGGCGCCCGGCCCGAGCTCGGCGAGGCGATGGTCGCCGGGGACGTCGCGAACACCGCAGCACGGCTGCAGTCGGCGGCGCCCGTCAACGGAGTGATCGTCGGGCGCGAGACCCACGCCGCGACGCGTGACGCGATCGCCTACGAGGAGGCCCCGGCGGTGGAGGGGAAGGGGAAGGCCGAGCCCGTGCCGGCCTGGATCGCGCTCCGTCCGCTCCATGAAGCAGGCGAGCGGCGCCAGTCGGGCGACCTCGTCGGGCGGGGCCGCGAGCTCGAGGTTCTGCGGGGAACCTGGGAGCGGGTCGCCGGCGAGTCCGTTCCTCACCTCGTGACGGTGCTCGGCCCGGCCGGAATCGGCAAGACGCGGCTTGCGCAGGAGTTCGACACGGTCGTCCGGGGGCTCGGCGGCCGAACCGTCCACGGCCGGTCGCTTCCGTATCGCGAGAGCAGCGCCTACTTCGCCTTCTCGACCCAGGTCAAGGAGCTCTGCGGGATCTTCGAGAGCGACCCGCCCGCGCTCGGTCTCCAGAAGCTGCGCGCGAGCGTCGGCGACGAGACGGTCGCGCAGCACCTCGCGATCCTGCTCGGCCTCGACCCGGAAGGCTCGGTCGACGACCGGGAGGAGCTCTTCTTCTCCGTTCGCGTCTTCATCGAGTCCGTCGCCCGCGCGGGGCCGATCGCGCTCGTGTTCGAGGACATCCACTGGGCGGATCGCGGGCTGCTCGATCTGATCGAGCTCCTCGCCGCCCGGCTTCGCGACCTCCCCGTCATGCTCCTCACCCTCGCCAGGCCCGAGCTGCTCGACACACGTCCCGCGTGGGGAGGCGGCCTTCCCGCCTACACGGCGATGCCGCTCGCGCCTCTGAGTCAGGCCGAGGCGGAGGAGCTCGCGGAGCTTCGGCTCGGGGAGCTGCAGACGGAGGCCGCGTCGACCCTCGCGGACACGGCCGGGGGCAATCCGCTCTTCATCGAGCAGCTCGCCGCGACCATGGCCGAGTCGTCACAGGCCGGCCGCTCGCTCCCGACGACGATCAGGGGGATTCTCGCCGCGCGGCTCGATGCTCTTCCCGCGGGGGAGCGCGCGCTCCTGGTGGATGCGGCGGTCGTGGGGAAGACGTTCTGGCGCGGCGCGCTCGAGCGGATTGCGGGTGAGGCCGACGGCCTCTCCGAGCTGCTCGGAGCGCTCGAGCGCCGGGACCTGATCGTGCGCGAGACCAGCCCGATCATCGAGGGCGAGCAGCAGTTCGGCTTCAAGCACGTCCTGATCCGGGACGTCGCCTACGAGCTCCTTCCGCGCGCCGACCGGCGCGAGCGCCACGCGCGCGTGGCCGAGTTCTTCGAGGAGTCGACGGCGGAGCTCGGCGAGGCTGCCACCGCGCTCGCCCGCCACTGGCGGGAAGCGGGTGAGCCCGAACGGGCGCTCGGCTTCTTCATCCGCGCCGCCGAGCAGGCCGAGCACGGCTGGGCCAAGGACCAGGCCGCGATCCTCTACCGAGAGGCGCTCGACCTCGTGCCGGAGGACGACGGGGAGCGCCTCGGCATGCTCCGCCGCCGCCTGGCGCTTGCGCGTGCGGCCGCTGTCCACATCCCGGACGCGCGGCAGCTCATGCGCTAGTCAGGCGGGGAAGTCGGCCGGAGTCACGTCCCCGGCGATCTCCATGACCTCCTTGATCGTGTGGCGTCCGAGGTCCTTCGAGTGCTCGCGGACCATTTCCTCGCTCGGAGCCGCGTAGACGCAGTACGTCATCACGTGCCCGTCGTCGCCGACGACCACGTGGCTGTGCTCCCACACGATCTCGGGGTAGCTCTCCTCGATCACCCTACGCGAGCGGCTTCCGACCTCTGGCATGTCGTCCTCTCCGCAGTCGAACGCCCTGACGACCATGTACCTGGCCACGAAGCTCCTTTCAGCCTGCCGGCTTGATGTTCTGGTTTACGTGGAAGACGTTGTCCGGATCGTACGTCGTCTTGATCCTGGCGAGCCGGTCGTAGTTCTCTCCATAGGCGGACCGGACCCGGTCCTGGCCCTCGTCCATGATCATGTTCAGGTACGCGCCGCCTGCCGAGTACGGGTGAAGGGTCTCCTGGTAGCCGACCGCCCAGTCGCGGATCTCGCCGGCCTTGGCCGGGTCGGGGTCGACGCCGACCATGACCGAGGCGAAGTTCGCGTTCCGGTAGCCCCAGGGGGTGTCCGTCGGGCCGACGCGGTGCGCCGCGCCGTCGATCGGATACATGTGCATCGTCGACTTCCAGGTCGGCATCGTCTCGGCGAACTCGAGGTGCTTGTCGACCGCCTCGTCCGGGATCGTCTCGACGAAGTCGGCGCGCCAGTACCACTGGTCGCCGGCCGGGTAGACGGCGTCGAACGCGCTGTTGAAGGCGTCGAGCGGCACGGGGGCGACACCGTCGAGCAGGAGCCCTTCCTGCGCGCGGGCCTCGGCGAGCGCGTCCGCGGCGCCCTCCTCGGGGCCGGTCCAGCACCAGACGATCCCTGCGACCTTCTGCAGGTGCAGCTCCTCCGGGAAGAGCGGCGCCGGAGGGACGCTCAGGAATGCGAACCAGCCGCCGAGCTCCTCCGGTGCGGCGAGGATGAACTCGCGGTACCAGCGCAGAACGTCGGCTGCCCGGTCGAGCGGCCAGAACATCGGCCCGGCGACGACCGTGTCGACCGGGTGTAGCCGCGCCCGGATCTTCGTGGCCACGCCGAAGTTGCCACCGCCGCCGCGGATCGCCCAGTAGAGGTCGGGATTCTCGTTCTCGTCGGCGTTGACGACGCTGCCGTCGGCGAGCACGAGCTCGGCGCCGAGGATGTTGTCGATCGAGAGGCCGTAGCCGCGCGTCAGGTGGCCGATCCCGCCGCCGAGCATCAGGCCGCCTGCCCCGGTCGAGCCGATGAAGCCCACCGGTGTGGCGAGGCCGTGCTGGTGGGTGGCGGCGTCCACGTCGCGGAGCAGGCAGCCCCCGCCGATCGTGGCCGTCCGCGCGTCCGGGTCGACCTCGATCTCCTTCAGGCCGGAAAGGTCGATCATCAGCCCGTCGTCGACGCTGCCGAGGCCGCCGCCGTTGTGGCCGCCGCCGCGGATTGCGATCTCGAGGCCGTTCTCGCGGCCGAAGTTGACCGCGGAGGCGACGTCGTCCACGTCCGCACAGCGGGCGATCAGCGCCGGGCGCTTGTCGATCATCGCGTTGTAGAGCGCGCGCGCGTCGTCGTAGCCGGGGTCGTTCGGGCGGGTAACGCCTCCGTGCAGCTTCTCGGCGAAAGCGTCGATGCTCGCCGTGTCCAGAACCTCGCTCATTCCTGCCCACCTCTCCTCGTCGTTCCGGCGACTCTACTGAGGCGTTCGAGCGGCTTCAACAGGCTTGAAGGCGATTTCGGCAAAGGCTGCACGGCTTCTATGGTCGACGGGCTTCAACCGGGGTCAGACCCCGGGCGAAGGGCCGACGGCAGTGGGCGACCGCTTCAACCGGGGTCAGACCCCGGGCTAAGGGCCGACTCAGTGGGCGACCGCTTCAACCGGGGTCAGACCCCGGGCTAAGGGTCGACGTCAGTGGGCGACCGCTTCAACCGGGGTCAGACCCCGGGCGTAAGGGCCGACGGCAGCGGGGCGACCCTCGCGACCGAGCTCTACGATGTCCGCGTGGAGCGGTTCGACGCGATCGTGGTGGGGGCCGGGCCGGCCGGCTCGACCGCGGCCCTCCGGCTCGCGCGCGCGGGTGCGCGCGTGCTGATGCTCGACAGGGCTCGCTTTCCGCGCGACAAGCCGTGCGGCGGCGGCCTGACCTACCGCGCGGTGCGGCAGCTGCCGGTCTCCGTCGAGGACGTGGTCGAGGACACGGTCGACCGCTTCGAGCTCGGCTTTCGCTACGGGCGGCGGATCGAGCGGGGCGGGGAAGGGCCGCTCGTGCTGATGACGCAGCGGCGGCGGCTCGACGCGCACCTCGTCGAGCAGGCGTCGAAGGCCGGCGCCGAATTCCGCGACGGCGTTCGCGCGACCGCGCTCGAGCTCGGCGAGACCGGCGCGACCATCCGGTTCGACGGCAGCGCCGCGAGCGCTCCGGTCGTGATCGGCGCCGACGGGGTGAACGGGCTCACCGCCCGCGCGCTCGGGCTCGGCGCCGCCCGCCACGGGGTCGCGCTCGAGGGGAACGTTCCCTACGGTCATGCGCACGAGGAGCGCTGGCGCGGGCGGGCGGTCGTGGAGCTGGGCGTCGTCCCGGGCGGGTACGCGTGGGTCTTCCCGAAGGGCGACCACGTCAACGTCGGCGTCGGGGGCTGGGAGACGGAGGGGCCGCGGCTGCGCGCGCACCTCGAGCGGGCCTGTGCCGGCTATGGCCTTCCGAGCGAGCAGCTTGCCGGCGTGCGGGGCTACCGGCTGCCGATGCGGCGGCCGGGCGACGCGGCGATGCGCGGTCGCGTCCTGCTCGCCGGTGACGCCGCGGGTCTCGTCGACCCGCTCTCCGGGGACGGGATCTACGAGGCGCTCGTCAGTGCGCGCCTCGCCGCCCGGACGGCGCTCGAGCTGCTCGAGGGCCGCGCCGAGAGCCTCGACTCCTACGGCCCGAGCCTCGAGGCCGCGCTCGGCCGCACGCTTGCCGCGTCGTGGAAGGCGAAGCTGGCGATCGAGCGCTTCCCACGCGTTCTGTTCGGAATCGTGCAGCTGCCGCCGGTCTGGAGCTTCGTCGCAGCCTTCCTGCGCGGCGACGTCGGGCACCCCGGCGATGCGCGTGGCCTCGTCCGCGCCCCGCTGCGCCTGGTCGAGACGCTCGGCCGGACCTAGCCCCCGACGACTGCTCTTTCGGGGCTCGCGCGCGCTACTTGATCAGCGTGAGCATCTTGAACATCGGCAGGTACATCGCGATGATGATCACGCCGACCATCATTCCGACGCCGATCATCATCAACGGCTCGATGATCGAGGTCAGCGACTGGATCGAGCTGTCGACCTCGTCCTCGTAGAAGTCGGCGATCTTGCTGAACATCTGCTCGAGCTCGCCGGTCTCCTCGCCGATCTTGACCATCTGGCTGACCATCGGCGGGAAGACGGCGTGGTCGCTCATCGGCTCGGCGATCGGGACTCCCTCGTGCACGCGCGTGCGCACGTCTGCGAGCGCCGTCTCGACGACCCAGTTGCCGGCCGTCGCCCCGGCGATCTCGAGCGACTTGATGATGTCGACGCCGGCCGCGACCAGGGTCGCGAGCGTCCGCGACGTGCGTGCGAGCGTCACCTTCAGGACGATGTCGCCGATCCGCATCGGGATCCGGAGCTTGACCCGGTCCCAGGCCTGCCGGCCGGGCTCGGTGCGCTTGTAGCGGCGGAGCCCGATGATCGTGAAGATGATCAGCGGGAAGATGATGTACCAGCGCGCGCGCAACAGGTCGGAGGCGTTGACCACCCACTGGGTGAGCATCGGCAGGTTGCCGCCGAGATCCTTGAAGATCTTGGTGAAGATCGGGACGATGAACATCAGCATCGCCGTCAGCACGAGGGTCGCGAACGTGAACACGACCGCCGGGTAGACCATCGCGCCCTTGACGCGGCGCTTGATCTTCGTCTCCTTCTCGATCTGCATCGCGACCCGGTCGAGCACGTGGTCGAGCATTCCGGAAGCCTCGCCGGCCTCGACCATCGCGACGTAGAGGGAGCTGAACACCTTCGGGTGGCGGGCCATCGCCTGCGAGAGGAGGAGCCCGCCCTCGACGTCGGCGCGCAGCTCGCCGACCACCGCGGCGAGGTACGGATCGTCCGTCTGCTCCTCGAGGATCACGAGCGCGGCGACGACGTTGACGCCCGCTTCGATCATCGTCGCGAACTGCCGCGAGAAGATCTGGAGCGAACGCGGCTTGATCTTCTTGAAGACGGTGCGGAGACTGTCGTCGCCACTCGCCGGAAGCTCGCGCAGCCCCTCGGCGAGGAGGCCCTGCACGCGGAGCTGCTCGCGCGCCGCCTCGAGCGTCGGGGCGTTGACCTCGCCGGCCGTCTCGAAGCCGTGGATGTTGATCGCGCTGTATGCGTATGCGGCCATCTACGCTCCCGTCGACCGGTCGAAGGTGGATTCGATCCGCGCCAGCACCTTGTTCGTGCGGCGGTCGCGGACGACGACGTCCACGACCTTGACCGGCTGCGGCGCGACGCCGAGGGCGGTGATTGCTGTTCCAGGCTCTGGCGCAGGTACGTGTCGATCCGGTACTGGCGGCCGTCTGCGCCCGCCAGGGTCTGGATGGGCTCTGCACGCCTCGGCCGGATCTCCCGAGGGGCACGCCGCGAACGGCATCGAGCCGGCCCAGTGCGTATCGCCCGTGTGGGTCGCATCGATCGCCGGGTCGGCGGCGCCCGGCGCGCTCAGAACGATCCCGTTGAATCAAGAGCGCGCGGTACAGCTCCATCTGCCGCTCGGCGATCGAGGACGCCGTCCCGGTCCGGCTCGCTCGCCGGAGCGTGACCATGCCGGAGTTGAAGGCGGCGATCGTGGCGAAGATGCCGATGTTCAGGACGAGCAGGGCGATCAGCAGCTCGACGATGCCGAAGCCGCCGGGCTCGACGAGCAGGCGCCTGAGGACGCCGGAACGGCCCTTCGGGCGCTCGAGCGCGAGTCGGGCGGCAAAGGTCATCGCACCGACACGAGCCGGAGCTCGTAGCGCTGGCCGTCCGTGGTGTTCATCAGCGTGATCGTCTTGCCGAGCTGGAGCGCGACGGTCGCGCCGCCGCTGGCGAGGGAGCCGCCGGCGATGCCGATCCGCGCCAGGCGCCCGTTCACCGAGACGAGCTTGAACGTCGGGCTGCTCGCCGGAAAGCTCTGCGCGACTCCGACCGTCTGGCTCTGCCCGTTCACCTCGATCGACGGCGGCGGCCGTCGTCTTCTGCGCCGACGTCGTCGGCGAGGCCGCTGCCTGTGGGCTCGCCGTCTGAGGAGCCGTCGCGGGCGTCACCGTCGGGCCCGCGCCGCTCGGCGCCGGTCCTGCTCCCGGGCTCGCCGACCCAGGCGCTGCTCCCGGGGTCACCGAGCCAGGCGTGGCGGTGTCGGAGACCTGCTGAATGAACGGATCCTTGCTCGAGAAGCGCTCGAACGAGAAGAGCTGGGCCTTGCTCCGCCGAGGCGGCACGTCCGACTCCGGAAGCTGGGTCGAGCTCGTCGGGCCGCGACTGCCGTCGCCGCGGTTCCGCCCGGGGTAGCCGCCGGCGTGGTCGCGGCCGGAGCGGCGGGTGCGGCTCCGCGCTGTGATGCTTCTTCAGCAGGCGCGGCGCCTGGACGGCGACGACGATCGCCAGTGCGGCGGCGAGGCCGAGCACGGTCAGCTTCTGCTTCCGCGCCCTGGCGGCCTTGATGTTGTCGAGCTTGCGCTTATTCACTTCTCATCACCGATCCGGGCTGGAGGAGGGCGCGGCGCTGGCCGACGCCGATGGGGTCGTGGTCGTCGTAGTCGTGGTCGTCGAGCTCGAGCTGGAGCCGGTGGTCGAGCTGCCGGAGGTCGCGGCGCCGGTCGTTCCGGGCGCGGCGGCCTGGCCGAGGACGAAGGAATCGATCGACAGCACCGCCTCGATCTGCGGGAACTTGCTCTTGCCCTCGGAGAAGGTGAGGCCGCCCAGCGCCAGCATCCGGCCGTTGGCGACGAGCTTCTCGTCGTGCACGCGGACGAGGTTCCGGACTCGGAAGAGGAAGTCCGCGAGGCTGTAGAAGTTGCCGCTGAAGGTGAGCGAGATCGGGTGGATGTCGTAGGAGTTGTCGGCCGTCGGCGCCTGCGGCTCGATCTCGTCGAAGGAGATGCCCGAGTCGCTCGCGAGCTGGTTCAGCTCGAGGATCAGGTCGGGCATGCCCGTTTCGCTCGGCATCGCCTTCGTCAGGCGGAAGATGTCCGCCGCGCGAATCGAAGGCAGGTTCCGTGCGAGCGCGGAGGTCCGGTTGCGCGCGATCTGCGCCTCGACCTGTGCGCGCTCGGTCGACAGCTTGTGCGCGGCGGAGCGCTTCGGCGACACGATCGCGAAGTAGCCCAGGATCGCCACGAGGAGCAGGGCGGCGCAGACGAGCGCGACCTGGCGCTCCCGCGAGAGCCCTTTGAGTACCTTCGGCGCGGTCATCGAGCCTCACCTCCACGGCGCACGTCGGCGGCGACCGTGAAGTGCACGACCCGGACACCGCCGCGTTCCTCGGCCGTGCTCTTGACAAGTTGGACGTTCTTCAGGTCGGGCACCACCGCGAGGCGCGAGAGCAGCCGCGCGACGGCCGCGTGCGAGTACGAGTAGCCCTCCAGCGTCAGGCCGGTCGGGGCAACTGCGGTGGCCGGCTCCGTCGACGGCGGGGCGAGATCGGTGGTGCTCGTGGGCGTCTCGCCCTGGAGCTGCGTGAGCCAGACGTCGCCCGGAAGGACGAGCGCGACGCGGCGCAGGAGGCGATCCCAGGCCACGCGCCGGCTCAGGGCCGCGGCGAGCGCGACAGCGCGCCGCTCGCGGGCGCTGAGGAGCGTGTTCCGCGCCAACGAGCCGTTGTTGCGCGCGGGCGTCCTTGCGAGCTCGGTCCGGGCGCGGTCGAGCGCGGAGCGCTGGCTCTTGACGTGCCCGTTCGCGACCAGGAACGCGGCGGCGAGAGCGATCACGACCGCGACTCCGCCGGCGCCGGCGACGATCGCGACGACGTTCGTCGAAGCCGAAGTCTTGTTCGCCTGCTCGACGGTGTCCTGGCGGGGAAGGAGGTTGACGGCGCGCATCAGTCTTCGATCCCCAGTCCGATCGGAACCGTCAGGGAGGCCGTGCCGTTCGCCGGAACCTCATCCGGGGCCCCGACGCGGGCGAAGGGGTCGGCGACGCGGACGCGTACGCCCATCAGTCGCTGCAATTCGTCGTCCAGGCCAGGAAGCTCGGACGTGCCGCCGGTGAGGGTCACCTCGGCGATCGCCAGCGCCTTGGGCTGGCCCTGGTAGAACTCGAGCGACGAGACCAGCTCGCGTCCGAGCGAGGCGAGCTCGCGCTTCACTGCGTCCAAAGCCTTCTTTGCCTGGGCGGGCTCGAGCTTCATCTCTGCATCCGCGAGGAAGGAGAGCGAGCGCTTGATCGTCTCGGCCTCCTCGGCCTTCATGCCGAGCGCCTTCGCGATCGCGGCGGTCAGCTTCACGCCACCCCAGTCGAGGACGCGCACGAACTCACAGACGCGCCCGTCGGAGACCGCCACGGTCGTGCGCTCGTGGCCGAGCGCGGCCGCGACGACGGCTGCCCGGCGCGGCTCGCTCCCGTCGGGAAGCGGCTGCGTGAGCGCCCGTAGCAGTGCGAAGGCCTCGAGGTCGATGCCCATCAGCTGCAGGTTGGCGGCCCGGCAGGCGTAGGCGAAACGGTCGACGAGCTCGCGGTAGCTGACGGCGAGCAGGACGCGGCCGGGGCCCTCGGGGTCGTCCAGGAGGTGGTAGTCGAGCATCGCCTCCTCCATGGGGATCGGCAGTGTCTCGTGCGCGCGGAAGCGGATCGCGTTCGCGAGCTGCTGCGGATCGTCGACCGCGGGGCGCTCGAAGAGCCGGACGCCGATGCGGTTGCTGCCGATGCCGAGGCGGATGTTCCGCCGGGGAAGCTCGTGCTTCGTGAAGAAGGCGTCGAGTGCCTGGGCCAGGGCGGCCGGCTCTACGACCTCTCCGCCGGCGACGACCCCGGGGGCGAGCTGCTCGCTGGCGGTCGCGACCAGGCGCGGGGCGCCGTTGTTCGCGACGACGGCCGCCGCGATGTGTGTCGCACCGACCTTGAGGCCGACGACCTGCTTGTTCCGGCTGAGCCCGCCGGTCTTTCGCTTGGCGTTGCCCGTGGCCGCCGGCTTTCGGCGCCGGAGCTTGAGCTCGCGCTTGAAGATCGACGGCGCGGTCACGCCTGTGCTCCCGCGATCCGCAGCCCGCGCATGGCCGGCGGCAGATGCTCGTCGGCGGAACCGGTCTCGAAGCCGCTGCGCTCGAGCGCGCTGGTGAACTCGTCGGGCCGGCTGGTGGCGCCGAGCGCGACCGAGCGCGAGATCACGCGCCGGATGGTGAGGTCGGAAAGCGACTGTTCCATCGTCTGCATCCCGCGCGACGTGCTCGTCTGCATCACCGAGTAGACCTGCTCGACCTTCGCCTGACGGATCAGGTTGCGGACGGCGTCGTCCGGCAGCAGCACCTCGAGCGCGGGAACGCGGCCACGGCCGTCCATGGTCGGCAGCAGCGTCTGCGTCACCACGCCCTCGAGCGAGGCGGCGAGCTGCGTTCGGACCTGGCCCTGCTGCTCGGCGGGGAAGACGTCGATGATGCGGTCGATCGTCGAAGGCGCGCTCTGCGTGTGCAGGGTGGCGAGCACCAGGTGGCCCGTCTCGGCCGCGGTGAGCGCGGTCGCGATCGTCTCGAGGTCGCGCATCTCGCCGACCAGGATCACGTCCGGGTCCTGGCGGAGCGCGGCCCGCAAAGCGTCTGCGAAGCCCAGCGCGTCGGGGCCGATCTCGCGCTGGTTGATGATGCAGCGCTTGTGCGAGTGGAGGAACTCGATCGGGTCCTCGATCGTGATGATGTGCTGCGAGCGCGTCGAGTTGATCTCGTCGATCATCGTCGCGAGCGTCGTCGACTTACCGGAGCCGGTCGGCCCGGTGACGAGGACGAGGCCGCGCGGCCGCTTCGCGAGCTCGAGCAGGACGTCCGGCAGGCCGAGATTCTGGGCGGACTTGATCTCGTGCGGGATCGCACGGAAAGCCCCGCCGACGCTCTCGCGCTGGTAGTAGACGTTGACACGGAAGCGCGCCAGGCCCGGTACCGCGTACGAGAGGTCGAGCTGGCGCTTGATCTCGAACTGCTTCTGCTGCTCGGTCGAGAGGATGCCGTAGAGCGTGTTGCGCGTCTCCTCGGGCGTGAGGGGCTCGAAGCCGTCGAGGCGCTCCAGCTCGCCGCGAATGCGGATGGCCGGGGCCGAGCCCGCGGTCAGGTGCAGGTCGGATGCGCCTCGAGCGATGACCTGCTCCAGCAACGTGTCGATGGCAAATGGTGTGTGCGGCATGGTGGCGTCCGGGCGAGCTATCGGCGCACCCCGGCCGTTCCTTTAGGGTCGATGCAGGAGCGGCACCTCCCGCGGCCGGCCCGGACACGACTACTCCTCGCGCGCGCGCCCTCGCGCGCGCGAGGGCGCGCGCGGGCCGGATCCCTCGACTCAGGGAGGAAGCGAGCCCAGCCCGGCCGCCGCCGGCGGCTCCCCGGCACGACGGCTCCCCCACGGTGGGTGAGTGCGCTCACCCGCGAATCACCCGTTCGGGGGCGCGGCAGCGCGGCTTCGGCGCCGATACAGCGCACCGTCGACGTTCCCCACCAAGAAGGAGAGCTACATGCTTACCACCCTTAGACAGCGTCTCGCCGCCCGCGATGAGAGCGGCTTCACGCTGATCGAGCTGCTCGTCGTCCTGATCATCATCGCGATCCTGCTCGCGATCGCCGTTCCGGCGTACCTGGGCTTCAAGGATCGCGCGAACCAGCGCGCCGCGAGCTCGAACGTGCGTACCGCGATTCCGGCGGCCGAGGGCTTCTACTCGGACAACGACACCTACACCGGCATGGACCTCGCTGCGCTTAGGGGCTATGACGCGAACCTCAAGCTCAACGGCAACCCGGTCATCCGCAACGGCGGTCTCGGCTACTGCATGGACATGACCGTCGGCGGCAAGTCCTCGCACTACAACGGCCCCGACGCGACGGCCTCCGGCCAGGCGGACGGCGGCGCGGTGGTCGAGGGCGCCCTCTGCCAGTAGTTGTCTTCGCTTCATGCAGTTCGAGAGGGCGCGGGAGACCGCGCCCTCTTTGTATCCCCCTTTCGAGGGGTCGAACGAGGCCCCCACGATCCGATAGGAGAAATGCCTCTCATGAACACGACCCTGACCCCACACCAGCTCCGGCTCGTCGCACTGCTCGGCATGTTCGTCGTCCTCACCGGCGGCGCCGTGCTCGTGCTGAGCCGGCACAAGCCGGCCTCGACGCCGACCGTCCCGGTCACGCTGCCCCACGCGAAGAGCAGCGCGGGCCCAATCGCCCGCCCGCACGTACGGGCGCGCGACCGCCAAGCCACATGCGCCTGCCGGGCCGACGGTTCCCAAGCCGGCGCCGATCGCCCGCCACGGCCTTCCCCTGGCCGTCGCCGAGGCCCTCCGCACGAACCGCGTCGTCGTCGTCTCGCTGGTCACCCCCGGCGCCGACGTCGATCGCATGGCGCGTGACGAGGCCGCGGCCGCGGCGAGGTCCACGCACGCGGGCTACGTCTCGCTGAACGTGCTCTCGCAGGCCGACGGCGTCCCGCTCCTGAAGAAGCTCGGCCTCGTGCAGGCGCCGGCCGTGCTGGTCGTCATGCGCCCCGCTCGCATCTTCGCGCAGCTCGAGGGGTTCGCCGACCGTCAGACGGTCGTCCAGGCGGTATCCGACGCACGGCGATGAGCGGCCGTCGCCTTCTGCGGAAGAAGGAGCCCCAGGAGCTCTACGTCCGCCGGGCGCGTAGGAACGGACGATCCGTCGCAAGCCTGAAGGCGCTCGACTACGGCGACGAGTGCGTCGTCGAGGCCACCATCGAGACCGAGGAAGCGCCGGAGGCGGAGCCCCGCGCCTACCGGTTCCCGGACGCGCGCCAGGCGACGTCGTTCGTGACGGACGTCGTCGAGGCGATGATGTACCTCGGCTGCGAGATCCAGGCGCAATGACCAAAACCGGCACGACCGAGATCAAGACGCCGGCGGCGGCGTACGAGGCGCTTCTGGCCGGCGCCCCGCTGCCGGACGCGCTGCCGCGCAGCAACGGCAACGCCTACGAGCCGGGGAGGATCGAGGAGGTGTTCGACGCGTTCCGTCGACACATCGCCGCGCTCCAGTCGGAGGTCTACGAGCTGAAGACGCAGGCCGCCGAGAGGCCGGATCCTCTCCCGGGCAGCGCGGCTCGTGCGGAGACGCTTCAGATCGTTCGCGCGGCTACCGAGCTCGCGCAGCAGATCGAGCAGGAAGCCCGCGACGCGGCTGCACGGCAGATCACGCAGCTGGCCGAGGAGCTCGCACCCCGTAAGCGCGAGCTGCACGAGCGCGAGGCCGCGATCGAGCGCGAGCGGGTCGAGATCATCGAGGCCGCCCAGGCGGAGGCCCACGCGCAGCTCGAGGGAGCCGACCGGCGGGCCGCCGAGGAGCTCACCCAGGCCAGGGCGCAGGCCGAGAAGATCCTCCAGCAAGCACGCCGCGAGGCGAGCGAGCTCCGCGCTTCGGCGCAGAGCGAGGTGGAGCAGATGCTGGACCGGGCTCGGGTGAAAACGCGAGAAGCCTCGCGACGCACCGAGAAGGCTCCGCCATCCCCGCCACCTCCCTCGCCGGCCGAGCGTGCGAACGGCAAGCCTGCTGCGCCACCTGCGCCTGAGCGTACGAACGGCAAGCCCGCTCCACGGGCGCCGGGTCCGACACGGGCTCGGGAGGCAGCGACGGAGTTCACGACGCCGCCCCTCTCGCTCGAAGATCTCGCCGCGCGCGGCGTGACGCGGCTGCGTTCCGAGTCCGACGCGCCCGAGTAGTCGCGGCGCAAGCTGCGGCTCCTCTCAGCCCGCGACGCGACTCAAAGCTTACGAGACGACGCGAGCGACTTCCTCGACCGAGGTGACCCCGGCCAGCACCTTGGCGAGCCCGTCGTTCCACAGCGTCTGCATGCCCTCCTCGGCCGCCGCGTGCTCGAGCTCCGTACGGCTGGCCTTCGAGGATGCGAGCTGCTGCACCTTCTCGGTCATCGTCAGGAGCTGGAAGATCCCGATCCGGCCGCGGTAGCCGGTCTGCCGGCATGCGACGCAGCCGTGCTTTCGGTAGAAGACGACCCCGTCAGGCGCGTCCTCCGGGGACAGCCGTGCCTGCCGCAGCTCCTCTTCGTTCGGCGTGTAGACCTCGCGACACGTCTCGCAGAGGCGGCGCGCGAGCCGCTGGGCGAGGACAGCCGTGACCGCCGCGCCCGTCAGGAACGGCTCCACGCCCATCTCGTTCAGGCGCGTCAGCGCGCTCGGAGCGTCATTCGTGTGCAGCGTCGAGAGGACGAAGTGGCCGGTGAGCGCGGACTCGATCGAGATCTTCGCCGTCTCGGGATCGCGGATCTCGCCGACCATCACCACGTCGGGGTCGTTGCGCAGGATCGAGCGCAGCACGGTCGCGAAATGAAGACCGGCGCGCGTGTTGATCTGGACCTGGTTGGCGCCCGCGAGCCGGTACTCCACGGGATCCTCGACCGTGACGATCTTCAGCTCCGGAGAGTTGATCTGGTTCAAGAGCGCGAACAGCGTGGTCGACTTGCCCGAGCCGGTGGGGCCTGTGACGAGGAGCGCCCCCGTCGGCCTCTGGATCAGCTCCGTGAGCTGCGCCCGCATCGCTTCGTCGAAGCCGATCTCTTCCAGCGTCGGCGGCCGCTTCGACTTGTCGAGCAGCCTCATGACCACGGCCTCGCCCTCGACGGTCGGCAGCGTCGCCACGCGCACGTCGAGCAGGCGACCGGCCGAGGCCGCGTCGAGCGTCATGCGGCCGTCCTGGGGCTTGCGGCGCTCGGCGATGTCGAGCTTCGCGAGCACCTTCAGGCGCGTCGACACGCCGGATGACATTTTCTTGGGGACGCGCTGCACCTCGTGCAGGACCCCGTCCACGCGGTAGCGCACGACCAGGGCGTTCGGGTGCGGCTCGAAGTGGACGTCGCTTGCACCCTCCTCGGCGGCCTCGAAGATGATCGAGTTGACGAGGCGCACCAGCGGCGCGTCCGAGATCCCGTCGTCGGCCTCGAGATCGTCGACCTCCTCGACGACTTCGAGCTCGATCTCCTCGCCGCCCGAGCGTGTGCCGAAGGCCTCGGCCGTACGCGCCAGCCGCCGGAGCTCGTTCTCGATCTCGTCGCGGGCGGCGACCTGCACGACGACCGGGTACTTCGTCGCCAGGCGGACCTCGTCGATCCCCTGCAGGTCTCCCGGGCTCGCGAACGCGACGCAGAGGCGGCCGTCCTCGACCGCGTACGGGACCGCGATCACGCGCTCCAGCACATGGAGGGGAACCTGGCCGCTCGCGTCCGGGTCGACGCCTGACCGGCCGAGCTCGACCACAGGCACGTGGTGCTTCGCGGCGAGGATTCGCGCGATTGCCTCGGTCGAGGCGACCTCGTGCTCGATCAGCGCCTCCGGCACCGGCACGAACCTGGCTCGCGCACGGATGCCCGCGAGCTTGTCCTCGGGGATCAGGCCGGCCGCGTCGAGCAGGTCGACGACGAGCGCCCCCCGGCTTTCAGGGGCGTTCTCGGGTGCCGTCTGGGACTGGTTCTCGGTAGGCATACGCCGCAGGCGCGTCGGGCCTCAGCCCGCCGCAGGCCCGCCTCCGGGGTCGAACGGGGTCAGCAGAGTGGACGTCATGTGAACAGTCCGAAGTACGCGTGCAGGAGCCAATCTCCGGCGAACAGCGTGATCACCGTGCCGAGTGAGAGGAACGGGGCGAAAGGGATCGCGAGCTTGCGTGCGGCGGCGCCGTGGCGGGCGAACAGCACCGCGCTCGGCGCGAGAGCGAGCAGCGACCCGAGCGCGATCGCGACGGGCGCGTTCCTGCCCAGGAGCGCGCCGATCAGCAGCGCGAGCTTGACGTCACCCATTCCGAGCCCCCCGGGGTGGATGAGCGCGAGGAGGAGCAGGGCCGCCGAGCAGCCGGCCGAGCCGAGCGCCCACTCCGGGCTCGGCGAGACGGCGGTGTGCAGGGCCAGCACCGCGGCGGCGGCCGGCAGCACCACGCGGTTCGGGACGGTCCGGTGCTCGAGATCGGTCGCCGTGACGATGACGAGGGCTGCGCAGGCGAGCGCTGCGGTGGCGGCGTATCCCGTGAGGCCGAACGCGAGCACGCAGCCGGCGGCGAGCAAAGCGGTCGCGAGCTCGAGAGCCGGGTAACGCCAGGGGATCGACGCTTTGCAATGCCGGCACCGTCCGCGCAGCACGAGGAACGAGAGCAGGGGCACGTTGTCGTACCACGCGACCGCGGCGCCGCAGCCCATGCAGGTGGAGCCGGGCCTGACGACCGACCGGCGCAGCGGCACGCGGCTCGCGACGACGCCGAGAAAGCTTCCGGCGGCGAGGCCCGGAAAGAACACGAGACTGGCGAGAGCGAGTTCCATCCTCTCCCTCCTTATCGACACCCTTGAACGGGTGCTTGAGGAGCGGCTTGCCCTAGCCGCCGAAACCGCTCGGCGGATCGGCGTAGGGCACCGGAGGATCGCCCGGGACGCCGACCGGCAGGATCGAGATCGCCGGGAAGTTGGACGCGAACTTGTTGCCCATCGTCAGCGTCCCCTGGGTCACGATCGGGCCCTGCACCTGGGAGGAGGTGTCGAGGTTGACGTTCTTGTCGGCGTAGATGCCGCCCTGGAAGCTCGAGCTCTTGACCTCGATGCCGTCGCCGGGGAGGACACCCGACTGCCTGCCGGAGCTGTGCGTCGCGATGATCAGCAGATTGACGTTGGGGTTCCAGTGGGTCACGTCGAAGTCGCAGTCGCTCGAGGCGGGCACCGCGCAGAGCTTCGAGTTGTTCATGTAGAGCGAGCCGGAGGCGTAGAGCACGGCCTGGCCGAGGTAGCGGGAGACGACGTTGTTCTTGACCTGAACCGTCACGTCGCCGTCGATGAAGATCACGCCGCGCACCGTGAGCGTGTGCGTGGCGACGTTCCACGACAGCTCGCCCCGCGACGTGCGGCAGGTGTAGCTCACGTCCGGCGTGAGGTTGAACGGCCCGAAGGGGGCGTCTCCGCCCGGGATCTCGTTGAACACGTCGTCGGCGACCCAGCGCGCCTGCGACGGGTTCCAGACCATCCGCTCGAACGCGGGGACGGGCCCGTTGCTGCTCGAGGTGCCGTCGGGGCCGTACTGGCGCTGTCTCGTATCCCAGCACGGGTGGTAGGGGCCGGGTGAGGCCAGCTGGTACCAGGAGTGGCCGGGCCGCTCGTCCCAGTAGACGTGCGGCGGCTGCAGGTTCTGGAAGATCGGCGGCGGCGGTCCCGAGGTCGCGAGGGTGGTGGCGAAGACGTTCGTGCTCGGCGCCTTGTTCGTGCCGCTGTCCCGGACGCAGGGCAGGTAGTAGATCCCGTTGGACTGGTACTGGCAGCCGTTGGTGATGTAGGCGGTCGGCACGGGCGTGTTCTTCGTGCCGACGCCGGTCTGGGGCTGCACGTTGTAGAGCTTCTTTCCGACGAAGAGGTTCGCAGGCGGCTGGATGTTCGCCTGGTTCTGGAGGCAGAGGTTGCCGACCACGTAGACCGACGAGAACATCGCGCCCTGGTTGTTGAAGGTCACGTCGCAGGGATTGCCGACGCCGGCCGCGTAGACCCAGTTCCAGACCTCGATGGCCTGGTCCGATGTCGGCGGTACGTGTATCTGGACCGTTGTCGTCAGCGTCCGCACGATCGGCGCGGCCGAAGGGCCCGTCGGGTTGTGGACCGTTCCCCGCGCGGTGATCGTCCAGAGCTCGGTGTCAGAGTTGTAGCTGCCCTTCCACTCGGCCAGGCCGCCGTCGTAGCTCTTGCTGACCCAGTTCGCGGGCAGGAGCGGCTGCGAGCCGTCGAGCGGGTCGTAGACCAGGTAGACCGCGTTGGCCGGGTTCTCGAGGACCGCGAGGGCGTTGTTCGTGCCCGCCTCGGCCAGCGCCAGGGCGTTCTGGTCGGCCTTGGAGTGTGACGCGGAGCGGGAGTTGGCGCTCGTGAAGTAGATGATCGAGGTGAGGGCGATTGCAAGCACGAGCATGACCATCATCGCCAGCACCAGCGCGATCCCGCGCTCGTCGCGGTACAGCATGCCCAGCCTTGCGCTCACGATGACTTGCTCCCGTTCCAGAGGGCGATCGCGTCCGCGAGCGTGTAGAGGCCCCCGACGCGGTTCGGATGCAGGTCGACCGGCAGCGTCACCTGGACGCGCGGCCGCGTCGTCACCGTCGCGTCGAGCAGTGTGAACGCCGGGACGCTGGTCGGATCGCTCGGGTGGAACTCGAGGTGGTCGGACCACTTCCTGCCGGCCCGGAAGAGGCCGTAGCGGCTGGGGCCGAGCTGGGTGACCGTCCAGGTGACCGCGCCGGCGCCCTGGGCCGAGCGGCAGCTGACGCTGGTCGGGAACGTGAGCGTGAGGCTGTAACCGGTCGTCGTGGCGGTCCGCGCGCAGCGGATGTCGCGCCGCACCTTCATGAGGGCGAGCCGCGCGCCTTGCTGCGCCTGGAAGCGGTCGTTCATGTCAGCTTCCGCGTGCGTTCCGGTCACGAAGACGGCCGTGATCGCCGTGATCACGGTGCCGAGGATCGCGAGCACCGTCAGCAGCTCCGGCAACGTGAAGCCGGCTTCCTGCTTCAGCCGGCGAGGATGGCGACGTAGGGCGCGGCTCCATCTCACCGCGACCTCGCCTTCACGAAGCGGAGAGCCTGCTGGGCGGTCTTGCGCGTGGCCGCGCCGACCTTCCAGGTGTGCTCGGCCCGGCGGTCGACGGAGACCAGCGTCTTGAGCGCCGCGGCGCCGCCGAACCAGCCCACCCTCGCGCCGTTGACGATCCAGGCGTTCTCGGAGATCCAGTAGCGAACGTTCGGCTCCGTCGCGCGCCGATTGTGTGTGAGCCAGGCGCTCAACCGGTGGGCGCGCGCCGGGAGCGACAGGTCGTGAAGGGGCTCGTCGGGCGCGCCGGGCACGGCGAACGCCGGCCGGCGGCCCATCCGGTGCGAGGGGGCCTTCTTGGCGGTGCGGGCGACCGGGTTGACGGGGTGCCGCGGGACGAGCTTGACCTTGCTGGTTCCGTAGGGAGAGACGTCTTCGGGCTCCCCGGCCTGCTCGTACTTGCTGTTGAGAGCGAGCCCGAGCGTGACGACGGGGGCGCCGGTGTCGATCAGCCGCGTGCCCGGCTCGGGCGACTGCGAGACGACGATGTTCGGCGGATAGCCGTGGACGCCGCCCTGGACACGCCAGCCGAGCCCGCCGTCCTCGAGCATGCCCTTCGCGAAGACGAAGACCTGGCGGCGGACGTCGGGGACGATCAGGACGTGGCGCGACGGGGCCGCCTGCTTGTGGGTCGACGGCTTCGCGCGCAGCGTGGTGCCGGCAGCGAGGGTGATCGTCGCCGAAGCGAAAAGCGCGGCGGCGCCGATCACGAGAAGGCGGGGAATTGCGGCGACTATCCGGATGCCCACGACTGGTTCATCGGTAGACACCGCTGCTTCAAGACCCCCGAATGGGGTAAGAGCGCTAACTGCTGAAGTAGACGACGCCGAGCTCGAACTTCACGACCGGCCGTGGCACGACTGTGAAGACCGGAGCCGCCGTCGCCAACGTCGGAGCGTCCTGCCAGCGGAAGGCTCTACCGGCGAAGCTCTGGAACCACGCCTCGTCCTGGGGATACCTGTCGGACGGGTTCAGCTGCAGGTGGAGGTGCGGGCCGGTGGCGTCTCCGGTGGCCCCGACGAGACCGATCGATGCGCCGGCCTGGAGCCTGGTGCCGGCCTCGATCCCGTGCGTCCAGGTACGAGAGGTGGCAGTAGGTCCAGCTCTGGCCGTCGGCCGTATCGATCGTCAGGCCGATGCCGCAGCGGGGGTCCGGCTCGCGCCAGGCGCGGACGACGGACGCCTCGGCGAGCGCGTAGACGGGGGCCCCGGTCGGCGCGGCGATGTCGGCGGCCGGGTAGTCGTGGTGCGTGTGCCCGACGCTGGCGACACCGGGGCCTCCGCCGACGGGGAACGACGTAGTCGCCGGAGTAGGCCGGGGCGCCGAGCACGCTGGCGACCGGATACGAGAACGAGGGCGCCAGCATCTGCTCGCGGGCTGCGGACAGGGCGCGTTGCGCAGCCGCGAGCGCGGCGTGCTGCTTCTTCACGAGCCGCTCGGCGGCGACGCGCCGGGCCGTCAGCCTGGCCGCGCGCTGCTCGAGCACGAGTTTCGTGGACAGGAGGCGCGCTCGGCGCGGCGCGCTTGAGCAAGCGCGCCCTCGGCGACCACACGCCTGTGCGTGTCGCCCCTCGCGGAGAGGAGTCGTTCGTTCGCTGCTCGCCACCTGCTTGCGCGCGTCGTCGACGGCAACCTGCAGCCGGTCGAGCTTGAAGATCACGCCCTCGCGCGCCCTGCGCCGTAGAGCGCCGCCAGGGCGAGCACCTCGTTGACGTACCAGTCCGCGTGGTTGTAGGAGAAGATCGCTCCCGCGCACGTCGCTCTGCCCGCCGGAGGCGGCGAGGTAGCGTGCGGCGGCGTAGATCGCGTCCGCGGCGTTCCAGGGGTCGGCGAAGCCGTTCCCGTCGGCGTCGACGCCCCAGCGCAGCCAGGTGTCGCGGCATGAACTGCATCCAGCCGACGGCGCCCGCCGAGCTCGGCCCCATGTTGCGCCCGAAGTTCGACTCGACCTTGTTGATCGCGGCGAGCACCTGCCACGGGACCCCGTAGGCGGCGCCGGCGCCGCTCCAGAGCTGTCGAGAGCTGGTGAGCGAGAGCGCCGGCATCGACGGTGCCGGCCGGTGGCCGCCGGCGGGACGGAGACGGAGCCGGGCGGGTTCGGCGCAAGGCGCTGGGAAGGCTCGGCGGACGCGGTCGGGCGGACGAGCGTGAAAGTGTCTGCGCCCGCGCTGCCGGCTGAGCGCGGCCAGCGCGAGCGCCGCCCGCGGCGAGCAGCCGCTTCACGATTCCAGGCCGTCGACGGCGAGGAGCCTCTCGGCGACTCGGCCAGCGCCCTTCTTCGTCCTCGTTGGAGCCGTTCTCGGCGTCCTCCTGCGCAGTCTCGACCGCCCGCTCCTTCAGCGCTTGCTCGAGCGAGATCAGGAAGTCGTGGCGGTTCGTGGCGGCGTTCGCGGCGACATCCTCTCCGACCTCCCCGGAGACGACGAGCTCGATCAGCGCCTGCGTGAAGGTCTGCATGTGGAAGTAGCGCGCCCTCCTCGATCGCATCGCCGATCTCGTCGGTCCGGCTCTCGCGGATCAGGTCGGCGATGCGCGCGTTCATGACCATCACCTCGACCGCCGGATCCCGGCCCCCGTCGACGCGCGGGCAGCAGCCGCTGGCTGATCACGCCGCGCAGGACGGCCGCCAGGATCGAGCGGATCTCGGCTGCTTCGCGCCCGGGAAGAACTCGATCATGCGGCCGAGCGTCTCGGCGGCGTCGATCGTGTGCAGCGTCGAGAGCACGAGATGTCCCGACTCGGCCGCCTGCAGAGCGGTCAGCGCCGTCTCGGAGTCGCGCAGCTCGCCGATCAGGATCACGTCCGGGTCCGCGCGCAGGCCGCGTCGCAGAGCCTCGTTGAACGAGCCCGTGTCGATTCCCGACCTCGCGCTGGTTGACGATGCACTCGCGGTCGGGGTGGACGATCTCGATCGGATCCTCGATCGTGAGGATGTGCTGGCGGCGCGTGCGGTTGATGTGGTCGATGATCGTCGCGAGCGTCGTGGTCTTGCCCGAGCCCGTCGCGCCCGTCACCAGCACGAGCCCGCGGTGCTCCTTTGCGAGCCGCTCGACACCTGCCGGCAGGCCGAGCTCCTCGAACCCCGGGACGATGCGCGGGATGACGCGGAAGGCGTAGGAGGCCGACCCGCGCTGCCGGAAGCCGTTCACGCGGAAGCGCGGCAGCCCGGGGGCGGTGTACGCCGTGTCGAGCTCGCCCGTCGCGAGGAACGATTGCGGCACGCTCCGGGGTCGAGGCGCACGCGTGCGAGCACGCCCTCGAGGTCGGCGCTCGGTGAGCCGCGGCCATTCGATCAGCTCGGTCACCTCGCCGTCGCGGCGGAGGATCGGCGGCCGGCCGACCTTCAGATGGATGTCGCTCGCACCGAGCTTGACGGCGCGCTGAAGGAGGATGTCGAGCTCCACGGACGCTCCATCGGCAGCGACGCGCCCGGCCTTTAGAACCCGTTCTGCTTAGCGCGGCGCTTGGGAGCTGACGACCGAAGCAGGGCAGCGCCAGTATTCGACCTTGCTCCGAAGGCCGGTCGACGTGCACGATCTCGGCGTCAGATCCGGGTAGCCCTCGAGCTTGCCGCGCGAGCAGGCCTGCAATGTCAGGCCCTGGGCAGTCTCGGAGACCTGATGGCAGCTCCCCGTGAGGCCGGCTCGGGCGAGCACGCGCCCGTCTTTCACGACGACCATGGTGGCGACTACGACGGCGCCGACGAGGAGGATCTTGAGGAACATCGCTTCTACCGGAACATGCTCGGCGGATCGGCGAGCGCTCCAGATCCCCCTTTCGAAGCCATGAGACCGAGAGCTCCCTCCATCCTCGCCCGCTCGCGCCGGTGCTGCTCGAGGCTTCGATCGAGGCGGGTCACCATCTCGCGGCGCACCGCGCGCTCGTGAGCGAGCAGCTGCTCTGCGCTCCGTAGGGCCTCGCGCTCCGCGCTCAGGCTGTCCTTCAGGCTGCGCGTCTCCCTCTGCACGGTGCGGTTCTCCGCGCGCAGGACCTGGTTCTCGTCCTCGCGAAGGGAGAGCCGTGCCTCCAGCTCCCGGATCGCGCGCCCCTTGCGGAAGCGCGGCAGCGGGTGCGCGTCGGCCGGCGCCTCCGCGGGCGCGGAGACCGGCGCCTCCTCATGCTTGGCCGCCGTGTCTTCGGCGGCCGGCCGGCCGCGGCGGCGCTTGAGAGCCGGCGGCAGGAGGAGGCCCAGCAGCGCCGTGAGGGCGGCCGAGAAGTAGAGCAGCGCAGCCGTGCCGCTGACGAAGGCCCACGCGAGCCAGCTCATGGAGGCGACGCCGGCGAGGAGGAGGACGCGCCGCATGCGACTACTCGGCCGGCCCGGGTCGCAGAACGCCGTCGACCTCGTCCAACTTCTCCCTGACGACGGAAAGCAGGCGGTTGCGCTCGTCGCGCTCGGCGCGCAGCCGATCGGCGGTGTAGACCTGTTCCTCGAGTGCCCGGTCGCGCTCGGCGATCTCTGCGCGCAGGCCCTCGGTCGTGCGGGACTCCTGCTCGAGCGCGCGCCCGCGCTCCTCGAGCTCTGCTCGCAGGCGGGCGGTGGTCGACACTTCCTGTTCGAGCGCGGTGCGGGCCGCTGCGAGCTCGTTCGCGATCCGCGTCGCGCTCCGGTCCCGCTCGGAGACGAAGGCAGCGAACTCCTGGACGCGATTCGAAAGCTCGTGCAGTTGCGCCGTCTCGTCGTCCAGCGACTCCAGCAGCTCCTCGAAGCCGGGCACGTCCGGCTCGCCGCCGGCCCGCTCCGCCACCGGCTGATCGTCTCGGATCAGCAGCCGGTCCAGAGCACGCGCGGTGACGACCGAGAACGAGATGTCCCCCGGGATGCGCGCGCGCAGCTCGGCCAGCCGTTCCTCGGTTGGTTCCACGACGACGACGCGGAGCGAGCCCTCTTCCCAACGCACCGGGACGGCCTCGAGGCGTCGCGCCTCCTCGGGCGAGAAGATCTCGAGCGCGGCGCCGTCCGGAGTGAGCTCGTGCTCCTCCGTGAAAGGAAGGTCCGAACGGCGTGCCAGGAGCTGGGCGAGCTGTCGCTCTTCGACGAGCCGCCAGCGCAGGAGGACCTCGCCCAGCCGCTCGCCGGTCCGCTCCCCCTCGTTGAGCGCCTGCTCGACCTCGTTGTGCGAGACCAGTCCCTCGTCCTCCAGTAGCCGGGCGAGCGAGGGTCGTACGGGCTGCTCGATTGTCGTCGTTCGCTCCGCGAGTCCGTTTCGATTGCCGAACTGATCCATCACACCTACCCTTCGGTCACGCCGATACCTCTTCATCGGCTCGTGGAGAACTCTCTTTAGCGTCACGTGCGCCCGATCCTCCCGGCGGGCCGCGGCCGGGGGTTCGCGAGCGGGTGTCAGCCGGCCGCGAGGCGGGCGGCGAGAAAGGCGAGCCCGATCACGAGACCCACGATCACGGTGATCGCGGCGTAGAGGATGGCGAGCTGCAGCAGGAGCGGGCGCTCCGCACCGACGGCCGGCGGCGGCGCGAGCCGCCACGGGCGGATCGCGAGCAGCGCTCGGGCGAACGCTCCCGGCGGGTCCGGGGGCTCGAGCACCTCCCCGGTCGCTCGCCACGACGCAGACAGCCCGCCGGTCGATGACGTCTCCACCCGCGGCACATCGAGCTCGAGCAGCCGGCTCTGCGCCCGCATGGCCACGAGCTCTCTCTCGCGGACGACGAGCTCGACGTCCTCGACGAGGACCAGCCCGTCGCGGCCGTCGATCGTCCTGACCGCGAGCGCGACCGTCTCGTCTTCGGCGCCGAGCCAGGTCTCCTCGACCCAGCCGAGCAACCCGCGCGGCGACTCGACGCGGAACCCCTCGCAGCCCGCGAGCTGCCTTCCGACGATGGTGGCCATGCTTGTCCTATTCCCGATTCGGGCCGGCGGAACCCTGGCCCGAAACGGCGGCGAGAACGGCGACGACGACGGCCGCGCCGGCACTGAGTGCGAGCCGGTCGACGCCGGTTGCGACCGGGACGAGCAGGCCGAGAGCCCCGAGCGCGCCTACTCGTGACCAGGCGACGACGCCCGCGAGCGCGCGCTTGAACAGAAGGTTGCCGACGAGGTACAGAGCCGGAGCGCCGAGGATGACGGCCGTCGAGGTTCCCCAGGCCCCACGGGTCGGATCCGCGATCGTCAGCTCGATCGCGACCGCCAGGACGATCACCCCGGCGACCATCAGGCCGTGCGCGTACGCGTAGCCGAGACGTGCGACGCGCGTGGGATCCGCCGCGCCCGCGATGGTCGACACGGCCGCTTCCGCGCGACCGAAGTAGATCCACCAGAACGAGGCCGTCGCGAGGAAGCCGACGGCAAAGGCGGCCAGGACGGACGCACGCCAGCTCAGGCCGGAAAACGTCGCGCCGATCGCGAGGATCGACTCGCCGAGCGCGATCAGCAGGACCAGCTGGTTTCGCTCTGCCAGGTGCCCTCCGGCGAGCGTCCAGTCGCGCGTCGGCGTCCGGCCCAGCCTCGGCAGGGCGAAGCCGTGCAAGGGCGCGGCGTAGTCGACCGCTACCGCCCCGAACCAGATCCAGAGGCGCACGTCAGGGTCGGCGAATGCGCCTCCGACCCAGACGGCGCCGGCGATGCAGCTCCACGCGAGGAGCTGGGCGTAGTTGCGCCCCATACGGGCCCTCCCGAAGGCGGCGACCACGAAGGCGCTTCGGACGATCTGCAAGACGACGTAGGCGGCGGCGAAGGGCAGGCCGCGACTGCCGAAGGCCTCGGGAATCGAGGCGGACATGACCAGGCTGATGAGCATGAGCGTCACGAGCAGCAGCCGTACCGCCGGGTGGGCCGGATCGATCCAGTTCGTCGCCCAGGCTGTGTAGTTCCAGGCCCACCAGACGGCGAGGAAGAGGACGAGCGTCTGGAGCGCGCCGCGACCGGTCAGGTGCTCATGAAGGCCGCGGGAGAGTTGCGTTATGGCGAAGACGTAGACGAGATCGAAGAACAGCTCGGCGTGCGAGACCTCCGGCGTCTCGCCGGGCCCGTGTCGGCGGAGAACCCCTTCCACGAACGCTCAGGGAGCCAGTTGCTCGACGCGCCAGCCGTTCTGGTCGCGTATGAACCTGCGTCGCTCGTGCAGCCGGTCCTCGCGGTGCTGCCAGAGCTCGATCGCCTCCGGCTCGAGCAGATAGCCGCCCCAGTGCGGCGGCCGGGGAACCTCGCCCGAGTGAACGGCGAGCAGGCGTTCCGCTTCGAGCTCGAGGGCGGCGAGGTCGTCGATCGCCTCGCTCTGCCGCGACGCGGCGGCGGCCGCGCGGCTACGGGGCGGGCGCGTCGCCCAGTAGACATCCGATTCCTCCGCGGAGAGCCTCCGGACGGTCCCTTCGACGCGAACCTGGCGGCGAAGCGGCTGCCAGTAGAAGACGAGCGCGCCGCGCGGGTTCTGCTCCAGCTCCCGCCCCTTGCGGCTCCCGTAGCCGGTGAAGAACGCAAAGCCGCGCTCGTCGGCTCGTTTCAGCAGCAGCATCCGTGCCGACGGTCGCCCCGACGAGTCCGCGGTCGCAAGCGTCATCGCCTCGGGCACGGCCGTCCCGGCGTCACGCGCCTCCTCGAGCCACCGGTTGAAGAGCGCGACCGGGTCGGTCATGGCCGGTGGACCCAGTGGTCGAGCCGGACGAAGCGGTAGCCGCGCGCGCGGAGACCGCGGATCACGCCGGGCAGCGCATCCGTGTCGAGCGTCGAGCCGTCCCTCGACGCTCCCACATGCATCAGGACGATCTCCCCGGGCGCGACGCGGGCAAGCACGCGCGCCACGATCCCCGCCCGCGATTGCTGCGAGCGGCCCATCCAGCCCCAGGTGTCGGTCGACCAGTAGACGTCGGCGTAACCGAGGGAGCGCGCGATCGCGATCGTCCGTGAGTCGCGCGCTCCGTAGGGGAAGCGGAACAGCGGCCGCGGGTCCCGACCTGTCTTGGCCCGCACCGAGCGGGCGCCGCGCGTGATCTCCCGCCGGACGAGCGGCGACGGCAGCCCCGTCAGATCCGGGTGGCTGTACGTGTGGTTGCCGACGGCGTAGCGGGCTCCGATCCGCCGCGACAGCAGCGGGTAGCCCTGCGCGAAGCGGCCCGTGAGAAAGAAGGTGGCGCGGACGCGCTCCCGGCGGAGCGTCCTCAGCAGCCGCGCGGCGCCGACGTCGTTGCCGCCCGCGTCGAAGGTGAGCGCGACCACCTTCGAGCGCGTGGGCAGCCGCTCGATCTCGCCGCCCGAAGCCGAGGTGACCGCGAGCGCGACGGCTGCTAGGAGGGCCGCCATCCGCTCTCGAGCAACTCGCGCACCTCCTCGACGCCGGCGCGCCACACGGGCTCGACCTGCTCGTCGGGGAGCGCATAGGCGCCGCCGAAGGCCCCGTCGCCGAGCAGCTCCCGCAGCCCCTGCGCGTTCGCGACCCGGTAGGCGGCCTCGTCGAGCGGCGGCTTACGCTCCTCGGGGAGCTCGACCCCCTCGAGCCGCGTCCAGGGGAAGTTCTCGAACCAGTTCGCGTGGCTCGGCTCGGGATCGACCTCGCGCGCGGCCGCCTGCACCCGCTCGCTCGACCACCAGCTGTGGAAGATCGCCTGTGCGTCGGGATGGGCCATCGCCCATTCGCGGACGAGCGCGGCGGCCGGCACGTTGCCGCCGTGCCCGTTCACGACCAGGAAGCGGCGAAAGCCCTGCCCGTGGAGCGAGTCGAGCAGGTCGCGAAGCAGGGCGGCGTAGGTCTCGAAGCGCAGCGACGGGCTGCCGGGATATGCGGCGAACGCGGGCGTCAGCCCATACGGGAGCACCGGCAGCACGAGCACGCCGAGCGCCTCGGCCGCCTCGACCGCGACGCGCTCGGCGAGGATGTTGTCCGTCTCCAGCGACAGGTACCCGTGTTGCTCCGTCGAGCCGACCGGCAGCACCACGCGGTCGTCGCGGGCGAGGTACTCCTCGACCTGCATCCAGTTCAGCTCGCGAGCGCGCATCACGACCGCTCCAGCGTCGCATGCCGCCGGCCCTGCAGCTCGAACCAGCGAAGCACGGAGTAGCCCACGAGGCCGTACGCCGCGCCCACGAGCAGCTCGGCCCCGACGAGACGGCCGACGTCGCCGAGCCCGCTCCCGGCGACGAGCTCGCGCGCCGCCTTGATCGCATGAGTAAACGGCATGCCCTGCGCGGCCGTGCTCATCCAGCCGGGCAGCGCGTCCAGGGGCACGTTCGCACCGGTGAAGATCAGGAGGAACCCGAAGATGACGTTGTTCATGACCGCGTTCTCGCGCACCCGCAGGCTGACGGCGGCGTTGATCAGCCCGAGACCGGTGCAGGAGAAGGCCGCGACCAGGATCACGAGCGCGAGCGGTGCGAGCGAGCTCGCCGGCAGGTGCACGCCGAGGATCAGGCTCCCGACCGCGAGCGAGAACGCCGACACCAGCGCCCCGTTCAGCATCACCGGGAGCGAGCGCCCGAAGAAGAGCGGGATCCGCGGCGCCGGGCTGACGAGAATCGCGCTGAGCGTGTTCTGGAAGCGCTCGCCTCCCACCATCTGGCCCATCGCGAACAGGCACGGGATCGACGCGTACTGAAGCGCGTTCCCGATCAAGTAGAACTCGTCCGAGCGGAGGTTCGCCGAGCGGCCGATGTAGGCGAAGAGCAGGATCTGGAAGATCGGGGCGACGAGCATCGTCGGGATGTAGATCCACGGCGTCAGCCAGTAGAAGAGCGCGCGGAAGCTCGTGGTCCCGCCGACGAGGAAGATGCGGGCGGCGACGACCATCAGGTCAGCGAGAGCGAGCCGCGAATCCGGGCGGCCCGCAGCACGCGGTTCGTGATCAGGACGCCGAACGTGACGTAACCGAGCCCGAGCCCGAGGCACATTCCGAGGTCGCCGAGCGGCGTCCCGCCGAGCGCCGATTCCCGGATCGCGTTCATCCCCCAGGTCGGCGCGAGCACCCAGGAGATCGGGTGGACCCAGCCCGGCAGGAGGGCGAGCGGAACGAGGAAGCCGCCGATCAGCCAGACCGGATACTCGAAGAAGTTCCCCAGCACCCAGGCGGCGCGAAAGCGCACGAAGGAGACCGCGAAGAGAAAGCCCAGGCCCCCGAAGGAGAGCACCGTGCCGAGGATCGAGAGCGCGAACAGCAGGGGATGCGCGATCGTCACGTGCACGCCGAACAGGAAACGGCCCCAGAGGAGGGTCGCCACGAGGTTGTAGATCCCCACCGTCGCGAGCCCGAGCGTGGTCGGCAGCAGGATGAGCGAGAAGTGCCGCGGCGCCGCGACGAGCAGCTCGAGCGTCCCCCACCAGCGCTCGCGCTGCATCGCCGATCCCGCCGAGGTGCTGACGGACGACCACATTCCCATCACGGCCGCCCCGAGCGACGCGTAGAGCAGTGTCCTGGGGCTGTCACCTGCGCGGAAGACGAGGAACGCGACCGTCGCGAAGAACAGCGGGTAGATGACGTTGCCGATCCCGTCGAACGGGGAGCGCATGATCATCTTGAACTGGAGCATCCAGCTCACGCCGAGGAAGCGCACGGAGCTCACTCGCTCACCAGCGCCACGTACGCGTCCTCCAGGGTCGGCTCGCGCTGGGAGATGCGGCCGACGTCGGAACCGTCGAGGCAGCCGAGGATCGCCTGCGTCAACTCGACGCCGGGCCGGGTCTGCACGACGAGCACCTGCGCCTGTTCCCGCTCTTCGATCGCGACGGCCGCCACGCCGCCGAGAGCGCGCACGCCCTCGACGGCCTCGTCGGCGACGCCGAAGACCTCGACCTCGACGACCGTTCCCTCCGCGACCCCCCGCTTGAGGTCGGTGGGAGTCCCCTCCGCGACGATCGAGCCCTGCGAGATCACGGCGATCCGGTCGCAGAGCGCGTCCGCCTCGAACATGTAGTGGGTCGTCAGGAGAACGGTCTTGCCGGCCGCAGTCAGCGATGCGATCGTCGCGCGCACCTCGCGGGCGCCGACGGGGTCGAGGCCGATCGTCGGCTCGTCGAGGAAGAGCACGTCGGGGTCGTGAAGGAGCCCGCGCGCCACGTGCAGCCGCTGCTTCATCCCTCGCGAGTAGCCCTCGGCGCGCTCGTGCTCGCGGCCGGCAAGGCCGACGAGCTCGAGCAGCTCCTGGATACGCGGCTTCTGCTCCCTCGGCGGGACGCCGTAGAGCTCGGCGAAGTAGCGGAGGTTGTCGTAGCCGGAGAGCCGCTCGTAGACGCCGCGCTCGCCGCCGAAGACGTAGCCGATCCGCTTGCGCACCTCGTGTGCGTCCTTCACGACGTCGCGCCCGAGCACCCGCGCGACGCCCGCGGTCGGGATCAGGAGCGTGATCAGCATCTTGATCGTCGTCGTCTTGCCGGCGCCGTTCGGGCCCAGCAGCCCGAAGAGCTCGCCCTCGCCGACGGCGAAGTCGATCCCCCGCACCGCCTCGACGAGCTTGGTCCGCCGGCGAAGCGTGCCGGTGGTCGTTCGGTAGGTCCGCCGCAGCCCCTCGACCTCGATCGCAGCCATGGGCCTGAGCCTAGCGACGAAGCGGGGTTGCTACACTCCGCGCCTACGGGGCGGCGTAGCTCAGTTGGTTAGAGCAGCGGAATCATAATCCGCGTGTCGGAGGTTCGAGTCCTCCCGCCGCTACCTCCTCGATCACTCGGAGCTACGAGAAGAAGACATGGCAACCGGAGTCAGAGTCGGAATCACGCTCGCCTGCACGGAGTGCAAGCGGCGCAACTACCAGACCGCGAAATCGAAGCGGAACACGCCCGACCGCGTCGAGCTGAAGAAGTACTGCCGCTGGTGCGGCCGCCACACGGCCCACAGGGAGACTCGGTAGGTGGCCCGCGAGACGCGGTCCCAGCGCCGCGCGCGCCGCGCCGCGCAGGCGGAGAGCCAGGCCGCCCTCGAGCGCACCACCCGCACGCGGCCGCAGATCCGCCCGGCCGTCGAGCCGGTCCGCGGCCCTACCGCTACACGCAGGCTGCCAGGCTCGGGCCTCCGCGTCTTCGTGGGGGAGTCCTGGGCGGAGCTGCAGAAGGTCGAGTGGCCGGGTCGGCCCCAGCTGATCCAGGGCACCGTCGTCGTCCTGATCGCCTGCCTCTTCGTCGGGGTGTACCTGTTCCTCGCCGACGAGATCTTCCGGCGATTCGTCCAGCACGTTCTGCTCTAGAGGGAGTCCCATGTTCAACTGGTATGCGATCAACACCTACTCCGGGCACGAGAACAAGGTCAAGACCAATCTCGAGCACCGGATCGACTCGATGGGTCAGCAGCCGCGCTTCCGCCGGGTCGTCGTCCCGACCGAGCAGATCGTCGAGACGCGCGACGGGCAGAAGGTTCAGATCGAGAAGCGGATCCTGCCGGGCTACGTGCTCGTGAACATGAACCTGAACGACGAGGCCTGGATGGTCGTCAAGAACACGCCCGGCGTCACGGGGTTCGTCGGCGCGGGCTCCAAGCCGGTCCCGCTCTCGCAGGGCGAGGTCGACCGGATCCTGCGCACCGGCACGGCGGTCGGCGACCGCCCGCGGGCCCAGGTGCAGTTCTCGCTCGGGGAGTCCGTGAAGGTAACCTCCGGGCCGCTCTCCGACTTCGACGGCGAGATCGTCGACGTGAACCCCGACCAGCAGAAGCTGAAGGTGCTCGTGGACATCTTCGAACGGCAGGTCCCCGTCGAGCTCGGGTTCGACCAGGTGAAGAAGATCGACTGATGGCGAAAAAGGTCCTGACACTGATCAAGCTCCAGATCCCGGGCGGGCAGGCCAACCCGGCGCCCCCGGTCGGTCCCGCGCTCGGCCAGCACGGGGTCAACATCATGGAGTTCTGCAAGGCCTTCAACGCCCAGACGGCCCAGGAGAACGGGCGCATCACGCCGGTCGAGATCACGGTCTACGAGGACCGCTCGTTCGCCTTCATCACCAAGACGCCGCCGGCCGCCGTCCTGATCAAGGAGGCGCTGCGGCTCGAGAAGGGCTCGGGCGAGCCGAACCGCGAGAAGGTGGGACGGCTGACGCGCGCCCAGGTGCGCCAGATCGCCGAGACGAAGATGCCCGACCTGAACGCCCGCGACGTCGACCAGGCGATGCTGATCGTCGCCGGCACGGCCAGGAGCATGGGAGTTGAAACCGACCTATGAGCGTAGGCTCGACGGAGCTCATCAAGGAGCGGAGGCGGCGGCTTTGCCGGCGCCGGGAGCGGGATCTATGAGCCAGCACGGCAAGAACTACCGCGATGCCCGTGCGCAGATCGATCGCGAGCAGCTCTACTCGCCGGCCGAGGCGATCAGTTGCTGAAGAGCTTCCCGGCGTCGAAGTTCGACGAGACGATCGAGGTGCACATCGAACCTCGGCCTCAACGTCCGCCACGCCGAGCAGCAGCTTCGCGGCACGTTGATGCTTCCGCACGGCACCGGTCGCGAGTCGCGGGTCGCCGTCTTCGCGGAGGGCGAGAAGGCGCGCGAGGCGCAGGACGCCGGCGCGGACGTAGTCGGGACGGCCGACCTCGCCAAGCAGATCGAGGAGGGCTTCGACGAGTTCGACGTCGCGGTCGCAACGCCTGACCAGATGGGGATCGTCGGCCGGCTCGGCCGCATCCTCGGCCCGCGCGGGAAGATGCCGAACCCGAAGACCGGCACTGTCACGATGGACGTCGCGAAGGCCGTGCAGGAGGCGAAAGCAGGCAAGCTCGAGTACCGCACCGACCGCGGCGCGAACGTCCACGTCATGATCGGCAAGAAGAGCTTCGACGAGCGCCAGCTGCTCGAGAACTACTCCGGGCTGCTCGACGAGATCATGCGCGCCAAGCCCGCGGCGGCGAAGGGCCGCTACATCAAGACGGTTACACTGACGAGCACGATGGGCCCCGGGCATCCACGTCGATCCGGCGCGGACGCGCGGGCTCCTCGAGGAACTGGAAGGAGCACCGGCAGAAGAAGCCGTTACCGCGTAAGCCGCACGCCGGAGACAACTGGCAGCCGAGAGGCGGAAGACCAGTCGAGGCGGAGCAGGAAGGCGTCAGCCTCTCCGAGCCCGCCCGTGCGGGCTCGCGTTTTGAGGAGGTGATTCGATGCTGAGATCCGAAAAGGAACGAATCGTGGCGGAGCTGACCGAGCGCCTACGCTCGGCCCAGACGCTGATGGTCGCCGACTACCGCGGCCTGACGATGCCCGAGATCGACGAGCTGCGTACGCGCCTGCTCGAGGCCGGCGCCCGCTTCACGGTCGTCAAGAACACGCTCACGAGGCGCGCCGCCGAGGAGGCGGGCACGAAGGACGTGCTCGAGCTGCTCGAGGGGCCGACCGCGATCGCGTTCCTCGAGGCCGACGGCGACCCGGTCGCGGTCGCGAAGGTGCTGAGCGAGACCGCCCGGGCGCGCGACGTGCTCGTGATCCGCGGTGGAATCCTGGACGGCTCGCTCGTCGCCGACGAGGACATCAAGCGCCTGGCGACCCTTCCCCCGCTCGAGGTGCTGCGCGCCCAGTTTGCTGGCGCCGTGGCCGCGCCGCTGACGACCGTGGTCGGCCTGTTCGCCGCGCCGCTGCGCGACCTGGTCGGCGCTGATCGACGCGCGCATCGCCAGCTCGAGGAGCGGGGCGAGGCGGTTCCGCAGGAAGCAGCCGCAGGAAGAACCGCAGGCCGAAGCGCCTGCAGACGAAGCAACGGAAGAGCAGTCCGAAGAGCCGTCGGCGGAAGCCGAGCAGGCTTCGGCCGAACCAGAGGAGGAACCAAGTGGCGAAGACTGATACCGACAAGCTGGTCGAGAAGCTGGGCGGGATGACCGTCCTCGAGCTCGTCGAGCTGAAGAACAAGCTCGAGGAGGAGTGGGGGGTGACCGCGGCCGCGCCGGTCGCGATGGCCGCCCCCGGAGCCGCGGGCGACGGCGCCCCGGCGGCCGAGGAGAAGACCGCCTTCGATGTCGTGCTCACAGGCGCGGGCGACAAGAAGATCCAGGTGATCAAGGTCGTCCGCGCCGTGACGGGCCTCGGGCTGAAGGAGGCCAAGGACCTCGTCGACGGCGCGCCGAACCCGGTCAAGGAAGGCGTCCCGCAGGACGAGGCCGACCAGATCAAGGCGCAGCTCGAGGAAGCCGGCGCCGGCGTCGAGATGAAGTAGTACGGCCGGAGACGAGTGAGGGCCGCCCGCGCGGCCCTCACTCGTTCCGGTGATTCCGCTCACCCGGCGCAGGCGACAGCCGATGAACTCCAGGGATGGGTTCATCCCTGTACTCGACTCTGGAGGTAACTATGCGGTTGAAGCTTCTGATCTTTCTCGCCGTCGCGTCGCTCGTGGGCGTCTCGGCTGCGTTCGGCAAGGGCAGGCCCCCGGGACACGGCTGCAAGGCGAACGTCACCGTCGTGCTCACGGGAGCTCTCGCCGCCGACGTCGACCCCGCGGACGGCGACACGTCGTTCGTGATGATGGTCCAGCGCTCGAACAAGCACGGCCGTGCGTACAAGTCGGCCGGCACGGCGACGATCACCGTCGGCGCGAGCACGCGGGTCAACCGACTCGGCAAGCACACCCTCGGCGAGCTCGCTCCGAACGACCGCGTTCACGTCAAGGCCAAGGCGTGCAAGGTCGACCTGAAGGGCGGCGGAACGCCGGACCTGACGGCCCGCAAGATCGACGCGCACGCCGCGCCGACCGGGTAACCCCCTGCGATGGCGGAGGCGCCCCAACCGGGCGCCCCCGCCATCCCCGAAAGGGACGGTGGCGGCTCTCCGGCGCAGCGTCTATAGTGCGTCGGCCGCCGGGCGAAGTCCCAGTCGCCCGAGCTTGCGCAAGGACCACTACTTTGGGTATATTCAGCGGTTCGCGCCGACGTTCCGCCTGTCCGCATCTCACCGTTCACCTCATAGCCGTTAAGGGAGGCTCCCAGACTTGACGACCCAGGGTCGCTGCGCCACGCGCGCGCAAAAGCTTTTCGCGCCTGAAGCACGTTCTCGACCTCCCCAACCTGATCGACATCCAGAAGGCCTCGTTCGAGTGGTTCCTCGAGGAAGGCCTGCGAGAGACGATCGACGACATCTCGCCGATCGAGGACTACACCGGCACGCTCGCGGTGGAGTTCGGCGACTACCGCTTCGGCGAGCCTCCGGTCTCCATCAAGGAGTGCCGCGAGAAGGACCTGACCTATCAGGCCCCGCTCTCGATGACGGTCCGCTTCGTGAACAAGGAGACGGGCGAGATCCGCGAGCAGACGGTCTTCATGGGCGACTTCCCGATGATGACCGAGTGGGGCACCTTCATCATCAACGGCACCGAGCGCGTGATCGTCACGCAGCTCGTGCGCAGCCCGGGCGCCTACCTGATGGAGCCGAAGGACCCGGCGAAGCAGGTCTTCACGGCGAACCTGATGCCTTCGCGCGGCTCCTGGCTGGAGCTCGAGATCGACAAGAAGGGCATCGTCTACGCGCGCATCGACCGCAAGCGCAAGCTGCCGATCACGACGCTCCTGCGGGCGCTGCCGGAAGAGGACCCCTCGACCGGCTGCGAGCTCGACACGAGCTCGAACGAGGCGATGCTGAAGCTGTTCGGGAACTCGATCTACATCGCCAACACGCTCGAGAAGGACCCCTCCACGCAGCGAGGAGGAGGCCCTGATCGAGGTCTTCAAGAAGCAGCGCCCCGGCGAGCCGCCGACGCTCGACAACGCGCGCAACCTGCTGAAGGCGCTCTTCTTCGACCCGAAGCGCTACGACCTGACGAAGGTCGGCCGCTACAAGCTGAACCAGCGGCTCGGCGTCGACGTGCCCGACGGCACCCGCGTGCTGACGACGCAGGACATCATCGCGCTCGTCCGCAAGCTCGTCGAGCTGCCGGACATGCTCGGCGTCGACCCGGAGTCGAAGGACTTCGCGGCCGACGCGATCGTGCTCAACCGCGACCCGATCCGCGGTGAGCTCGACGAGTACGAGCACTTCGGCAACCGCCGCCTGCGCACGGTCGGCGAGCTGATCCAGGAGGCGTTCCGGGTCGGCCTCTACCGGATGGAGCGCGTCGTCCGCGAGCGGATGACGACCGAGGACGTCGACACGATCACGCCGCAGACGATCATCAACATCCGGCCGGTGGTCGCGGCGCTGAAGGAGTTCTTCGGCTCCTCCCAGCTCTCGCAGTTCATGGACCAGACGAACTCGCTCGCCGGCCTGACGCACCGGCGCCGCCTCTCGGCGCTCGGCGCCGGCGGCCTCACGCGCGAGCGCGCCCCGATCGAGGTGCGCGACGTCCATCCGACCCACTACGGGCGCATGTGCCCGATCGAGACGCCGGAGGGCCCGAACATCGGCCTGATCGGCTCGCTCGCCTCGTTCGCGACCGTCTCCGAGTTCGGGTTCGTCCAGACCCCCTACCGGAAGGTGACGAACGGCAAGGTGACCGACCAGATCGTCTACCTGGACGCGGCCGAGGAGGCGCAGTACACGATCGCCCAGGCGAGCGCGCAGGTCGACTCGAAGACCGGGCGTTTCGTCGACGAGCAGGTTCTCTGCCGCTCCCGCGAGGGCGAGGCCGTCACCGCGCGGCCGAAAGACGTCGAGTTCATGGACGTCGCGCCGGCGCAGATCGTCTCCGTCGGGACGGCGCTGATCCCGTTTCTCGAGCACAACGACGCCAACCGCGCGCTGATGGGCGCGAACATGCAGCGGCAGGCCGTGCCGCTGATGATCACGCAGGCGCCGCTCGTCGGCACCGGCCTCGAGTTCCGCGCCGCGGTCGACACCGGCGACGTGATCCTGGCCGACGAGCCCGGCACGGTCGCGGACGTGGACGCCGAGCGGATCGTGGTCGACACGAAGGACGGCAAGCACTCCTACTCGCTGACGAAGTTCATGCGCTCCAACCACGGGACGCTGATCCACCAGAAGCCGATCGTCGGCCTCGGCGACCGGGTCAAGGCCGGGCAGGTGCTGGCCGACGGCAGCTCGACCGACCTCGGCGAGCTGGCGCTCGGCGCGAACCTGCTCGTCGCCTTCATGCCGTGGGAGGGCTACAACTTCGAGGACGCAATCGTGATCTCGGAGCGGTGTGTCAAGGAGGACGTTCTCTCCTCGATCCACATCCACGAGTACGAGATCGACGCCCGCTCGACGAAGCTCGGCGACGAGGAGATCACGCGCGACATCCCGAACCGCTCCGAGGAGTCGCTCAAGGACCTCGACGAGCGCGGGATCGTCCGCATCGGCGCCGAGGTCGGCTCCGGCGACCTGCTCGTCGGCAAGGTGACCCCGAAGGGCGAGACCGAGCTGACGGCCGAGGAGAAGCTGATCCGCGCGATCTTCAAGGAGAAGGCGCGCGAGGTCCGCGACACGTCTCTGAAGGTCCCCCACGGCGAGGGCGGCAAGGTGATCGACGTGAAGACGTTCTCGCGCGAGGCCGGCGACGACCTCTCGCCGGGCGTGAACGAGCTCGTCCGCGTCTACGTCGCGAAGAAGCGCAAGATCGCCGAGGGCGACAAGCTCGCCGGCCGCCACGGCAACAAGGGCGTGATCGCGAAGATCGTCCCCGAGGAGGACATGCCGTTCCTCGAGGACGGGCGGCCCGTGGACGTCGTGCTCAACCCGCTGGGCGTTCCGAGCCGGATGAACATCGGCCAGATCCTCGAGACCCACCTCGGCTGGGCGGCCGCGCACGGCGTCTTCGCCGAGAACGGCGGCGGCCGCGAACGGCGATCAACGCGCCGACTCCGATCGCGACGCCGGTCTTCGACGGCGCGACAGAGGCCGACGTCGACGACGCGCTCGTCGACTGGGCGAAGCAGAACCCGGACTCGCCGATCAGGATGAAGGTCGACATGAAGCGGCCCGAGGGACGGCGTTGCTCCGGCAAGGCGCGGCTCTTCGACGGCAAGACCGGCGAGCCCTTCGAGCAGAAGGTGACCGTCGGCTACATGTACATCCTCAAGCTGCTCCACCTCGTCGACGACAAGATCCACGCGCGCTCGACGGGCCCGTACTCGCTCGTCACGCAGCAGCCGCTCGGCGGCAAGGCCCAGTTCGGCGGCCAGCGCTTCGGCGAGATGGAGGTGTGGGCGCTCGAGGCCTACGGCGCCGCGTACACCCTCCAGGAGATGCTCACGATCAAGTCCGACGACACGGTCGGGCGGGTGAAGGCCTACGAGGCGATCGTCAAGGGCGAGAACATCGCCGAGCCGTCGATCCCCGAGTCCTTCAAGGTGCTGCTGAAGGAGATGCAGTCGCTCGCGCTCGACGTGCACGTCCTCTCCGACGAGGGCGAGCGAGGTCGAGGTGCGCGAGGAGGACGACGAGCTGCTCCGCGCAGCCGAGGAGCTCGGCATCGACCTCTCGCCGGGCTCGCTGCGCGCGGCCGCGCGCCCAGCCGACGGCCGAGGAGGTCGAGGAGGGCCAGGAGCGCGTCGACGACGACGGGCCAGGAGCTGACGCTGCCGGCCGACGAGACGCTCGACGACCTGGACGACGTCGAGCTGTCGCGCCGGCCGCGGACGCGAGGAAGAGGCGGAGGCGCAGGCGGGCCCGTCGGCGACGATCGAGCTCGCCGACGTCGAACGCAGAGGACATGAACCCGAGGAAGCAGAAGGAGAGGAACGACTTGATCGACATCAACGACTTCGACGCGATCCGGATCGGTCTCGCCTCACAGCAAGCAGATCCGCGACTGGTCGTCCGGCGAGGTCACGAAGCCCGAGACGATCAACTACCGGACACTGAAGCCCGAGCGCGACGGGCTCTTCTGCGAGCGCATCTTCGGTCCGACGAAGGACTGGGAGTGCTACTGCGGCAAGTACAAGCGCGTCCGCTACAAGGGCATCATCTGCGAGCGCTGCGGCGTCGAGGTGACGCGGCAGAAGGTTCGCCGCGAGCGCATGGGCCACATCGACCTGGCCGCGCCCGTCTCGCACATCTGGTTCTTCAAGGGCGTGCCGAGCCGGATCGGCTACCTGCTCGACATCGCCCCGCGCGAGCTGGAGAAGGTGCTCTACTTCGCCGCGTCCATCGTCACCGCGGTGGACGTGGAGAAGCGCGCCAGAGGACCTCGCCGATCTCGAGGACAAGGTCAAGGCCGAGTCCGAGCGCATCTACGTCGACCGCGACGAGGCCCTCGCGGCGCTCGAGCAGCGGCTCGCAGCGCCGGCGCGACTACTTCGCCAAGGGCAAGGAGAAGCGACTTCGACGAGGACGACGACTTCTGGGCGCGCGGTCTGTCGAACTGGGCGGAGGAGCAGGGCGCTGCCGCCGCTCGAGGAGGCGCGCGAGCTCGTCGGCGGCCTGTTCGTCGAGTTCGCCCCGACGATCACGACCGAGGACTCGAAGAAGATCCGCGAGCTCGTCCGCAACGCGGCGATCCGCGAGGACCGCAAGCTCTCGCCGCGCGAGCTCGAGAACGTCGCGACCGCGGCGACGCAGATCCACGAGGCGCTCGCGCCGCTCGCGCAGGAGCTCGAGAAGGCCACCGGCTCGAAGAAGGGCGCGGTCACGAAGCACCTGAACAAGCATCCGCGAGGCGCTGCTCGCGGGCGAGGAGCTCGCGGGCGAGGACGCCGAGCTCGTCGCCGGGCGTCGACGCAGAAGAACCTCGAGAAGGCGCGCGACCTCGGCAACGGCCTCCTGCGCGACGTGCTCGAGACCGCCGAGCCGGCTCGACCGGCGACGGCTACGCGAGCTCGACCAACGACCTCTGCCTGCGCACGGACGGGAAGATCCGGAAGGAGGACCTCGACGCGATCGTCCAGTGGGCGCTGAAGGTGCGCGAGATGTACCTCGACATCGAGTCTCGCCGCGAGCGACGCGCGCGAGGCAGCGGTCGACTCCGTCCGGCGCCTGGAGCAGACCTGGCAGCTCTTCCGCGAGCTCGAGCCGAAGCTGGTCGTCAACGACGAGCAGATCTTCCGCGAGCTCAAGGACCGCTTCGGCTCCCCCTACGGGTTCGGCGTCTACTTCCGCGGCGGGATGGGCGCGGAGTCCATCCGCGACCTGCTCCAGCGACCTCGACCTCGAACGCCGAGGCCGAGTCGCTGCGCGAGACGATCCGCACCGTCGAAGGGCCAGAAGCAGCAGCGCGCGATCAAGCGGCTGAAGGTCGTGAACGCGTTCGTCAAGTCCGAGAACCAGCCGGAGTGGATGGTCCTCGAGGCGATCCCGGTGATCCCGCCCGAGCTGCGCCCGATGGTGCAGCTCGACGGCGGCCGCTTCGCCACCTCGCGACCTGAACGACCTCTACCGGCGCGTGATCAACCGGAACAACCGCCTCAAGCGCCTGCTCGACCTCGGCGCGCCCGAGATCATCGTCAACAACGAGAAGCGCATGCTGCAGGAGGCCGTCGACGCGCTGTTCGACAACGGCCGCCGCGGCCGCGCGGTCACCGGCCCGGGCAACCGCCCGCTGAAGTCGCTCTCGGACATGCTCAAGGGCAAGCAGGGCCGGTTCCGCCAGAACCTGCTCGGCAAGCGCGTCGACTACTCGGGCCGCTCGGTGATCGTCGCCGGGCCGAACCTGCGGCTGCACCAGTGCGGCCTGCCGAAGCTGATGGCGCTCGAGCTCTTCAAGCCGTTCATCATGAGCCGGCTCGTCGAGCGCAAGTCGGTCCAGAACATCAAGGCGGCGAAGAAGTACGTCGACTCGATGGTCGCCCGAGGTCTGGGACGTGCTCGAGGAGGTCATCGCCGAGCATCCGGTGCTGCTGAACCGCGCGCCGACGCTCCACCGCCTCGGCATCCAGGCGTTCGAGCCGGTGCTCGTCGAGGGCAAGGCGATCCAGGTCCACCCGCTCGTCTGCCACGCCTTCAACGCGGACTTCGACGGCGACCAGATGGCGGTCCACCTGCCGCTCTCCGCGGAGGCGCAGGCCGAGGCGCGCATCCTGATGCTGTCCTCGAACAACATCCTCTCGCCGGCGAACGGGCGGCCGCTCGCGACGCCGACGCAGGACATGGTGCTGGGCGGCTACTTCCTGACCTACACCGAGCACGACCTCGCCGGCGATGAAGGCCGAGGACCTCGAACCGCGGCCGAAGCGCTTCGCGCTCGGAGGAGGAGGTCGAGCTCGCGGTCGAGGACGGCCAGGTCGGGATCCAGCAGCCGATCGAGTACCGCCGGGGCGAGCGAGCTCGTGCTCACCACGCCCGGCCGCGTGATCTTGAACTCCGAGGTCGAGCGCGCGCTGCTCGAGGCGTCGGCGGAGCGACGAGTCGGCGACCGCGCCGTTCCTGAACCGGACGCTCTCGAAGAGCGAGATGGACGTCTTCATCTCCGAGCTCGCGGACGCGCTACGGCGCGCACGCGATCGCGGGCGTGCTCGACAAGGTCAAGGCGCTCGGTTTCCGCTACGCGACCAAGGCCGGAATCACGATCTCGAAGAACGACATCGTCATCCCGCCGGAGAAGGAAGAGCTCCTCGCCGGCTACGAGACGCAGGTGACCAACGTGGAAGGCCTCGTACGAGCGCGGGCTCATCACCGAGGAGGAGCGCCACGAGCAGATCGTCAACCTCTGGACGGAGGCGACCGACGACGTGGCCGAGGCGATGGAGAAGACGCTCTACGAGCTGAATCCGATCTTCATGATGGCCAACTCCGGCGCCCGCGGCTCGTTCAAGCAGATCCGCCAGCTCGCCGGCATGCGCGGCCTGATGGCGAACCCGAAGGGCGAGATCATCGAGCGGCCGATCAAGGCCAACTTCATGGAGGGCCTGTCGGTGCTCGAGTACTTCATCTCGACCCACGGCGCGCGCAAGGGCCTCGCCGACACCGCCCTGCGCACGGCCGACTCGGGCTACCTGACCCGGCGCCTGGTCGACGTCTCGCAGGACGTGATCATCCGCGACGGAGACTGCAAGACGAAGGACGCGATCGACCTGCCCGCTCCACGTCCCGGACGGGCGTCAACAAGAGCATCCTCGGCCGCGTGCTCGCCGCCGACGTCTACAAGCCGCTTTCGAGCGGCAAGCCCGGCAAGACGAAGGTCGCCGACAGGGGCGACGTCGTGACGAACCAGCTCCTCGACGAGATCGAGGAGGCGTTCGCCGAGGCCGAGGGCGAGCCGCGGATCCCCGTCCGCTCGGTGCTCAAATGCCGCAGCGAGTTCGGGCGTCTGCCAGACCTGCTACGGCATCTTCCTCGCGACGGGCGGGATCTGCGAGGTCGGCGACGCCGTCGGGATCATCGCGGCACAGTCGATCGGCGAGCCGGGCACCCAGCTGACGATGCGGACGTTCCACACGGGCGGCGTCGCGGGCGCCGACATCACGCACGGCCTCCCGCGCGTCGTCGAGATCTTCGAGGCCCGGAACCCGAAGGGCGCGGCCAAGCTCGCCGAGGTCGGCGGCAGGGTCGCGATCGAGGACACCGACCGCGGGCCGAAGGTCACGATCGTCACCGACGAGACGGACGAGGACGGCGAGCCGCTCGAGCCCGTCGCGTACCAGCTCCCGCGGCGCACGCGGGTGCTCGTCGACGACGGCCAGATGGTCGAGCCGGGCGACGCCGCTCCACGAGGGCTCGATCAACCCGGCCGACCTGCTGCGCCTGAAGGGCTCGACGGCGACCGAGCTGTACCTCGTCGGGAGGTGCAGAAGGTCTACAAGTCGCAGGGCGTCGAGATCCACGACAAGCACATCGAGCTGATCGTCCGGCAGATGCTGAAGAAGGTGCGCGTCGAGAACGCCGGCGACACCGACCTCCTGCCCGGCCAGCTCGTCGACCGCGTCGCGCTCGAGCGCGAGAACACGCGCGTGAAGAAGGAGAAGGGCAAGAAGGAGCAGGCGACCTTCGAGCCGCTGATCCTCGGGATCACGAAGGCCTCGCTCGCAACCGAGTCGTTCCTCTCCGCCGCCTCCTTCCAGGAGACGACGAAGGTGCTGACCGACGCCTCGATCGAGGGCAAGATCGACCGGCTGCTCGGCCTGAAGGAGAACGTGATCATCGGCAAGCTGATCCCGGCCGCTACCGGGCTGAAGCGCTACCGGACGATCGACATCGGCCCGTCGGAGAAGGTGCCGAAGGAGACGTACGAGCGCGAGGCTCTGCTCGCGGCGCTCGAGGAGATCGGCTCCGACGGCGGCGAGGGCGTCGATCTCGCCAGCCTCGGCCTCGACTTCGGCGGCGAGCCGGAGACCGACGGCGACACCAAGCCGCGCGAGGTCGACCGAGGCCGAGGAAGTCCCCGAGGTCGACTCTCCGCTCGACGAATAATCCGGCGCGGGGGGCGTCGTGCCGCCTCCCGCGCTGATACTTTTGAGAGCGGGTCGGGTGAAGCGCTTCCTCCTCATCGCACTTGCAGCCTGTGCGGCCTTCGCGGCCGCTCCGCACCGCGCTGCCGCGTCCGAGACCTGCGGTATCCCCGACAAGGGGACGCTGTGGATCGACTTCGCGGGGACCACCCAGTACTGGCAGTTCTTCGCGCAGCCGAACGTGATCGCGGCCACGTCGAACTTCATCTACCCGGAGCTCTTCCGGGCCCACGGCGCCAAGACGGTCTACTGGGACATGCACTTCGTGCGCCGCGTCGGCACGCCGCTCGAGCCGTTCGCCCCCGCCGTCGTGATCAACCAGGCCAACCGGATGTACGACGCCGCCTCCATGTCTCTCGGCTGCGCGAACCCGATGATCACGGAGAACGAGCTCAACGGAGCGAACCTGATCACGCCCTGGAGCCCGACCAATGCGCAGTACCGGCGTAACGTCCTGATCTACCTCCAGACCCTCGCCGAACGGGGCGCGCGGCCGGTGCTGCTCGTCCCCTCCAAGCCGTTCCTGGGCGACCAGGAGGCGATCGACTGGTGGCGCCAGGCCGCCCGCTACGCCGACATCGTCAGCGAGGCGTACTTCTCGGCCGCGCGGATGGCCAAGCTCGGCCCGATTGCCGGGAGCCGGCAGATGCGGGAGCTGTTCCGGGTCCGGATCGCCCCCTACACCGAGATCGGGATCCCCACTCGGCAGCTCGGGATCATGCTCGGCTTCCACACGACCCCCGGGTCGGGCGGCCGCGAGCGGGCGCCTCTTCGTGCCTGGCTCGAGGTGACGAAGCTCCAGACGCTCGCCGCGAGGCAGGTCGCGAAGGAGCTCGCCCTGCGCTCGGTCTGGTCCTGGGGCTGGGGCGTCTTCGGCGCCTCCTCGCCCGAGAACGACCCCGACAAGCCCCTGGCGCTCTGCGTCTACCTCTGGACGCGGAGCCCGAGCCTCTGCAACGGACCCAAGGCCGCCGGCCGGAAGTTCAACACCTCACGGGTCGAGGGCCAGCTCGTCTTCCCGCGGGGAGTGCGCTGCACGGTCAGCGGCAGGCGCCTCGACTGGGGCGCGATCAACGGCCTGACCAGGGTCACCGGCGATCCCGACGTCTCCTTCACCGCGGTCTACGCACGCACGGTCGCGAGCATCTTGCAGCCGCTCAAGGCGAAACAGGTCGCCGAAGCGGAGAAGGCGGTCGTGGCGGCGCATTTCGGCAGCTACAGGCGGTATCGAGGAGCGCTCGCCCGTGCGCACGCCACGCGCGCCGTAGCCCTCGGGGTAATCGCGGACGAGCTCCGCCGCGCGCTGACCGAGCAGCGGCTGCACGCATCCAACCCGTCTGCGGCCGACGTGCGCGAGTACCTCGAGACCTTTGCGGACACCGAGGCCCGGCTGGTCGAGTCCAAGACGCCCGCGCCCTGGCTCGGCGGCCGCAGGCGCGGTTTCGCGCTCGCCTCGGATGCCCCGCCGCAGCTCTTCCGCCTCAACGGCGGGGGCTGGACGACCATCCGCACGCTGCTCGGGCCGATCCAGGTGCGGGCCCTCGCGCCGGCGGTCCCGCTCGGAGCGCTCCCGGCCGCCCTGGCACGGCCCGCCGTCGTCTCCGCACTGAAGTCGCTCGCGCGCGAACAGGCCTACGAGAGCTGGATCCTCTCGCGCCAGCACGACTACGACTACGCGACGATCTGCTACCGGGACCGCCAGCCGGTTCCGGGTGTCATCCCGCTGACGGACTACCTGCCCTTCCTCTCTGCCGGCTAGGTCAGTCGGCGCTGTCGTGCGCCACGACCTGGGCCTTGCCGTGCTCCTTGGCCCGGTACAGGGCCTCGTCGGCGCGCTCGAAGAACCTCGTCGGGTCGTCCTCCTCGCGTAGCTCCGCGATCCCGGCCGAGACCGACAGCCGCCCCGCCTGGCCGACCGGCCGCGACGAGACCGCCCCGAGCAGCCGGTGGTAGAGCTGGTCCGCGTCCGGGGTCGACGACTCCGGGAGGATGACCGCGAACTCGTCGCCGCCCACGCGGCAGGCCACGTCGGCCGAACGGACGACGTCTCGGACGCGCTCCGCAGTCTCCGCCAGCACCGAGTCGCCCGCCAGATGCCCGATCCGGTCGTTGATCGCCTTGAAGTCGTCGAGGTCGAAGACGACAAGCGCCAGCTTCCGGCCGTAGCGGTGGGCGCGCGCGACCTCCCGCGCCAGCGTCTCGTGGAAATAACGGCGGTTGTGCAGGCCGGTGAGCGCGTCGAGGTCGGCAAGCTTTCGCGCCTCCTGGAACCGGCGCGCGTTTTCGATCGCGGGGCCGGCCCGCTGCGCGAGCAGCTCGAGCTCCCTGATCTCCTCCTCCGCGAAGCCGTGCTTCGCCGAGCGGCTGAACACTGTGAGGAAGCCGATCGGGCCGGCCTCGCCCTGGACCGGCACCGCGAGCCCCGAGTGGACGAGGTCGGCGCTTCCCTCCAGCGACGGGGCGTACTGGTAGGTGAGCGCGACCGCGCGCGCCTCCTGTTCGTTGGGCGGCCCGGAGACCGTCTGGCGGCGCGCTTCCTCGGGCGAGAGCCCGAGCGTCGCGACCAGCGGCTTCTGGTCGCCGTTCGCGATCGAGACGAGCGCCGCGTCCACCCCCGGGATGGCTCCGCCGGCCTCGAGCGTGCGTGAGAGCACCTCGTCGAGGTCGATCGAGCCTCCGAGCTCGCTCAGGTAACGGTTCCTTCGCCCCTCCTCCTGGGCCCGCTCGAGCGAGTCCGAGAGCTCGCGGATCGTCGACTCCATGCGGGTGTTCATCTCGGCGACGAGCGCGAGCACCTTCGGGTCGCCGCCGCGCGCCGACGGGCGGAACCGCAGCAGCAGGGCGAGGGTGATCAGCAGCAGGGCCGTGGCCAGGGCCGCCCCGGCCGCCACGAGGACGGTTGTGGTCGTCAGCGTCGCAAGCATCCTCCTCCTCGGCCGAGTCTCGTCCCGCCCGGCAAACGGCGACAAATGCCGGAGGTCCTCACTGTAATTCGGTTCCGCTCCGCAAGCTATGGGTTGAAAACGGTAAATCTGCTCGATCCGATAGGCACAAGATCCCCCCGCCGAAGCGGGCGATCTCGCGCAGCCATGCGTATTTGCGCGTTTGACGATGGCGTCGAGCTTCGCTACCATCCCTCGGCCGGTTGGCAGGGGCCTAGTCCCCCGCCAGCCTTTGTTGTGTTCGTGCCCAGTCGAAGGGAATAGATGCCGACCGTCAATCAGCTGGTCCGGAAAGGCAGAGTCGCCCCGAAGGCGAAGGTCAAGACCCCTGCCCTCCGAGGCGCCCCGCAGAAGCGCGGCGTGTGCACGCGCGTGATGACACAGACGCCGAAGAAGCCGAACTCGGCGCTGCGTAAGGTCGCCCGCGTCCGGCTGACGAACGGCATGGAGGTCGGCGCCTACATCCCCGGCGAGGGGCACAACCTGCAGGAGCACTCGGTCGTGCTCGTCCGCGGGGGACGCGTCAAGGACCTCCCCGGCTACCGCTACAAGGTGATCCGAGGCGGCCTCGACGCCGCCGGCGTCGGCGACCGGCGCCAGGGACGCTCCAAGTACGGGGCCAAGAAGGGCTCCTGATGCCACGCCGCGGCACGATTCAGCCCCGGACCCTCGAGCCGGATCCGGTCTACAGCTCGCGCCTCGTGACCCAGGTGATCAACAAGGTCATGACGAACGGCAAGAAGTCGACCGCGGAGGCGATCGTCTACGGCGCGCTGGACAAGATCGGCGAGCAGACGGGCAAGCCGCCGGTCGAGGTGCTCGAGCAGGCGGTCAAGACGGTCACGCCCGTGCTCGAGGTCCGCTCCCGCCGCGTCGGGGGCGCCAACTACCAGGTGCCCGTCGAGGTGCCGCAGCGGCGCGCACGAACCCTCGCCGTGCGCTGGCTCGTGACGTACGCGCGCGACCGGCGCGAGAAGCACATGTCGGAGAAGCTCGCGGGCGAATTCCTCGACGCGCTCAACCAGCAGGGCGGCGCCTTCAAGCGCAAGGACGACCTCTACCGGATGGCGCAGGCGAACAAGGCCTTCGCGCACTACCGCTGGTGATGAGCGTGGCTACCGCGAAAACTCAGGTTGCGCTCGAGAACGTCCGCAACATCGGGATCATGGCCCACATCGACGCGGGCAAGACCACGACCACCGAGCGGATCCTCTACTACACCGGCCGCACCCACAAGATGGGCGAGGTCCACGAGGGCGCGGCGGTCATGGACTGGATGGCCCAGGAGCAGGAGCGCGGGATCACGATCACCTCTGCTGCGACGACCGCCTCGTGGCGCGAATTTCGTATCAACATCATCGATACGCCCGGGCACGTGGACTTTACGGTCGAGGTCGAGCGGAGCCTGCGCGTGCTGGACGGCGCGATCGCCGTGTTCGACTCCGTCGCCGGCGTCGAGCCGCAGTCCGAGACCGTCTGGCGCCAGGCCGACCGCTACCGCGTCCCCCGGATCGCGTTCATCAACAAGATGGACCGCACGGGCGCGGACTTCTTCGCCTCGGTGCAGTCGATGGTCGACCGCCTCGGCGCCCGGCCCGTCCCGATCCAGCTTCCGGTCGGCCAGGAGGAGCACTTCCGCGGCGTGATCGACCTGGTCGAGATGCGCGCGACCACCTGGGCCGACGACCTCGGCACGAAGATGGAGACGGGCGAGATCCCGCCCGAGCTCGCCGAGCAGGCGCACGAGTACCACCACCAGCTGATCGACGCGGTCGCCGACCACGACGACGAGCTGATGGAGACCTACCTCCTCGACGAGGAGGCGGTCACGCCGGAGATGCTCAAGCGGGCGCTCAGGGCCGCGACGCTGGACACCACGGTCACGCCGGTGCTCGCCGGCTCGGCCTTCAAGAACAAGGGCATCCAGCCGCTCCTCGACGCGGTTGTCGACTACCTGCCGAGCCCGCTCGACGTGCCGCCGATCCACGGGATCGACCCGCGGACGGAGAACGAGCTTTCCCGCCGCCCGGCACTCGACGAGCCGTTCTCGGCGCTCGTCTTCAAGGTCATGTCCGACCCCTACGTCGGCAAGCTGACCTATTTCCGGGTGTACTCGGGCAAGGCCAAGGCGGGCGACCGAGTGCTGAACACCTCGACCGGCAAGACGGAGCGGATCGGGCGCATCCTCCAGATGCACGCGAACCACCGCGAGGAGCGCGAGGAGATCGGCGCGGGCGAGATCGCAGCCGTCGTCGGCCTCAAGGCGTCCACGACGGGCGACACGCTCGCCGTCGACACCGCCCCGATCCTGCTCGAGTCGATGGACTTTCCGGAGCCGGTGATCGCCGTCGCGATCGAGCCGAAGACCAAGGCCGACCAGGACAAGCTCGGCGCGGGCCTCCAGCGGCTTTCGGAGGAAGACCCCACGTTCCGCGTCCGCACCGACGACGAGACCGGCCAGACCCTGATCTCGGGCATGGGCGAGCTCCACCTCGAGATCATCGTCGACCGCCTCCTGCGCGAGTTCTCGGTCGACGCCAACGTCGGTCGTCCCCAGGTGGCGTACCGCGAGACCTTCGGCCGGCCCGTCCAGAAGATCGAGGGCCGGTTCGTCCGCCAGACCGGCGGGCGCGGCCAGTACGGCCACGCGGTGATCAACGCCGAGCCCGCAGAGCCCGGAGAGGGCTACGAGTTCGTCGACAAGATCGTCGGCGGCAAGATTCCCCGCGAGTACATCCCTGCCGTCGATCTCGGGATCCAGGAGGCGATGGAGTCCGGCATCCTCGCGGGCTACCCCGTCGTGGACATCCGGATCGAGCTCGTCGACGGCTCCTTTCACGAGGTCGACTCGAGCGAGATCGCGTTCAAGGTCGCGGGCTCGATGGCGTTCAAGAACGCGATGCAGCGCTCCAAGCCGAAGCTGCTCGAGCCGGTGATGGCCGTCGAGGTCGTCACCCCGGAGGATTACCTCGGCGACGTGATGGGCGATCTCAACTCGCGCCGCGGGCGCGTCGAGGGCCTCGAGCCGCGCGGCAACGCGCAGGTGATCCGGGCCCGGGTGCCGCTCGCCGCCATGTTCGGTTACGCAACCGACCTGCGCTCGACGACGCAGGGCCGGGCAACCTTCACGATGCAGTTCGACCGGTACGAGGAAGTTCCGCAGTCGATCGCAAGCGAGCTCGTCGACTCGCAGACCACGTAGAGAAGGAAAGGAACGGTATGGGCAAGCAGAAGTTCGAGCGCAGCAAGCCGCATCTCAACGTCGGCACGATCGGTCACATCGACCACGGCAAGACCACGCTCACGGCCGCGATCACGAAGGTGCTCGCGGAGAAGGGCACGAACACGTCCGTGCGCGACTTCGCCTCGATCGACAACGCTCCGGAAGAGCGCCAGCGCGGAATCACGATCAACACCTCGCACGTCGAGTACGAGACGGAGAACCGCCACTACGCGCACGTCGACTGCCCGGGGCACGCCGACTACATCAAGAACATGATCACGGGCGCGGCCCAGATGGACGGCGCGATTCTCGTCGTCTCTGCCGCGGACGGCCCGATGCCGCAGACCCGCGAGCACATCCTGCTGGCGAGGCAGGTCGAGGTCCCGTACATCGTCGTCTTCCTGAACAAGGCCGACATGGTCGACGACCCCGAGCTGCTCGAGCTCGTCGAGATGGAAGTGCGCGAGCTGCTCTCCAAATACGAGTTTCCCGGCGATGACATCCCGGTCGTGACCGGCTCGGCGCTGAAGGCGCTCGAGGGCGACGAGGAGCAGGCCGGAAAGATCCTCGAGCTGATGCAGGCCGTGGACAACTACATCCCCGAGCCGGAGCGGGACGTGGACAAGCCGTTCCTGATGCCGATCGAGGACGTCTTCACGATCACGGGCCGCGGCACCGTCGTCACCGGCCGGATCGAGCAGGGCCAGATCAACTCCGGCAACGAGGTCGAGATCGTCGGCATCCACCCCGCGACGGCCAAGACGGTCGTCACCGGGCTCGAGATGTTCAACAAGACACTCGACTACGCCCAGGCGGGCGACAACGCCGGCGCGCTCCTGCGCGGGACGAAGCGTGAGGAGGTCGAGCGCGGGCAGGTGCTCGCGAAGCCGGGCTCGATCACCCCGCACACGCAGTTCAAGGCCGAGGTCTACGTGCTCTCGAAGGAGGAGGGTGGCCGCCACACGCCGTTCTTCAACGGCTACCGGCCGCAGTTCTACTTCCGCACGACCGACGTCACGGGCTCGATCGCCCTCCCGGAGGGCCAGGAGATGGTCATGCCGGGCGACAACACGAACATGGACATCGAGCTGGGACAGCCGATCGCCATGGACCAGGGGCTGCGCTTCGCGATCCGCGAAGGCGGCCGCACGGTCGGCGCCGGCGTCGTCACGGAAATCAGCAAGTAGAGGGAGCGCCGGTGCCGCAGAGCAAGATCCGCATTCGACTCAAGGGCTACGACCACCAGCAGCTCGACAAGTCTGCGAGCCAGATCGTGGAGACCGCCCAGCGCACCGGCGCGACCATCACCGGCCCCGTGCCCCTGCCCACCGAGAAGAACGTCTACTGCGTGATCCGGAGCCCGTTCAAGGACAAGGACTCGCGGGAGCACTTCGAGGTGCGTACGCACAAGCGCCTGATCGACATCCACTCGCCCACGCCGAAGACGGTCGACTCGCTGATGCGTCTCGACCTCCCGGCGGGCGTCGACATCGAGATCAAGCTCTAGGGTGGCGCGTTGAAGGGCATCCTCGGCAAGAAGCTCGGCATGACGCAGCTGTTCGACCCGGAGACGGGCGAGGTGACTCCCGTGACGGTGATCGAGGCCGGGCCCTGTCCGGTCGTCCGGGTGAAGACCGTCGAGTCCGACGGCTACGAGGCCGTCCAGGTCGCCTTCGGGCCGGTCGCAGACTCGAAGCTCTCCAAGCCCCGGCTCGGCCAGCTCGGCGGCGCCGGCGCGCACCGCAGGCTCGTCGAGTTCCGTGGGCCGAGCGAGCTCACGCCCGGCGAGACCGTGACGGTCGAGGCGTTCGAGCCCGGAGAGCAGGTCAAGGTTTCCGGAATCGGGATCGGCAAGGGCTTCGCCGGCACGATCAAGCGCCACAACTTCAGCAGCGGTCCGAAGTCGCACGGCTCGCACAACATCCGCAAGCCCGGTTCGGTGGGCGCCTCGGCGACGCCGGCCCGTGTCCGCAAGGGGATCCGGGGGGCCGGCCGCATGGGCGGCAAGCGCGTCACCCAGGTCGGTTTGACGGTGCACCAGGTCGATCCGGAGCGGAACCTGCTCCTCGTCAAAGGCGCGGTGCCGGGACCGAAGAACGGCATGGTCGAGGTCAGGGAGGACCGCTCGCATGGCCGCGCCTAAGGCACCCGTCGTCGGCTCCTCCAAGAGCGTCGCGCTCGAGGAGAGCGTCTTCGCCGCGGAGATCAAGCCGCACCTCGTCCACGAGACCGTGCGCGCGGAGCAGAACGCCGCCCGCTCGGCGACGCGCGGCGGCAAGAGCCGCGGGCTGGTTTCCGGCGGGCGCTCGAAGCCGTGGCGGCAGAAGGGCACCGGCCGTGCCCGCGCGGGGTCGATCCGCGCCCCGCACTGGACGGGCGGCGGGATGGCCTTCCCCCCGAACGACCGCAACTTCCAGGTGAAGGTCAACCGGAAGGTCGCCCGCGCAGCCTTGCGAGCCGCGCTGGCCGCGCACGCGCAGGGCGGATCGCTCGGGATCCTCGACGGCGGCGTCTTCGACGAGCCGTCGACGAAGCAGGCGCTCGAGCTGCTCGAAGGCTGGGGACAGGCACTGCCACTGCTGGTCGTGATCGGCGAAGACGAGGAGCAGGCCGCCAAGTCGTTCCGCAACCTCGACCGCGTCGCTCTCACCGTGCCGGCCGAGCTCGACGTCAGCCAGCTCGTCTGGGCCCGTTCGCTCCTGATCAGCGAGCAGGCCCTGGAGCAGGTTCAGGGGAGGGCGCAGTGAGCCTTCATCCGAACCAGGTCCTCCTCGCGCCGGTGGTCACGGAGAAGAGCTACGAGCTGATCGAGTCGCGCAAGTATTCGTTCAAGGTCCACAAGGACGCGCACAAGACGCAGGTCCGGCAGGCGGTCGAGGAGCTCTTCAACGTCCACGTGGAGAGCGTCAACATCCTCAAGGTGCAGGCGAAGCCGAAGCAGCGCAACTTCCGGCGCGGCGTCAGGCCGGGCTGGAAGAAGGCGATCGTCCAGATCCGCCAGGGCGAATCGATCGAGATCTTCGAAGGGGCCCAGGCCTAGTCATGGCTTTGCGCAAGTACAAGCCAACCTCGCCCGGCCGGCGGTTCATGTCCGTCTCGGCCTTCGACGACGTCACCAGGGCGGAGCCGGAGAAGAGCCTGCTCGAGCCGATCAAGAAGCGCGGCGGGCGGAACTCCTACGGCCGCATCACCACGCGTCATCAGGGCGGCGGGCACAAGCGGCGCTACCGCGTGATCGACTTCAAGCGGCTCAAGGACGGCGTCCCGGCCAAGGTGGCCGCGATCGAGTACGACCCCAACCGGTCGGCCCGGATCGCGCTGCTGCACTACGCCGACGGCGCGAAGGCGTACATCCTCGCGCCCGCCCGGCTGCGCGTCGGGGCGACGGTCGAATCCGGGCCGCGCGCCGACATCAAGCCGGGGAACGCGCTCCCGCTGGAGAACATCCCGACCGGCACGCTCGTCCACAATGTCGAGCTCAAGCCGGGCCGGGGTGGCCAGCTCGCGCGCAGCGCCGGCTCGGGGATCCAGCTCGTCGCAAAGGACGAGGGACAGGGCGTTCTTCGGCTACCATCGGGCGAGCTGCGCCGGGTCGCGCTTTCCTGCCGGGCGACGATCGGTCAGGTCGGCAACGTCGACCACGAGAACATCACCGGCGGCAAGGCCGGCCGCAGCAGGTGGCGAGGGAAGCGGCCGACGGTTCGCGGCTCCGCGATGAACCCCGTCGACCACCCGCACGGCGGCGGCGAGGGGAAGTCGAAGGGCGGCCGTCACCCGGTCACCCCGTGGGGCGTGCCGACGCTGGGGAAGCGCACACGCCGGAAGCACAAGGAGTCCGACAAGCTGATCGTCCGCGGCCGGCGCCGCGGCAAGGAGAAGAGATGAGTCGCAGCTCGAAAAAGGGACCGTTCGTGGAGGAGCGGCTGCTGGGCCGGATCCAGGCGATGAACGAGTCCGGGAACAAGCAGATGATCCGCACCTGGTCGCGGTCGTCGACCGTCTTCCCCGAGATGGTCGGGCACACGATCGCGGTCCACGACGGGCGCAAGCACGTCCCGGTGTTCCTGACCGAGCAGATGGTCGGGCACAAGCTCGGCGAGTTCGCGCCGACCCGCACGTTCCGCGCCCACTCCGGCGACCGCAAGACGGAGGTCAAGCGCACCTGATGGCCACGACTGAGCAGCGGGAGGTCAAGGCCGTGGCCAAGTGGGTGCGGATGTCGCCGCGCAAGGCCCGGCTCGTAGCGGAGCACATTCGCGGCCGCAGCGTCCCCGAGGCGCGCACCGTGCTCGCGTTCACGTCGCGCGCGGCCGCCCGCGAGATCGAGAAGGTGCTGCGCTCGGCCGTCGCGAATGCGGAGGCCAACCACAACCTGAACGGCGACGAGCTCGTCGTCGCGTCCGCGTACGTCGACGAGGGACCGGTGATGAAGCGCTGGCGCGCCCGTGCGCGCGGCCGCGCCGCCCGGATCCGCAAGCCCACGTGTCACATCACGGTCGTCCTTGCGCCCTCTGCCCGCAGGCCCGTGGGGCAGGCGCCGCCGTCGGCTCCCGCCGCGACCGAAGAGAAGCCGAAGCGAAAGCCAGCGCAGAAGCGCCGGGTGCGCGCAAAGACCGAGGAGGCGAAGGCCTAGTCATGGGACAAAAGGTTCATCCAGGCGGGATGCGCGTAGGCGTCATCCACGATTGGAAGTCCAACTGGTACACGGGCACGAAGGAGTTCCCGGCGTACCTGCTCGAGGACCTCAAGATCCGTGAGCACATCCAGGGCAAGCTCGGCCACGCAGGCCTGTCGGACATCCGGATCCGCAAGGACGCGCAGAGGATCACGATCGACATCTACACCGCCCGGCCGGGGATCGTGATCGGCAAGTCCGGCGTCGAGGTGGACGCGCTCCGCAAGGAGGTCCACGGCATGACGAACAAGGCCGTGCACATCAACATCAACGAGATCAAGCGGCCCGAGCTCGACGCCAAGCTCGTCGCCCAGTCGATCGCCGAGCAGCTCGAGAACCGCGTCAGCTTCCGGCGCGCCATGAAGCGCTCACTGGCCTCGGCTGTGCGGTCGGGCGCGCACGGCGTCAAGGTCACCTGCGGCGGGCGCCTGGGCGGCGGGGAGATGAGCCGCTCCGAGATGTACTCCGAGGGCCGTGTCCCGCTGCACACGATCCGCGCGGACATCGACTACGGGTTCGCCGAGGCGAAGACGACCTACGGCCGGATCGGCGTGAAGGTCTGGATCAACAAGGGCGAGATCATGCCCGAGGGCTACGAGGGCGTCGCCCAGAAGGACGCGCGGCTCGGAGACCAGGACCAGGCCCGGCGCAGGGGCGGCACCACGGAAGGCCTCGGCGCGTCGCGCGAGGGCGGGCGTGGACGATCACAGGACCGAGAGGGCCTCGGCCCGGTGCGCCAGAAGCGCCGCGGCCAGGGCGGCGGGCCCCGCCGGCCGGGAGCGCGCGATCGCGCCCGCGGCCAGGACAACGTCGAGCGGCCGCGCACCGACCAGGCCGCGGCCTCCGCCGAGGGCCGCGAGCAGCCGCCGGTCGAGCCGGAGACGCCCGTCGTCCCGGATGCCGTTGCGGACGCGCCCGACACGACGACCCCCAAGAAGCAGGTCGAGGACCCGACGAAGCTCGAGGGCTCCGGGGATGAATCGCAAGAGAAGAGCGGCGGCTGATGCTCCTCCCGAAGAAAACCAAGTTCCGCAAGTACCAGCGAGGCCGCCGGCGGGGCATGGCGAAGGGGCAGACGTCCGTTCAGGCGGGCGACTACGGCCTCAAGGCGCTCGAGGCGGGCTGGGTGACCAACCGGCAGATCGAGGCCGCCAGAATCGCGATGACCCGCAAGATCCGCCGTGGCGGCAAAGTCTGGATCAACGTCTTCCCGGACAAGCCGGTGACCCAGAAGCCGGCAGAGACCCGCATGGGCTCGGGCAAGGGCGCGCCCGAGCACTGGGTCGCCGTCGTCAAGCCCGGCCGGGTGATGTTCGAGCTCGCCGGCGTGGACGAGCCCCTGGCGAAGGAGGCGCTCCGGCTGGCCAGCCGGAAGCTGCCGATCAAGACACGAGTTGTGAAGAGGGAGGCGGATCTCTTTGCGGGCTAGAGAGCTCAGGGAGATGACCGACGAAGAGCTCGAGCACCGGCTCGCAGAGACGCGCCGGGAGCTGTTCGACCTGCGCTTCCAGGGAGCGACGGGCGCCCTCGACAACACCGCGCGCCTGAAGCTCGCCAAGCGCGAGATCGCACGCATCCTGACCGTCCGCATCGAGCGTGAGGGAACACAGACCAATGCCTGACGAAGAGAAGAACGAGAACACCGAAGAGACCCCGGAGACCGAGCCCCAGGCGGAGGAGACTCCCGCGGCCGAAGCAGAGACTCCGGCTGAGGCCTCCGTGGCCGACGAGCCCGTGGCCGACGAGCCCGTCGCCGAGGAGCCAGTCGCCGAGGAAGCCGTTACCGAGGAGCCTGCGACCGAGGAACCCGTCGCAGAGGAGCCGGCCGAGGAGCCCGCGGCAGAGGAGCCCGTCGCAGACGAGCCTGTAGCCGAGGAGCCTGCGCCGGAGGAGCCCGTCGCAGAGGAGCCTGCGGCCGAGGAGCCGCCGGCCGAAGAGCCCGCAGCCGAGGAGCCCGCGGCCGAGGAGCCTGCCGCCGCCGAGCCGGCCGCGGAAGCGCCTGCCCCATTGGCGCAGTCTCAGCCCAAGCCGAAGCGAAAGCGCCTCCCCCGGAGCGAGCGCCACAAGCACTCGAAGCCCAGACGGGAGCGCCCCGCCGAACGGCGCCCGATCGTTCGCCTGCCCAAGCCGGAGCACGAGCGGGGCCGCAGCCAGGAGCGCCGCGGCGTCGTCGTCTCGAGCGCGATGGACAAGACGATCGTGGTCAAGGTCGACACCGTGAAGGCGCACCCGAGGTACAAGAAGGTCGTGCGCCGCTCGAGCAGGTTCCACGCCCATGACGAGCAGAACACGGCGAAGGTCGGCGATCTCGTCCGCATCGTCGAGACGCGGCCTCTCTCGAAGACCAAGCACTGGCGCCTCGCCGAGATCCTCCAGGAAGCGAGGTAGAGCGGTGATCCAACAAGAGTCCCGCCTGCGCGTCGCGGACAATACCGGTGCCCGCGAGATCCTCTGCATCCGCGTCAAAGGCGGCTCGCACCGCCGCTACGCGCGCGTGGGCGACGTGATCACGGCCACAGTCAAGACGGCGAGCCCCCAGGGCGCCGTCAAGAAGGGCGAGGTCGTGCAGGCCGTCGTGGTGCGCACCCGCAAGCCGTTCGGCCGGAACGACGGCACCACGATCGCCTTCGACGAGAACGCCGCCGTGCTGATCGACAGCGCCCGCAACCCCCGCGGGACGCGAATCTTCGGCCCCGTCGCCCGCGAGCTGCGCGAGAAGAACTTCATGAAGATCGTCTCTCTGGCCCCGGAGGTTCTCTGATGCCCAAGACGAAAATTCGCAAAGGCGACCTCGTCCAGATGCTCGCCGGCAAGGACCGCGGCAAGCAGGGCCGCATCCTCGAATCGCGCCCGCGCGACGGCCGCGTGATCGTGGAGAACCTGAACGTCGTCAAGCGTCACACGCGACCGCAGCCGATGAGGGACTCGAGCCGGATGGGCGGCTCGGCGATGACGCCGGGCGGCGTGATCACGAAAGCCTCGGCCGTCCCGGTCTCGAACGTGATGCTGGTCTGCCCCACCTGCAACCGGCCGACGAGGATCGGGATGACCACGAAGGAGATCAAGGGTCGCGAGACGCACGTGCGCGTCTGCAAGCGGGCCGACTGCCTCCAGGAGATTGACAAGTGAGCGTAGGCTTGACGGAGCTCACCCGAGAGCGGAGGCGCCGGCTTCGCCGGCGCCGGGAGCGGGATAAGTGAGCCGACCCCGCAAAGAGCCGAGCAACGGCTACATGCCGCGCCTGAAGACCAGGTACCACCAGGAGGTGCGCCCGCGCCTGAAGGACGAGCTCGGCGTGAGCAGCGTGATGCAGGTTCCCCGAGTCTCGAAGATCACGCTCAACATGGGCGTCGGCGAGGCGAAGACCGAGGCCAAGGCGCTCGACAGCGCGATCGACGAGTTGACGACGATCGCCGGCCAGCGCGCCCAGGTGCGCCTGGCCCGGAAGTCGATCGCGAGCTTCAAGGTCCGCGAGGGAATGCCGGTCGGCGCGCGGGTGACGCTGCGCGGAGACCGGATGTGGGAGTTCCTCGACCGGCTCGTCTCGATCGCGCTCCCCCGCATCCGTGACTTCCGCGGCCTGGATCCCGGCTCGTTCGACGGCCGCGGAAACTTCTCGCTCGGGATCCGCGAGCAGATCATCTTCCCCGAGATCGACTACGACTCGATCGCGAGCATCCGCGGCCTCGACGTCGCGATCACGACGACGGCGGTCGACAACGAGCAGGGCCTCGCGCTCCTGCGCGCGCTCGGGATGCCGTTCGCCCAGCAACGCACCGAAGAGGAGTCATAGGTGGCCAAGAAAGCGTTGATCGAGAAGTCGCGCAGGCCACAGCGGTTCAAGACGCGGGCCTACTCCCGCTGCAACCGCTGCGGGCGTCCGCGCGCCGTGTACAAGAAGTTCAAGCTCTGCCGAATCTGCCTGCGCGACCTCGCCCACCAGGGCGTGATCCCGGGCATGACCAAATCGAGCTGGTAATGCAGACAGACCCGATCGCAGACATGCTCACCCGGATCCGGAACGCGAATCGCGCGCTCCACGAGACCGCCGAGATGCCGAGCTCGCGCCTGAAGGCGGAGATCGCACGGCTGCTCAAGGAAGAGGGTTACATCCGCGACTACCAGGTGGAGCGCAGGGACGAGATGCCCTATGACACGCTCGTGGTCGAGCTCAAGTTCGGCCGCAACCGTGAGCGTGTGATCACCGACCTGAAGCGCATCTCCAAGCCGGGCCGCCGCGTCTACGCTCGCAAGGACCGCCTCCCGCGGGTGCTCGGGGGCATGGGCATCTCGATCCTCTCGACCTCGCAGGGATTGATCACGAGCCGCACGGCGGCCGAGCGCGGAGTGGGCGGCGAGGTCGTCTGCTTCGTCTGGTGAGCGAATGAGCCGAATCGGTAGACAGCCCATCGAACTCCCGACCAGCGTCTCGGTCTCGCTCTCCCCTGGGCGCGTGATGGTGAACGGCCCGCTCGGCGAGCTGAGCCAGCAGGTGCCCGCCCGGATGAAGATCGAGCAGGGGGACGGCTCGGTGACGGTCACGCGCCCGAGCGACCGCGGCGACGACCGAGCTCTGCACGGGCTGACGCGGACCCTGATCGCGAACATGGTCGAGGGCGTGACGAGCGGTTTCTCCAAGAGGCTCGAGATCCAGGGCGTCGGCTACCGGGCCGCGGTGCGCGGTACCGACCTGGAGCTGAACGTCGGCTTCTCGCACCCGGTCGTGCTGAAGGCGCCCGCGGGGATCACCTTCGAGGTACCCACGCCGACCGAGGTGATCGTCAAGGGGATCGACAAGCAGCAGGTCGGCCAGACGGCCGCCGAGGTACGGAAGGTGCGACCGCCGGAGCCGTACAAGGGCAAGGGCATCCGCTACGAAGGCGAGTACGTGCGCCGGAAGGTCGGCAAAAGAGCATGAGCGTAGGCTCGACGGAGCTCACCGGGAGCGGAGGCGCCGGCTCGGCCGGCGCCGGGAGCGGGAAATGAGCACGCTCACCGTCAGGAAGGCGCGGGAGCGCCGTCACAAGCGGGTGCGCACCAAGGTCCTCGGCACCGCCGAGCGGCCGCGGCTCGTCGTCTTCCGGTCGAACCGCGGGATCGAGGCCCAGCTCGTCGACGATCTCGAGGGCCGGACGCTCGCCGCGGCGAGCTGGCTGCAGCTCAAGGGGTTCAAGGGCTCGAAGACCGAGCAGGCCGTCGAGGTCGGCAAGCTGCTGGCCGGGCGGGCGAAGGAGGCCGGGATCGAGGCGATCGTCTTCGACCGGGGCGGCTACCTTTACCACGGACGCGTCAAAGCGCTGGCGGGGGCCGCGCGCGAAGGAGGGCTCAAGTTTTGATCGACCGGCAGGAGATGAAAGAGCTCAAGGAGCGGGTGGTCGAGATCAACCGCGTCGCCAAGGTGGTCAAGGGCGGGCGGCGGTTCTCGTTCACGGCGCTCGTCGTGGTCGGCGACGAGGTCGAGCGCGTCGGGCTCGGCTACGGGAAGGCGCGCGAGGTCCCGCTCGCGATCTCGAAGGCCGTGGACGACGCGAAGAAGAACCTCTTCGTGGTCCCGCAGCACGGGACGACGATCACGCACGAGATCCTGGGCGAGTTCGGCGCCGCGCGCGTGCTGCTGCGGCCTGCGAGCGAAGGAACCGGCGTGATCGCCGGAGGTGGCGTTCGTGCCGTCCTCGAGCTCGCCGGGATCCGCGACATCCTCGCGAAGAGCCTCGGCACGACGAATCCGATCAACATGCTGAAGGCGACCGTCAACGGGCTCAAGCGGCTGCGGCGCCCCGACGAGGTCGCGGCCACGAGAGGCTTGACGATCAGCCAGGTGCTGCCCTACGTAGCGCCGCCCCCGCCGGAGGAGGAGGCCGAGGCCGCACCGGAGGAGCCACGGGCCGAGGCGCCCCAGGCCGGGGAGCCGGAGGGCCGGGAGCCACAGGAGAGCGATGGGCAAGCTGAAGATCACCCAGACGCGTAGCGCCATCGGCCAGAGCCCCCGCCACCGCGGCACGCTGCGGGCGCTCGGGCTGGGCAAGATCGGCCGGAGCAAGGAGCACGAGGAGAGCCCGCAGCTCGCGGGTATGCTCAGGAGGGTCCGTCACCTCGTGCGGGTGGACTCCGATGCCTGACGACCTGAACCTCTCCAACATCAAGCCGGCGCAGGCGCGCAAGACCCGTAAGCGGGTCGGCCGGGGCCTCGGCTCCGGGAAGGGCCGCTACTCGGGCCGCGGGATCAAGGGCCAGAAGTCGCGCTCCGGCTCGCACAAGATGCGGCCCGGATTCGAGGGCGGCCAGAACCCGATGTACATGCGCCTCGCCAAGTTGCGCGGCCCGTACTCGGCCGACGCGATGCCGGTGGGGCCCCACCGCACGCAGACCGTGCCCGTCAACGTCGCCGCGCTCGAGCAGCGCTTCGACGCGGGCGCCGAGGTGACCCCGGAGGCGCTCGTCGAGAAGGGCGTGCTCAAGAACACGAAGATCGACGTCAAGATCCTCGGCCAGGGCGAGCTGACGAAGAAGCTGACCGTCACGGCGCACGCCGTCTCGGCCGGCGCGCGCGAGAAGATCGAGGCGGCCGGAGGCTCGATCACGCTTCTGCGCGAGCCGAAGGAGCGCAAGCCGAAGCGGCGCACCCGCCCGGCCTCCACGAAGCCCGCCGCCGCGGCCGAGCCGGAGGCACCCGAGGCCGAGGAGACCGAGGCGGAAGAGCCCGCGGAGGAAAGCTAGATGCTCTCCTGGCTTGCGAACGCATGGCGCGTCCCGGAGCTCCGGAAGCGCGTCCTCTTCACTGCGCTGATCCTCGCGCTCTACCGGCTCGGGTCGTGGGTGCCCGCACCGGGCGTCGACTCGAGCCAGATCCAGGGCTACTTCGACAACAAGGGCGGCGGCACGATCCTCGGCCTGCTGAGCGTCTTCTCGGGCGGCGCGCTCGCGCGCTTCTCGCTCTTCGCGCTCGGGATCATGCCCTACGTCACCGCCTCGATCATCCTCCAGCTCATGACGGTCGTCGTCCCGAAGCTCGAGGAGCTGCAGAAAGAGGGCGAGTCCGGCACCGCGAAGATCAACCAGTACACGCGCTACCTGACCGTCGCCCTCGCGGCCGCGCAGTCGACCGGCTACGCGTACCTGTTCCAGCGCCAGGGCATTCTCACGCACAACTCCGGGCGGCTGGTCCTGATCATCATCACGCTGACCGCCGGCACCACGCTCCTGATGTGGATGGGCGAGCTGATCACGAAGCGCGGGGTCGGAAACGGGATCTCCCTGCTGATCTTCGCCTCCATCCTCGACGGCCCCCTCCGGCGTGACCGCCTGGTACAACGGCGGCCCGATGGAGAAGCTGTTCTTCCCGCTGATCGCGATCGCGATCATCGTGGCGGTCGTCTTCATCCAGGAGGGCCAGCGCAAGATCCCGATCCAGTACGCCAAGCGGATGGTCGGGCGGCGCCTCACGAGCGGCGGCGCGACCTACATGCCGCTGCGCGTGAACATGGCGGGCGTGATCCCGATCATCTTCGCGGCGGCCTCATGGCCTTCCCGCCGACGATCGGGCAGTACTTCCCGCAGACGCAGGGCTTCGTCAACCGCCACTTCCAGCCCTCGAGCCTCACGTACCTCGGCCTGGAGGCGTTCCTGATCATCGTCTTCACGTACTTCTACACGGCGGTTCAGTTCAACCCGGTCGACCAGGCGGACAACCTCCGCAAGTACGGCGGCTACGTTCCTGGGATCCGTCCGGGGCCGCCGACCGCGCAGTACTTCGACCGCGTCCTCACGCGGCTGACCCTGCCGGGATCGATCTACCTCGCGACCATCGCCGTCCTACCGAGCGATCTTCATCCGCTACGGCGGTTTCTCCCAGGCGAACTCGCGCGCCCTCGGCGGCACGTCCGTGCTGATCGTCGTCGGAGTCGCCCTCGACACGATGCGCCAGATGGAGTCGCAGATGATGATGCGCTCCTACGAGGGCTTTCTCAAATAGTGGCCTTGAACGTCCTCCTGCTGGGCCCGCAGGGCGCCGGCAAGGGAACCCAGGGCCGGCTGCTCTCCACCGAGCACGGCATCCCGCACATCGCGACCGGGGACATGCTCCGGGCCGCGATCGCCGCCGGAACCGAGCTCGGGCGCAAAGCGGAGCCGCTCCTGAGCGCAGGACGGCTCGTGCCTGACGAGATCATGATCGAGCTGATCCGCGATCGCCTGGCCGAGGCCGACACCTCGGGCGGATTCGTCCTCGACGGCTTTCCACGCACGAGTGCGCAGGCGGAGGCGCTCGACACGGTGCTCGAGGAGATCGAGCGGCCGCTGAGTGTGGTCTTCCAGTTCCAGCTTCCCGAGGAGGTCTGCTTCGAGCGGCTGCAGCGGCGTGCCGAGGAAGAGGGGCGCGCAGACGACACGCCCGAGGCGATCCGCACCCGGCTCGCGCTCTACCACGAGCAGACGGAGCCCCTGGCCGAGTACTACCGCGCGCGCGGCAACCTGGTCGGGGTCCCGGCGGACCGCCCGGTGGACGAGGTCTTCGCGGAGCTCCAGCGCGCACTCGAGCAGGTGGCGGTCCGATGATCATCCGGAAGTCCGCAGAGGAGATCGAGCGCATGGCCCGCGCGGGCGAGGTGGTCGCCGAGACGCTCGCGCTGCTCGGAGAGCGGGCGCGGCCCGGCGTCACCACCGAGGAGCTCGACGCGCTCGCCGAGGAGCTGATCCGCTCGCGCGGCGGGCAGCCGACCTTCAAGGGCTACCGCGGCTATCCCGCCTCGGTCTGCACGTCGCCGAACGGCATGGTCGTCCACGGGATTCCGGGGCCGACCGCGCTCGCGGACGGCGACATCCTCTCCGTCGACGTCGGCGTGACCCTGGACGGCTTCGTCGCCGACTCCGCGTACACGTTCGCGATCGGCGAGATCTCCGCGGACGCCGGGCGCCTGCTGTCCGGCTGCCGCGAGGCACTCGCGGCCGGGATCGAGCAGTGCCGCGCCGGCAACCACCTCTCCGACATCTCGCACGCGATCCAGGTGGCGACCGAGGAGCGCGGGCTTCTCCGTCGTCCGCAGCCTCGTCGGACACGGCGTCGGGCGCTCGATGCACGAGGAGCCCCAGATCCCGAACTACGGCGATCCCGGGCCGCGGGCCGGTGCTCGCGGCGGGCATGACCTTCGCGATCGAGCCGATGATCAACGCCGGCGGCCCCGACGTGTCCGTCCACGACGACCAGTGGTCGATCTCGACGGTGACGGCTCCTCTCGGCGCACTTCGAGCACACGGTCGCGGTCACCGACGAGGGGCCTCGGATCCTGACCGCAGCGAGAGCCGCGGTGGGCGCATGAGCGATCCGCGCGTCGACGAGTACGCGAAGCTGCTCGTCGAGACGTGTATCGACGTCCAGCCGGGCTGGCAGGTGGTGGTCACGGGCGGGGCGCTCGCCCGGCCGCTGCTCGAGTCCGTCTGCAGACACGTCGGTCGCCGCGGCGCCTACGCGATCCAGCGCGTCAGCCTCTCGGGCGCCCAGTTCAACGTTCCCTGGGCCCAGGAGGCGCCGGACGAGCTGCTCGACAATCCAGCGCCGATCGAGACGCACGCCCTGCACGAGGCGGACGGCTGGATCGGGATCGAGGCTCCCGAGAACACGCGGGAGATGTCGGCGATCGACCGCCGCGCGCCTCGGCCGCATCCAGGCCGGGCTCCGCCCACACGTCGAGCGGGTGCTCTCGTACGACCTCAAGTGGGTCGGCTGCCGAGTATCCGACGCCCGCGCTCGCGCCAGGAGGCGGGCATGTCGCTCGCCGAGTTCGAGGATTTCCTCTACGGGGCCTGCCTGCTCGACTGGGAGGCCGAGCGGGAGCGGATGAGCCGGCTACGCGGAGCGCTTCGACGAGGCCGACGAGGTCAGGATCGTGGCCGACGGAACCGACCTCACGCTCAGCCTCGCCGGACGCAAGGGGCTGGTCGACGCAGGTGGCGCCAACATGCCCGGGGGCGAGTTCTTCTTCTCGCCGTTGGAGGACACCGCTTCGGGGACGATCGCCTTCACCGAGTTCCCGGCGGTCTACGCCGGCCGTGAGGTGACCGGCATCCGCCTTCGCTTCGAGCAAGGGGTGGTCGTCGAGGCCTCCGCGGACGCGAACGAGGAGTTCCTGCTCGAGATGCTCGACCGGGACGAGGGCGCGCGCCGGCTCGGGAGCTCGGGATCGGCTGCAATCCGCGCATCACGCGGCACATGAAGAACACCCTCTTCGACGAGAAGATCGACGGCACGATCCATCTCGCGCTCGGCAACAGCATCACCGAGGTCGGGGGCACGAACGTGAGCCAGATCCACTGGGACATCGTCAAGGAACTGCGAGCGGCCGGCAGCCGGATCGAGCTCGACGGCAAGCCGGTCCAGGAGGACGGGAAATGGCTCATTTGAACCGTTTTGCTACCATTGACACCCGCGGCGAGAGCCGTGCTTTTCCATGTTCCCAACCGCGCTCGGCGAGCGCGGTTTCTGTGAGGTAGATGGCTCAGAAAGAAGAGAAAATCGAGGTCGAAGGCGAGATCGTCGAGTCGCTCCCGAGCACGATGTTCCGGGTGCAGATCGACGGCATGGACCAGACGGTCCTCGCCACCATCTCCGGGAAGATGCGCAAGCACTACATCCGCATCCTGCCCGGCGACAAGGTGAAGGTGGAGCTCTCGCCCTACGACCTCACGCGCGGAAGGATTACGTACCGACACCGATGAAAGTCCGAGCCTCAGTCAAGCCCATGTGCGAGCGCTGCCGCGTGATCAAGCGGCACGGCCGGACCATGGTCATCTGCACCAACCCCCGCCACAAGCAGAGGCAGGGGTAGAGCCATGGCGCGAATCGCGGGAGTCAACATCCCGAACCAGAAACGGCTCGAGATCGGGCTCACCTACATCTACGGCATCGGCCAGTCGACCGCGCGCAAGATCTGCTCCGAGACGGGGCTCTCGATCGACGAGAAGGTCAGGGACCTGACCGACGAGGAGGTCACGAAGCTGCGCGACTACATCGACGGGAACCTCCAGGTCGAGGGCGACCTGCGCCGTGAGCGCACGCAGGCGGTCAAGCGCCTGCAGGAGATCGGCGCCTACCGGGGTGTCCGCCACCGGCGCGGCCTGCCCGTCAACGGACAGCGTACGAAGACGAACGCGCGCACGCGCAAGGGCCCGAAGAAGACAGTCGGCCGGGGCAAGAGGCCCCGACCAAGACGTGATCGAGGCCTAAGTGGCTCCTCCCCGCAGACCCGCGACGCGCGGCCGCACGCGCCGGCGCGTCCGGAAGAACATCGCCATCGGACAGGCGCACATCAAGACGTCGTTCAACAACACGATCGTCTCGCTCACCGACAACGAGGGCAACGTGATCGCCTGGGAGTCGGCCGGCTCGGCCGGCTTCAAGGGCTCGCGCAAGTCGACCCCGTTCGCCGCTCAGGTGACGGCCGACGCCTGCGCCCGCAAGGGCATGGAGCACGGCCTGCAGAAGGTCGAGGTCTTCGTCAAGGGCCCCGGCGCCGGCCGCGAGACCGCGATCCGATCGTTGCAGGCGGCAGGCCTCGAGATCCTCGGCATCAAGGACGTCACCCCGCAGGCCCACAACGGCGTCAGACCCAAGAAGCGGAGGCGCGTCTGATGGCCCGTGATCGCTCCCCCAAGTGCAAGCAGTGCCGCCGCGAGGGCATGAAGCTCTTCCTCAAGGGCGAGCGCTGCCTGACCGAGAAGTGCGCGATCGAGCGCCGCAGCTATCCGCCGGGCGAGCACGGCCGCGGCCGGATCAAGCAGTCGGAGTACCTGCTGCAGCTCCGCGAGAAGCAGAAGGCGCGCCGCTACTACGGCCTGCTCGAGAAGCAGTTCCGCACCTACTACGCGAAGGCCGCCAAGGGCTCGGGCATCACGGGCGAGACCTGCTCCGGATGCTCGAGACGCGGCTCGACAACGTCGTCTACCGCCTCGGCTTCGCCGCCTCCCGCGCCCAGGCCCGCCAGCTCGTCCGCCACGGCCACTTCCAGGTCAACGGCCGGCGCGTCAACATTCCGAGCTACCAGGTACGCCCCGACGACGTGATCATGCTCCGCCGGGAAGCCCGCGCCGAGCAGGTCGTCCGAGACGCGACCGACCTGACCGCGTCGGTCACGCCCTGGCTCCAGGCCGACCACGACGGGCTCACCGGCAAGGTGCTGAAGTGGCCCGAGCGCGCGGAGATCGACACGCCCGTCCAGGAATAGCTCATCGTCGAGCTCTACTCGAAGTAGAAAGGATCCAAATTGGCAGTTCGCAACCAGCTTGATGGAATTCCAGATCCCGCGGATCGTCCACGAGGAGATCAACGACAGCCGCGGCGTGTTCGTGATCGAGCCGCTCGACCGCGGCTTCGGCTACACCTTCGGCAACTCGCTGCGCCGCGTGCTGCTCTCGTCGCTCGAGGGCGCCGCGGTCACATCGGTGAAGCTCGAGGGCGTCGCGCACGAGTTCACGACGCTGCCGGGCGTCCGCGAGGACGTCACCGACATCCTGCTCAACTTCAAGAGCCTGATCTGCCGGCTGCACGGCGACTCGCCCGAGATCGAGGTGCGCCTGACGAAGAAGGGCGCCGGGCACCGTCACGGCCGCCGACATCGAGGCGCCGGCGGAGCTCGAGATCCTCAACCCGGACCTCGAGATCGCGAACCTCTCCGACAAGGGCAGGCTCGAGGTGACGCTCACGATCGGCCGTGGCCGCGGCTACGTGCCGGCCGAGCTCAACCGCGGGCCCGAGTACACGATCGGCGTGATCCCGATCGACTCGATCTTCTCCCCGGTGCGCCGCGTCTCCTACGACGTCGAGGCGGCGCGCGTCGGGCAGCGGACCGACTACGACAAGCTCCGCATCGACATCACCACCGACGGCTCCCTCGACCCGCGCGAGTCGATCGGCCAGGCGGCGGAGATCCTGATCCGCCAGCTGGCGATCTTCACGGACATCGACCGGATCGAGGGCTTCGGCGAGGCCGCGGCGGCGGAGGCTCAGGCCGAGCCGGCGCTCGCGCACGGGATGGAGAACTTCCCGATCGAGGAGCTCGAGCTCGGCGTCCGCTCGTACAACTGCCTCAAGCGCGTCGGGATCGAGACGATCGGCGACCTCGTCATCCAGAGCGAGAACGAGCTCGCGGCGATCCCGAACTTCGGCAAGAAGTCGATCGAAGAGGTCAAGGAGACGCTCGCCACGCACGGCCTCACCCTGCGCGGCGGCGAGGAGGGCCCCAGCCGCGTGAGGCACCACCGCTCCGGCAGGAAGCTCGGGCGCGACTCCGCGCACCGCAAGGCGCTCTACGCGAACCTGACGAGTGCGCTGATCGAGCACGGCCGGATCAAGACGACCGAGGCCAAGGCCAAGGAGGTCCGGCCGGTCGCCGAGCAGATGATCACGCTCGGCCGGCGCGGCGACGTTCCGGCGCGGCGGCAGGCGCTGCAAGTTCCTGCGCTCACAGGACGTCGTGCACAAGCTCTTCAGCGACGTCGGCCCGCGCTTCGTCGACCGCCCGGGCGGCTACTCGCGCATCATCAAGATCGGGCCGCGCCAGGGCGACGCCGCGGAGATGGTCTACCTCGAGCTCGTCGACTACCTGCCGGAGGCGAAGCCTGTGCGACGCCGGCGCGCCCCTGAGTCTGACGGCTGAGCAGGAGCAAGAGCAGGAGCCCGCGGCCGAGCCCGAGTCTCAGGGAACTCTCTAGCCGCTGACGCCGAGCGCCGCGGCGACGCCGAGGATCACCAGGCCCGCCAGGGTCACGTAGGCGAGCGAGCTGACGAAGCTCGTCCTGAAGAACTTCGCACCGCAGCCACGCGAGGGCGACCAGCTCGAAGCCCACGACGCAGGCGGCCAGAACGAGCGCGACGTGGTAGTGCGGAATCAGAAACGGGAGCGTGTGCAAGATGCCGCCGATGAAGGTGCCGACGCCGGTGATCGAGCCGCGGACGACCGGCTGGCCGCGGCCCGTCAGCTCGCCGGTGTCGGAGAGGCCCTCCGAGTACGCCATGCTGATTCCGGCGGCGATCGCCGTCGCCGATGCCGGCGATGAAGGCGTGTGCGGCTTGTGCGTGGAGAGCGCGACCGCGAAGATCGGCGCGAGCGTCGACAGCGAGCCGTCGATCAGCCCGGTCATGGCGGGCTGGACGCGCTGGAGGAGGAACTCCTGGTTCGGGCTCATGAGTAGAGTGTATCAGTCAAGTCGCAAACTAGTCGAGCATAAGGCAGACCTGACAAACGCGGTCAGGGCTGCCTGACGTGCGGCTGAGGCTAACGCTCGAGTACGACGGCACCGGCTTTCGCGGCTGGGCGGCCCAGCCGGGGCTGAGGACGGTCGAGGGCGCGCTCCGCGAGGCGCTCGAGAGCGTCTTCCCGTCGTGGTCGGGCCTCGCGGTCGCCGGCCGGACGGACACGGGAGTCCACGCTCTGGCCAAGTCGCCTCGGTCGACGTCGAGGGCGGGCCCCCGTCGAGCGCGCTCCGAGGCGCTGAACGCCGAGCTGCCGGCCGACGTCGCCGTCGTCGCGGCCGCCGAGGCGCCGCCCGGCTTCCACGCGCGCCACTCGGCCCGGGCCCGCAGCTACCGCTACCGCATCTACCGTCGCCGAGCGCCGTCGCCGTTCGAGGCCCGCCGCAGCTGGTGGTATCCACGGCCGCTCGACGAAGAGCGGCTCGCCGCCGCGGCCGCCTCCTCCTCGGCGAGCACGACTTCCGCGCGTTCACGCCGACCGAGACACAGCACGCGGTCTTCGTGCGGGTCGTCGAGTCCGCCGGCGTGGCACCGCCGCGGCGACGCGCTCGAGCTCGAGATCACCGCCGACTGCTTCCTGCGCCACATGGTGCGCACGCTCGTCGGGACGATGGTCGAGCAAACGCCGGAGCGAGCTCGGCGCCGCTGCTGGAAGGCCGACCCCGCGACGAGGCGGGCACGACCGCGCCGCCGTGGGGGCTCTACCTGGACTCGTTCGACTACTGACGGAGCGGCTTGGCGGCAACGACCTCGACGGCACAGACTGCGGTTTCGTCGAGCCCTCCTAGCTCTCGAGCGGCACGAATGCCGTGCGGCTCGAGGGAGACGAAGCCGTGGCCACTCGCGGTTCTTGCACCGCAGGCCGACGCTTGCGTCGAGAGCGCAGTTGAGAGCCGCCGGCTCGCCAGCGGTGGCCGTGAGACGCGAGCGGCCGTCGCCGTGCCGGTCGAGGCCGTCGTGTCTCCCGCGCAGCACCCGCAGCGCGCGGCCGGTCGGGTGCATCGTGGTCGACGCGCCGTACGTCCAGTCGAGCTCGCAACGCGCGCGGTCTCGGCGAGCGCGTCGGCTTGAGGCTCGCTGAGCGATGTCGCAGCGAAGCGTCGGCCCGCCGCGACCCGGCTCGGAGCTGTACGCGCAGCCGATGCTGCTCGAGCGTCGGCATGCGGAAGAGGCAGTCTACGCAGCGCCACCCGTTCGCGTAAGCGCCAGCGAAGGCAGCCGGCTGCGCGTAGCGGCAGGGCGGCATCCGCCATGGTAGCCTCGCTGCGATAGCATCGGCGTCGATCGTCGACGGCGGACGAGCAGCTTGACGTCCTCTAGGCAGCGGCCCGACGAGCTGCCGAGAGCAGGCTCGGCCACCACCTCTACCGCTACCACGTGCTCGACGACCCGGAGATCCCCGACGCCGAGTACGACCGCCTCTACGACGAGCTGCGCGCGCTCGAGGAGGAGCACCCGGACCTGATCACGCCCGACTCGCCGACCCAGCGCGTCGGCGCTCCGCCCGTCGGAGCGCTTCCGCAAGGTCGAGCACCTGACCCCGATGGGCTCGCTCGAGAAGGTGACCGACGCGACGAGCGCTGCTGAAGTGGGCCGAGGACGTGCGCAAGCGGCTCGACTCGGACGAGCCGGTCGCGTACGTGATCGAGCCGAAGATCGACGGGCTCGCGATCAACCTCACCTACGAGAACGGCGTCCTCGTCCGCGGCGCGACGCGCGGCGACGGGCGCCAGGGCGAGGACGTGACGCCAACCTGCGCACGATCCCGGCGATCCCGCTGCGCATGCGCGGCGACGACGCGCCGCCGCGTGCTCGAGGTGCGCGGCGAGGTCTACCTGCCGCTGTCGGGCTTCCGCGAGCTCAACGAGCGGATCGCCGGCCGACGGCCAGAAGCCGCACCGAACCCGCGCAACGCCGCGGCCGGGCTCGCTGCGCCAGAAGGACCCGCCGATCACCGCGTCGCGGCCGCTCGTCGATCTGGGTCTACGGCGCTCGGGCGCGCGCGACGGGCCTCGGCTCGAGTCGCACTGGGAGACGCTCGCGTGGCTGCGCGAGCACGGCTTCCGCACGAACCCGTACGCGGAGCGGCTCGAGACGATCGAGGAGGTCGCGACGCGCTGCGCCGAGTGGGAGCGGCGGCGCGCCGAGCTCGACTACGAGATCGACGGGATCGTGATCAAGGTCGACTCGCTCGACCAGCAGGCGCGCCTCGGCGCGCTCCACCAGCGGCCGCGCTGGGCACGCGCGTTCAAGTGGGCGCCCATGACCGCGCAGACGAAGCTCAACAAGATCCAGATCCGCGTCGGGCGCACCGGCGCGCTCAACCCGTGGGCCGATGCTCGAGCCGGTCGAGGTCGGCGGCGTCACCGTCTCGCGGGCGACGCTGCACAACGAGGAGGACATCAACCGCAAGGACATCCGCGAGGGCGACACGGTCATCGTCCAGCGCGCGGGCGACGTGATCCCGCAGATCGTCGGCCCGGCGCTGCGCGCACGCGACGGGGCACGAAGCCGTTCCGGATGCCGAAGCACTGCCCGCTCTGCGGCGCCGAGATCGTGCAAGCCCGAGGGCGAGGTCATGCACCGCTGCCCGAACCGCGCGCTGCCCGTCGCGCGGGCTCGAGACGCTGATCAACTGGGTGCAGGCGGCGGCCGACATCGAGGGCGTCGGCGAGCAGTTCGTGCGGCGCTCTGGGAGGAGGGCCTCGTCCGCTCGATGCCCGACCTCTACCGGCTGACGAAGGAGCAGCTGCTCGAGCTGGACGGCTTCGGCGAGATCTCGCGCCGCGAACGCGATCGACGGCGATCGCGGCCTCGAAGCGAGACGCCGTTCTCCCGCGTCCTCTTCGGCCTGAACATCCCGGAGGTCGGCTGGGTGACGGCGCAGAACCTCGCGCGCCACTTCGGCGACGTCGAGCCGCCTGCGGCCGCGAGCCAGGAGGAGATCCAGGAGGTCGAGGGCATCGGGCCCGAGCGCGCGGAGGCGATCGCGGAGTGGTTCGCGCGACGAGGAGAACCTCGAGCTCGTCGAGGAGCTGCGCGAGCTCGGGCTGCGCTTCGAGGCCGGCGAGAGGAGCGGCCCGTCGAGGGCCCGCTGACCGGGCAGACCTACGTCGATCACGGGGACGCTCGAGGCGCTTCACCGCGAGGAGGCGCGCGCGGCGCTCGAGGCGATGGGCGCCAAGGTCGCCGACTCGGTCTCGAAGAAGACGACGGGCCTCGATCGTCGGCGAGAGCCCGGGCTCGAAGCTCGCGAAGGCGCAGCAGCTCGGCGTGCCGGTGCTCGACGAGGCCGCGCTTCGAAGCTAGCTAGCTGGCGGCTAGCAGCCGTCACGAAGCGATCCTGAGCGCGCGCGCGACCACGTCCACGAGACCGGGCGGCCGTTCTGGACGACCGCGAACACGTAGCGGCCGCCGACGTAGCCGGAGAGCGCCGAGGCGATGCTACGTCGTTCCCGTCTTCGCGAGGACGTTCCCCGGGCCGGCGCCCGCCGGAGCCGCTCGTCGAGTGTCCCGGTGTACGCCGCGACCGGCAGCGACGCGGAAGGCCGGGTGGAGCTCGGGGTCGGCCCAGCGCGGCTCGAAGGACGCCGACGAGCGCCCGGGCGGTGACGCGGTCGAGCAGGGAGAGGCCCGAGCCGTCGACGATCCGGACGCCGGCGAGCGGGATTCCCGCCGCGGCCAGCACGCCCGCACGACGGCGGCGCCGGCCGCGGTCGTTCCCTGCTCCGCCCGCGACTGCGCCGAGCTGCTTCAGCAGGAGCTCGGCCGCGAAGTTGTCGCTCGCGGGGTCCATGTAGCGGACGATCGCGGCGAGCGGGGGCGACTGAGCACGCCAGCGAGCACGCTGCGCCCGCCGGCGCGTCCCACGACGGGCGCGCCGCCCACCGCGATGCCCGCCCGGTGCGCAGCGCCGGCCGAAGAGCGGCGCCGCCGCGAGCGCCGGGTCGCGGCGACGTCGGCCCCCGTAGACGCGCCCGGTCGACGGTCGAGCGCGGACAGCGGCGCGCGACTCCTTCATGTAGTACGAGGGCTTCCAGCCGGGCGCCGTGCGCCGCGCGTCGAAGTAGCTACTCGTCGCCGACGACCCGGCCGGTGACGCGGCCGGATGCCGGCGCGCGCGGACGTCCCGCGCGAGCGCGGCAGCCCCGCGCTGCGAGAGGGACGGGTCCCCGTGGCCGACGAGGACGAGGTTCCCGCGCCAGTCGAGCCGACGCTGCTCGCCCCGTCCCGAGGACGTCGGTCTCGATCCGGTGGCCGCGGCCCGAGCCCGGAGAGCGCGGCGTAGGTCACCGCGCAGCTTCTCGTTCGAGGCGGGGGCGAGCGAGAGCGCGGCGTTGTCGGAGAAGACGACCTCGCCGGTCTGCGAGGTCGAAGACGAGCGCGCCGCCGTACGCGCCGCCGAGACGTGGGGAACCGCCAGGGCGAGCGCCAGCCGCCCTGCGAGCGGCGAGCTGCCGGCGCCCGCCGGCGACGCGAGCAGAAGCGATCGCGACGAGCGCGAGTGCCAGACGGCGGGTCACGCGCCCGCGGATTGTTCGGAGCAGGAGCACGCGCCGTCAAGGGCAGTAGGGCCGGCGAGCGCGAAGATAGGCCGCACGGCCCATGTGCCGCGGCCCACGGAGCCGCTGATAATCGAGTCTAGCCGAATGGCTTACGAGAGATCCCGCCCTGCTGGAGCAGCATTCGACGAGCTGCTCGTCGACCCGGCGCCCGCCGAGGAGCCGGCGGCCCTCGCTCGGCTCGAGCGGATGCTCACCGACGGCTATGCGCGCGCGCTCGCGCTCGAGGCCGAGCGTCTGCGGCTCGAGCGGCGCGATGTCGGAGCTGGCCCGCGAGCTGACCGACGGCAACGCACGGAGCAGGAACGAGCTGACAGTGCTCGTGCGGGTCTCGCGCCGCATCGCGGGCGCAGCCTCGAGATCGTGCGCCTGCGCGAACGCGCTCGCCCGGCTCCGGGTCAGCGCGAGCGGCCGCGCTGCGGCCGGCTGGTCGAGCCCGAGTCCGTCGGCTCCGGCCCCTTACGGGGGCGCTCGCTCCCCGGGTGCGCTGGGCGACGTCGCGATGCCCGGCTCCGCAGTGGCACCGCGACCCGTCGCTGGCTGCTCAGCTGGGCGCGCGGCAGGATCGCGGCGCGTCCCGCCCAGCGCGGCCAGCGGACACAGCTGTTCATCGCCGTCAGGGCTCTAGACGATGCCGCTGCGAACGGCGTAGACCGCCGCCTGGATCCGGTTCTCGATCTGCAGCTTCATCAGGATGTTCGAGATGTGGTTCTTGACCGTCTTCGGGCTGATGTGCAGCTCGCCGGCGATCTCGCGTTGTCCTTGCCGTTGGCGATCAGCTTCAGCACCTCGATCTCGCGGTCGGACAGCTCCGCGCGGATCGTCGGCGGCGTCCTCGGGCGACGACCGCCGAGGCGCGGACCTGCTGGAGCACCTTCGCGGCGATCGCCGGCGAGATCGAGCGACTCGCCGACGGCGGCCGCCTCGATCCCGCGGATCAGCTCCTCGATCGGACGAGTCCTTGAGCAGGTAGCCGCAGGCGCCGGCCAGGATCGCGTCCATCACGTCGCCGTCCTGGTCGGAGATCGTCAGCACGAGACGCGGGTCAGCGGCGCGATCGTCGTGATGTGCTCGCGTCGCCTCGACGCCGTTCATGCCCGGCATGTTCAGGTCCATGACGACGACGTCGGGCGCGAGCTCACGCACGAGGCGCAACCGCCTCGGCGCCCGCGGCCGCCTCGCCCGACGACCTCGACGTCCTGCTCCTCGAGCAGGTTGCGGAGTCCGGTGCGGAAGAGGTCGTGGTCGTCCACGAGCAGCACGCGCACGCTCATGGCTTCTTCGACGTTGGACTGGGCGATCTCGCTCACCGAACCCCTTTCGGCGAGCGAAGTCTAGTGCAGGGTGATCGTGACCGTCCGGCGGCCCCAGGCGAGCGCCTGCGAGGTCGTCGGGAACCAGAGGTCGATCGTGGAGCCGGAGACGGCCGAGCCGGTGTCGGCGGCAATGCCTTCGCCGTAGCCCGGGATCGTCATCCGCGTGCCGAGCGGGATCACACTCGGGTCGACCGCGACGACGCCCCAGCCGGCCGGGGCACCGGTTGCCGTGCGGCCGTGAATCGAGTAGCCCGTCGCGGTGACGTTCATCGAGCCGGCCCGGGCGACCCCGCCGTTCCCGCCTGTGGGCACGGCCAGAGTCGTCTCGTCCGCACCTCGATCGCCTGCGCCTGCTGTTCGAGCCCGGAGATCGAGGCCGCGTTCAGCCTGCGCTCGGCGGCGAGCGAAGCGAGGTACGAGGCCCGCTGGGCCCGAGCCTGCTCGAGCCCCGCCGCGGTTCTCGAGGCTTCGCCGAGCAGAGACCCGAGCGAGCGCTGGCGTGAGGCCAGGGCCTTTGTCCGGCGTTGGTACCGGCCGCGCGCGCGGCGGCTCTGTCCGAGCACCAGGCGGTCGATGTCGTTCGCGCGGCCGAGCGAGTCCAGTCGGTTGACCGCCTCCGTCACGGACGTCGCGCCGAGCACGACGGCTACGGGATCGCTGTCGCCCTGCTCGTAGAGCTGCTGCAACCTGAGGGACAGCGCCCGGTTGGCGGCTGCGAGCGACGCCCGGGCGACGGCGAGGTCGTGCTCGGCCAGGGCCCTCGCGGCCCGCACCTGCGCGACCTGGATCCGGAGGGCGACGATGTGCGCACGCTCGCGGGCCAGCTGCGAGTCGAGCGCGTAGAGCTCGAGCAGCGCGCTGTGCGAGCGGGCGGCGAGGCCGACGTTCTCCTGCCGAAGCTTGGCCGCGCGCGAATGGAGCCCGACCGACGAATCGGCCGCGACTCTCGCCGGGACGAGGCCGCCGAGCAGAAGAAGCGCGGCGACGACCGGCCAGGCGGGCAGCCTGCGCATCTCCCCTGGCACGACGCGGCACCGTAGCACAGGAGCTTGTGCGGTCCGGCGGGCGGCGCGGTCAGGTGCGTTTTGCCACAGCTACGCGGTTTGCAGCCGTCCGGGGAGCTTGTTACTGTGGCACCTCGTGACGCATCGCCCCCTCTCAGGAGGGCGCCTGTCGAGCTACTTGCCCCCCTGCGGCTTGACAAGACGGAAGGCGCCGGCACTAGTCATAGCGATCGCAGCGCTCCTGGGAGCGACTGCGGTCTCGGCGTCCGCGGATCCCATCGCCTCCAAGCAGGCGGAGGCCCAGAGCGTCCTCGGCCAGATCCAGCAGCTCGACTCGAGCCTCGAGCGCGCGATCGAGGCCTACGACCTGGCGAACGCCAAGCTTGCGCACGTCAAGCACGACCTGGCGCTGAACACGCACAACCTGGCCGTCGCCAAGACGAGCCTCCGAAATGCGCAGCGCGAGCTCTCGGCGCGCCTGGTCGACCTCTACACCTCGGAGGGGCAGGACTCGACGCTCTCGGTGCTGCTCGGCTCTTCGAGCCTCGACGAGATGCTCAGCCGGATGGACGCCGTCGATCGCGTGTCGCAGCAGGACACGCTCGTCCTGCGGCAGGTCGCCCACTTCCGGCGCGAGGTCAAGCAGCGGCAGGTTGCGTTGAAGAAGCAACGTGCGGAGCAGGAACACGTGGTTGCCGAGCGGGCCGCCGCGAGGGCCTCGATTCAGAGCCAGCTTGGCCAGCGCCGCGCGCTCCTCGCCTCGATCCACGATCAGATCGCACAGCTGCAGGCCCAGGAGCGGGCGCGGCAGGCGGAGCTGCAACGCGAGCTCGCGGCGCGCCTTGCCGCTCAGCACCAGGCATCCGCGCAGCAGGCGCTGGCGAACGCCGTCCAGCCACCGGTGGGCGACGGTGGAGGGATCGCCCCGCCGCCGACCCACGGCGGCGTCGTCGGAATCGCGATGCGCTACCTCGGCGTCCCGTATGTCTGGGGCGGGGCCTCGCCCTCGGGCTTCGACTGCTCCGGGCTCGTGATGTACGTCTTCGCGCAGGTCGGCATCTCGCTCCCGCACAACGCCGCCGCCCAGTACGGCGCCGGCGTCCCGGTCTCGCGTAGCGACCTTCAGCCGGGCGACCTGGTCTTCTTCGACGGGCTCGGCCACGTCGGGATCTATGTCGGCGGGGGCAGCTTCATCCACGCGCCGCACACGGGCGACGTGGTCAAGATCTCGAGCCTGAGCGGCTGGTATGCCGCCACGTACGTCGGCGCGCGCCGGCTCTAACCCTCGTAAAGCCGCTCGACCTCTGCCGCGAAGTGGTCGGCGCAGGTTCGGCGCTTGAGCTTGAGGGTCGGCGTCACCTCGCCCTCCTCGGCGCTGAAATCCCGCGGCAGGACCGTGAAGCGCTTGATCTGCTCGAAGCGCGAGAGGTCTGCGTTGACCTCCTCGACGATCCGGCGAACGCCCTCCTCGACCTCTCCGGGGGACAGTCCCTCGGCCACGGCCGGATCGACCGTGATCAGCGCGGCCACGTACGGCCGCCGGTCGCCGACGACGAGCGCCTGCGAGACGAGCGGCGCAGTCTTGAGCGCGTTCTCGAGGTTCTGCGGCGCGACGTTCTTGCCGCCGGCCGTGACGAGGATGTCCTTCTTCCGGTCGGTGATCCGGATGAAGCCGTCCCCGTCGATCTCGCCGAGATCGCCCGAGCGTAGCCAGCCGTCTCCGCCGAGCACCTCGCGCGTCGCCTCCTCGTCCTTGTAGTACCCGCCGAAGACGGTCTCGCTGCGGATCAGGAGCTCGCCGTCCTCGTCCGCCCGCACGTCGAAGCCCGGCAGGGCCGGCCCGACCGTCCCGAAACGGAACCGGTCCGGCCGGTTGACGGAAGCCGCCGTCGTGCACTCGGTCAGGCCCCAGCCCTCGAGGATGAGGATGTCGAGCGCGTGGAAGAACTTCGCGATCTCGGCCGCGAGCGGCGCGCCGCCCGAGATCCCGAGGCGCAGCCGTCCGCCCAGGCGGTCCTTGATCTTCCGGTAGACGAGCCGGTCGGCGAGACGGTGGCGGAGGGCGAGCCCCGGGGAAGCTCCCGGCCGGCCTGCCGGAGCGCGCTCGCCTCTCGGCCAACCTCGAGTGCCCAGTCGAGCAGGCGGCGGCGAGGCCCCTGCACCTTGTCGAACTGCGCGAGCACCCCCGTGTGCACCTTCTCGTAGAGGCGCGGCACGCTCGGGAGCAGCGTCGGCCGCACTGCCGGCAAGGCCTCGGCAATACGGAGCGGATCGGGGCAGAAGGCGATGGTGTAGCCGGTGCGGGCGCCGAGCAGGTGCATCAGCCGTCCGAAGTTGTGGGCGAGCGGCAGGTAGAGGAGCATCGTGTCCGCGGCGACGGCGAAGCCCTCGATGTCCTCGCACGCGCGGGCCATCTCGAAGTAGTTGCGGTGGCGGATCATGCAGGCCTTCGGCGGCCCGGTCGTGCCGGAGGTGTAGATGAAGGTGAAGAGATCCTCCTCGCCGACCGCGGCCTCCGCCTCGGCGAGCGCGCCCGGGCTCCGCGCGGCATGCTCACGGCCCTTTGCGCGCAGGTCGGCGAGATCGGCGAACGAGAGAACGTGCGGGAGGTCCAGACCGGCGACCTTTGCCCGCTGCTCGGAGTCCTCGACCAGCACGCCGACGGCGTCGGAGTGCTCGAGCACGTAGCCGCAGTCCCTCGGCGAGCTGTTGGGGTAGATCGCCGCGCCCACCGCGCCGACGAGCGCGAGTGCGAAGTCGAAGAGAGCCCACTCGAGCGTCGTCTGCGCGAGGATCCCGAAGCTGTCGCCCTTGCGGATCCCTAGCGCGAGCAGCCCGTTCGCGAGCTCGTCGACGGTGCGGCCCGCCTCGTCCCAGCCGACCTCGCGCCAGCCGTCGGCGTCCTCGACCAGATAGGCCGGCCCCGAACGCTCCGCGGCCACCGCCTCACGCCAGAGCCGCCCGATCGTCCTCACAGGCTCAGCTTAGAAGGGAACGGGGAGCAGGCGGCGAATCTGCGCGGTCCCACTAGACTTATCCACAAGCCCCATGCGAACTATCTGGAATGGATCCATCAGCTTCGGCCTCGTCACGATCCCGGTCGGGCTCGCGCCTGCGACGACGCCGAAAGCCCGCTCCTCCGACGTCTCCTTCCGCACCCTGCACCGTGAGTGCAAGACGCCGATCAAGCAGAAGCGCTGGTGCCCGGTGCACGAGCGCGAGGTGCCGAACGACGAGATCGTCAAGGGCTGGGAGGTATCGAAAGGGCAGTTCGTGATCGTCGAGGAGGGAGACCTCGAGGCGATCGCGCAGCACGACACCTCGCGCGCGATCGAGATCTCGCGCTTCGTCCCGCTCGACCAGGTCGATCCGCTTTTCTTCGACCGCACGTACTTCCTCGCGCCTTCGAGCGCGGCCGGCCAAAGGCGTCCCTACGTCCTGCTGCTCGAGGCGATGAAGGAGACGGGCATGGGCGCGATCGGCCGGATGGTGATCCGCGGGAGCGAAAATCTCTGCCTCATCCGCCCCAAAGGCGACGCGCTCGTCCTCGAGACGCTCTTCCTGGCCGAAGACGTCCGCTCGCAGGCCGAGATCGAGGAGGCCGTCGGCGAGACCGACGTGCAGGAGAGCGAGCTTCAGCTCGCGCGGCAGCTGATCGACGGGCTCGTCGGCGAGTTCGAGCCCGAGGAGCTGCGCAGCGAGTACCGGCAGAACCTCCGCGAGCTGCTGGAGGCAAAGCTCAAGGGCGAGGAGATCGCGCAGCCGGAGCCGGTCGCGGACGCGCCGGTCGTCGACCTGATGGAAGCGCTCCGCAAGAGCGTCGCGGCGACCAAGAGCCGCTCGGGCGACGGTGCGAAGGCGGACGGCCGCAAGAAGGCGGCGCCGAAGCGCCGCGCCGCAGCGCGGAAGTAAGAGCCTTCCCGCTAGTGCGGCTGTGGCAGCGCGCCCGTCGCCTCGAGCTGCGCCTGGAAGAGCGTCTTGTCGATCTTGCCCTGGTAGATCGGGATTCCCTCTTCGACGCAGACGCGGATGACCTCGGTCCGCTCCAGGCCCGAGCTCCTTCGACAGCTCCTCGGGCGTCAGGTGGTTCGGCATCGTGCTCCTTCCGTCTTGCCTATGAAAAAGCCCGCCTGCGCCTTCGCGCGGACGGGCTAGCCGACTGCTTCTCTTGGGTGTGCGACAGGAATCAGGGGTCCCGTCTCCCCGAGCTGCTCATCGTCCCGAAGAATAGTCGGGGACCGTGACGGACGCAAAGGGTGACCTGCCCGGTTTCGAGGAGCGCTTCGCAGACGTGCGCGGGAGCCGGCTGCGGTACTTCGTGGCGGGCGAGGGAGAGCCGCTTCTACTGGTGCACGGGCTCGGCGGCGCGGCCGCGAACTGGGCGGCGCTGGCCCCGCTCCTGCTGCCAGGTCGGCGCCTGCTCGTCCCCGACCTGCCCGGCCACGGGGGCTCGGAGCCCCTGCCCGCGGCACCGAGCCTGAACGCGTTCGCCGACAGGATCGGCCTGCTGCTGGACCGGCCGGCGGCGGTCGTCGGGCACTCCCTCGGCGGCGCCGTCGCGCTGCGCCTCGCGATCCGCCGGCCGGAGCTCGTCGACGCGCTGGTGCTCGCCGGCACCGCCGGGATCTCTTCGGGCTCGCGGCGGGCACGTTACGGCCTGACGATCACCGGCCTGCTGAAGCCGGGACGGAGGATCGCGCCCTACCGTCGCCGGGTGGCGCGGTCGTCCGTGCTGAAGACGCTCGTCTTCGGTCGCTGGGGCGCGGCCGATCCCCCCGCTCTGCCGGCGGACGCGGCAGAGGCGTTCCTCACCGGCCCGGAGCGTCACACGGACACGGTCAGTGCCGCGCGGGCGCTCGTCCGCGACGATCCGCGTCCCGACCTCGACCGCGTGCGCTGCCCGACGCTCGTCCTCTGGGGCGCGCGCGACAATCAGCTCCCGGTCGGCGACGCGTTCGAGTACGCGCGCCGGCTGCGAGCCCCGCTGCGCGTGATCGCCGACTGCGGCCATCTCCTGATCGGCGAGCGCCCGGATGCCTGCGCCGATGCAATCGCGAGCTTCCTCGCGGACACTCGCTAATCTGTGCTCGCCCGGGGTGTGGCGCAGCCTGGTAGCGCGCTCCGTTCGGGTCGGAGAGGTCCCCAGTTCAAATCTGGGCACCCCGATCGTGGCACGGGGGAACCCCCTGGTTCCCCCGTAAGCCCTCTCTAGCTGAGAGCCTCCTCGAACCGAGGGTCCTCGCGGATCGCGGCGAAGTCGTCGTCCCGGCGTGCCTGCTTGCGGAATGGCGGATGGAGCTCGACGGACCGCCGCAGGTGGCTGAACGTCTCGTCGCCCGTTTCGCCCGCCAACGTTGCGAAGCACGCGTAGTTGTAATGGAAGCCCGCGTGATCCGGCATCCGCTCGAGGCCACCGCGGACCGCCTCGAGCGCGTCGGCGTAGCGCTTCTCGCCGTAGGCGTTTAGCGAATCTCTGTGGAACTGCCAGGAGTCACCCCAGTCGATCCCCTGATACGCCTCACCGGGTGTGGCGCCGACGGCGAGGACGGTTCCCTCTCCGGTCGCCTTCCGCCGCGACTGCGGCCGCACGAACACGAAGGTCCCGGCAGGAGCGTCGACCGTCTCGCCGTCGACCTCGAAGGTCGCCTTCCCGTCCAGCACGAAGTACAGCTCCTCCTGGCCCGAACCGGCCTCGTCGTGCTCGCTGATCAGCGTGCCGTCCTCGGCGGGTTTATAGGCGTTCATCCCGAATGCCTGGATCCCCAGATGCTCGCGCACCGGGATGTCTCTGCCGAGCGGCTCGATGTCGTCGAGACGCGCGACCCGCCAACTCGGGTTGTGGTTCATCCTGATCTCCTCCTTGTAGACGTGAGCATCCGTCGCAGCCTCAGTAGGAGCGACACCGATGGCTCGCGGTTCAGTGCCGCCTCTCGCTTGGCCTGCTGCCGCACCCACGCGCGGTGGCGGCTCGAGCGGGTGCCGTACTTCGGCTTCCAGTAGACCGGGCTCATCGGGCGAGGTAGAGCCTATGGACGACCTTCGTGCAGGCGTTCTCGACGTAGTCGAGACCCGCCTCCTCGGCGATGCGGCGCGCCTCCCCGGACTCGATCCCGACCTGGAGCCAGAGCGCCTTCGCGCCGGCCGCGACCGCCTCACGTGCGTGCTCCGGCACCGCCTCCGGCCGCCGGAAGACGTCGACGAGGTCGATCGGCTCGTCGACCTCCGCGAGCGAGGGCACGCAGGGAACGCCGTGGACCTCGTCGCAGTCGGCCGGCCGCACCGGAATCACGCGGTAGCCGGCGCCGAGCAGGTAGCCCATGACGTCGTTGCTCGGCCGCGAGGGGTTCGGCGAGGCGCCGACCACGGCGATCGTCCGCGCCTCGGCGAGGATCTGCTGGGGCGATCTCAATCGATCGTCCTGATCTGGCGGGAGAGAAGCCCGGCGGCGACGATGAAGATCGAGATGCACGCGCCGAGGGCGATGATCGTCCCCGGCGAGGCCAGCCCGGACGCCGCGCCGACGACGACGAGGCCGAGCGGCGCGAGCCCGAACGAGCCGAACCAGTCGAGGCTGATCACGCGGGAGAGCATGTGCTGGGGCACGAGCTCCATCAGCATCGTCTCCCAGACCGCGATGCCGAAGCCGATACACGCGCCGCGCCAGAACGACGCGACGAGCGCGAGCGAGTACCAGGGCGAGAGTGCGAACACCACGACGAGCAGGCTGTTCACGATCCAGATCAGGTACGAGAGCAGCCCGCGGCGCCTGCGCGGGTTGAGCTGGGCGAACGCGACGGCGCCGAGGATCATCCCCGCGCCCATGGTCGAGAAGACGAATCCGTAGGCGCCGACGCCGAGGTGGAAGTGGGCGCGGACGAGCTTCGGGGTGAGCACCTGGATCGGCGCCCACTGGAACATCAGCACGAAGGCGAAGAGCGAGATCGTCACCCAGAGCCACGGCACGCCCGCCACGTAGCGGAAGCCGGCCCGGATCTCGCGCAGCGTCCCCTGCGCCTCGGCGCGCTCGGCGATCCGCGGCCGCGTCGCCCACACGAAGGCGAAGGAGACGAGGAACGAGAACGCGTTGAAGCCGAAGACGACCGTCGAGCCGGCGAGGCCGTACATCGCCCCGGCGATCGAAGGGCCCGACGAGCAGGCTGCCCTGCCGCGCCATCCCGATCAGCGCGTTCGCGGAGCCGAGCCCCGGCTGCTCGACGACGAGCGGCACGAAGCCGCCGAGCGCCGGCGTGAAGAAGCCGGTCCCGAGGCCGTGCGCGAACGCCAGCGCGAGCAGGAGGGCGAGACCGAGGTGGCCGGTCCCGTCGGCGACGGTCAGCCCGGCGACGATCACGAAGCGGGAAGCGTCGGAGACGAGCATCAGCGTGCGGCGGTCGTAGCGGTCGGCGAGCGCACCGCCGAGGAGCACGGTCGAGAGGAGGCCGAGGCCCTGGAGCGTGAGCACGTACCCGAGCGACCGGGGCGAGCCCGTCAGCGTGTACGCGCGCCAGCCGAGCGCGACCAGGAACGCGGTGTCACCGAGCAGCGAGACCGCCTGGCCCGTCCAGAGCAGGCGGAAATCGCGGCTACCGAATGCCTGCAGGACGCGCGCACGCGACGGAGCGGCGGTGATCGCCTCCATGCCCGAAAGCTATCCTCAGCCCGTGACCGACCTCCTGCGCGTCGCCTGCGTCCAGCTCACGAGCAGGCCCGACAAGGCGGCGAACCTCGAGAAGGCAGAGCGGCTCGTGGCGCGCGCCGCGGCGACCGGCGCCGACGTGGTCGCGCTGCCGGAGAAGTGGAACGCGATCGGGCCGCCGGAGGTTCTGCACGCAGCCGCGGAGACGCTGGAGGGCGGCGAGTCGGTCGAGGCGATGGCCGGCTGGGCGCGCGCTCACGGGATCACGCTCGTCGGAGGCTCGATCTCCGAGCGCCGCGAGGGGCGCGAGAAGCTCTCGAACACCAGCCTCGCCTTCGGCCCCGACGGCGAGCTGCTCGGCGTGTACCGCAAGATCCACCTCTTCGACGTCGAGGTCGGCGGGCACGTCTACAAGGAGTCCGAGGCCGAGGAGCCGGGTTCCGAGCCGACGATCGTCCAGAGCGACTGGCCGATCGGGCTGACCGTCTGCTACGACGTCCGCTTCCCCGAGCTCTACCGGATCCTCGCGCTCGAGGGCGCGGAGCTCGTCACCGTCCCTGCGCACTTCACGACGCCGACCGGCAAGGACCACTGGCACGTGCTTCTGCGCGCGCGGGCGATCGAGAACCAGTACTACGTCGCCGCGCCGGCGCAGGTCGGGGAGACGATGCCGGGGAAGCCCGCCTACGGCCGTTCGCTGATTGTCGATCCCTGGGGGACCGTGCTCGCGCAGGCGCCCGACGAGGAGACGGTGATCTCCGCCGAGCTCGACCGCGCCCGCCTGCGCGCCGTGCGCGAGAAGCTCCCGTCGCTGAAGAACCGCCAAGCCGACGCCTACCGCTGGCCGGCGAGCGTCTGATCGAGCGCTGGGGTCTGACCCCGGTTGAGACGTTCGAGCCGGGCGCGGCGTCGGCTCTCGTTCAGCGCGTCGTGACCGGGGACGGCACGGAGGCCGTGCTGAAGATCCAGGAGCCGCATCGCGAGAGCGAGCACGAGGCGGCGGCGCTCGAGCTCTGGGACGGCGACGGCGCGATCCGGCTGCTCGACCACGACCCGGGCGAGCACGCGCTGCTGCTCGAGCTCTGTGTTCCGGGTACGCCGCTCTCCGGCGCCGGCCAGGAGGCCGCGCTGGACGTGTTCGTCGAGCTCTTGCCGCGGCTCTGGAAGCCCGCCGGGCCGCCGTTCCGGCCGCTCGCCGACGAGGCGGCGTGGTGGGCCGAGTACCTGCCGGGACAGGACTGGAGCCGCGAGCCCGCGCTCCTCGACGCAGCGCTCGAGGCGCTCGTCGAGCTCCCCTCGACCCAGGGCGAGCAGGTGCTGCTGAACCAGGACCTGCACGGCGACAACGTGCTTGCCGCGGAGCGGGAGCCGTGGCTCGCGATCGACCCGAAGCCGCTCGCCGGCGAGCGCGAGTTCGCGGTCGCGCCGATCGTCCGGTCGTTCGAGCTCGGGCACTCGAAGCGGGACGTCCTCTACCGCTTCGACCGCCTGACGTCCGAGCTCGGGCTCGACCGCGAGCGCGCCCGCGGCTGGGCGGTCGGGCAGACCGTCGCCTGGGCGGGGGACAGCGACTTCCACCAGACGCACCTCGATACCGCCCGCTGGCTGCTGGAGGCCGCGTGACCGTCCGCGCGGTGCTCTTCGACGTGGACTTCACGATCGCCCGGCCGGGCCCGGAGCTCGGTCCCGAGGGCTATCAGCGGCTCGGCCGGCGCTTCGGGCTCGAGCTCGACCCGTCCCGCTACCAGGAGGCGCGCGAGAAAGCGGTCGAGGGGATCAGGCGCCACCCGGAGCTCGAGCACGACGAGGAGATCTGGGTCGCGTTCACCGAGCGCATCATCCGCAACATGGGCGGAGACGCGGCCTCGGCGCATGACTGCGCGGTCGCGATGACGAGCGCATGGGAGCACGCGGAGCACTTCGAGCTCTACGAGGACGCGCTCCCCGTGCTCGAGGAGCTGCGTGCGCAGGGCCTCAAGCTCGGGCTCGTCTCGAATACGGGCCGCGACCTGGACCTGTTCGTCTCTCACCACCGCCTGGATGTGGACGCGGCCATCGGCTCCGGCGCCTTCGGGCGGACGAAGCCGCATCCGACGATCTTCCAGGCCGTGCTCGAGCGACTCGGCGTCGAGCCCGCGGCCTCGGCGATGGTCGGCGACTCGCTCGAAGACGACGTCGAGGGCGCCCACGCGGCAGGTATCCGGGTGGCATTCCTGCTCGACCGCGAGCACCGTTACCCGGAGCTCACGGACCGTCTGCCGGACCTGTTCGCGCTGCCCGCCGCGTTAGGACTGCGCGTCGACCGGGGTTAGGATCGGTCCGTGCCGGATTGGCTGATCTGGATGATCGTGGCCGTCGCGCTCGCCGCCGGCGAGATCTTCACGCCGGGGGCGTTCTTCCTCGGGCCGGTCGCGCTCGCCGCGCTCGCCGCCGGAATCGCGGCCCTGGCCGGGGCCGGAGCGATCGCAGAGGTGATCGTCTTCATCGTCGGCTCGGTCGCCTCGCTCGCGCTGATCCGCCCGATCGCGAAGTCGCACATCCGGATGCCCGCGCAGTTCCGGACGGGCACGGCCGCGCTCGAGGGCGCGAAGGCCGTCGTCCTCCAGCGGGTCGACTCGGACGGCGGCCGCGTCAAGATCGGCGGCGAGGAGTGGTCGGCACGCGCGTACATGGAAGGACAGGCGTTCGAGGCGGGAACGCGCGTCGAGGTCGTCAAGATCGAGGGCGCCACGGCGCTCGTCTACGAGTAGGAGGGTTCTCGAATGGCTGTGCTCATCGTTCTGCTCGCGGTGGCGATCGTCGTCCTGATCGCGCTCGCGCGGACCGTCCGGATCATCCCGCAGGCGAACGCGGGCCTCGTCGAGCGGCTGGGCCGCTACCAGCGCACGCTCAGCCCGGGCCTCGCGATCGTGATCCCGTTCATCGACCGCCTCCGCCCCCTGATCGACCTGCGCGAGCAGGTGGTCTCGTTCCAGCCGCAGTCGGTGATCACGGAGGACAACCTCGTCGTCAACATCGACACCGTCCTCTACTTCCAGATCACCGACCCGAAGGCGGCGGCCTACGAGGTCCAGAACTACATCCAGGCGATCGAGCAGCTGACCGTGACCACGGTGCGAAACGTGATCGGCGGGATGGAGCTCGAGGAGTCGCTCACGTCGCGCGACAAGATCAACGCCCAGCTGCGCGGCGTGCTCGACGAGGCGACCGGCAAGTGGGGCATCCGCGTCAACCGGGTCGAGCTGAAGGCGATCGACCCGCCGGGGACGATCAAGGACGCGATGGAGAAGCAGATGCGTGCGGACCGGGACAAGCGCGCGGCGATCCTCACGGCGGAGGGCGTCAAGCAGGCCCAGATCCTGACGGCCGAGGGCGAGAAGCAGAGCGCGATCCTGCGGGCCGAAGGACAGCGGCAGGCGCTGGCGCTCCAGGCCGAGGGCCAGTCGAAGGCGATCGAGACCGTCTTCAAGGCGATCCACGAGGGCGACGCCGACCCGAAACTGCTCGCGTACCAGTACCTGCAGATGCTGCCGCAGATCGCGCAGGGCGAGTCGAACAAGGTCTGGATCATTCCCAGCGAGCTCACCCACGCGCTCGGCAGGCTCGGCTCGGTCGTCCCCGGCGGGAACTCGGAGCCGTAGACCGAACCGACTAAACTGCGTCGGTCTTGCCCGAACGGACGAACGCGCAGGAGGACAAGCGGCGGTTGCTCCTGGATGCCGCGGTTCGCGTGTTCGCGCGGAAGGGCTACCACGCCGCGCGCGTCGGGGACATCGCCGAGGAGGCCGGGGTCGCCTACGGGCTGCTCTACCACTACTTCTCCTCGAAGGAGGAGGTGCTGCGGAGCGTCTTCCGCGAGACGTGGCGGGCGCTGATCGCGACGATCAAGAGCGTCGCGGAGACGGACGAGGCACCCCGGGAGCAGCTCCGCAAGGTGGCCGAGATCCTGCTCCGTTCCTGGCGGCGCGACCCCGACCTCGTCCGCGTGCTCGTGCTCGAGGTGACCAGGAGCCAGCTGCTCGCGGGTGAGATGGACGAGATCGTCGCCTCGTTTGCCGTGATCCAGGAGATCGTCGAGCGCGGCCAGGCGGACGGCTCCCTGCGCGCCGACCTCGATCCGCGCCTCGCGAGCTACGTCTTCTACGGGGCGATCGACGAGCTTCTCACCGGCTGGGTGCTCGGCCGGCTGCCGGACTCCGAAGCCGACGTCGCCCGCGCCGAGCGGACGGTCGTGGAGATCGTCGCGAGCGGCCTGGCGCCCGAGCACGCGAGCACCCCGGCGTAGTGTCGACCACACCGGTGTCCCAGGCACTCGTCGCTCTGCCGCCGGTCAGGCGACGCCTGCTCTGGAAGCTCGGCCTCGGGGCCTTCGGGCTCGCATTCTCGCTGACCACGACCGCGGCCTACCTGCCGCCGCTACTGAGCCGCTTCACGACCTCGGGCGGGCTGATCGGCGTGATCCTCGGCGCCGAGGGCGTCTTCGCGCTGCTCATCTCGCCCGTGATCGGGCCCTGGAGCGACACCTTCCACACGCCGCTCGGCCGCCGCCGGCCGTTCATGCTGGTCGCCCTCGGCCCGATCGGGTTCTGCCTGCTGCTGATGCCGTTCATGCCGAACCTCTGGACGACGGCCGTCGTCCTGATGGTCTTCTTCTTCGCGTACTACATCTACGAGCCGCCCTACCGCGGCCTCTACCCGGACGTGCTCTCCGCAGACGCCTTCGGCCGCTCGCAGGGAATCCAGCACGTCCTGCGGGGGATCGCCCTCGGCGGCGCTCTCGTCGGCGGAGGGCTCCTGTTCAAGGTCTGGAAGCCGGCACCGTTCCTGCTCGCGGCAGTGCTGACCACGACCGCGTGCGGGCTGACGATCCTGCTCGTGCGCGAGGACGGCGGCCATGGACGCGTCTTCGAGGGTGTCGGCGCGTACGTGCGGCGGAGCTGGCACATCTTCCAGGACGACGCCGACGTGCGGCGCTTCCTGTTCGCGAACACGGCGTGGGAAGGGACCTTCGCGGCCGCCCGGACGTTCGTGGTCCTCTACGTGATCAGGGGGCTGCACGAATCGAAGGTGATGTCCTCGGCCGTGCTCGGAGCGGTTGCGGTCGGGTACGTGATCGCGGCCGTTTTCGCCGGGCGGCTCGGCGATCGGTTCGGGCTCGCTCGGGTCTCCTTCTTCGCCTCGTTTCTGTACGGCGGCGGCTGCCTCGTGGGCGGGTTCGCGCAGCAGTGGCACGACTGGTATTTCGGGCTGATCGTGCCCGTGTCGGTCGCCGGCGGGACGGTCATGACGCTCGCCTGGGGGCTGCTCTACAAGATCGTGCCGGTCGAGCACCGAGGCGCCGTCTCCGGGCTTGCGACGACGACCAAGGGCATCGGCATCCTCGTCGGCGCGCCGCTCGCGGGGCTCGCGATCGACCTCGCGCGCCCGTACTTGAGCGCGACGGACGGCTACCAGGTGCTCTGGCCGTTCTGCGGGCTCCCGATCCTGGCCGCGATCCCGCTGCTCATCCGGCTGATGGAGATCGAGCCGAAGACGAAGGTCGAAGTCCCTGCGGTCTGACCTGGCTAGGCCCGCGCGTGAACTGCGGAGAGCGCGGGTGCCCAGGCGCAGAGCGGTGAGCTCGCCCCGTCGCGGCCGTTCAGGTTCCGGTAGCCGAGCGCGTGCTCGGCCTGCATCAGCTTGTGGATCTGCGTCGTCCCCTCGTAGATGATCGGCGCCCGCGCGTTGCGGAAGTAGCGCTCGATCCCGTACTCCGACGAGTAGCCGTACGCGCCGTGCACCTGGATCGCGAGATGGGCCGCGCGGAACGCCGACTCGGTCGCATGCCACTTCGCCAAAGACGTCTCGCGCGTGTTCCTCCGGCCCTCGTTCTTCAGCCACGCCGCCTGCATCACGAGCAGCTTGGACGTCTCGTAGCCGAGCACCATCTCGGCGATCATGTCCTGCACGAACTGGTAGCGGCCGATCGCCTGCCCGAACGTCTCCCGCTCGCGCGCGTACTCGACCGATCGCTCCAGGCAGGCCCGCACGACCCCGCACGCGCCGGCCGCCACGGTGAAGCGGCCCTGGTCGAGCGCGTACATCGCGATCTCGAACCCCTGCCCCTCCTCGCCGACCAGGTTCGCGGCCGGCACCTCGACGTTCTCGAAGAAGAGCTCGCCGGTCGATCCCGCCCAGACGCCGAGCTTGTTCTCGGTTTCCCGCGTCGAGACACCGGGCCACTCCCGCTCGACGACGAACGCCGAAATCCCCTTGTGCTTCGCGTCCGGGTCGGTCTTCGCGAACACGAGCTGGTGATCGGCGACGGTCGCGTACGAGATCCAGTTCTTCTGGCCGTTCAGAACGTACGTGTCGCCCTCGAGCCGGGCGGTCGAGCGCATCGAGGCGACGTCCGAGCCTGCGCCGGGCTCCGTCAGCCCGAAGCAGGCGAGCTTCTCGCCCTTCGCCTGGGGGACGAGGTAGCGCTGCTTCTGCTCCTCGCTCCCGTAGCGGAGCAGCGAGAGCGAGTTGAGCCCGACGTGGACCGAGATCAAAGTCCGGAAGGCCGCCTCGCCGCGCTCGATCTCCTCGCAGGAGAGCGCCTCGGCGACGAAGTCGAGGCCGGCGCCGCCGTAGGCCTCCGGGATCACGATCCCCAGCAGCCCGAGCTCGGCCATTCCCTCGATCACGCCCAGGTCGAGGCGGTGCGCCATGTCGTTCTCGATCGCGTTCGGCAGCACCCGCTCGTCGACGAACGAGCGCACGGTCTCCTGAATCAGCCGCTGCTCGTCTGTAAGGTCGAACTCCATGGCGGAGAGTCTATGGAAGCGGTTCGCGGAGATTCCGCTCGAGGTCGAGGGCTACGCGCTCGAGCGGCTGGAGAAGCCGGTCACGCGCGGCTTCACCCGGGTGACGACGGTCGTGCACCTCCGCGGTGGCGGCGAGGAGGGGCTCGGCGAGGACGTCACCTGGTACTCGGAGCACCACGACCGGGAGCAGGCCGCGGGGCCGGTCATGCCGCTCGCCGGATCGTGGACGCTCGGCTCGTTCTCGGCCGCGCTCGACATTCCCGATCCGCACCGCCGCTGGGCGTACGAGAGCGCCGCGCTCGACCTCGCGCTGCGGCAGGGCGGAACGACGCTGGCGACGCTCGTCGAGCGGGAGCCGAGACCGGTCGCCTTCGTCGTCTCGCCGGGCCTCGGCGACCCGCCGACGAGCCGCGTCATCCGCCGCTGGCTCGACCTCGACCCGGGCCTGCGCTTCAAGCTCGACCCGGGCAGCGACTGGAGCGACGAGCTGATCGCCGAGCTCGCCGGGACCGAGGCTGTCGTCACCGCCGACTACAAGGGCTATTACACCGATCAGGACCCGCCGCCCGACGCCGATCTCTACCGTCGCGTCGCAGAGGCCTTCCCGGAGGCGTTCCTCGAAGACCCGGCGCTCACCGACGAGACCGAGCTCGTGCTCGAGCCGTACCGCGAACGCGTGACGTGGGACGCGCCGATCCACTCGGTCGCGGACGTCGAGCAGCTGTCGTTCCCTCCGCGGACGCTCAATTCCAAGCCCTCGCGTTTCGGCCGGCTGGAGGAGTTGCTCGCCTTCTACGCCTATTGCGGCGACAACGGGATCGGGCTCTACGGCGGCGGGATGTTCGAGCTCGGGCCCGGGCGCGGTCAGGTCCAGTGCCTCGCGTCGCTCTTCCATCCGGACGGTCCGAACGACGTCGCCCCGAGCGTCTTCAACGACCCGGAGCCGCGAGAGGGCCTGCCACCAAGCCCGCTCGAGCCCGCGCCCGGGGCGGGGTTCCGGTGGCGTAGCTAGTGTTTGACTGACGAGTCAATCAATCCGTTGACGTGGCTACCGGAGAGGCAATCCAGACCGGCGTCTCCTTCGCGCTGACCGAGGAGCAGCGCGCGCTGCGCGAGCTCGCGCACGAGTTCGCCGAGAAGGAGATCAGGCCCAGGGCGGCCGAGTACGACGAGCACCAGACGCATCCGGCCGACGTGATCGCGAAGGCGCACGAGGTCGGCCTGATGAATCCTCACCTCCCGGAGGACCTCGGAGGCGCCGGCCTGGGCGCGCTCGAGGGGGCGCTGATCGGCGAGGAGCTCTGCTGGGGCTGCGCCGGGATCGCAACCTCGATCGTCGCGAACATCCTCGGCGCGCTGCCGGTCCTGCTCGCCGGCACCGACGAGCAGCGCCGCGAATGGCTGGGGCCGCTCCTCGACGAGCCGATCCTCTGCTCGTTCGGCCTGACCGAGCCGGCTGCGGGCTCGGACGTCTCCGGGATCCAGACGACCGCGGCCCGGGACGGCGACGGCTACGTGCTCAACGGCTCGAAGATGTTCATCACGAACGCCGGGCACGCGGCGTGGCTCACGGTCTTCGCGTCGACGGACTCCAGCGCGGGCCATCGGGGGCTGACCGCGTTCGTCGTCCCGACCGACGCGCCGGGCGTGACGGTCGAGAAGCACCTCGACAAGATGGGCCAGCGGGCGACCGACACGTCCGCGATCGCGTTCCAGGACGTCCGCGTGCCGGCGTCGAACCGGCTCGGCGAGGAAGGCGAGGGGTTCAAGATCGCGATGCGAACGCTCGACCACACGCGCCCCGGGACTGCAGCCGGGGCTGTCGGAGTCGCGCGGGCGGCGTTCGAGCACGCGGTCGAGTACTCGCGCGAGCGCGTCCAGTTCGGGCAGCCGATCGCCATGAACCAGGGCGTCAACTTCCTGGTCGCCGACATGGCGGCCGAGATCGAGGCCGCGCGCCTCCTCTGCTGGCAAGCCGCGTGGCTGCTCGACCAGGGCAAGCGCGCGACGCTCGAGTCGTCGTACGCCAAGCGCTTCGCGGCCGACACGGCGATGAAGGTCACGACCGACGCCGTCCAGATCTTCGGCGGCTACGGGTACATGAAGGAGTACCCGGTCGAGAAGCTGATGCGCGACGCGAAGCTGTTCCAGATCTACGAGGGCACGTCGCAGATCCAGCGGCTCGTGATCGCCCGCGAGATCTTCCTGCCGCGCGGCGAGTAGGCACGTCGGCGTGACCTGCGGCGTTGGCGCGCCGGCGCTCGAGAGGCCCGCGCGCGGTTCCACCACCGCCGAATCGCGCTGAACCGGACCAAACCCGCGCGGAAAGACGGTCATCGTCCTCCGCCGACGAGGTCTAAGTGCGGGCCTTTCGGGGCACCCCTAACCCACCACCCACCGGCGATGCTAATCGAGAAATTCGCACGAGTGTGTGACGAGAAAGTGACGAATGCGTGACTTCAGACGTAGGGGCGGCGGGGCGCGGCGATCGCCCGTCGAACCGGCCTTGGGGGCCTCAGGCGCGCCCGCTAGACTCCGCGTCTTGGGGGTTGAAGCAGGTTCGGGCGCCGTGCGCATTCGGAACCGCCGGCGCGCGAGCGCGCGGCGGCTGGTCGTACGCCGGCTGCTGATCCTGACCGCGGTCGGAATCGCGGGCGCACTTCTCGTCGGGCTCGCCTTCGCGGGTTCCTCGGACCGGATCGCAACCGGCGTGCGGATCGCCGGCGTGGACGTCGGCGGGCTGACCACCGGCGAGGCCATCGCCCGCCTGGATGCCCGGTCGCGAGCCGTTGCGAGCGTGCCCGTTGTGTTCGCGGCTGAGGGGCATGAGTGGCGGATCCGTCCCGCGAACCTGGGGATCGAGGCCAACTGGCGGGCAGCGGTCAGGCGCGCGCAGAGCCAGAGCGCCGGCTTCGGCCCGCTACGCGGGCTGCGCCGGATCGGCATCAGGCTTTTCGGAGCCGACATCTCGCCGCCCACGCGTGTCTGGAAGCGCGCATTCCGCTACGAGCTCGCACGGATGAGCCGCAGCGTGGGCGCGCCGCACCGCGACGCGGCGATCGTCCTGCACAAACTGCGCCCCGCTGTAATCCCGGGGCGCACGGGGCGCACGCTCGACCGGGGGACCGCAGAAGCGGCAATCGTGCAGGCGCTCGCCGGCTTCCAGCGGGGGCGCACCGTCTCGCTGCCGGTGCGGGAGGATCCGCCGGTCGTCTCGGCGGCCGACCTCGCGCCGGTCGTCTCCCAGGTTCGGCTCGCCCTCTCGCGCCGGATCCGAATGAGCCTCGGCCGCTCGTCCTGGTGGCTGCCGGCCGGGCAGCTCGCCGCCCTGCTCTCGCTTCCGCGCGGCGGCTCCAACTCACTCGCGATCGGCGGGCAGGGCGCGACCCGGTACTTCAAGCGGCTGGCCCACGGCGTCGGGCGCCCGCCGCGCAACGCCGGCTTCCGCGTGTTCGAGAACGGCCGGGTGAAGGTCGTCCCGTCGCGTCCCGGCCGCGTCATCGACGTGCCGGCAACCCGCCGGAACATCCTGGCCGCAGCGCTCTCGCCGGGCGACCGCAGCGCGCGGGTGGTCGTCACCTCCCAGGACGCAAGGCGCACGACGGCCGAGGCGCGCACGATGGGGATCACGACCCGGATCAGCCGTTACGAGACGATCTACGGGGGCGATCCGAACCGGATCCACAACGTCCAGCTCGTCGCCCGCCTGATCGACGGGAAGCTGGTCGCGCCCGGAGCGACGTTCTCCTTCAACGGGGCGACCGGCGCCCGTACCGCGGACAAGGGCTTTCTCGAGGCGCCGGTGATCATCAACGGCGAGGTCACGACCGGGCTCGGCGGCGGGGTCTGCCAGGTCTCGACGACGGTCTTCAACGCCGCCTACGAGGCGGGGCTGAAGATCACCGCGCGCACCAACCACGCCCTCTACATCAGCCACTACCCGCAGGGCCGCGACGCGACCGTCAACTACCCCGACGTCGACCTTCGCTTCGTCAACGACACGCCGCACTGGCTGCTGCTGCGGACCTTCGTCGGCTCCTCCTCGCTGGTCGTCGACCTCTACGGCGCGCCGATCCACCGCCGCGTGGTAACGGAGACCCGGCCGCTCGTCGAGACGGGCCCTCCACCGGTGAAGACCGTCCCCGACCCGGCGCTGTTCAAGGGCGTGAAGGTCGTCGACGACTATGGGGAGCCCTCGCGCTCGACGAGCGTGCGCCGGCTCGTCTACTCGCACGGAAAGCTGCTCTACGACAACACGTGGTCCTCGTCCTACCGCGGCGAGGAGCGGATCGTGCGCGTCGGGACGAAGCCGAAGCCGAAGCCGAGCCACCACCACCGCCGCCACCACCACCACCGCCGCCACCACCGCCCCCGCCGCCGCCACCACCACCGAACAGGGCCCCGAGCGCCCCGGCGGGCGCGACCGGCCTCAGAGCTCGGAGCTGACGATCGCCTCGGCGAGCCACGCGGGCACGCGTGTCGGCCTGTGGGTGACCGCATCCACGCAGGCGTGCCGCGTCCAGCCGTCGGCGACCGGCTCCCCCTCCCGCTCGATCGAATAGTCGAAGCGGAAGCGCGCGCCGCGCAGCTCGCCGCAGGCGCAGTGGATCGTCAGGCGCTCGTCGAAGCGGGCAGGCGCCAGATAGCGGACGTGCGACTCGATCGTCAAGGCCTCGATCCCGGCGGCCCGCAGTCCCGGGTAGCCGTCGCGGAAGCGCGCCAGGTAGTCGATCCGGGCGATCTCGAACCAGACCAGGTAGACGGAGTTGTGCACGACGCCCTGGGCGTCGGTCTCGGCGAATCGCACCCTCACCTCGGTCTCGAAGCGGAAGTCCACGCCCGAACTCTCTACGATCGCGCCGGGTTCGTCCGGGCGTCCGGCGAGGATGACGCGTATGCCGGAAAACGTCGCCGAGCAGGCCCTCAGCCGGTTCCTGTCCGGGAGGAGCTGGGAAGCGCTCGCGCAGGAGATCGCGTGGGCGGCCGTTCGGCGCGGCGGCGGCGATCACTCCGCGCTCGAGTGGCTGACAGGCCTCGTCGAGGCGAGGCTCGCAGACCGCGTCGACGGGCTCCAGGCCCGGCTCGCGGGCGCGCCCTGCGACGCGTCCTCCGAGCACCTCGGCCGCTGGCCCGACGACCTGCTGGGCGGAGGGATCGGGAGCCCCTCCGACGAGGCCGCGCGGGAGCTCGAGCGGCTGTACGAGGACGTTCTCGCCTGGGCCGAGGCCGTGCTCGCGGAGCGCCTGCGCGCCCAGCGCCCGCCGCGCGTGGCCTACGTGCGGCTCGGCGCCGCGCGGTGATCTTCAAAGCACGTCGAGCAGCGGCCAGCGGTCGTCGACGTCGAGGCACGCCCGCAGGAAGAGGGCGACGCCGAGATCGCCCGACCAGAGGCCCCGCTCTCCGCTCCGCTGCTCGAGCGCATGCATGGCGAATCGTCGTGCGCGCTCGAGCCACCTCCGGTCGCGCGTCCGCTTGTTCAGCTTGAGGAAGGCCCAGCCGTTGCCGGCCGTTCCGTGACACAGGCCGGCGCCTCCGCGCAGCGGGCCGGCCTCCCAGACGAGCTCGCCGGCCGCGAGCAGCAGCGCGTCGAGAGCGCGATCCGAGGGCGCGCCGGCGAGCGCGCAGACGATGCCCGGGGCGCCGTGGCACCACTGCACGCGGATCTCATCCTTCGGGCTGCCGGTCGTGGGCGGCCAGTTGACGAGGCCGCCTTCGCGGATCGCAGTGCGCTCCAGAGTCTCGATCACGCGGTGCATGAGGTCGGCCTGGTGCTCGCGGCTCTGCAGCGGTGCGGCCCGGAAGAGCGCGTACGCGTTGCCCGCTACGCCGTGTGCGAAGCCGAGGAACTGCTCGCTCCTGCCGTCGTAGGCCTCGGTCCAGATGCAGGCGCGGAGCTTCGAGTCGAACGCCCACGTCGACCAGAGCCGGCGGATCGCCTCGCGCGCGACGTCGTCCTCGCCCAGGAGCCGCGCCGCGACGAGGGCGCCGCCCGCCCCGTAGAGCAGCTCGTTCCACGGATCTGCGATGCAGGCCGGCGCGGCCGCCCGGAAGCGCTCGGCGTCGTGAGAGGCGAGAGCGATCCCGACCTCTCCGTCGGCGAAGCCGGGCCCCTCGCCCGCGCCGAGCTCCCAACCGGCGTCCTTGCCGAGCGCCCGCAGCGCGTAGAGCGCCCCCGCAACGCCCGCGTAGACGCCCGCCTCGCCCGGCACGCCCGCCGCGATCGTCTCGTCGAGGATGTCGGCGATCGCATACCGGGCAAGGCGCTCGTTCCAGGGACCGCCCTGAAGCGGCGTGTGTTCGCTGCGCCTGAAGATCATGCTCCCTTCAAACCCTAGATGGACACTTCAACCGCGCTTGCAGAGCTGATCCGGCGACGGCAGCCGTGCGTCGTACTGACCGGCGCGGGCGTCAGCACGGAGAGCGGGATCCCGGACTTCCGCTCGCCGACCGGCCTCTGGGCGCGCTTCGACCCGCTCGAGTACGCGTCGCTCGAGGCCTTCCGCCGCGACCCGCGCAAGGTCTGGACCTTCTACCGGCCGCGGATCGCAATGCTGGCCGAGGCCGAGCCGAACCCCGCGCACCTTGCGCTCGCCGAGCTCGAGCGGCTCGGCTTCGTCCAGGCGGTGGTGACGCAGAACATCGACCTCCTGCACGAGCGCGCGGGAAGCCGCGAGGTCGTCGAGGTGCACGGCTCGATCCGTACAGCGAGCTGCCCCGGCTGCGGCGCGCGCTACCAGCTGGAGGTGGTGCTGGAGCTGCTCGCCGAACAGGAGGCGCCGGGCTGCCCGTCCTGCGACGAGATCCTCAAGCCGGACGTCGTCTTCTTCGGCGAGCTCCTTGCGCCCGCGGCGATCGACCGTGCGAACAAGCTCGCCCACGGCGCGGGGCTCCTGCTCGTCGTCGGCTCGGCGCTCGAGGTCTACCCCGTGGCGGGACTGCCGCTGGAGACGATTGCGAGCGGCGGCGAGCTGGCGATCCTCAACCGGGGTCAGACCCCGTTCGACGAACAGGCCGCGCTGCGGATCGACGCGTCCGCCGGCGAGGTCCTCCCGGAGGTGGTCTCGGTCCTACGCGGCCAGCAGGCGGAGGAGCCTGAGCACCGAGCGTGAGCGGAGAACGAGCCCGCGGATGGTCAGCTCGCCGCCGAGCTGTCGCTTGAGCGCATGGCGGCCGGCCGCCGACCAGACCTCCGGGAGCGGGCCGCGGAACGGAACGAGCGTCAACCTCAGGATCGCATCCTCGTCGCCGAGGATCCGGATCCGCGCTCCGGGCTCCTCGCCGTCGGCGATCCGGATCCTCTCGGCGTCGAAGTCGATAGTCACCGCCCGGTCGGTGTCCTCGGCGCGGACGAGCACGCGCCCGCGGAGCTTCCCGGCCGCCTCGCGCCCCGCAGGCCGCTCCAGGTTGCCGGCGATCGCGTCGCGCAGCGTGAGCGCGAGCTCGGACGCGGAAGTCCCCTCTTCGAGCTCGATTCGAGCGGTCGCCGGCGCCACGGGCAGGTCTTGCCCGCTGCGGGGCGTGGCTACGCCGCCGCGCGCTTCAGCGGGCGCTCGTCGAGCACCTGCCGGCACTTCGTGCAGACCGTTTGCTCGACCTCGTACGGGACACCCAGCCGAGGCAGCAAGACGTGCGTGCGGGCCGGCGTGTGGGCGTGAGCGCGTCTGCGAAGGGGGGTGAAGAGCTGTGTCATGTCCTCGGATTGAGCGTAGCGACCGTGTCGGCGAGTACGACGCCAAAAAGGGTGACAAAGTTGCGACGATTCGGTAACCGCGCAGAGTTCAGCGAACCGTAAGAACTTCGCGGTTGGAGCGGCGTTAACGTCGCGGACACCCGAGCAGGCAGCCCGTGCCCGTTCCCGAGGAGGTCCCGGCATGACGCTCAGGCCCCGATTCGCACCGATCGCCCTGTTCGTCTGTTGTCTCTGTTTCGCGTCCCTCGCCGGCGCAGGAGCGCAAACCGGCCTGCCGGCCTGGGGAACCGAGCCCAGCCCGACCGCTTCGAACTTCCTGAACGGAATCTCGGTGGGCTCGGCGAACGACATCTGGGTCGTTGGTCGCCGTATGGACCTGTGGCGGTCGTATGCGTTGACGCTCCACTCCGACGGCTCGACCTGGACGACCGTCCCCAGCCCGACGAACGAGGGGCTCCGGCTCGAGGACGTCGTCACGCTCGGGCCGAGCGACGCCTGGGCCGTCGGCTGGACCGGGAACCCGAGCAGTCTCGACGACCAGAGCGTGGCGATGCACTGGGACGGGACGGCCTGGTCGATCGTGCCGACGCCGCAGCCCGGAGGCGCCTACGTCGACCGGCTCCTGGCCGTCGATGCGGCAGCTCCGGACGACGTCTGGGCGACGGGCCTGTACTGGGACTCGCAGACGCACTCGCACTCGGTGATCCTGCACTGGGACGGGACGAGCTGGCGGATCTTTCGCACCGGCCGGCCATCTCTGGGTAACACCGCTCCCGCCGGGGCCGCCTGCGATACCTACGGCGGCTTGACGGGCATCACCGTCCTCTCGGCGACCGCCGTCTGGGCGGTCGGCGACGCCACCACGTGTCACTACAACGGGACGTTCTGGAGGGAGGTCCCCAGTCCTCAGCCCCGGCCCGAGTTCAGCGAGGTCGGCTACCCCCTCGAGGACGTCTCCGCGGCCTCTCCTTCCGACGTCTGGGCCGTCGGCGCCCGGGTCGTCGAGTCCCCCTGGGGTACTTTTGCCTGGGGACTATTCGCCGAGCACTGGGACGGGACGCACTGGACACCCTTCTTCGCGCTTCCGGGCGGCCAGATCCTGCTCGGGGTCGATGCCGTCGCCTCGAACGACGTCTGGGCGGTGGGCGGGGACGACTACGGTCCCATCATCGTCCACTACGACGGCTCGTCCTGGTCGAGGGTTCCGACGCCCGAGGCCAACCGCGCGGGTCAGCTGGCAGGAGTGGACTCTGCCGCGCCCGACGACCTCTGGGCGGCCGGGAACTACCAACTCGGGACGCTCATCGAGCGCGCGCCCTCGAGCACCCAGGGAGCGGTCCTGGGGCAAACGAACGCCTCCGGCGCGACGGTCTCGTGGTTCGGCCCGGAGAACGGATCGACCGAGACCGACGACTTCGGCAGCTATCAGGCGGGCGGGCTTCTGGCGGGCACGTACACCTTCACCGCGACCCTTGCCGGCTGTGTGCCCGACTCGAGATCGGTGACCGTGCTCGCCGGGCAGACGCTCGAGGAGGACTTCCACATCAACTGCGACCACGGCGAGAAGTCCGTGGCGCCGCCACGTCGCGGTGGCTACCCTCCTGGGAATGCGCTCAGTGGTGGTGCTTTCGCTGACCGCGGCCTGCGTGTTCGCCGCCTGGAGCACGGCCGCCGGCCGTAGCTCGATCGTCGAGCCGCCGGCCGGAGCCAAGCCGCACTGCCGGAAGGCGACCACGCGGGTCGGCTCGCCGCGCGCCGCCACCTCCGCCGTCGTCCGCGAGCGCGTTCGCATCTACCGGCGGCCGGGCCGTCATCCGTTCGCGACCTTCGGCCGCCTGAACCAGAACGATTTCCCGACGGTTTTCCGCGTCCTGGCGGCCGTGCGCAGCCGGGACTGCCGGACCGCCTGGTATCGAGTCCAGGTGCCGCTGCGTCCGAACGGCGTCACCGGGTTCGTTCGTGCGCGCGGCGTGGAGCTCGGCGTCGTCCACACGCGGATCCAGGTCAGCATCTCCAAGCGCAGGCTGACGCTCTTCCGCAACGGCCGGGCGGTCCTGCGGACGAGGGTCGCGGTGGGCGCGCCCGCGACGCCGACGCCGACGGGGAGCTACTACGTCAACCAGCGGCTGATCCCCTCCGATCCCTCGGGCCCGTTCGGGCCCGCCGCGCTGGGGGTCTCCGCCTTCTCGAAGGTCCTCAGGAACTGGACGCAGGGAGGGCCGATCGGCATTCACGGCACGAACGAGCCGTGGTCGATCGGCCATGCGGCCTCGAACGGCTGCATCCGCCTCCCGAACCCGATGCTTCGGCGCCTGTTCAGGGCGACGCCCGCGGGGACGCCGGTCCTGATCCGAAGGTGACGCCGCCACGCGTTAGGGTCCAGGCAAGCGAGGGAAAGGCGGAATCCATGGCGGAGCGCAAACAGGATCTCTTCAGCAAGCTCGCCGACCGGGGCGAGGACGTCGTCGGCCGGCTCGCCGAGAACCCGAGCGCCAAGCGGCTGCTGGACGCGGCAGGCGGCCTCCGGGAGCGGGCCGACGAGCTCCAGAAGCGGGTCCGCGGCCTCGACGCCCTGGAGCGGCGGGTCGCGGCGCTGGAGAAGAAGGTCGACCAGCTCTCGAAGGCGTCTTCCGGGGCGGCGCGCCCCGCAACGAAGCGAACAGCGCCGAAGCGGCCCGCGAAGCCGAAGACACAGGCGTAGGGTCCCTCGGCGCGCGGCCGGCTACTGAACCGCCTGGCTGGGTCGCGTTGCGGTCGGAACGCGCAGGCGTAGGGCCTGCGGGACGAGCTCGAAGCGGGCCGGCGTCGTGCCCGGCTGCTCGCCGTCGAGCTCCACGGGCAGCGGCGCCGGGGCGTCGACCTCGACCGTGGCTCCGCGCAGCAGCTCCGCCTTGGGGTGGGGCAGGTGGCGGCCGCGGTAGGTCTTAGGGAGCGTGAGCAGCAGGTCGCGCTTCGTCAGGTCGCCGATCAGGAGGACGTCGAAGAGGCCGTCGTCGGGCTCCGCCTCCGGGCAGATCATCATCCCGCCGCCGAAGAAGCGGCCGTTCGCGACGACGACGTCGTGCATGCGGCCGGTCCGGCGCTGCCCGTCCACCGTCACGAGCACCTCGTCGTTTCGCCAGCGGGCGAAGACGGCGAGCGTCGACCAGAGGTACGAGGCCTTCCCGCCGAGCGCCTTGGAGGTCTCGTTCGCGCGCTTGGCGATCGCGCCGCTCATCCCGGCGCTGGCGATGTTCGCGAAGTAGGTCTCGGCCTCGCTTCCGTCCCAGGCCCGGAAGCTCGCCCGGCCGAGGTCGATCGTCCGGGGCCGGCCGTCGCGGGCGACCGCGACTGCGTCTTCGAGCCGCCTGGGGATGCCGTAGGTGCGGACGAAGTCCCAGCCGGTGCCGCGCGGTATCACCGCGAGCTCGACTCCAGGCAGGCCCGCGAGGCCCTGGGCGACCTCGTTCACCGTCCCGTCCCCGCCGACCGCCACCACGAGCGAGTGCGCCGTCTTCGACCGAGCGCCGCGCGAGCCCGCCGAGCTGGCCCGGCCGCTCCGAGAGGAGCGCGTCGCCGTTCAGGCCGAGCGCCGCGGCGCGGTGGGCGAGCTCCGGCCAGCGCCTGCCCGTCGAGCCGTTCTCGGCCGCGGGGTTGACCAGGAAGACGGTCTCGCTAATGGCCGTGAGTCACGGTGGCGAGCGCGACCCGGTCATGCGGTCGACCGCCGCGCGCAGGTCGTCGTCCGTGATCCGCTTGAACTGCCCGCCGATCACGATGTCGCTCACTGTCAGGAGGCAGCCCGCCTGGACGCCGCGCAGCGCGCCGATCGTGAACAGGACCGCGGCCTCCATCTCGACACCGAGCACGCCGCGCTCCGACCAGCGCCGGTGGCGCTCGGGATCCGGGTCGTAGAACGTGTCGCTCGAGGCGATCGCTCCGACCCGCAACGGCTGGTCGAGCTGCTTCGCGCGCGTGGACGGCGCCGTGCACGAGCTCCCAGTCGGCCGTCGGCACGTGCGGCTCGCCGCCGACGTAGTGCCGCGCGGTGCCGTCGGCCGGAACGGCGCTCACCGCGACGATCAGGTCACCGAGCTGCAGGTCCTGCTGGAGGCCGCCGCAGGTGCCGACCCGCAGGAAGCGCTTCACCCCGAGCTGGACGAGCTCCTCCATCACGATCGCCGCCGACGGACAGCCCATCCCGGTCGCCTGCACGGAGACGGGAGCGCCCTCGTACGTGCCGGTGTACCCGAGCATGCCCCGCTCGCGGTTCTGCTCGACCGCGTCGTCGAGGTACGTCTCCGCGATGTACTGCGCGCGCAGCGGGTCGCCGGGAAGCAGGCAGGCCTCGGCGTAGTCGCCGGGGTCGGCTCGGATGTGGATCGGCACGGGGGAGAGCCTAGAGTTTCCGGAGCCGATGGCCTCGTTGAAGGAGCCTCGCCGGGAAGAGATCCTCGCCTTCTGCGCGGAGGATCCGGTCGAGCGCGTCTTCCTCGAGGACGTCGCCCGCCGCGGTCTCGGCCGTTTCACGGCGCTCGAGAACGGTGGGCGGCTGGAGGCGCTCTGCCACGTCGGCTCGAACGTCGTCCCGTCCGGCCGGGGCTGTGCAGCCTTCGCCGAGGTCGCGGCGGCCGGCCAGGCGCGGATGCTGATCGGCGAGCAGCAGGCGGTGACCGATCTCTGGGAGGCGGCGAGCGGGCAACTGCCCGTTCCGCGCGAGGACCGTCCCGGCCAGCCCGTCTACGAGATCGGGCGGCCGCCGGGCCCCGGTGAGACCGGTCTCCGGCCGCGCCGCCGAGGACGATTTCGACCTCCTCGTCCCCGCCTGCGCCGCGGCGCACAGCGAGGAGATCGGGATCGACCCGCTCGCGCGCGACCCGGAGAGCTTCCGCTGGCGCACGCGGATGCAGATCGAGGACGGGCGCTCCTGGCTCTGGCGCGAGCACGGGGCGATTCTGTTCAAGGCCGAGGCCTCGGCCTGGACGCCGGCCGCCGTGCAGATCCAGCAGGTCTGGGTCGACCCGGAGGTCCGCGGGCACGGGTACGCCCAGCGCGGGATGCGCGACCTCTGCCGGTTGCTGCTCGAGCGGGTGCCGGTCGTCTGCCTGTTCGTCCGGGCCGAGAACGCGCCGGCGATCCGCGTCTACGAGGCGATCGGGATGCAGCGGAGCGGCACGTACCGCTCGCTGATCTTCTGAGCTTCGCCTGCAAGACTGTTCCGGTGGACGTCCTGGCCCGCGTCGAGAAGCACATCCGCCGCCACGAGCTGATTCCCGTGGGCGGCGAGGTGGTCGCGCTCGTCTCCGGCGGGCCGGACTCGACCTGTCTCTGGCACGTCCTGCGCGCGCTCGGCTACCGCGTCGACGCGCTGCACGTCGACCACGGCCTGCGGGAGGCCGAATCCGACGAGGACGCCCGCTTCTGCCGCGAGGTGCTCGGCGCGGAGGTCGTTGCACGCGCCGCCCGCGGGCCGGCCGACCGAAGACGCCCTGCGCGAGCTGCGCTACTCGTTCGCGCGCGACCGGCTGCGGGCCACGGGCCACACCGCCTCCGACCAGGTCGAGACGGTTCTCTACCGCCTCGTTTCGAGCGGCGCCGCGGGAGCGATCAAGGCCAAGCGCGAGGACGGCGTCGTCCGCCCTCTGCTCCCGCTCTGGCGCGAGGAGACCGAGGCCTACTGCCACGCCCAGAGGCTCGAGCCGCGCCGCGACAGCTCGAACGCCGCGACGAAGCGCGGCCTCATCCGCGACGAGGTCCTGCCGCTCCTCCGCCGTCTCCATCCCGCGGCCGAGCAGAACCTGCTGCGCCTGGCCGAGCAGCGCCCGTCGAAGCTCGACGACCTCCTGGCCGCGCGCACCGGGTCGAGTCGCGTCGACCTCGGCGGCGGCCTCACCGCGGTCAGGGAGTACGACCGCGTCTGGCTCGAGCAGACGCCGCTCGCGCTGGACGGCAGCGTCCGGTGGGGGCCGTGGCGGATTGAATCCGGGCTTCCAGGCCTTAAGGTACGAAGCTGGCGGCCGGGCGACCGGCTCGCGGGCCGCCGCAAGAAGGTCCAGGACGTGTTCGTCGACGCCAAGATCCCTCGATCCGAGCGCGAAGCGTGGCCTCTCGTCGTGCGCGGACGCGAGGTCGTCGCGGTGCCCGGGATCGTCGAGGCCCCCGGCGTCACGGCTGTGAGGGAAGGATGAGCCAGGCCGGTCTCCGAGAGGCGGTGGGCGAGGTCCTGATCGACGAGGAGACCCTGAGCTCGCGCGTGGCGGAGCTGGGCGCCGAGATCTCCTCCGACTACTCCGACCGCGAGCTGCTCCTGATCGGCGTGCTCAAGGGCGCGGTCTTCTTCATGGCCGACCTGATGCGGCACCTCACGGTCCCGTGCGAGGTCGACTTCATGGCGATCTCGAGCTACGGCGACTCGACCGACTCGTCGGGAATCGTCCGCATCCTCAAGGACCTCGACATCAACATCGAGGGCCGGCACGTGCTCGTGGTGGAGGACATCATCGACTCCGGCCTGACGCTCTCGTACCTGATGCGCAACCTCGAGTCGCGCGAGCCCGCGTCGCTCGAGGTCTGCGCGCTGATGACGAAGCCCGCGCGCCGCGAGATCGACGTCCCGGTGCGCTACATCGGTTTCGAGATCGCCGACCGCTTCGTCGTCGGCTACGGCCTCGACCTCGGCGAGCGCTACCGCAACCTCCCGTATGTCGCCGTCCTCAGCGAGGAGCCTGCTCCGGAACGGCCGTAGCCGGGGCTTTCGGGGGACGGCCGCACTCATTCTCGCTGGTACCCTGTGCCGATAGAAGGCCTGTGAATCGTTTCTTCCGCTCAGCGCTGTTCCCGCTCTTCGTGATCGTCGTCGTGGTGTGGCTCGCCAGCCAGACGCTGCTGCCGCACTCGAAGGCCGCGAAGAAGGTGACGTACTCCGACTTCATCACCTCCGTCAACGCCGGCGAGGTCGACGACGTCGTCGTCTCGCCGGGCAAACACTCCATCAGCTACGTCGTCTCCGGGCAGAAGACGAGCGTCCACTACCCCGCCGACCAGGCGTGGCCGCAGATCCAGCGCGCGCTCGAGAACGCGCCGAACCATCCGACCTTCGACTCGAAGGCGACCGGCGGCTTCTCCTGGCTCGGGATCCTGATCTCGATGCTGCCCTTCGTCGTCCTGATCGCGTTCTGGATCTTCCTGATGAACCAGGTGCAGGGCGGCGGCTCGAAGGTGATGAGCTTCGGCAAGAGCCGCGCCAAGCGGATGGCCCCGGACTCGCCCAAGATCGGCTTCAAGGACGTGGCCGGCGTGGACGAGGCGGTCGAGGAGCTGCAGGAGATCAAGGAGTTCCTCGAGAACCCGAAGAAGTTCCAGGCGCTCGGCGCGCGGATCCCGAAGGGCGTCCTGTTGTACGGGCCTCCGGGAACCGGCAAGACGCTGCTCGCGCGCGCGGTCGCCGGCGAGGCAGGCGTGCCGTTCTTCTCGATCTCGGGCTCCGACTTCGTCGAGATGTTCGTCGGCGTCGGCGCCTCACGCGTCCGCGACCTGTTCGAGCAGGCCAAGCAGGCGGCGCCCTGCATCGTGTTCATGGACGAGATCGACGCCGTCGGACGTCACCGCGGCGCCGGGCTCGGCGGCGGCCACGACGAGCGCGAGCAGACGCTCAACCAGCTGCTCGTCGAGATGGACGGCTTCGAGCTGAAGGACAACATCATCTTGATCGCAGCCACGAACCGGCCCGACATCCTCGATCCCGCGCTGCTGCGCCCGGGCCGCTTCGACCGGCAGATCGTCGTCGACCGGCCCGACCGCGTCGGCCGCCGCAAGATCCTCGAGGTGCACGCCAAGGGCAAGCCGATCGCGCCCGAGATCGACCTCGACACGCTCGCCGCCGGCACCCCCGGCTTCACCGGCGCCGATCTCGCGAACCTCGTCAACGAGGCCGCGCTGCTCGCCGCGCGCCGCGGGAAGAAGACGATCCAGCAGGAGGAGCTCGAGGAGGGGGTCATGCGCGTGATCGCCGGGCCCGAGAAGAAGACGCGCCTGCTCTCGGAGGAGGAGCGCAAGATCACGGCCTACCACGAGCTCGGGCACGCGCTCGTCGGGCACTACCTCGAGCACACGGACGACGTGCACAAGATCTCCGTGATCAGCCGCGGCCAGGCCCTCGGCTACACGATCTCGCTGCCGCGCGAGGACCGCTACCTGACGACCAAGACCGCGCTGATGGAGCAGCTCGCCTTCACCCTGGGCGGCCGCGCGGCCGAGGAGCTCGTCTTCCACGAGGTCACGACCGGTGCTGCCAACGACCTCGAGAAGGTGACCTCGATCTCGAAGCAGATGATCATGCGCTACGGGATGAGCGAGAAGCTCGGCCCGCGCGTGCTCGGCCGCAATCACGACATGCCGTTCCTCGGGCGCGAGATGGGCGCCGAGCCGGACTACTCGGAGGAGATCGCCCGGGAGATCGACGACGAGATCCGCCGGGTGATCGAGGAGGCCCATCGACCTCGCCGTCAAGGTGCTCTCCGAGCACATGGCGGAGATGCACCGGCTCTCCGGGATCCTGATCGAGCGCGAGACGATCGACAAGGACCAGTTCGAGCGGCTCCTGGCCGGCGAGACCGAAGAGCAGGTCTTCCCGGACGAGCCTGAGGAGGCGGAGGCGGAGACTCCCGCGGAAGAGCCGAAGCGCCGCCCGCAGCCGAAGCCGCGCCCCCTGCCGTTCCCAGGCGCCACGATCCAGCCGCCGCCGCCAGAAGGCGCCAAGGGCTAGTCGCCCGACGAAGTCCGGCTCGCGCTGCGCGCGAGCCATGACGACGTCGTCGGGGGATTGTTGTTCGCCTTCAATCCGACCCACACGCGTGACAGGTAAGAGCCGCGACATCTGGGCCGAGTGGCTGGCCGAGCGCCGGTCCGGTGGCGACGCGGATGCACGGCGTCAGGTGCTCGAGAAGCTCGGCGGCGTTCGGGACAAGCTGCTGGACCGGGCGGAGCTTGCGGAGGGGGAGACGCTGCTCGACGTTGGCTGCGGCGAGGGGCTGATCGGGTTCGGTGCGCTCGAGCGCGGCGCCGGGCGGGTCGTCTTCTCGGACATCTCGGACGATCTGCTCGATTTCTGCCGGGACACGGCGGAGGCGCTCGAGGTTTCGGAGCGCTGCGGCTTCGTACCCGCTGCCGCAGACGATCTGGCCGACATCTCCGATTCGAGCGTCGACGTCGTCACGACCCGATCCGTGCTGATCTACGTCTCCGACAAGGCCCGCGCCTTCGCCGAGTTCTTCCGCGTGCTCAAACCGGGCGGGCGCGTGTCGCTCTTCGAGCCGATCAACAGCTTCGGGATGGACGAGGCCGATTGCTTCTGGGCCTATCCGAGCGACGGGCTCTCCCACCTGGCGCGGCGGATCGAGCGCGTGTTCAGGGCGATCCAGCCCCCGAGCGACCCGATGCTCGACTTCGACGAGCGCGATCTGATCCGCTTCGCCGAGGAGGCCGGGTTCTTCCCGATCGAGCTCGAGCTGGGCGCCGAGATCAGGCCGATCGACCCGGTGCCGTGGCACGTCTTCCTGAACAGCTCCGGCAATCCGAAGATCCCGACCTTCGCCGAGGCGATGGACCAGGCGCTGACACCCGAGGAACGCGATCAGGTCGCGGAGCACCTCCGTCCGCTGGTCGAGCAGGGGAAGGGCGTCTGGCGCATGGCGCACGCCTACCTCACGGCAGTCAAGCCGTAGCGCCTACCCCGGGGTCAGACCCCGGTTCGAGCGCGGCAGTCAAGGCGCAGCGCTTCCCCCGGGGTCTGACCCCGGTTCGAGCCCTACGCTCCGGCGGTGGCGACGCCGGCTTGCCACGAGGCCCACAGCCGGGCGTAGCGCTCGCCCTGCGCGACCAGCTCGTCGTGCGAGGCGACCTCGACCACGCGGCCGCTGTCCATCACGACCACCCGGTCGGCGCGCTCGGCGGTCGAGAGGCGGTGCGCGATGATGATCACCGTTCGCCCCTCGACCACGGCCGCGAGGGCGCGCTCCACGGCCGCCTCGGTCGCCGGGTCGAGGCTCGAGGTGGCCTCGTCGAGGACGATCACCGCCGGGTCGGCGAGCGCGACCCGGGCGATCCCGACGAGCTGTCGCTCGCCCGCGGAGAGCCGGACGCCGCGCGTCTGGACGTCGGTGTGGATCCCGTCCGGGAGCGACTCGAAGCGCGGACGCGCGCCGATCTGCTCGAGCGCTCGCAAGACGGCGTCGTCCGAGGCGCCGGGGTCGGCGAGCCGCACGTTGTCGGCGATCGTGCCGCTGAACAGGTACCCCTCCTGCGGAAGCATCACGATCCGGTGGCGCAGCGACTCGAGCCTGGCATCGCGCAGATCGACCCCGCCGAGCGCGATCGAGCCCTGCTGGGGGTCGTACTGGCGCGTGAGGAGCTTGGCGAGCGTGGACTTGCCGGCTCCCGTCACGCCTACGAGCGCGACGTGCTCACCCGCCTCGAGCCGCAGCGAGACTTCCTGCACGACCGGCGGGCCGCCGTCGTAGCCGAAGCCGACGCGGCGTAGCTCGAGCGCGCCGTCGCCGGGAAGCTCGAGCGCGGCCGGCCGCTCCGTCACAGCGTTCTCCGCCTGCAGCAGCCCGACGACCTTCCCGAGCGCCGCGAGGCCCTGCCGAAACTCCCCCAGCCACTCGCTGAAGCGCGCGATCGGGTCGAACAGCTGCACGAGGTAGAGCACGTAGGCGGCGATCGTTCCCTGGGTGATGGAGCCGTTGCGGTACTGCGACGACGCGACGAGGAGCACCGCGACGAGCGCGACCGTCTGCGCCAGCGGGATCATCGTGAAGAGCCGGATGTTCACGAACGACGCACGGCGCCAGGCACCGATCTGCGCGCGGCTACGCGGCCTGTAGTCGGCGATCGTGCGCCGCTCCCGCCTGAAGGCCTGGATCACCCGCACGCCCGAGAGCCCCTCCTGCAGCGTCGTCAGCGTCTCCGCGACACGGTCCCGGATCGCGTGGTAGGCGCGCCCGGCGCCGTGGTGAAAGGACCAGCTCGACGCGATCAGCACCGGCAGGGCGACCAGCGAGACGAGCGCGAGAGTGGGCGAGAGGAACACGAGCACGGCCATCGTCAGGAGGATCTGGAGGCCGCTGCCGACCACCTCGACCAAAGCCTCGCGCAGGAACTCGTCGAGCGCCTGCACGTCCGAGGTCAGCCGTGAGATGAGCACGCCGGTTCGTTCCTTCTCGAAGAAGCCGAGCGGAAGGGCCTGCAGCTTGTCGAACGCGGCCATGCGCAGCCGGTTGAGGAACCGCTCGCTCGCGGTGGCGGCCAGGAGGGTCTGGGCGCGCACGACGAACGGCTTGGCCACGGCGAGCAGCAGGATGGCCGCAGCCGCGACGTCGAGCGGGTGGCGGTCGTGCTTGACGATCCCGTGGTCGACCGCGTAGCGCACGAGCGCCGGCCCGGCCAGCGTGATCAGCGTCGACAGGATCACTGCCGCCGCCGCGCCGAGGTACAGGCGCTGGACCCGGCGGGTCAGGCCCCGCGTCTCGCGCCACACCTCCCGTGCCGAGGCTCGCTCCATCATTCAGGCGGCCTCGCTTTCGAGTGCGAGCAGGGCGCGGTAGCGGGCCGAGCGGGCGATGAGCTCCTGGTGCGTTCCCTCCTCGACGATGCGGCCGCCCTCGAGCACCGCGACGCGGTCGGCGAGCGCGATCGTCGCCGGCCGGTGCGCGATCACGAGCGTCGTGCGGCCCTGCATCACCTCGGCGAGAGCGGCGCGGATCTCGTGCTCCTTGGTTGCGTCCACCGCCGAGGTCGCGTCGTCCAGGACGAGGACGGCGGGGTCGGCGAGGATCGCGCGCGCGATCGCAATCCGCTGCCGCTGGCCGCCGGAAAGCGAGAAGCCGCGCTCACCGAGGATCGTCTCGTAGCCGTCGGGCAGGTCGTCCACGAAGGCCGCTGCGCCGGCGAGCTCCGCCGCGCGGCGGACGTCCTCGTCGGTCGCTTCCGGCCGGCCCAGGCGGATGTTCTCGCGCACGCTCTCGCTGAAAAGGAAGGTGTCCTCGAACACGAGCGCGACCGCCCGCCGGACGTCGGCGAGCCGCAGGTCGCGCAGGTCGTGCCCGTCGAGCAGCACGCGGCCGTCCTCGGGGTCGTACAGCCGCGCGAGCAGGCCCGCGACGGTGCTCTTGCCGGAGCCGGTCGCGCCCACGAGGGCGAGCGACTGGCCCGGGGCGACGTGGAGGTCGAGCCCGTCGAGGACTGCGCGGTCGCCCTCGTGCCCGAAGCGCACGCCCTCCAGCCGCACGTCGCCGCGCGCCTCCAGCTCGATTGGATCGCGAGGCTCGTGGAGCTGCGGCTCGGCCTCGAGCACCTCGGTGATCCGGCTGCCCGCGGCGAGCGCCTTCTGCAGCGTCGTCACGCGCTGCCCGAGCACGCGCAGCGGCCAGACGAGCATCACCACGTAAGCGTTGAAGGCGACGAAGGAGCCGACGGTCAGGTCGCCGGAGATCACGCTGCGGCCGCCGAGCCAGAGCACCGCGGCGATCCCGACCAGCGGAAGCATCTCCAGCACGGGGATGAAGACGGCGTCGAGCCGGGCGAGCGCGAGCGCCCGGTCCATGACCTCGTCGCTTCGGCCGCGGAAGCGTGCGGAGAGCGCGTCGCCGGCGCCCAGCCCCTTGACCACCCGGATCCCGCTGACGGACTCCTCGACCAGCGTCGAGGCCTCCCCCCAGGAGGCCTGCAGCCGGCGTGTGCCCCGGTCGTACTTGCGCGAGTAGAGCCACGCTCCGACGGTGACGAACGGCACCGGGATCAGCACGACCAGGGCGAGTCGCGCGTCGAGCACGAGCATCACGGTCGCGACCGCGATCACCGTCAGCGCGTAGCCGATCGTGTGGCCGATCGCGTCCATCATCCGCGCGATGTGCTGCGAGTCTGAGGAGGCGCGGCTCAGCAGCTCCCCCGGGCCGACGCGGTCGTGGTAGGAGGCGTCGAGCCTCAGCGCGTGAGCGAAGAGCGCATCGCGCACGCGGGCGTCGGAGTGCGAGCGGTTGCGAATCGCGTACAGGTGGCGGAAGGCGCCCGCGCACACCTCGAGGAGGCCGACGCCCAGCAGCAGGAAGAGCCAGAGCAGCAGTGTGTGATGGTCGTGCGGGACGATCCCGTGGTCGATCGCGTACTTGAGGACGAGCGGGGCGGAGACCGCGCCCGTCTGCCAGAGCAGCCCGGAGAGCACGGCGCCCATGACGCCGCGCCGCTGCTCGCGCACGACCGCGCGCACGAATCGCCACGCCGCGGGCCGGCGTCCCTCCGGAGTCGCCATGGCCCTAACCTACCCACGGATGAGGCCTCCCATCGACCGGCGTTTCGCGCGCCCTTCCGTGATGGGCGTCGTCAACGTGACGCCGGATTCGTTCTCGGACGGCGGGGTGAATTTCGATCCCGACGCCGCCGTGGAGACGGCGCGCAGGATGGCCGCCGAGGGCGCGGCGATCGTGGACATCGGCGGCGAGTCGACCCGGCCGGGAGCCGAGGGGGTGAGCGCCGACGAGGAGCTGCGGCGGGTCGTGCCGGTGCTGGAGGGGCTCGCCGGGCGGTGCCGGTGTCGATCGACACCTCCAAGGCCGACGTCGCCCGGCGGGCGCTCGAGCTCGGCGCGGAGCTCGTCAACGACGTCTCGGCGCTCCGGGCCGATCCCGAGCTGGCCGGGGTCGTGGCGGATGCCGACGCCTACCTCTGCCTGATGCACATGCTGGGCGAGCCGCGGACGATGCAGCGCAACCCCGCCTACGGCGACGTCGCCTCGGAGGTCGCGGCGTTTCTCGAGGAGCGCCTGGCCTTCGCGGTCGAGGCGGGGATCTCCGAGGAGCGCATCTGCCTCGACCCGGGAATCGGCTTCGGCAAGACCGTCGAGCACAACTTCGAGCTCGTCCGGCGCCTCGACGAGCTCGTCCGGCTCGGGCGCCCGGTGGTCGTCGGCTTCTCGCGCAAGAGCTCGCTCGGCAAGCTGCTCGGCGATCCCCAGGCGACCACCGGCTCGACCGCGGCGAGCGTCGGCGCTGCGGTCGCCGCCTACGAGCGCGGCGCGACGATCCTCCGCGTCCACGACGTCCGCGAGCACGTCGAGGCGCTCGCCGCCGCGGCCGCGGCACTGCCGTGAGCGCCGTCGTCGAGCTCTTCGGGCTCGAGGTCCCCGGCCGGCACGGCGTCGAGGACGAGGAGCGGGCGCGCGAGCAGCCGTTCCTCTACGACGTCCGGATCGAGCTGCCCGAGCCCGAGGCCGACCGGATCGAGCAAACGGTCGACTACCGCGACATCGTGGCGCTTGTGCAGGAGATCTCCGCGAGCGGCGAGTTCCGGCTGCTCGAGTCGCTCGCCGCAGCGGTCGCGGACGCGCTCCTGGAAGGCTTCCCGCTCGAGCGGGCCCGCGTGCGCGTGCGCAAGCCGCAGGTCGAGCTCGGCTGCAGGGTCGACTACGCGGCCGCGACCGTCGAGCGCTCGCGAGCGTGACCAGAGCCTTCGTCGGCCTGGGCTCCAACCGCGGCGAACCAAGGCGCCAGATCGAGGCCGCCCTCGACCTGTTGCGGCACGAGGAGGGAATCGACGTGGTCGCCGTCTCCACGCTCCGCGAGACCGAGCCCGTCGGGTACCTCGACCAGCCGCGCTTCCTGAACGGCGCCGTCGCGCTCGAGACCGAGCTTCCGCCCCGGGAACTGCTCGAGCGGCTCCTCGCGATCGAGCGGCGGCTGGGGCGCGTCCGCGGCGAGGGGCCGCGCTTCGGCCCGCGCACGATCGACCTCGACCTGCTCGTCTACGGAGCCGAGATGGTCGACGAACCGGGCTTGCAGGTGCCGCACCCGCGGCTAGCAGAACGTAGGTTCGCCCTCGAGCCCCTCGCCGAGCTCGATCCTTCGCTGGAGATTCCCGGGGCCGCTCGGGTTCAGGCTTTGTTGTCGAGGCTACAATGATCCCTCTATGTCCCACCTCGACGAGTTGGACGAGTTCGAGGCCGAGCTCGAGCTCACGCTCAAGAAGGAATACTCGGCTGTCTTCGGCCTGTTCCGGTACTGCGTCCTGACCCAGGACGCGACGTACCTGTGCAACAAGCTCGACCTCCAGTACATCCCGCAGCAGAGCTACCCGTTCTTCCAGCTCAAGATGGAGGACGTCTGGGTCTGGGACAAGAACCGTCCCACCCGGATCATCCCGCGGGCGGAGGTCTACACCTCGAGCGACGTCACGGTCGAGGAGCTGCGCGGCGACGGCGACGAGCCGACGCTGACCGCGGAAGCGCTCGCCGAGCGGATCGGCGAGTCGCTCGGCTCCGAGGACGAGCTCTAACTTCCACAGCTTGTAACGCGTCTCACCAGCCGGAATGCCGAAGCGGTTGGGGCTGGCGCTCGCAACGCTCGCGGCCGGGGGAGGACTTCTCGCCGCCGCTGCTCTCGGCTCCGGCACGCCCGCGAGCCCTGACGACGTTCTCCGGATCGGCGCCATCGGCAATCTCGACTCGATCGATCCCGCGATCGCGTACTCGGACAGTTCGTGGATGTTCGAGGCCGCGACCTCGGCGAGGCTCTTCCGCAGCCCGGACGCAGGCGGCGGAGCGGTGCCGGAGGTCGTCAAGCGGTTCACCGTCTCCAAGAACGGGCGCGTCTACCGGTTCCACCTGCGGAAGAGCTACCGCTTCAGCGACGGTGAGCCGGTCAGGCCCGGGAGCTTCGCGTATGCCATCAAGCGTGCGTTGAATCGCGCCCTGGGCTCGCCCGGCGGGGCCTTCATCGACGATCCGAACGCCGTGAACATCCTGGGTGCGAAGGCTTACGCGGCCGGCACGGCGAACGGCGTCAGCGGCGTCCGCACAAGCGGTCTGACGCTGACGATCAGGCTCGTCCGAGCCAACCCGAACCTGCCCACGATCCTGACGATGCCCTTCTTCCAGGCGGCCTCCTCGAAGCTGCCGCTGACGGAGGAGAAGCTCTACGTCACGCAGGTGGGCGATCTCCCGACGGCCGGCCCGTACACGTGGTCGTACAACGTGCCGAACCAGCACGCGACCATCGTCAGGAATCCGTACTACATCGGCACTCGGGGGCGCCACCTGGCCGGAGTCGACTTCGAGATGCGCCTCGACCGCGCCGCCTGTTTCCAGCAGACGCTGGCAAACCAGCTCGACCTCGGCTGCGTGCCTCCCGGGCAGGCCGCCGCAGTGGCGCAGCAGTACGGCGTCAGCCGGAGGGCACCTGTCGGCACCGGCCGGTTCTGGGTCAGGTCGGCTTGCGAGTCGGCCGTGATGTTCAACCACCACCGGAGCCTCTTCGCGGGCAACGCGGCGCTTCGGCAGGCGGTCAACTGGGCCCTCGACAGAACCGCGCTCGCCGGGCAGCTCGATCCGTACTCGGTGACACCCTGGACGCACCTGCTCCCACCGGACTTCCCAGGGTCCGTTACGGCGGGGCGGCTTCAGCCCTACTCCCTCCACGCAAACCTTGCGAAAGCGCGGCAGCTGGCTGCGGGTCACACGGGCGACGGCAACATCTCGGTCGCGTACCAATCGGCGGGACGCACGGGGCCGCTTGCAGCCGATGCCGCTCGTCAGGCCCTGATCGGCATCGGTTTCGATCCTTCGAGGATCGAGATGCACGGATTTGCGGGGTTCGACTTCTACCTCGCACTCGGCCGGGCCAACCCGCCGTTCGACCTCGCGGTTGGCACGCAGCTCTGCCCGGAGTATCCCGACCCGGCGTCATTGATCGGCCAGGCGCTGAACATGCGGGGACCCTTCGGGCCGGCGAGCCCGGCCTTCACCAAGGCGTTCAACATCCTGTCGCGCACGCTCAAGGGGAAAGCACGGATCCGCGCTCTGGGCCGGTTCGATCTCGGAGTGACGAAGAGCCTCGCTCCCGTCGCCATGCTTTGGTTCTCGGACGACCTCAGCTTCTTCTCCGACCGCGTCGACCCGGCGAGCCTCGAGTTCGCGCCGGGCTACCGCTGGAGCTTGACGGCTCTCAGGCTCAAGTAGGCTCGTCCTCATGGCGGGCCTCCTGGCGATCGACGTCGGGAACACGCAGACGGTGCTCGGGCTCTTCGAGGGTGAGGAGCTGCGCGAGCACTGGCGCGTGGCGACCGAGTCGGAGCGGACCGGCGACGAGCTCGGGCTGCTGCTGCGCGGGCTGGTCGACCTCACGGCGCTCGAGGGGATCGCGATGTCGTGCACGGTGCCGCCTCTGGCGCGCGCCTACGAGGAGCTCGGCGGGCGGATGGGTCTCGAGCTGCTGCAGCTCGGGCCAGGCGTGCGCACGGGGATCCCGGTGCGCTACGAGGACCCGCGCGAGGTCGGGCCCGACCGGATCGCGAACGCGGTCGCAGCGCTCGAACGCTACGGGGCGCCCTGCATCGTCGTCGACTTCGGCACCTCGACGAACTTCGACGTCGTCTCGTCCGAGGGCGAGTACGTCGGCGGGGTTCTGGCCCCGGGCGTCGAGGTCTCGATGGACGCGCTCTCGGCACGGGCGGCGCGGCTGTTCTCGGTCGACTTCGCGGAGCCGCCGACCGTGATCGCGAAGAACACGACCGCGGCGCTGCAGTCAGGCCTCGTCTACGGCTTCGCCGGCCAGGTCGATGGGATCGTCGAGGCGATCCGCGGCGAGCTCGGGGTTGAGGCGCAGACGGTCGCGACGGGCGGCCTGGCCGAGCTGATCGTCCCGCACGCGCGCACACTCGAGCGCCTCGACCCGTTTCTGACCCTCGAAGGTGTCCGGCTGGTCTGGGAACGCAACCGTCCGTAAGGGCCATGTCCCAGGGACAGTCCCTGGGACATGGCCGAAACGGCCAGGACGGGCATTTCAGCCGTCTCGTCCTACACTGAGCACATGCGGACGCTCAGCGTGATCATCCCTGCGACGGACGAGCCGGCGACGCTCGAGCGCGCCGTGAAGGCTGTGGAGCGGACTGTATCCCCGCCCGAGCAGGTGATCGTCGTCGACCGCCCCGCAAACCTCGTTTCGGCCGCTGCGCGTAACCTTGGAGCGCGGCGGGCGGAAGGCGACATCCTCGTCTTCGTCGATGCTGACGTCGAGGTGCACGAGGATGTGTTCGTGCGAATCCGCGGAGCCTTCGACGAGCATCCCGAGCTGACCGCGGTGTTCGGCGCGTACGACGACCAGCCTGGAAGCGGGAGTCTGCTCTCCGACTTCCGCAATCTCCTCCATCATCACGTCCACCATCAGGCCGCGGGTCCAGCGATGACGTTCTGGACGGGGCTGGGCGCGGTTCGTCGTGATGCATTCCTCGGCGTTGGCGGCTTCGAGGAGGACATTCCCTGGATCAGAGACATCGAATTTGGCATGCGCCTGCGCCGGAGCGGCAGCCTGATCGTCCTGGACCCGTCGATCCAGTGCAGGCATCTCAAGCGCTGGACCCTGGCCAGCATGACGCAGACGGACCTCTTCCGGCGCGGGGTTCCCTGGCTCCGCCTGATCTTGAAGGGGCGAGCTGATTCGGCCGCACTCAACCTGAGCTGGCGCAACCGTACCGGCACCGGAGTCTCTGTTGTGCTGTGCGTGGCGCTCGCGCGCCGGAACCTGCGTCTCGCCGTGGCCGCGCTCGGCGTCCTGTCGGTGGTCGACGCGGACTTCTACGCCCTACTCCTGCGGCGAGGAGGCCCGAAGATGCTGGCGGCCGGAGTGCCGCTTCACGTTCTCCACCGTCTCACGGCAGTCGCGGCCCTTCCCGTCGCGCTCGCGGGCCATCTCCTCGAGGGCCGAGAGCGTCCGCCGTCCACAGACTAGTTTCGCTCGCGGCGCAGTTCGAGCCAGCCGCGAGCCCAGCCGGCAGCGGTTGCGGCCTGTGCGAGTCCGACCAGCACGCCGGCGCGGAAGCCACGCCGAAAGCCGCGTCGCACCAGTGCGGCGTAGAACCGTCCGGGCTCGAGCCGTCTCCGCGTACTGCTGCGGTAGCGATAGGCGCCTCGCCCGTACCGCACCTGCCTCCGGAGGAAGCTCGCAAGCGTCAGCTGCGCGCGATGGTGGACGACAGCAGCCGGCTGCGAGTGAAGCGTGTGACCGCCTCCGACCAGGCGCGTGCACCATTCGCGATCCTCAGCGGCCGCCTCACGGTACGACTCGTCGAACGGGACAGACTCGAACACAGCCTTCCGACATGCGAGGTTGTTCGAAGGAGCGAAGGGCTCCGCGGCCGCCGGTGCTGCCGAGATCACCTCCGATGCAGCGGAGAGCGCTCCTGGAGGATTCAGCGTCCTACCCGCTACCGCATCGGCGCCTTCCGCGATCGCGAGCGTGAGCTGCTCGACCCAGTCTTCTTCGGGCACGCAGTCATCGTCCGTGAAGCACAATGTCTCACCACGTGCCTCGCGCGCGCCGATGTTCCGAGCGGCCGCCGGTCCGGCGCCATTCTGGCGCACGAGCTTCGCCCCGGGATGGCGCGCGACGACCGCCGCGACCTGATCGGTCGCGATCGAGCCGTCGTCGACGACCACCACTTCCACGCTGTCCGCGAGCGTCTGCGCATCGAGTGCCGTGAGGCAAGCGTCGAGTGCCGACGGCCGGTCTCGCGTCGGCACGACCACCGAGATCGAGGGTCTTCCGGCGCTTTGCATTTGTCCGCTACTGAGGGCTAGCCAACCTGCTCGACCGGTGCCGCATCCGCCGCGCTGAACTCGAGGAGTGCCTCGACGAGCTCGCCTTCCTCGAGGTACTCGGCCTCGGTGTTGACGCTCCACACGTCATGATCGGCTCCGTCAACCGCGTTCAGCGTCGCCAGCATCGCCGTCCACATGGAATGATCCTGGTTGTTGTACCGATGGAGCCCGTTGCGGCCGCAGGTCTGCAGGTTTTCGAAGCCCGCGAGATAGCCACGGAGGGTTTCGACAGCCTCCTCGAAGTTCGCGTCGTACATCGGGTAGGCCCGCGGCACGAGCACCTTGACGCCGTCGACGACCTTGCTGGGGTCGATCAGGCCGATTCGCGCGAGCTCGCCTTTCGCGAGCTCGACCGCCTCTTCGTCACCCATCTCCCAGATGTCGTCGCCCTGGAAGCAGAAGTACTCGGCGCCGAGGCATGTCATCCCAGGCTTGACCATGTCTTCGCTCCAGGCGCCGAAGTTCTGAACTCGACCCGCCCGAGTTCCCGGGTCGTGCAGGTAGATCCAGTTGTCCGGGAACGGCTCCTCCTCGGTCGACATCAGCGCCACCAGGACGAGATCGCGATAGCGCAGCTTCTTCGCCGCCTCCTGGATATGCGGTGGCGGAGGCGGATCGAGGCTCAGGACGAGGTCGCTCAGGGGGATGCTCGAGATCACCGAGTCGACCCGGCATTCGAACACGCTCCCGTTCTGGCGCAGGACGACGCTCTCGGCCCGGCCTTCGGAATGCTTCACCGCCACACAGCGATGGTTCAGGCGAACCCCGATGCCCGCCTGCTCGGCGCGCGTCGCGAAGGCCTCCCACATCTGGCCGGGGCCGAGCCGCGGGTAGCGGAACTCCTCGATGAGCGTCGTCACATGCTCGCGTCGGAGGCCCAGGACGCTCAGCATCGCCTTGCCGAGCGAGAAATTCTTGATCCGCTGAGCAGCCCACAACGAGCGGATCTCCGAACCGGGGATCCCCCAGACCTTCTCGGTGTACGAGCGGAAGAACGCGTCGTAGAGCCTGCGCCCGAAGCGGCTCGTCACCCAGTCCTCGAAGGTATCGGCGTCGCGGTTGCGATGTCTCGCCGCCATGAGGTAGGAGAGAGCACAGCGAGCTGACTCGAACAGGCCGAGCCGGCCAACCACGTCCTTCGCGGCGATCGGGTAGGAGAAGAACTTCCCGTTGTAGTAGATGCGCGAGAGCCGGGGACGGGTCAGGAAGTCCTCGCCCAGCATCTCCTCCCAGAGCTGCTGCACCGGGCCGAGTTTCGTGAAGAACCGGTGTCCGCCAAGATCGAAGCGGAAGCCGTTGAACTCGATCGTCTTCGCAATCCCGCCGACCGATCCGTCGGCCTCGAAGACGGTGGCTGGGAGACCTCTGCGTCCGAGCACGTGAGCGGCCGTAAGGCCGGCGGGCCCGCCGCCGAGAATCGCCGTGCCGATGCTCTCGCCGGAATCGAAGCTCGGTGTCGGAACGGGCTCCTCGGACTTGATCTCCTCAAGCCTGACCTGAAGCGTCTCGTCGAGGGTTTCCTCGACCTCTCCTACCGTAACCGTGCGCCCACCCTCTAGCAGCGACCGGTCGACCGCCTCGACCGTTCTGACGACGTCGACCCCCACCGCCGGAGAGGAGACGAGGGTGACCTCGCCCCGGATAGCCGCGCCGAAGTCGGCGAGCTCGAGCGAGAGGGGCTCCGTTGCCTCGATCCGAGGCGAGACGATGTCGCCCGTGCGATAGCTGAGCTGATACTCACCGAACGTCTCGGGATCGGGGAGCGTCGCGCCCGAGTCGAAGATCCGCACGGGCTCGTTGGACGTGTCGTCGTAGACGACCATCTTCTTCGAGCCGACAATTGCCGTGCGCCGCAGCTTGCTGGGCGCGAGCCATGACAGCTCAACGTGAGCTACAGCGCCGGAGCCGTACCGCAGGTTGATGAAGCAGACGTCCGGAATACCCGGCAGGAGGCAGCTCCTGCTGAGCGCCGAGACCTCGTCGGGCAGCGCATCCAGCCAGTAGCGCAGGATCGAGAAATCGTGCGGGCCCAGATCCCACACCACGCTCGCGTCTCGCTGATGCAGCCCGAGGTTCACGCGGCTGGAAGAGATGAAGTAGATCTCGCCGAGCTCGCCGGAGTCGATCAGGCCCTTGATCGTCGTCACCGAGGGGCTGTAAAGGAAGGTGTGGCCGGGCATCAGCACCAGGCCGTTCTCCTCGGCGGCCGCCGCGAGGTCGAGGGCCTCCTGGCTGGAAGCGGCGAGAGGCTTTTCGACGAAGGTATGCTTCCCCGCGAGCAGAGCCGACATCGCGAGTGGGTAGTGCGTCGAGACCGGCGTCGCAATGACGATCGCATCTACGTTGCCGTCGCGGAGCACCTCCTCGAAGCGCGTTGTGCGCTGAACGGCCGGATAACGGCGCCCGACAGCGTCGAGGGCTTCCGGACGGAGATCGCAAAAGTGGCTGATCTCGAAGGCGGGTGACTCCGCCAGGTTTCGGGCGAGGTTGGGCCCCCAGTAGCCGAGGCCGACGACGGCGATGCGAATCGGGCTACCGTTGCCGGAAGCGCTCGCCGCCAAGCGCTTTTCTGCCATCAGTGTGTCTCTCCCTTCCGGAGCATGAGCAGTGGGGTTCGTAGGAGCAGCCTGAGATCGAGTCCGAGCGACCAGCTGCGCGCGTAGATCACGTCCAGGTCGAGCGCCTCGCCGAAGCTCGAGTGGGCGCGCGCTTCGACCTGCCAGAGCCCCGTCAGGCCGGCTGGAACCAGGAAGCGCTCGAAATGATGCGGTGCGTAGAGGTCGAGCTCGTACGGGATCGCGGGGCGGGGGCCGACGAGCGACATGTCGCCGCGGAGTACGTTGAGGATCTGCGGCAGCTCGTCGACGCTTGTCCGCCGGAGCCAGCGGCCGACCGGCGTGATGACGTCCGAGCGGTCGAGCTTGTAGAGATTGCCTTCCCCGGGGGATGCGTCCGCGCTGGCGATGTGGTTCAAGTACTCGCGATGCGGTGCGTCATCGGTTCCGTCGTGCATCGTCCGGAACTTGAGGAGCGTGAAGCGGCGCATGTCGAGGCCGATCCGTTCCTGGCGGAAGAAGACGGGCCCGGGCGAGCCGCGGCGGACGAGCAGCGCGATCAAGAGCATCAGCGGACCCGTAAGCACGAGCAGGAACGCCGCGCCGACGATGTCGAGAGAGCGCTTGACGAGGCGCGAGGAGCGAGGGATACGCGTGGGCGCAATCCCGAGTAGCGGGAGGCCCTCGACGCTGTGGACGGGCGCGCTGGGGCTGACGGCCTCGAACAGCCGCGGCACCAAGTCGATCTGCACTTCCTTTTCCCGCAAGGCCCGGATGAGCTCGGAGAGTCTCTTCGTGCCGGTCCAGCGAGAACGCGACGATCACACGGTCGACGTCCTCACTCTCGACGATGTCCACCAGCTCGTCCGGGTTCGCCGATTACGTGTGTGCTGTCGAGATCGCTGCGCATCTCCTTCGGAGCTGCATCCACGAATCCGACCAGGTTGATCCCGTACTCGGGGTGCTGTTGCAGCTTGCGCGCGATCAGCTGGCCGACGTCGCCGGCTCCGACGATCAACGTGTTCTGGATGTAGCCCGGGTGACGGCGCGCGAGCGTCCGGGCGCCCGAGCGCGCCGTGGTAACGCCGAGAATCGCGAGCAGCCAGAACGTCGTCAGCTTGGCCTGATTCGGGTGCCCGAGTCCGACGAGCCAGGAAGTGGCGAAGAAGCCCCACGTTCCGACGGTGATGAGGTGGAAGACGCTGACGACTTCGTCAGCCGTGGAATGGGTCGCCCGCTCCTCGTCCCGGTCGTAGAGGCCGTAGAGCTTCGCGGCGAGCACCCAGGCCGGGAGCATCAGCACGAAGATGAGGGTTCTCTTCCCGCTCCCAACCGGGTCTGTGACTGCATTCGATGGGAAGAGGGCTTCGGTTACGAGGAACGCTGCGAGGAGACCGACGACGTCGGCTCCGAGCAACATACGCCGCACCAGCCATCCGCGGCGGATGCGCGTCCCGTGGCGGTCGAGGCGCCGTTCAATCTTAGGCGGCGAAACCTCGCGAGTGCGTCGGCGCTTTGGGGCGAGTTCGGCCACCTTCGAGAGAGACGCGAAATCCGTTTGTTGCCTAGAGTTCAGTGTGATCCCTCCACTGGCAGCTCCGGTACGCCAAGCGGAAGGATGTTGGACGCGAATCTAAGGCCCGAACGGGCCCGAAGCGCAGTCGAACCTTTTTCCCAGCCGCAGTGCCGCACCCCACAGTTACTTTCCCTCTTCTCTCCCCGAGCAGAAACGAGAAACCGCCTTTACTGTAGGGGAACGGGCCACGTCCCGCAAGACCCCGTCGAGGGAACTTTCGTCAGCCGGAAGCCGATTCGGACCGCGGCCGATCGAGCTCAAGGGACGCTTGCTCGAGCTCGGCGCGAACGCGGCCGAGCGTCCGGTGAAGTGCCACTTCGACGGCGTTCGTCTTCAAGCCGAGAATCTCGCCGATCTGCCGCGCGCTCAGATCGGCGCCATAGCGAAGCGCAATCAGCTCTCTGCCCCGGTCGTCGAGCGCCTCGAGCGCGGCGGCGAGCTCGAGGCGCTGTGCCGTCTCGCCTTCGAGATCCTCATTCGATGCCAGCTCCGCCACCTCGAAAGTGGCCTGCGGTGGCCGTCGGCTCAGCGCATCGTCGACGCAGTGTCGCGCGATTCCGAGGAGCCACGGCACCGGGCGTCCACGTGACCCGTCGTAGCTCGCGCGGTACCGCAGAGCCCGCTCGAACACCTCGCTCGTGACGTCCTCGGCTTCAGCGCCGTCGCCGATCCGGTAGGCGACATAGGAGTAGACGCGACGGATCAGCGGAGCCGGGTTGGCCAGCGGGTCTTTCTGTCTCACCTTCGACCTACTCTAGGTTCGGAACGAGGCACGGTCGAGATGCTCATCGCGTCGTGCCCCTCGTGCCGCCTGCATCTGGGGACAGCCCTGACCTCGGGAAGAGAACTACCGCATGCCGAAGCGCGCGGCGCTGGGCCGCACCGGTGGTCGCCCCCGCGAGGTCGTACCAGAGCCGCCAGTCGCCGTCGTCCATCGAGATCGCCTTTCGGAAGCTCCTCCGCGCCTCCGGAAGAAGGCCCGCGGCGAGCTGCACCTGCCCCTCTGCCTCCCAGGGTCGCGGAGACCAAGGCATCAACGAGCGCGCCCGCCGCGCATCGGCCGCTGCCTGGCCGAGCCTTCCCTGGTGACGCGCCGTTGTGCTGCGGCTGAGCGCGGCGTTCCCGAGCAACGCGACTGCCGCGAACGTCCCGACGACGACCGCGAAGGCCGCGAGGGCAAACCGCGTCGGCGATGCAAGCGGCCGCGGAGGGCGCCGGCGTCTGGCGATGAGCAGGATCGACACGCCGCAGAGCAGACCGACGAGCGTGACAGCAGGCAGTTCCCAGTCCCAGTCGACTCCTGTATGAACCAGGTACGCGACGTACGCGCCCACGGCCGCCGGAGCGAGGGGGTGCTGTCGGGCATGTCGGAGAGCCAGCAACGGTATGACGAGCAGCCCGATCAGGAGTGAGTAGGCCGATCGGCCCGAGCTCCGCGAGCGTCTCGATATAGAGGCCGTGGGCGTCGCGCACACGGCCGACGTCCGCCGGCTGGTGCCGAAGGAAGTAGCGCTCGTACGTGCCCGCTCCGGCTCCGAGCGCCGGATGGCTCCGGGCGTCGTCCCAGGCGAGCCGCCACAGGTCGGCACGCCCGTTGCCGGAGAAGCTCAGCAGGCGGCGGTTCAAGTTGCTGGTGTCCTGCGCGAGTGGAGCCTTGAATGACACGTACGCCTCGCTTTGCCAGCGTGGCCGGATCGCCATAGCGGGTGAAGACCAGGGCGAGTGCCACCACGACCGTTACTCCGACCGAGACCGCAAACGCAGCTCTCACAACGGGGCCGACGTCGACCCGTTTCTCCAGATAGGCGAACGCGGCGGCAAGGACTGCGTTGGCGACCAGCAGGAGGAGCAGCGTGGACGCGAGCCGATGCCCGTCGTGCGCCGCCTGGGCAAGCGGCGTACCCGCGTGTGTTAGCCCGGACTCTCTCGACGCGAGGAGAACGGCAAGGGCGGGAAGTGGCGCGAGCACGAGCAGCGCAGCGAGCAACTGCAAGCGCTTCGGATCGACCGCAACGGCCACGACGAGCCCGACGGCCAGCGCGATCCAAGCACTGCGGCCGAACGTGAAGTAGAGAGTCGGTAGCAAGATGACCAAGACGCCGGCGCTGGCAGCGCGGGCCGCGATGGTCCGTGCCCGGGCGGCAAATCCCATGGCCAGGAGGACGCCCATTCCTGCGAAGATCCCGAGCCCGTTCCAGTAGCCGATCGGCTGCGCCAGTCGATAGACCGCCTCCCGGTCGTACACCCCGATGCGGTCCGGCACGAGCCGGGTGAGGAGGCTGAAGGCCGCGATCAGGGAGACCGCGAGGGTAAGCCCGCCCAACAGGTATCGGGCGAAGCGCCCGCGCGACAGCATCAGAACGCCCCCGACGACGGAGACGTAGACGATTGCACGTTGGAGTTCGAGAACGGTCTCGGCGGGGGCAACAGACCAGGCGCTGGAGATAGCGATCCAGCCTGAGGACGCCGCAAGAGCAGCGAGCAGAAGCCGCTCGCTCGTGTTCAGGCGGACGTGGTCGCGGACGATGAGCGCTATCGCGACAGCCCAGAGGAGCGGCACGCTGGCCCACCCCCAGGACGTGGGAAAGTATCCACCTTGCGCGGCCGCGAGACCGAAGACGGTCCCGAACGCCGCGAGTGCAGGCAGTAAGAAGAGCCAGCGTCTCCCACCCAGCTCGCCCGAGACCGATACTGGGCGTGCGGCCTCAACGCTCATCGCCAACCCCGAGGCGATCCGGCCGCTACTGGGTTCGCTCGCCGGTTGGCTCGATCTCGCGCGGGGCCTCGTACCCGACGAGGGTCATAGCCGTAGCCGTAGCTGTAGCTATCCCCGTGCGCAGCGCCAGTCAAGATGAAGCCGAGGACGGGAGCACGGCAGGTGCGCAGCTGTCGTGCAAGCTCCTCGAGTTGCCGCCGCTGGATGCCGACGCGCGTGACAGCGATGATCGCATCCATCTTCGCGCTCAAGGGCCATCACATCGCCGACAGCGAGGAGCGGTGGAGTATCGACGAGAACGACGTCGAATCGCTCGCGCATCTCCTCGAGGACAGTGTCAACGCCCGAGTTCTCGAGAAACTCGTCGGCGGCAGGCGGAATCGTGCCGGCAGGGAGCACGTTGAGCACACACTCGACATCCGTCCGGCCGTTGCTGGATGCTCCATCCGGCGAATGCGGCATCGCCGTTCGACTGGACTTCGGAAAGTCGGCCTGCGGAAGGGAGCGCGATCGAACGGAGAGCACGCCTCAACTTCAACCGGTGAACGACGACGTCCGTAAATCCATGATCGCTACCTGTGTTGAAGAACGCGTGGATGGCCGGCCGGCGGAGGTCGAGGTCCATCAGGGCGACGCGTCTACCCGCACGCGCAAGCGCCACCGCGAGGTTCGCAACGGTCGTGGACTTCCCTTCGCGCGGCAGCGCCGACGTGACCATGATCATCCGCGCCCGCCGCTCGAAGTTGACGAACTCCAGGCTCGTCCTGAGCCGTCGGTAGGTCTGTGCGTGGATGCTCACGGGGTCGGCGAGCATGACGAGCCGATTTGCCTTGCGCAGACGGCGTTTGGGGGGTGGGACGCGACCTAGCAGCGGAATGCCGAGGATGGCTTCGATCTCCTCCTCCGAGCGCACCCGCTTGTCGAGTGCCTCTATGAGGAATCCGAGCCCGATTCCGAGGAAAGCACCCAAGAGCCCGCCGATCAGCGCATTGCGTCGCGGCTTTGGACGGATCTTGGAAGCGCCATCTGCCCGCGTCCGCACAGTCGCGCTGTTCGCAAGGAGGGTTCCGAACGTTTGCAGCTTGTCTCGCAACGTCAGCGCGTCGTCGTACGTGGTCGACCCCGTCTGATTCTGTGCGCGCAGCCGACGGATGGTCGCCTGGACCTTAAGGAGCGCTGCTTGCACGTACCCCGTATCGACGTCGTTGTTGTAGCGGACGAACTGTTCGGCATATACGTTCACGAGCCTCGCGGCCGACTGGGGGTCTCGGTAGGAAACAGACAGGTCCAGCAGGTCGGCATCGACTTCGGGCTTGGCGCTCAAGCTGACGCCCGGCACTCCGGCCTTTTCCGCGACGCGGGAAGCGAGCTCCTGAGAGGTTGCGAGGTCGGCTTTATTTGCGAGCAAGCGGTTGGGATCCCCTGGAAAGCCGGAGATCCCGGCGACTTGGTTTGCGAGGTTCGTCGTCCTGATGGAAACAGAGGCGCGCGCTTGGTACATCGGCGACTGCCGCGCTGAAAGCGTGTAGGCGACGCTCGCGGCGATGATGGGGACGCTGATGATGATCCACTTGCGCCGTCGCAGAATCGCCTGGTACTGCGCCAGCGTGGCGGGTCGATCGCTGAAGTCTTGTGCGTTCACTTAGTCACCCCGTCACCACCATCGGCAACGTCGTCTCGGATCAATAGGTTGCTCTTGCCGCGATGGCACTAAACTCGACCCAGCGTAGCAGTGAAGCCCCGTTTTTCGGTTAAGACGTAAGGTTTTGACGGCCGCGCGGGTATATGTGGATACAGCGGCCCAGCAAACGATCGAGAGGGACCAATGATCTGGAAGCGCCGACGCCTGAACCACGACACTGAGCTCGATTACCGCCTGAGGGCACACCGCGCGGAGCCGCGGGAGGGCTTCGTGCGCATGCTCTCCGCACAGGTCAGGCAGCCTCCGGCGGCGCGGCGCACGCGGTCGCGGCTCGCATTTGCCGGCGCAGTGTCGGTCTTCATCCTCGGGACCATCGCCTCTCTCGGCGGAGTCGGCTATGCCGCTTCGGGCGCCACAGGGACCTACCACGCTGTGAGGCAAGTCGCGGTTCACCGCACACTGTTCGTCTCGGTCCACAAATCGTCGGCGTCTGATCAGTACCGGCGGAAGCCGCCGAAGCCGCATCGAAACCATCGCGCCGCCGGAGTTCAGCCCGGCGTCGCGCGACCGAAGGGCAACCTGCCTTTCACGGGTCTCTCGCTGCTCACGACGCTGCTTCTCAGCCTGGTTCTGATTGCGGCCGGTCTCGTGCTCCGGCGGGCCGAGCGCAAGCGCAGCTAGGCGACACGGTTCGTCGGCGCGAGGAGCCGTCGTCGTGCTAGACGGAGGTGATCTGAAGGTCTCGCGCGAGCGCGTCCAGACGCCCGGATGCCCCACCGATAAGCGCGGCGAAGAAGGTGTTCGAAGCCTCGTACGGCAGCATCGTGAGGGTGACGGACATGACGAGATATGCGAGCACAGCGCCGGTCACGGTTCCCAGAAGAAGGGTCGCCTCGCGACTTCGGAAGCTGACGATGCGGAGCGCGGGGACTAGCCGCCAGACGGCGTACGAGAGGAAGAGGAGGGGAAGGAAGCCGATGATTCCCTGCTCTGCGAGCATCCCGAAGTACGTGCTGTGCGGAAACGGCACCGACTCGATTCCCGACACGGTCTCCGGCGGACGGGTCAGCGCTACGGCGTTGTACTGGTCGATACCGACTCCGAAGATCGGCGCGGTGCGGAAGATCTCGACGCCCTGCTTGTAGGTCGCCAGGCGAGCGCTCACGTTGTCCGTGTTGTTCAGTCGTCCCGAGACCGCGTTGTTGCTCTGAAGCTGCATGGCCGCTGCCAAGGCGATCACGCCGGCGAGGCCTGCGACCGCGAGGGTCCGGCCGAAGCGCCCAGGTCTGTACCCGAAGGCCATGATCAAGACCAGAATCGCCGCGATCCACCCAGCCCGGAACAGGGCGAGAGCGATCGCGGTGACCTGAATACCGCCGAGCGCAAGTGCCCATCCGTATCCGCCGCGGTTCTTCCGCGTGAGGAGCCAGTAGAGCGTCGCTGCGAAGACAGATCGCGAGCGTGAGAGCGTAGGGCTCTGGCGCGGGATACGGGCCCGAGATGCGCGTCGACGTCAATCTCTTCGTTCGATGCGAACGCTGCCGCCCGTCAAGCTCGCGAGCTCGAATCCCCAGATCCGCTCCGCGATCCCGATGGCTCGCCAGGATCCCACCGGCGATCATCAGCGAGCCCGCGACACGCCTTGCCCGATCGGCGCCGGCCAGGCAGTACCGCTCGCACGCGACGAACAGGATCGCTGGTAGCACGATCGAGTCCAGCCAGACTCTTGAGAGGGCCGTCGATGCTGACGCTTGTCGTCATCGCTCGTACCCCGAACGCTGTGACGAAGAAGAGCAAAGCGAAAAAGACCAGGCGTGTCGCCGCTGTCCGGGGCGCGGCGCGCCGGTTCAATGCAATGTAGGCGATCAATCCGCCGATCCAGACCCGATCGAATGTCAGGACGACGTGGCTCCGAGGGAGCTGCAAGAGGTACCCACCGGTTGCAGCTACCGGCCAGATCAGCGACCGCAGAGGAGCCGAGATACATGAACAGGACCAGGAAGGCTCCGGCGACAAGGGCTGCGAGCAGGACGAGAGCAGGCTTCTCGCCGAGGACGGCGTCTGCCTTCCCTGCGGCGAGGGCGCCCGAAACGAGCGCCGCGACGATCACCGCGAACCAGGGCGCCGCCGCCCGGACAAGGGAGAGCGGACTGGCGGCCGTCCTCAGAGCGTTGTCGATGATCGCCATCGGGCTTCCGGTCAAAGGCTAGCCCGCCGTTTCTGGAAGCGGTGCCCCGGCCGATTCCGCCGCCAGGAAGCTCCTGAGCACGGCGGCAGCCCGACCTCCCGCGCCTTCCGTCCCAGAGCGGGATCTTTGTGGCCGAGCTGTCTTGCCCGCTCGAGCATTCTCGGGGATTGCACGAATCCGCTCCGGGTCCACGCCGAGGACGGTGTTTGTCCCGAGCTCGACGGTTACCGGGCGTTCCGTCGTGTCCCGCAACGTGAAGCAACGGACACCGAGCGCGGAGGTTTCCTCCTGAACGCCGCCGGAATCGGTCAGCACGAAGGCCGCCTTCGCCTCCAGCGCCAGGAAGTCGAGATAACCGAGCGGTGGGCAGAGCACCAGGCCGCGGCCCTCGAGCTGGCCAGGGTCGAGCCCCGCCTCGCGCAATCGAGCTTCGGTTCTCGGGTGCACCGGGAAGACGATCGCGAGGCGTGTCGGCCAGCTCGGTCAGAGCATCGACGGTCCGGCGGAGGAGATCCAGGTCGTCAACGAGCGCGGGCCGGTGCAGTGTTACGAGGGCGAAGCCGCCGGGGTCCAGAGCCGATCTCACCCAAGGCTCCCTGGAAAGGGCGACGGGAAGGTGGCGGAGAAGCGAGTCGATCATCGTGTTCCCCACGGCGTGGATGCGTGACTCATCGATGCCTTCGTTGACGAGATTGGCGACCGCGCTTGTCGAGTGAGCGAAGAGGAGTCGGCTCAGATGGTCGGTCAGGCGGCGGTTTGCCTCCTCCGGCATCGTCTCGTCGAAGCTGCGAAGGCCCGCCTCGATGTGCGCCACCGGGATATGGAGCTTCGATGCAGCCAGCGCTGCCGCGAGTGTGGAGTTGACGTCGCCGGCCACGACACAGATCGAGGGCTCGTGCTCCAGCAGGACGCCCTCCACGCCCAGGAGGGCCTTCGCCGTCTGCTCGCCGTGGGTTCCGGAGCCGACGCCGAGGAAGACGTCCGGCTTCGGGCAGCTCGAGCTCCTCCAGGAAGACCCGCGGACATCTCCTCGTCGTAGTGCTGTCCGGTGTGAACCAGCAACAGCTCGAGCGTGTCGTCCAGCTCACGGAGAGCGCGATAGACCGGTGCGGCCTTCATGAAGTTCGGCCGCGCGCCGACGACAAAGCAGGCCGAGTTCACGAGGGCTCCTAACTGGCCCGGAAGTAGTCGATCAAGGCGTCGCGCACGCGCTCGAGCTGGTTCTCGGTGATACCTGGGTAGAGCGGTAGCGACAGAGCCTCGCGGGCAAGCGTTTCGGCAACGGGGAAGTCGCCGGGCGCGTAGCCGAGGTGGCGGTAGGCGGGGGCCAGGTGCACGGGCTCCGGATAGTGACGCCCGGTCTGGATGCCGCGCGCGCGGAGAAACTCGGCCAGACGCTCCGGACTAGCCGTCCGGACGACGTAGAGATGCCAGACAGACTTGCTTCCTGGCGCCTCCGTCGGCAGAAGCAGGCCGTCGATGCCGGAAAGCGCCTCATCGTAGAAAGAGGCCGCCGCGCGACGCTGCCGGTTCCACTCGTCGAGCAGCGCCAGCTTCTCGATCAGGACGATCGCCTGAATCGTGTCGAGCCGAGCCGTGTACCCCACGTACTCGTGGTGGTACTTGCGGGTCTCGCCGTGCTCGCGCAGAGCTCTGACCCGAGCCACTAGCTCCGCGTCGTCGATGACGAGCGCCCCTGCGTCGCCCATCGCGCCGAGGTTCTTCGACGGGTAGAAGCTGAACGCCGCGGCCTCGCCCGCAGTTCCGGCCGGAATGCCGTCCCGTGACGCGCCATGGGCCTGGCAGGCGTCTTCGAGGATCTGAAGGCCGTGGCGCTCCGCAAGAGCGCGCAGCGCCCGCATGTCGGCCATCTGCCCGTAGAGGTGGACCGGGAGCAGGAACGAGGCGCCCGCCGCCTCGGCTTCGGTCCGCTCGATGTCGAGGCCATAGTCGCTCTCGCCTACGTCGACGACGACGGGAGTGCCGCCGGCCTGGAGCACCGCCTCGAACGTCGCCGCGAACGTCGCCGCGGGAACGATCACTCGCTCATCCGGCTCTAGGCCGGCCGCGAGTAGCGAGAGGCGAAGTGCATCGAGGCCGCTCGAGAGGCCAACGCAGTGCTCCCGTCCGACGAACGCGGCGAACCGCTCCTCGAATTCGAGGACTGCCGCGCCGTTGATGAAGTCGCCCCGGTCCAGCGTTTCGCCGATGCGCGCGAGAACCCGCTGCTTGACCGCCGAGCTCGCCGACGCCAGGTCGACGAATGGCACGCCAGCCGAACCGGCCGGAGGCGCCTTGGGGTGAGTCCGCAGATCGATGTTTCGGGTTATAGCCGTTTATGAGTCGCCCGCAAGCAGGCCGTTCGCCGAACCCGTTACTGGTATTGCAACAAATCAACGGATTTGCAGCAAAAAGAGTGAAGCGTGGCTACGCAAGCCCCCCGTTTGGGGGTTACAAGGAAGGCAGTGCCGCCCGAAAGGAGAAACAAGCACAGCCCCTGCCCTCCGAAGGGAGACGTGATGAGCCGCCGCATCATCACCATCACCACCGCCGTAACCGTGATCGTCGTTCTGGCGACCGGCGTGGCGTCCGGTAACGGTGGAGGGGGACAGCAGCCTCCACAGGATTTGACCCCGCCGTCGGTCACCGGCAATCCACAAGTGCCAGACCTGCTCGCGGCGAGCACCGGCACCTGGCAGGGGAGGGCCCTCAAGTACGCCTACCAGTGGCTCGCATGCGATTCGGCCGGAGCAGGCTGCAGCGCCGTTCCCGGCGCGACCAGCTCGACCGTGAGGCTCTCATCGGGACTGGTAGGCGACACGGTGCGAGTGATCGTGACGGCGTCGAACCGCAACGGCTCGGCAGCTGCGACCTCCGCGCAGACAGATCAGGTCACGGGCGAGCCTGATCCTCCGCCGCCGCCCCCACCACCGCCCCCACCACCACCGCCGCCCCCACCGCCACCGCCCGACGTTCCACCTTCGAACGACACGCTCCCTGCCATCAGCGGGACGGCTCAGCAAGGCCAGACATTGAGCGCGACGACCGGCTCGTGGAGCGGGACAACTCCCATGACGTACACCTACCAGTGGCAGCGCTGCAACTCGACCGGCAACTCGTGCGCGCCGATCTCGGGCGCGACGGCCGCGAGCTACGTGCTCGCGGCGGCCGATGTCGGATCGACGGTCCGTGTTTCCGTCACCGCGAGCAATACGGCTGGATCGGCCACCGCGTCATCGGTCGCCAGCGCAGTGGTCTCCGGGTTGACGAGCGCGCCGTACTGGAGGTGGACAGCACCGAATTACACCCTCGGCTGGACCGGCGACCCCAATGCGCCACAGCACTGGCAGGCCGCCGTGAGCAACAGCGTCTCCGGATTCAACTCGAACTACATCTCGCACTGTCAGCGATGGGTCGGGTGGCTCTGCGACGCGACTGAAGATCGCCCCGGCGCAGTCAGGAACCACGCATGGCACGATGACGTCTCTTTATAATCCGATGCCCGACCGCATCTGCCAGGCCTTCGGCCAGAGCGTTAACTGTGACGGCTACACCGAGCAGGGCCGGGAGGCGTGGTACTACTGGCGCGTTCGATTCCCGAGTGGCGTCTATGTCCCTCGCGCCGGATCCTGGAATATCAGATGTGGAGATGACACGAGTCGCGCTCTGGCTCGACGGCAACCAACTGTCCAACCTTCCCCAGTGCCTTACTTCGGCGTGCAGGCGGATGGGACTCCGTCGAGTCCCGGAACGAATCCTCGATTGATCTTCGATTTCCGCTCAGGGCACGTGAATAGCGACGGAACCGGGATCGAAAACAACTTCATAGTTCCCGAGCACGCTGCTGGCGGAGCAGTCAAGCCGCTCCAGTACGATCACTGGTACGACGTCGTTGCCCACTACAAGTGGGCGCCGAACAGCACGGGTGCGTTCGAGTGGTACGTCGACGGCGCTCTCCAATACCGAAACCTCGCGATCACGACCATGCACATCTTCTGCGACGGAACGTCGTATCCCTATACCTTCGGCGAGTACAACTACCAGCGCGACGACGGTGCGTGGCCAAGCGGCGCCGATTTCAAGTCGATGTCCATCGGCCCTACTGCGGCGAGCGTCGGCTTCACGCCGTAGCGCAGGTCCGGTCAGCATCTCGAGTGGCAGCGGGGCTGTGCTCCGCGTCCGCAGCCGCTCACTCGAGCGACCAGTTTTGGCGGCAGGTTCGCGAGCCCGCCTAGACTGACGGGCCCGGCACACATGGCACACCCTCACAGCTTGGAATCTCGCGTCCTCATCCTGGTCGAGAACTACTCCGTGCCGAGCGACGCGCGGGTCTGGCAGGAGGCGTGCTCCCTGCGCGATGCGGGTTGCGAAGTGACGGTGGTCGGCCCGATCGGGAATGGGGTGGATACCTTGGCGCACGAGCGAATCGAGGGCATCGAGCTCTACCGTTTTCCCGTGGCTACTGCGAGGGCGGCGGCTTCGCGTACCTTCGCGAGTACACGACCGCCTTCGCTCGCATCGCTCGTCTGGCGAGTCGACTTGGCCGTCGCGCCGCGTTCGACGTCGTACACGCCTGCAACCCACCCGACCTGCTCCTCGCCGTGGCGATGCCACTCCGGCGCGCCGGCGCAGCATTCGTCTTCGATCAGCACGACCTTGTTCCGGAGCTCTACCTTTCGAGGTTCGGACGCCGCGACCCGCTGTATGCGCTCACTCGTGTCGTCGAACGGCTGACCTTTGCGCCTCGCAGACGTCGTGCTGGCGACGAACGAGTCGTACCGCCAGGTCGCACTCACGCGTGGCGGCAAGAAGGAGAGTGACGTCTTCGTCGTGCGGAACGGACCGGACCTGGCGAAGTTCACTCCGGGAGGGCCTGATCAGACGCTGAAAGCAGGTCAGCCCCACCTTCTGGCCTACGTCGGTGTGATGAACGCGCAGGACGGTGTGGATCACGCCATCCGCGCCCTTGCCAGCCTGCACGAGCGCCGGGCCGATTGGCGGGCGATGTTCGTCGGAGACGGCGATGCGCTCCCGGATGTCCGTGAGCTCGCGGGCGAGCTAGGGCTTCGGCGACATGGTCGACTTTGTCGGCTGGCAAGACGAGGGCCGCAGGTTGTCCGGGTTCTGTCTCGCGGCAGACATTTGCCTCTCTCCAGAGCCGAGCAGTCCACTCAACGATGTTTCGACCCTGGTGAAGATTGCCGAGTACATGGCCATGAAATGTCCGGTCGTCGCCTACGATCTGCCTGGAGTCATGCTTCACCGCGGGAGAGCGCTGCCGTGTTCGTGCCCTCGGGCGACGTCCAGGCATTCGCGGGGCGCATCGACGAGCTTCTCGACGATCCACGCCGGAGAGAGGCAATGGGCGAGGCCGGCCGCCGTCGAGTCGAGCGAGAATTCTCGTGGGAGGCTTCGGAACGGGCGCTCAGAGCTGCGTACGCTCGAGCGCTGGAAAAGCGAGGTTTCCGCCGTCCGGCGCGTCATGCGTCGAGGGTCTTAGTCGGACGAAGAGCGCCGTGCCCCACGTACGACGACCTGGTATCCCGCAGAAGTGACGTTGCCGTGGAGCAGCCGTACGCTCGGCCCGGCAACGCCTAGAGGTGTAATCGGTGCCTGTCCTCGACGTCGACGCCCCGTTGCCCAGAGAGCGGAGACGACGGGAGCCTCTGCGTCGCGATGCTGCTCGACAACCACTACAGCCCCGACGCACGGGTCGCCTTCGAGATCGGGTTGCTCACCGAGGCCGGTATCTCCACTCGGGTCGTCGCCTGGGACCGGCGCTCGGCACCTCCAGGCCCGCAGGCAGCGTCCGCCCCGACTGAAGACGTGGTTCGGTTCCGCGTGCCTGCACCGAGTGGAGGCGGTCGTCACACGCTCGTCGCCTTGACGCGGTTCGCACGGAGAGTCTGGCGTGCGCGCAGAGTGCTCTTCAGCGATGTCTCACTGCTCGTCGTGCACGACATCTACCTGCTGCCGCTCGGCTGGACGTTGGCGCGGAATCTCCGGCTTCCCTTGGTCTACGACGCACATGAGGACTTCCAGCGCGCCGAGACGACGATCTATCCGAGGGCAGTTCTGCGTCTCGCGGCCGCTCTCGAGGGCCGCCTCGCACGCGACGCCGTAGCAGTCGTCGTTCCGGGCGCTTCGAGGATTCCGCGCTGGCGTGGGGCGTTGGACGAAGCGCCGATCGTGGTGCCCAACTTCGTCCAGAGCGAGCAGGTGCAACCCTCGGCGGCCCCGCCGGAGTGGGACCTGCTCTACGCAGGAACGATCAGCGAGGCGCGGCGCCCTGACCTTCTCGTGGAGCTGGCCCGCGGACGTCCCGATCTCCGGATCGCCGTCGCCGGCGGGGGCCGAGGAGCCGCGTGGTTCGAGCGAGAGGCAGTCGCACTTCCGAATCTCGAGTTCCTCGGCTGGCGAACGGACGTGGACGAGCTGTTCGAGCGCACCCGCTCGGTCTACTACGGGCTCGACCCCTCCCATCCGTACGCCGACGTCGCGTGCCCCAATACGCTGTATCAGGCCCTCCGGCACCGGAAACCGCTCGTCTTCTTCTGCGGCGGCGAGCCCGCGGACGTCGCGAGCGAGTTTCGGATCGGCATCCGCTGCGCGGCCGACGTGCACGCGTTGGCCGAGGCGGTCGACACCGCTCTGGCAGGCTCCTCGTGGGAGTTCGACGAGGCCTGGCAGGCGGTTTGGCGGCGGGCCGATCTCTCCAGGTACGTGGACGCGGTCGCGGCGGCGGCACGACGGCGCCGATGAAACGCCGCCGCCTATCCGCAGCGCGTGCGAAGGCGTCGTCCGTTGGGCGCCTTGCGCGGCTGATCGGACCGCATCCGATCACGTTCTCGCGGACGCTCGTCTTTCTCTTGCAACGGCGACGGCGGGAGGGGCGGCTGGAGGCGCTCTACATGACGCCCTTGAGCCCGGGCAGCGTGGGCCTGCGGCTGCCGACGATCGGGCTGCAGCCGTACCGGGAGCTTCCGGACGGGCTTCGGCCGGCGGCAGCCATGATTCGCAAGGAAGCGGAGCACGCGGTTGCGCATCGCGTCGACCTGCTCGGGTCGGTCTCGTCGAGCTCGGCGCGGTGATCGACTGGCATCGAGACTTCAAGAGCGGCTACCGCTGGCCGAAGCGCTTCTTCCGGGAGGTGGAAGTGACGCGGCTCGACGATTCCAGCGATGCGAAGGTGCCGTGGGAGCTGTCCCGGTGCCACCACCTGCTGACGCTGGCACGTGGGGCCAGGATGTTTGAAGAGGAGCGTTACGCGCAGGCGTTCGAGGACCAGCTTGGCTCGTGGCTCGACGAAAACCCGACTGCCATCGGCATCAACTGGGTGAATCCGATGGAGGTGGCGATACGCGCCGTCAATCTCGTCTGGGCGGTGGCGACGTTGGAGGAATGGAGGCCGCTCGAAGGTGGTCTCAGGGAGCGTCTCGTCGTGTCGCTCAGGTGGCACGGGCGTCACATCCGGGCGAACCTCGAAGGGGCGCCGTACCTGCGCAGTAACCACTACCTGAGCGACATTCTCGGGCTTCTCGTACTCGGGGCGACGCTCGATGGCGAGACGGACGCGCGGGCCTGGTTCCGCTTCGCGCGACGGGAGTTCGAGCGAGAGGCGCTCAAGCAGATTCATCCGGATGGAGTGAGCTTCGAGGCGTCGCTCGGCTACCACGGGCTCGTCCTGGAGATCATGCTCATCGCCAGGCAGGTCGCGACTGCGGCAGGCGAGCCGTTCTCGCGGCGGTTCGACGACCGGCTTCGCCGGATGGTCGACGTGTCGCGGACCGTCCGGCATGGCGATGGGCGGATTCCGCTCTTCGGCGACCAGGACAGTGGACGAATCCTTCCCGCGGGCTTCGCGCGGCCTGCGACCCATGACAACCTCCTCTGGCTCGCGGCCGCCGTGCTCGGTGATTCGCGCCCGCTGGAAGGACCGGTGGACGCGGAGGTCGCATGGAACCTGGGCGTCGCGAAGTGGCAGCGAACCGCAGCAGCTCCCGGCAGCGGCGGAGCCCACGTCTGCGGCGTTTCCCGACGGCGGGCTCTACGTGCTTCGTTCCCGGCGGATGCACGCCGTGATCCGTTGCGGCGACGTCGGTCAGAACGGCTTCGGCGGTCACTCGCACAACGACCTGCTCTCGTTCGACCTCTCGATCGACGCTGCACCAGTCATCGTCGACTCCGGCACCTACGCCTACACGTTCGACGTGGACGCGCGCAACAGATTTCGCTCCACACGCGCGCACAACACCCTTGTGGTCGACGGCGAGGAGATCAACCCAATCGATCCTACGCGCGTGTTCGAGCTGCGGCAGTTCGCGCGCCGCAGGGTCGAGCTCGTCGCCTCGAGGGCGACCTCCTCGAGCTCGCCGCGTCCCATGACGGGTATCGGGCCTGGCCAATCCGGTCCGGCACCGCCGGCTCTTCTCGCTGGATCGGGCCGCCGGAAGGCTCAGCGTTCGGGACGAGATCGAAGGCGCGGGTGAGCACACGCTCGAGTCCCTCTGCATCTCGCGCCTCACGCGGGCATCAGGCAACGGGACGCTACGACGTTCGATGTGATAGTCGGGACACACGTGCATCCGTCACGTTCGAGGGAGTCGAGCCGAACGAGCTGCAAGTCGAAACCGGCTGGGTCTCGAGCTCCTACGGGACGCGTCAACGTGCGCCGGTCTTTGCGTGCGCGCGCGGCGGCAATGCCCGGCTACGCTGGCCTACTCCATCGAGCCGCGTCAGGTTGACCCGCCGGCGGGACGAACGTGACGCCGCTGCCCTCGACCCTGATGGTGCCCAAGTGTCCCGTGTCCACGCCGCGTTCCGCATCCCTTCGGCGCCACCATTCGGCGACCTCGCGTGGCAACGCACGCCAGATTCCGTCGCGCGCCGAGATCGCATCCAGAAACTCGGCGTATATCCGACGATTTGGCGAGTCCCCGAGGTAGCCAGGATCGGGATGCGTCACCAGCTGGATCAGCCCATGCGCTTCCTCGAGCCTGCGCGCCTGCTCGAGCCAGATATCCGCCGATCTCCGCTTGAGCAGATTGAACAGCGTGTGATCCTGGGGCATCGTGTACGGAAGCTCGACGAGGGGGCCGATGAAGAAGGGCCAGATCGTGCAGCAGCCGCCCGGCTGTGGCTCGAACGGGTCGGAGTGGGGGACCGTGCAGTCATAGTCAACCGGTAGCTCGCCGAGCCACGCGTGAACGCGATGCGTCGCCGGAGAGCGAAAACCTTGCGCGCCGATACTTCGTGCGAACTCCCTCGAGCGCCGGCAACTGGCGCTCGAACGAGCGGCGCGACTCGAACAGCGAGCGATCGTGGAAGAGCCCGTGGACGCCGAGCTCGAACCCACGCGAGCGCAGCTCGCCGATGACGCCCCAGTCGAGTCGGTACCACGAGCCGACGATGTTGAAGCTCGAGCGGAAACCGTGGTCTGCCTCGAGGTCCGCGATGTCGATCGCGAGGCGTAGTCCTTCAGCCGACTCCACGTCGTGGGTGAGGACGAGCGCCGCGCTTGCACCGTTCGGCCAGAACCACTCAAATTGAATGCTGTCGCCACCGGAGGAAAGGGCGATGCACCGCGCATAGAACCTCAGCAAGTCGATGGCACTTGTCTCGAGCGGCCAGCGCGGAAAGTCGGGCAGCCCCTGGCGCTTGACGACCAGGCGGCGCACGCTCAGCTGCGCGCTTCGCGGGATGAACCTCTTGATCCGGTAATAGCCCGAGAGCGTCTGCTTGGAGAACCCGCGGCGGCGCTCGTGCTCGGTCCAGCGCTCCGTCACGAAGTTCGCGTATGCCTCGTCCAGATCGAACGGGGTCGAGATTTCGCCGCCTGGCGCCTGCACCGCGGCTAGAGAACTGCCGCCCTTGGTTTCAAACCGTGCTATTTCATCGCCCTTCGGCGAGGAGTCTTCCGCCGGCGCCGCGAGGACGCGCCAGCCGTCGCCCTGAAGCCATTCACTCGCTCGGCCGCGGCCGTAGCGAAGCGCGCCCTCCTCGATCGGCAGGAGCAGCCTTGTCAGCGCACCGCCATTATCGGACGCTCTGTTGCTGTGATCATCGAACACATTCATCGTTGCCTTGGATAGGCTGGCGAATGTCGCCCCAATGAGGCCGCTGCGGCGCAGTGGTTTCGGGGAACCACCTCTGTACTATCGCGAGCCAAGTGATGTTCTGCCCCGTCAGACGACTCGATGGCGCTCACCCGCATTCGGCCTGAAGATCCCCGCTGGCTCGAGTTGGCGACGTCGACGAGCGACGCCACGGCGTTCCACCATCCGGCGTGGGCGAAGGCGATCAGCCGCACGTACGGGTACGACGCCTTCTTGCTGGCGGCGGAGCGGGGGGACGGCACCCTGGCGGCCGGAGTGCCCGTCATCGACGCCACGACCCGGCTGCGGGGTCGGCGCTGGGTTTCTCTCCCGTTCACAGACATGTGCACTCCGCTCCTCGGAGGAGACGTGGCGCCAGGTAGATCTTGTGCGCGACCTGGATCGGCACCGCGCCGAGGCAAACATCGCGCAGTTCGAGATCCGAAGTTACCTCCCGGGTCTCCGTGTCCAGTCGCGTCTTGCCGGCGTGACCCACGTGCTCCCGCTCGACCGAGACCTCGACGGAATTCGCAAAGGGCTTCCGCCATGCAGTCAGGAAGAACATCGCCACCGCCGAGAGAAAGGGCATTGTGGTACGTCGAGCCGAGAGCAGAGACGATGTGACGTCGATCTTCTACGCTCTTCACCTCGCAACGCGTCGGCACCAGGGCGTTCCGATCCAGCCAAGGCGCTTCTTTGACGCGCTCTGGGAAGAGGTTCTGGCTCAGGACGTCGGCTTCTGTCTCCTCGCGTACGACGGCCACAGACCGATCGGCGGCGCGGTCTTCCTGCAGTGGCAGCGGACGTTGATCGCGAAGTACAGCGCGTCGGATCAGACCGCGCTCGCAAGCCGGCCGAACAACATCCTGCAGTGGGAGGCGATCAAGCATGGGCTGGCTTCCGGTCTCGACGTGTTCGACTTCGGACGCACGGACATAGCGCAGACCGGGCTCCGCGAGTTCAAGCTGTCCTGGGGATGCCGGGAAGAACTTCTCCTCTACTCGACCATCGGCCGCGATCGCGAGGCCTCGGCGAGCCGCGCATTGAGCTCCGCCCTCGGCGCGGTGATCCGGCACAGCCCCGCGGGCTTCTGCAAGCTAGTCGGTAATGCGCTCTATCGCTATGCGGCCTAGTTGTCGGGGCACCGCCTGGGCTCGACCGTACGAGATGAAGGAACGCGAACCGTCTCGCTGCCGGCGACGGTTCACGGCTACCGCGTCTCCAAGGACGTGCGAGTGAAACAGGTGCTCCAGAACCGGCGCGGCCTTGTGATCGTGCGCGACGTGCCGGAGCCTCAGCTCGCGAAAGGCGCGGTTCTCGTCAGGAACATGTTCTCCGCGATTAGCTCGGGGACAGAGCGAAGCGCCGTCTCCCAGGCGCAAAAGTCACTCGTCGCCCGTGCGAGGGAGCGCCCCGATGTCGTGCGGGAGGTCGCGCGCCGCGTTCGCACCGAGGGGATTCGGAGTACCCGAGCCGCTGTCGAACGAAAGCTCGGGGAGGAGGTCCCGCTCGGGTACAGCTCGGCCGGCGAGGTAGTCAGGGTCGGTTCGGCCGTGCGGGGCCTCGCGCCGGGCGACAGAGTCGCATGCGCGGGGGCAGGCTTCGCAAACCATGCGGAGCTGGTGGCCGTGCCGAGCAATCTCTGCGCACGAGTGCCCGCGGGAGTCCTGCTCGAGCACGCCTCGCTGACGACGATCGCGGCGATAGCGCTGCACGGGATCAGGCTTACGGGGGCCGCGCTCGGCGATCGCGTCGCAGTCATCGGGTGTGGCCTCGTTGGCCAGATCGCGTGTCGGCTGCTCCATGCCACAGGGGCAGAGGTCTACGCCGTTGACCTCGACGAAAGCGCTGTCCAGGCGGCACGCGCGGGTGGGTCCGACCATGGCTTCGCGACGGATGACAGACCGGTCGAGCGCATTCGCGAAACCGCGCCCGACGGCGTCGACGCGGTGCTCGTGACCGCCGCTGCCGGATCGAATGAGCCGCTGCTGCTGGGCGCCGAGATCGTCCGCGACCGTGGCACGCTCGTGCTCGTAGGAGACGTTCCGATCGAGTTTCCGCGCGCGCCGCTGTACAGGAAGGAGCTCTCGTTCAGGGTCTCCCGGTCGTACGGCCCCGGTCGGTACGACCCCGAGTACGAGGAGCGTGGCCTCGATTACCCGATCGCCTACGTCCGCTGGACGCAGCAGCGAAACATGGAATGCGTTCTCGACCTGCAGGCCAGGCGTCTTCTGGACTTCTCCCCCCTGATTGCCGGCGTGGTGCCGGTCGACGACGCTGAGCACGCATATTCACGGCTCGCCGCAGGCTCTTCGGAACGGCCGCGCGGCGCGCTCCTTCTCGCTTATCCAGACGCCGAACAGGCATCGGAGGAGGCTCGGTCGGCTCCTGCTCCGCGCCGTCGGTCATCGGCGTCAGAGGATGCTCCGCGGATCGGGCTCATCGGGCCGGGCGATTTCGCCAGGAGCGTGCTCATACCCGCATTTGTCGAGGCCGGAGCGCGCCTCGAGCTCGTCGGCGGCGGTTCGGGCCCTTCGGCCGCGGCCGCCACGCGTGACCTCGGCTTCGCCCGCGTCGCCGGCAACGAGCTGGAAGTGATCGAGGATCCGGCAGTCGACGCCGTCGTCATTGCCACACGCCATGGCTCGCACGCCGAGCTCGCAGTACAGGCGCTCGAGCAAGGCAAGCATGTGTTCTGCGAGAAGCCACTGGCGCTCGACGAGGACGAGCTCCGGCGAGCGCTGAAAGCGGCACGGCAGAGCGAGGCCATCCTGCTCGTCGGGTTCAACCGCAGGTTCTCGCCTCTGCTTCGGGAGCTCCGCTCGTTCGTCGGCAGCGGGCCTCTTCTCGCCGGCTACCGGGTCAGCGCGGGACGGATACCTCCGGAAGCCTGGGTCCACGACCTAGAGCAGGGCGGCGGCCGGCTCATCGGCGAGGCATGCCACTTCCTGGATTCGCTGGTCTTCCTTGCCGGAGCCGGTGTGCGACGGGTTGCCGCTGCCGCCGTCGATGATTCCTCGGTGCCTCTTCAGGCGCGCGACAACGTCGTCGTCAACGTCTCGCTCGCCGATGGTTCCGCCGGAACCATCACGTACGTGGCCGCGGGCTCGGCGGCTGTCTCGAAAGAGAGGCTCGAGGTCTTCGCCGGGGGTCGAACGGCGATCCTCGACGACTTCCGGTCACTCGACCTCTACGGGGAGACAGGTCGCCGCACGCATGAGGAACGGCAGCAGGAGAAGGGGCACCGCGAAGAAGTTCGGTCATTCATCGAAGGCATGCACACGGGGATCCCGCCCGTTGCCCTTGACGAGATCGCGAACGTGAGCCTCGCCGCGCTGGCGGTCGTCGAGTCCCTGCGAGCAGGGGCGACCGTCAGCGTTCAGAACTTGTAGGCGGCCCCGTTGACTGACGGCCGCGAAACTCGAAAGACCTAGATGCACGTTCCCGAGCCCCCGATACCAAGCGGGAGCGGGCGACATACGAGAGCACCACGTCGGTCGCCATCGCCAGCAGAATGAAGTAGGCAAAGAACGCCGGCCTGTAGAAGCGTCTGTCATCCCCTATGAGGAAATACGGAGCGACGGTCGCAACAACCGCAACCGGTACCAGGGCCGCGCTTCTCCAGCGCCGCCACACGAGTAAGACGAGAAGGCACGGAAGCAGGTAACGCTTCAGCCGATGCCAGACCAGGTGCGCGTAGTAGCCGGGATTGTTGGCGATGCCGCGAATCGCTCCGCCGAGCAAGAAGTCGTCATAGCCCGGGCTTCCGTACTTGGCGCCTGGACGGTGCCGCTGGACGTGCGCCCGCGACTCCTCGTCGCTGTGTGCTTGGCCGGTGCCCTCAAACACAGCCTGGCCGAGCCCGGTTCTGGTCGGGATGAAGCGATGGAATTCGTAGGCGTTGCGAATCGTCCACGGGCTGAGGACCAACAGGGCGACGATCGTCGGCACGGAAGCCCAAATGGCTCTTCCTTTCCAACCGCCTCCGGGCGTCGCGACGAGCGCGAGCGCGAGCGGCAGGATGACGACGAACGGCCGGAAGTAGATCCCGATTCCGGTCACGAGCCCGAACAGCACGAGTCGGCGTGTGCTCCCCGGCCGCTCTCGCGCCCACACGAACGCGGCCACGGATCGCGATGGTGACAAAGACTGCCCAAACGTCCAGCAGGGGGTACTTGGCGTTGTCGATCGCCCGTGGAAAGACTGCGTACAGGAACGCCGCCAGCAACGCCACCGGAGTCCGGTGCGTGAGTCGGTACGCGATCCAGAAGATGAGGAGAACCATCGCAGTGTCGAGGAGGATCTGGAGCCACTGGATCGGGGCATATGACTTGTCTCCCGTCGGCCACCAGAGCGCGGCGAGCACGATTGCCACGCCCGGCATCTGATCGACCACCGGATCCGGCCTGGCCTGCTGGTCGACCCGCGTGAAGTCGACGCGCGAGAAATCGACGAGGCGGTGCTCGGCTGCCTGCCGTTTTTTGACCAGGTCGTATGCGTTCGGGTTCAGGAAGAACCACTTGCCGTGATCGATGAGGTTGCGAGCCATCTCCGCCTGTTCGGCAGCGAGCCCCCCGCCCTCCGAGGGCCGCGGGTTCTCGAAGTAGGAGGCGGCCCGGAGCGAGAACGCGAGCGCGACGAGGAGCACGAGCGCCACTCCTCGCCGGCGGCGTGCCGCGTAGCGCACGAGCGACCATGCTCGGCCGGGCGTGTTCGTGGCCGGGCCGTTGTCGACCTCGCCGAAGCGCCCTCGCAGGGCTGGTGTCACTGCTCGGACGAGGAGCTCGAGTGCGAAGCTCCGAGCAGCTCGCGCTGTCGACCGTGCGTGGAGAACATCGGCGATTCGCGCAGGTCATCGCCCTCGATCCAATGCCTGTGCCAGAGCGCAAAGTTCAAGAGGACCCAGAACTCGAAGCCGCTGCGGGTGGCCTGGGCCCGATCGAGCAGGCTGCGAACTTCTGCCGGCTCGAAGTACTCGAAGAGGGCCGGGCGAAGGAGCTCCTGCTCCGCGATCGGCCGCAGGCTCGAGAGCCAGCGCCACACCGGTGCTCCGAACCCCTGCTTCTTACGCGCGAGAACCCAATCGGGCACGCTGCCGGTGAGCGCGCGCTTGAGGAGCAGCTTCCCTTCCCCGTTCGCCCAGTGAAGCGGCAGCGGAAGGCGAGCGGCAAACTCGACGAGCTGCGGATCGAGAAACGGCGCCCGAGCCTCGACCGACGATGCCATCGTCATCTTGTCTATTCGCATCAGAAGGAGCTCCGGCATCCGCAGCCCGAACTCGTGCGCGAGCCCGACCGAGGCGATCTCGTCGTCGGTCCAGGCGGAACCGAACCTCGAGCTGAGAAGGTCGAACGGCGAAGGTTGGCCGTTGTGGCCGACGAGAAGACGCTTCTTGTGCCGCTCGGAGAAGCCCGAAGACCGCGTGAGGCGCGGGGAATACCGCGCGCGAGCGTCTCGCGCACGAACTCGTACTTGTGCTCCTGGACCAAGGGTGCGAGCCCGGCCACGGCAGCGCGTAATACCCTTCGTGGCAGAAAGCGGTTTGCATGTCGCAGCCTGCGTGCGGCGGAGAAGACGGCGGCGTGGATCGGGTAGCCGAAGAACGACTCGTCGCTTCCCTCGCCCACCTGGACGACGGTGACGCCGTTCTCCTTCGTCGCTCGCGCCAGATGGAACAGCGGCACGCACACGGGATCCGCGATCGGCTCGTCCTGGTGGTGGACGAGCTCCGGCAGGCAGCCGATGACGTCCTCATCGTGAAGGACGACCTCGTGGTGGTTGGTCTGGAAGAACTCCGCGACTCCGCGGGCGTGCGCAAGCTCGTCGAGGCTCGGCTCGTCCGCGAAGGCGACCGAGAACGTCCGCAGAGGCTCTGGGGTGTGGCGAGCACATGAAGGCGACGTTCGCCGACGAGTCGACCCCCCCGCTCAGGTAGACGCCGATCGGAACGTCGCTCATCATCCGCTCCTCCACGGAGGCGTCGAACAGCGTGCGCAGCTCGAGGGCCAGCTCCTGCTCGTCCACATCGCCCATCGACTGGCGATCCGGCAGATCCCACCAGCGCCACGTTCGAAGCCCCTCATGGGCGCTCCAGCTCCCGCAATGCGCCGCCGCAAGCTTCGAGATGCCTGAGAAGAGCGTGCTCGGCGGAGGCGTCGTCAGGAACGTCAGGTAGTAGCTCAGCGCCTCGAGGTCGACCGAACGTCCGATCTCTGGATGTTCGAGCAGCGCCTTGATCTCCGATCCGAAGACCCAGCCGCTTCGCGTCTCCGCGTAGTACAGCGGCTTTTCACCGGCCCGGTCGCGAGCGAAGAAAAGGCGCCGCCGACGGGCATCCCAGATCGCGAACGCGAACATGCCGTCGAGCCGCGCGAGACAGTCGTCCCCGTACTCCTCGTACGCCGCGAGCACGACCTCGGTGTCGCAGCGGGTCATGAACCGCCGCCCTTTCCGCTCGAGCTCGGCTCGCAGCGTCCGGTGGTTGTAGACCTCGCCGTTGTAGGCGAGCATCACCGTCCCTTCGGCGTTGCCCATCGGCTGCTGCCCCGCGACGAGGTCGATGATCTTCAGGCGCCGTGTGCCGAAACCCACCGCGCGATCGGGCGAGATCCAGAGGCCTGCCTCGTCCGGCCCGCGGTGGACGAGCGAATCGCGCATACGCAGGAGGAGCTCTGGCTCAAGCCCCCGTGCGGTGTCGATGGCCGCAACGAAGCCGCACATCAGGTGCCGTCCCGGGCGAGGTCCCGTATGCATCGATAACTCGGCGTGCGTTCAGGCGCCACGTGTGGTGCTCGATTGCCTGCCGGCGCGCGTTAGTTCCAAGGTCCCGGCGAAGCTCGGCGTCATCGGCGACGGCGAGGAGACCGCGTCGGAGATCCTCGACGTCTCCCGGCTCGACGAGCCAGCCGCTGACACCGTGCTCGAGCACATCGCCGATCTGGCCCAGGCGGCTCGCGACAATGGCCTTTCCCGCCGCCATGTACTCGAACAGCTTGGTCGGCGATCCGAAGAACTCGGCTCCCCCGGCGAGAGGGACATGCGGGGCGACGAGGATGTCGCAGGCGTCGAGATACGCGGGAACCTCGGCCGGCGCGACCTGCCCCGCGATCGTCAGCCGGCTATCGAGCCCGGCGTCGCGCGCGATTCCGACCGTGTCCTCGAGCTCGCGACCGTCGCCGACGAGGAGCAGATGGGCAGCCGGCAGTCGAGCAGCGACATCGACGAATGCGCGCGCGAGAACGGGCGCGCCGTGCCACGGTCCGAAACTGCCGACGAAGCCGAAGACCAGACAGGCATCGTCGATGCGGTGCCGTCGGCGAACCTCGGAGCCATCGCCGACGGCGAACCGCTCAGGGTCGACGCCGTTCGGATTCAGCACGATTCGTTCCGGCGGGATGCCGCGCTCGACCAGTGACCGCCTATCGACCTCCGACACCACCACGATCCGCGCGGCCGCCGCCAGGGTGGCCTCCTCGCAGAGCGCGATGCGGCGCCCGAACGGCGTTGGGGAGCTCATCCAGTGGCGCTCGACGAAGGCCTCGGAGCCGTTGTACTCGAGGATGAGCGGCTTTCTCGTGAGCTGGGCGAGTATCGCGCCCGCCAGCGAGAAGCGCGCGTGCCGCTGGTAAATAGCGTCTGCAGACCGGACCGCGGGAAGCGCTGCTCGGACAAGGGCGATGTCAGCCCCTGCCGCGGCGGACGCGGCAATTGCCTTGGCCGCTCGCGGGATCGGAACGAAGCGCCACTCACAAGGAGGATCGGGTTCCCGAAGCGCGGCCCGAACGAGCGCAGCACTCGTCGTGAAACCGTTCACCGTCACTCCTTCGGCGCGGAGGGCGCGGATTACCTCGTGCGCGTGAGTCACCGACCCGCCCACGGCGTGCGCCGAACCCACTGAGGGGAACAGGTACACGAGCTTCTCGAGCGCCGTACCGACGGCAGCCGGGCGTGAGAGGCGGCCCGCCAGCGGGATCGCAAGCCGCTGCGCGGACAAGAGAACCGTGCTCGCGGCGAACTGTCCCAGCGCAAACGGTGTCGACCCCGCAATGAAGCGTCTGAATGGGATCGACGTCATCTCCTCGCGCTCGAGGTCGATGAGAGTGACGTGTCTCGGTCGACCGAGGAGCGCGACCACGGTGGTCAGGCCATAACCGAGCTCGTCCGCGGGCGGCGCGCCTGCAAGGGCCAACTGGTCGAACGAACGATCCCGGAGCACGTGCCTGCCGCCGTTGGCCAGCTGTGACAAGGGGAAGACCACCGGCTGTTCACAGTCCAGAAGCCGTCGAACGACATCAGCTGTCTGCGTCGAGCGGGCCGCGAGCGGAACGAGCAGCGTCTCAGCCATGGTCGTGATGAGTGATTTGGGTCACTTGTCTTCATCGTAGTGGAACCTCAGGCACCCGCTTGACAGCCTTCTGGAGCGCCCCTCTTGGGGGCCCGGTGGGTAACGCGGTCGGCTAAATGGCGAAGGAGCGGCGGTAAAAGAAGACGTGTGCGAGGAAATTCGCCACCAGCGCCAGAAGGCTCGCCCAAGCCGCCCCTTGCGCGCCGAAGGAAGGGATCAGCGCGAAGTTGAACGCGACGTTGCTGATCGCCAGTACGAGCCCGGCATTCCGGAGCTCGACACCACGTCCGTGAGCGCTCAGGAAGGTGTTGAAGATTGTCGTCACGCCGCGGACGAGCTGGGCGAGCGCCAACGGCGGTACGAGTGCCGCCGCACCGACGTAGCGTGACGAGAAGAAGAAGCGGATTGCCGGTTCCGCCAGGAGCCACGCGCCGAGCGCAGACAGTGACCCGACAACGGTCGCGAGCACCAGCCACCGGCGCGCGATCGCGACGTCCCGCGCCATCCGGCCGAACAGTGCGGCGGCCATGCCTATCACCGGCAAGCCGCTGACCGAGGCCAGCGACCCGGCAAGCACATAGAGGCCGACCGAGCGCGCGTTCGTCCAGATCCCGAGCATCAGGACGTCCATGTTGTACGTGCCGATGCTCAGAACGCGGCCCACGAAAAGTTGGAAGCCCCAGTCACGCGCTTGTCGTAAGAACTCTGCGCTCCACTGCTTGGTCTGGCGGAAGACTGGCCGTAACCAGAACGCGCATGCGAGGCCGGCGAGCGTGAACGCGACCCCCCGCAAGGCGAGCGCGCTCGCCGGGCTCAGCCCGCCACCCACGCCTGCGACGAACGCGAAGAGCGCGACAAGCAGCAGCTGCGCGAGCGCGGCGGCGACGGCGGAGATGTGCAGCCGATCGAGGCCCTGCGCCAACTGCTGCAGCACGAAGCCGAACGGGACGCCGATCGCGAACGGTGCGGCGACGCGCATTGCATGGCCCGCATCGACGTGGAACCACGCGTCGATCCAGAAGGAGAGCACGAAGATCGTCGCCGAGAACGCGACGCCGACCGGCAGGTAGACGAGCAGTGCCGCCCCCATGATCGCGCGCCGTTCGCCGAGCTCGGAGACGGCTGCCAGCCGCGCGGCGGGAAGAAACAGGCCGAACTCGAAGAAGAGAGCGACGAAGACCAGCACCGAGCCTGCGAACGCGTAGTTGCCGAATTCGGTGGGCGCGAGACTGCGAGTGACGATCGCGGTCGAAACCACCGCGAGGGCGTTCGCAGCCAGGTTCGCGCCCGTGAACCACGCCGCTTGACGAGCGATCTCCGATTGAAATACGCCCAGCGTGGGGCGCCGGCGCAGGCGTGTGCGGAAGGGTGCCTTTCCTTCTTGTGATGCGTCGTCGGGTGTCATGCCTTGCTGACCATGTCTCGGTGGGGGCGAGAAACGCGAACCGGCAGGCTCCGGCGGATCATCCACGAAGAGGCTTCGTCCGTAGCCTCAGTGCACGCGTCGCGTACCGCTGAACTTGAACGTCACCGCATCGAGAGGAACAATCGGCCCATGGAACCAGAGTCTGGAGCCTCGCGCTGAATCTGTTCGTCTGCGTGCTGTTCGTCGGCCGGTATCGACGACGATCTGCTCCGGAAGACGGTATCGCGCTTCCTACGCGAGCTGCCGCTCCTCGATGAGACGCGTTTGCGTGTCTGGCAGGCTCCCGACCGCGATGTCGCTATTGCCTCCGTTGCGCACGAGCCGGCTCAACTCGGGGGTGTCGAACCGTTTCGCTTCGAGGACGGACGCGCGTGTGCTGTTCGCCGGCCGACCGTTCTTGTGGAACGCCGATGGAACCGCTGATGGCGCCGCCGTTCTCGATCCGAGCATCTTCTTCGGCGACGTTGAGAGATGGGAGGGTCGACTCGACGGCCGGGGCGCCGTGCTCAGGTACGGCGGCGATGAGCTGAGTGTCGTCACAGATCCGCTCGGGTGCTACCCGGTCTACACAACGCAAGCAGGCGCGTCCCGGTGGATCAGCAACAACGTAGAGGCTTCCTCCGCCGCGTGAGCGGTCGGACGGGCCACGACATCGATCCGTTCGCACTCGCTGCTTTCGTCGGAGCCGGTTACGCGCTCGGGGATCGATCCGTCAGTGCCGGAATCACGCGGTTGCCTCGCAGCGCGTCGCTGCGATACGCCCGGGGACGTTGGACCGAGAAGGAGGTTCTTCCCAGCGAGGACATAGCTGAGATGTTCAGAAGCCAGACCTCGGCTCGCGAGGCGTCACAGGCTCTCGTCTCGGCGACGAAGGCTCTCGGCGCGTGGCCCGGTCGACCACTCTTCATTTCTGTCACGGGGGGCCGCGACTCACGTCTTGTATTTGCCGCAGGGCTGGAAGCTGAAATGCAGTTTCAAGCACGAACGATTGCGGATCCTGGGCAGGCAGGGGGTATCCCTCCACGCCGGACGTCGCGGCCGCTGCCAAGCTGTGCGAGGTTGCCGGCGTTCCGCACCTCGTCGAGCAACGCCGACCGGCAACCCAGCTAGGCGCCCGCTTGCGAATCTTCAGGCTCGTGTCCCCCGGCACCGTCGCCTTCAACGACTTCCTCGGTCGAATCGAGACGGAGCCCTCGCAGAACCCCATCGAGATCGATCTCGGCGGGCAGGGTGGCGAGCTTGCACGACTTTTCTACGGAGAGGCTACAACCGCCACAAGCGACGCCGAGGTGGCGCGGTCGCTGGAGGTGCAGCTGTTGAAGCGTTGGCCGCGGACTCTGTTGGCACCCGAAGGACGACGTTTGGTCGAGGGGTACCTGTCAGCCTGGGTGAGCGAGCAGAGGGAGCGTGGATTCGACCGGAAAGGCCTGCCCGGACGTGTTCTACCTCGTCGAGCGATTGTCGAATTGGGCAGGACAGATCGGTGCCGTGGGCGAGTACTGGCGGGACGCCGCGTCGCCACTCTGGACGGCAGGCGTCCTCCCTTTCGAGTTCGGCGCGTCAGTCGAAGATCGAGCGCGTGATCGGTTCCACCTAGAGGTGTTAGAGGTTGTGCGACCCGAGCTCGTCGAGGTGCCGTTTGCAGGGGCAAGTCCCTCCTGGAACAGCAACCGCCTCGCACGTCTCGCGCATAAGGGCTCCGAGGAGCTCGTGCGACGCGTGCGCGCTTACGTGCCCGCCAAGGGCAGCGATCCACCGGGGCAGGGCGACTTCCTGGCGCTCCACCAGGCCCTTCGCGAGCGGGTCGAGGCCCTCATCGTGACGACGCGTTCTGGGAAGTCCTCGACCGCAAGAGAACCCTCCGTCTCGCGAGAAGGAAGCCGCTCGTGCTCCATCCGCGCGAGCGTCAGCAGGTCTACAGACTCGCCAGCGTGCTCCTCTTGAGGTCGACCTAAGCCAGATCTAGTAGCGAACGGATGCTCGCGTCCGGCCGAGCCGGGCTCCGTCGAGGAAGATCGTCGTCGTCGACTCGGCATGTCGGCGGTAGTGATCCAGAATGAAGTAGACAGAGCTGACGCTCCCGTCAGGGCGCGTGAACAAGGTTGCCGCGTGGTGGGAGTACAGGCGTTTCCCGTCCAACCACCACTGAACCAAACCCCGGTTTGGATCCGGGGACCAGATTGTCCGAGCGCGGAAGTCATACCAGTGGTTGGCGCGCAGTTTCGGCCCGTCGATTCGGATCGTGGTAGGAGCCATCGAGGAACCCCCTATGATCCGCATCCGGAGTCGGGAGACGCCGTTCTGGTTGCTGACCATCCAGCAGAGGTTCGAGAGCTCGGCCGTTTGCCCGAACTTCACCCAACCCCCGTCGTTGTGCCATTGCGCGAAAAGATTCCACTCCCCGGGTACTGGTTGAAAGCCGCCGGCAAACCGAATCGAGAAGTGCTGCCAGACCGTCCTGCCGGAGGTGCCGTAAGGCTCGAGCGGAAGCCAGAGCGCAGCGCCGTCGGCGTCCGGGTTCCCGAGCCCCCCGGACGCCCAGGGGCCGATCGTCAGCGCGGCAGCGCACTTTCCCTCGGTCTTCGGCGAGCGAACGATCCTGAACGACGCCGCGGGCCCCTGCTTGCCCCCCCTTGCGAGAAATCGCACTTGTTGAAATTTCCGACGAAGTACACGGCCGGGCGCTTGGCGGTGAGCTCCTGATCGCCCGAAGCGGTCGCGGAGAGCCCGAGCAACAGAGCAAGGGCCACGGCAATGCTGATTCGAAGTCGCATCAGCTTCCAGAAATGTCTGTGCGCCAAGCCGACGTCGGCGTGATGCACGGGGGCGAAGTCGAACGCTAGCGCATCTGGCGGACAGCGACCGGCAGCCCGACTTGACTTGGAGGTGCGGTGCCTGTCGCTCCGTCTTATAGCAAGAGCTCAAATCATGGAAACGTGAGGCGTTGCGGCCGCCGCTTTGTTCTCGGGCGATCCCAGGCCGGCGATCGCATCGAACGCGTTCCCCGCGGTCGGAATGCGCGTTCGCGGAAGGGTTTTCTACGCCGGCCAGCTCCAGAGCCTCGGTGAAGGTGGAGGCCTTGACCGGCGCTCTGAAACCGTCCGTCCAGAAACCGCAGTTCTTCCGGATCGCTCGCGGCGAGCCGGCTTCGCCCAGGCGTTCCTAATCGCTCCCGGCGGAGTCCCGGCCGAGGCGCAAGCGCTCAGCTTGGAATTTGCCCACTCACGTCGTATTGCAGGCAGGTGTTCCCACGGGTCGGAGACAGGCGGTGAGCGTAAAGCCGATGGAGTCGTTTGGGAACGCCCAGAATCCATTGCCGTAGCTTCCAGAGAACGTGTAGGAGGTCATGCCGGTCACGTCCACAGTGACGAACTGATCTTTGCTCGGGTCTTCGATACGCAGAAACTCGGATGTCGCGGGCAGGTGTGGCCAGGTGACGGTCGCTGTCCATTCGTACCACCGATCGACGGGATACGTCACGCCGTCAGGTCCTACCCAGTAGATCCTGTCTAGCTGGAGTTGCGTGGTGAAGCTATTGAGGTTGAGCCCTGCCTGCGGGAAACGAGGCGACGCAGCGGAAACGCTGCTTGCCCCGAAGGCCAACCCGGCAACGACTACGACAAGTGCGACAAGACTCTTCACGGCAGCCCCCTTTGAGCCAGCAAAACGACAGAGATAACCTTCAGGCAAGAACTGGGTGGAGACCCAATCATCGCAGATCTCGAGAGAAAAGCACGATTCCGCAGGACGCGGTTTCCGGCCGACGCATTAATCCAGCAACCCACGCTGGTAGGCGATCGCAACGGCGTTGATGATGTTGCGGGCCCGTAGCTTCGCGATCACCGCTCGCCGGTGGGACTTCACGGTTTCGCGCGCTTTGCGCAGCCGCCTCGCCGTCTCGGCGCTGCTTGCGCCCTCGGCCGCCAACCTGAGCACCTTCAGCTCCTTCGCCGTCAACGGCGCCTCTTCCGTACTCCCGTCGACGTACCGCAGCCGGCCGCGGGCACGCATCTCGCATTGCACGACCGACTTGCGCGAGATTCCTTCTGCAACTGCCACCTCCTGCTGGCTTCGGCCCTGGAGGAAGCGGGCGAACAGGATCCGCCGGTGCGGCCGCGGCAGGTTGGCGAGCTCGGAGCAGGCCGCGGAAGAACTCACCCGCTCGATCACGTCTTCCGCGGTTGTCGCATCCGGGTCCGCGAGGAGCTCCGCGATCACGAGATCGTCGGCCGCCCTGTGGTCGAGCGAGAGGACGACCGGCTCTTGGATGCCGTTCTCCATCTGTGTGCGCGTTCTGAGCATTTTCCGCCGCAGCCCGTCGATCATCGCGCCTCTGCAGCGAAGGGACACGTAGTGGTGCAACGGTCCCTTCGAAGCGTCGTAGTCGCGGACGGCGCGGACGAGCCCCTCGTACCCGTCGGCTTCGAGCTCTTCCAGCTCGACGGCGTCTGTCGCCAGGCGAAAGCGCAAGGAGCGCGCGATCTGGCGTACGGCGCTCATGTACTCCTCTATCTGTGGCTCGTTCACAGCCATCGATCGGGAGTCGGCGTCAGCTCTTCGCCGGCAGCTCGAAGGTACAAGACGACGCGGACAGCATGAGGGATCCACGCCGGCTACGGAGAGGACCGTGAGGGCGTCGTGTCGGGTGAAGCCGAAGTCGAACCCAGCCCCCTTGCGCTGCTTCCCTCCGCGCGTTCGGTCGAGCGCAGGCGGAGGATCCCCGCCCGGGATAACACCCAGCCGGTTGCGAGGAGCGCGAACAGGAAGAGGAATCCCGAGAAGACTGACCAATGCGGCACCGACGGCGAGGGTGGGATAGACGAGTGCGTTAGCGAGGCTTGCGCTGAGGGCGAGGAATGCGAGTAAGAGTTGATCGCCCCGTGTTCGAGCGAGCAAAGAGCCGGCGACGAACCAAGCGGCCGCGAGAACGACATAGGTATGTCCAGAACCCTGAGAGATCTTGCGCCCACGAGACGGCCTTTGTCGGCCCGGTGACCGCCGGCCTTCGCGCAGGAGGCTTGACTCCGCGCTTCTCATGATCCATATCCGGCTCGGGAGTACGCCTTGACTTGAAACGCAGGCGCGAGCTCCTTCCACTACATCATTACCGCATTCGCCGGGGTCGCTCTCAGCCACGCTCGGCATCGCAACAGCCGGTCGCGTTTGTGCTGGGTCGCGTGCTCGCTCCTCGCCCGAGCCGAAGAAGAGGTGCTCTGGGATCGGGTGAGCCCGCTAGCGCCGACGGTAGGCCAGGAAACGGACCTTGAAGTGGCGTTTCGCGAATACTCGGTAGCTCACCCAAACGCCTTGCCGGCCCTGATGAACATGCGGCCGGACGACACAGACGAAGCGGTGAAAGCGATTGCCGCTGCGGCGCTTGCTGTGGGCGCGGCAGACAGCCTCGGTGTTGTTGCTGAGCAGGTGCGTTCGCCGATCGACGAGACCGTACCTCTGCCATCTCTTCCACTTGTGTGCGACCGCGCCGAGGACGTTCACCTCAGCCTGTGCCTTCGTCTGTACAGCGGGACGAAGCCGAGCCGCCGTACTCGGAGTGACGCTTGCAACGGCCACTGTCACAAGCAAGGAGAGGAGAACCGACCATCGACCCATCTCCTTCGTCTATCGGCACGTTCCACGAGTCACTCCAGTCACTCGAACGAAGGCCTTCGGTCGCTCGATGGGATAGCGGGATCAGGTTCCGATGAGGTGCCTCCTCAGGCGCCGCCGGGCCCCGCAACGATCACACCGTCCACCGGGGAGCACGGCGTGTCCGGTCGTCAGGCACCGCAGATGCCTCCGAAGCCGGCGCAGGTGTGAATGCTTCTTCCGCTCGATGGAGTGGGGAGAGCTTCTGGCCGCAGGCCCACTGCCTCCTGTTCGGATGCAGGGATCTTCGCACGAACCGAGCCCGCCTTTCAAGCGCCTACCGGCATGCGGGGGCGGCTCGAATGCCCGGTATCGGCCGCTCAGTGGCGCAGCAAGACCGTCGTCGACCGCAAAGGAGGCGCGGGTGTCCACGGCTCGGTCTCGAGCAGTTCGCCGACCTCCTGGCCGATCCGTCCGAGGACTGCTCCGAGCGCCAGACCTGCCAGTGAGGACAATGCGAGCGCTGCGCCTGCTGCGACGGCGATCCACATCCAGACAGACAACACGCTGGCGATGATATCGAGGATGGCGGTCAGGTCCTAGACCTTCGGCTAGGTCGGTCTCGGGCGGCTTCGAGGATCCGAAGGTCGTCGAAGCCAGGTTGGAGGCTCGCCGACTCGCCGTCGTCCCACTTCACGAGGACCTGAATCTGGTCGGAGTAAAAGACGGTGCCACGGCGTCGAACGCCCAAACGCGGCTCGACGAGCTCGATCCGCGCGCCCTTCGGAGGTATCTCGTTTCGTTGTACATCGGGCATCGAGGGCCGCATCCTCGGAAGAGTCATCGGCAGCTGCCGAGGAATTCTTGAGCCACGACGGTCCTACCGCTTGCCGGTAACGCGGAAATCCCAATCGTCCGATAAGGACATCTAACCTATGGAGATCGCGATCTCTCCAGCCATCGCCCAGGGTTCTCCGGAGCCGGCGGTTGCGGAGCCGATCAGCCCGGAGCTGGTGCTGGTCGATCCGGAGCTGCGCCGCGCGCTCCAGGCACAGGCCCTCGCCCGGCCTCCGCTTCAGGTGGTGCCGGACGAGGAGCCGCTTCTGCGAGAGCCCAGTCGCCCGCTCAAGGCTCCTGTTGCGACACCGGCCGAGCCCGAGCCGCCGGCCGTCCTTTGGACCGTCCCGCCGCTCTTGGCCGAGCCCGAGGTCCCGCAGCCGGAAGCGCAGGGAGCACTCGCGTGGGTGCGCCGGCGCGTCGTTCCGACCCTTCTGCCGATCAGCCTCGCGCTCAACGCGATCCTGATCGCCTTCGTCATCTCTGACGCAACCGCCCGCCAATCGTCTTCGAGCCCGCCCCCGCTCACGACGGCGTTGCCCAGCGCGGGCTCGCAGCAGAAGCCTGCGCCGAAGCCGGATCGACATCGGCGGCAGAGCGGCAAGGGCTCGACGCACAAGGCCCCGACGCACAAGAGCCCGGCGCCAAAGACCCGGACCGCCAAGGCTCGGACTTCCCAGGTCCCTCACCGGCGGGCGTCGGCGGCCGGCGTCGTCAGCAACGTCGTGATCGAGCGCAAGCTGCTGACCCTGATCGTGCAGTCTCCGGCCGGGAAGCTACCGCGGGCGTTGATCGACCCGAAGACCGGCCTGGCGAAGAACAACCTTCAGGCTGTCTGCCGGCGCGAGAACGGTTCCCGGTCGTTCCTCTGCGTCGTCCAGCCTGCCCAGCACAAGTCCGGCGAGGGGTTGTACGTCCGCTACCGGTTGAACCGCAAGCGGCACGGGCGGCACCTTTGCCTGGTCTCGCTACCGAAGCGGGTGAGAGCCATCCCTGGCGAGCAGGACCGACCTGCGGAGTGTGACTAGAGTGATCGCATCGAAGGAAGCCAGAACGTGAAGGACATCACGGTCGTGATCGCGAACTATAAGACGCGCGACCTGACGCAGCGTGCGATCAGCACTCTGCTGCGGTACTACGCCCAGGTTCCGGTTCTCCTCATCGACAACGGATCAAAAGACGCCTCGACGGATCTCCTCCGCGATATGGCTGAGCGCCACGGCAATGTGTCGGTCGTGATCAACGACCAGAATAGATACCACGGCCCGGCTCTGCACCAGGGGATCGGGCTTGCGCAAACCGAGTACGTCTTCACGATGGACTCGGACTGTGAGGTAATTCAGGGCGGCTTCCTAGAGCAGATGGCGAAGCCCTTCTCGGATCCTCGCCTATATGCCGTCGGCGATGTCCGGTACAAGAACCGTTTCGGATACACGTACGGCTACGCGACGATCACCGGGCACGAGGCTCGGGCCCGGCCGGAGAACAGACGCCGGATCCCGTACGTCCATCCGTACGCAATGCTTCTCGATCGCAAGAAGTACTTGGAGCTCGACCCGTTCTTTCACCACGGTGCCCCTTGCATCAAGAACATGCGTGCGGCGAAGAAGGCCGGCTACCTCGTCCGACACTTTCCGATCCACGACTACGTTGTTCATCACGCCGAAGGCACGTCTGCCCAGCACGCGTACGGCCACCGCGCCAGGGCACGGCAGATTGTCGAGCGATACCTCACCGACATCGAGTGTTTCATCCTCCGCGACCCGGTGGTGGAGATTCAGCATCGCGCCGACCGGGCCGGCCGTTAAGCGACCTACCTCAGCCTAGGAGATGGTTTGGGTCGAGGGCGTTATCACCGGTTCCTCCGGCACGATGTCCTTCGCGGCGCTTTCGTAGCGGAAGTGCCGCTTGAGCCCGTTGATCGGGCGTTCGAAGAACCGCCAGGAGAGCCCGGCGATTACGAACGTTATGAGCGAGGTGACGACGAAGTTGGGGAACCCCGAGTTCTCGTAGCCGACGCCAAAGTGCGTGGCCGCCGCGGCGATCGCCACCGGCACGAGGAAGTGGTAGATGTAGATGCCGTAGCTGATCTTCCCGAGGTAGACGATTGGACGCCATTCGAGCAGCCGGCCGAAGACTCCGGTGAATCCCACGCTCGCCGTAGCGATCAGCCAGCAGAACACGAGGGCTGCGCCTGTGTCCTCGAGAGCGAGCGGCGTGTGGCGGTCGTACGAATGCGACAGCCAGAACATCAGCGCGTATGTCACCAGCCCAACCGGAAGAACCACCCTGGTAAGCCGCCGCTGCAGCACACCGCTATCGCGATCGGCGTGAGCTAGGAGTGCGAGCACGGCGCCGATGGCGAGGAAATCAACGACGCCCGGAGTGAAGGTGTAGGCCGCACTCCAGTCGTGAGGCGCGTAGTGAAAGGAGGCCCAGAGGCGCCATGCCGGCCCCAGGCAGCACAGGGTGAGCAAGAACGGCATCAGCCACCTGCGCGGGAGAAACAGGAGCACTAGTGGCCAAACCAGGTAGAACTGCTCCTCCACTGCGAGCGTCCAGAAATGGGGCACCGCGTACGGGAACGCGAGGTAGTGCCAGACGTAGATGTTCGTCCCGTAGGCGAACAGCCATGGGTAGATCTGGCGGATCTGGCCGACTCCCCAAAGGAGCAAGAGAAACAGCACGGCGTAGTAGACCGGGAAGATCCTCAGGAATCGCCGCGCATAGAACTGACGCATGAAGAACAGACGTCGGCGAGGATCCCGAGCCGCGAGCTCCCGTCCGCCGATCAGAATGCCCGTGATGAGGAACCCACTGAGGACGAAGAAGAGCCTGACGCCGAGCTCGCCCCAGTCGACCTGACCGACGATCAACGTGTGCGAGGACGGCTGCCAGTTGTGGACGATGATGACGCCCAGCACGGCGAAGAAACGAAGCGCGTCCAGTTGCGGCATATAGCCGCGCTCGCGAGTTGCCGGGGTCGTGGATGAGGTCACAGGCCGCATTTGCTTTCCTGGCGACTACCCACCGAGTCTGCCAGGAACGGGCCTAAGATCAAGCTGCGCTCACGCCGGCCGAGTAGCGATCAGGAGCCCTCGGTCGTCGCCGTGCCGCGTCGCCAGAGCGGGAACTTCCAGACGCCGCCCGGCGCATACAGGACCCGCACGGGCGTCGAACCGTCGAACCCGGCGACGAGGAGGGCGCCGCTCGAATGGTGATCCCGCCCGCCGGGGTAGGCGAGCTTCGACCCATCGGGCGAGAAAGTGATGCCGCACCAGCAGGCACGCCAGCGCTTCGCGTGCGAGCCGTTTGCCCGCATGACCTCATCGCCTTTGCCTCTGAACGCGAGCACAGACCCCCGGGGCGCCCAGACGGGGCCATGCCCGCGGGCCAGCCGGACCGCGTGCGTGCCGTCGGGTTTGGTCACATAGATCGCGTAACCACCCACGGTCGCGTCGTCGACGACGAACGCGATACGTGCACCGTTGGGCGACCAGCGCGGCTGAAGGAACCTCGAAGGCCCGGCGCAGCAGTGGGTCCGAGGCCGCGGGCGCAGCACGAGTCGGTGTGGCTTTCCCTTCCCTCCGCTTGCAACCACGTAGATGCCGTCACCCCGGGCGAAGGCAATCTCTTTGCCATTCGGAGACCACGAGACGTTTCCCGCGAAGAGCTTGCTTTCGACCACGTCGCCCCCAAGCTTTCGCCGATGACCGCTCGAGTCGACGACGTAGAGGGAGCCTCTCGATGTGAACGCGACGCTTCTTCCGTTGGGCGACCAAGTGGCGTTTCTGCCGTCCGAGCGGGCGGCCAGGCGAACGCTCGAGCCGTTGAGGCGAACTGCGTACAGCGCGGCGCCCTGCTGAACCAGTAGGCGCGAGCCGTCTCGATTCCACGCCAACCCCTGGTGCCTTCGCGGACCATGCGTGAGGCGCGTGAGCTTCCCGGTTGCCAGGTCGAGGAGGTACACCTGCGACTGCGCTCTTCCGTTTGGAGAGCCGCTGAGCGCGATCAGCTCCCGCACGCGGCTTCCGGAGGCGCCGCCAAGCCCGGTCATGAGTGCGAGCGCCCCGGCGAGGAGCACTGCTCCGAGCGCGCGCGCTGCCGGCATTGCGAGATGAATCCGTTTCACGTTCAAGCAGTGACCCCCGGTTTGCCGCGGGAGGAATCGTCGCTCCCTCGCCTCTACGTGATCCTACCAGCGGGCCTGAGGCGGCCCGGCCGTGCTTGGAACGCGTCCTTGCCCGAATATAGAACTGGGTCTATAGTGAGTGCGCGGGATCGGCGCACGCCTTACTGGGGAGAAAAGGGAAGGGATCTGCGGTGGTGTCAAGACGGCTGTTTCGGAAGCAGGTGCTGGTTGTACTGTGCTTGTTCGGCGTCCTGGCGCTGCCTGCGGTCGCGAAGGCTGCGCCGCCCACACTCGTAACACTCACATTCGACGATGGCTGGGCGGACCAGTACCAGGCGCGGCAGATTTTCGCGCAGGACGGGCTGCACGGGACCTTTTACGTCAACACCAACAACCTCGGAGCCTCCTCTTCCTTCATGAACTGGGACCAGGTGGCCGGTCTTGCCGCCGACGGCAACGAGATCGCGGGCCACACGCTCGACCACCCTGATCTCACGACTCTCACCACCGCCGAAGCCCAGCGGCAGATCTGCGCCGACCGCCAGGCTCTGATCGCCCATGGCTACAACCCCACCGACTTCGCCTACCCCTACGGCGCGAGCAACTCGACGATCGAGACCCTCGTCAGCGGTTGCGGATACAGCTCGGCTCGGCGCGCGTGGGGTCTCTGCCCCGTCGGGCAGCTTCCCCCGAACTGCCCGGACGGCGGCGGAGGGCAGTACCCGATCGCGAACCCAGTTCCCCCGAGGAAGATCTGGGAGATCCCGGTTGCGAGCATCCGCGCCGAGCACACGCTGAGCGACATCGAAGCGTCGGTCACGCACGCCGAGGCGAACGGCGGAGGCTGGGTCGTCTTTCTGATGCACCGGGTTTGCGACGGCTGTGATCCGACGAACGGCGGGTCGATCAGCCCCTCCATCTTGAGCGCGTTTGCCGACTGGCTGGCCGCGCGGCCCGCGAATGGAACCTACGTGCGGACGATGCAAGACGTAATCAGCGATCGGACGCCGCCGACCTCGTCGATCGCTTGCAACGGGGCCAACTGCGCGACCTGGTACACAGGCCCCGCCAGCGTTTCCCTTTCGGCCGTCGACAGCGGCACGGCCGTCACGGCAATCCGCTACACGACCGACGGCACCGACCCGACCACCGCGAGCCCCCTCTACACGAGCCCCTTCACCGTCTCGAGTACGAAGACGGTCAAGTTCCGCGCCTGGGACAATGCAGGGCAACGTCGAGCCGGTCAAGAGCGCGGCTGATCCAGATCGACTCCACCGCGCCCAGTTCGTCGATCGCCTGCAACGGCTCCGCCTGCTCGAGCGGCTGGTACACGAGCACGGTCAACGTCTCCCTCTCTGCCACCGACACCGGCTCCGGGGTCGCGGCGATCCGCTACACGACCGACGGCACCGACCCGACGAGCTCGAGCCCGCTCTACACCGGCCCGTTCAGCGTGTCGGCGACGACGACGGTCAAGTACCGCGCCTGGGACAACGCCGGCAACGTCGAGGCGACCAAGAGCCGGCAGATCCAGATCGACTCGACGGCGCCCAGCTCCTCGATCGCCTGCAACGGCTCGGCCTGCTCGAGCTGCTGGTACACGAGCGCGGTCAGCGTCTCGCTGTCGGCGAACGACGACGGCTCGGGCGTGGCGGCGATCCGCTACACGACCGACGGCTGCGACCCGACGAGCTTCGAGCCCGCTCTACACCGCCCCGTTCACGTGTCCGGCACGACGACGGTCAAGTACCGCGCCTGGGACAACGCCGGCAACATCGAGACGACCAGGAGCCGGCTGATCCAGGTCGACTCGACGCCGCCCAGCTCGTCGATCGCCTGCAACGGCGCCCCCTGCTCCAGCAGTGCCTATAGCTCCGCGGTCAGCGTCTCGCTTTCCGCGAGCGACTCGGGCTCGGGGTCGCGGCGATCCGCTACACGACCGACGGCTGCGATCCCGACCAGCTCGAGCCCGCTCTACACCGCACCGTTCAGCGTGTCCAGCACGACGACGGTCAAGTACCGCGCCTGGGACATCGCCGGCAACGTCGAGGCAACGAACACGCAGGTGATCCAGATCGACACGACCGCCCGGATCACACTCCGCCGATCTCCGCGATCGCCTGCAACGGCTCGGCCTGCTCGAGCGGCTGGTACACGAGCCCCGCCAGCGTCTCGCTTTCGGCGACCGACGACGACTCGGGCGTCGCGGCGATCCGCTACACGACCGACGGCTGCGATCCCACGACGTCGAGCCCGCTCTACACCACTCCCTTCAGCGTCTCGACGACGACCACGTCAAGTACCGCGCCTGGGACAACGCCGGCAACGTCGAGGCGACGAACACGCAGCTGATCCAGGTCGACACGACGGCGCCGAGCTCCTCGATCGCCTGCAACGGCTCGGCCTGCTCGAGCGGCTGGTACACGAGCGCGGTCAACGTCTCGTTGGTCGCGACGGACACAGGCTCCGGGGTGGCGGCGATCCGCTACACGACCGACGGCAGCGATCCCGACCGCCTCGAGCCCGCTCTACAGGCACCGTTCAGCGTGTCCGGCACCACGACCGTCAAGTACCGCGCCTGGGACAACGCCGGCAACGTCGAGGCGACGAAGAGCCAGCTGATCCAGATCGACACAACCGCGCCGAGCTCGGCGATCAACTGCAACGGCTCGGCCTGCTCGAGTGGTTGGTATACGAGCGCCGTCAGCGTTTCGCTCTCCGCGACTGACAGCGGCTCCGGAGTGGCGGCGATCCGTTATACGACCGACGGCACGACCCGACCGGCTCGAGCCCCCTGTACACCGGCCCGTTCAGCGTCTCAAGCACGACTACGGTCAAGTACCGCGCGTGGGATGTCGCCGGCAACGTCGAGGCGACGAACAGCCGAGTCTGCAGGTGGACACCGTTCCACCGACCGTTGCGATCACGTCGCCGGCGAACGGCGCCACCGTCAGCGGCAACATCAAGATCATCGCTTCGCCCGCCGATGCCGGCTCAGGCGTCGCGTCGGTGAGCTTCTACGTCGACGGAAGCCTCATCGGCACGACGACAAGCTCGCCCTGGCAGCAGCCGTGGAACACCAAGAGGTACAGCAGTGGGCAGCATGTGCTAACCGTCGTGGCCGCCGACAGGCTGGCAATACGACCACCTCGGCGCCCGTCACCGTCACGGTCCGCTGACGCGGGGCGAGCTCTTCCGCCTCACAGCGATTTTGAGGGCCCGCCAAAGCTCTTCGTCGAAGTGAACGAGCCTCGGCTTCACCGTCGTCAGTTCATCGTAGGGCCCGAACCCGTGACGGCGGCGCCGGGCTGGACGTCAACTCAGCTCAGCCCTTCGCTCTACCTGAGCCACTGTCCCGAGCTCGCGGTCGGCTCGGTGACCGACCGGCGTGGAGCTCGCTGGTGGCTGCTCGGGATCGCCCTCCAGAGCGACCGCGATGCCCCGTCGCCTCTCGAGCAGCTCGCCGGCTACGAAGGGGGCGACCTTCTCGATACGTACCGCTCATGGGCTGGTCGCTGGGTGCTGATCGGCGACTCGAAGCTCCATCTCGACGCGTGCGGGGTACTCGGCTGCTTCTACCGCGCGATCCATCGCGACCGGGCCTCGGAGCTCTGGGCCTCGAGCAGCCCCGCCCTGATCTCTGCGCTTCCGGGACGCGAGCGCGTCGAGCGCCGGGCGCCGGGCCTCCGGTGGGGGAAAGGTATGGAGTGGTACCCGCCGCCGAGATCCGGCTTTCCGGGAATCAACAGACTGCTTCCTTCCCAGATCCTGTCGCTCCGCCCCGAAGGAGAGCTGCGCGTAACGGCGCGCCCGCTCCTGGTCGAGGGCCAGGCGACGACCTACGACGAATTGCTCGACGTGCTCGAGGAGAGCCTGGTCACGCCGTTGTCCCGGCTCGGAGAGCGCAGCAAGCCTGTCTGGCTTCCGTTGACCGCGGGTTACGACTCGCGGCTGGTCCTCGCCGCCGCCAGGAGCGCGGAGCTTCCTGTGCAGACGTTCACGCAGGAGTTCCCGCTAATGGCGAGCGGCGACCGGCGTCTTCCGCCGCTCATCGCGCGTGACCTCGGGTACGAGCACCGGTTCATCCGCCCCGGCAGGCGTTCGGGGCATCGCCAACAGCTGTTCGACGCGCACACGGCGAAGAGCTGCCTCGAGATCGACCGCCGATTCGTCGCGCGGCGGCAGTGGGAGGCGCTTCCGGCTCCCGCGACCATCCTGCGTGGAGCCTCGCTCACCCGTTGCACAGATCAGCGGGTAATTCCGAAGCCGGTGGGCGATGTGTTCCAGTTCATCATCCAGCGCTTTCACCTCGACGAGTACCAGCGGAATTCCTATGCCCATTTCGACGGGATCGCAGAGTGGCTCGACTGGATCGGGCGGACGCCGCCGGCCGGCATGGACTGGCACGATCGCTTCTTCGTCGAGCAGGACACAGGCGGCTGGGTGAGCGCGGTCGAGCAGGCGCTCGACGTTACCGCCTACGACCGCGTGTACATCGCCAACTCGCACTCCTACATCTCGACCGCCATGACCCTTCCGAAGGATGTCCGTCGCTCGAGCCGCCATCACGTCGACCTGATTCGAAGAATGGCACCCGAGTTGCTGAGCTTTCCGTTCAACCCGGAGGACGATGCGATGCTCCGGGTCTCTGTGAGGCTACGCGACGAATTGCATGCTGCCCGGGCGTCCTCACGGAAGACGCGCTATGCCGTACGCCTTGCCCGCCGCGGCAGCTGGACGGTGAAGGGCGCCGTGAAGAAGAGGCTGCGATGAGGGATTTCGTGGTGCCGGAGGCGGAGCGGCCAGTTGCCCCAGGGCCGGCTCCCAGCTTCTCGATCGTCATCGCTGCGTACCAGGCCGCGGCGTTTATCGGCGACGCAGTCGAGCTCGGCGTTTGCGCAGACCCTTCCTCCGCATGAAGTGATCGTCTGCGACGATGGCTCGACCGACGATCTCCGCGGAGCGCTCGCGCCATATCCGGCGACGTTCCGTCCTGCGCAGGGACCACGGCGGCGTCGCAGGTGCCCGCAACGTTGCGATCAGGGCCGCGACGGGCGACTTCGTCGTCGCGCTCGATGCCGACAACAGGCTCCTACCCGGTTACGTCGATGCGGTCACCGAGCTAGCCGTCGTTCGCCCTGACCTCGACATCCTGACCACTGACGCGTTCCTGGAGCTCGACGGCGATATCTACGGCCGCTACTACAGGGGCAAGGCGCGCTTCGTCATCGACGACCAACGCCGAGGCATCATCCACCAGCACTTTGTCTACGCGAATGCCGGGTTTCGAAGAGAGCGTTGCTGGCAGTCGGCGGCTACGACGAGTTCTACGACCCGTTCCACGGTCCCGAGATACCGATCTCCTCCTGCGGCTCATCCTGGGGGGTTCGAGGGCCGGTCTCGTCGACGAGCCCCTCGCGGTCTATCGCATCCGCAGGCAGAGCCTCAGTGCCAACAGGCCGCGCTCCTCCGGGGGGGTACGGTCGTGCTCGAGCGGGCCGCGTCACATCCGAGCCTGACCACCGACGAGCTGCGGTATCTGAGCGTGAGTTCGCATGGCTTCGAAGGGAGGTAGGTCTTGCAGCGGCAGAGGAGGCTCTCCGAGGACTTGCTCCTCACCCGCGCCGACGCAGTCTTCAGATTGCCTTTGGACGACAGCGCTATACGTTTGCGTCACGAGTGAGTGCCCTCGCTGCGGCGTTCGCGCCGCGCGCCGCCGCCCGCTACCTCGAGCGTCGCGAGCGGATGCGGGCAGGTCGCGCCTCGCCCGCCCACGGGCGCTAGCGCGACTTATCGGGCCCTGCGGTTCGTCAGGAGCTCATCGACCGTCCGCGCGACGAACGGGTCGGCTCCCAGCCGGTCGTTCTGCGCTAGGAGGTTGCGTCCGCGACCAGTTCGGCGCGGTCGCTCGTTCGCAGCTTTGCGGGTCGACCTCGACGCATCGGGCGCCCGAGAAGCTCTCGCAGGCCGCACGAGCTCCCCGACCGAGATCGAGCACCGGAACCGAGGTTGAAGTCGTTCCCCTCGAGTGGCGATTCCATCAGTCGGTGGAGTGCGGCGGCGACTCGCGTTACGTCCGTGTAGTCGCGTCTGGCTCGAGGTTGCCGAGGCGTACCGACGCTCCCGCCTTGACGTTGACCGACGAGCTCAGGGACGACGTGGGGATTGGTCTCGCGCCTGCCGATCACGTTGAAGATGCGTACGCATACGACGCGTGTCCCGAACCGCGCTGCGAACTCCGAGACGAGCTCTTCCCCCGCCAGCTTCGTCCGCCCGTAGAGGTCGGGCGGGTCGGGTGGACACGTCTCGGGGATCGGCCCACTGCGGTCCGGGTAGACCGCAGCTGTCGACGCGAACACCAGGAGCTCCGGGGGGTCGACGCGCGAGTGCGCCGAGGAGCGCGCGCGTGCCGTTCACGTTCACGTCCCAGGCGAGCTCCGGCGCACCGTCGACGGCGGGGATGAAGTGCATCGCGGCGAGATGCACGACCACGTCGGGAGCGGCCTCCGAGACCGCGTGCTCGAGGCCGGGCTCGTCGCGGATGTCGACTTCGTGGAGCTCGACATCGCCGGGAAGCCACGACCGCTGCCCTCGCGCCAGCGTGTCCACAACTGACGTTCGCTCGCCGCTCGCAACGAGCCGCTCGACCAGATGACTGCCGACGAAGCCCGCTCCGCCGGTGACGAGGACGCCCTTTGCCATGCGAGCGCTGCGACTAGGCGTCGTTCGCCCAGACGACGAACCTTTCGTCGGGCGCCGCCCTCGGGGCCTCTCCGGGCTCGCGCGCCGTGATCACCGCCGGCTCGTCGCTGACCTTCCTGATCTGAAGATGCCCGAGATGGGCCAGGACCATCTCGTCGTCGAGCGCGTGCGGCTCGAGCTCGGTCGGGGCGTGGTAATGGACTTGCATCCGGAGCACGCCGTCTTTCTTGAGTACGCGCCCGATCTCCCGGGCGGCCGTTGTGAAGTCGTCCACGTGGTCGATTGCATTGACTGAGATGACGGCGTCGAATGACTGAGAAGCGAACGGCATGTCCTCGGCGAAGCCTCGGACGAAGGTGACACGATCGGCGAACTCGGCCAGCGGGAAGCCGACCGCTTCGTACTCCTGCACAAGCGGGTCGAGCCCGACGATCCTGCAGTCCGTAAACGCGATCGAGAGTGGGTACGGCCCGCAGCCGAGGTCGAGGATCGTCTTGCCGGCGAAGTGGTCGCGCGGGATCTTGAGCGCCTTCGGATAGCGGTCGAGGCTCACCGCGACCGTCGTCACGCCCGCGCTTGCCTCGACCGTCGCTCGGGCGTGCCTCTGGTCGTCGGCCGGCGGGGGCTGGCCGTACATTGTCCGCTCTCCTCGGTACCAGGCGACACGCTTGCGAAGCCCCTGTTCCCACCATGCAAGCTCGGACAGATGCTTCGAGTCCAGCGTCTGCCCGCTGGGGCGTCTTCGCCTGCCGCGCCACGTTCGTGGCAAATCGAGAACTCTGTGGAACCGGCCAACTCGCATGCGCTTCGGATTCGCCGCTTCGGTGTTCATCCTGCCTCTTGCCTCCAATCGTCGCCGCCGACGGCAGGCGAGTCCGCCTCCCTCTCAATGTACAGCGGTAGATGCGGGCTGGCTATCGGCGTTTTAGAGCAAGGTGTGCCCGTCTCAGCCGCTGTGCCCACCGGTCCCAGGCTCGCGGAAGGAGCTCGCCGGTTGTCGCTTTCCAAAGCACGGACAGCGGCCCGTCCCAGTCCTTCACGCTCACGCGGCGCAGGCAGTAGCGGTCCGTCCCGGCGCCGTTTCGACCGACCTCTGTCGTGAAGGCGGCGGCGTAGCTCGCCTCGATGGCGGCGGCGCGGACAGCTTCGTCATGGCTGCCGTGCGGATAGGCCAGGACCGGAACCGCCGTGGGCACATGTGCGCGCAGCTCGAGGAGCGATCCCGACAGCTCCTCGTCCAGGTTTTCGATCGGCGATTGGGCCAGACGGACGTGCGTGCGAGCATGCGAACCGATCACTGCACCTGCGCCGCGAGCTCGCGCAGCTCGTCCCAGCCGGCGAGCGGGCGGTCATCTGCAAAGGAAGCGACACCGCCGACACACGCCGTGTTCACGAAGAGCTGAGGCCTGCTCGTGATCTGGCCGTCGAGCGCGACCACCGCGTCCCGGAAGCCATCGTCGGCTGTCAGGACGAAGCTGCGCCTCGGCAACGTCGCGGAGGGGTCGCCATGAAAGTTGAGGAGCTCGTCCGAGGAAAGCGGTCGGAATCGAAGACGGCGCAGCCAGCGGAGATGCCGCTGAAGCATCGCCGGATCGACGTCCAGCCGCTCCTGTCCCGGGACCCGTTCGCCGCGAGCCGGTGGTAGGTGAGGACGACGTACGAGCTGCGCGTGAGGCGCGCCCACTCTCGGTCCGAGGCGGCGGAGCGCACGCCGGCCCAGAACGCTGCGTCGGCCGCGGTCGCACGCGGCAGTTTCTCGAGGATCTTGTGGGGAGCGGCTATGAGGATCCGTCGTGCCAGCCGAAAGGGCCAGTAGTCGTTGAAGAACGCACCAAGCTGAAGCTCGGTCAGGAGCGACGGATCCGATCGAACCATCGCGACCGAGGAGAAGCCGCGCGCACGGCAGAGCTCGACGTACGAGCTCACGTCGCTACAGAGCTCCGGTGGGCCCCACTCGAGCTCCGCGCTGCGGCGGCGTAGCCGGACCGCCATTGCCTCGGCCTTCGCGGGGCCTTCAGGAAGCCCGCGCCCGGCCACAGCAAGAACGTCCGCCGGTCCGGAGAGTCTTGCGATTGGGGCGGGGAACGCGCCTATGAGCGGCTCGAGCCCGTCGCGCTGCGCCGCGCTTTGCAAGGAGCGCGCGAGCGCGCTGCCGGGCGGAGGCTCGAGAGCGTGGAGGAGGATCAAGGACTGCCGAGTGCTCGCTTCACGCGCCCGTTCCGGCCTGAGTCCGTGGGATCTCCCGCCACCACATCCAGAGCTTCCGCCCGTCTGGCAGCGTGAAGGACTTGACGGGCGCGAATCCGAGTGACCGGGCAGCGGTTTCGACCTTGCTGCGCGTGATGACGATTCGCGGGTGCTTCACCGGCGAGGGGTTCCCAATCAGGAGCGCGTCGACTCGCCTCGGGGAGTTCAGCTGTCGCCGATAGGCGGCTACGTTGTCACCGTCCGGGTAGGGGCGGAGATAGTCAACGCCCACGTAGCGATGGAACCACAGCTGGCCCGCAAGCCTGAACCGGGAGTTCGACAGGATTTGCTCGACAAGGCCCACCGTGAGGTTGAGCGGCACCGCACGCCGTTCAGCGCGCGCAATTGACCAGCCGAGGACGTTGCGCGCGTACGGAAGCCATCGTCGATGCATCGCCGGCAGCGGGTGCGTGATGGGCCCGATGTCGTAGCCCGCGCTCTGCACTTCGGTCTGGATGATCCCTCTCCCGTCGGTGACGCGGACGGAGCTAAGGCCCGGAACGGAAACGCTTCTCGGGGTGGCCAGTGGAGCAAACCAGCCACTCTTGGAAGCGACCGCAGAGACGCTGACGGCGACGAAGATTGTCGCGAGCCCCAAACGCATAAAACGGACGGGGATGCTCGCGACGGCGATCACCCCGAGGACGACCAGTGTCGGGATCCACGGAAGCGCGAAAGCGGTCCCTTTGTTGCGCGAGGTGGTGAGCACGAGGTAGCCCTGGAGCACGACGATTACCAGCGACAGGAGGGCAACGGCTCGATCGGTGCGCGGGCGCGTTGGCCGTGGGACCCGCCGGTCACGCGCCATTCGGTACGCGAATGCGAGCAAGAATGCACTGAGCAGGGCCGCGGCGAGCGGAAGCCATAGATACGTAAGGTCGAGGCGAAGCTCCTTCGTCCAGTAGCCCCATGAAGCGAACGCGTAGTGCCGCCCAAACACGGTGGCGCCCTCACCGTATCCCTGACCCACGAGGTTGTCGTAGACGCTTCGGGCGTTCCGGAGGTACCACGGCCCGGCGACGATGATCGTTGCGCCTGAGGCAAGGGCGAGGTTGCGGACGCTCAGCCGAAGCCCAGCCGCGCGCCCCGGGAGCTGTGCCGCCGCGGCCAGGGCAAGGCCGGGAATGTAGGACAACGTCATGGTTCTCGAGAGCAGCGTGAGCCCCACGAAGAGACCCGAAGGCGAGGGCCCAGCGCGCGCGTTGGAGCCGCTCCGAGCGGAGGAGCGCCCAGAGAGCCGCCGTCATGCACGCCGTCGCCGGGCAGGGCGAAGTGGAAGAGCCGCGCGTAGTCGATCACGGCTGGGATTCCGGCTACGGCCATTGCGGCTACCACCGCCCAGGAATCCGAGACGATCCGGCGAGCGAGGCCGAAGCTGGCGCCAACGAGCCCTGCGAAGAAGAGCGGCAGAACGAGCAGGCTGCCGAAGATGCCGCGGCCGACGATCGGATACGCAAGCGATGTCACGAATGGCAGCAGTGGGCCGGCCGTTCCGCGGTGCCCGACGGTCCTTGCAAAAGCCAAGAGACCCTGGTCGTGCAGAGCGTCGAAGTTGCTCAACGCGTACTGCATGTAGGCCGACTCGTCCCATTCGGTGACGTAGCCCTGGCGAAATCGCACCAGCCAGACGACGTGCAGAACGACGCTCATGACGACGATCCCGGCGACCAGGACTGCAGCCGTGCGAGCCCAGGCCAGCCCGCGGGCGGGTGCTACCTCACTACCAGCGTCAAGTGTGACGTCGCTCATCTTCGCTCCGGCTCCCCGCCTCGCAAGATCGTACGGGGACCAGTGGTCCGCATCCCGCCACACACGATAGGGCGGAATCTCGTGCTGTGTCTACAACTCTGGGCGGAAAAGTTCGGCGTAGAGTCGCTCGAAGCCGCGCGTCATATGGTCGGCGGTGAACCGCTCGAGGACCAGACGTCGTCCCTGCTCGCCGAGACGCCGCCGGAGGTCGGGATCCGCAAAGAGCCGTCGGAGCGCCGCAGCGAGCGCCGCCGGATCGTCGGGTGGGACGAGCAACCCTGTCTCCTCGTGGCGCACGGCTTCCGCCACGCTGCCGACATCCGCCGCCACGACGGCGGAGCGGGCGAGCAACGCCTCGAGCACGACTAGCGGAAATCCCTCGAAACGCGACGGGAGCGCGAAGACATCGAACGCGCCCAGGTAGGTGCGTGCGCGGTCGCTCCAGCCCTCCCAGACAACCCGCTCCGCGACGCCCACGTCCCTCGCGAGCTGTTCCAAGGGCCCCCGCTCGCTTCCTTCGCCGACGAGCACCAGAGTGACTCCCTCGAGCTGTTGCATCGCCCTGATCAACAAGTCGAATCCCTTCTGCGGCTCGAGCCGGCCGATCGCGCCGACGATAGGTCCCGGTCTCGGACGGTCGAGTGCCGGCGAGCGCTCGTCGGGCACGCCGTTGTGGATCGTGACGACCGACCCGCCGGTAGCCCGACCAGCGTCTCGATCTCACGCGACGTGCGGTCTCCGACGCCGACGTGGCGGTCGACCGCGCGAGACGTCAGCCGCTTCGCGCGGCGTTGGCGCCCCGCTGACCGCCGGCCTCCCCAGCTGGTAGACGGCGACGACGCGCGGCCGGCGTGCGAGGCCCGCGCCGGCGATGCAGTACTGGCATGACCAGGGGCTCGCGAGGTTGGCATGGACTATGTCGGGAGCGACCTCCCGGAGGGCACGGACATGGGCTCGAAGGCTCTTCCAGTCGCGGCCGCTCGTCGGCCGCGACACTACCCGGCTGGCTGAACCGGGCCGGGCCGCCGCGACGCGTTCGACGATCGCGTCAGCGACACCGAGCACGGTCACCTCCACCGCCGGGTCCAGGCGAGCGAGCAGGTGCGCCATGCTGAGGTCGGCGCCGCCGAGGTCGACATTGTCGGTGTAGGCGACCAGTCGCACGCGGGAGGCCGAGTCAGCTGCTCCCACGCCGGACGCGGGTGCCGCCCGCACCGACCCAGAAGTCGTCGGCCTGACGGCGTAGATAGCGCCCGGCGGCCACGGGAGCTGCCGCCATTGCCGCCAGCTCCACGCGCAACCGCAAAGGCTTGCGCGGCGCGCGGAGAAGGTGCAGTGCCTGCCAGCGGGCCGTCTTGTCGCCTGCAGCCAGCGCCAGGCGTAGGTCCATCAGGGCGAGCTCGCTGCGGTACTGCGTTATCGAAAGTTCGAGGACGGGCCGCTCGGCCTCGAGCAGGTCAGGGTTCGAGCGGGCCTTCTCGAGCGTCGCGATCTTGCCGAGGAGCAGGTCCCGGCGCTGCGCCGTGAGACTGGTCTCGCGCAGCCTGTAGAGCGCGAGCGGCTCGTCGACGCACCCGGCCCGACCGCCGGCCAGGATCAACCGCAGCCAGAGCTCCCAGTCGGTCGTCCAGAGAATCGACTCGTCGAAGCCGTTGTGCCGAAGGAGCAGCTCTCGCCGCACGGCCGCATGACCGAAGATGAAGTTGCGCTGAAGAATCGCTCGGCGCTGGTCACGAACCTCGAACGTCCAGCCGCGGTCGTAGTTCCTGCGGACCCTCCGCTCGTCGACCACGAGGTAGGCGTCGGTCGTGAGGATGTCGAGGTCTGGTCGGAGCTGCGCGAGCTCCGCAAGCCCCTCGAGCCGCGTCGGCAGGAACGCGTCGTCTGCGTCGAGGATGACTACGAAGTCGCCGGTCGACGCCGCCGCGGCCGCGTTCTTGGCGGATGCCTCTCCGCCGTTTGCCTTCCGCACGAGCTGGATCTCGTCACGGTAAGGCTCGAGTGCCGCTTCGAGATCGTCGGTCGAGCCGTCGTCGCAGACGACCACCTCGAGAGGCCGCAGGGTCTGCTCGCGGACAGAGTCAAGGGCATCGGAGATCACGTCCGCGACCTGATAGGCCGCGATGATCACCGAGAAGCTCGGCGACGGCCCCGGCTCGGTCTGGGGGCCTGGGGGAGCCAGGAATCTCACGCGCTCGGGCTACCTCGGCTCGTAAGGGCGTCGTACAGATCCTCGAATGCCTCGACGCCCTTTCCCCAGCCGAGGTGCTGCTCGGCCCAGCGGCGAGCGCTTGTTCCCAGGGCCCGGCGCCGGTCGCGGTCGAGCAGAAGGCCGACGAGTGCCTCCACGAGCTCGTCCTCGCCGTCCGCGAGGAGGTACTGCTCCCCCGGCGTGGCCTCCACGCCCTCCGCCGCCCGCGGGGTCGCCACCAGGGCCTTCCCCGCGGCGAGCGCCTCGAGCACCTTCATGCGCATGCTTCCGCCGACCCGGATCGGCGCCACCACCACTGCTGCCTGGTCGAGATACGGCGTCACGTCGGGAACGGAGCCGTGGACCGCGACCGCTGCGCCCGCTAGCGCGCGCACGTTCTCGCCCGGTTCGTGACCCACCAGGTCGAGCCGCGCGTTGGGCACGCGCTCGAGAACGCGAGGAAGGATCCGGCGACCGAGCCAGAGGGCAGAGTCGACGTTGGGATGATGAGCAAATGCACCGACGAAGAGGATCGTCGGCGGCCCCGTGCCCTCGGGGTCCAGCGGCCGTGCTGGAACGTCGACCGCCAGCGGAATCGTCAGGAGCGAGGCTTGTCCGGCGCTCGGCTTCACATCGGAAAGGTCACGCTCCGCGAACGCCACGATTGCGTCGAAATGTGGCCGTGTCGCTCGCTCGTAACGGCGCCAGGATGTGACCTCGAAACGCCGTGCTAGCCGCTTCAGGCCCGTCGTCGCCTTCACCATTTCCTCGGCCCACGCCGATGGCGGGTCGTACTCGACGAGGATCGTCGGAACCTCCCGGCCGCGAACGCGCCGCACGTACTGAGCCATGACCTGGAGATGGAACTCCACGACCTGCGGCCGCCAGGCCTCGAGGAGGTGCTCCAGCGCCTCGGCGTACGCCGGGCTGCGACAGTCCATGGCCCACGGTGGCAGGCCTGCGAGCATGCCGGCTCCCCAGACGAGCCGGCGCGGAATGCGGCCTTCTCTCCGCACAGGGATCTCCTGAGCGAGCGCGCAACTACGGGCGATCGCGGGGTCGACGGGATCTTCGTCGGGCGCGCGCAGGCAGAGCAGCGCGACGTGGTTGCGCTGGGCCAGGTGCAGCAGGAGTTGTGAAGTCGCCTTGCCGCCGTGCCTGGCGTCGAGGCGTGGCGTGAACGGCGTGCAGACAAGCACCCGCCTTGCGGCGGTCTGCGAGTCGGCCTGTGGCGTTGAGGTCATGAGTGCGTCTTTAGCGATGGCTTCGAATCATCATTGCACGGCGCATCGATGGCTCCAGGCATGCGATGAGTGCGTGTTAGCTTCGTCGGGATGTGACCGACCTCTCGCTCTCGATCGTCAACGCGAACAGCCGAGAGCTGCTCCTCTCGTGCCTCGAAACGGTGCACGCCGGCCTCACAGCCGACGTCGAGGTCGAGATCGTCGTTCTCGACAACGCCTCAGACGACGGCTCGGTCGAGGCCGTCCGCAAACGGTTTCCCGATGTGCGCGTGATCGAGCAACGTTTTCGGGCGGGCTTCGGCGCGAATCACAACACGATCATCCGCGCAACTACCGGACGCTACGTCTACGTCCTGAACGAGGACACCGAGAGCGAAGACTGGGGATTCGCGCGGATCGTTGCGGAGATGGACGCCAATCCGAGGACGGCTGCGCTCGGGCCACGAATCGTCGATCCGGAGGGACGACCGCAACACTCGGCCTGGCGTTTCCCGTCGCCGGCGGTCGCTCTGCTCGGGTTGCCGACCCTCGGTCGGGTCGGGATCGCCCAGTCGCGGGGTGAGCGGCCGAGGGCAGTCGACTGGGTCACGGGAGCGGCGTTCGTACTGCGTCGTGAGACGCTCGAACAGGTCGGCCTGTTCGACGAGAGCTTCTTCATGTACTTCGAGGAGGTCGATCTCTGCCTCCGCCTTCGCCGCGCGGGCTGGGACGTGCGCTACTTCCCCGCCGTGACAGTCGTCCACCACGAATCGCTGTTCAGGGCACATATTCCGGAGCATCGGATCAACGAGATTTGGCGTGGCCGGCGGCGGTACTGGAGCAAGCACCACTCGGCCGCAGGTGCACGGGTCGCCGCTCTCGCGACGGGCTGCCAGTATCTCGGCTCGGCGGGCATCGGCCTCCTTCGCCGCGACTCCGTCTATCGCGGGACGATGTGGCAGCACGCGCGGAACGCGTGGCGCTCCGACGGCGCCGGCCTCCGCGAGCTCGCGGAGGAGTGGAATCGGCGCGCCGGCGTCGGGGACCACAGCTCCCGCGGGCCGAACGAGCCGATCTAGGCGTGGGGCCAAAATGCCGGTAACCTCAAAGCGTGCAGCGCATTCTCTTTCCTGTAGTTGCGGGCCTCACGGTCCTCCTCGTCGCGACCGCGCTCGCCGCCGGGGGTGCGACGCGGCAGCAACCCGACTACCGCTTCACTGGGGCCGTCGAGAACGGGCTCCGGATACCGACTCATTTCGGGAGGGCCGGAGAAGGCTTCTACTTCTCCTTCTACGACGCGTTCAGCCGGGGACGACCCTCGGAGCGCTATTCCGTCTGCATCGGTCGGGCCGGAAAGCCACCCGCGCAGTGCTGGAAGCGAGCGGCACGGTTCGGTGTCGACAAGCTGGCGCTCGGACTTGCGCTACCGCGCAAAGTGCCTGACGGGCACCTGACGGTTGCGGTGGTCGTTGGGCGGGCATGTCGTCACGCGCTGGCCTCTCGCGTATACGCGCTCCGAGTGACGTTCCCGGCCGCCCCGGCCTCACTGCGGCAGGGAGCGCGCCGAGCCGCGAATAGCCGGTCTTACGTTCGCGGCGGTCGAGAAGCCGCCCGGCCGTGCGCGGAGCGAGCGTAGCCATGACAGCGGCGGCGCGCTGCCGAAGTGAGACACCGGAGCCGCGCGCGACCGCGAGGGCGCGGCCCCGCGCGTCCGGCGCTCGCGAACGGAGCGCAGCCTCGGCCTCCGTGAGGACGAGAGCGCTCCTCTGCGCGGCCAGCGAGCGCCTGAGCGCTGCCGCCTCGCTTTCGCCGAGGTCATACGAGTTCTTGATGCGCTCAAGAAAGAACACGCGGTCCCGACGCGTCGCCACCCGGTCAGAGGTCAGGGTCTTGCCTTGGACGCGATAGCGGTAGAGCGGCTCCTGGACTAGACCTGCCCTGCGCCGGCGTGAATCAAGCGGATCGCGCACTCCCAGTCCGAGCCGCTGCGCAGCGACTCGTCGAAGCCTCCCACCGCGACGAGTGCATCGCGTCGCACGGTCGGTGCGATGCAAAAGCAGCGTTCGAGGATGGCCGCCTTCTGGTCGGCGGTCTCAAACGGGCAGGTGGCGATGAATGTGCCGACAGCCCGTCCCTCTCGCTCCTAGGACTACGTCCGTGCAGAGGATGTCGAGATCCGGCCGCTGCAGCGCAAGCTCCGTCAGGGCATCCAACCGCTCCGGCTCGAAGACGTCGTCGGCGTCGAGGACAGCGAAGAACTCCCCGCTCGCGAGTTCGAGGGCGGCGTTCCTCGCCGATGCGACGCCTCCGTGCTGCTTGCGCACATACGTCACCTGTTCACCGTAGGCAGCAACGGCTTCGCCCGTCCCGTCCGTAGAACCGTCATCGCAGACGATCAGCTCGAGCGGCGCGACCGTTGGGCGAGGACGGAGTCGATTGCCTCGTTGATAGTCGCCCGGGCTTCGTGGGCCGCGATCACCACCGAGAAGCTCGGAATCGCGCGCGGCGACGCTCGCGTGGTCGCGGCAGGCGCCAGAAAGGTTCGGATTCGGTTGCGCGTCATCTCGCCCACGGCAGACTCGCAGTGATGATGTCTGCTCCCTCAGACTATGAAGGATGCGCTCGTCGCGGCAGCTCGACGCAGTAACGTTGCGTCTGGTGACGGGACCTTGACACCATCGCCCGCTGCCCGAGATCCACTTCGCTGGCGTCGACGGCGTCAGCGCCTTCGCTGCCAGCGTGGCTCGGCTCGATTCGCCGGACGACACCTCTCAGCGATCACTGGGGCCGTGATAGAGGCACGCCGATCGACCGCTACTACATCGAGCGCTTCCTCGCGGAAGAACGCAAGGCGATTCGCGGACACGTACTCGAGGTGCTGAACGCGGACTACACCCTCCGCTTCGGTGTTGGTGTCGACGGTAGTGACGTCCTCGACATCGACGCTTCGATCCGGCCGCAACGATCGTCGCCGACCTGTCGGCTGCCGACGACGTTCCGGGCGAGACCTTTGACTGCTTTGTATTGACCCAGACGCTCCAGTACGTCTACGAGCTGCAGTCCGCGGTCGAACGCGTCCACCGAATACTTCGTCCGGGCGGGATCGTCTTGTGCACGGTACCCGGCGGTCAGCCGGATCGCTGGGGAACTCTGGCGAGTGAGTACTGGCGAATGACTGCCCTCGGCTGCGAGCGCGTCTTCGCAGAAGCGTTCGTGGGTGGTGCAGTGGAGGCTCGGGCGTACGGCAACGTTCTGACTGCGGTCGCCTTCCTGATGGGCATGGCGGCAGAGGAGCTCTCGACCCAGGAGCTCAATGTGGTCGATCCGTTCTTTCCGGTGCTGGTGACTCTTAAGGCCAAGAAAACAGTCTGAATTGGGGAGGCTCCCGTTAGGCGGCGACGCTACCCTGCGAGACGTGGAAGGCAAGGTGGAGGCTCTTGCACCCTCGGCGCATCTTCCGCGTCGGGTGCGCGTAGGCCGCGCCATGCGGTCACTCCCCCGCATCGCCGAACTGCTCCGGGCGCTGACCGAGGCCGATCTGCGCTACCGCTACGGGCGTGGTCCCGGTCGGTTTCTTCGCTGGCTCCTCGAGCCATTCGCGCTCGTCGGCGTGTACCTCGTGCTCGTCACCTTCGTGCTCAACCGGCCGGGGCACGCTGTGGGCCTGAGCCTTGCCGCGGCAATCGTTCCCTTTCAGTTCGTGTTCTTGACGGTGGCGAACGCGATGGAGGCGATCACCGTCCGTCGCCCCATTCTCCTCAACATGCGCTTCGAGCGAAAGCTGATTCCGCTGTCGTCCACCTTGACCGAGAGCACGAACTTCGTCGCAAGCTTCTCCGTCGTCGTCGTGATGATGGCCATCTACCGCGTTGCGCCCACCCCGGTCATCGGCTGGCTGCCGCTCATTGTCTTGGTCAACGTCTACCTTGCGGCCGCGGGCGCGTACGCCGCGTCGTTGCTCGGACTCTGGGCGCACGAGCTCAAGCCGTTCCTGCTCAGCTTCGTGCGCATGCTGTTCTTCCTGGGGCCGGGGCTGGTCCCCCTGGCCGCGGCCAGTTCGCGGTCGGAGGAGATCCTGCGACTCAACCCGCTGACCGGCTTGTTCGAGGCTTACCGGAGCATCCTGCTCGACGGGCAGTCGCCGGCACCCTGGATGCTGCTCTACCCCTTGGTGTTCGCCTCGCTGATGCTGCTCGTCTTCGTTCCGCTGTTCGGCTCCGAGCAGAGCCAGTTCGCGAAGGTGGTCTGAGTGATCCGTCTCGACGGCGTCGGAATTCGCTTCTACTTCGATCGACACCAGAAGGTTGTAACCCCGGTCGCGGCCCGCTTGCGTCGATACGGCTCGACGAAGTGGGGAGTCCGCGGGGTCAGCTTCGAGACCACCGGAGGAGAGGGAATTGCCTTGATCGGGCCGAGCGGCTCGGGGAAGACCACCACGCTCCGACTCCTCGCCCAGATCTACTGGCCGGACGAGGGCCAGGTGGTCGTTTCTGGCCGGGTCGCCTCACTACTGTCCGTCGAAGCCGGGCTGCTTCACCTGCTGACTGGCCGGGAGAACGCGATGCTCCTGGGCGTGCTCGGCGGTTTGTCCGGCGGGGTCCCGCCGGGCTCTCGAGTCCGGTTCGGGAGCGCAGCCAGCTCGGCGAGGCCTTCGATCAACCGGTCTCGACGTACTCGCAGGGGATGCGCGCGCGGCTCGGATTCGCAGTCGCCGACGAGGCCGACCCCGAGATCCTCTTGCTCGACGAGGTGCACGAGGCGCTCGACCACCAGTTCAGGGCCATCGTCGAGGAGAGGGCGCGCTCGATCATCCAGGCGGGCGGCGTCGTCGTGGCGAGCGGACACGACCATGAAATGCTGGCACGTCTCTGCACGCGGGCGATCTGGATGCAGGACGGGGAGGTACGCGAGAGCGGGCCGTTCGACGAAGTGCAGCCCCGCTACCTCGAAGCCGTTCGCACCGGGGCCTGAGCGCGCCCTACCGGTGCGCCCGGGCCGGCACCCCGGCGACCGTCTCACCGGCCGGAACGTCCCGTGTGACCACGGCGCCTGCACCCACGAGAGCGGCGGCGCCGATCGCGCACCCCGCCGAGCACGACGACACCTGATCCCAGCGAGGCCCCCCGTTCGACGACTGTCCTCAACTGCTCCCAATCCGCTCCGGTCTTGAGCTCGCCGGCGTCAGTCGTCGCCCGCGGGAGCTTGTCGTTGATGAAGAGCGTCCCGTGGCCGACGAAGACCTCGTCCTCGAGCTCGACGCCGCTGCAGATGAAGGCGTGGCTCTGGATCTTGCAGCGCGCCCCGATCACGGCGTCGCGCTGGATCTCGACGAACGGCCCGACGCGCGTCTCGTCGCCGATCCGGCAGCCGTAGAGGTTGGTGAACGGAGAGACAACTACTCCCTCGCCGAACGTGACGTCCTCGATCAGCCGGTACGGCGCATCGTTCGCCGGCTCCGGGGCCACGTCAGCCGCCGCCGTAGATCGAGATCGGGAGGCTCGAGCACCGGTCGTCGCGCCGGCGGCTGCTCGGCCTCGAGGCGCTCGAGCACCTCGGCGGCCCCCGGCGCGGCGGCGAACAGCCGCTCGCCACCGCCTCGTCGAGCGTCGAGCAGGACCAGCTCCTGCTTGAACGGGCGTGGGAAGCGGCCGCGGCCCAGGTACCAGCCGTAGAACTTCTTCAGGAACCCGGTCGCGCGGCGCTCGCCGATCTCGCGGACCGTCTCGCGAATGAACAGGACCAGCTCGGCGACGACCTCCTCGCGCGTCGGCTCGGCGCCGTCGCCGTCGACGATCTCGCGGAGCGCCCACGGGTTGCCCTGCGCGCCGCGGCCGACCATCACCGCGGCCGCACCGGTGGTCGCCAGCACCGCCTGCGCCCGCGCCCGCGAGGTGATGTCGCCGCAGGCGATCACCGGGACGTCGACCAGCGTCGACGAGCTCGGCGGTCAGCGAGTGGTCGGCGGTCCCCGTGTACATCTGCTTCGCCGAGCGTGGGTGCAGGCGTGAGCGTCGCCGCGCCGGCCTCGACGAGCCGCGGGCCGACGTCGAGGCAGGCGCGCGAGCCGTCCTCGAGCCCGCGCCGCATCTTCACGGAGACGGGCACGTCCACGGCATCCGCGACCGCGGCGACGATCCGCGCACGCCCGGCGCCGGGTCCTCGAGCAGCGTCGCGCCGGCGCCGGTCTTCGTCACCTTGCGCACGGGGCAGCCGAAGTTGATGTCGACGATGTCCGCGCCGGCGTCCTCGACCATCCGCGCCGCCTCGGCCATCAGTCGCGGCTCCGAGCCGAAGATCTGAACGGCGAGCGGATGCTCGTCCGCGGCGATCCGCAGGTAGCCGAGCGTCCGCTCGTTGCCGTGGTGCAAGCCCGGCGCAGCTGACCATCTCCGAGCAGACGAGCCCCGCGCCGAAGCGGCGGCCCTGGCGGCGGAACGCCTGCACGCTGACGCCGGCCATCGGGGCGAGCACGACGCGCGTCGGCACCTCGACCGGCGCCGATCCACCAGGAAGATCGCAGATCTACGCCCAAAGCGCGGAAATGCGTAGCCGCGCAGCACCCTTGCGCCGTCACGCGCCTGCCGGTACCATTCCGCGCCCGCGACGGCGCCGAGGCGCCGCGCGTTTCTTTTCGAGGAGGCCGAGTTGGCCAAGGAAGTCATCCTCACCAAAGAGGGCTACGAGAAGCTGAAGCAGGAGATCGAGTACCTCTCGACCGAGCAAGCGGCGCGAGGTCGCAGACCGGATCCGCGTCGCCCGCGAGTTCGGCGACATCGCCGAGAACGCCGAGTACGACGACGCGAAGAACGAGCAGGCGCTGCTCGAGCACCGGATCGCGACGCTCGAGGAGCGGCTGCTGCCGCGCGCGTGATCGAGAAGAAGGACATCGCCAAGGACGTCGTCTCGGTCGGCTCGAAGTCAAGCTGCGGGACATCGGCGCGAACAAGACGTTCGAGTACCGGATCGTCGGCTCCGCGGAGGCGAACCCGGCCGAGCAGAAGCTCTCGAACGAGTCGCCGGTCGGCAAGGCGATCATGGGGCGAAGAAGGGCGAGGTCGTCGAGGTGGCGGCCCCGCGCGGCTCGCTCAAGTTCAAGATCCTCGAGATCAAGGCCGCCTGAGTCGGGCGCTTCGCGGACGGCGAGGCGCGCGACGACCTCGTTGTCCTCTCGCCACGCCGTCGTTTCTGCACGTTCGGCGAGCGCTGCGCCCACGTCGACCTCTGTGGCTTCGTTCCAGAGGAGTAGCTGGCCGTCGACGGTGTCGAAGTTCCAGGCGTGCAGTCCGCTGTAGCGTGCGTTCGCACCCTCGTTGTGCTTGTGCCGGAGGATCACGGAACCCCCGGGGCGCACAACCGTGACCATGTTCGAGATGATCGTGAGCGGGTTGGCGCTGTGGTCGAGCGCGTTGGTCGCGTAAGCGATGTCGAAGCTTCCCGGCTCGAAGTGCTCCAGAAGCGCCTCGCCCGCGACTGGGATCGTCCTTACCGGCGGCTCGAGCCCGGCTTTGCGGACGAGACGGTCGTACTCGGAGGCGAGCGGGTCGACCGGCACGATCGTAAGCTGCTTGCCGGAGTAGCGGTAGCCGAGCCAGGTCAGTGGCCCGGCGCCGACGTCGAGGATTGAGATCTCTTGGGCATCGCTTCGTTCGAGCTCGGCGCGCACGACTGGATCGCGGATCTCCGCCTCGGGGTTCAAGCGCTCCTCGCGGTCGTCCGCCCACTGTTCGGTGCCCGGCGCCCCGGTGAGCCAGCCGGCCCAGAAGTCGACCTCGTTCCGCCTGCGACCTCGCCACCAGAGGCGACGGCCAAGGCCGACGTGCATGAGCGCGCGGCGCGGCCACGTTCGGAAGCCTCCACGCGTGGCTCGATCAGTCGCCACGGCCAGATCTTCCCCCACCCGCGCTGAAAACGGTAGGGCGCCATGGACACAAGGCCATGGGCTTGACTTCGCGGCTGGATAGTCGCAACTAAGCGCCTGAGGATGAATGACTCGGCGCTGCTCGCATGGGCCTGGTCCAGGCTCGTCGGGACGGGCGAGGTTGGCCTGAGGTCGCTGTCCGCCGTGCTGGGCACTGCCACCGTGCCAGTCGCGTTCCTGCTCGGCCGCCTTTTCGCCTCGTATCGCGCCGGCCTGTTCGCGGCGGTGCTCGTCGCCTGTAGCCCCCTGCTGATCTGG